>QCBJ01000035.1 GCA_003281645.1 Prochlorococcus sp. AG-347-G20 | reverse complement strand
ATTACTCCAATAGCAGAGGTATATAAGGAAAAAAATTTATGTATTAAATATTTAAAACATCAAATAGATCGAGACAAACTTATCAAAAGACTAAAAATAGTTAAACAAGCAAATCCATCTAGTCTTTGTGACTCTATCCTCAAAAGTTAAAAATGCGTATTATTATTAGAAATGTCAAATTTTTTATTTTTTTATTTTTCTTATCTCTAAATTTCAATAATTATTCTCTTGCGCATATGAGAGGTACATTTCTTTCTGAAGAGGAAGCTGAAAAAAGGTCTTTAGAACTTGGTTGCATAGGAACACACAAGAACCAGGATAAATGGATGCCATGCAAAAACGAAAAAGAATTACATATTTATTTAAGGAAATAAATGGAAAGATTAAAAACCAATAAAAGAAAAATACACAGAAAAATAACCGCAATTTCAGCAATCCCCTTACTAATTACTATTGTATCTGGGACTATTTATAGTATTCTTCAACCATTAGGAATAGATGCTTTTTGGTTAATAAAATGGCATACGGGTAATTTTGGCATTATTAATTTGCAACCTTTTTACTCTATATTTCTTGGTATGGCTTCAATAATCTCAATAATATCTGGCGTTAAACTATTACAAAAAGAATCTTAGATATATTCTAAGCCAAGCCAAAATCTTACTAATTAATACTATTTGCGCCACCACTTACTAAGAAAATTATCGCTCCTAATGCCATTGTTGCTACACCCATATAAGGATATTTCTTAATTCTTGATTTAGTAATTGGAAGCCATGAAAGGTATCTATCAGATTTATTTAATTCATTTTTTTGTCTAGGTGGCAATCCTAATTTTTCTCTTCTTTTAGCTTCGCCCATAATCTTAAATTTGTTTATGTATCAATATTAAAAATTATGTTCCACACTTGCGACTTAACTTTATTAAAAACAGAGGGCATTTATAGATAAAAAAATTATTTAAAATTTATTTAGCCTTCTTTAAGTATAGATTCTTTGTATTTGCCTGATCTGATGTAAATAACAAAATTAAGATAGTTCCAACTAGAAATGAAAAAATCATTGTCAAACCAACAACTTCAACCATTTCACTAGGCAGATAATTTAGAAACATTAATGAATAGATCTCTTATCTTAAGCTTAGCAATTGTATTTTTTATGTAAAGTAAGTATTCCTCCTTAAATTTCAAAAAGAACTTTCTGAGACTTTTTAATCTTTATTTATTTTTATTTGCGGGATAAATCTACTTCTAGCCGATCACAATTTTCTTACTTAGCTATTCCTATTTTCTTAAGCAATTTCAGGTAAGGCAAGGCCCAATTGCCAAAGGTAAAAGAGATTGTCGTATTTTTTGTGGTTGGTAATAATGTTTTCGAACGTGTAGAGGCTAATTTAGAAAATATCTTAATAGTCTCTGCTTCTAGATTATCCATATACAATTTTTTTTGAACACCTCGATCTTTCTTTTGGGGCAAATAATTTTCTATAAACCATAAAACTTGATCTAAATTTGATTTATTGGGCGAGGTTTTAATTTGTTTATTTTTCTTTTTAAACATATTTATTTACCTCTTAATTACTGAATTAAATTTGCCATTTATATAATTTAAATCAATAGTAAAAGCATCAAAATTATATTCTTTTTAAAAAAGATAGTCGAAAAAATAAATTAATAATTACGTTGTTTTTATAAAAATAAAAAAAGAGGGATAAAATCCCCCTTTATAGATCAGTTTCAAAAAAGAATTTAATTTTTTGAGTCTTTCAATTTCATTTCTTTTTGTGTTTTCCTGATTCTTTCTTCAAAGACGGATCTTCTGTATGGAGTAACTTCTCCACTTTTAGTTGCCAAAAGTTGGGCTTCATATAGCCTATTGGCTCTTTTGATTTTTTCTCTTATTTGTAAGAGGTTATTCATGGTCTTTTGCAGTTAATGAGAATCCCGTTCCCTACTCCCATATCATGCGTCCAGAGATATAAACTTGGATGAACGTTTATGAACGATAACATCTTCAAAAAATTCCGCGAGAGTAATTTTTACTAATTTTTCTCAAAAAAATAAACATTACATAAATTGTATAAATATTCTTTTGAGAATAAGTAAATTAAGATAAAAAAATTGTTTGCGACCCATCATTATTATCCTGAATCATTATTTTTTTATTTGGGAAAATATCTGATAATATTCTTTTCAAATTTGAATTATCTGAAGAAATTATATTACTCATATTTTTTGAATTAATTTTC
>QCBJ01000034.1 GCA_003281645.1 Prochlorococcus sp. AG-347-G20 | reverse complement strand
TAAGCTCATTAAATGCATCTAAGTCGCATGAATAAGGCTTTTTAACACGCTTTTTTTGAAATAATGCCCTCATGAAATTAGTGCAATTCAAGGCGTCCATTTCCGAAAAAGGATTTTTTTTAGTTGGAAAATCCTGTCTTTTACTAGAAACTATTTTCCTAAGTGAATTTCTTAAAAAAACACTTAAAGCTAAATCCTCGGATAAAGCACAAGCTTTTAATTGCTTTAGTAAAGCCTCATCTATATTTATATTTAACTGATGTCTCTTATTCAAAACAGATATTAAATTAATATAATTCTACTGAATTATTTGAGTTTTAATAGACTCTCTTGGAGGATGATTTACGATTAAAGTTAGAATTCAAATAAATTACTAGATATCTAATGATTTACTAGTTATATTCACCATTAGTCAAATATTATTGATTTTTTATGGGGATTAAGCTAACAACTGTCTTCACATTCAAAATTAAATCTACTTTTGATCAATGGTTAGAATTCTTTGATAGTAAAGAATCAGTTGAAAGACTTTCTGAATTTGATATCAAGCCTCTTTATAGAGGTCAAAGCAAGCAAGATCCTCAAAAAGTTATTGTTATTCATCAGGCTCCTGAGGGAAATATGCAAAAGTTCTTTGAAACCTATGGCTCTTGGATAGCTACTCATGGAGTTAATATCTCGACAATAGAAGTTTCAGATTGGATATAAAACACTAACTTATTGCAATTAATTTAGGACATCTTAAGCATTCTGAAAAAATTTAATAAATCTCTCTTATGTATATAGTAAATATTGACTAATTTGCCGCAATAAAAACCCTTACTTTCCTAAATATGAACTTTATGGATAATAAATTTATAATTTTACCTTTCCGTTAACGATTTTTTTATAGTCAGTCAGGAGTTAACCAATAGCATTAAATTTTTAATCCTTGGTTAACTAACTCCTGATTTCACCCAATCTCCATTATCCAAATACATTCCCAAATTATTGAATAAAGGGTTTAAATTGCAGTAAAAACATAGGGGTAGGATTTAGGGTAGGAAAATCCTACTTTCTTATTTTTTATGCTTCCATATAGTTCCATATGCTGCCATATGAGTTCATTCTGAACTACTACCTCTCCGTGATTTATTTAAAAAATTTTTTAATTAATATTTGTCTTAAAACAAGTTAAAATTAATGTCTTTAAGGTCATAAATAGAATTTAAAATCAAGTCAGCGCCTGCATCTCTAAGATTTGTTTCGTAAGAATTACGTTCTTTTAATCGAGAATTTAAATGTAAATGAGGGGGAGCTATTCCGATACTTATGAATTTCTGAGATGGTATTTCCTTTCTAGCGTTTATAACTGTATTTATATCTGCAATAGTATCTCCTACATATGCAATGGGAATATTTGATTCGCCAAGTTTATCTCCAATTAGCTTTTTTGATAAGTTAATAAAACCTTTAGGATCAGGCTTGTCAGGGGCATCTCCCATAGATATTAATGGTGGTGATTTTAGTCCAAGTCTTTTTTCTAAAACAAATTTTGCAGAAGCAGACTCTGCACCACTAACAAAACCCCAGATTATTCCATTACCTTGAATTAAATCAAAAAACTTTTTATCAACTAATAACTCCTCATTTGTTATGTAACCAGACCAGTATTTACTATCTTTAGTCGGATCTCCTCCAAAGTAAAACTCTTCAAAACATTTTACTATTTCCTCTCTTGGAGGAATTTTAAGGTTTAAGTTCTCTTTTTTTATACATCTTTTTATTAGTTCTAAACTTAAATCCCAGTCATTATTCCAGATCCCTTCATTTTTTGCATTATCAATATCTATATAACTTGGCTCCCATCCGGAAAATTTGTAAACTGTTTTTTTTAAAGAAAGTCTATAACTATTTTCTACGCTGCGGATTACCCCATCAATGTCAAACAAAATTAAACCAATATTTTTCAATTAATTTTCTTAATTCATTATTATAAAAGATTAGTATTCTTACAAAGAAAAAGCAAAGAAAAAAAGTTCTATAGATAATTTATTTATTATCTAAGCTTAATTTTATAAATATCCTCTGGGTGTGATAAATATTTCATCGATTAAGGTTGTTTGAGAGTTGCCAATAATAATGATTGATAACATATCAATCTCTTTAAGAGGAATGGTGTTTAAAGTAAAAAATTTTTTGGATTGATTTTCTCTACCTACTTGTCTAGCTATTAAAACTGGAGTATCCCCATTCCTAGATTGTAAACATAT
>QCBJ01000033.1 GCA_003281645.1 Prochlorococcus sp. AG-347-G20 | reverse complement strand
AAAACTGCTAGAAGAAAAGTACTAAATGCTATGGAACTAGCTCAGAAAAAAGGGATTAACATTACCGCTTTAGGAGGATTTACTTCTATTATTTTTGAGAATTTTAATCTTCTACAGCATAAACAAATTAGAAATACTTCTTTAGAGTGGGAAAGGTTTACTACTGGCAATACTCATACTGCCTGGGTTATTTGTAAGCAATTAGAAATAAATGCGCCTCGCATTGGTATAGACCTTAAAAAAGCAACTGTTGCTGTAATTGGTGCTACAGGTGATATTGGTAGTGCTGTTTGCAGATGGCTTATCAATAAAACTGGGATTTCAGAACTTCTTATGGTAGCAAGACAACAAGAACCACTAGCGCTGTTACAAAAAGAATTAGATGGTGGCACCGTAACAACCTTAAATGAGGCATTGCCTCAGGCGGATATTGTTGTATGGGTTGCAAGTATGCCTAAAACTATTGAAATTGATACAGATAACTTAAAAAAACCATGTTTAATGATTGATGGTGGATACCCCAAAAATCTTGATGAGAAATTTCAAGGTGAAAATATTCATGTTTTAAAAGGAGGTATAGTTGAGTTTTTCCATGATATTGGTTGGAATATGATGGAACTTGCTGAAATGCAAAACCCTCAACGAGAAATGTTTGCTTGCTTTGCAGAAGCTATGATTTTAGAATTTGAAAAGTGTCATACAAACTTTAGTTGGGGAAGAAATAACATTTCCCTTGAAAAAATGGAGTTTATTGGAGCAGCTTCTTTAAAGCATGGTTTTTCTGCGATTGGACTTGATAAGCAGCCTAAAGTATTAACTGTATAAATTATGGCTAAACGTTACCTCCTTGATTTTGAAAAGCCCCTTGTTGAACTTGAGAAGCAGATAGAGCAAATAAAAGAATTAGCTCGAGATTCAGAAGTAGATGTTAGTCAACAGCTTCTGCAGCTTGAAACCTTAGCTGCTAGGAGAAGAGAAGAAATATTTAAATCTCTTACCCCTGCTCAAAAGATTCAGGTAGCTAGACATCCTCAAAGACCTAGTACTTTGGATTTTGTTCAAATGTTTTGTGATGACTGGATTGAATTACATGGAGACAGAAATGGTGGCGATGATATGGCACTAATTGGGGGGATAGGTTCGATAAATAATAGACCAGTGTTGATGTTAGGGCATCAGAAAGGAAGGGACACCAAAGAAAATGTAGTAAGAAACTTTGGGATGGCAAAACCAGGAGGTTATAGAAAAGCTCTTAGATTAATGCAGCATGCAAATAGATTCTCTTTGCCAATTCTTACATTTATTGATACCCCTGGAGCTTATGCTGGTTTAAAAGCTGAGGAACAAGGTCAAGGTGAAGCGATTGCAAGAAACCTTCGAGAGATGTTTGGATTGAAAGTTCCAATTGTGGCTACTGTCATTGGAGAAGGAGGTTCAGGAGGCGCACTTGGAATAGGTGTTGCCGATAGGTTACTAATGTTTGAACACAGTGTTTACACAGTTGCTAGTCCGGAAGCATGTGCATCAATTTTGTGGAGAGATGCTGCGAAGGCACCAGAAGCTGCATCAGCACTTAAAATTACAGGCAAAGATTTACTTAAATTAGGTATAATAGATGAGGTATTACCAGAACCTTCTGGTGGGAATAATTGGGCGCCTTTAGATGCTGGCAACACACTAAAAGAAGCTATTGAGAAACACCTTAATGCTTTACTGCAAATGCCTGAAGACAAATTAATTGAGGAAAGATACAAAAAGTTTAGGGTTTTAGGTAAATTTATCGAAGCAAATAATATTGAAGAGATTTATAGTGAAATCCCTCAAAAAACTGAATAAATTGAAACTAGCTTTTATAACGGGTGCTACGAAAGGTATTGGTAGATCTACCGCAATAACTTTTGCCAACGCTGGCTGGAATTTAATTTTACTCTCCAGGAATATGGATTTAATGGAGAAACTAAAGAGCGAACTGTTGACCACTAAATCAAAAATTAACCTAGTAAAATGTGACTTATCTAATCCTCTAGAAATAGAGCATTGTGTTAAGGAAGCAATTGAGAAGTATGGGTGCCCTTCAGTATTGATAAATAATGCCGGTTGCGCATTTAATGGCCCTTTAATTGAAATGGATTTAGGTCAATGGCAACAAACTATTCAAATAAACCTCACAAGTGTCTTTCAAATTTGCAGCTCAATAATTCCTCAAATGAGAAAAAATGGTGGTTTAGTTATTAATGTTAGTAGTCATGCCTCATATAATGCATTCCCCCAATGGGGAGCTTATTGTGTTTCAAAATCTGCATTAGCGATGTTTACTAAATGCTTGAGGGAAGAGGAGAGATCTAATTCAATAAGAGCGTGCACCATAACTTTAGGTTCAGTAAATACTCCTCTTTGGGACTCAGAATCTATTAATGCTGATTTTGATAG
>QCBJ01000032.1 GCA_003281645.1 Prochlorococcus sp. AG-347-G20 | reverse complement strand
AACGCTGATGGATATTTAATTGGATCACCAACACTAGGTGGTCACGCCCCAACTCCAATAGTAAGTGCACTAGGGACATTATTATCAGAGGGTAATAGAGATAAACCAGTGGGAATTTTTGGTAGTTTTGGCTGGAGCGGCGAAGCTATAGATTTACTTGAAACAAAATTAAAAGACGGTGGTTTTAAGTTTAGTTTTGAACCTATAAGAATTAAATTTAGTCCAAATAAACCAAAGATTAAAGAACTAGAAGAAATAGGAACTCACTTTGGAAGAAAAATTTTAAAAAAAGCAAAGAAAAAACCCAGAAAGTCAGATACTGGAATGATTACAAGCAAAACGGATCCAAAGCTACAAGCTCTCGGAAGAGTAATTGGCTCACTCTGCGTTCTAACTGCCTCTAAAGGCAAAGATGAGAATAATATCAAAGGAGCTATGCTTGCATCTTGGGTTAGTCAAGCAAGTTTTTCACCTCCGGGATTGAGTATTGCAGTAGCAAAAGATAGATCAGTAGAGTCTCTTCTGCAAATAGGAGATTCATTCGCATTAAATATTCTTAGTGAAAAAGATTTTAAAGAACCTTTGAAAAGATTCGCAAAACCCTTTGCGCCAGGAGAAGATAGATTTGAAGGTTTAGATATTGAATTAACTCCCAATGAACAAATAATCATCTCTGAATCTTTAGCGTGGTTAGACGCTTCAGTAAAAGAGAGAATGGAATGTGGGGATCATTGGGTAATATACGCTGAAGTACTACACGGTAATATACTAAAATCCGATAGCTTAACCGCAGTTCATCACCGTAAAACTGGTGCTAGCTATTAAATTTATTTATCTAATTTATGACTGAACCAAAAGATCTTATAATCATTACTGCTAGTTGTGGAAAAAATCTAGAACTTTCAGAAAAATTCCTTGAAAAAAGTAATGAGCTTAAAATAAGTTCTGAGATACTAGATCTTACTACTCTTGATATTCCATTATTTAATCCAAGAATTCACAGCAAAGATAATATCCCAGTTGTAATAGAAGAATTAAAAAAAAAGCTTTTCACAATAGAAAAGTGGGTAATTTGTGCTCCTGAATATAATGGATCTATACCTCCAATTCTCTCAAACTTCATAGCTTGGTTATCTGTTTCAGGAGATGATTTTAGAAATTTATTTAATGGTCAACCAATCGCAATTGCTACATTCTCTGGTGGAATAGGTTTAGAGTTACTTACCTCATTACGCATTCAATTAGTGCATTTAGGAAGTCAAGTATTGGGGAGACAACTTTTGTCCTCATATAGTAAACCGATAGATACGAAAACTATTGAAGATATTATTCAAAGACTTCTGCAAATGAAAAAAATAAAAACATAAGAATTTGTAATTGAAAACTTCTTATCAATTATTTTTATTCCAAACTTTTAGAATTTCTTTCGCCATAGGAAGTGCATGAACTGAACCTCCACCAGGAGTATTTTGTGCAAAAGCGACTATAAGCAACTCACTCTTTTCCGAAGGAGCAAAGCAAACGAACCAAGCATGATCTAATCCACCTTCACCATCTTCAGCAGTTCCTGTCTTACCTGACACTGGAGGTAAATTTGAAACGCCATAATTAATTGATACTCCTGTGCCAGACTCTACTACTTTCCTGAGACCACTTTTTATCAATTGAATATTTTGTGGATCAATGTCAATTGGAATACGTTTTTTATCTAAAAGACTTTCTACATCTTTTTTAGTCAAATGTGGAGTAACTAGATAACCTCCATTAGCAATCGCTGCATATGCTCTAGCTATTTGAATCGGAGTTACTTGAACGACAAATTGTCCAATAGACATACTCGCAATATCTTCTGGAACCCAAGGGGTTCTTCCTGGTTGCCCCCACCCTCTACCTTCTTTAGCCCATTTACTACTGGCTACTAATCCTATATTTTCTTGTTCAGAAATTTCAATTCCAGATAAAGAATTAAAACCAAGCTTTCTGGAGACCTTATGAATTTCATCAACTCCTACTCCATAACCTACTTGATAAAAAAATGTATTACTAGAGACTCTTAAAGCATCTTCATAACCTATTACCCCAAATCCTAAATCATTGTGCTCTCTAAAACATTGACTCCCATAAGTTATACATGGTTTCGTATCTAACATGGTATTTATAGGAAATTTTCCACTTTCCAATCCCGCTAAAGCAGTTACAACTTTCCAAACACTCCCTGGATCATAAGCATTTAATGCTCTATTAAAAAGAGGTTTTTGAGGAGAATTAAATATATTATTGTATTCTTTTTCAGACTTAAAATCCTTTGAAAAAAAATTCAAATCAAAATTAGGCCTACTTACCATCGCTCGTATTGCACCATCTCTTGGATCCATGACTATTATCGCTCCAGCCTTTTTATCTTTAAGAACTTCCTCAGCAACTAATTGCAGATTGAGGTCAATTGTTAGTTCAATATCATTACCTTGTACCGGAGGTCTTATACCTAATGATCTTTGAAACTTTCCTAATGAATTTACTTCAACCATTTCTCCGCCCCATTCACCTCTTATAAAATCTTCGTAAACGTATTCAATTCCTGTTCTTCCTATTAAGTCATTTAATTTATAACCCTTCTTAGATAAGAATTTATATTCTGATTCGGTAATTGGCTGAGTATAACCAATTACATGTGCAGCAAGAGATTTATAAGGATAATTTCTAATTAATTTGGTAGCTATTTGAAAACTAATTAAATTATCTTCATTTTCCTGAAACTTTATTAATTGATCTTCATTTAAATCATCAAGAATAATTACTGAAAGTTTTTGATTT
>QCBJ01000031.1 GCA_003281645.1 Prochlorococcus sp. AG-347-G20 | reverse complement strand
CAGGTGTTAGTCAGTCTGCATTAATGGTTTCAAGGCAAGTTTTAGCTTCCAAAGGTATAGAAAATTTTAGTTTATAAAATTTTGTCTGTTTTCTTTTGCTTCAGCAAGTTTTTTAGAAAGTAAATCCCAATTTTTTTCTTTAATAAGAGATTCCAGTATATTCAGCTTATTTTTAAAATTATTTATGGAATTTAAAACATTAATCTGATTATTAATAGCTAAATCTAGGCCTAGTTGTTCATTGCCTCCGCCAACTCTCGAAGTGTCAGCAAATCCTGTAGCAGCTAATTTTTGCGAGAGATCTAATAAAGATTGATTATTTTTTGTTTGCGCAGTTTCTATGAGGGCAGAAGCTAAAAATATAGGCAAATGAGAAATTAGAGATACTGCTTCATCATGCTCTTTTGGCGAAGCTTGGCAAATTTCACAATCCATTGATTTTATGAGCTCGGAAATAGTTATGACTGAATTTAAATCACTATTTTGTGTAGGGGTAATAATCCATTTTGCATTTTTAAAAAGACCTTCAAAACCTGAATCAACTCCTTTTTTTTCTGTGCCTGCCATTGGATGAGATCCAATAAAAAGAGGATGTGAATTTTCCCATGTATTTACAATTGGTTCTTTTACAGACCCTACATCAGTTAGTATTGTTTCCTGAGGTATTGATGCTACTAATTGTTTCGACGGACTGATCAAATCTTTGATAGGCAATGCCAAAATTATTAGCTCACATTGTTTTAATAAGCTCAGATCACAGCTAACAAAATTTGCAAGTTTTTTATCCTTAGCTTTTTTTTCATTAAATTCATTATTTGCTATTCCATAAATTGTATGATTTAGACTTTGGAGTTTTAATCCTAAAGAACCACCAATTAATCCTAATCCTACTATTCCAATTTTCATAAATTAATTAATTCAAGACTCTCTTTTATTGATACCAATTTTTTGTATATTAGGTTCATAAATTTTGCATGTTTTTGAAATTAAATTAATTATAAATGCTTGAAATTTTAAGTCATCAATATTTGAAAAATTTTTTGAGAGATCAAAGTATTAATTGGGAGCACATATATTCTTTTGGGAGGATAGTTTCCAAATGTATTGAAAATGATTCTACCTATCTAATTAATTCAGAAATTTTCTTGAGCTATGATTGGTTACCTCCAATTTTGATTTCTTTATTTTTAAAGGAAGAGGATTCAACTTTTATTTTATCTAAAGAAAAAATCCAATTTATAAGCCAATTTCAGATTGATTCATTGAAAAATCTAGGTTTTAATTTTATTTTGAAAAATGATCAATTTATTTTTGCAAACCATCATGTTCACTTGATAACTATCCAAAATTTTCTTAATGATCCCAATTCTCGTAATCTTAGAAATCATCGAATAGTTTATTCAGGAATTGAGGATATAAAACAGGATTTAAAAAATCATTTTAGGATTTCTTTACTTAAAAAGGATTGGACAAAAAATTTTAAAGAATTTGAATTAATTAATCAAAAATTTATAAAAATATATGATTTGTTGAAGAAAAAGTTCTTCTCGAGAAAGGTCTTAGGAAATAGTTATATCAATTTAGATGAAAAAGAAATTAGTTTCTTGTCAAACTTTTTTCATGAAAATTCTTTTTTTTCTGATAAATTTTTAACCGTCAACAAAGCATTATCTCAAGGTTGGGCATGCTGGGTAAAGTTAAACGATACAAATTTAGATTGGAATTTGTATTTACAGCCAATAGATGAACTCTTTCAAATTAAGGAATTTTTTTCAAATAATAAATTTGTTTTTTTATCAGCATTGAGAAAAGATAATTTTTTCCAAATGTATCTTAAAAAGCATAGTTTAGATATTGACTTGGTTATCAATTTTAAGAGTAATTTTGAAGAGAAAAAGATTTCTTTATATATACCCTCTAAACAGTTGCTTCCTAATAATCCTCTTTTTACTAATTCAATCTTGGACAAATGCAAAAAGTTAATACTTTTTAGAAAGGGTTTAACTTTAGTGTTGTCTGATGATATTGATTTAAAAACTAATCTTGCTACAGAATTAGCTTCTACTTACGGTAAGAGAGTATTGCTAGAGACAATTCCCTCAGGTAGAAATGAAATCCTTTGCTCTAGTTTTGACTGGTGGATTATGAATTCTTATTTAATTCAAATTCCAGAACAAATTATCATTCCTTTACTTCCGATTCCGAATATGTCAGAACCCATTAATGCAATTACTGTCTCTCATAAAAAGAAGCTTTCTCAAGATTGGTTTAGAGACTTCTTTCTTCCTCAAGCTAGAATTAAACTTGAAAGATCTATTTCTCCTTTAAGAAGAAATTCAGGTAAGTTAATAATTTTAGATGGAAGAGCAAATAAAAGAAACTGGGGAAGATTACTTTTGCAAAACATTCAACCCTCAAAACAAATTAACTATATGCTACCTTTTGATTAGGTCATGATTTTGTAAATAACTAAAGAAATATGGGAGAAGCAAAAAGACGTAAAACACTTGGTTTACCTCCAAAAAAAAATAATACTAAAACTAAAATTGATGAGTCTCC
Organism: Prochlorococcus sp. AG-347-G20; assembly: GCA_003281645.1. GTDB lineage: Bacteria > Cyanobacteriota > Cyanobacteriia > PCC-6307 > Cyanobiaceae > Prochlorococcus_A. The sequence goes on along the minus strand of QCBJ01000031.1, from coordinate 274 downwards.
AAGATTATTTGAATGGCTTCCCTTTACAATCAATCAAAGAGATAACCTAATTAAATTAAGTATTAAGGCCAGTTGGTTTGGAATCGGAGGGTTAGTAATCTTATGGATTGTAGTGAGATTTATAGGCCCTGCTGCTGGGTGGTGGACTTTAGCTGATTCTTTATAAATCTAAGCTACTGTTTTTATATCATTAACAGCGATCGTATTAGCAGGATTGCTATTTAATGCTTTCATTGAATTAGAACTGACTTCAGTTCCTTCTGTTAATTTCTCT
>QCBJ01000030.1 GCA_003281645.1 Prochlorococcus sp. AG-347-G20 | reverse complement strand
GTATTAATAAGTAATTTTTCTTTTTTAGTTTTGATTAAAGCGCAATCATCTGAAACTTGATTTTTAGGCATAAATTTTCCTAGCCTATTAATTAATTCTTTTTCCCCTATATCTTCTAATATTTCTTTATGCATTTAATTTGAGGTTTTCAATTCCTTCTAAAACATCAATCGAAATTATTGTGTCATCTTTAGTAAGATCTTCTAATACATCAAATCCATCTACAACGTAACCAAAGGCAGCATTCCTCCCGTCAATTAAATTGCGACCTGCTGGATTTAATTCTGCTTCATATAAAAAGAAGAAAAATTGTGATGACCCATCATCAACTGCGGTATTCGAATGGGACCATCCTAGAGTTCCAAGTGTGGCAAAAGGTAATGTTGGCGTCTCTGTGTAAAGACCTAAATCTTCAAAAGTTTGATTATAAAAAGTATCTTTTTCATCGGGAATTCTAATTTCTAATGGAACATGACGTTCTTCGTTTGTTTCAGGATCTATGTAACCAATATCTTCACCAATTGGATCACCTGTTTGCAGTACAAAAAATTCTTCTGCTCTGTTGATAGGTAAATCTATGTAAAAGTTTTTTGATGATAAATCTATAAATGCGCCTGCTGTAAGTGGGGCGTTAAATCCATCTACAATAGCTTGCATATCTCCTTTGGAGGTTTTTATATTGACTTTTGCTCTGCCCAATAATCTTGGTAAATTATCAAATTCCTGGGGAATAGAGTATGGAAATTTGTTTGGTAGAAAATATTCTTCTAATCCGCCTATTTTATCTAAAGCATCTCTTCGGGTCGCTATAAATGAGTATTTATCCTTTGATTTAGAGTAATCTTGAAGACTATCAAAATTTTCTTTTAGCTCAAAAAATGTTTTTTCAGCAATTTTCTTTTTATCGTTTGGTAATTCTTGAATAATTTTACCCTGGTATTTTTTAAGTAAAGATTGACATTTTGTAACAGTTTTCGTAAGAGCGGGCCATCTTCCTCCTCTTACAAGGTCACTAGTTTCTTCTAATTTGTGTTGAAGTTCTTGTAACTCAACTTGTTTGATAGGGAGTGCGTTTCTGAGGATTGCACTAGGGTCTTTCACTGCATTTCCAGTAGGTAAATCAGCTAATACTTGAATCGGTTTTAAGAGAAAAAACTGTAAAAATACAATTGATAGAATTAGTAAAAGTTTGTTCTGATTTGATAAGAATTTTTGCATAGCACTCTTGCAGGTTTATGATCCTTGGGGATGTAATACAGGAATGATTTCCAGTAACGATTTTCGCACAGGTACTACCATCGAATTAGATGGACAAGTTTGGCGTGTTGTAGAATTTCTACATGTCAAGCCTGGCAAGGGTTCTGCTTTTGTGCGAACAAAATTAAAATCAGTTCAAAGCGGCAACGTCGTTGAAAAAACTTTTCGAGCCGGAGAATCAGTACAGCAGGCTATCCTTGAGAAGTCTAACCTGCAGCATACTTATGTGGAGTCTGGTGATTATGTTTTTATGGATATGACAAGTTTTGAAGAGACAAGACTCACCTCTGAACAAATCGGTAAAGGTGCAAAATATTTGAAAGAGGGAATGGAGGTTAATGTAATTTTTCATAATGGTAAAGTTTTAGAAGTAGAACTACCAATATCTATTTCTTTGAAAGTTATAGAGACTGATCCTGGAGTTAAAGGTGACACCGCTAGTGGGGGCACGAAACCAGCTATTCTAGAAACAGGTGCTCAAGTTATGGTTCCTTTATTTATTTCTGTGGGAGAAATGATTAAAGTTGATACTCGTAATGACAGTTATCTTGGACGTGAAAATTAATGGCTATGAAATTAGATCATGAAGACTTAAATCGCTTAATAGAGAAAATCTCTACAAGTGATATACAAGAGTTCTCTCTAGAAGGAGAAGATTTTAAACTCGAAATAAAAAGGAATGTATTTGATCAGAACCAAGTTGTTAATAATTTAGTTTCTAATACTTCATTTGATAAGCAAATAATTGCTAATCAAAAAACTATTAATGATAATGTCCCAATTGTTAACGAGCCTGAAGCACCTCCCGTGGCACCCCCAGGACGTTCCGATCTAACTGAAATTACTTCTCCTATGGTTGGTACCTTTTATAGGGCTGCAGCGCCTGGTGAGGAGCCATTCGTCGAAGTAGGTAATATTGTTAAGGTCGGCCAAACTATTTGTATTTTGGAAGCAATGAAGTTAATGAATGAAATTGAATCTGAATTTAATGCTGAAATAGTAGAGATTCTCGTTGAAAATGGAACACCAGTTGAATTTGGTCAAGTTTTAATGCGCGTTAAGCAGTCTTGAATTGTTAGTCATTTCTACGGCAGCTTTAATAGCCTCAATCATGCTCTGAGATTGAGCAATTCCTTTGCCAGCAATATCAAATCCCGTTCCATGATCAGGAGATGTTCTTATAAAAGGTAAACCGATTGTGGTATTGACTGAGTAATTAAGAGCTATCACTTTCATTGGTATTAAACCTTGATCATGATACATAGCAAGAATGCCATCATGCTTTTCAGCATTTTTATCACTCCAAGCTTTTACAGAAGAATTCCAGCAACTATCTGGTGATAAAGGGCCTAATAATTCAATACCTCTATTTTTTGCATTCCAAGTAATTAATGCATCATTGAGCCAATCTTTCTCTTCATTACCTAAAATACCTTCCTCGCCGGCGTGAGGGTTTAAGCCTGCTACTTTTAAAATAGGTTTATCAGTATAGGTATTACAAAAATTTTTGAAAAGATCTAATTTAGAATGGATTAATTCTGTAGTTAATTTCTTAGGAACCTCAGAAAGGGCTATGTGAGTTGTAGCTAATAAAGTATTAAATCTCCAACCTGTAATTGGTGATTTAGCTGTGAATAGCATGCCAACTTTTTTTACTCTACATGATTTTGCTAGTACTTCAGTTTGACCAGAGAAGTAATGACCTGCTAGAGCCCATGATTTCTTGCATATTGGTCCA
>QCBJ01000029.1 GCA_003281645.1 Prochlorococcus sp. AG-347-G20 | reverse complement strand
AATAAAAAAACTATCGGAAATGCTTGAAATTGATGAAGAGCTATTCATACCTGTTAGAAAACTTTCACTAGGTCAGCGTATGAAATCAGAATTACTAGCAGCTTTGATACATGAACCAAATATTCTATTTTTAGACGAGCCGACACTTGGATTAGATATTAATGCACAGAGAAATTTAAGAAAATTCCTTCAAAAATATAATAAGGAAACTAATGCAACGATATGTCTAACTAGTCATTACATGAAAGATATTACATCGTTATGCAAGAGAGTTATATGTGTGCAGGAAGGGGAGATATCATATGATGGGAAACTTGAACTATTATTAAAAAAACTATCTCCGGTTAAAGAAATATTAATAGTTTGTCGCTCAGAAGAGGATGCAATTAAATTAGAAAGTTCTGGTTTTACTGTAAAAAATAAAATAAAGAATGAAATCACTATAAAAATTAAAAATAACTCTATTACCTCTTCACTAAAAACTATCCTAAATAATTTTGATATTGAAGACCTTTTTATAAATGAACCACCTATAGATGAAGTTATTGGGAAGGTATTAATCAAAAAAAATTATGATATCTAATTTGATTAACCGTAAAATATTCACATTATTAAAAGTCCAATATTCAAACATGTTGGAATATAGGGTAGAAATTGCATTATGGGCAATTTCAGGGATTATTCCTTTTTTCATGTTAAACATTTGGACAAATAATAATCTAAATGAATCTATAAACATTAGTGATGTAATGCTTTCTAGGTATTTCTTGTGTGCTTTTTTTGTAAGACAGTTTTCTGTAGTTTGGGTTGTATTTAGTTTTGAAGAGGATTCTCTTTTGGGGAAAGTATCTCCGTATTTAATCCAACCTTTAAATCCATTTTTCAGATATTTTGCACAACATCTTGCTGAACAAATAACAAGATTTCCTTTCGCACTAATAATCGCATTTTTCTTTTTTATTTTTAATCCAGAAAGTATATGGATACCAAATTTAGGTATTTTACTCTTATCGATAGTATCTACTTTCTTATCCTTCTTGATTCAATTTTTAATTCAGTCAATAGTTGCATGTCTATGTTTTTGGACAGAGAAAGCATCATCGATAGAAAGATTGTTATTTATTCCAACTTTATTTCTCTCAGGTCTTTTAGCACCTGTGGTTTCATTTCCCGCATATGTTAAATCTTGGATTTATTTGACTCCTTTTCCATATCTAATTGATTTCCCTGCGAACTTACTGTCAGGTAATGAAACAAATATTAGTGGAGGCTTAAGTATGCAAATTCTATGGATTTTTTTACTCTTCCCATTATTTAAGAAAATTTGGTCTGAAGGAACGAAAAAATATACAGCAATGGGATCATGAATTTAAGAAAATATATAAAAGTTTATAAAAAATTTTTACATACATCTCTAGCTTCTGAATTGGAGTATAAGACAAATATATTAGTTGATTTAATTACTGCAATTTTAAGTTTAGTAGGTAGTATTTTTCTATTATCTATTTTCTTTCAAAATAATGGATATATTGGAGGCTGGAAATTTGAGCAGGCACTAATAATCCAAGCTATTTACACAATTTTGAATGGAATAACAAATACATGGTTCAATCCTAATCTTACAGAAATAGTTAAACATATAAGAGAAGGAACATTAGACTTCGTACTTTTAAAACCAATTGATAGTCAATTTTTTATTTCATTAAAAAAAATAAATCCATCTGGATTTTTAGAAATAATGATTGGATTTTTATTGTTATTCTTATGCATAAGAATAAATCAAATCATTTTAAATTTAAGTTTTTTGACCCTATCGTTAATTACGATAAGCTGCTCGATTTGTATTTTATATAGCTTATGGTTTTTTATTTCTACTGCTACTATTTGGTTTGTTAAGACTTGGAATGCAATAGAAGTATTAAGATCCTTCCTTTATATTGGAAGATTTCCTCTAAATTCATTTTCATTTTCTTTAAGAATTTTTTTTAGTGTTTTCATTCCTATTGCTTTTATAACAACAATTCCTTCTGAAGTTTTTCTAGGACTTTCTGTATTATGGAAAATATTGCTTGAAGTTATTGTTGCGACAGTATTTCTTATAACTTCAAGAAAGTTCTGGTTATTTGCATTAAAATTCTATTCATCAGCATCCAGCTAACTAAGATTAAATAACTTCCTTGCAAAATTCCCAAATTTGTTGTTTACTTTTCAGATTAGAAAGCCTAGATAATTTCTTAAAATGAGGTTTAGATTTTTCAACAGATAAAAGCCTACAGTTGTATTCAATTTTATGATTTCTAGATATGATTCCCAATTTAAGTGCAACATCACAAAGGATAATTATTAAAGTGAGAAAAAAAACTATACTGAAAAATTGTGAAAATGATTTTGAATGATTTTCATTTTCAGTTTTTAATTCAAACTTCATTACTTAACTATATGCTGAGGGCACTTAATTGCAGCAATAGCAACAGCCGTAACTTTAAAATTTTCTGACTTCTCAATAACTTTTTTAACCTCTAATGGTCCAAATTTATTACTTGCATCACTGTAAGAAAGAAGCAAAGATTTATAGTTATCATGACCTATATTTCTATACTCACAAAAATTATCCCCAACATAATTCAAAAGAGTTAGTAAAGTTAATTCAATCATTAAACCTTTTTGCTAGCAAAGTTCTTACGAATGATACTGTGCAGGACATTTTTAACAAGTAAAATTACCAAAAAAATTTGAAAATATAAAATAGGATTTTTACTAATAAACTTGAAAATTACAAAATTATTTCTGTATTTTTAAATCTACATATAAGAAAATCATTAAAGCACTACCTGTAGTGTATTGAGTTAATATTGCTTGCGCTACAGATAGGGGGTTGCAATTTTTAAGAAATTGGTTTAAAAATAAGATTCCCCATCACCCGGCCCCACAAGTGTGAGGCCCTTTTTTTATGGTTTTTAAATAAGATCTCTATGAAATTTATTTAATAAAACGAGTTATTCATTAACCCCTTTGATAATGAATT
>QCBJ01000028.1 GCA_003281645.1 Prochlorococcus sp. AG-347-G20 | reverse complement strand
TCACAAAACAACAACAATAATTTCCTCAAGGTAGCTAAATTTAGCCAAGGTGAGGATTATCATAAAGTGATTCACAAAAAATTAAAGAATATTGGTAAGTGGATCAACCTAAAAATACCTGACTGCAAATGGAAAATATGTGTTGATACCTCTCCGCTTCTTGAAAAAGCATGGGCAGAGGAGGCAGGAATTGGTTGGATAGGTAAAAATAGTAATTTAATAAGCAAAAAGAATGGTTCTTGGTTTACTTTGGGTTTTATGATTCTCACAAAAGATTTAATTCCAGATAAACCTCATCAATCACTTTGTGGAAAATGTGATATTTGTATTGAACATTGTCCTACAAAGGCAATCGTAGAACCCTTTGTAATAAAATCAGATCTATGCATTGCCTATCACACAATAGAGAGCAGAGATAAAACTATTCCAAAGAAAATAGAAAAAAATTTAGGTGGATGGGTTGCAGGATGTGATATTTGTCAAGATGTTTGTCCATGGAATAAATCAGTGCCATATAACAATAATTATGAAACTACACCAAAAGAATGGATTAAAAATCTTAATATTGAGTCCATCAATTGGGACGATAAAACCTGGCAAGAAAATCTTAAGGGAACGACTTTAAAAAGAATTAAACCATGGATGTGGAAAAGGAACATACAAGCAAATATAAAGAATAAAAAAATTAAAATATGAAGAAGTTTTTAAAAAAAACAATCTGGATTTCCTTTATCTTTTGTTACTTTTTTCAAATTGAAGTAGCTCGAGCAATAGTTCCATATTATTATTCCCCAACAATAAAAAATTTACAAAAGCAAAGTTTATATATTGGCAAAAATGCATATCAACTTCTTTATTTTGGTCAATATGAAGACAGTCTTAACTTAGCCAAATTAGCTGTAAAAATAAATGCAAAAGATGAAAAACTATGGTTGATTTTGGCTGAAGCGCAAATGGCTAACAAGAAATACAAAAACGCATTAAATTCTCTAAATAAAGCAGAAAAAATCAATTCAAATATTAGCGAAATATATTTTGCTAAAAGTAATGTTTACTTAAAAATTTCCCAACAAACAAAAGCAAAAAGTGCTTTAGAAAAAGGAATAAAGATTGATCCTAATAACTACAAAGCTATTTTTCAATTAGGAAATATTTTATTAATGGAAAAAAATTATTTGGGAGCTATAAAATTGTTTGATAAGTCTATAAAAATTAAACCTGATTTCTGGCAAGCAATCAATAATCAAGGTTTAGCTTATTTCGAGAGAAATAATGTAAATCTCTCAATCAAACTTTTTAAAAGTGCAATCTCGATTGAGGAAAATGCTGAACCATTATTAGGCCTAGCCTCATGTATAAATAACAATGATACTAAATTAGCAATTCAACTAGCAAAAAAAGCATTATCTAAAGATCCCAAATATGTCAATTATGATTATAGAAAAGAACAATTATGGGGAGAAAAATTACAAGCCACTACGGAAATTCTTTTACAAAATGAACAACTAAAAAAAGATGTAATACTAGCAAAATCCAAAATAACTGAATCATCTTAATGTTCAATACTGGTAAATATTGTTTTACCTATTAGTCTTAATTTAGTTAATTAATAATTATTCAATTTTGCGCTCTAATGGATAAGAAAGAATTCACTTCCATCTCACTTCAAGAAGAAATGCAACGGTCTTATTTGGAGTATGCAATGAGCGTAATAGTTGGACGTGCTTTACCTGATGCAAGAGACGGTCTTAAGCCAGTGCAAAGAAGAATAATATTTGCGATGTACGAATTAGGTTTAACACCTGACAAACCATTCAGGAAGTGTGCAAGAGTTGTTGGAGATGTACTTGGAAAGTACCATCCTCATGGAGATCAAGCAGTATATGATGCATTAGTAAAGTTAGTACAAAATTTCTCAACTAAATATCCTACTCTTGACGGCCATGGAAATTTTGGATCTGTGGATAATGATCCGCCAGCAGCAATGAGATATACTGAGACCAGATTAGCTCCTATAGCTCATAAAGGATTTCTTGAAGAAATTGGATCAGAAACAGTAAGCTTTTCAAATAACTTTGACGGTTCCCAAAAAGAGCCAGATGTTCTTCCAGCCCAGCTTCCATTTTTATTGTTGAATGGCTCATCAGGTATTGCTGTTGGCATGGCAACAAATATTCCTCCTCATAACCTAGGCGAAATTGTAGATGGTTTAATTGCTTTACTAAAAAATAAAGATATAAGTGATAAAAAACTTTCCAACATTATCAAAGGACCTGATTTTCCTACAGGGGGAGAATTAATTTATAGTCAGGCAATAGAGGAACTTTATGAAACTGGCAAAGGATCTATAACAATAAGAGGAGTTGTAAATACTGAAGAGGTAAATTTAGGCAAAGGAAAGCACAAAAAGAATGCAATAATCATTACGGAACTTCCTTACCAAATTAATAAAGCAAGTTGGATTGAAAAACTCGCAGAACTTGTTAATTCAGGCAAAATTGATGGGATTTCTGATATTAGGGATGAGAGCGACAGGGATGGAATGAGAATTGTAATAGAGCTAAAAAAAGATTGTAATTCTGAACTTGTTATTTCTAATTTATATAAAAAGACGAGTCTCCAAACAAACTTTGGCGCAATTTTTTTAGCTTTAATTAAAGGCAAGCCTGTACAACTAAACCTCAAAAAATATCTCAACTATTTTCTTGAATTTAGAGAAGAAACAATAAGAAAAAGAACTTATTATTTTCTAAAAAATACTCTTGAAAAACTAGAAATATCAGAAGGTTTGCGTAAAGCCACAAAAAACATAAAAAAGGTTATAGAAATTATTGAAGAATCAGAAAATTCTATAGAAGCAAAATCAAAATTAATTAAAGATTTTTTCTTAAGTGATAAACAAGCAAATTCAGTTTTGGATATGCCACTAAGAAAATTAACTAATCTAGAAAAGAATCAAATTGATGATGAAATAAAAAATTTAGAAGAAAAGAAGAATTATTTTCAAAAATTATTGAAGGAAAGAGAATTATTAATAGAATTACTTATTGAAGAATTTCTAATATTAAAGAAAAAATATAATGTTATAAGAAAAACAAAAGTAATAAAAAATGTAAATCAAAATAAAGAGCTAGAAACGCTTAATAATCAGATATTAGAAGAATTTATAAGTAAAAAAACTAAGTT
>QCBJ01000027.1 GCA_003281645.1 Prochlorococcus sp. AG-347-G20 | reverse complement strand
AGTTGTTATAAAAAATGAAATTAATACTCCCGAAAAACCTATAACAAAACCAAAAAAAGAACTCCCAGTAGAGAAAAAGCCTTTCCAAGAATTTATTAACATGCACCTAATTCCTTCACTTACTGAAGAAATTAATCAAAGAGGATTAGAAATAAACAATATTAACCTCAATAACACAAATAGACCTATTGCTGGAGATAAATGTTGGGTAATAAATTGTGAAATTAAAGATACATGTAACTTTTGGTTATCCTTTGAGAAGGATGACATTAGTTCATTAAAAAGTATATCTTTATCAAAACCTAATCAACAACCCAGTATTATTGAATCCTTTCTTATTGACGAAAAAAGAATTACCTTAAAATTAATAATTTCGAGAGTACTTCAAAGATTGAATGGGCAAAAGTTAATAGGAGTTAATTAGGAAAACAATAACACCAAGTTAACTTTTCCCTCGAAAATACAAATAATAGTAAATAATAGTATTAATAAACCGAATAAAAAATGGCTCAATCAATTGTTGAATCAAAAAATAAAAAAGATATTAATAATGGAAAGATACCAGCAAAAGAAACAATTTTGTCCCCAAGATTCTATACAACAGACTTTGAGGCTATGGAAAATATGGATTTATCAATAAACGAGGAGGAATTGGAAGCTATTTGTGAGGAATTTAGGAAAGATTACAATAGACATCATTTTGTAAGAAATAGTGAATTTGAAGGCGCTGCAGAAAAATTAGATCCTGAGACAAGAGAGCTATTTATTGATTTTCTCGAGGGAAGTTGTACATCAGAATTTTCAGGTTTTTTACTTTATAAGGAACTTAGCAAGAGAATTAAAGTCAAAAACCCTCTACTTGCTGAATGTTTTGCTCATATGGCCAGAGATGAAGCAAGACATGCAGGTTTTTTAAATAAATCAATGAGTGACTTTGGACTTCAGTTAGATTTAGGTTTTTTAACAGCCAATAAAGATTACACTTATTTCCCTCCAAGAAGTATTTTTTACGCTACTTATTTATCCGAAAAAATAGGTTATTGGAGATACATAGCAATTTATAGGCATCTCGAAAAAAACCCTGATAGCAAAATTTTTCCACTATTTAATTACTTTGAAAATTGGTGTCAGGATGAAAATAGACATGGGGATTTCTTTGACGCATTAATGAAAGCACAGCCACGTACTGTTAAATCTTTAAGCCAAAAAATTACCATTGGCGGCTCTACTTTTACACACCCATTATTTGACTACTTCCATAGGTTTAGATATTTCTTGAATAATCTTCCATTAACATCCAAGTTATGGTCTAGGTTCTTTCTATTAGCTGTATTTGCAACTATGTATGCAAGGGATTTGGGAATTAAAAAAGATTTCTACAGTTCTTTAGGTTTAGATGCCAGAGATTACGACCAGTTTGTTATTAATAAAACAAATGAAACTGCAGCTAGAGTTTTCCCTGTAGTAATGGACGTTTATGATAAATCTTTTTATGGAAGATTAGATAAAATAGTACAGAATAATAAGGTTCTTTACGATATTGCAAACAGTGATGGAAATAAAGTATTTAAAACATTTAAAAAATTACCTAAATATTTATCAAACGGTTACCAGTTATTAAGACTATACTTATTAAAACCTCTTGATAGCAAAGATTTCCAACCCTCGATTAAATAATCTTTAATACAGAGAAGATTTATAGACTTATGCTTTCTTCACAGATCAAATCAAATGAAATCGTTTTTGGTAGTTGCAATAAAGATTTATTAGAAGAAATTATTTTTTACGGCATTGGACTTGGAGCTGATTTTGTAGAAATATTTATAGAGAATACAGACAACTCAAGCGTTTTAGCCGAAGAAGATTTTATTACAAGTGTAAGTCCATCATTCGGAAGGGGTGCTGGCATTAGAATCTTTAAGGGGAAAAAGGATGGATTTGTAAGTACAAATGATTTAACAAAGCATGGCTTGATGAGATCGGTATCTCAGGCTATTGAGATGTTAGACATAACAGACAACAAAAGAGAAGAATTTAACGGTTTAAATAAACATAGAGACTATAGTTTATCCAAGAAAAAATGGATTAATGAAGTCCCATCTATTCATGAGATAAGTGAAAAACTACTAGTCAGCACAAAGTCTTTAAAAAAAAATAATAAAATAATAACCAGAAAAGGAAGTTACTCAAGAAATCTTCAAGAAGTAATCATAGCCTCCAGTGACGGAACCTATGTCTCAGATATTAGATTGCATCAAACAGTTGGACTCAACGTAATAGCAAGTGATGCCCAATATAGATCTAGTGGAAGTAGAAGATTTGGATCGTCAGGAATGCCTAATGAATTCAGATTATGGGATCACGAAAAAGCAGCTAATGATGTGTTTGAAAGTTCAATGAACATGTTGTATGCAGATTATGTTGATGCAGGACAAATGCCCGTTGTATTAGCTAATAAATTTGGTGGCGTTATATTCCATGAAGCCTGCGGTCATTTACTTGAAACTACTCAAATAGAGAGAGGAACAACACCATTTGAGAATAAATTGAATGAAAAAATTGCACACGAATCTGTAACAGCAATAGATGAAGGAATTTCAGAAGGTTCCTTTGGTTCATTATCAGTAGATGATGAAGGTATGGAACCTGAAAAATCAGTTCTTATAAAAGATGGAATTTTAAAAAAATTCATATCCGATAGGGCAGGTGAATTAAGAACTGGCCATAAAAGAACAGGAAGTGGAAGAAGACAAAATTATTCTTTTGCTGCAGCTTCACGAATGAGAAATACTTATATAGCTAAAGGTGAGCACTCGAAAGAGGATTTAATAAATAGTATTAGTGATGGTCTCTACTGCAAATCGATGGGTGGTGGCAGCGTAGGAGCTACAGGACAATTTAATTTTGCAGTAGAAGAAGGATATCTTATTAAAAATGGAAAATTAACTAATCCAGTAAAGGGAGCAACTTTGATTGGTGAGGCTAAGGAAGTTATGCCAAAAATATCAATGTGCGGAAATGACCTCGAATTAGCTCCTGGATTCTGTGGGTCCATCAGTGGAAGTGTCAACGTAACTGTTGGCCAACCTCATATTAAGGTTGATTCAATCACTGTTGGCGGAAGATAGGATATGAATTCAAAAGAAATAACAACTCAAATCTCTGAAGCTGCAGATTCTCTAAATCTTAAAAAATGGGATTATGGTGCAAGCTTTTCTAATGATTATTCTGTACAAGTAGATAAAGGTGAGGCTAAACAACTTAAGGCATCACAAAAGCAAATTTTAACTATAAGAGTTTGGAACGAATCTAATTTAGTTGGTATTACAACAACTAGTGATATCAGTGAATCTGGCATTAAAAAAGCTCTAAATCAAGCAAATATTGCATCTGATTTTGGCAACAAGAATGAAAGAACAGAATTCTCACCACTAGCCAAGGATCCTATTGAAGTAAAGGACTCAAAAAAAAGAAATCCTGTTGGAATAAAAAAATTACTTACTCTTTTAAGAGAAGCGGAAGTAAAACTATTAGAAAGCCATAAATCCATAAAATCTGTTCCGTATAATGGTCTTTCTGAGAGTTTTTATGAGAGAGTTTATGCAAATAGTGATGGTGCCTTTCGGAGTTATAACAAAAGTCAAGCTGCACTTTATTTATATGCAAGAGCAGAAGAGAAAAATAAGAAACCTCGTAGCTCAGGGTCTGTAAAACTTGGATATGGAGTTGAAGATATAGATATAGATTCGTGTATTAAAGACGCTTCTAATAAAACAATTTCTCATTTAAATTATTCATCCATTAAAACTGATAAATATTTAATATGTTTCTCCCCAGAGTCTTTTTTAACGATCATTAATGCCTTTAGTTCAATGTTTAATGCTAGAAGCATTTTAGATGGAATTAGCTTATCTAATAAAAATTCTATTGGAGAGAAACTATCTACAGAATCACTTAATATTTATGATGATGGTCTTCACGAAAAGAATATTTCTTCATCACCATTTGATGGAGAGGGAACTCCTACCAAAAGACTATGTTTAATTAAAAAAGGGAGACTTGAAAATTTTATACATTCTGAATCAACTGCAAGAATATTTAAAACAATGCCCACAGGCCACGCTGGACTAGGATCAAAAGTCTCAGTATCTCCTGATTGGATAGTAGTTGAGAAATCAGAGGAAAACTCAGATCT
>QCBJ01000026.1 GCA_003281645.1 Prochlorococcus sp. AG-347-G20 | reverse complement strand
CTTTTTCGATTCAGAAAAATTTAATTAAAGATTCATCTTTGAATTCAAATATTGAGTTTCTATTAAATGAAATTAAGATTGTAAATTCTTCAATAAATGAAGTAGGAATTTCTATATCTAAAATTGCAAAATCTCTTTATGAAATAAAGAAACTTATTAAAAATAATTATTGGGTTAAATTCACTGACTCAGGTATTTTTAATTTAAGTGGAAGAATTTGTAGAGATTTAACTTCTGCTCATGAAAAATGGTTATATAAAACAAAAATACCTGAGCATATTTTAGCTGAAGTTTCTCCTAGAACTTTAGCTAAGATTGGTAATGTTGATTTAAAAATTAGAAATAATATTATTAAAATTTTGAAGGAGGGAAATAGTATCTCTGAAGCCAAATTGAATGAAATTATTTCACCTAGAAAAGATTTGCAATTTAACTTTAATCATGAAATAAAAAAAGCTATTGAAATATCTAACTCACTTACTAATGCTGAAAAAATAAAACAGTTTAAAACAATAATGGTTATTAATATTAAGCAAAAGGAAGAAATTATAAATCTAAAAAATACTATTTCCAAATTAAAATCTACTAAAAATATTACTTAATATTTATATTGTTTTTTCTGCGACCTATCCTGCGACCATAACAACTAAATTCCTTTGAAACCTAGATATAGCTTATTTGAGTGCCTACATCGCATGCAGGAGGTCAGCGGTTAAAATCCGCTTGGCTACACTTATTTTTTCTTGTGATGCCAATAGATTTCAAAGCCTTTTTCGTATAGAAATAACCTTTTTAGCGACTTGTCCAAGATTGTTTAGTAAATTATGCACCCTAAAATGCACTTAAGGACATTCTTAAATTGCTACAAAATGAAACCTATAAATTGTGCCGAACTTACAAGACAATAATTCAAAGCAGACGTGGTTTTGGTTGGTCAATTCAAGGAATAGAAAAGTAAAATCAAGTAATAAAAAAATTACCGAAGAACTAAGTTTGGGAAAAGTAAGAGAAAAACAAACTATATAGAGAATGAGAGTTTTTATCTTTTAAATTTATAGTTGTAGAAATTTACTTTCAAGATTATCAAGAAATATTTTTATTAAATCCCAAGAGTATTTTTGATATAACTTTAAAAACTCATTAAAGTTTAAGGAGGCTTCATCATCAGCATTATCAGAAATCACTCTTACTATTAGGCAGGGAATTTTTTCTTGATGTGCCACTTGTGCTACAGCTCCTCCTTCCATTTCAACAGCAAAAATTTCTGGGAGAATTGTTTTGAGATTATCAATTGAAGACTTTTTCGCAACAAATTGATCTCCCGTACCTATAAGACCATTGTACAAATTTTTGTAAAATGGTAATTCTTTTTTATCTAATTTTTCTCTAACAACTTTATTTGCCCAATTTAATATTTTTGGGTCAGTCTTGATTCTATCCATATTCAAAGCAGGCAATATAAATCTTTCAAAAATTGGTCTTGCATCCATATCGTATTGTATTAATTCATCAGGGATTACTATGTCCCATTGCTTTAGATCTTTTTTTATTCCCCCAGCAACACCAGTAAAAATAATAAAGTCAATTTTTTTCTCATTATATATAGTCGATATAATTCTAGTCGCAGCTCTTGAGGAACTTACTTTCCCCCATCCACTCCATGCAACAGTAACAAAAATTGGTTTATTCAAATAATTTGAACTAAACCATTCACCTGAATAAATCGTCAAGTCTCCATATTGTGCTTTTATTACATTTTTGAGATTTAAAATTGTATGACCAACTTCTTCAGGCATGGCACTTAAAATACCGATATGAAAAGAAGTATCTCTTTTACTATTCATAAATAATAAAGTTGCTAAAGTGGTTAAAAGTATATTTAACCTATGATTGAAAGCTATATTAAAGAACTGATAAAAGAATACCCCAACTTTCCTAAAGAGGGAATACTTTTCAAAGATTTAATGCCCATACTTGCTAATCCAAAAGTTTACAAACTTCTTATTAATAAAATGGGAAAATCTTCGATATGTAAGCGTGCAGAAAATATAATTGCAATTGATGCTAGAGGATTTCTATTCGCTTCAGCTATAGGATTGAGTCTTGAGAAACCTATAATTGTGGCAAGAAAACCAGGAAAATTGCCAGGAAATTTAATAGAAGAAAGCTATGAACTTGAATATGGCAATAATTCTTTATCCATTCAAAAAGAGGCCTTATTAAATAAAGATAATTTCGTAATAATCGACGATTTATTAGCCACTGGAGGTACAGTAAACTGTATTTCAAATATTTTAAAGAAAGAAGGCAAAAAAATTATTGGACTTTCTGTAGTTGTTGAATTACTAGAACTTAAAGGGAAGAATAACGTCAATATGGAAGTAGATTCTATAGTCAAATATTAGCTTTAAAAATCGATTTATATAGAGTATTCATTCAAAGTATCCCGAATAGCTTTTAGAGTTAACAAGGTTGTCGAACATGAGTCATCCATATATAGTGATTTTCCTTTTTTAATTTTATGAATAAACAACTCAACTGAATTTTTTAAAGACTCTCCAAAAAAATTATCAAAGTTTTTTTTGGAAGAAGCAATTAAGGGCGATGGCAAACAAAAGTCTTTTGCAATATCTAAGTTCAAAGTTGGTGAGTAAATTGAATAACCATCATTATTAATAACAATTCTTCCATGATCAAAATTTAACACTAACTGTGAGTCTACAACTTCTGAATAGGAATTATGAATTGAAGTAATTGAACCATTTTTATGTTTAAGTAAAACGTCACAATTCCTTGGTACTGAATTTATAAAATCACTTAAAATAATACTTCTTTGCCCATCCTCACCAAATATGTAATAAGCGTAATCGAGAAAATGGATTGTAAGATTTTCCATTACCCCCAAACTAGAGAAGTCGAAATTAGATTTCCATGAATTTAGATATGATTCCTTCAATCCGAAAGGATACGAAATGTTTATTGATAAGGACTTTGTATTGCCTAATTTTTTATTATATTTTTTAATAAGGTCTCCTATATGAGATCTTCTTAAATTAAATCCAGGAAATAATTTACCCGTTTTAATATATTTGACTATGTCTTCGTAATCTTCAGCATTATTAAGAATTGGTTTTTCACAATATATTGGCAAATCCGGATTATATTTTAATGATTTATAAATATATTTTTTGTGAGTAAAATTAGGTGAGCAAATTATAATACCTTTTGTATTTTCTCTTATCTCATTAGATAAGAAATTCCTACTAATTTGATAGATTTCAATTTCGTTATTTAGTTTTAAAGTTTGTTCAATTCTTCTGGCATGATTACCATAACCTCTAATGGCTATTTTCACTGCTTTACTGGGTGAGATACTCCACACCTATCACAAGGGGATATTTTTGTTCTTTCTCCTTTAAGATGTGAATCTCTCAGTTTATTAAGTTCTTTCCAAGAATTTATTATGCTTCCACCATTTTTAATATTGCCTGGTGATAAATGACTTTTATAATCTACATCACATGTATTAACTACCCCGTCATGCCAAATGTACAATCTTTCCCAAGGGTAAATACAGCTTTGTTTAAGATCGTCAAGAGGTTTATTATTGTATGTATCCCATCTTTCTTCTACTGAATCTAAATATGCATCATCGGCATAACTCTCCCAGAATTTTTTGAATCCAACTGCATCCTGAGAATCATATACCTTTACCCCTGAAATAGAAACTCTTAATTTCTTGGATGAAAATTTTTCAGAATTTCTAATCCTCCAAAACTCTTTTACATTATTTAAAACTTTGTCGAAGTTCCCTCCTTTCCTGATTGCTTCATATTCTTTTGGAATATGAGAATCTATACTAAAAACAATATGATTTACTGAAGAAATTATTGCTTCTGATAATTTAGAGTTCAAACGAGAGGCATTAGTATTGATTTTTACTTCTAAAAACTTCCCTTTTGTATAATTGAGCATATCTATTAAATCAGGGTGTAATGTTGGCTCTCCTCTAGAAGCTAATGTTAGTGCTCCAACCCCTTCTTTATGGCATTCATCAATAATAGATTTAAAAAAGTCAATTTCTATTTTTCCCATATAATCTTTTGTAGTAAAGCTTTTATCAGTTTGAAAGCACATGGGACATCTCATATTACAAATTGAACTAGGCTCTATAAGTACATATGAAGGAACTGAGGGTGTGATTCGTGCTTGAGGCATAAAACTAAAACGAAATCTATGAAAAAGGAAAAGAATTCTTTTTTCAATGCTTTTATCAAATTCAAATATTGAATTTTTTTCCTGATTAGTTAACCAATTTAAGTCAAAAGCTTTCTTTTTAAAAATAAGAAAATCCCTTTTTTTTATTTTATATTTTTCATAAAAAGTTGTATCCTTACTATCTTCTTCAATTTTTTTTTGTATTGATAA
>QCBJ01000025.1 GCA_003281645.1 Prochlorococcus sp. AG-347-G20 | reverse complement strand
AGTATGGATGATGAGGCAAGCAGGAAGATATATGAAAATCTATAGAGATTTAAGGGAGCGTTACCCAAGCTTTAGAGAGAGGTCTGAAAATCCAGAACTATCATATGAGATTTCAATGCAGCCTTTTCATGCTTTCAAACCGGATGGTGTTATCCTTTTTTCAGATATTCTCACGCCTCTTCCAGGGATGGGCATAAATTTTGAAATAATAGAAAGTAAAGGACCAATTATTGAGGACCCAATAAGAACTCTTAACCAGGTTGAAAATTTAAAAGAATTAAATCCAAGTGAGAGTTTAAGTTTTGTTGGGCAAGTTCTTTCTTCACTTAAAAAAGATGTAAATAATGAGGCAACAGTTTTAGGTTTTGTAGGCGCACCTTGGACTCTTGCTGCATATGTAGTTGAAGGTAAAAGCAGTAAAAATTATTCTTTAATAAAATCAATGGCTTTTAATGAACCAGATTTACTTCATAAACTTCTTGATCATTTTGCAAAATCTATTGGTGAATATCTTAAATATCAAATAAAATCCGGAGCGCAAGTAGTACAAATTTTTGATTCATGGGCAGGCCAACTAAGCCCACAAGATTACGATATTTTTGCTGGGCCTTATCAAAGGAAAGTTGTTGAAATTGTAAAAGCGGAATACCCTGAAACACCAATAATCCTTTATATATCAGGAAGTGCAGGTGTAATAGAAAGAATGGCAAAAACTGGAGTAGATATAATCTCATTAGACTGGACAGTAGATATTGAAGAGGCTTGTAAAAGAATCCCTAGTGGGCTAGGAATTCAAGGTAATGTTGACCCCGGCATTTTATTCGGAAACAAAGAATCAATAAAAGAAAGAATAGATAATACTTTCAATAAAATTAAAGACAGGAAGTATATTCTTAATTTGGGTCATGGGATTTTACCTGGGACTCCAGAAGAAAATGCTCAAACATTTTTTGAACATGGGAAAAAACTCACATACTAGTCAAAGTCTTGGCATATAAAAACTTATTAATCACAGGTGCGAATGGATGTGTTGGCCGATACTTAGTTGATTGGTTTTTAAAAAACACAAAATTCAGGCTTTATCTCATGGTCAGAGACAAAAGTAAGTTACCAATTTCTGTTCAAGAAAATAAAAAAGTCAAGTTAATGGTTTGCGATATCAGGGAATCAAATAGGTATAAAAAGGATATTAGTCAAATTAATTACCTAATACATACTGCTACAGCTTGGGGAGATCCAAGAAGAGCCTATGAAGTAAATATTAAAGCTTTTGAAGAATTACTTGAAATGCTTGATATTGAAAAGTTAGAAAAGATTATTTATTTTTCAACAGCTAGTATTCTTGATACCCAAACAGAATTAATGAGGGAATCATTGATTTATGGAACAGAGTACATTCAAACAAAATATGAATGTTTCCAGAGACTTAGAGAAAGCTCATTTGCAGAAAAAACATTTGCTGTTTTCCCTACCTTGGTTTTTGGAGGAAATCTTGGAAAAAAAAGTAAATATCCTGTGAGTTATTTAACTAGTGGATTGAAAGAAATTGGGGAATGGCTTTGGTTAGCAAGATTTTTAAAACTCGATTCTAAATTTCACTTTATACACGCAAATGATATCGCCCAGATTTGCGGGTTTCTAATTATGAATCATAAAGAAGAGCAATACAAAGGCTTTAGAAAATTTGTGCTAGGTCAGAAATTCATTTCAATTGATGATGCCATAATTACACTTTTAAAAAGACATAATATGAAGAGATTTTTTGCTATACCGCTTACAAAAAAAATTCTAAAAATATTATTAAGAATTCTCCCCATCCAAACTACTCCTTGGGATAGCTTCAGTATCAAAAAATATGACTTTAATCATGTCCCCATCACTAATCCTGAGAGTTTCAAGCTTAAAAGTTATGCCAAGTCACTGAATGATATTTTAAGATTTTCAAAGTTACCAAGCTGTAATAACAATTAAGATTCTCGCAGTTAGGTTACCAAAGCCTTGTAATATATATAAATACGCAAATCTTAATTATGTTACGTTCAATTTTTGCAGGGTTATTTGCGATAGTTTTAACTCTAGGCTTAGGTATTTCATCAGTTTCAGCTAAGACTGTTGAAGTAAAACTCGGAACGGATGCTGGAATGCTTGCATTTGAACCAAGTACAGTAACCATTAGTGCTGGTGATACAGTTAAATTCGTCAATAATAAACTTGCCCCTCACAATGCTGTTTTTGATGGGCATGAGGAATTAAGTCATGCAGATCTTGCTTTTGCTCCAGGAGAGTCTTGGGAAGAAACATTTGATACTGCTGGAACTTATGATTACTATTGTGAGCCACACAGAGGTGCTGGAATGGTAGGTAAAGTTATTGTTGAATAAATCTTCTAAGTAGTTAAATACTCTTTTTTTACTTAATATTTATTTAAGTCAAACCTAAATTTTGATTAATGAAAATAGTTCCAAGCGAATTTTCAAATTCTGCCTGGAACTATTTTATTTTGGCCAAGGAAATTGCTTATAAAAATCACCAACAAGACGTAGACACAGATAATTTATTATTAGCTCTTATAAAAGAAGACAACTTTAC
This sequence comes from Prochlorococcus sp. AG-347-G20, assembly GCA_003281645.1. Taxonomy (GTDB): domain Bacteria; phylum Cyanobacteriota; class Cyanobacteriia; order PCC-6307; family Cyanobiaceae; genus Prochlorococcus_A. The sequence continues at coordinate 2,106 of QCBJ01000025.1, read as the reverse complement.
AAAAAAGATCTTAAAAAAAAATAATGTAAATATCAAAGATTTTGAGAAAGAAATAATGTCTTCATTAAATTCAAAGGCAAAAATGAAAAACAAACAAGAAAATTTATATATTGGCGATGCTCTTTATAAAATATTTTTAAAAGCAAATGATATTAAAGACACTTTAGATGATGTAGTGATATCAACAGAACACTTAGTTTACAGTTTGACTTATGATAATAAATACGGATCTCAAATTTTAAATCAAAAAAGTATCCCAGAATTTCTTGAAACTATAAAGAAAATGAAGTCAGATCCAGCATTAAAAAATGACTTTGATACTTCTAATGAGTCTTTAGATAAATATGGTATTGATCTAACCCAATCAGCAAGAGATGGTGTCTTAGATCCTGTTATTGGCAGGGATGAAGAAATTAGAAGAACAATTCAAATATTGAGTAGAAGAACAAAAAATAATCCCGTTCTTATTGGAGAACCTGGGGTTGGTAAAACAGCCATAGTGGAAGGTTTGTCTCAAAGAATTATTAATGGCGATGTACCCTCTGCGCTACAAAATAGGCAACTAATTTCATTAGATATGGGTTCACTTTTAGCTGGAGCAAAATATCGTGGTGAATTTGAAGAAAGAATAAAAAATGTCCTAAAGAAAGTGAAAGAATCAGACGGTAAGATCATTCTTTTTATTGATGAAATTCATACAGTAGTTGGTGCAGGCGCTAGTGGAGGTTCTTTAGATGCAAGTAACTTATTAAAACCAATGCTTGCAAGAGGAGAACTTAGATGTATTGGTGCTACAACTATTAATGAACACAAACAAAATATAGAAAAAGATCCTGCTTTAGAACGAAGATTTCAGAAAATAAAAATTGATGCTCCTTCAATAGATGATACGGTATCAATATTAAGAGGATTAAGAGAAAGATATGAAGTGCATCATAGTGTGAGAATTTCTGATAATGCTTTGGTTGCAGCTGCCACCCTTAGCGAAAGATATATTAACGATAGATTTCTTCCTGACAAAGCAATAGATTTAATCGATGAAGCAGCTTCAAGATTGAATATGGTCATAACTTCCAAACCTGAAGAAATTGATGAAATTGATCGAAAAGTTCTTCAGTTTGAGATGGAAAAATTATCTTTAAAAAGAGAAACAGATGATTTTTCAATAGAAAGATTAAAAAAAATCAATAATGAACTTATTTCACTTAAAGATAGACAGGAAGAATTAGGCGCTCAATGGAAAAAAGAAAAAGATGAAATTAATGAGATTAGCACCTTAAAAGAAGAAATTGAATCAATCCAATTACAAATAGATCAAGCCAAAAGGAGTTTTGACCTCAATAAAGCAGCAGAATTGGAATTTGGGACTTTAAATTCTTTACAAAAAAAATTAAAAGAAAAAAGTGAGTCCTTGGTAAATTCTCAAAAAAATGGAGAGACGAGTCTTTTAAGGCAAGAGGTTACTTTTGATGATATTGCAGAAGTCGTTTCAAAGTGGACCTCAATTCCAGTTCAAAACTTAAACCAGTCAGAAAAAGACAAGCTTTTAAGTCTAGAGTCTATCCTTAAAGGAAAAATCATTGGCCAAGATTGTGCAATTAGATCTGTTGCAGATTCCATAAAGAGATCAAGGACTGGTCTAAATGATCCAAACAAGCCATTAGCTAGTTTCCTCTTTTTAGGTCCAACTGGTGTTGGGAAAACAGAGCTGAGTAAAGTGACAGCAAAAATTATATTCGATTCAAATTCTTCAATTACAAGACTGGATATGTCTGAATATATGGAAAAGCATTCAGTTAGCAAAATCATAGGTGCGCCTCCTGGATATTTAGGTTTCGAATCAGGCGGTCAACTGACTGAAGCTGTACGCAAAAATCCTTATTCATTAATACTTCTTGATGAAATAGAGAAAGCTCACAAAGATATTTTAGATATTCTCTTACAGGTTCTTGATGATGGAATCATTACAGATGGTCAAGGTCGTACAATAAATTTCAAAAATTCAATCATTGTTCTCACAAGTAATTTGGGAAGTCAATCAATAAATGATTTATCAGTTAGAAAAGAAGATAGAAGTGAAATTAAAAAAGTTATAGATTATGAACT
>QCBJ01000024.1 GCA_003281645.1 Prochlorococcus sp. AG-347-G20 | reverse complement strand
ACATTCATTTTTATTATCTTTAATTTCTATAAAATAATAATTTCGATTGCAGATTGTTTTTGAGAATTCTTCGGCAAAAATACCTTCAACAATCAAATAACTAATATTCTTTGTTTCGTTTAAGATAATTTGAATTTTTTTCTTTTCGAAATTATAATATCTATCATGAATTGAAATTCCATTTTTAACAATAATATCAAAATCTTTTTTGAATAATTTGTAATTAAAACTAATCTTTCTATCAAAATAGCCCTCTACTAATTTTGATAGTAATTTACTTATTAGCCCTGTTTTATAGTAATTGTCGGTACTTAAAACAAAACCATTTTTATTCTTGAGTATTATTTGACTTGATAAGGTTGTTTTACCGCTTCCAGAAGGACCACTAATAAATATAAGCTTCATTTTTATGATTTGCTTTTTATTAAGACTTTAATTTTACTATTAATTTTTTTAATTTTTAAAAGTACATTTTTCTTTTTTATACTTTTAGAATAGTGCTAGATACCCTTAAATGGCTTGTAAGCTTGCATTAATATTAAAAATGTGTCTTTATATATTTGTAAAAGAATTATTCCTATTTAATTATCTAATGTTTTTTTATTAATTTCCTTTGGAATTTGATAATATAAATTGAAGATAATTTTATTATTTATATTACAATGATCTCTAAATTTCTAAGTAAACTTAAATCAATTCTTTTTAAAAGTGAGGCACCCCCAGAATCCCCTTTAAAGAAAGAAAAAAAAGTAACTAAGTCTGCAAAAACTTCCAAAACAAAAACAAAAACTAAAACAGTTAATTCTAAGAAAAATATTGAAACTTTAACCACACTTCCTGGTGTTGGAGCAAAAAGTGCGAAAGCCCTATATGAGGCTGGATTTAAAACAACAAAAGCAGTAATTGCCGCTGACGAGAAAGATCTTCTTGCTGTATCAGGAGTTGGAATAAATCTTGTTAAGAAGCTTAAAAAGCTTAAATAGTCAAAATTGTTTATTTATTACCTTTATAAAAAATTAAATAATCGTTATAAATTTAAAATCTTTATTAGGTTATCTTCTTCTTGCTTTTCTTCTCTGTTGTAACTTTCTTTTGTATTTTTCAATAGGGGTTTCGTGATGTCTGAGTCTTTTTAAATCTGCAAAAATTCCCGATTTAGATACTTGTCTTTTAAATCTTCGAAGGGCAGACTCAATGCCCTCGTTCTCTCCAACTGTAACTTGTGTCAAAATTTTTCTAAATAAATTATATTCTAGCACTTTGACAGATATATTAAAACTTAAAACTTTAACTAAAGATTTTATAGCTTAATTAGTTTAATTGGCTTATTTTTTTGACCATTCAACAAATCTTTTTTTATTATTTTTTATATCTTGTAATGATTTAAAATAATATTTTTCCCAATTATCTTTAGGCAGTCCAAGAAATAACATTAGATTTAATGGGTATTGATTGCTATCAGAACAATTTCTAAAATCATCCCTGAATAAAAAGATTTCCTTTTTTAGAGCAATGGCTATTCCCAATTCAATCATTACGCCTTCATCTGGTGGATTCCCATTGACAATCGCAAATATACAATCACATTCTTTTAAATCATTGAAATTACTTCTTGCAACTTCATATGCCCATCCACCTTCTTGTTTTATTAATGGTTTTGCTCTCTCAAAAGGCTCAAATACTTCTACATTTAAATCATTGAAGATTTCAATAAATTCATGCAGGAGAATTTTAGTTTGTTTTGAAAATCCATATGGATTTGCCAAATATAATTTCTTTTTCAACTTAAACCTCTTTTTTTGATGTACTCTTCGCGGTCACTTTTTGAATTTAAAGTATTTTCCCAAGGGAAAACTATCCATTGGCTTTTTTTAGATACAAATACTGTATTCCACCATGTAGGTGTGATTTTACTAAATAATACAAAAAACATTGCTCCTTCAATATCCTTGAAGGTCGTTAATGTAAGACCAGTTTCATAAACATCATCTACTATTAGTGAATTTTTTATTGGTTCTGAAATTAATTCAATTTTTAATTTATGGCTTAGTGCTACAGCAAGACATAATCCCCCACGAGGAACTCCATATATTCCGGAAAAATCCTTAAATCTACATTTATTAGATATTTGTTCTACGCTTTTATCAAAATCGGCCCAACTAAAATAACTTATCATCTTACTTTTCGTTTTTTTCAGTTGTTATAGCGTAATTTGAAGCAATTACACTTAAAAGTGCTACTACTTGCTCATTTGGACAGTTAGTATTCTTTTTTAAATTTTCACATTCATTTATTATCTTGTCATATGTATTCTCGACAATCCCGTTCATTTGATCAATACTAAAAGAATATGGTTTATTCATTTTTTAATTATTAGTTATTTTATTTTTACTTAAATTTCCCACGAAGTAAATATTTTGAGTACTAAAAGATAAAATTATTCCCACATGGGATCATTTGATTTATCAACTTTAAGTGAAGAAGGAAGATAAGTATGTAATGTTTCAATTTTTATAGCCCATTTTTTAGAGTTACCTTTTAAACTTTCGCTTTCAATTAGGTTTGTTAGGGGAATCCTTTTTCTAACTTTAAGAAGACCTAGACAAGCTTCCCAGTCTTCTTGATTTTTATAAATATCTAACCAAAAATCAAAAATATTTTCCAAGATTTCTAAAGGGATATCAAATGAAATTCCCATTGAAGGACTACCAATTAAATAATTTTTGTTTCTTAGTTCTTTTAATAAATTATTTACGTTTAAATTAATAGCTAAAAGAATATCTTTTGCTGATTCATTTCCTATTAATTCTTTTCTATGGCAATCTAAAAGATTTTTATCCTCAAGGATATTTTCATCGCAATTTTTTATTCCCACAATCCAAAAGCCTTCTCCATTATTTACTCCACTAGCAAGAATTAGATATTGAGGTGAATTCTCCAAGTTTTATTTTCATTTTTTCTATTTTTAACATTATTTGCATGATATGAAAATATTTTTGCAGTGCAATTAACAATATATACTCCTCGTAAAAAAATATATAATTGTTAGAATGGAATTTTAGATAATGTTTGATTTAAGAGAACTTAAACTTATGTTTTTGGATCCTACCGATTTAATCATTAATAATATTAATAAATACCTATATAGTAATAAAATAATTAAACTTATTTTTTCTTAGGAAATAATTTTCCTATTTTCTCCTTTTGCAAGTACTCCTTTTTAGTTCTTATTTTTTTATCTTCTAGTGATTCTTTATTAGTACTTACTGCATAAATGATATAGAAAATCATCCCAGTAAATATTAATCCTAAAAAAATAATAAATATCCCTAAAGGTTCGCTTGGGCTGAAAATTTGGAGATCTAAAGCTGCATTTAAAGAAATTATCATCAATTATGTGATTACTTAAAAAATTTATGGAAATCTAATTGATTTCTTCGTATCCAAAAAATGTAGTATTGTCTGAGTTTTTATACCCATTAGCTGCTTCCTGTGGGTTCTGGCTGTCAATTTTTCTTGCTTTAGCATGAATCATGTTGAATGGAAAAATTACAGCTCCTACGAAAAAATGAAGGATTAAAAAGTCTGAAGGTAGTCCATTTGTCCAGTCAGGAAAAAATAGCAATGTCATCAATGATTCGTACATATAAGTAGTCAAATAAACCTCTGACTATTATTGCTGAACTTATCGCAATACTTTTAATTTTTAATAAATTGAAATTTAATTTGCTGCTAATATTTATCAGATTAAATTGAAAAGACAATTAGAGAAAAATAATATATTATTTATAAGGATTGATAAATATCTATTGTTAAAATTCATTTTTGGGTTTCTTTTATTTATAATTTATCTTTTAAAACCCTCTATAGGTTTAGCTTTTGATACGTCAGACCCGAGTGTTAGTTTGCTGCAAAACAGGATCTCTAATAATTTCTCTAGGGAATATTGCAAAGCTATTCAAAATGGTTTTTCTAAAGATGAAGCAATGAAATCAGCTATTGTAAAAACTGAAAACATTATATCTTTTTCTTATAATCCACAAAAAAAATGGATTGAGAAAAGTGACTTGGCTAATCAAATTTCATTACAAGTAGTAAATGATTGCGGACAGTCAATTGGATTGATTGGAAAGGAGGGAATTAATTATTTTAAATCATATTTTCTTGAAATTTATGAAAAAACGACTCCTGACAAGAATTTTTCTAGATAGATTAGGTTAATGAACAATATTTCAGACAAATTAGTAATGACAATCATATTGATTACTGTTCTTTTTGTATTTGGATTAATTTTTTCAGTAAAGTCACCAGAAAGAAAGGTTTTAGATTCTCCAATAATGTGGAAGGAAGACTATTCTAATATTGCGCTTTTCAGGAGCAATAAAATAAATTCAGAAATTAAAAGATTAATTTAAATAAATTTATTATTTACCAAAATAGAAAGATCCTATTCAACCATAAAAAAAATGATTTTTAGAATCTCAATAAATTTTTATTCCATATTTAATTTAAGTAGTTCAAAAGAACTGACGCAAGTTTCAAATCATCATTCTGCCATGCTCGTATCGCCATAGCCCTTCGAGGATCATAAAAATTTTGTTTTCTGTACCAACTAAGAACTTCTGAATCTGATTTCTTTCCATTACATGACAAACAACAAGGCACGCAATTACTAGTACTGCTAATCCCCCCTTTTGACATTGGGTGAAGGTGGTCAAGTGATTCTGAAGGTTTACCGCAATAAATACATTTACATTTAGTAAGTTTATTAATTGACTCTCTCCAATTTTTATTTTTTATCTTTGGACAAAACTGATCAAGGTAAATTGCATCTTGTTTATGCATAATATTCTTGAATTTTTTCCTGATAATAACAGTTTTTTTTAAAGTATGATTAAAAAGATAAGATGAGGCTTTTAAAATCATATGCTTTTTATGAAAAAAATAATTTTTACTTATTAAATAACAGGAAATTTATAGTCAATGCTTAATTTATTAACAATATTATTTGGAAATTTTGATCATTCTTTATTTAAAAGTATTTATATCTTTTTTATATCATTTTTTTCTAATACGTTCTCAGCGATTTCTGGAGGAGGAGCAGGATTATTACAATTGCCGGCACTGATTTTATCTGGAGTTCCTTATTTTCAGGCTCTGGCTAGTCATAAACTAGCAACAGTAGCACTAGGAATAGGAGGTTCATTAAGAAATTACAAATCCTTAGGTAATGATATAAGTGTTGCTTGGCAAATTTTAATTTTTGGATTACCAGGCGTAATTTTTGGGTCTTCTATTGTTGAATTTATATCA
>QCBJ01000023.1 GCA_003281645.1 Prochlorococcus sp. AG-347-G20 | reverse complement strand
CATTTAGTAAGAGAACTTATTAATTACTTTCTTTAATTAAAAAGTTTATGCAAGCTTGAAATATAAGCTCTTGAAAATTTTTAATGAGTAAAGTTGAATTTAATAAGGAAACTGGGCCCAGGGAAGTTTTTTGTGGGTTAACTTCAATAGTTTGGCTCCACAGAAGAATGCCGGATGCATTTTTTCTAGTTGTAGGCTCAAGGACATGTGCTCATTTAATTCAAAGCGCTGCTGGGGTTATGATTTTTGCTGAGCCAAGATTTGGGACGGCTATTCTTGAAGAGAAAGATCTTGCTGGTCTAGCTGACGCTCATGAAGAATTAGATCGAGTGGTAAATGATCTTATTGCGAGAAGGCCAGAAATAAAAACTCTTTTTCTAGTTGGATCTTGTCCAAGTGAGGTAATTAAATTAGATCTTGCTACTGTCGCAGAGAAATTAAATAAAAGATTTTTAGGGCAAGTGAGATTCGTTAATTACTCTGGCAGTGGGATAGAAACAACTTTTACCCAAGGAGAGGATGGCGCCTTAAAAGCTTTAATTCCATTAATGGATTCATCAGATGAGGAGAAATTATTATTAGTTGGGACTCTTGCAAATAATGTAGAGGATAGGTTTAAAAAGATTTTTAGAAATTTAGGAATTTCAAATATTGAGAGCTTCCCACCCCGTCAATCAACTGAATTACCAAAGATTGGCAAAAATACAAAAGTTTTATTAACTCAGCCTTATTTAAGTGATACCGTGCGAGACCTAAAACATCGTGGGTGTGAAATAATTTCGGCTCCATTTCCTCTTGGTATCGAAGGAAGTACTGAATGGTTTTTAGCTGCTGCCAAAGCTTTTAAAATTAGTGAATTCAAAGTTCATGAAATTATTTCACCTTTAATTAATAGAGCAAAACTTGCTCTTGAATCTCACAAAGAAATACTTAAGGGGAAAAGATTATTTCTTCTTCCTGAATCGCAACTGGAGATATCTTTGGCAAGATTTTTGCATAATGAATGCGAAATGGATCTTATAGAGGTAGGCACTCCTTACCTAAATAAAGATTTAATGAAAGAGGAGATTAATTTATTACCTGATAATACAAAAATTGTCGAAGGGCAACATGTAGAAAAACAATTAGATCGAGTGAGAGCATCTAATCCAGACTTAGTAGTTTGTGGAATGGGTTTAGCTAACCCTCTTGAGGCGGAGGGGATTAGTACTAAGTGGTCAATAGAAATGGTATTCAGTCCAATTCATGGAATTGATCAAGCCGCAGATTTGGCTGGTCTCTTCTCCAAGCCTTTAAAAAGAAATCAAATACTAACTTCAAAAACTTTAGTAACTCATTAAAAACTATGGAATTAACTCTTTGGACGTATGAAGGACCACCACATGTTGGTGCTATGAGAATTGCCTCGTCAATGAAAGACATTCATTATGTGCTTCATGCCCCCCAAGGAGATACATATGCAGATCTTCTCTTTACAATGATCGAGAGGAGGGGGCAAAGACCTCCAGTCACTTATACAACTTTTCAAGCTAGAGACCTTGGAGGCGATACAGCTGAATTAGTAAAGAAAAATATTATGGAAGCGGTTGAACGATTCAAACCCAAGACTCTTTTAGTCGGAGAAAGTTGTACAGCAGAACTTATCCAAGACCAACCTGGAGCTCTTGCAAAAGGGATGGGTTTTGATATGCCGATTGTAAATCTTGAATTACCTGCTTATAGCAAGAAAGAAAATTGGGGGGCCTCAGAAACCTTTTATCAATTAACAAGAACCCTTTTAAAAGAAAAAGTAAGCTATTCAGAGAAAATAAGTCCCCTAAGGTGGAAGGAATTTGGGCGTAGGCCAAAAGTCAATATACTTGGCCCTTCATTACTAGGATTTAGATGCAGAGATGATGTAATCGAAATCCAACGCATACTTTCAGAGCAAGGAATAGATACAAACGTAGTTGCTCCATTAGGTGCTAGTCCAGATGATATTGAAAGACTAATTGATGCTGAAATAAATATTTGTCTTTATCCAGAAATTGTGGAAGCATCATGCGAATGGCTTAAACGGAACTTTGGAATGGAATATACAAACACTATTCCAATTGGAATAAAAAATACAATTGAATTTATTAATGAAGTTCATAAGAAATTAGATCTTCCTTTAACGAATAAAGAAGAATTAGAAAATAAATCAAAACTTCCTTGGTACTCAAAATCAGTTGACTCAAATTATCTAACTGGCAAGAGAGTTTTTATTTTTGGTGATGGAACACATGCAATTGCAGCAGCCAAAATTGCTAAGGAAGAATTGGGTTTTGAAGTAGTTGGTCTTGGGACATACAGTAGGGAAATGGCAAGGCAAGTAAGAGCAACAGCAAAAGAACTAAATGTAGAAGCTTTAATTACTAATAATTATTTAGAAGTAGAAGATGCAATGAAAAAAGCCGCACCTGAACTAGTTTTAGGGACTCAAATGGAAAGGCATAGTGCCAAGAGACTTGGCATTCCATGTTCAGTAATAAGTACACCAATGCATGTTCAAGATGTTCCTGCAAGATATAGCCCTCAAATGGGATGGGAAGGAGCAAATGTGATTTTTGACGATTGGGTACATCCCTTAATGATGGGATTAGAAGAGCATCTTATCGATATGTTTAAACATGACTTTGAGTTTGTCGACGGTCATCAAAGCCATCTAGGACATACAGCGACAAACACAAAGGACATTTTAAAATCTGACGAAAAAAAAGAGAATATTCCTAAAGAGGGCATTATTTGGACTGAATCAGGTAGAGCTGAATTAACAAAAGTTCCATTTTTTGTAAGAGGTAAAGTTAAAACAAATACCGAAAAATATGCAATCTTGAGAGGAATTCCAGAAATAAGCGATGAAACTCTTTACGATGCCAAAGCATATTTCAATTAATTTTTTACTAATAAACTATAATTAAGTCATGAGTATTTTCACTCATAATCTAATAGATTTAATCCTAAAAATTCAGTTATAAGAACATATTTCCGGCTTTTAATACAATTAAATACATATTTGTTTAGAAACATATTTCATGTGTATTTGCACTGCAAGAATATAAATAATAATGAGTTTTAAGTTTTAAATGACAAGTACTATAAATAGACCTCTTGATGGAGAAGGAAGTGTTCAAGTAAAGCAAGATCCAAAAATAAATATTGAGGAAGGGGCTTTAGTTATTGCCGTGTATGGGAAAGGTGGCATCGGAAAATCAACTACATCATCAAACCTTTCTGCAGCATTCTCAAAATTAGGTAAAAAGGTTCTACAAATTGGATGTGATCCGAAACACGATAGTACTTTCACTTTGACGCACAAAATGGTTCCTACAGTTATTGATATTCTCGAAGAGGTAGATTTTCATAGCGAAGAATTGAGGCCAACCGATTTCATGTTTGAAGGTTTTAATGGCGTAATGTGCGTTGAAAGTGGAGGTCCTCCAGCTGGGACAGGGTGCGGAGGATACGTAACCGGACAGACAGTTAAACTATTAAAAGAACATCATTTATTAGAAGATACTGACGTTGTTATTTTTGATGTCCTAGGAGACGTCGTTTGCGGAGGATTTGCAGCTCCATTGCAACATGCAAATTATTGTCTAATTGTTACTGCTAATGACTTCGATTCAATATTCGCTATGAATAGAATTGTTTCTGCAATTAAAGCAAAAGCAAAAAATTATAAAGTCAGATTAGGTGGGGTAGTCGCAAATAGATCAAAAGACACCGATCAAATTGATAAATTTAATGAAAGAACAGGTTTAAGAACTATGGCCCACTTTAAAGATGTCGACGCCATTAGAAGATCAAGACTAAAAAAATGCACCATTTTTGAAATGGAACCAACTGAAGATGTTATTGAAGTTCAAAATGAATATTTATCTCTTGCTAAAAATATGCTTGAAAACGTAGAACCTTTAGAAGGTAATCCACTTAAAGATAGAGAAATTTTTGATTTATTAGGATTTGATTAGTCTAAATTAATAGAATCCAACCAATTGGCTTGTTAAATCATAAGTTTGTTGAGAGGTCTTCGTATCAATTATTCTTTTTGACAACTTTTGAGAAAAAGCTTTTCTGCCAGTTTTCTGACGATTTCCCCAGCTCCAATGGACTGATGGTTTAGCAAATTCTTTATAAGTTGCCACTTGAGCGACCCTCTCTCCTGCCAGTCTTTGTGAAACATATCCTTTTGTTATGAATTTTTGAAATATCGGGAAAAGGAATCTAAATAACCAAGGTGTATCTCTAAAAAGTTTTGTATCAGCAACACATCCAGGATATAGAGAATTTACAATAATCTTATCTGCAGGATATCTTTTTGATAATTCCTGAACGGTCACCATATTGCAAAGTTTACTATCCTTATAAGCCTTACCAGGTTTAAATTTCTTTCCATTCGCCATACTTATTGGAGATAAAAAACCATTTTTGAATCCAGATAAATCTCCCAAATCAGCCGGGGCAGGAATGGGGATCCTCCCTCCAAGTTCTGAATAATTAGCCGTAACAGTCCCTAATACTGTAATTCTTGGCTTGAATACATTTGATTTGCCATTTAAAACAATTTCTCTTTCAGAAGATAAAATATTTTCCATAAGTAGGTTTATCATAAGAAAATGCCCAAAATGATTTACTGCCATAGAGTTTTCAAACCCCTGAGCAGACCTTTCAGGTCTTTTTAGTCTCGGTTTATAAACTGCTGCATTACAAATGAGAGAATTTATCGGCTTCTTAAATCTTTCTAATATTTCATCACAACCTTTTCTCACATCATCCAAGTTAGAAAGATCTATTTCTATAAAGTGAACATTTTCAACTTCCTCTTTTGTCAAGGATTCATCAGCTATTTTTATAGCTCTTTTATTTGATCGATTAACTGCTATAACCTCCCATCCGAATCTTAATAGAGGTTTTAGAGTATTTAATCCAACTCCTGAAGTTGTTCCTGTTATTAGGACTAAACCCTTAATGTTCTTACTCACTAGCAAAAAAGTTAATTGAAAAATGAAAAGTAAAATGATTCAAGATCATCCTTATCAACGCCATATTACTCTGATAATGTCCCTAGAAATTATTTGATCCTGATCCTTCATAAATCTTTGCTCACCTTCAGAAGAGAATAAATCATCAAACTTGTTTGTTAAAACATTAAATCTATATTGTTCGTATAAAAATGAGTCTTCAATTTCACTTAATCTGTTCAACCTTACTTTAGAACTATAGCCAAGTTTAATCAGGCTTATTATTGCTAAAAGGGAAAAGCTAATTTTTATAATTAAAAAAATCAATGATACAAAATTATCCTGTTTCTGTTGTCTTTTTATAAATACTGACCCTAAATATTTTTTGTAGAAAATACTATTTTTATAAAAAGATTTTGGCAAATTAAGTATTTGATATTTTTACTGAATAAATCAATTCAGTCTTATTTTATTATTACCTTATTATTTTTAAATTTTCCAATAGAATTTAGTTCCTACCTAAACTAATTCCTAGTCTTAATGCTAAAACTCCCGCATGCATAACA
>QCBJ01000022.1 GCA_003281645.1 Prochlorococcus sp. AG-347-G20 | reverse complement strand
TAGTCTTAGAAGATGCTTTGAAAATACTTGTTGATGAGCTTAAGGAGAAAGGCGAGGATAAATTGATTAAAGTGAATTCTGATATTGGAAGTATTAATTCTAGTTTGAGAGAACTTGATAGGATATCAAGTCTGAATAAAGAAGAAGGTATTAAATTACAAAAGAAGAGAGATGAAATTGCAATTTCTAAAAGAAATATTGAGTCAGAAAAGATGAGAAAAGAAAATTTCGATGATAATTTTTTAAATCAATTGAACTTGCAAATTGATGATCTCACTTCAAAACACAAACTATCCAGAAAAAAACTTTCTGATGCGGCTGGAGAATCTGGAGAATTCTCAAAACAAAGTATCAAATTAAATACTGAGCTTGAAAGTATAAAAAATCAAATTAATCCTTTGGAAATAAAAAAAAGGAAAATTGAAGAAGAAACCATCCAAAATAATATACAAAAAGATGAGATATTGTCACAGATCGAATCGTTAGACTTAGAAAAGCAGAAACTTTTTCAGGGAAATCAAAGCAAAAAAGAGACATCCGATACAAAGAATAAAAACTTGGCAAGTAACAGCGCAGAAATTAATTCTTTAGAAAATGAAATCGATTTATTAATTAAAACTAAATCAAGGCTAAATAACGAGCAATTAAGGCTTGAAAAGGATTTATCTAGATTCGAAAGCAGGAAGGAAGCTTTAAACGAATCTAGAGGTTCATATGCCCTCAGAATTCTCTTAGAGGCAGGGTTAGAGGGTATACATGGTTATGTAGCTCAACTTGGAGAGGTCAGTGAGAAAAATAGATATGCATTAGAAATTGCTGCTGGAAACAGGTTAGGACAAATTGTTGTTGATAATGATCATATTGCTGCTAAAGCAATTGAAATTCTTAAAAAGAAGAAAGCGGGAAGATTAACTTTTTTACCTTTAAATAGAATTAAAAGTCAAAAAAAGAATTATGCAATTTCAAGATTTGAAAATAACAGGGAGAATGGATTTATTGATAAAGCTATTAATCTAATTACTTTTGATGAAGTCTATTCAGATGTTTTTCGATATGTTTTTGGAGATACTTTGGTTTTTTCAGACTTATCCTCAGCTAGGTTATCTACACAAAAAAATAGGTTGGTTACCTTAAGTGGTGAATTACTAGAAGCAAGTGGAGCTATTACAGGAGGTAGTAAGTTAAATAAAGATTTGGCTTATAGGTTTGGAATTAATAATGATATTGATGATTCTAGTCCTATAAAAGAAAGATTATTAGTTATCGAAGAAGCTTTAAAAGAGTCAAATAATGATTTGATAATAAAAAATAATAGACTTAGTAAATTAAATTCTAACCGCAGTCAAATTATTGAGGATTGTGCCTCATTTAATAAAGAAATTGAAGTAAATCAAGATTCTCTTAAAATTGTCTCGCAAAGAATTGAGGATTGTAAATCGAGATTAAATAAACTTGATACTGCTAATAATTTATTAGTTAACGAGTTAGGTCATTTAAAAAATGAATTGAAGCCTTATCACGATAAGTTTAATCAACTACAAACCATTCAAAGGGAAAATTATGAAAAAAATCAAAAATCATCATTAATAGCTTTTAATGAAGATTTTAATAATCTTGATAAAAAACTTGAATTACTTATTAAGGAGAGAAATACATTACTAGATAAAAAGAATCAATTTGCTTTAGATAAAGAGCGTATCAATAATTCATTAAAAATTACTTTACTACAAGAAAAAAACTTGCAGGGATCTATTAAACAACTCGCAATTGCTCATAGTGAATGGATAGAAAAAAGAGATGAATTTAAAAAAGAGCTTTTAGATCTCGATAATCAAAAAAATTCTCTAGAGAGGGATTTAGGTTTATTGAGAAGGAAAAGAGATGAATTAAACTCTTCAATTTCAAATAAAAGGCAAGAATATAATAACTATCTTTTGAAGCTTGAATATCTTGAGAGGGATATGCATTCTCTTAAAGAAGAAATGAGGAGCGAGAAAATAAAATTAGAAAATTATAAAAAAGATCTACCTAATCCATCCCCGCAGTTTGGAGAATATGAAGGGAAGAGTCTTGAATCTTTGCAATCAGAAATTTCGATCATAAATGCAAAACTACAAAGCTTAGAACCAGTTAATATGTTGGCTCTTGATGAACTAGAAGAATTAATTGAGAGATTAAATGGTTTGCGAGAAAAATTAGAAATTCTATCTAATGAAAGATCTGAATTATTGCTGAGAATAGAAACCGTATCTACGATGCGTCAGGAGGCTTTTATGCAAGCATTTACAGAAGTTGATAAACATTTTAGAGAAATTTTTGCAAATTTATCTGACGGAGATGGATTCCTTCAACTTGAAAATCCTAATTCTCCTTTAGAAGGAGGATTAACTTTAGTAGCTCATCCTAAGGGAAAAAATGTCAGAAGATTAGCATCTATGTCAGGTGGTGAAAAATCGTTAACCGCTTTAAGTTTTTTATTTGCTTTGCAAAAGTATAAACCTTCACCTTTTTATGCATTAGATGAGGTTGATAGTTTTTTAGATGGTATTAATGTTGAAAGGTTGTCAAAACTAATATCGAATCAGTCATCAAATGCTCAATTTATAGTCGTAAGTCATAGAAGGCCTATGATTAGTGCGTCTGAACGAACAATTGGGGTTGCGCAAGCAAGAGGTGCTAATACTCAAGTTCTTGGGTTACCAAATGCTGCATAAACACACTTTTTTAAATTTATACGTCAGAATGATAAAAAGAAATTTATGAGCTTGTCTAACACATCTGCTAATAAGAATCTCCCTAACTCGGTTCCTAGCGAACGTTTATGGTTAAGGTCAGAATTAATGGGAACACAAGTTATAACTACTGATACTGGGAGGCGGCTAGGCGTAGTTGGCGAAGTTGTTGTTGATATCGATAGAAGAGAAGTGGTCGCTTTGGGACTAAGAGATAATCCACTTACAAGATTTCTACCAGGATTGCCAAAATGGATGCCTTTAGAAAGTATAAAGCAAGTTGGAGATGTCATATTAGTTGACTCCCTTGATTCTTTGAGTGAGAGTTTTTCTCCAGAAAGATATGGGAAGGTAATTAATTGTCAGGTGATCACAGAATCTGGACAACTTTTAGGAAGAGTTCTTGGCTTTTCTTTTGATATTGAGACTGGCGATTTGATATCTCTTGTTATGGGTGCAGTTGGTGTTCCGCTTTTAGGTGAGGGAGTTTTAAGTACTTGGGAAATACCTGTTGAGGAAATTGTAAGTAGTGGTACCGATAGGATTATTGTTTATGAAGGTGCTGAAGAGAAATTAAAGCAACTAAGTAGTGGACTACTTGAGAAACTTGGAGTCGGGGGCTCTTCATGGGATGAAAGGGAAGCAAATGGATACACAGCAAATCTTGTACCTGTTGAGAATCAGTTACTTTCAGGTTCTGATTCAGAACAGCAAAACAATTTGGTCGAGGAAAATGAAGAAGTTGTTGAACAAGATGATTATGAAGATGATTATGAAGACGATTATGAAGATGAACTTGAATATGTTGAAATAAAGGGTTCTTCAGAGGAAACAAATAACAGAAAAAAGCTATATATGGATAATGATTATTCTGATCAGATTGAGAATGAAATAGATGAAAAAAACAATATTGATTTTAAGCAAAAGAAACAATCAACTACTAATTTAACTTCGAAAAGACCAATTCAAAATGCAACTGAAACTTTAGATATTGAACCACTTGATGAACAAAATTTCGTTCAAGATAATAAAAAATCAGAAAAGTTTGAAATTGATGACCCCTGGTAATTGTTAAAGTTTTTTTATTGAATTAAAAATTATAGAAGCAAGTTTTTTTGCAGCACCTTTATCGCCTCTTTCTTTGTGTAGATTATTCTTAATACTTTTTAATTGATCTCTATTTTTAATAAGAAATAATACTTCTCTTGCAATTTTTATTGGCGAAATATTACCTATCCTTTCAGGGACAATCATTCTTTTAGCTTTAATATTTGGCCAAGCAAAAAATTTCTTTTTTTTAAAATAGAAATTTTTGATTATAAAAGTTAGGAATCTATTTATGAATGAAATTTTTCCAATTACTCCAAAAATACCATCCCAGGCATTCATCATATTTAAATGTTGAGTTGGCAGAACTACTAACATTGGAAGACTAATTGCTGCTAATTCTGCAGTATTTGCTCCAACAGTTGTAATTGCAAGATCACATTCTTTTAATATTTCATAGCAAGGATGTTTCTTGATTAGATAAATCTTTGTATTTTTTGATGTTTCAATTACATAATCAAAACAAGAGTCTTTGAAGTTTTTAATTGTTTTGATTTTTGATGAGTAATATTTAGCAATTGGATTTTTATTGCTCTGAAAAAATAAATATTCACTTTTATCAGTAGTTGGAGCAATGGGAATTATAAAATTTATATTTTGATTTTCTTCAGCGATATGATCTGCAACTTCTAAGAAGAAAGGAATTCCAACAGAAAGCTTTGCTTTCTTAGAACCAGGTAACAATGCAATATGATGTTTTTCTTTATTTCTTAATGATATTTCGCTATTAAGTTTGATATCTGCCATCAAATCGCCAATGACCTTACATTTATATTTATATCTTTTAGGTATTGACTCTTTTACTTTTACATTCATAGCAGCTATTGCGTTGGTCCATTTAGGCCATCGTGAAACCCATTCAGCATATGTGATATTTAAATAACCTAATCTTTTAGCTAATAAAATGCTCCAAAATTGATCCCCACCAAGGAAAATAACTATCCCTTTTTTTGGCCAATATGCAAAAGAATGTGGCTTTATTAATAATTTCCAAAAACTTTTGGATTTTGTAATTAATTCGAATTTATTCCATGAATTTGCAACTAAAAATTCTTTACCAGTGGCATTTGGGCAAGGAACAAGGACTAACCTAAGAGTGAAATCTTGTTTATCGTCATCACGTAGTGATTTATTTACTTTGTTAAGCTCATCTACTACAGGATTTACCCATGTGGTTAATTCACCAGGACCATTGGAAATTATAACTACTGCAACTGATTTTTTTTTCATTGCAGTCAAACCAGAATACATTAAATGCGGACGGCGAGACTTGAACTCGCAAGGCCGAAGCCACACGCTCCTTAGACGTGCGCGTCTACCAATTCCGCCACGTCCGCAAAGGGTTTTCAGCAACCATGGGATACCTAAACCTTAAAAATATCATACATTATTGGCTGAAATAAGAATGTAGTTCGAAAAGAGTATTTTTGAATATCATGAATAATTTTTCTATTGCATAAAACAAATATTTATACATATATAACGTTTTAGGCTGTATTGTAAAAAATGTCCTCTGATCACTAAAAAAATTTGTTGAATACTTTGGCAAATAATTTTTTATTTTAAGTCATTTCATTTCTTCAATTTTATTTTCATAATGGTTGAAAAAGTTTTAATTGCTAATCGTGGAGAAATAGCTTTACGAATTGTCAGAAGTTGTAGAGAACTAGGCATTGCAACAGTTGCAGTTTTTAGCACTGTAGATAAAAAAGCATTGCATGTTCAGCTTGCTGATGAGGCGGTTTGCGTCGGAGATTCATTGAGTAATAAGAGTTATTTAAATATTCCAAATATACTTGCTGCTGCTACATCAAGAGGAGTTGATGCTATTCATCCCGGTTATGGATTTCTTGCAGAAAATGATAAATTTGCTGAGATGTGTAACGATCACGGCATAGTTTTTATTGGTCCATCTCCTAAAGCTATTAGATCTATGGGAGATAAATCTACAGCTAAAGAAACTATGGAAGCAGTTGGAGTTCCAACAGTACCTGGCAGTAAAGGCTTGTTATCAAATGTTGATGAGGCTTATAAATTGGCAGATGATATTGGCTATCCGGTAATTATTAAAGCGACTGCTGGAGGAGGTGGAAGAGGTATGAGGCTGGTTGAAAACTCTAATAATCTCGAAAAAATGTTTAAAGCAGCTCAAGGCGAAGCAGAAGCAGCTTTTGGTAATGATGGTTTATATATGGAGAAATTTATAAAGAAGCCAAGACATGTAGAAATTCAAATTTTGGCCGACAGGTCGGGTAATGTTGTTCACTTAGGAGAGCGAGATTGTTCAGTTCAAAGAAGACATCAGAAGTTACTAGAAGAGTCTCCCAGTCCTGCAATTAACCCTGAGCTAAGAAAAAAAATGGGGAACGCAGCTATTGCTGCTGCAAAAAGTATCGGCTACGAAGGAGCGGGGACAGTTGAATTTTTAGTTGATGATGATGATAATTTTTATTTTATGGAAATGAATACTAGGATTCAAGTTGAACATCCTGTTACTGAAATGGTTACAGGAGTAGATTTAATAGCTGAGCAAATTAAAATCGCAAGCGGAGCAAACTTGGAATTTAATCAGGATGATATCCATTTAAACGGTCATGCCATTGAATGTAGAATCAATGCTGAAGATCCTTCTCACAATTTCCGACCATCACCTGGAAAAATAACTGGGTGGCTTCCTCCAGGTGGCCCTGGTGTAAGGGTGGATAGTCATGTGTATACAGGCTATGAAATACCTCCTTTCTATGACTCATTAATTGGTAAATTAATAGTCTGGGGAAAAGATCGTAATACTGCAATTAAACGTATGAATAGGGCTTTAAATGAATGTGCGGTCACTGGTATTCCTACAACAATTAACTTTCATCTAACTTTACTGAATAAATCTAAATTTAAGCAGGGTAAGATTCATACTAAATATGTAGAAGAAGAATTATTGCCAAATTACTGAGAAATAATTAATTATTTCTA
Source organism: Prochlorococcus sp. AG-347-G20 (assembly GCA_003281645.1). Taxonomy (GTDB): domain Bacteria; phylum Cyanobacteriota; class Cyanobacteriia; order PCC-6307; family Cyanobiaceae; genus Prochlorococcus_A. The sequence goes on along the minus strand of QCBJ01000022.1, from coordinate 3,693 downwards.
TGAAATATGTGTATGTAATGCAAGTTTTATAAGCCCTTGCTGACCGACTAAAATTTCTCTTAAAAAGCTTATAACTCCGATCCAAATTACGGGTCCAACATCAACACCTCCAATTGGAGGAATTAGTTTTCTTGTTAAATTAAGAATAGAGCTTGATGGTATTGAAATTAATAACCATAAACCTTTACTTAAATCAATTTTTGGGTACCAAGTAAGTATTAATCTTATTAGAAAAACTATAGTTAGATATGAAAGAGAAATTCCTAAACTAATATCTAAAATTTGAAGAGAGTTTACAAGCAAGAAATCACAATTATTTAACTCATCTTAATAAATAACCCATTGAAACGTATTTAATTCGTATTATAAATTGAGAATTTAATATTTAAAAAGTGTTTCAAATCTCAAATTTATTACTAGCCGCAGATTTTTCTGCTGAAGTTGCAAATAATTCAGCAGTTGGAATGATAGGTAGTTTTATTGCGGCTGCCTTACTTATCGTTATTCCAGCCACTGCATTTTTGATTTTTGTTAGCCAGAAAGATTCCCTTGATCGTACTTCTACCGGAAGACGCTAGTTTTTGTAGAAGTTTTAAGTACACTATATATATAGGGGATATAAGTAACCCTTTAAAAAATAAATTTTTGGAGAAAGAATGTGGTCAATGCTAGTCTCAATTGGGCCAGTATTGTTGGTATAGTTCTCGCGGTATGTGGAGGAGGCCTTTATTTCTTGAGGTCCTTTAAGCCTGCCTTGGCAAGGGATTATGATGTTTTCTTCGCAGCAATTGGACTTTTGTGTGGAGGAATATTATTTTTTCAAGGCTGGAGGTTAGATCCTATCCTTCAGTTTGGTCAGTTTTTACTTGCAGGAACTACAGTTTTTTTCGCATATGAAAGTGTGCGATTGAGGGGAGTTGCTACTGATCAAGCTAGAAGATCATCTTATTTTGATGATGATCCTATTTCTGAAGGTCCCAGAAATTCTAGAGGTCGATTTAATGACGATTATGATAGGTTTGAAGAATCTGAAAGACCATCCAGAAGATTTAAACCTCAAGAAGATGAATTTGAAGAAGACTATATGGAGGGGAGATCTCGTAGGAGGAATGTTTCAAGAGCGATACCCTCTGCTGCAGCAAGTAGAAGTAGGCCATCTACAAGAGAAATAAGTCAGTTTGAAAATGACGAACCTATAAGAAGGAGAAGAAGACAGACTGCTGAAGATAGAAATAGTAAACAACCAGAAACAAATAACTTTGGTGAAAGAAGAAATTTATCTCGCGATGAAGTTAAAACAGGGTCTAGACCCAGAATGAATCGTACAGTTTCTAAACAAGATAATATCTCTGTTCCTAGTGATTCTTCTCCATTAAGAAAGAAACCTACTAGATCCTCTATTAGGCAGCAAACTTCAACAACTCAAGTAGAAGATGCTTCATTTAAAGATGCTAATCAAGCCAAAAAACCACGTGAGACTCGTAGAGTGAGCTCTGCAGTTAGATCAAGTTCAAAAAATCAAAATAGTAGATATAACGTTGGAACAAATAAGAAGAAACCAAGAGATAACAGTTCTAGATTTGATGATTAATTATAATATTCCTGCCCATTTTAAAAACGATTGTTTACTAAATAATTCAATCAATACTATTGCAAGGAAGCCAATCATTGCAAATCTTCCATTAGTTATTTCAGAATAACTACTCCATCCAAATTTATATTCATCTTTAATTTCTATAGTTTTTTCACCTAATTTATTGTCTTCAATTTTTTCATTGATCTGATTCGGATCTTTTTGGTCTTCTATAAAACTCTCATTCTCTAAATTAGTGATTTCTGAGTTAGTTTCTTCTTCTTTAGAATTCATTTTTTTTGTTAATCCTTAAAATTATACTTATCAGAAGTTAATAATTTCCAGTCTCCTTGTCCATTTAATTCTAAAATATTTTCGTGAAAATCTTTTAAGCTAGGTCTGTGCCCAACACTTATTAGAGAAAGTTCTCGTTCCTTTAGTAAACTATATAGTTTTTTTTCAGTGTTAATATCTAAAGCACTTGTTGCTTCATCAAGTACTGCAAATCTTGGAGAATTTAGTAAGAGTCTTGCAAAAGCTAATCTTTGTTGCTCGCCTAGGGAAAGAATTCGTGGCCAATCTTGTTTTACATCAAGATTAGGATACCGATCCACTAAGGTTTTTAAATTTACTTCATGTAGTACAGAAGTAAGATGTTCATCACTAAATTTCTTAACTTCTGTGGGATAACATAATTGTTCTCTTAAAGAACCAAGTAACATATATGGTTTTTGAGGTATGAATAATAATTCCCCAATTTTTGGTTTTTTAATTACTCCCTGATCGGGTTCCCATAAACCACTAATCATCCTTAGTAAAGATGTTTTTCCGCACCCAGATGGTCCTACAACCAAAAGTGATTGATTAGTGTCGATGCTTAAATTTAGATTTTTAATGATTGTTTTATTTGATCCTGGTGGGCAAAGGTCAGCATTATTAATAAGAATTGACGGGTAATCTGAAATAACGTTTTGATTGCTTGTTGGGTTGGTTTGACTAATGGATTCAACTTTTGATTGGAATCCTTCTAATCTACCAATTCCAGCAGTAAATTTTGCAAGTTCTTCGATTTGATTAACAATGAAAAATAACGAACCTTCAACCATTCCAAATGCAAAGCTTGCCTGAATAAAGCGTCCATAATCAATATCACCTTTAAAGTAAGGGATTGCCATTATTAAATATGGAAAGAAATTTCCAGCATAATTAATTGATCTTCTCATGACGTCTATTATTACTCTCCATATGATCAGTAAATTAAAGTTTCTCACCACTTCTCCTAAGCGTCTTTCAGTTTCACTTCGCTCAGGATTCTCACCAGAGTAAAAGGCTATTGATTCAGCATTATCTCGAATATGTACTAAGCCATATCGAAAATCTGCTTCATATCTGAGTTGATCAAAGTCAATCTTTACGAGATTTTTTCCAGCAATTAAAAGGATAGAAGTTGCAAATGCAGCGTAACCAAATAAAGAGAAAGTAAGTGTTGTACTAATACTCCATAAAATAAGAATATTAAGTGAAAATGTTAGTAGGGCATCAAAAATACCTAATGTGAAAGAGAGACTTTGCCCGGTAAAAGCTCTTGTATCATCTGTGATTCTTTGATCGGGATTATCTACATCTGTTTGTTCTTCATCATTGGGATTTAACTGGTAATAAGCTTTATTAGTCATATAATCTTTGACTAAACTTTTTGAAAGCCATTCTCTCCAAATTATTCCTAACTTATATGTAAAAAATATTTGGGAAACGCGTATTGGTAGAGCCACAGCGAAACAACAAGCGTAAATCCCTAATATCCGATAAAATCCATCTTCTTGTTTTTCTACTAAAGCATTTGTTAAATCTCTTGCAATAAATCCAATACCTGCGTTAATTCCGTTTACAGCTAAAAGCATTAATACAATTATTGCAAGGAATAACCAATGTAACCATCTACGGTTTTTTAATTGACGTCTTAAGCTAAAAAAGCTTCCTGATCCAATTAAAAATAAGGCTGAGAAAAGAAGTCCCCAGCTACCAGCCCAAATTGAATTGACAGTACTTACTACACCTCCGAAATACTTTTCAAGAAAAATTGGTTGAAAGCTTTCAAAAAAACTGATTATTCCTGTCAG
>QCBJ01000021.1 GCA_003281645.1 Prochlorococcus sp. AG-347-G20 | reverse complement strand
AAGGATAGTAAAACCACCTATTCCGCTATCAAATATACCTATTTTAAATTTCACCCTACTTTATCTAGATATTCAAGGATGCCTTTTGCAATCGCATAGGCTAATCTTTTTCGATGGGTTATTTTTTCTAATCTTCTTGCATCTAATCTTCCCGTTAAAAATCCAATTTCTACAAGGACTGCCGGCATCCTAGTATTTTTAATTACATAAAATCGACCTTGTTTAACTCCTCGATCAGGACTCCCAGGGGAAACTCTTAAAATTTGTTTTTGAATTCTTTTTGCGAGTAATCTTCCTCTCCACCCTCTGTAATAAAAGGTTTCCAATCCATTTATGTCTCTTCTTTTACCTCTTGAGGCATTTGCATGAATACTTACAAAAATATCTGCATCTGTATTATTAGCAATGGAAACTCTTGGAGGTAAATCCAAATCAACTTCATTAGTTCTAGTCAACCTTACTTTGACACCTTTCTCAGAAAGTAAATTTTTAACTATTTTTGAAACCTCTAAGACAACATCTGTTTCTCTAATACCCCCAATACCTATTGCTCCTGGGTCAGGTCCTCCATGCCCTGGATCGATTACAACCTCAAACTTGTTTCGTTTTACCTCTGGTAGCTTCAAGTAACCATAATTGTTTTTCTTCCTATTAATTAAATTTTGATTTGCTTTAGTATTTCTTCTTTTCTTTTCAACTAAACCTTCACCAATCTTTTTGAATGAATATTTTGGGTTAAATAGTTTAATTCTCCATCTATTTTGATCTAAGCCAACCATTTGCCAAGTCAAAGGTTTCAAATAAGTCTCTTCCTTAAATTCAATTACTAGTCTTGTTTTACCCTTATCTGGTTTACCTAATCTAATTTCTTTTATTGGGCCATTACCTTTTATTGTTCTGGGATTTTTTAATTCTCCTGGAAAATCTACCCAGAATCTATCTCCCGATATTTGGTTAGCCTTCTGAAAGTATACTTTTAAATTTGTATTTGATTTAGTTCTTAATTCTAAAACCCCATTTGTATTTATAGCCCATGCTGCAAGAGCACTCGAAGATTTAGCTGGAAGGGTTGAAGAATTTAAAAATAAAAAAACGGATAAATAACGAAAAAGTTTATTACTTAAAAACTTTATCATTAGTTTGAAAACAATTTGTTTTTTCTATGTTTAAGGCTTGGCATCTGCTCCCTAATTTTCTTTACTCTTTCTTTATCAGCAGGTGCTATTGCAGCTCCCTGAGTTTTACCGGCATCAGATAAAACTGTACCCCAAGGGTCAATTACCATTGCATGGCCATGACTTTGCCTTCTTCCATAATGAATGCCAGTTTGAGCTGGAGCGACTACATATGCTGTATTCTCAATCGCTCTTGCTTGTAATAGGATTTGCCAATGATCTTTTCCAGTAAATGCTGTAAAAGCTGCGGGAATCATAATTAGCTCTGCACCATTGGAAGACAAATATCTATAGAGTTCAGGAAATCTAACGTCGTAACAAATTGATAATCCTATTTTGCATAAACCTGGGACATCTACAACTGGTGGATACTCGGCTCCAGATAAAATAGTGGATGATTCCTTGTATAGATTTCCATCTGGCAAATCAACATCAAAGAGATGAATCTTGTCGTATTTTGCCAAAATCTGTCCATCTTTCCCAAATAAGGCTGACCTATTAAAAGTATGACTATCATCACCAGCAGGGACAGGATACCCTCCTCCCAAAAGAAATACTTGATATCTTTGTGACATAGTTTTTAGAAAATTTGTACACTTCTCTGACAATTCAGAAGCTAATTTAAGTTTTTCATCATCTCCTCCTAAAAAAGCAAAATTCTCAGGCAATCCTATTAACTCAGCACCTCTTCTAGCAGCTAATTCAATCTGTTCTTCTGCTTCAATAAAATTTGCTTCAACATTTGAAGTACTCGTAATTTGCAATGCAGCTACCAAAAAATCAGTCAAGACTTTACTCCTAGTGAACCAATTCGTAAATCATGAGGCACGAATCACACCTCTTTCAACTTGAGCTGGAACAATATCTAAGCAATCAAGTTCAGAGCAACATTTAAAATCATCCTCATAATCTCCAAGACTTGTCAATCTTTTGCCATGGGTTGCTGTTTTTAAACATTTCAAAATATCATTTTTCCAAAAATCCCAAAGTGCCAAAGCAGCTTGTAATTCGTCATTCAGAATATTAATTTCGTAATCACAGTTCTGTTTTAGGTATGAGGCCAAAGCACCAGCAGCTAAAGAATCCTCTAGAGAATAAGAGCCTTCCCAACCACTACCAAGTATTAAAACATTTTCACTTTTTAATGAAATGATTTTTTCGGCAACTGCTTTCCTATTTGGGAGACCCATAGCAAATAAATGCTTAGCATTTTGAACTTTTTGCAATGATTTAGTCCCATTAGTCGTACTCATAAATAGTCTTTTACCATTTACAATTTTTTTTGTAACTGATAAAGGAGAATTTCCTAAATCAAAGCCCTCAATCTTTTTTCCACCTCTCTCTCCGAGCATTAGTCTCTTTTCAGCTTGCCACTTAATTGCAGATTCTTTTAATAAATCTAAATCTGCAAAAACTTGTATTGAATCAGCTCCATTTTTTAAAGCCCAAGAAATTGTGGTTGTAGCTCTTAAAACATCAATGACAACTGCAATGTCTGGACTTATTTCTGGAACATCCTTTGCAACGTGATAATAAGTAAGATTAATAATCAAATCCTTTTTCTAGTTTTATTATAGAAAACAGTTACTTAATTTGATTATTTTTTTTTTAAAAACAAACTTATTGATAATATATAACTAATTTGTTTTTACAGAAATCTTATCAAGTATTTAATTTGAAAATGAATAATATCCGCACAATAAAAGGTGGAGTTAATTTAAAAGGAAAAGTAAAAGTACCTGGAGATAAATCTATTTCTCATAGAGCTTTAATAATAGGAAGTATTGCAAAGGGTGATACGACTATTGAGGGGTTTTTACATTCTGAAGATCCACTTTCAACTGCTGATTGTCTTAGAAAATTAGGTGTAAACATACCAGAAATAAAAAAAAATGAGCCCTTTACGATTTCAGGATTGGGTCTTGATGGATTAAAGGAGCCCAAAGAAATTCTAAATTGTGGAAATTCGGGAACGACAATGAGATTATTAATGGGGTTACTTGCCGGTCAACAAGACAAAAATTTTATCTTAACAGGTGATATTTCTCTTAATGAAAGGCCAATGGGTAGAGTGGGTAAACCATTATCTCTGATGGGTGGCAAAATTTTTGGCAGAGAGAAAGGAAACAAAGCTCCAATCTCAATTTATGGTAATAAACTAAAAGGATGTGTTATTGGAACCCCCGTAGCGAGTGCCCAAGTAAAATCCGCAATCTTATTGGCAGGTCTTAAAGCTTCTGGAACTACTTCTGTTATTGAGCCAGCATCTTCAAGAGACCATACTGAAAGAATGTTAAAAGCATTTGGAGCAGACATCAGTATCAGAGGCGAATTAGGAAGGAATGTAGTTATCAAGTCAGGGGGTAACTTAATTGGCCAGAGAATATTGATTCCTGGAGACATAAGCTCTGCTTCTTTTTGGATGATTGCTGCATCTATTGTTCCAAATTCAGAGGTTTTAATTCAAAATGTCGGATTAAACCCCACTAGAACAGGGATTTTAAATGTAATGGATTCAATGGGGTGCAATTATGAGATTTTAGATAAATCGACTATTGCAGGTGAACCTATTGGATCTATTAAAGTAAAGACTTCAAATAATTTAAGATCATTCACTATTGAAGGAGATATTCTCCCAAAACTTATAGATGAAATTCCTATCCTTACTGTGGCTGCCTGTTTTTGTAGTGGAGTTTCTGAAATTAAAGATGCACAAGAATTAAGAGTTAAGGAGACAGATCGATTAAAAGTCATGGCACGACAGTTAAAAAAATTAGGTGCTGAAATAACAGAAAAAGAGGATGGATTAATTATTAATGGACAATCAAAATTTCACTCTGCGGAGGTAGACAGTGAGACAGATCATCGAGTAGCAATGAGCCTTGCTATTGCTTCACTTCTTGCCAAAGGTACCTCAAAAATCATGAGGGCAGATGCAGCTAGCGTCTCGTATCCCACTTTTTGGGAAGAGCTTGCTAAACTTACTAACTAGCCTAAAAAGTTTTTGTCCGAATTAATAGAAATTTTAACTAAAGATGGTAGTTACTCTTTAAGAAGTGTTTTTTTTCAAGAGAACTTCCATAGTATATTGGGCGCATTGGAGGAAACAAAGTTAAAGTTTACATCTACGTCTAATTTGCAAAGATTTAAGGGTAAATCTCTTAATGTTTTGGATATATGTTTTGGTTTAGGATATAATTCCGCCTCTTTATTTGATGAATTAATTAAACAAAAATCGTATTTAAATATGTATGCGTTGGAGATTGATAAAAAGCCTCTTGAATATTCGCTTAGAAATAAATCTTTCCTTAAATTATGGTCTCCAAAAGTCAAAACTATATTTGAATCACTGTATCGAAAAGATTTCTTTGAGGATCAATTTTTTAAATGCAGTGTTTTGTGGGGTGATGCCAGAAAAAAAATCAGCATAATTCCTTCATCTATTAAATTCGATCTGATTTATTTAGATGGTTTTTCTCCCCAAAAATGCCCACAAGTATGGACAATTGAATTTTTATCTAAAGTTTCTGAAAAACTTAATTCTCAGGGATATTTAATAACTTATTCTTCTTCAGCAGCAGTAAGAAAAACTTTAAGAAATCTTGGATTAGAAATTTTTACTATTAATGCAAATTTCAAAAACAGAACTTTTTGGAGTCAAGGAACTGTCGCAATATCAAAATTTGATAAGAATAAATTGAAACCTAATTTCAATTTTGAAAAATTATCTTTAATGGAAGAGGAACATCTCTTAACTAAAGCTAGTATCCCATATAGAGATAATGATTTAAACTCAAGCAAAGACGATATAATTAAAAGAAGATTAGATGAACAATTATTCTCCAATCTATTACCAACAAATAAGTGGAGAGAGAAGTGGGGAATGACGAAGTTATCCGTAAAGAGTTAGATTTAAATAAGGATTTCAAATAAAAATGTTAAGTGTTGCGATATTAGCGGCAGGCAAGGGCACTAGGATGGAAAGCTCATTACCAAAAGTTTTACATAAAATTTCTGGCAAAAGTCTTTTACAAAGAGTAATTGATTCATGTGCCGAATTAAAACCTGATCAAATTTTCGTAATTACTGGACACAAATCAAAAGAAGTTCAAAAGTCAATTCCAAACGATAAAAAAATCCATTTTGTTATTCAAGAACCTCAATCAGGAACCGGTCATGCTATCCAAATACTTTGTAAAGAAGTAAAAAAATATGAAGGAAAACTTTTGGTACTTAACGGCGATGTGCCACTCATTAGGCCTAATACTCTAAAAAGACTTTTATATTTACACGATTCAAAAAATGCTGATGTTTCCTTAATTACTACAAGGAAAAAGAATCCTCATGGATATGGCAGAGTTTTTTTGAAGGGGAATTTTATAAAGAGAATTGTTGAAGAAAAAGATTGCAATGATCTAGAAAGAGAAAATACATTAATTAATGCAGGTGTTTACTGTTTTAACTGGGGTAACTTGTCAGAAATAATTGATACCTTACAAAGAAATAATAATCAAAAAGAGATTTATTTAACAGATACAATATCTTTACTAAAAAATTCCTTAAGCCTTGAGGTAGAGGATAATGGAGAGCTTCAAGGAATTAATAACAGAATTCAACTATCAGAGTGCGAGGAAAGTATTCAGAATTTAATTAAAGAAAAGCATATGATTAATGGCGTAACGTTTATAAATAAAGCAAGTTGTTCAATTAGTGAAGAAGCTGAAATTGGTCAGGATGTAACTATAGAGGCTAATACACATATAAGAGGAAATACCAAAATAAATAGTCATTGCATTATCGGACCAAATACTTTTATTGAGAATTCTAATGTGGGATTAAATTGTGAAATTTCAAACTCTACTGTTTATGATTCTCAGATAATGGATTATATAAAAATTGGCCCTTATAGTCATATAAGGCCTAATTCCAAAATATCTTCCTTTAGCAAAATAGGTAATTTTGTTGAAATCAAAAATAGTCAATTAGAGGAAGAATCTAAAGTAAACCACTTAAGTTATATTGGCGATTCTATTATTGGAAGATCTACAAATATCGGAGCAGGTACTATTACTGCAAATTTTGATGGTCAGAAAAAACATCAAACAAAAATCGGCAAGAATTCCAGTATTGGTGCAAATACAGTTTTTGTAGCGCCAATAAATCTCGGGGAATCAGTTACAACAGGAGCTGGTTCAGTGATCACAAAAGACTCTAAAGATAATTCATTAGCAATCTCAAGAACTAAGCAAGTAAACATAGAAAATTGGAAAAAAAAGAAATCTTGATCTAATCAATTAATTCAATAATTTTTTCAAGTTGCCAACATCTACTTCCTTTTATAAGAATAGAATCACCTTTTTTTGTAGATTTGTTTATCTCTTTAGGTACATCTTTAATATTATGTAAAATTAAGAATTTTTTCTTATCTTTTAGATAATTGGTGTAAATTTTTTCATTTCTTTTATCGCAAATAAATATACACTTTTCTATGTCTGAATTATTTATTAAGTTGAATATTTCTTTATGATATTTTTCGGATTCTCCTCCCAATTCTTGCATACTTCCAAATATGAAAAATTTATTTCTCGGTTTTTCAAGCAGGTTTTTAATACATGCTTTTACTGACTCTGGCGAAGCATTATATGATTCATCATATATTGTTGTTTTTACTGATTTAAGAATTTTATTCCTTCCACCAAAAATTGCAAAATCAAATTTGTTATAACTTGCAAAATTAATACCTAGCTCTTTGGCAACTGCATAAGCAAATAAGAAATTCGAAGCATTGTGAAATCCATCAAATGAAATTTCAAAGGTATTTTCTTCAATTAATATTGTTTTATTTGATTGATTATAAAATCCTCTCAAATTATCATCTTTCTTGAAACTCTCTTTTTGATTTTCTATATTTAATAGTCTTACCTTTATAACTCTACCTTTCCAAAATTCTTTTAAGGTTTTTTCTAGGAATGGATCATTCGCTGGAATTATTACAACTCCCTCGGGATTTAAGAACTTACTAATTTCACACTTTGCATAAGTAATATTTTTTTTTGAACCTAACAATCCAATGTGAGCTGTGCCAATGTTAGTAATAACTGCAATATCTGGTTCACTATATCTAGATAAATTCTCAATCTGTCCAAGACCTCTCATCCCCATCTCAAGAACTAAAGCTTTATCTTCTATATCTGTAGCAAGAATAGTAAGACCAACTCCAATTTCATTATTGAAATTTGCATGAGATAATTTAATTCTTCCAAGTTTATTTAAAACTCCACCAATCATTTCTTTTGTTGTTGTTTTACCCACTGAACCAGTAATTGCGACAATAGGGATATTTAATTTTTTTCTTTTTAGCAATGCTAATTTTTGAAATGCCTCTAATGTGTCATTTACTACCCAATGAGGAAAATTACTAGGAAGTAATCTATGCATCCCTTTTTTAATTACTACTGATTTAACTCCTTTATCTAAAACATCTGGAAGAAAACTATGTCCGTCAAAATTTTTACCCTTTATAGCTATAAAAAGATCATTTTTCAATAAAGTTCTACTATCAATACTTATATTTTTAAAGTTTAAAAAATCTCTTTTCCCCTCGCTCAGATTTTTAATATCCCCCAAAACATTGTTTAATTCTAATAAAGAGAATTCCATTAAAAAATTAAGTCATACTTTTTTTAAAGATGGATCAGCCGATTGTCCGTAAGAGAATTTTTCAACTTCAGCAAAATCTGGAGATGTTTCTTTTTTTCCACAAACATCTCTATACATAATTTCGTATTCAAGCGCAGATCTTTGCCAACTAAACTCTTGACTCATTGCTCTTTTTTGCAACAATTCCCAACTATCTTTATGCCTAAATGCCTCCCAAGACCTTACTAAAGATGTATAGAAATCTATAGGTTCAAAGCGATCGAAGCAAAAACCAGTGCCACTATTATTTTCTGGATCATGAGGTAAAACTGTATCAACTAAACCTCCTACTCGCCTTACTATTGGAATAGAACCATATCTCATAGCAAGTAGTTGACTAATGCCACAAGGTTCGAATCTACTTGGCATTAAAAATGCATCAGAGCCACCATATATAAGTCTTGATAAAGAATCATCATAGGTAAGAAATACAGAAAATCTTCCTGGGTAATCTAATGCAAGTTGCCATAATCCTGACTCTAAATATCTATCTCCCGTTCCTAAAACAACTATTTGCGAATCTGTATATGCTAAAAGTCTTCTTGAAACTTGTAGAAGTAAGTCAACACCTTTCTGATCAACTAACCTACTGACCATACCTAAAAGATATTTTTTAGGATTAACTTCGAGACCCATTTCTCTCTGCAGAATTTTTTTATTTTCTAGCCTATTTTCTAAATTCTTAATACTAAATTTTGCAGGTAAAACTGGATCTTTGGCTGGATTCCATTCATCAAGATCTATGCCATTAAGAATTCCCCTTAATTTACCTGAAATGTAATTAAGTAATCCTTCAAGGCTTTCCCCATATTCATTAGTTTTAATTTCATCTGCATAAGTCGGAGATACTGCATTGACCCTATCTGCGTACAACATTGCCGCAGCCATTGTGTGGTCTCCATGCATATACCAAGGACACCAAGTCATTTTTTCAAGTTTCCATCTCCAAGGGCCTTGATATTTTAAATTATGAATTGTGAAGACAGTACTAATTTCGGGGTCCTGATGCATCCATACAGGAATCATTCCAGTATGCCAATCATGGCAATGGAGAACTTGAGGTTTCCAACAATTCCAGGCAAATTCTGCAGTGGCACTAGCAAAAAATGTAAAGCGCCAGTCCTCATTTTCGCCTCCATATATTTGGTCAGAGTCAAATGTTGGATGTCCCACCAGGTAAATCACATAATTATGAATGGGATGTTTGGCTTGATATACGGCGAAATCAGTGCCCATTGTATTTGCTCTAAAGACTGGTTCATTTGATACCTCTAAAAGACTCCACAATTTTCCATATCCTGGAATTATTACCCTTACATCGTGACCAAGTTTTATCAAAGATGGAGGTAACGAACCAACCACATCTCCCATACCTCCAACTTTGATCATTGGAGCACATTCAGCAGCGGCAAGAAGAATTCTCATTGATAATTATTTAAAAGTTCTTTTGAAAAATAAACTAGGATGTCCACTTATAGTCAGAAAAGTCTGGTGGACGCTTTTCAAGAAAGGCATCTCTACCTTCTTGAGCTTCTTCAGTCGAATAGAATAATTGGGTGGTGTATCCAGATAATTCTTGAATACCAGCAATTCCATCATTCTCCGCATTGAATGAAGCTTTAAGAATACGAATAGCAGTTGGACTATTTCGTAAAATCTCTCTTGCCCAGATTACACCCTCAGCTTCTAATTCTTCAATCTTTGTAATTGCATTTATCAAGCCCATCTTAAGAGCTTCCTTAGAATTATATTTTCTACATAAAAACCAAATTTCTTTTGCTTTTCTTTGACCAACAAGTCTTGCCAAATAACCAGATCCAAAACCCGCATCAAAACTACCAACTCTTGGACCTGTTTGACCAAATATTGCATTTTCAGAGGCGATACTGAGATCACAAATTAAATGAAGTACCTGGCCTCCTCCAATTGCGAAACCAGGAACTAAGGCAATAACCACTTTAGGCAAACTTCTTATTAATCTTTGAAGTTCAAGTACATTTAATCTTTGCTTCCCTTCATCATTTTTATATCCATTTTTACCTCTTACACTCTGATCACCTCCAGAGCAAAAAGAATAAATACCTTTCTTGTCAGGTCCCGCACCTGTAAAGAGAACTACGCCAATAGTTTCATCATTTCTTACGATATTAAATGCGTTAATGAGTTCATCTACAGTTTGTGGCCTAAATGCATTTCTTTTTTCAGGCCGATTAATTGCAATTCTCGCAATTCCCTCATCTGATTTGTGAAACAATATATCCTCATAAGATTTGCATTCTGACCAATTTAAAGTTTTTTTACCAGGTAATACTTTCATGAAACATAATTATTTAAAGATAGAAAATGATAAATTTAACTGCTAATTATTTTGTCTAGCAGGGCATTTTTTTCACAAATTTCATTTTCTGAATCAATATCAACTTTAATTATTACAGATTTCTGGATAGAAATGCTCCAATCGAATGCCTCTCGTAATTTTTTAAAATTTGCCACACTTTTAAAACTTACTTGATATCCCTCTGCAAGTTTTGACCAGTTTATTTCTTTTGGCATAAGAAAAAGTTTTTTTAATTCATCTTCTTTTAAATTTTCTTTATAGAGACGATTAAATATATTTCCACCATTATTATTTATCAGAAGAATTGTCAAATTCATGTCGATTGAATTTTCAATCAGCCAACCATTTATATCATGGATAAAAGCCAAATCTCCAGTCACAAGAAGTAGAGGATTTTTAATTCTAGAAATACCTAATGCAAGAGATAAAGTACCGTCTATGCCGGAAGCTCCTCTAAAGCTGAAACAATTTCTT
>QCBJ01000020.1 GCA_003281645.1 Prochlorococcus sp. AG-347-G20 | reverse complement strand
TGATAAATCATTTATTTCTATGCAATTTATCAAAGGTTATTATTTTAGTTCGCAAAGGTCAATCCGGTCTTTATAAAAATCATTTAAAGATCTTGTGTAAGGAAGCTATCAAGAATTTAATTATAGAAATAGTTGAAGAAGAAAAGCCAATGGGTACATCTGGGTGGATTTTAAACAATTTAAGCAAACTAGATGATTATTTTTTAGTTTTAAATGCCGATACATATTTTTATGAAAACATATATAGTTTTTTAAGAGATATATTCAAAAAAAAACAGAATGCAATACTAGCTAAGCAAAAAAGTACAAGGACTGATTCTGGATCTTTTCAAGTAAATGATTTATGTCTTATTGAAAAATTCAAAGAAAAAAATAGTAGTAATCATGACCTTGAATCTGCAGGCATATATTTATTAAAAAAAAGTTCACTAGCAAAGCTAAAAAAATCTCTCCTAAATACAAAAAATAGTTTTGAGTTTGATATCTTCCCCAAATTAATTAAACAAAAAAAATTATATGGATATAAATCTTTTACATTTAATCATGATTATGGAACAGCTCAAAGATTACAAGATAGCGAAGAAATCATAAAAAAGAATCAGATAAGATGGTTATTCCTAGATAGAGATAATACTTTAAATTACGATTTAAATTCTTACACTCATAAAATATCTGATCTTAAGAGAGTAAAAAAATTAGATCCGATTCTCAAAGGTTATCAAGATAATGGATACCATCTTTGTGTCATAACTAATCAATCAGGAATTGCAAGGAATTACTACAAAGAGAAAGATATGAATAATTTCAATAAAGAACTTTCTAAAAGACTTGAAAATAAAGGAATAAGTCTTCAATTATTTCTTCATTGTCCACATTTACCAGAAGCAGAATGTAATTGCAGAAAACCAAAGACTGGTTTATTAGATTATGTAAATAATAATTTTGGGATTGATATTAAAAACAGTATTTTTATAGGAGATAGTGATAGCGACATAATATGTGCATGTAATTACAATATTTCAAGCCTAAAATTCAATTTACTTTAGCAATCATATGCTTATTAAAATAATATGTGCTACCCAGAATGATCTAATTTGGAAGCAAATTATTCTTATAAAATTTATTTCTATATTTTTTAAAAGTGATTTAATAGTTTATATAAATAATGAAATTAAAAAACCAAAATTACATAACTTAAAAATTATAAAAATAAATATGGATGATTCATTATTTGATTTTTCTAGATTTGATTCTGGATTAAAATATATTAAAGACAGTAATAGTATTATTTTTGGTTTTAACGATACTCTAGGTAATGGAAGAAAATTAAATTTACCTCTTTTTATTTATATTTTATCAAGTTTTTTTCTAATAAAAAAAAATAAGATTGATATTAGTTGTCCCATAGATGAAAATGGAAAAGAGTTTTGGATTTGTCCTTATTTTTTTGTAGGTAAACATAAGATTTTAAAAAGCCTCAATTGGATAAACCACAAAGAAGGGATGGAATATTTAACCGATATACAAATTAAGGAATTAAAAAACTGGATTCAAAATGGCTGGAGAAGATCCCATACTGCAACAAATGAGCAAAAACATACCAAGTATTTGACATTAATACTTGAACGAACATTATTAAAAAAGAAAAATTTAATAAAGATTAGAAAGTTCTCAAAAAAATCTATTTACAGAAAATTAAACTCTATTTTTCCCATATAATTAAAAAATAATTGATAGTTTTATAAGTGAGTTATATGTTTAATTTTAAATTGAATTGATCAGAAGAAGATTCTTTTAATAATAATAAATTGCACTTTTTAAGATCTTCCGCATTATGTGAAGACATTATAATCAAATTATCCTTCTTAGAAAGTTCTAATAATTTATTTATAATTTTTCTTCTGTAAAATTTATCTAATGAAGCAGTAGGTTCATCTAAAATAATTATCTTTGGATTATTTAAAAGTATTCTAATAAGAGCAATTAGTTGCTTTTCTCCTCCACTTAATGATTCACAACTTAGTCCTAGATTGGTAAATAAGCCAATTTCTTCTATAAATTTTATAAATCCTAAAGATTCTATTATTTCTATCAAACAACTATATTTTTTAGAACTTAAATCATTAATATTTTTGATTTCTCTCATAAAGATATTGGAAATAATATTATTAAAAAAGAAAATAGGTTTTTGCTCCAAAAAAGCAAAATCTTTTTTTTCCAAAGGATATTTACTTTCAATAAAGTACTCTCCATTAGAGGGCTCAATCAAGCCTAATAAGATATCAAATAAAGTTGATTTACCTGATCCAGAAGGGGCGCTGACGCCTACAAAATTAGAGTTTTTTAAATCGAAACTTCCAATATTTACTGAAACATTATCACTATTATCAAATTTTACCTTTACTTTATTTAATCTTAAGGAAAATTTATTTTGTAATCTATTATTTATCCTTAAAAAAGATAATTCTTCATTTTTAATTTTATATTTATTAAAGTTATTTAGATTCAAAAATTTTGTGATATTAGGTATTCTTGGCAATACTGAAAATAAAACATATAAAGAATTATATGAAAGAGTTCCATATGAAATAAGTCTTTGTAGGGCTACTATTATTGCAATAAAAGCACTTGGCGCGAGGATAAAACTAATTACACTATTACTTGAAATTTCTTGAATAATAAGAAATATTAGCCCAATAATTGCAACTAATATATAAGGTCCATAATCAATAAAAGCCTTTATTCCACTTTGTAATACAAACTGATCCAATATTGGTGATCTATAAAATATCTCATTCCTAGAAACAATTTTGCTAATGCTTAATATGGATGAATCAATAATATTTAAAGACCTAATTGACTTTGCTATGGAAATTGTTGTATTTGCAATATTATTTTTATAATTTGCTGCTTGACTACCTTTCCTTTTGGTAAAAGGGTAAACGAAGAATGCTGCCAAAACAATACAAAAAATTAAAAAAAATGCCATAAGCATAACTTTAATAAAACCAATTTTTAAAGAATAAATAATGATTATTGAACTCAAGGAAAAGATCGCTAAAATCAAGCCCCAAATACTAGGCAAAATATCATTTGCCAACAGATCTGTCTCGCTTATAAGAGTTGTAGTTAGCAAACCAGCTGCATCAAATAATTTTGGTTTCCATGACTTTATTTGAAAAGATGTTAATTTTCCAACAAGATTAGCGGTGAAATTTATAGTATATTTACCAGAAGCGTAAAAAAATAAAATCTTCAAGGGACTAATAAAAAGTGCTGCCAAAAGAAAAAGAAAAAGTTCTAAATTAACTCCGGGACTTATTTCTCCTTTTATAATTATTTCTGCAATAATATCAATCCCTGAAATAATATATGTTTCGCTTAAACCAATTATCAGCAGAATAAAAATTAAAATCAAAAAAGTTCTCGGACGAAATTTTCCTAAACTGTATAGTATTAAATAAAAATTTTTCATAATTTGATAAATGTCAAAATTTGAACGTCCCAGTATTCAAATAAAATAGTATTTTTTATACCAATAACAAAAATTTTTTATACCCACTCTTAATGGAGTTTTAGGAGAGAATCCAATCCAATTATCCAGCTTAGTTAAGTCTGCATGAGTAGAAATAACATCCCCAGGTTGAATAGGCAAGAAATTCTTTATTGCCTTTTGACCTAATTCCTCTTCAAGGATCTCAATAAAAGACAGTAAGTTTGTAGGTTGGTTATTACCTATATTGAAAATCCTATGTGGAGCAGATGATTTATCCTGATCATTATATTTAACTGGTTTAAAAATGCATCTAACTATACCTTCAACTATGTCATCAATAAAAGTAAAATCTCTTTGCATTTTGCCATTATTAAACACATTAATTTTTTCTTGCGCCAATATCGCTTTTGTAAAAATCATTGGTGCCATATCTGGCCTGCCCCAAGGACCATATACAGTGAAAAATCGTAATCCAATTGATGGAATTTTGAATAGATGACTATAAGCATAAGCCATAAGTTCATTAGATTTTTTTGTTGCCGCATAAAAACTTATTGGTGAATCAACATTTTGATCCTCTTTAAAAGGTAATTCTTTATTACCTCCATAAACCGAGCTACTAGATGCATAAATAAAATTTTCAACCTGCAGTTCCTTACATAATTCAAGAATATTTGCAAAGCCTACTAAATTTGAACTGACATAAACACTTGGATTATCAATAGAAAACCTCACACCAGCTTGAGCTGCTAAATTTATAACTACTTTAATTTTATGTCTTTTCCCAATATTTTTTAATTCATTTAAATCATTTAAATCACATTTATAAAATATCCATTCTCCATAATTAGATTCTGCAAATTTATTAATATTAGAAATTCTTGCTTTTTTAAGGCTTTGATCATAATAATTATTAAGATTATCTATTCCAACAACAGTTTCACCTTTTTTAAGCAATTCTATTATCAAAGCTGATCCAATAAATCCTGCAGCTCCAGTAACTAGATATATAAAATTAGATTTTGTCATATTTGATTTAACCTTTCCCAACGCGCCAATAATTAATAGTATTTTTATCAACTTGAAAATTATTTAACACATCACGACAATCAAAAATCCAAGCAGGTTTTCTCATATTTGTGTTAAATAAATTAGGTTTTAAATTTTTATATTCATTCCATTCTGTAAGAATTACTACTGCATCAGCACCATTAACACTATCTTTAATATTTTCGCACCAATAAAAATAAATTTCTTGAGTTAGGCTATCACCTTTAATTCTTGAATCAGATTCATCAATATTTTTTGATTTTATCCCTAATTCAAACTCAATATTTTTTTGACTAACTCTTGGATCGTGGATTGCTAATTTAGCTCCTTCGTCCAAAAGATCCTTGCAAATTTGGATAGCAGGAGACTCTCTTGTATCATTTGTATTTGCCTTAAATGAGAACCCCAAAATTGCAATTTTTTTACCAGTTACAGTTCCAAAAAGTTTTTCAATAATTAACTTTGATATTCTTTTTTGTTGCCAATGATTTAAATTTATGATGTTCATCCAATAATCGGCAACTTCCGGGAGGTTAAAATAATTACAAAGATATACCAGATTCAAAATATCTTTTTTAAAACAACTCCCACCAAAACCAGGGCCGGATTTAAGAAACTTCTCTCCAATTCTCTCATCCTTTCCTACAGCATTTGTTACTTCATTAATATCAGCACCAGTTTTTTCACATAGAGCCGATATCGCATTTATTGATGAAATTCTCTGCGCCAAGAATGCATTTGCCGTTAGTTTCGATAATTCACTACTCCAAATGTTTGTACAGATAATTTTTTCTTTATTTACCCATTTTGCATAGATATCATAAAGTGTTTTAATAGCCAATTCGTCTTCCCCTCCAATAAGAACTCTATTAGGATTTTCAAGATCATCTATGGCTGTACCCTCAGATAAAAACTCTGGATTCGAAAGAATCGAAAAGGTTTTATCATCATTTTTTGATTTAGTATTTAATATTTTCTCAATAACTTCTGCTGTTCTAACTGGCAATGTGCTCTTTTCAACAACAATTGTATGTCCCTGTGCATATTCGCTAATTTCTCTTACGCAACCCTCAATCCACCTTAAATCACTAGCTTGCCCAGCACCAATTCCTTTGGATTTAGTAGGAGTATTTACTGCAATGAATATTAAATCTGCTTGAATTACAGAGTCTTTTACATCGGTCGAAAAATGAAGATTTTTTCCTCTAACTTCTTTAATAATTAAGTCTAAACCTGGTTCAAATATTGGTAAGTTATTTAAATTTATATCATTCCATGAATTTATACGATTTTTATTTAAATCAACAACATTAACTTGAATTTCGGGGCAATGTTTAGCTATTACAGCCATTGTAGGACCTCCAACATATCCAGCTCCGATACAACATATATTTTTCACTACTGTTGATTTAATATTTAATTTATTTCCAACTACATGCATAAAATTACTTATAACCAAATTATATTAGGTTAAAAGCAAGTTTAACTCCTTACAAAGTAATTTAATAGTTTATGTTAATAGATTTTGAAAACATCTAGAGAATTTACTGCAATCTTTACAGGTTAAAATTAAATTTTCAGTGAGTTAATCAATACTCTAATATTTTTTTAATTGTTATTAGAATAATATTATAATTAAATGTTATTAATTCAAAATTAATTACATTGAAAAATATAAAAGGTATTATTCTTGCTGGAGGCAAAGCAACTCGTCTTAAACCTATAACTAATGTCATTAGTAAGCAATTATTGCCTATATATGACAAGCCTATGATTTATTATCCAGTAAGCACATTGATGCAAGCTGGGATCAAAGAAATATTAATTATTACAAACGAAGAGAATATAGAAAACTTTTACAATTTATTAAAGGATGGCCATCAGTGGGGCATACATATCGAGTATGCGATACAAAAGGAACCTAACGGATTAGCTGAAGCCTACCTAATTGCAGAAAACTTCATAAATGGTTATCCAACTGCTCTTATCCTTGGAGATAATTTGTTTCATGGAGATAAACTTCACGAGATAATTGAATCAAAAAAAAATTTACAATCCGGAGCAACTATTTTTGCTTATGAGGTAAAAGATCCTAAAAGATACGGTGTTGTAAATTTCGACAAAGAAGGTTTGGTTTTAGATATAGAAGAGAAACCTAATCATCCAAAAAGTAATTTTGCGATGACTGGCTTATACATATGTGATGAAACTGTCTTAGAAAAAGCAAAAAAAGTAACCTTTTCAAGTCGTGGAGAATTGGAAATCACTGATGTAATAAATATGTATATTCAAGAAAAATCTTTAAATGTAGAGTTTCTTGGACGAGGAAATACATGGCTTGATACAGGGACTTATGATTCACTCCATGATGCATCAACCTACATTAGAACATTAGAAAATCGTCAAGGAATTAAAGTTGGTTGCCCAGAAGAAATTGCATGGAGAAAAAAATGGATAACGGATGAAAATTTAAATTTATTAGCAAAACAATATGACAAAAGTGGATACGGAGAATATCTCTTAAATATCATGTGAATGTAAACCATGAAAATACTTAAAATTAGAAAAATTTATTCATGTTTATCAACTGATATAATTTTATAAAAATTATATTATGAATAATCTTAAGTCCAATATTCTTTTAATTTTTAGATTAACAAAAACACTTTTAAAAGTTTATAAGTACAAAATTAGACATTTTTTTGTAACAATCCAGTTTAGTCTTGACGATGATCCTGCCGTATCTGAAGGAATAAAACTGATACCTTTATTAAACCAATCAGTTAAAGATGCATATGAATTAAGAATAAAAGCTAATAAAAGAAAAAAGGATAGTGTTTTTTTAAATACTTTTCCAGGTGAACATTATCGACTACTTGGTGGATTAGTAAAAAATATAGATGCAAAAACTATTATTGATATTGGCACTTTTACTGGTATGTCAAGCAAAGTTTTCCTAGAAAATACTCCTCAAGATGCAATAGTACATACTTTTGATGTCATAGAATGGCAAAAATTCGATTCACATTTAAAAAAAATTAATTTTAATAATGGAAGAATCAAGCAATATATATCTGATCTCTCTCAGAAAGAAGAGTTTAAAAAATATTTAGAGTTAATATCTACTTCTGACCTTATCTTTTTAGATGCCCCAAAAGATGGAAGGTTTGAATATAGATTTCTAAATTTACTTTCTGGAGTAAAACTTAAACAAAAAAATAGATTACTTATCATTGATGATATCAAGTTTTTAAATATGCTCAGTTTATGGAGATCAATAAATTCACCAAAAATTGATGCCACTTCATTTGGGCATTGGTCAGGGACTGGAATTGTAGATATAAGTAATGGTTTAAAACTTAATAAAAAATATTTCCATAATTGAAAAAATTAATTTTTATTTTTAAAAGAAATTAATTTAAAAATATTTTTATTTACAACATCTTTTATAAAAACATTATTTTGTGGAATAAATTATATAAAACGAAAGCATAATGTTAAATGTCATATATAGAACTTATCCTGGATATAATGACCAAAAATCTCTAATTGCATTTAAAGAAAAAAAAGATCTTATTCAAGTAGGATTTTCTTCACTTTTACAATCACTAGAAGATTTAGATGCTTTTCTTCATATTGTTGTAGATAATCCTACTGATGAATATTTAGATTTTCTAAAAAACATAATTTCAAAATTTAAAGTCGAATCAACTTTTATATTAAGAAAAGCGCCATTTGGTAATCAAGAATGTTTTGGTACTTGTTTAGATATAATTAAGGAGATTAAAAACTCACATATATTTTTCTGCGAGGATGACTATTTAATAAACAAATCAATATTTAAGAATCTTATAAATGATTATAATCTAGACTCTTCATATTATATTTTCCCTTATAAACATCCTGATTATACAAAGCTAAATGTACACAAAATATTTGGATATATTAAAAATATGAATAATAAAAAAAAATATAAAAGGTGTTTAAGTGGTTGTTTAACTTTTTTTACTAATAGTAAAACAATTTCAAGGGATATAAAAATTTTTAATCTTTATACATTAGGCTTGGGCGATCATAATTTATGGAAAGTAATTAGCTTGCCTTTTATTTCTTCTTTTACAATATTAAAAGAAATACTTAATTTCAAAATTCATAAAATTAAAGCAATAAAAAAATATTTATCATCAATAATAAGGTTTAACAAGGCAGAAATTTACTATACCGAAAAATCTTATGCTATTCAATTATCAAATGATTGTCTGCCAAGTAAATTAGAAATTCTTAAATTAATTGAAAATAAAGAATTATTTTTAGAAATAATTAATAAAGAATTTAATTCGTAATTATTTTATAATCATTTAGATAAAATTATTTTTTTAAAATAATTTATAGTCTTATCTAAGCCATTATTAAGGTTAATTTTCGGCTCCCAACCAAGTTCTTTTTTTGCGATATCAATAACAGGTTTTCTTTGCAAAGGGTCATCCATAGGTAGCTCTTTAAAAACAATTTTCAAAGAGGGGTCTATTTTCTGGATTATTAAATTTGCAAGATCAATTATAGTAAATTCATTATCATTTCCAATATTTACAGGTCCAATTACTTTACTATTCATTAGTTTAAGCATTCCATTAATTAAATCATCAACATAACAAAAGCTTCTTGTTTGTTTCCCATCACCAAAAACAGTTAATTCTTGACCATTAAGAGCTTGAACAATAAGATTACTAACTACTCTTCCATCATCAAAAAGCATTCTTGGTCCATAGGTATTGAAAATTCTCATTATTCTAATATCAACATTATGCATCCTTTTATAATCAAAACATAATGTTTCCGCTATTCTTTTACCTTCGTCATAACATGCTCTAACACCAATATTATTTACAGAGCCCCTATAGGATTCATGTTGTGGATGTATTTCTGGATCACCATATACTTCACTAGTAGAAGCTAGAAGAAACTGCGCTTTTACTCTTTTGGCAAGGCCTAACATATTACATGTCCCCAGAAAACTTGTTTTAGAAGTTTTTATTGGATTATGTTGATAATGAATTGGAGAGGCTGGACATGCTAGATGCCAAATCCTATCAACCTCTAAATTTATTGGCTCAGTGACATCATGTCTGATTAACTCAAAATTAGGATGAGTGATCCATTGCTTGATATTATGTTTGCGACCTGTAAAAAAATTATCTAAGCATATAACTTCTTCACCAGATCCCATTAATTTATCTATAAGATGAGAGCCTAAGAATCCTGCTCCGCCAGTAACTAGATTAATAGTGTTCCTTCTTGGCATATCATGAAAAATTCAATGGATATTTTAAATAAAATATGAAACAATATAAACTCATACTACTTTATCGCAAATAGTACTTAATTTAAAAAAAAATCTAGTCAAATTTAGCAAAACGCATATTTAACTCAGTTAATCTATTTTGAAAAATATAAATTCTTTTTGTTTTTAAAAAAATAATTAGCATTAAAAAAAATTTTTTTAATTATTTTAATAATAAATATTAAAAAACAACTTATAAATCTGTTGCCTGTAAAATAGTTTCTCAATACTTGAAAAGTAAAATTATCTTCATATTCTAGTTCTTTAAATAATTTATAATTTTTATTAGGATTTAAATTCTTCATATAATAAGAATATCTTAGTTGTGGATGTATTCCTAATTTTGCAAGAATAAGTCTAAATTTAAAAAATTTAATAAAATGTGAATTCAAATTTTTTGATTCGGCAGAACCATTAAAATATGATAAATGATAACCTGAACTTACTTGATTAATTTTAGGTAATGAATGGTGAGCTGAATATTTAAGGACACCCAGTGAGAGTTTACATTGAGAATTTAAAAAAACTGTACCAGGCCAATTTTCATTAAAACAAAACTTAGAGTTATAAAAGCATGAATACATATTTGTATAACAGAAACCATATTTAGTGATTTTCTGAGAGGACATATTAATGGTATGTAGATCAAAAATCTCATCTAAATCAGACCATGCAATAAGTGTTTCATCATTCAAAAAATTACGTTCACTTATGGAATTATTAATAAAATCGAAGCAGTAGTCTTCTGCACTTCTGCTGCATGAGTATAAATACTGTTTTGGAATATCGTAGACAGTATAGGCAAAATTATAATTTCGTTTTAATTTGTTTAATACTTTAAAATTAATATTATTTTTTTTTCCAGTATTAGAAGTTGTAGCTATGTAAGCTTCTGTTTGAAATTCTCTATAAATTCCTGAAAATTCTTTCTTGAGAAATTTTAATCTTAATTCAAGAAACTTATATTCATTATAGAACCTTATAACATCTATAATCCTATGCATTATTTAGTATCTAAACTATTAATCTATATTAATATAAATTTGAAATTAAAATACATTTTTCAATTAATCAATTTAATTAGAACAATAAATCTTCATAAAGAAAAGATTCTTGTTAAGTGGATTTTTTTTATTTTTTTTTGAATAATAAATACAAATAATTTTTTCTTATTTTAATAACTTGATTTTATTTTTTTCTAGAATCAAAATAATATTACTAATAACTTATAATCTAATTAAAGTTAAAAATTTCTCCAAAAGAAATATTATTAAGATTTATTTGATTAATTAATAAGGTAAATGATTTTACAATCAATTTGATTGTCAATTAAAATCCTAAACTTAATCTAAACACCCATTTCATTTCGTCGAAGTTATTTAACTTATAATTATCAATATGGTCAGAAAGTTGGACAGCAAATGTACCCCTTAGAGGAATCTCATTAAACGGTATTATTGATGTTCCCAAGATAAACCATTTACTATTATATTCAAAAAATGTTGATAATTTTTTGTTATAAACTCTTGAGATAGAAAAAACTGGAGCCCAGCATAGACTTCTTTGATTATCAACTTCTGTCCCTGATCCTCCTAACAAATCACTACAAAGAAATTTAATATTTCCCTCAGCCATTCTTCCAGTTGCAATACCAAAAGTATAGATATCTAGGGGGAACTGGCCTATTTCATTATTAAGCCATAAAGCCTTAGAAATGGTCAAATAAATATTTCTACCCGAATCAGTTAACCCATCAAAATGAAGCAGCTGTTCTGCTCCAAATGCAAATCCTTCTGTTTGAGAAATTTTACGATCTAATCTAAATCCAAGAGATTGACCTTCACCAACTGCAGTTCCTCCTCCTGGCGCACTACCTGAATATACGCTCCTTATTCCATAATTTAAGCCGAAACTTGTTTTTTCTCTATTTAAGAATTGATAATGAAATAGTCCAACAGCATCACCGTTATTCCAACCCCAAAAATCTTTTCCTTTTCTCCCTTTATCAAATCTTCCACTATGCCCTAATGTAGTAAAGTCAAATTTATACTTACTATTCCATTTCAATCCAGGAGGAACTAACCAACTAATTTCAGGTCCAACTATAGAATCATTGAAAACAATTGATCTATTAAAACTGGTGATGCTTTTATTATTTTTTTCGGAAGATTTTTGATATTTTACAATTTCTTTAATTGGTAATAAATTATCTTCATTTTTTTTTATTTTTCTCCAGATAATTTCCTTTACATTTTTTTCTTCAATATTTAATTTTTTCCATTTATTAGTATTTTTTTCTACATCAAATTCAATTTTCCTAATATCAGAAAGTAATTTATTT
>QCBJ01000019.1 GCA_003281645.1 Prochlorococcus sp. AG-347-G20 | reverse complement strand
CATTTAAAGTCTTTTGAATTATGCGAAAATGATTTTTTTATTGGAGATAGTAAAAATGATCTAAAAGTCTCAAAATTGTTTCCTCTTCGTTTCATACTTGTTACAGATTTTGGTTCTGATTGCTCAATCCCAAATAAAGATGAGCTTGATGATAATATTATTATTACTAAAAATTTAGCTGAGTTACTATTTTAAATTGTCTAAAATCAATGTCGGGATTAATGGTATAGGAAGAATTGGAAGGCATTTACTTAGATTATTTGCTGAAGATGAGGATATAAATATTAAAGCGATAAATGATATTAATCCCGATGTCAAAAATTGGATTTACACTGCACAATATGATTCGATTTATGGGAAAAACGATTTACCATTAAAAATTGAAAAAGGAAAACTTAAGTTAGGTTCAAATTTTATTGATACTTTTCATAAAAAAGATATAAACAAAGTTCCTTGGGAAGAATTAGAAGTGGATTATATTATTGACTCAAGCGGGGTACACAAAAACATATTACTTTCAAGAGAAATTCTAAATCATGGGAGAGTAAAAAAAATAATTGTTACGAATTCACCCGAAGAAGTTGATTTCACTATGATACTTGGTGTGAATGAGGAGAAATATAAACCACTTTCCCATAACTTAATTTCTGCAAGCATTTGTGATGCTACCGCAATAGCACCAATTGCAAAATTAATTAATGATACTTACCAAATAGAAAGTGGAAGTGTAACAACTCTTCATCCTTGGTTAAGTTATCAAAATTTAATGGATGGATCATCAAACTCTTTTTCATATCCCGGAAATATTTATCATCACTATGCTTTGGGAAGATCAGCTATTGGAAACTTAATTCCAAAACCAACTACAGCGTTAGAGGCGGTAATTAAAGTTATTCCAGATTTAGATATAAATTCTTTCAATGCATTATCTTTTAGAACTCCCACTGAAATAGTTGGAAGTGCTGATATTACTTTTTTTACTACAAAGGAAACTTCTGTTGAAAATATATTAAATTTACTCGAAAAATTTCAACAAAAGCAGGTATTCCCTGTAATTAAGTTATGTAATAAACCTTTGGTGTCTCTAGACTTTCTCAAGGAAAATCATTCGGTTGTTGTAGATACAAGATGGTTAAATGTAGTGAATAAAAATTTAATTAAATTTGTACTTTGGTATGATAACGAGTATGGATATTCCTGTAATGTATTGAGGCAACTAAAGTACATTAACAAAAAAGCACATACAATTAGATAATGGAATTTAAAGAAGGAATTGTATCTATAACTGATCACATCTCTGAATATTCAATTGAAAAAGATCAACTAGGAAAATATTTTAATCCTAAACTCACAGATGCAACAGAAATACTATTGGTTTGGCATAAAGTAATTGATGAAGGATTTTTTAATCAATATAAAAATATAAGAGCAATATTCAGATATGGAGTTGGTTTCGACAATATAGATTTAGAATTTTGTAAGAAGAAAAATATTCTTGTTTGCAATAATCCCGATTACGGTGTTGATGAAGTTTCAGATTCTGCAATAGCAATGATCCTAAATTTAACAAGAGGTATTAATGAACTTCAAAGCTTTGCTAGAGAAAACAAAAATTCCTGGTTAGGGGATGAGATTCCATTTAAATTATTTAGGTTAAATAATCTAAAACTAGGAATTATAGGACTAGGTAGAATTGGTGGAGCGATTGCGAGGAAATTTAAAGTTTTTTCCAAAAATATTTATTTTTATGATCCATACCAATCAAGTGGGATTGAGAAGACATTTGATATAAAAAGAGTTGATAATTTAGATGCTTTATTAAAGAAAGTTGATATTCTTTCAATTAATACTCCTCTTAATTATGAAACAAAAGGTCTTGTTAATAAAAATTTTATTTCTAAAATGAAAAACGATTCTATATTAATTAATTTATCTAGAGGTGAAATTATTGAAAATGCAGATCATATAAAAAATGCCTTAATATCTGGTAAGTTAAGAGGATATGGAACAGATGTTTGGATTAATGAACCACCTTTAGATGGAGATAAGCTTTATTCAAGTTGGATTAAAAACCATTCAATTTCAAAAAAAATTTTAATTACCCCTCATACTGCTTACTATAGTGAGGAGGCTTTATTTGAATGTAGAAATAATACTGCTTTGAATTGTTTGAATTACATAAATGGCAACCCAGTAAAAAATAGAATCATTTAATTTATTATCTTTTAAGAATGAACCAAAAATTAAGGACAGTATTAATTACAGGAGCTTCTTCTGGAATAGGATTAAGTACTGCACTTTTATTTCTAAAAAAAAACTGGTATGTTGTCTGCTTAGCAAGGGAAGAAAATAGTTTTAATTTAATAAGGAAGAAATTAGGATCAAATACAGGAAATATTGAATTTCATGCTGTTGATTTTACAAATCCTAATTCTTTGGATAATTTCTTTAAAAAAAAGGATTTTAAGTTTGAAAACATTGATGCATTAGTAAATTCTGCTGGTATTTCATCAAAAACAAAAATACAAAATATGACAGAAGAAGAATGGGAAAAAATTTTTAGGGTAAACGTTACCTGCTCTTTCAAAATGATAAAGGAGAGTATTAAATATATGAAAATTACAAGATCACCCACTATTGTAAATATATCTTCAATTGCGGGAAGGTTAAGAAGTATTAGTTTATCTTGCGCTTATTCAAGCTCAAAAGCAGCACTTTTCGGGATGACTAGACATATGGCTATGGAATTAAGTAATCATGGAATTAGAGTTAATTGTTTAGCCCCTGGTCAGACATTAACTCCAATGCTTAAAAGTGCTTTAAGTGAAAAGGGCCAAGAAGAGTTAGCTAAGAAATTGCCTCTAAAGCGTTTATCAAGTCCAGAAGAACAAGCTAAAATAATATATTTCCTAAGTTCAAGTGAATCTTCATATATTAATGGAGCAATAATTGATTCAAACGGAGGCGCTTTATGAGTTTTAAAGTTGGACAATTTTTATCAAGAAATGATGTTTTTTTTAATATTTATTGAAGATGGTGTTGTTTATAAATTTAATGAAGGAGCACCTAAAACCACATTAGATCTATTAAAAGGATGCTCTGGCACTTATGCATTATCAAACAAAATAGAAAGCTTAAAAAATTTATATGGTTATAAATTATTCTGTGAAAATTTAGATCAATTATTTAAAAAAGAGTGTATTACCAAGCCTATTGCCCCTCCTGAAGTTTGGGCGGTAGGTGTTACTTATAAAAGACAAGCAATGGAACACGATGCGGATTTAAAAAAGAAAAAGTCTGCGTCAAAAGGATTGTATTCATATGTCTACGCTAGTGAGAGAGCCGAAGTCTTTTTTAAAGGTTTTAATAGAACATGTGTTAGCTCTTTATCACCTCTTTATTTGAGAGCAGATTCGTCTCAGACAATGCCCGAAGCTGAAATGGTCATTGTACTGGGCGAGGATTCGATGCCAATAGGTTATACACTTGGAAATGATTTAACTGCTTGGGATATTGAAACTGAATCTCCTTTATTCTTAAATCAAGCAAAGATATGGGATGGATGTGCAAGTATTGGTCCATTTATTATCCCTGCAGATCAAATACCTAACCCATATGATTGTAATTTAATCTGCAAAGTAGTTAGAAATGGCAAAATTATAATAAATTCAATTGGTGAGACCAGTCAATTAAAGAGGTCCTTAGAAGAACTTTGTTATTTTTTAAAGTTGAACAATAAAGTGCCTTGCGGCTCTCTTCTTTTTACAGGAACTGCGTGCGTAATACCTCATGACTTTGCTCTTCTGGAAAACGATGAAGTAATTATAGAGATGGAAGAAATTGGACAATTAAGAAATACTATAATAAAACATAAGAAGATTGAAAGGGACTACAATACGAGATAAATTCCAATTTAAAATGATAAATGCAATCATAATAGGAAGAGGAGGTAGCACTGGCTTACCAGGTAAAAATTTGATGAAAATATTAGGAAGACCTTTAATGCATTACCCAATTTTAGCTGCTTTAAATTCAAAGGAAGTCAATAATATATATCTCTCTACAGATGACAAGGAAATTGCTACTGAAGGTCAAAAAATGGGCTGCAAATTGATTGTGCGTCCAAGTGAATTAGCAACTAAAGAAGCACTTGCTGAAGATGCTTTTATACATGCTTTTAATGAAATCAAGAAAAATACTAATGATAAAATAGAGGCAATTGTTTTGCTATTTTGCAACGGTGCAACTCTATTATCAAAATATATTGATGAAGGTGTTCAAATGCTTAGAGATGACAAAAATCTAGACTCTGTGACTACCGCAAGTTCTTACAATATGTGGAGTCCTTTAAGAGCAAGAAAATTAGATGAAAACGATAATTTAAAACCATTTATAGAACCTTCTTATTTTGGAAATGAAGTTAATTGTGATAGAGGATCACAAGGAGATTGTTGGTATGCTGACTGCTCAATGTTCGTTGTTCGACCCCATTGTATGGATAGTCGTAATGGATTCCCACCTTTCCCATGGCTTGGTAAAAATGTTAAAGCAATTAAGCAATGGGGTGGGCTCGATATTGATTATTCTTGGCAAGTACCAATAGTAGAAATGTGGCTAAAAGAACATGGATTTTCTGATGAAAAAACACCTTATTAACTCGAAATTTTTCTAATTAAAGAATTTGAAAAATTTCAAATTAATTTTAGAATTTTAGTATAAACTTTAATATTTAAAAAAAAAGAATTCAAAAGATTATAAATTTATTCAAAGTAGATATTTTATAATTGAATCAAATACCTTTGTAAAAGGAACTGATAAATAATTACTTTTTTATTGAACTAAAAAAAATAAGTTAAGTTAAATTTGTAAATTAATCTTTAATTAAGAATTTTAAAATTTTTGAATTTATATGAATTAAAAAAATAATTTCTTTACTAGCTTCATGCTAATATCTTTAAAAAACTAACACGTAGTTTTCATCTAAAACTATTCCGCCTCCGTTAAATTAGTTTGGAATAATTAGTTATATTTTATGAAAGCACATCTAGTTCTAATTAATAAAATACAAAAGAAAGAAAATATATTTTTTCTAATAAGTTTTTTATTACTTAGCCTAGCTTCTTCTTTACGACACTATTGGTTTCATTCTTCATCTTGGGATTTAGGGATTTTTGAACAGGCAATTTATCTGATTTCTCAAGGCCAGGAACCATATAGTACTTTATTAGACTTTCATATCCTTGGAGATCATGGTGCGCTAGTTCTTTATCCATTAGGAATTATTTATAAATATTTTTCATCAACATATTTTTTGTTTTTCGTTCAAAGCTTTGCCTTATCATTTTCAATATATCCTCTCTCAAGATTATCCAAAAATTTAAATTTATCAAATCTATCGACCATTACAAGTTATTTAGCTTTCTTGCTTTATCCAATCATTTTCAACGTAAATATTTTTGATTTCCATCCAGAAGTGCTTGCATTCCCAATTGTTTTAGATGTATTTATATCATTAAAAGAAAGGACTGTAAATTCTTTTTGGAACTTATTTATAAAGATTGTTTTTATTTTATCTTGTAAGATCACTAACTCATTTCTAATTTTTGGCTTTGGTATTTGGTTAATTTTTAGAGGTTTTTTAAAATTTGGATCTTTACTTGTTTCGAGTGCACTTTTGTGGTTTTTTTCAGTAGCTTTCTTTCTTATTCCATACTTTGGAGGTAAAGATGCAAGTATTCTAAGACAAGCAGGAAAATTTGGTTTCAATGAAAATTTAAATACAGATTTATTCTCTTTAATGAAAATAATTTCTCAATTGTTTCTTCAATTATTCAGCGTTTCAAACATTGAGTATTTAATATTATTACTTTTACCTATTTTATATCTTTTATTTAATAAAAAACGTTTAACTATTTTCTCAAATTTAATTCCTTTTTTACCGTTATTATTTGTAAATTTAATATCAGATTCGTTCTCTATGAAAAATCTAGTGCATCAATATTCATTATTTATAGTTCCTTTTTTAGCTGTATCGATTCAAGAAAGTTTATCGCCGGTTTCAATTCAGGGTTTGAAAAATTATCCCAGATGGTTTCAATTAAAGGGGAACTACTTTATTCTCTTTTGGTCTATTGCGACTTTTTTAATTTTTTCAAGATTTACTTATTATTTTGGTCCTTTTCATAGTCATTTTGAATCTTCAACAGCAAGAAGAGAAGCTATTTCATTAGTGAAAGATACATCATCAGTTTTAACTACAAATGATTTAGTACCTCACTTGTCAAGAAGAAGAGATATTAAATTCCTAAATTCTGAAGAAATATATAATTTCAATAATTTTGATGAAATTCTTTTAGATAAAAAAAATCCTGGATGGAAATCTAATTCTGAGTTTATTGATAATATTTATAAGAAACTAGAATCAAATATTAACTGGGGGAAGATTTATGAAAAAAATAATATAGTTTTATTTATTCGATTAAATTCTTAAAAACTTAGTTAAATTATTAAAAAATTACTAGAAAATTTAATTAAAAACTTTTCTAGCAAATAATGCATCATGCCACAAACGCGTTGTTGAATTTCCAAAGATTCTAGTATCTTCTTAAAAACTAGTTAGTAGAATTAGTAGAAATCCTGATGGAGCCAAGCGGACTCGAACCGCTGGCCCCCTGCATGCCATGCAGGTGCTCTACCAGCTGAGCTATGGCCCCATAACTTATAACAATATCATTTTTTTGAGTAAGTGGGATTGAGTCTAGTCATATTAAAAAATTAATTATAAATTCATCTTTACTTGATATATAACTAATTTTATAAAATATTTAAACATTGATTGATTGTAGAATTGTTTAGATTGCTCGTATGCTTTTTTAACGTTTCTAATGTAAATTGGAATTTTAAATAATAATCTTATAACTAATATCAAGATATTATATTTTTTATAACCGAAGAAATTCCCAGAATGTTGCCTATATCCAACAAGCGGAAGATCGATATAAAGCACAGTTGTATTTTCGTGCATTGCAGATAAAAGGATCCACCAGTCGTGCATTACCATATATTTAGAATAAAAAATTTTATCGGCTAAAGCTGAATTAATTGTCATTGCACATCCAGGCATAGGATTATAGTAATAAGATGTATTTTTGGTAATAAAATTCTTTTGATAGTTAATTAACTTGTTATGAGATTTTTCTAATAATTTGCCTTCCTTATCTATTAAGGAAAGGTCTGAGTGTATTAATAATGGTTCTTTATCTTCTTGCCTAATGTATCTTTCGGCGATAAATTTTAGCTTTCTTTTATGCCATATATCATCTTGATCACAAAAGCAGTACAAATCTGCCTCTTTAGATCTGTTCTCAATCAAGTGAAAAAAATTTTTACTAGCACTTGAGAAAATTGTTTTGTCATTTAATAATTTTACTTTTTTGGGAAAATTGTTTTCATATTCATTTAATATCTTGATGGTATCATCAATGCTCCCATCATCATGAATAAGAAGCTCCCATGATTTATATTCTTGATTAAAAATAGAATCTATTTGTTCACGTAAAAAACTTTCTCCATTATATGTTGCTAATAAAATCTGAATTTTTGGATTTTTGTTTATCTTATTCATTTAATTAAGAGTAACCTATGAGCTTCTTTAAGTTAATATTATTAAATAAAGAGCAATTACTAATTGCATTAATTTTTCTTAAATGAATTAATCAAAATTTAAAAATTTTTATTCATTAACATGCTTAAGAAGTGATATTTCATAATTTAAATTTAGTTTATCCTTTGGAGCATTTAAACATAAATAATTCTAAATCAAATTGAGTCTAAATTACAGATAATTTTTTAGTAGGATTGGTATTCTATTTGTGCATATTAGAATGTAATTGTAAAAAAATTCATAAAATCCAAAAAAAAATTTTCTAATTCATAATGAATATTAAAAAAACAAAGATTTTATTAATTTCGGCCTCTGGTAAAACTGGTGGAGGACCTTCACATATCTTATTGTTAAAAGAACTTTTGGAAGATAAATTTGATTTCTATTTGGCGATGCCAAGTTTTAATTATAATCATAAGAAATTTGATAGTAATAAATATTTGGAGATTGCCGAAAGAAAAATAATTCTAATGGATATAATAAGGTTGATAATTTTTTTTAGAAAAAATTCTATAGACATTATTCATGCTCACGGCAAGGGAGCTGGTTTAATAGGCAGAATAATTAAAATTTTTTTAAATAAGCCTTTAATATATTCATTTCATGGCATCCATACAACTTGTTTGAACAGATTAAAAAAAAATTTATACATACTTTACGAAAATTTAACTGGATGGCTTGATAATGAAAAAGTTTTTGTATCTTTAAGTGAAAAATTACAAGCAAAAAATTTGAAAATATTTATTGGTAGACATACTCGAATCATAAATAATTCTTCAAAAAAAATGATCAGAAATGAATTTAATCGTAAAAATAAAAATTACAAAATTGGAATTAAAAATACAAAGAAGAATATAATTTCTATCTGCAGATTAGTTGATCAAAAAAATATTTTTGAAATTTTTGAAATAGCAAGAAATTTAAAAAATTATAACTTTATTGTTTTGGGGAATGGATATCTTTTTGATAAAGCAAAAAATTATATAAAATTGAAAAAAATAAAAAATGTATATTTGTTGGGAAATAAAAAAGATGTCTTTAAATATCTATATGAGGCAGATTTATTCCTTTCCACTTCATTATATGAAGGTCATCCTATTAGCATTATAGAGGCTATGTCTATTGGATTACCTATAGTCGCTTCAAAAGTTACAGGTAATATAGATACAATAAAAAATAATTTTTCTGGTTTGTTTTATAGGCTGGGGGATATTAATGAAGCAGTTAATTGTATAGAAAAAATCATGAACAATAGTGATCTCAAACTAAAAATTTCAAATAATTCATACTTGACTCATGGGAAAATATTTAATACAAAAAAAATGAAAAATGAATATATATCCCTTTACAATAAACATGACAATTTTCATCAAAAATAAAGTTTTAAAAATATAATTTAGATTTTAAATCCAATAAAGAATATTAAATTATTTTTATGGTTATCAAAAGCTAATTTCAGTAATTTCTAAAATTAATATTAATATTTTGGGAAATTAGGTTTTCTTTTTTTATTTTAATAAGATTAATAGATTTAAAAATTAACCTTATCTTTGTTTACTATTTCTCTAAAACTTTCTGATTTTATCAATAACTCTTCATATATTCCAAATGCTGAAACTTTTCCATTTTTAAATTCATAGATACAATTACATTCTTTAATTGTTGAAATTCTATGCGCTATAAAAATAAAAGTAAAATTATTATTTAAATTGCTTATAGCTTTTATTAGATTAGCTTCTGTTTTATTATCTAATGCACTTGTTGCTTCATCCATTACTATTATCTTTGTATCTCTATAAAATGCTCTTGCAATAGCTATTCTTTGCCTTTGACCTCCTGACAGTCTAATTCCATTTTCGCCAACTTTTGTTCTTAACTTCATTGGCAAGCTGTATATTAAATCATCTATCTGAGCAGCTTTTATTGATTCCCAAACTTTCTCTTCATCTATTTCCTCTTCATTTAATCCATAGGCAATATTAGATAAGATATCCCCATTTAGTAAATTTATTGATTGTGGAACATATGAGCAGAAAGATTGCCAGGTTTGTACCTCAGATGATTTAAGCGGTTTATTATCAATAAGTAAATTGCCAGATGATGGTCTTAATAGGCAAAGTATTTGATTCGCTGCTGTTGTTTTCCCACTCCCTGTTTTACCAATAAAAGCAATTTTTTGGCCAACTGGTATTTTTATATTTATATTATCAAGTGCAAATTTATTACTATTTGGGTATTTGTAAGAAATATTTTTTAAAATTATACTTTTTTGGGGTATTTTTAATGAATTTTTCTTGTTTTTTAGTTGTTAGATTTAAATAACTTCTTTTCTCTTCTAATTCAATTATAGTTAATGCCTCCTTCACATCTGGAATCCCAGCTCTTAAATCTGTTATCCCTCTAAAAAGATCTTGTAAAGGTGGGGTTAATTTTAATGATGCAACAGCAATAGTTGCCAAAAATGGAACTATTTCTAATAAGTTAGTAGGATTATTTTTTGAAAAGAGAGGGAAAAGTCCAATTGAAAAAATAAGAGTAATTCCTAAGGGCTCAATTAATGCTCTGGGCAACTCTGGATAGGTTTCTGCCTTCCAAAGGAATGGGAATGCAATTTTTCCTGCCGTATTATGCCTATCCTGAAAAAACTTTTCAGAACCTGATAAATGAACATCAACTATTGTCCGTATTGATTCTGTCATTACTTTATTAATTTCTGACTCTAAATTTATTCTTGCTTTAGTAGCTCTTCTAATAAAAGGTGTTACTAGTAATGATATTGCTAAATAGCTAACTACAAGGCTTATCATCAAATATAAGGCAGTAATCTTTGCGAAACTTATTATGGCTATAAAAATAAAAGAAACTATGAAAAACCCACTTACAATTTGCAGTATTGGTCTTATTAATTTTTCAGAAACTCTTGATATATTAAGTAAAATTTTTGAGGATAAATCTTCACTGTTATCGGTTAGAAAAAATTCATAGTTTTGTGTTAAGACATTTTTTTGGGCTATTTTTGATAAGTCTAAAAAAACAGAAGCTCTCAATCTTTCTTGCTTTGCTCTAAGTAATATTCTAGAAAATGAGGCTATCCAATTCAGAATTACATAAGCTGAAATAAGCAAAATAGCTTTTATTAATGGATCAGTAGTAATAAGATCTGAAAAAGGTATCGGAGGTTTGTTAGCTTGACCAACAACTACTGTAAATACTCTGGAAACTAATGCCACAACAAGTACATCAATTAATCCAGTAATTATTGCAATTGGTAAAAGAGTTAATAAGGATCTTCTTCTTTGCGAAGATAGTTTATTAAAAAGCCTCTGAATTAATCTAAATGTTTGACTGTTCATTATATTATGCAATCATAAAATTTTAATTATTTTTTTTTTGATGTCCAGTTTGCCTATTGTTTCTAAATTTTTTTAATTTTGAACTTTAGTAAGCACCTCTATCTAAAGGTAATAAAATTACTCCTATTGTCCTAATGAGTATATTTAAGTCAATATAAAAATTCCTATTTCTTACATATATTAAATCTAAATTAACTCGTCTTTCATAACTTAAATTATTTCTACCACTTACCTGCCAAAGACCAGTAATTCCTGGCTTAATAGAGAATACCTCATTGAGATTTTTACCGTAACGCTTTTGCTCTTCTTTTACTATTGGCCTAGGGCCAATTATGCTCATTTCACCTAAAACTACATTTATAAATTGGGGAAGTTCATCTAAACTTGTTCTTCTGAGTAATTTACCAATAGGAGTAATTCTTGGATCATTTTTTAATTTTTGTGTTTTTTGAAATTCATCTCGAAAATCTTCATTTTCTATAAGTAACTTTTTCAAAATATCATCTGCTTCTTCACTCATAGTTCTGAATTTCAAACACTTAAAAGGTTTTTTATTTTTCCCTAATCTAGTTTGTCTATAAAATATTGGCCCTCTTGAACCTAGTTTAATTAGAATTGATAAAATAAAAAATATTGGGAAGCAAAAAATAATTATAGAAATAGAGAAAAATATATCAAATAATCTTTTGCTTAATTTATAAAAAATCAAATTTACTTTTTTCATGATTATCTAATTAAATTTTTATAAATTAATCATTTTAAAATACTACCCAGAAAAAGATATTTTATTTTTCTCGAATCTCTCAATGGAATCATACATAAAATTTTGAAAATTAATTTCAAAATTTTCTTTACTGAAGTTTCTTGACCAATGATTTATAAGATCAGGAGATAATTTTTTCCAAATTTTTTTATCTTCATAAAATGAAACCGCGTCATAAATAGATTTAGAGGTTTGATCTTTAAAAAGCAATCCAGTGCTATTCTTATTATCGTTGGTAATGCAATTAACCGTATCCATTAATCCTCCCTTGCCTAAAGCTATTATAGGTGAGCCTGCTGCCATGGCTTCAACGGGTGTGATTCCAAAATCTTCAATTCCAGCATATACAAAAGCTCTACATGTTTCCATTAATTTTTTTATAACTTTATCGCTTTGATATCCTAATATTTTAATGTTTTTATTAGCAATTTTTTTGATCTTATTTTTTTCAGATCCTTCTCCAACAATTATTAATGGTAAACCCAGCTTATTAAAAGCTTTTACAAGCAAGTCAACTCTTTTATTTGGAACTAACCTACAAACACTTAAATAAAAATTTTCTCTGTTCCTTTGATAATTAAATTTTTCAACCTCCACAGGTCCAAAGATAACTTTCGCATCCCTGCCCCAATATTTTTTAATTCTTCTAGCAGTGAAATTTGAATTGGTACAAATATTATCAATCCTAATACTACTAGTTTGATCCCATGATCTTAATTTATGCATAATTATTCTTGCAAAAGGTGAAAGACCAAATTTACTTATTAAAGAACTTTTTAAATATGTCTCCATTTGATCCCATGCATATCTCATTGGTGTATGAACATAGCTTATATGCAGTTGATCTGGTGAGGTTAATACTCCCTTTGCTGCACAATGGCTTGAACTTATTACTAAATCAAATTCAGAGAGATCAATTTGTTCTATCGCAAGTGGAAATAGAGGAAAATATTTTTGAAAGTTATTTTTGCTAAAAGGTAATTTATTTATGAAGCTTGTTTGAATATTTTTATTTGAGAACCAAAAATTATTATCTTCAATATTTTTTACTAGTCCATATAAATTTGGTTTATCAAAATTATTTTTAATTAACAAATCATATATAGATTCTAATGCTTTTTCAGCTCCACCATAAAATTTTGATGAATACCATTCA
>QCBJ01000018.1 GCA_003281645.1 Prochlorococcus sp. AG-347-G20 | reverse complement strand
GATTTATGTTTAATATTTTTAAAGACCTCTTATGTAACAACAAATTAGTTGAACAAATAAGATATTTTGATCTGAATTTTTCCCCATTTTTTGATGACAGTACCCACTCCTTATTATCAAACTGCAAATCAAATATTAAAGTTTCAAAGAAAAAATCAATCTTCCCTTTTAAATTATTTGACTCAATAATGTTTTGAGATAATTGACTCATAGAGTCTAAAGATAGATAATTAACCCCACAAGAAAATTCAGATTTTTTTTGGGTTTCTAAATTAGAATCTTTATTCAGAAAAAATATGTCTGAATCGTCAACTTTAATAAATTTATTTTCTATTAATTCATCAATAAAACTTTTTAAAAGAAGATTATTGTTAATGTTAGTTATATTTAAATTTGGAGAACCATGGTTTAGTTTCCATCCTCTAAATTTTTTGCTTATTCTCGTACTAGATCTACCTCCAAGCCCACGACCAATCTCAATTAATGCGATTTTTCTTGTAATATTATTTTTCAGATACTTCGAAGCGAAAACACACGCAGATATACCTCCACCTATTATTATTAAGTCATATTTAACATCACTTTTCATAGGTTTCATATTGACAGAAATTATCTTTCGTTTTCTATAAAACTGTAAACAGAATCAAGTTTTTCTGATGATGTGAAATCAGATTCAATTACAGGAGTAATATTATTATTTTTATAAAAACTAACTAAATCTCTTGTGAAATCACAAAAATTATCTAAGGCATATAAACACTTTTGTGATATATATACCTCTTTCCAAGGACGATATTTAAACCGGGCAATAAATTGTTTAGAAGGAATAAATAAACTTCCAAATAGATTTAATTTTTCATCTTTTGATACGTTCTTGAGATAATTAACCTCATGCTGAAGAACTTTAATATCTGTGCCATATTGAAACCAAATTGAATTAATTAATCCAGTCGATAATTTTCTTTCAAACCTTTCTCTTTCTGAAGAAATTTTATAATATTTTTCCAAATATGGATTATAAGCTATACCTAATTTAACTTTTAAATTTTTTTCTTTTTTTAAATAACCTAATGCATCAATTGAATCGAAGTTTTTTTTCTTATTTGATCCTGACACAAGCAGAATTTCATAATTTCTATTATTGTATGAATTTTTAATAAAATCTAAAAAATCCTGATATGATTTATTTTTATTTTTTGAGTATTGATGATAAAGACTATAATGATAAGTAACATTTAATTCATCGAAATTTTTAGTTATATAATTGATGGTGTAATTAAATAAATCCTTCTTAATTAGTCCTTTGCATGGAATATTGATATTTTCTATATTATTTAATTTGCAGAAATTAAGTTTATTTTCTAACTGAGTAATATTTTTAAATGACAATTCAAATCTTGTATTTTTGATCATTATTTAGTGTTCAAATTTCACACTTAAACATATTAACGAAAACAGGCATCTGCTACGATTCTTATTTTTGAAGCCTTCTTTCTATTCTTACCCTTTAACAAATAACTGGGAGAAATTTCCAATGCAGCTTTTAAAGAAATTTTATTTTCAGTAGTTTTAGTAATAATGTTATTAAAACATTTCCAATTTTCTGGTATTACTAAACCTGGCCATGATAAATAAAGACCTGCAAAAATACCGCAAAATAGAAAAAAAAATAATCTCATATCAAAAATATTTATCTTACTTATTAATATAAATAAAAATAAGTTTCAAGCATGTAGGCAAATAAATAATTATTTCCTATTTTTGGTAATTGATTTATCCAAAAAAGATTTTCA
The DNA here is from genome assembly GCA_003281645.1 of Prochlorococcus sp. AG-347-G20. Taxonomy (GTDB): domain Bacteria; phylum Cyanobacteriota; class Cyanobacteriia; order PCC-6307; family Cyanobiaceae; genus Prochlorococcus_A. The sequence goes on along the minus strand of QCBJ01000018.1, from coordinate 11,672 downwards.
TGAACTCGAGAGGTTAGAATATCAAAAAAGATTTATTTAAGAATATGGCAAGCCAGAATTATCTAATTGCAATAGCTTTAATAGAGCAAAACCGCGTTAGAGCAATGCCTCTTGGAGGTAAAGAAATTAAAGATAATTTAGAGGAATCAGAAAACTTAAAGAAACTTGGAGAAGAAGTTATTTTAAATCTTCTAATGAGAGTTTTTCAAAGAAGCGATGAAGGTGCTTTAAAAAGGGCGTCTGAAGAAAAAGGTTTGCTCCTAGTTCATATGCATCCTAAAAGAATGCAGAAAGAGCTTCCATTCATAAAATCTGAATGGATAAGAGATGGAGATACACAACAATTCCTTAAATACCTTGGAAATCTCTCCCAAGAAGTATGGACTGCATCTTTTGTAAAATACAAAGGGATTGAATTTACTTCAATTTCAAAAAATGAAGAAATCTAAAATACATATATATATTTCTTTTTATAGGATTTTTTTCTTTAAAATATTATTTTCCTTAAAGACTCTATAACACTTTTTACCATTGCCAAAATCTATTGAGGAATAATCAATATTATTTTTGACGTGTAAAGCACAATTGCCCTCTATACAAATACAAGATTTAATTAATTCTCTATTTATAACATCATTAACATAGGGTTCCCTCTCTTTTTCTTCATCGAAATGCGGGCAAGCATTTCCTTTAACGATTCCCAAACAATCAATGATAGCTAATTCTTCAGCATAAGAATCAGAGATACCTTTTTCAAACCAACAAATAGCTCCAGCACTTACACCACTCATTACAATTCCTTTTTCATAAGCATTACGCAAAATTTCATTTAAATTCCATTCTTTCCAGACAGCTAACATACTTTTTGTATTTCCTCCGCCAACATAGATGATGTCTTGATTTAAAACTTTTTCTTCTAAGTTTTCGGTTCTAGAGAAAAAATCAATATGACTTGTTATACAATCTAGTTTGGAAAATGCTTTATAAAAATTTAGTTTGTACAAACTACTATCACCAGATGCTGTTGGAATAAAGCAAATTTTTGGTCTTTTTTTTTTAATTAATGAAGTTATATATTTTTCAATTTCAAGGGAACCTAAAGAACGTCCAAACCCTCCTCCACCAATTGCGACTATATTTTTACTATGCATACTAAATAGAAGATTTGTTAATGAATTTAAGACAAATTACTATTAAAGATCAACTAGAATTAAAAAAGGTTTATTTTGATTCGATTAAATCTTTAGATGTAAAAATCTATAGTCAAGAGCAAAAAAGGGCCTGGTCAAGCCAAGCTTGGAATAATCCAAATTTTAATAAGTCAATAACTAATGGGAAAGGATGGCTTCTTAGTGAAAAAGGAATAATTATTGCTTTTGCCATAAGATATCCCGCCGATAGAATCGCGTTATTTTACTGTAAAGGTAAATTCCAAAGAAAAGGTTGCGGCTCTAAGTTACTTCATAAATTAGAAGATGAAGCTAAAAAAGAAGGTTTAGATTCTCTTTCAACTGAAGCAAGCTTAATAAGTTATGAATTATTTCTTAAAAATAAATGGAAAATTATACGTAAAGAAAAAGTAATTATAAATAAAATTTTTTTTGAAAGATATAAAATGACTAAAACTATAAAAGTTAATTAATTAATAGTGTCTAGCAAAAGCAAGAGGTCAATTTTAATTCAAAGAGTTCTATTTTGGACGTTATACTTTTTTTCAGGATTTATCCTATATTCAAAAAAAGGAATTTTACCTTCTAAATTAATTACTTTTTCAAGAATCATTTATCCATTATCTGTTTTCTGGTTGCAAATAAGAATAAAAAAAAGAACCAATTTTCTGCCTATTGATTCGAAAATGACAACTTCGCAGTTATGGTTCAATTTATTACCCGTTATTGCATCTCTATTAACTGTAATTTTTTCTTTAACTAATGTTTCTTTATATATTATAGGAAAATTTATTAATTCTTAAATAAATTAATTATTTCCTAATTGCATTAGAAATTTCTCTCATAAAAAACATAATGTAAAGAAATTTGCCTTTTAAATAAATTTGTTTAAATTTTAAATAGTGATCAATACAATCATGAAAAATATTTCATTAAAGGGAGATATTAATTTTGACAAAAAAAAAGACCTACATGATTATGAATTATTCTCTTTAAAAATCACAGATAGTTTATATAAAAAAGATATTGGAAAATTTCTTGAGACCCTCTCCTCTCACTTTATTTAGGAAAATATTTTTTTCTAATCTTCAAATTCAAACAGTACTACTAATAAGTATCAATTTGAGCGATAATAAGTAAAATCTTAAGAATACTCCAATGCAATTATTTCTTGCTGACTGCCAATTCCCAGATATTGAGAATCAAGTAAAAGCTTATCAATTATTTGTGGAAGCCTGGGATAACGGTGAAATTGCGAAATCAGATAAAACAGACAAGTTTGAGATGTTATTTAGAGTACATGCTCCAGGAGAAGGAAGGGTAGTTTGTTTATGTAAAGCACATAGTGATAAAGAAATTTTTTCGCATTTTGCTCCATGGAGAGCTAAATTTGGCATTCATATGGAATTTACACCTGTAATAAGTTGTCAAAATGTTGTTGATTACCATAAAGATTTATTTAAAACTTTAGGGTAATTACCTTCGATCTCAAATTTATCGTGATTAAACCTTTTCCAAATCTTCTTTCAAAAAAAAATAAAAACTTAGTATCTTCTAAAAATAGCCCCAAAGAAGAAAAAAACGTTAAATCTAAACCATTAATAATATTTGGTTTTGTCATCTCATTAACTTCCATATTTCTTCTTTTATTCACCATTAATAATAAATTTGGATGATATATGAGTAATTAGAACTATTACCTGGGAACAAATATGTTCTATTATTAATTTAAAAATAACTAACTATATGGCATTTAACGAAGGGGGTATGGCATCTGGCCTACTTATAATCGCAGTATCGATAGTTTTTGCTGCGGGTTTTGGATTTTTAGTCTTGCATTTTGTGCCTGGAACTCCATTTTAGGATATCCAAGTAAATCTAACTCACAAAATATCTTAAACATTAACAGTTTCTAAATCCTTCATTTGATTATCATCAAGATTAGATTTCTTCTTTAATCTATAGGCATAAAATAAGGACCCTAAAGCTATTGTACTAGAGGCAAAAATTCCTGATATGAGTATCAAGGCAAAAAGTCCTCCTATTAGACCCCCTTTTAATCTAAGCAAATTTGATTTAATTAAAAGAATTGATAAAAAAACAATAGTGGCTTTTAGAGAAGTGATTTTCAAAAAAGTAAATGGATAAAAAGGATTCAACAACATTTCTTTAGCAGAATAAAATTTGATATGATTCTAAAAATAAATTTAAAAAACCGCATAAAAAAAAGACTCAAATGAGTCTTTTAAAATCTTTATTAAATTTGATGATTTATGCATCAGGGTCAAAATTCTTTAGGTTGGGACCAGCAACAAGACCAACAAGACCAAAAAGGACTAAAGATCCAATTCCAAAGCCTGCTGCCCAAGGATTGAAACCACCTAAAGCAAAAGATGCTAATAAGTTCATGATTTTAAAACATAATATCTCCGAGTAAGCATACAGATTTTTATGAAAAATATACCTATATTGAGACATTTCTTCGTAATTATGAGAATCCTTTAACTATCCCTTTATAAAAAATCCACAAAATTTTTATTATTTGTTTTATTATCGAAGCATTAATATTTTGTTAATGCACTTTAAGACCATCAGAACTGTTTTTTCTAATGACTTCCAACTATACCTTTATTTATGATGGAGAATGCCCATTTTGCAATCATTTTGCTGAGCTTCTTGAGATCAAAAGCAAATTAAATAATATTAAAATTCTTGATGGTCGTAAAAATTTAACTCTAATCAAATCGCTTCTAGATAAGGGTTATGACCTAGATAAAGGAGCTATTCTCTTCAAAGATGAAGAGATCTTTCATGGGGCAGATGCAATTAATACTATTTGCAAACAGATAAATAATCCCTCAAGTAGTTTACTTTTGTTGCTTTCTAGAGTGTTTAAATCAAATAATCGAACAAATTTGATATTTCCTTTACTAGTCAGAGCCAGAAGATTCGCATTGATATCAAAAGGTATATCAATATCCCTAGTTTAAAAATAAAAACTTTCTAAATTTTAAATAACATATTTATAAGCTTCTGTATCAATAAATGATAATTAATTATTTCTTAGCTAGAACTAGGTGGTAACAACAAATATTAAATGATAGAGAACTTCAATCCCTTTATTTCATTGGGCGGTGATAACCAAAAAGTTAATCATATGGCTGAAGCGGCACTTGAAATGAATTTAACTTGCAATGATTTAAAGAAGGATTTAAATTTAACTGATGGTGATGTAGTGGATATGTTGCAATTAGTCATGGATAGGTTTAAAAATAGTAATTAAGTAAATATCGTAATTAATCACTAAATATCTATTATTTTTTAATGAAAACAGTACAAATTGAGTTTTCGAAATATGAATTAGTTAACTTTTTATGGCCTGAATTAATAGAAGAATACGGATTTGATAAAGCCAGAAAAATAGTTTCTCAAGCTATTGACTTACAAAAAAATGAATGGGACTAAAAATAGCACCATGCCAATTATATTTTCAGGAACAGGAGGCTTAGCTCTAATACCAATTCAAATGCTAGAAAAAGAAAACTTTGAGATTAGTTATGAAGATAATCAAGTTTTAATATTTAATCTAAAAAGAAGGTCATTTCAAATCTTAAATGAAGCAAATTAATCTAAATTAGTAATTTCTCGATAAAACCAAAATTACTTTATAGTCTAATAAAACAATTAATTGATAATGACTTTTGAAGCGACCTACCTTGGTTCAAATGGTTGGCTTATAAAATTTAAAAAAACCAATTTAATTATTGATCCTTGGCTCAAAGGAGATTTAATATTTCCTCCAGGTGAGTGGTTTTTTAAAGGATCTTTAGAAGAAGAAATTTCAATAGATAAAAAAATAGATATTATTTTGTTAACCCAAGGATTACCTGACCACTGTCATGTTCCAACATTAGAAATGTTCAAAAAGGATATTCCTATAATTTGCCCTAAAAGTGCTGTTGAAACATTAAAAAATATTGGTTTTAGTTCAATTAAAGTACTTAAGCCAACTGAAAAGGTAAATCATTTTAATTTAAGTTTTGAAGCTACTGCAGGGGCTCCAGTACCGCAAATAGAAAACGGATATATTGTTAAAGACGATCAAGATAATGGGTTTTATATAGAACCTCATGGATTTCTTGATGAAAATATAAACAAGCAAAGTCTTGATGCAGTCATTACTCCTACAAAAAACTTAGAATTACCCCTAGTAGGTTCTTTTGTAAAAGGTGCTGATGTAATCCCTAAATTGATTAACAAATTCAATCCAAAATATATACTATCAAGCACCATAGGCGGAGATGCAAAATATTCAGGTTTTTTGAATAATTTTATTTCAGTTCAGAATTATGAAGAGGAATTAAATTGTAATCTAGTAGATCTAAAGAGTATGCAATCTATTATGATTTAAATCGATCCAAAAAGATTTTTAATTAAGTCATTTAGCTTGAAAGTAAATCTACTTTAAAAGGAGCTCAAAAAATTCATTCATTTTTTATTACCTCAATACTTTTATTAGCTTTAAATAGTAGCTATGTATGTGAAAATTCAAAGCTTAATCTTGTGATGAGAAATAATATTAATGGTGACTTTTCCATAGTAGAAAAGATATCTGAGTTAAAACCAGGAGCATTTATAAATATTTATTGGAATAAAAAAAAGCTTATGCTTCCATATTCTCTAAGAAAAGATTATATTTCCTTTACAGATAAAAAATGGGACTGGAGGTACCAATTTAATAAAGACGGATCGCCTGAAATTAATAATCCTTCTTTATACGAATTACTTCCTTCAGGAAAAGTTAAAGCACATTACTGTCAATCAGAAGATAAAAGTTCTAACTTATAATTTCAAAATAAATATTCTAGATTTTTTAACTTCCGAACTTCTCTGTAAAGATGAACAATCCAATAAACCAAAAAAGTATTTCAAGATATGTAAAACTTAAAGATTACAGAGTTTTTGATTATGAAATTCCAGAAATCTTTTTGGACTTTGTAATTAAGAAAAATGCTGTAAATGTTACGACCAAACTAAAATTGATAAAAAAAAATAAGAATACCAGAAATCTAATTCTTGATGGTACGGATATATTAATAAAAAAAATTTTTATAGATGACTCATTACTAGAAGAGGAAAACTACAAACAGCAAAAAAATAAGTTAATTATTAAAAATATAAATAAAGATAATTTTTTATTAAAAATAGACGGAATAATTAAACCAAAGGAAAATACATCCCTTTTAGGAATGTATGAGAGTAATGGAATTATAACTACGCAATGTGAGGCAGAGGGATTTAGAAGAATAAGTTTTCACTCAGATAGGCCTGATATTCTAAGCAAATACACTGTGAGAATTGAGGCCGACAAGAATGATTATCCCGTTTTACTTTCAAATGGTAACATCGTAAAAGAAAATGATCTTACAAATAATCGACATGAAATAATTTGGGAAGACCCATATCCAAAACCTTCATATCTATTTGCATTGGTCGCGGGTAAACTTAATTCTGTAAAAGATAATTTCATAACAAAATCGAATAAAAAAGTAAAAATAAATATTTATGTTGAGTATGGTGATGAAAAATATGTCCAACATGCAATAAGTTCCTTACAGAAATCCATGAGATGGGACGAAGATAAATATAACCTTGAATACGATTTGTCATTGTTCAATATAGTTGCAATCAGGCACTTTAATATGGGAGCAATGGAAAATAAAAGTCTCAATATTTTCAACTCAAAACTAATACTCGCTAATTCTGAAACAACAACTGATGAGGAATTAGAGAGAATAGAGGGTGTGATCGCCCATGAATACTTCCATAATTGGACGGGTAATAGAGTGACTTGTAGGGATTGGTTTCAATTATCTCTTAAAGAGGGTTTAACAGTTTTCAGAGATCAACAGTTCACAGCAGACCTTCATAATCACCAAATCAAGAGACTTGAGGATGCGAAATTTCTTAGAAGAAATCAATTTAGAGAGGATTCTGGTCCAACATCGCATCCTGTAATGCCAGAAAGATACCAAGAAATAGACAATTTCTACACGACCACGATATACGAAAAAGGATCAGAAATAATTAGAATGCTTAACAAGCTTGTAAATGAAGAAATTTTCTATAAAGGATTTAGTAATTACATCTCAACATATGATGGGAAGGCAGCAACAATAGACCAATTTGTCGATAAAATTTTAGAGCATAATAAGGAAATTGATCCTGAGGAATTTAAAGTTTGGTACAAGCAAAATGGCACACCAAAAGTTAAATTCAAGAGAGTCTGGGATCAAACAGAAGAAAAACTCACAATTCAAGCCTCCCAAAGTAATCCAATAAAAAAGAACCCATATAATGATTTACCTCTAATAATTCCTATAAATCTGGCTATATTTTTCGGAAGCAATAAAACAATAGAAAAAACAGTTGTTTTAAATACAAAAAAACAAGAGTTTATATTTAGGAATGTTAGATCTCACCTCCAAATCCCCTTTGTAACTTATTTTCGCGAATTCTCTGCACCAGTTGAGTGGGAATCTGACACTACCTTGGATGAAAAATTTTTAATCTTAAGATATGAAAAAGATTTTTTTACACTATCTAATACTGTAAGAGAATTATTTAAAAAAATCATCTTGTGCAGATTAGATGAAAAGCCAGATCACAAAGTTGAAAATAAATTAATAAGCACTTTAATATCATTTATAAAAAATAAAGATATAAATTTGTCTCTTTTATCAGAATTGCTAAGTATTCCGACATTTGCTGAGATTGAATCAGAGATAGAAAATATAGACCCTCTAAATATATATAAAACTATTGACGACTTAAATCATTTATTCGGTACCAACTTAAAAGAAGAATTATATTTTAAGCTCCAAGAAATAGAGAAAAATCTAGATAAAATTTGGCCAGAAGGTAAAAATGAAAGAACACTAATCGAAACTATTTGGAAACTACTCTTGCACAGTAATGATGAGGAAATTAAATGCAAAATAATTAATTATGTCGACAGTAATTCGATGACGCTAGCAAAAGCTGCATTGAATTCTTTCAGTAGGATTAATTGTCCTGAAAGAAAAATTATTTCAAATATATTCTTCAATAAATGGAAAAATAATAGTGTCGTTTTGGATAGTTGGTTCTCATTCAATGCATCTATAGAAATTGATGAAAAAACCAACAGCATTGAAAAATTATTTGAAAATAAGTTTTTTGATTCAAAATCACCAAACACTTTAAGAGCTATATTAAATACTTTTGTAACAAGAAATAGTACTTTTCATGCAATCGATGGTTCTGGTTATAAATATATTGCAAAAAAGATAATTGACTTTGATAAATTAAATCCAATCGTAATTTCCCGTTTTGTGAAAGTATTTAGTAGATACAATTATTATGCAGACCCTTACAAAAGTAATATGGTAGAAACAATAAAACAGATTAAAAAAAATAAACTATCAACAAATACAAAAGAAGTATTAGATGCAATAATAGACTGATTAATTTATATTATTTAATTAAATATAATAATAATAATTGTAAATATTAAAAATAAAATAAATACAAGATACTTATTAATAAAAATATAATCAAATATATTTTTATTATTATCTTTATTCCACTTTTTATTTACGTATTCCTTAGTTATAAATTTATTAGGTCTACCACAATATAAACATGTTGGGGAGGTTTTAAAAATAAAATTTTTAAATTGGGGGCACTTTTTTTTTTCCATAATTTAATCTTACTGAATAAAATTGAAATCAGAAACAATAAATAAAACAAGTAATTTGAATTTTATTTATTATATTTTGAATAATTAAATATCATTGCAAAAAAAAAATTGATTCTAACTATTTAAAAAAATTCCATATAATAAATATTTATTATTTGGTTTGAAATGTTTGCAATTGCACTTGGAATGTCGCCTGTCGAAAAAATCACTGTTGCAATATCTACTTCAATTTTTATAATCGCCTTTACGTGGGTCTCGATTAAGGGAGATTTAAGAAAACTTGCTAATGAACTTATTGAAGATAATGAAAATAATCAGGATAATTAAAAAAATCTTTTAACCTACTTTGCATGCAAACTAGGATAATCAATAATATGCCTAATTTCTTTTAGAGAAGAACCAAAGATTTTTTCACCATTTAAGTGAACACCAATCCATTTTTCCTTTTGATTAAAAAAATTACTTTTAATAGTATCCCTCCTGAGATAATCTTTATTATCCCAATTTAAAGTTATAGCCCAACCTTTATAATTTTCTATCATTATGAAATAAAGAACATACTCAAATAATACCCAGAGAGACATAGAACAAAAACAAAGGAAATAAGTATTTTTTTCGTTATTATTATTTAATATTTATGTAGTACTGACTTTTATTTTACGAGCAGCTTCATCTGCATTTTTTCTAGCCAAATTAATATCAGGATTTGATGAGAGCACAACACCCATTCTTCTGCCTTTTCTGGAAACGGGTTTACCAAATATGAGCACTTTAGTCTTTTCAAATTCTAATGCTTCATTAAGACCCTCATAAATAGGATTTAGATACTCTTGGTTAGAGAGTATAACTCTTGTTGCAGAGGGTTCTATTAGATCTATATGCGGTATTGGTAAATTTAAAAAAGCCCTTAAATGTAATTCAAATTCATTAATATTTTGACTAACTAATGTAACCATACCAGTGTCGTGTGGTCTTGGAGATAATTCTGAAAATATAACCTCACTTCCTTTTATGAAAAACTCTACTCCGTATAATCCAGCTCCATTAAGGTTATTTAATATTCTACTTGTCATTTTCTTAGCTTCAATAATTAAGGATTCCTTAATCTCTAAAGGTTGCCAACTACATTGATAGTCTCCATTAGATTGAAGATGTCCAATTGGTAAACAAAAAATATTTTCACCATTTTCTTTTCTTACAGTTAGAAGAGTAAACTCAAAATCAAAATTAATAAATTCTTCAATAATTACACCTTTAACCTTTCCTCTTGAATTTGCTTGTGCCTGTTTCCAAGCATTTTGTAAATCATTTTTTGTTTCAACCAAACTCTGCCCTTTTCCTGAAGAACTCATTAAAGGCTTAAGTAAAAGTGGGAATCCAATTTCATCTGCTTTTTTTTCTAAATCATCAAATTCAAAAATATAATCAAACTTTGCAGTTTTAATTTTTAAATCTTTAGAAGCTAAGTCTCTAATTTTATCTCTATTCATTGTAATTTCTACAGTTCTGGCGTTGGGAACAATATTGAATCCTTCATCCTCGAGTTCTTTTAGGGCTTCAATTGAAAGTGCCTCTATTTCTGGGACAACATAGTCGGGCTTAAATTCTTTTATAACATTTCTTAAAATATTTTTATCTCCCATATCAATTACTCTTGAATAATCAGCAACTTGCATTGCAGGTGCTTTTTCATATCGATCAATTGCAATAACTTCTAATCCTAACCTTTTGGATTCTATTACTAATTCTTTTCCAAGCTCGCCACTACCAAGCAATAAAATTCTCTTTTTAGAAAAAATTGATTCTTTCATATATATAAAACTTATTCGTCATCACCAGAAGGTTGTGAAGATTTATCATCGTTAATTTTTTTATCTTTAGAATAACTAAATAAAAAATTTCTACCAAACCAATTTTGACTTCGCAAACTATTAGTTATTGATCTTGAAATTGCTCCTAAAAAAAAGATTCCAATCATTGACCAAATAATTCTTTCTAAAGCAATTGCAGGTGAAAAACCTTGGCCGGAATTAATAATTTCAGTAAGAGGGTCTAAAGGGTCCAAATTTAAACTGATTAATAATATTAATTATAAATGGTTAAATAAATAAAAAATTAAAACTTATAAAAGAAATAACCAAAACCACCATATAAATTAAACACAATAAAGTCTATACAATGCTATCTTCAAAGGGTGAATTTTTTTAGACATGCAAGTTGACGTACAAAATACTACTGTTCTTTCCGCAGACGGATCATCCATAAAACTAGGTGAATATTCAGGGGAAGTAATTTTAGTTGTTAATGTAGCTAGTTATTGCGGAAATACTGCTCAGTATGAGGATCTTCAAAAGCTACATGATTTATATTCAAGCAAAGGCTTAAGAATACTTGCATTCCCTTGTAATGATTTCGGGAAACAAGAACCCGACTCGCTTTCAGAAATAAAAGATTTTTGCACAACAAAATATGGAGTTAAGTTTGAAATCTATGAAAAAGTTCATGCCAAAGGAAACACCACAGAACCATACACAACCCTTAACAAAGTTGAACCTGAAGGAGATGTTGAATGGAATTTCGAGAAGTTTCTGATAGGGAAAGATAGTAAAGTAATTGCAAGATTCAAGCCAGGTGTTAAACCGTTTGACGAAAACTTAATAGCAGCTATTGAAGTAGCTTTAGATATATAAAAACCTTCTTATAATTTAAATTAAAATATTAAAAATAAATACTCTTTATATTAAATCTAAAAAAAGAACTAT
>QCBJ01000017.1 GCA_003281645.1 Prochlorococcus sp. AG-347-G20 | reverse complement strand
CCCTCCAGCTACTAAAAAATCTTTCTCTTTGAAATTTTCTTTTTTCATTTTCTAATAATCTCGCTTTTTTAGCAAAAGATTTTGTTACCCACTTTTCGAAAGGAATCTTTTTTATAATCGCCATTTTTCTCTCAACTTCTAATAATTGTCCGGAACTAAGATAAGGATGAAATGTACTTATCAATTCAAGAGTTTTTAAAAACATCTCAACAGTTGCATCTTTTATAAGCTTTTGCTCATGACTTAAATCACCCCACTCTATTTCTGGATAAAAACGGTTTCTGTTTGGTGAAATTTGATCCTCTGACATTTGACCAGGTTCTCTAAGCCATCTATTAGTATTTTCGTCAAATCTCCGCCAATATAGAAAAGGATTAATAAAAATTGTTTTACCAGATACTTTGACTACATCCTTTTGAAGATGATTAGTTATCTTTCTTTCAGAATTTTTCGATTTTATCAAAAGTCTAAATTAATGATCTAATTTAAGATTATCTTTTATTCGCTATTTTTCCAGAAATATAAAAAATTATCCCATGAATATTAAGTTATTGATAATTGCCAACGCTTCTTTAAGTAATTACAGTATTCGCAGTTTAAGGAAGGTTTTGGAAAAACATCCGAACGTAATAAATTAACCGTATCAATTATCTTATTTTCTACCCATGAAGTAGAACAATCTAATTTAAGTAGATGTACGTCAAAATTTAATTGGTTATTAAAAAACTCTTCATTTTTCTTTCCATTGAAATATAAAAGATAAGCTTCTTTAGCTACTTGAAAACCGTTTTTTTTAAAAAGCCACTGATACATCTCTAATTGTCTCTTATAAGCTTTTGCATATTCGTATTTACTAAAAGTATCAGACCAGTCAAAATTATTTCTAGATGTTGCTTTTACATCAACGATAATAAGATCGCCATTTTTTTTCTGCCAAATATCATCCACAGCACCACCAAAATCATAGTTATGTTCAATTGACTTGTATCTTATCCCTTTAAAATTACTTCTCCAAAGTTCTAAATCTTTATGTTTAAAAGGAACAGCATCAATACTATATTCAATAAATAAAGGGTGCGGCTCCTGAATTTTTCTATAATAATCAAATTCATTTTTACACAAATTATCAACAGCGATATTTAGAGTGAATGGTAATGATGGTGGTTTTATTTTATATTTTTTGTCAAGTACACAACATCTTGGACAACTAAGATATTTCTCTACAGTAGATCTACTTAATTTAATAATCTCGTTCATTACGATATTTGTATGATTGATAAATATTTCTTACATAAAAAAAATTAAATTTATTAGAAAATTTGTTAACCTATTCCCACTCAATGGAACTAGTTCTAAAAGAAAAAATAAACATCAGTTATTGCAATGGATGCTTTGAATATATTAACAGACATTTCATGGGTGAGCATCAGGTGAGACTCAAAAGTGACGATCTTAATAACCCAGAACGGTTTATACAAGTCTTTTGCAGAAAATTCATTATGAAACTTTCAGAAATACATAGTAACGTAAGATAAAAAAAATTAAAAAAAATTCAATAATGTATGTATGTCCAAATTGCAAGGGGAAACTAAAACTATTTGAATCTAGTCACTTAGAGTGTATAAATAAATCTTGTCACCTTCCTAAAAAGATATTTCCAATAATAAATAAAATACCAATATTAATCCCATTTACTCTTGAAGATTGCATATTAGAAGATTTTTATTCTGGAAATTTTATAAATTTTGGTAGCAAAAAAAGAGATACCTCTAATATAAAAATGAAAATAAAAAAAACTATTAAAGATCTAATTTATGGTAAAAATAATAAAACAATTAAAAACTATAAATATCTTGCAGATCACTTAAAAAAAGACTCAAAAATATTAATAATAGGTGGAGGGACTGTAGGTTCCGGAACAGATTATTTCTTCTCTATATGCAAAAAAAAAGCAATTAAAATAGATTCTATAGATGTTTATTTTTCTCAAAACATAACTGCAATTGCTGATGCTCACTATTTACCTTTTGAGAATGAATCATATGAATTAGTAATAATCCAAGCAGTTTTAGAGCATGTTATTAATCCCCATCGTGTAGTAGAAGAGATATACAGAATACTTGCAAATAACGCTATTGTTTACGCAGAAACTCCCTTTATGCAGTGTGTTCATGAAGGACCTTATGATTTTACTAGATTTAGTCATTCAGGTCATAGATGGTTATTTAAAAAATTCAAAGAAGTCTCATCAGGTGCCCACCATGGTGCATTCTCTTCTTCATTATTTATTTTGAGTTATGCAATTTCAGGTTTAATGAGAAATAAAGCAATTGGAATTTTAATAAGAATTTTATTTACTAGATTCAGTAAATTTCTTGACTCATTAAATGATTACAAGTCTAATATTGATGTCGCTTGTGGAACTTACTTTTTAGGTATTAAATCAAATGATTATTTTAATAAAAAAAACCAAATTAAAATAGGGACTTTCTATAGAGGTTCCCAAAAAAAGTAATATTTTCCAATTTTAAATATTGATATGCTTTTAAATTTCACAAATTAGTAGTATTTAATTAATTAAAAGTAATTCGTTCTAATTCTTAATGCATAAATGCCTAAAATTACAAATTATTCTTTTTTTCTTTTTAGTAAGTTATGTCTCACCTGTCTACGCATACAAATCATGGCCAAAACATCCTCAAGGATTAGATAAAAAAGCTTATCTAGAAAAATATAGTAGAGCAGTTTCTATAGGAATTGAGACTCCAGGATCTTCTGGTTCTGGAGTAATAATTGGGAGAAATAGAAATCAGTATTTATTCATAACAACTAGGCATGTAGCGCAAAGTCAACCCATTAAAAATGAAGAATATTGGATATATTCAGTAACTGATGAAAGAAATAAGATTAAAGTAAAAAAATTTATTTACCCTAAGGAATTTGAAGGTTATGATTTAGCGCTTGGGGTTTTTGAAAGTGATACTAAATTTCCCGTTGCTTATATTTTAAAAAAATTAGTTTATAAACCAAATTTTGATTTTTGTTCAATTAGAAATATTGATTTTTTTAGCGACGGATATCAAGGTTATTTAGAGTGCGATAGTGAATGGCAAATTCTTGGAAAACCAATTATTGGGGGAGTATCTTTACCAACAAAAGCATTAAATATTCCTATTTTTAGAACATCAAGCTTAAAAATGTTAACAAGAGCTAAAGGTAATCAACAAGGTTATGAAGCCGTGTATGAGGCTTCTTCTACTGTTCCAGGGATGAGCGGAGGTGGAGTATTTGGTCAAAGAAGTTGTGGAAAATTTTCAACATTTGAAAAAACAATAGAATTTACAGGATTTTATGGCGGTATTTTTGCGATACATGGTATGTCAGAAGAATACAGCAACACAAGTAGTCGCTCAGGTGTAGGCCTTGGAATACCACTTGATCTTTTTAGTGATTACTTTAATAAAATTTCAAAAGAATATGGAATTCTTAAATACCGCTCATCGTCCTTCTTTAATTGTTAACTGAACCATTATCATTTTCATTCCTGAATTAAAAGTAAAGTAACTTTTTCCACATGTGATGTTTGTGTAATGTTGTTTTCTAGACTATGACTAAGGTCTTACTCTATTTTTTATTCCCATTCAATAGTCCTAAAGAAAAAAGAAGAAATAATTATGTCAGAAACCATTGGTACGAATGGATTTTTGAAGAATTAAAAAACAAAAAATTTCATGTGTAATCCATGTGTGATGATTATCAGAAGATATTTTTATATAAATTTTGCTCCTTTTTTTAGATTATGCCTCGCACATAAAAGTTGAATATTAGATGCTACTTTTGATGATCCTCCTTTTGAAAAAGGCAGAATATGATCAAAATGTAGATTATCGCTTGAACCGCAAATCCTACATTTACCCCTATCACGCTCATAGACCTCTTTCTGAACTTCACCTGGAATTTGTCTATTGTGAAGCATATCTAAATATTCTTGATCATCTTGATTTAGATCTATTTTTGGTTTCAACAAAAACTTGAAAACTTTTCTTTTTTGATCATTTTTCTCATAAGCATCGATCAAATCATAAAAACCCATATCTACCCATATCCCCTTTCTCAATTTTCTATAAACCTGAATGCGAGAGGGTTCTCTAAATCCATGCTTATAATCAAGCGCCGCTTGAAAGAACTTTCCATTCTCAGTTGGAGTTCCTGAAGGTGACAATAAAGATTGATCAACTAACTTCTTCTCAGGGTTTATGTTTGCTGGGACATCATGTCCTTCATATTCGATTACTCATCATCAAAAATTTGATCATTGTAGGGCGCATTTTTTTGAGTCGACATCAAAACGACTGAATAAGTTTTTTGAATGGCAAAATTCATCCCTTTTTGAATTTGCTTTCCGTTTTCTTTTATAACAAGTTGAGTATATGAAATAACGTTCATAAAAACATCTCAAAAATTCTGAGATCCCTTACTCCCATTCTATGGTGCTCGTAGTAAAAGTAAAATAAGACATCAGTTATTGCAATGGATATTTGAGATCATAATAACAGACATATTCTGGGTGAGAGGTGGGTGAGACTAAACGCTGACAATAATATTTCATAGGACTATTGTAAAACGAATATTTTGTAGAGATATCATAGAGATAAAGGCAAAGTTATATTACAAACACTACATTTATTGTCATACATGGTGTTGATAAAGTGTAGAGATATCGTATAGTTGTTCTATACAAACGTCCGTTTTGATTTAGAACAATGAACAAATACGTCCTATATTTACGTGTTTCAAGCGAAGAACAAGGTAAGTCTGGTTTAGGTTTAGAAGCACAAGAAAGAGACATCAATCTTTTCTTAGAAAACTATTCTGAACAACCATACGAAGTGTTGGGCAAGTATGTTGATGTTCAATCTGGAGGAGACAACGACAGACCAGAGTTATTAAAAGCAATACAACTTGCAAAGAAAACTAAAAGCACTTTACTAATCCAAAAGATCTGCAGGATTTCAAGACGAGTAAGTTTTATTGCATCACTTATTGAGGACAAAGATCTAGATTTCAAAGTTGCATCTATGCCATTTGCAGACAAGTTTCAACTTCACATCTATGCAGCATTAGCAGAACAAGAAAGAGACTTTATTTCATCACGAACTAAAGCAGCATTAAGATCATGGAAGGAAAGAAATCCAAACAAGAAACTTGGAGCACCTACTTATCATTTGACAAAGTTAAATCAAGGTAAGAAAGACAAAGCACTCAAGGAAGCAAAGAAAGTATCGGGCATTATCTTGCCACTAAAACGTGAAGGATTAACACTTCGCTCTATATGTAATGAACTGAATAAAAATGGTATTAAGACTTCCAGAGGTAATGATTTTCATCCATCATTAGTTTCAAGAATGTTATCTGTGTTGGAGGTAGCGTAATGGTAAAGATCAATATTCAATACCAAGATCAGTTCAAAAAATGGAAACATTATCAAACAAAACATCATGAAGCAGATGCATATAGAACTGCTAAAAGTAGAGCATCAAGAACTGGATTAAGACACAGATTGGTTAATGAAGAAGGACAACTTCTGGACTTAGTTGAACCATAAAAATATATTCAAAAGATAAATGACAACATGACAAAGAAAATGTCATGCTGTCATCTGTAAAACACCCAAACTAATAGATGTGATGATGCAATCATCACCTAAACCGCAGGTTTAGAAGTTAAAGTTTCTAAATCCAAAAGTTGTTCTTCAAGATCGTAGTCTTCAATAAACTGTTTCACTTCATCAGGTGTTTTGCTTGGAAGATATCGCTCAGAACCATAGATAAGATCCTGATGACCACATTGAGGATTGAGGCATCTCAACTCTCTGATTTCTTCTCGTTCATGACGATCATAATCATGGTATTCCCATCTATGTCCGCCACACTTCTGACATCTACCAGTCAGATTTATACCTTCACTACTCATTAGATTTGCTCCTTTTGTTGTTGTTGTTAGATGCCAGTCCCAGATAGTTGTAGTCCATTATCTCGTTAGGAAATCTGGGGGGTTTAGCGTCTGTCTGGCATAGACGTGAAGTCTATGGATTGCCTTTGTTGAAGTTAGGTTTTGGATAAAAGTGTCCATTCGGTTTCGTAGGAGAAGAGACTTTAAAAATCCAAACTTGATCTTGTTGCTTAAATGCATTACCTGCACCATTAGTCGTTCCCTTTAATCCATCAGCAATCCATTTCTTCCAACGATCAGGCGTTAATCGCTTTTGATCTTGCTTCCCATGCTTATGCTTATTGACATACATCTTGAACGACTTACCGATTTCTTTTAACCAGTAGTAGAACTTGTCATCCTTAATATCCTGAGTTTCTACTGGGAACATGCTTCTAACATCTGCATAGAACTTGATCACAAATACTTCTTCACCAGAGTTGTGATATTCATCTAAACGTTTCAGTAAATATTCAAAGATTTGTTCATTACCAACAAGTTCAATAAGTTTTGCTCTCCTATAGAAATCACTCTCAACACTTTTAGGCAGACTACCTTTTGCCAAATACTTACTGATACATTCAAAGATGTATTTGTAAAACTCTGTCCAATCAGAATGGTTCCAAAACTCACCGCAAAGATCTTTATGACCATGAAGTGTATTTGGAGACTGATGGAACTCACTTTGCATTAGATAGAAGTTGCTAACTTCACAAATAAACTCACGTCTTGTGTAAGTAGAACCTTGACCCTGTAAAGGAAAGTTGCTTGTAAGAACTATCTTGGGTGCAAACTTTGCAGGGATAGAAAATCCTTGCTTATATTTGCCTTCAATATGAAAATCTCCAGTCGTATTAGTAAGCAAAAGATCTGTTGGAAACTTCTTAGAACAATCATCAATAAGAACAAGTTCATGAGAACGATTAACACGAGACCACATATTCTTGTTGTCTGACTTACTGGTAATAGTTCGCCCACTCAACTCAACGAGGTTCATAACATGGGCAAGACATTTCACTAGTGCAGATTTACCTGTTCCACCATTAGACACATCGTTATCAACGCCATCGTAAAACTTATCTACGAATACAACCCACCTACGATTACTGTCTTGGTTGTAGCGATGACATAAGAAACCAATAGCAAGTTCAATATTCTCTAATGCTTTTTGATTGACTATTCCATTGCCTTCATCATCAGTTTCATCGGAACAAATATTATGAACAAAATCTTTGAAATGAGTTTCATTTGGAGCATTGAAAGAACGTTCTAACTTTTGAACAACATTGTGCTGTTCAAGGTTCGCAAATAAAGCACTTTTTGAACTACCTGCTTTTGTTTGATCACTAATCTGCTTTTGGATCTTTGCTTTGTTCTCTTGCTTTGTTTGCTCAAGTTTCTCATCCAATGCTTTCTTATCGCATATGTAATCTCGTCCAATAACAGATGAGTTCCATACAATCAGATTTTCATCAACATCGTCATAAGATTTAAGTTCAGAAACACCATCTTTGGTGATCTCTACCCAACCATTTTGAAAGTATCTTGCACAGGTTGATAGCGTATCTTTATTGGGTTCCATGTTGGGTAAAACCTTGAGACCCTTCAATGCATTCTTACCCCAGACTTGTTCATATTTTGTTTGAAATAATCCCTGTAAATCATCGCCCAATGGTTGCTTCATCTCCATCAGGATTACTTTGGTAATGGCATGAATAGTATTTGGATCTATCTCTTCAATACGACAACCTCTTTTGAAGACAGGTATGGTATCAACGACAGATCTACCACTTTGATAAGTTTCTACTCGTAAGTTAAAGACACCTAACGCAGGGTAGAAGTTTCGCATTAGTTTTCGTATATGCTTTGCCTTTAACTCTTCAAGTTCTCCATCCTTGTCATAAGACCAGAACTGAGTAGGGCATCCAATGTGTAGAGATTTGGCAAACTTATTAAGGTATGCCTCATCCCAAAGTTGTTTAGAAGTCATTAGTCTTTTTGTTGTATGAACTTATTATAAACGACTTCTCTACACATATTATTCGTAGAGTGCAACTTTGTTTATGGTCTTTTTCTCTACTATTTCTCTACAGTAGGTGTATAGTATATTGAAAGTTCTAATATTGGAGATGACAAAAGGACAAACAATAGGAGATGCAATAGATCTCGCAAAGAAAACACCATATACTGGAACGTCTGAAGATATTGTCATACTGTCATGTAGCATTGCAGAGACATTTAAGAATAATGACATCTCCTCATACAATCTCTACAAAGAGAAAGTTGGCATTGCACCCAAGATATTTTCAAAGTTGAAGGTTATTGGTGAAAAGATATTAAGTATCAACGAAAGCAAGCGTAGAGACCTCATAGAGCGTCTTCCAGCGTCTTATTCTTGCATACATGTATTATGTGCCCTCAAAGCAGAAGAGTTGATTACAGCAGCAAAAAGCAAGGTTCTATCTCCATCAATGTCAGTAAGAGAAGCACGAGCATATGTTCAGCAAATCAAGTTCCCAACAAAAGCAGCACTTGATGGTGAGAAGGGTAAGTGGGGTTATAAACAAGAACGTCTATTTAATATCTGCAGACCAGACAATGTATTGATTGAAGGGGAAGTAATGACATCACTTGAAAAAGAACTTCGCAAAGTCTGCAGTCAATATGGTTTATCACTTCAACAAGCAAACACAACATCAAATACAACATTACGAGAACAAGAACGAACCGAAAAAGGAATGTTCTGGAAAACAATGCTTGCAAAAGAACTTACACAAAAATGGTTTGATAAATCTTCGCCAGAGGTTAGGAAGCAGTTCAATATTCGCAACTTGCAAGAACTCCATGAAGCACCCATCAGATCATTTACTGGTTTCATCATTAAAACCGATGGTAGTAAAGATAAGTTTTGGAAAGATCATGGCAATGCCTATATCGCCAAGATGCATATGTTGAGTGAGTTAGATGATGATGCCGCACAAAGATATAACTACCGCAGACGTTTAGAAGAAGTGATGGGAAAGAACAGAGATCTTGCTATTTGGAGGAACTTAATCTTAAAAGATAGTGGGTTTATTTGACATGACAAAATGACATTTAGCGGATGAAATAAGAAAGTATATTGAAATAACATGCCATTAAAGAATGTGTTAAAAAACGTGGTTGAACGATGTAAAGAAAGGATGACTGCGAACTAGTCGTGGTCTTAGATTGTTGATTATCAGACTTTGTTAATGATTGTAAAGCAAAACACATAATAAACATCAAACTTACATACATAAAACATATGAAACGGAAGCATTCATATCGTGAGGGCATTTAGTTGGTATTCAAACTTTGGACGTTCTGACATTCGTCCATACATCCATACCCTGTCCTTTGGATTTATTAAATACGGAGATCTTTTAATGGAAAACACTTTGTCATCTTGTCATGCGGAAAAGTCCGCAACTGTAGCGGAACAATCATCAGAGATCCGATCAAAGAGGTGGAGCACAGAACGTTGGTTAAAATCCATAGTTGCTGATAAAGACATTAACTTCAAATATTTCATCACGTTCTCATTTCGCAAAGCACAGGCACACATCATCAATCAATACTTAGAAAATGCATTCGTCAAAAAGGTTATCTTAGATTTCTTCTATCCAAATGGTAGGAAACCAGAAGACAGGATTAAGATCTGGTTCTTCAATGAAAAAGAGGGAATGTTTAATAACGTTGATGACTTTCAAAGAGAAAAACTTAAGGATGGAAAACTGCACTTACACATTTTGATGGAAGGCATTGATGGTTTGACATGGTTGATGAAAAACAACAGAAAGATAACGATCCGTAAGAGCACTTTATTCTCAATGATTGCAGATGATTATGTAATAGACGATGTAATAGTAGAGGCACTAACTAATCACTTACAAACACATATCAGAAGGTTAGGTAAATCAAAGCAAAGCATGGTTTCTGAACTCATTAAAAACATTGATAAGAGAGTTCATTATGTAAATAAATCACTTGATAGTTTGAACTTCAGACGATGGGAACATATTGATCTTGAAAATAGTGATCTTTAAACCATAAACATTGGTTTTACACACTAAACACCTAAATATTAAACAGCAAAACATGGAAAGAATGACAACGAGAACTAACAAACAAATAACACTTTCATTTGCAAAAGATGAGACAGAACTTCTGGAACATCTTGATGCAATAAGAAGGCATACACACTACACCCGATCTGGTTGGGTAAAGGAACAAATCAGAAAATCACATAACGAAAACTTGGTAGGGGTATAACTTATGAAGCAAAAGGTATTACTTACTCAAGAGACTTATCGTGCATTAACAAAAGCAGCAAAGTCAAAGCAACTAACTCCTGATGAACTATGTGAGATTACTTTGCAAAGAGATCTCAAAGTGAAATGACCAAACGTAAGTTGAAGAGGTTCAATACATTCATCAAGGATCTGGTTTATAACAATCCAAGAGCAGATAGACAAATGCCTATGGACGGAACTGTAAGTCAAGAAGTATTAGATAAGAAGATGCTTTATGACAGAGCAAACGAAAAGTGAAACTCGGTTGGAACCTTATTTTTAAGACACTGTTAAGCGATTACAACCCCTGAGCGAGCGAGCAATATCGCTTGCTCTTTTCATTTGTTTATAAAAAAAATCTGAATATAAAAAATGATCCAGAAGGTTGATGACAAGATGACACGTCATGCTGTCATGTCTGTAATCGTGAAATCTTCTCCCATTGGAATAATCTTTCCACCCAATCCAATATGAGCATTCATCTGCATCAAATCATCTGATGCTAAACGAGTTAGATAATGTGAATAATGCTTGGTCAGATACTGTTGTTTAACTCCCATGTTGTCGCAAAGTGCTTGTTGTGAAGTTCCATTTTGAAGTCGTGTTGTGGCATAAAGATGACGCAGTCCGTAAGGTTGGAACACCTTCCCACAACGTTCATTTTCATTAGTAAAAGCAATCATTTTCTTGAACCATTCTCTGAACTGTTTCGTAGTGAATGGACTGCCATCTAAATGACAAAATAAGAAATCGTTTTTTGCTTTGAACTTTGATTTTTCATACACACGTTTAGCAAACTCACCACCCATACCATTAACTTCTCTTGCACCAGTCTTGGTAGATGGATGAACCTGTATAAGACAACATAGTTTCTTGATATCGTTTGATGCATCATTCTTCTCAACAAGTTTGATGTCTTTATTCTTGATCTTGCAACCTTCACCCATCCTAAGTCCTGTGTTTGCGAAGAAAAAAACCATCTGATATGCAACGAAAGCATCCCAAACATCATTCTCAGGTTTGTTATGCATTGTGTTCAACCAGTCTCTTAGTTTTCGTGCAAAAGATGACCATTCATGTGCTTCCCATGTATCACGTCTCACCTTGTCATCTGCTTTAAGATTTTCACCTTCAAATGGTTTCTTTGGATTATGAGGTATGTGTCCTTCAATCATTGCCCAGTTAATAATCTCTCTGATCATTCCCTTCTCATTCTTTATTGTGATTGATTTCGGTCTGCCCAACTCCTTTCTGACTTTGTTATCTAATCTCCACTGCTCCCATTTATTCCAACGTGATAATGGAACAGTTCTAACATCAGTATTTGCACCAAGAAAACCAACGAAATAGTTTCTCAACTTGCCTTCAATCAAACCATATCTTTGTTGGGTAATACTCTTATCACCTTGATCATGTTTGCTTTCCCATTCTCCTCTAACCAAAGACTTCTTTTTTTGAAGGAAAAGATCAACAAGTTTCTGTGCAGGGAAAGGCAAAATACTTCCACCTTGTCGCATCTGGACTTTAATCTCTAACACCATATCTTCTGCTTTTCTTAATGCATCTTCTCTTTCAATAACACCCAATGATCTTCTAATACCATTCTTATGTTTAGGAATAGGAATGCGGATCTGATACTTTCTTTGTTCTACGACTTTCTTGAGTTCTTTATCAAGACGTTTGTAAATACATGGTGCTTCTGCATCAGGAGCAACCCGTAGAGACGATAACTCCTCATAGTAAGCATAAAACTCTTTGTGATTACCAATAATCGCCATCTACTTTGTTTCCGTTAGATCTTTGATTAGTTGCTTAAGTGCTTTGTTTTCCCATACTGAATATCCTTCAACCTGAGTGATCTCATCTTGCTTGAAGTTAAAGTTCATTCCAATAAGGTCATAAAGATACTTAATCTTGTTGGCATTCATTAAGTCTGTTTGATATCTGTTTAATGCTTCTTTTAAAACATCAATATCTGTTGTTTTTCTATTTGTATTTGGAAGGATTTCTTCACGAATGATTGCTTTAAAACATGCAAGTGATTTGTAATCGTTGTTGTAAATAAGTTTTGCTGAAGTTGTGTTTGTCATTGGATTGATGGTTGATTGATTGATGATTGATTGATTAAAGATCGTAGTATTGATAATGGATTTTTAGTAAAAACGATGAGATACTGAAAAGTTTTTCTTATACTTCGCCATCATTTCCTCTTCTGTTGGTAAAACGTATTCTGGATTTACTTGGATAAACTCAACATTACCTAGAACGATATCCATCTCACTACTTAAAACACTACTAAAGATACCTGCAGAACCCATTGCATATCTTGCAACTACTTCTCTATCAACTGTATCTCCCATAAACTCTTCACCATCTTCTTCAAGGTGCTCAAGGTAAGTTGGGATAACATTTAATACTTGCTCTTTAGAAAAAGCATTGTCATATCTGTTAGATAGAAACTCTGCAAAATCACCAAACTCTTCGTTTAGTTCTGTTGTTGAAAGTGTTGTTTGAGTTGTCATTTGGATTGCTCCTTTGTTTGTTATGTTCTTATTATAGACGAGATCTCTACACATACTACTCGTAGAGTGCCACTTATTTGGTGGCACTTTTCTCTATGATGTCTCTACACTCTCTACGACTTCTCCATAGAGACGCTGACAACACACTGGGTGAGACAGAGGTGAGCAGACCTTCGCCACATCCATTGCAAATAGGTAAAAAAAAACTCAGGTGAGAGTTGGGTGAGACTAAGTTTTTGAGACTATAACTGGGTTCTTTACTCTGGGACTATTCCCACTCAATAGTTCCAGGAGGTTTGCTTGTTATATCATAAACAACTCTATTAACTGAATCTACTTCGTTTACGATTCTATTTGAAATCCTCTCCAAAATCTTAAAAGGAATTTTTGACCAATCCGCTGTCATACCATCCTCACTTGATACACAACGTAAAACTATTGGCCATGCATAAGTCCTTTTATCTCCCATCACTCCCACAGTTTTAACAGGTAGCAATACTGCAAAAGCTTGCCAAATATCATTGTAAAGACCTGCTTTTTTAATTTCATCTCTTACTATCCAGTCTGCATCTCTTAAACTATCAAGTTTTTCATTACTTACCTCCCCCAAAATTCTTATAGCTAATCCAGGGCCTGGAAATGGATGCCTTTTTATAATTTCATCTGGCAAACC
>QCBJ01000016.1 GCA_003281645.1 Prochlorococcus sp. AG-347-G20 | reverse complement strand
AATTCTAAATGGTGGTGCAACTTTGTTTTTTGCTACTTTTACTTTTGCTCTTATGCCATATTCCTCAGTACCTCTTTTAAGAGTTTGAATTCTTCTGATATCAAGTCTTACTGAGGCATAAAATTTTAATGCATTTCCTCCTGTGGTTGTTTCTGGATTGCCGTATGTAACGCCAATTTTTAGGCGTAATTGATTAAGGAATATTACCGTACATCCAGATTTGCCAATATTTCCTGTTATTTTCCTCATTGCTTGGCTCATTAGCCTTGCTTGGCTTCCAATTACGTGATCTCCCATCTCTCCTTCTATCTCGGCTCTTGGGGTTAGTGCTGCGACCGAGTCAACAACTACAAGATCTACCGCACTCGATCTTATAAGTTGGTCAACTATTTCTAGAGCCATTTCACCAGTATCTGGCTGTGAAACTAACAAATTTTCAACATCAACACCTAAAGAGGCCGCATAAACTGGATCTAGTGCATGCTCAGCATCTACAAATGCAGCTACTCCTCCATTTTTTTGGACTTCCGCAATCGCGTGAAGCGTTAATGTAGTTTTTCCTGAACTTTCTGGTCCGTAAACTTCTACTACTCTTCCTTTTGGATAGCCTCCTCCTAATGCTAAATCTAAGGTGAGCGCTCCAGTAGATATTGTTTCTACTTTCATTCTTGAAGCGTCACCAAGTCTCATTATTGAACCTCGTCCAAAATTTCTTTCTATTTGACCTAAGACAAGACTTAATGCCTTGTCTTTTTCTTTTGATTCAGTTTTTTTCTTTTCGTCAAGGCTCATTGTTTGATTTATCGGTTAAAGTTCTTGTAATTATTCTAAATTTGGAAATTTTTATTTAAACCAAACTTCATAAATACAAACTATAGTACATCTGTACTCTAGCTGATTATCTTTAAATTGCAACTAATTCTCCAAGGTTTCCTAATTTTAATAATTTGATTTCATTACTTAACTTATTTTTATCTGATTCTTTCAAATATCCCCAATCAGCTAGGAAGCATGGAATGTGAGAAGTTTCTGAATTTTGTTTAATATCGATTAGAGTTTTTTTTCTATCTTCTATAAAGCCTAAAATTTCATATGTTTGTGTAAGTTTTTCAGCTATTTTGATTTTTGTTCCTGATTCATAGCCAAAAATAAATTCTGGAAAAATATTTAATTGTTTAAGAATTTTTTCTGCAAATATTTTACCTTTAGTCGTTATAACTCCAGTTTTTATTCCTCTTTTGCTTAATTCTTTCATAAAATTTATAACTTCAAAAAAAGGTTTATGTAAATTTACCCACGATTTAAAATCTTTATCAATTTGGTACTTGCGAGACTTATCTAACATTTTTTGTATATCTTCTGCTATCCAGGAATTCTCATTTAATATCCTCTGGCAATTTTGATGATAATTATTAATGAAATCATCTTTATTATCACTTTTTAATGGATTTTCTGTTTTTATAATTTCGTGAACAATTAGGATCATTTCCCAACCATATTTAACCCAAGGCCTAATTTCTTTGAAAGAATTTGGTACTCCTTGATAAAGTTTTTGATCAATAGTGATGTTGGTTGAATTTAAATATCTTTCACAGGCCAGCAAGGAGCTATGCCAATATTCTTGCATTCCATCAACTATTACTCCATCAAAATCAAATAGAAAAATTTTTTGAGAAGACACCAATTGAATATTAGAACTGGGCCGCTAGGATTCGAACCTAGGAATGTCGAGACCAAAACCCGATGCCTTACCACTTGGCGACGGCCCATTGAATTACTATTTTAATACATGGAAAGATTTTTTTCTATCCAAAAAATACAAATTTTTTATAAAAATGGCGCTAGTTTTGAAAATAAAAATATTATTTGAATGAGCGCGATTTCCATGGCTCTAGAAATTTCTGAGCTTTTTTGATCGCCAAACCCATTATTTCAGGATACTCATAGAGTTTTTTGTTATTTTTGTGAGCAAATTCAATAAGGGGCTGCATAATTTTTCTTGCAGCACTTCCAAATGCTATTCCATCTGGGAGATTGTTTGAATTCAACAATTCATGAGTTTTTTCATTTGTTCCTCCTGCTAATTGAATTAATCCTGGTGGAAGATCTGAACCGATTTTTTCAAATAACTTAACAGCATCTCTACTTGTTGTAGGAGCAAGATCTCCAGACATTGGCCTTCCATCTAGTTGCCAAATAAGGGGAATATCAAGTTTTTTGAGAATTTCATATCTATCCCAAAGAGCTTTTAAAAGATCTTCGGGCTTTTGGGCTTTTTTGAAAGATTGATTTAATCCACAACTAATAGATATTTTGTCTAATTTCATTCCAGAACTTTTAAGGATACTTACAACTTTTGTAAAAGAATCAAGGCGATTGATTTCTGTATGAATTTCTACCGCATTAGGCCTTATTTTTTGAAGTGTTGATGCTAAATCATTTTTTGACAAATTATATTCATATTCACTAATTAGATTTAGAGGACAACTATTTAAACATCTTCCGCATCCATAACATTTACTTTCTTTAATTCCGAAATTATCAATTGCAAAGGTGGGGCATACTTTTTCGCATGGTCTTGGACAACTAGGGGGACATTTTAAAGGATCAAATTTTGCTTTTCGAAAGTGGATATCATTACCATCACTAATACTTATCATTAATCCAGGGGAGTTTTTAAAGACTTTTTTTGCCCAATCGATTCCTTTTTTTGCTGCATAAACTATAGATTCTTCTGCTGCAACATCTATATAGTCGACACCAGCAGCAGTATAAATTGCACATAAATCTTCTATGGCAACAATATCTTCATTACTGGCACCACAAATTAACTTAATCCATTTATCTTTTTTATTCTTGGTTTTAATCAAACAATTTAACTTTCAAATTCATCCAAAATATAATTACTTAATGGTTTCCATTCAAGTTTTCTTGAACCCCCCATTTCAACAACTATTGTTAGTTTATTATCGTTAGTGCAAATCTCTATTAAGCTCTCTAATTCAGATTGAGATAATACTTGACCTTCTAATAACCAAAGTAATTTATTTTTATCATTTTCATTAAATAATTCAGAAGCTTGTGGGATTACTTGTTGAACTTCCCCTAGCGCTCCGTTTCTTCCTACACTTTGATGACCAAGGTGAGGTGGTCTAACGCCATGCAATTTGAGTAAGAAAACTTCTGGATCTCCAAGCCCTCTTGCTGAAGTTATAAAAGTTTTAAAGCCTTTGGCCCTCATCCTCCTCAAAAGACGAGTTTCATAACCACCTTCAAGAGGAGCAAATATTGCGAGACATTTGTTAGTTTTTAAATCGTTATGAAACTTTTTCCCTGAGAGAAGTAATGGCATAAAAATTTCCTTTATTTCTATTTTATTTTATTTTATGGTACTTGATGATGTACAATTGTAACTCAGTGAATTTTTAAGCTCGCAAGCTAGCCGAGCCTCTGAAAAATTCACGTTTTTTAGCGTTTCGTTAAAAAAATCAGGTGGGTTTATCCCGAGAGAAACTATCTTTTATTTCAGATAAGTCTCGACCTTACTAATTGTTTTTTTATTAACTTCACCTTAATAACTAAAGGGTCTAGATAATTGAAAAATTATTACGAGCTAGCCTAATTTAGTCTTATGTCTATCGGAATTTTAGGAAAGAAATTGGGCATGTCCCAACTTTTCGATGATAAAGGTAATTCGGTACCAGTTACTCTTATAGAGGCAGGTCCGTGCCGCGTCACTCAATTGAAAACAACTGCTTTGGATGGTTATACCGCCGTTCAGATAGGTTATGGCTTGTCCAAAGAGAAGCATTTAAGCAAACCTGAAAAGGGACACTTATTGAAATCAGGTGAAGAACTTTTAAAGCATTTGAAAGAATATAGGGTTGAAGAAACTTCATCTTATGAAATCGGAAAACAAATAACTGTAAAAAACTTTGAGGTTGGTCAAAAAGTTGATATCAGCGGCAAATCCATGGGTAGAGGTTTTGCAGGTTACCAGAAAAGACATGGTTTTAGCAGAGGTCCTATGAGTCATGGTTCAAAAAATCATAGAGCACCAGGATCTACAGGAGCAGGAACAACTCCGGGTAGAATTTATCCAGGGAAAAGAATGGCAGGAAGATATGGAGGAAAACAGATAACCACCAAAGGATTGTTAGTTCTAAAAATTGATGATCAGAAGAATTTGCTTGTAGTAAAGGGTTCTGTTCCAGGTAAGCCCGGCTCAATTGTCAACATTAAGCCAAATAATGTTGTAGGCAAAAAAGGAGGTGAAAAATCATGACAACACTTGAAACTTTAAAGTGGGATGGTAAAAAATCAGGCAAAGTTACTCTTGATTTAGCAGTTGCTAAAGAAACTTCTTCGGCAGACTTAATCCATAGAGCAGTCCTTAGACAGCTAGCAAATAAAAGACAAGGGACAGCATCAACTTTGACAAGATCTGAAGTGCGCGGGGGCGGTAGAAAGCCATACAAACAAAAAGGTACAGGAAGAGCTCGTCAAGGATCAATAAGGACACCCTTAAGACCTGGTGGCGGAATTATTTTTGGACCGAAGCCACGTTCTTACAATCTTGATATGAATCGTAAGGAACGTAGATTAGCTCTAAGAACAGCTCTTATGTCCAGAGTATCTGATATGAAGGCTGTTGAAGATTTTGGATCTACTTTAAAGCAGCCTAAAACAAGTGATATCATCAATGGCCTTGCTCGATTAGGTATACAAAAAACTGAAAAAGTTTTGGTTATTCTTGATAGCCCTTCCGATATTATAAAAAAATCCATTAATAATATTGAGAAAGTAAAATTAATCGCCGCCGATCAATTAAATGTATTTGATATTCTCAATGCCAATAAATTGGTAATAGGTCAATCAGCGATAGATAAAATTCAGGAGGTTTATGCATCATGAGTAAATTATTCGATTCTCGTTTAGCCGATGTAATACGAAAGCCAGTTATTACTGAAAAAGCTACAAATGCACTAGATCTTAACCAATATACTTTCGAAGTAGATCATAGAGCGGCTAAACCACAAATAAAGGCAGCTATTGAAGCCTTGTTCAGTGTTAAAGTCATAGGAGTTAACACTATGAATCCTCCTAGGAGAACAAGAAGAGTCGGGAAATTTTCCGGTAAACGTTCTCAGGTCAAGAAGGCAATTGTACGTCTTGCTGAGGGAGACAAAATCCAACTATTTCCAGAATCTTAAGGAGTTTTAATCATGGCAATACGTAAATTTAAACCTTATACACCTGGCACTAGGCAGAGAGTAGTTACTGACTTTAGTGAAATCACAAGTGCAAAACCTGAAAGATCACTAATAGTTTCAAAACATAGAGTTAAAGGCAGGAATAATCGTGGAGTTATCACTTGTCGGCATCGTGGAGGTGGTCACAAAAGGCAATATAGATTGGTCGACTTTAGAAGAGATAAGAGAAACATCAATGCTAAAGTTGCAGCTATACACTACGATCCTCATAGAAATGCAAGACTAGCACTTTTATTTTACGAAGATGGAGAAAAAAGATATATTATCGCTCCAGCAGGAGTAAAAGTCGGACAAAATGTCATTTCTGGAGAAAGTGTTCCAATTGAAGATGGAAATGCAATGCCGCTTTCTGTTATGCCATTAGGATCTAGTGTTCATTGTGTTGAGTTATACGCAGGTAGGGGTGCTCAAATGGTTAGATCCGCAGGAGCTAGTGCTCAAGTTATGGCAAAAGAGGGAGATTATGTTGCTTTAAAACTCCCATCTACTGAGGTAAGACTTGTAAGAAAAGAATGCTACGCAACTCTTGGTGAAGTTGGTAATTCTGAAATAAGAAATACTAGCTTAGGTAAAGCAGGAAGAAGAAGATGGCTTGGAAGAAGGCCTCAAGTAAGAGGTAGTGTAATGAACCCATGTGATCATCCACATGGAGGAGGAGAGGGAAAAGCACCAATTGGTAGAGCAGGCCCAGTTACTCCATGGGGTAAGCCAGCTCTTGGACTAAAGACACGTAAAAAGAACAAACCAAGTAATAAATTAGTTGTTCGAAGACGCCGTCGCGTTTCTAAGAGAAGTAGAGGAGGAAGAGACTCTTGATTACTTCATTTATTATTTCAATTTCTATTACATAATTATGGGACGTTCACTAAAAAAAGGACCTTTTATAGCAGATAGCCTGCTCAAGAAGGTAGAAAAACAAAATACCGATAATGACAAGTCTGTTATCAAAACTTGGTCAAGATCCTCTACGATTTTACCTTTAATGATCGGTCACACAATCGCTGTACATAATGGCAAGACTCACATTCCAGTATTTATTACTGAACAAATGATTGGTCATAAACTCGGTGAATTTGCTCCTACACGCACTTACCGAGGTCATATAAGAGATAAGAAAGGAGCAAAATCATGACAAAAACACCTGAAACAACAAAAACAGCAATTGCTCATGGGAATTATGTTCGCGGATCAGCCTCTAAAGTGAGAAGAGTTTTGGATCAGATAAGGGGTAGATCTTATAGAGATGCATTGATTATGTTGGAATTTATGCCTTACAGATCTACAGACCCCATTACTAAAGTTCTAAGATCTGCCGTTGCTAATGCAGAACATAACCTTGGAATGGATCCATCTACCCTAGTTATTTCCTCTGCATGGGCTAATAGTGGTCCAGTAATGAAAAGGTATAGACCCAGAGCTCAAGGTCGAGCTTTTTCAATTAAAAAACAGACTTGCCACATCAGTATTTCTGTTGAGTCTGCTCCTACTCAAACTAATAATGCGGAGGTACAAAACTAATGGGACATAAAATACATCCTTCTGGACTAAGATTAGGAATTACACAAGAGCATCGCTCTAAGTGGTTTGCTACTTCTAAAACATATCCAATTCTTCTCCAAGAAGATTTTAAAATTCGTACCTTCATACAAAAAAAATATGGAGCAGCAGGAATTAGCGATGTCTTAATAGCAAGAAAAGCTGATCAACTAGAACTTGAATTAAAAACAGCAAGACCAGGAGTTATAGTTGGAAGACAAGGAAGTGGTATTGAAGAATTAAGATCTGGCATTCAAAAAACTATAGGTGATAGAACAAGGCAAGTTAGAATAAACGTTGTTGAAGTTGAACGCGTAGACGCTGATGCTTTTTTACTAGCTGAATATATTGCTCAACAACTGGAAAAAAGAGTCGCCTTTAGAAGAACTATTAGGATGGCCTTACAAAGGGCTCAAAGGGCTGGAGTTCTAGGTCTTAAAATTCAAGTAGGGGGAAGGTTGAATGGTGCTGAAATAGCTAGAACTGAATGGACTAGAGAAGGTAGAGTACCTTTACATACTTTGAGAGCTGAAATT
This sequence comes from Prochlorococcus sp. AG-347-G20, assembly GCA_003281645.1. GTDB lineage: Bacteria > Cyanobacteriota > Cyanobacteriia > PCC-6307 > Cyanobiaceae > Prochlorococcus_A. The sequence goes on along the minus strand of QCBJ01000016.1, from coordinate 6,408 downwards.
GACTACGCAACTCGTGAAGCTAATACAACTTACGGTGTTTTAGGCATAAAAGTTTGGGTTTTCAAAGGTGAAGTTCTCCCTAAAGAAGAACAAACTATCCCTGTGGGTGCGAGCCCTAAGAGGAAAGCTAGTAGAAGACCTCAGCAATTTGAGGATCGTTCAAATGAGAATTCATAGGAGGTATAAAAATGCTTAGTCCAAAACGTACTAAATTCCGTAAACAACATAGAGGCAGAATGAGGGGTGTAGCCTCAAAAGGTAATACTATTGCATTTGGTCAATTTGCTCTCCAAGCCCAAGACTGTGGCTGGGTAACTGCACGTCAGATTGAAGCAAGCAGAAGAGCTATGACTAGATATATCAAACGTGGTGGTCAAATCTGGATAAGAATATTTCCTGATAAACCCGTAACCATGAGACCTGCCGAAACCAGAATGGGTTCTGGTAAAGGTAATCCAGAGTTTTGGGTCGCAGTTGTAAAACCGGGAAGAATACTTTTTGAAATGGGTGGTGAGGATATCACTGAGGAAATTGCAAAGGAAGCTATGCGTCTTGCTCAATACAAACTTCCTGTTAAAACAAAATTTATCTCCATTGATAAAAATCCAGAGGTTGCTTCTCAAGAAAAGAAAAATATTAGTAAAAAATCTCAAGAGGAGGTTAAACAATGAAAAACTCAGAGTCACTTAAGGAATTTAAAAAATTAAATTCTGAACAAATTACTGAAAAGATTGACCAATTGCGAAAAGATCTTTTTGACTTGAGATTCAAGCAAGCCACAAGACAGCTCAATGAAACTCATAAATTTAAAATTATCAAGAAACAAGTTGCGCAATTACTCACTCTCAGTAAGAGTCAATCTGCTTCTAAAACAACTTCTGATTAATTATTAATTATGGCACTTAAAGAAAGAATTGGTACTGTTGTAAGCGACAAAATGGATAAAACAGTTGTTGTTGCTGTTATTAACAGATATCCACATCCCACTTATAAAAAAATTGTAAGTAGAACTACTCGATATAAGGCGCATGATCCAGAAAATACATGCGTTTTAGGTGATCGAGTTAAAATTAGAGAAACTAGACCGCTTAGTGCTCATAAAAGATGGGCCATAGAAGAGATTCTCAATAAAACAAGTCAGGCTAAGGAGGTTAAAAAATGATTCAACAAGAAACTTATTTAACAGTTGCCGATAATAGCGGAGCAAAAAGACTTCAATGTATTAGGGTTTTAGGTTCTAATAGAAGGTATGCACATGTCGGGGATGTAATCGTAGCAACTGTAAAAGATGCTCTTCCTAACATGGGAGTTAAGAAATCTGAAGTTGTTAAAGCTGTTATCGTCAGAACTAAAGCAACATTAAGAAGAAATACTGGTAATTCAATCAGATTTGATGACAATGCGGCAGTATTGATTAATGAAGATAAGAATCCAAAAGGTACTAGAGTCTTTGGTCCTGTAGCTAGAGAACTGCGGGATAAAAATTATACAAAGATTGTTTCTCTTGCTCCGGAGGTGATTTAAATGTTGGATTCATTAAAGCAAAAGAAAAATTTCCAAAGAATAAAAATGAGAATCAAAACTGGAGATTTGGTAAAAGTAATTAATGGCAAGGACAAAGGGAAAACTGGTGAAGTTTTAAAAACTATCCCTCTTGAAAATAGATTAGTTGTAAAGGGAATTAACCTTAGGACCAAACATGTAAAACCAACTCAGGAAGGAGAAACTGGAAGAATTCTTACAGAAGAAGCATCTTTACATGCATCAAATGTAATGTTTTTTTCAAAGGATAAAAATCTTACAAGTAAGATTGAATACTTTATTGATAAAGAGGGGGTTAAGAAAAGAAGATTGAAGAAAACTGGTGAAGTAATTGATTAATTTTTCATCAGAAACTAGATTTCAACTTTTTCTAATTTATCAATTCTGACAAAGACCAGAATTAACAAAAAATTATGACTCTAAAAAATCGCTACAAAGAATCAATAAGACCAAAACTTCTAAAGGACCTTGGTCTTAAAAATATTCATCAAGTACCTAAAGTTGTCAAAGTCAACGTTAACAGAGGTCTTGGTGAAGCAGCTTCAAATTCTAAAGCTTTAGAAGCTTCTTTAAACGAAATGGCAACAATTACAGGACAAAAGGCCTTAGTAACTAGGGCTAAAAAAGCTATAGCGGGTTTTAAAATTCGTGAGGGTATGCCAATTGGTTGTACTGTAACTTTGAGAGGAGACAGGATGTATTCCTTTTTGGAGAGATTTATAAATCTAGCACTACCAAGAATTAGAGACTTTAGAGGAGTTAATCCAAAAAGTTTTGATGGAAGAGGGAATTACACTGTGGGGGTAAAAGAGCAATTGATTTTTCCTGAAATCTCTTTTGATAAAATAGATTCAATAAGAGGTATGGATATAACTATTGTCACTAGTGCAAAATCAGATCAAGAAGGTAAAGCTCTTTTGCAGGAGTTAGGAATGCCTTTTAGTAAGAATTAAATTAAAACTATGTCAAATCACGATCCTATTTCAGATATGCTTACTCGAATTCGAAATGCGAGTCAAAAAAAGCATACAACCACAACAATCCCTGGTTCAAAAATGTCCTTAAGTATCGCTAAAGTACTTCAAAAAGAGGGGTTCATCTCTGACATTAATGAGGAAGGTGAAGGTTATAAATCACAAATAATACTCGGCCTCAAATATAGTGGTAAAAATAAATTCCCTACTATTCGATCTATGCAGAGAGTTAGTAAACCTGGTTTGAGAATTTATAAAAATACTAAGGGTTTACCAAAAGTTCTTGGAGGTCTTGGAGTAGCCATAATATCAACTTCTAAAGGCGTCATGAGTGATCGCGATGCTAGGAAGCAAGGCATTGGAGGCGAAGTCCTCTGCTATGTTTATTAAGGAGAATTAATCATGTCAAGAATCGGAAAAACACCAGTACTAATTCCAGAAAAAGTTACAGTTGATTTTGATGGACTAACAGTTACAGTGAAAGGCCCAAAGGGTGAGTTAAAACGTCTCATGCCTGAGGGAGTTAGTTTTGATAAGAAAGATAATACTGTTGTCGTAACTCCAACAACAACCAAAATATATTCAAGGCAGAGACATGGTTTATGTAGAGCCTTAATTGCTAATATGGTTGAAGGGGTTACTCAAGGTTTTTCAAAGAAACTAGAAATTGTTGGCGTTGGATCAAGAGCACAAGTAAAAGGTAAAAATCTAGTTGTAAGTGCAGGATATAGTCATCCTGTAGAAATGATCCCCCCTGATGGTATAACATACAAAGTTGAGAGTAATACAAACGTTACCGTATCTGGAATTGATAAGGAAATTGTTGGCAATGAAGCAGCAAAAATCAGATCAATTAGACCTCCAGAGCCATATAAAGGAAAAGGAATTAAATACCATGATGAAAGAATTCTCAGAAAAGCTGGTAAATCTGGCAAAAAATAATTCGAATTAAAAAAATGACCAAACTTTCCAGGAAATTACAAACCCAAAAAAGACATAGAAGATTAAGGAGATTCTTAATTGGAGATGCAACGCGTCCAAGATTATCTGTTTTTCGCTCTAATAACCATATTTATGCCCAAGTCATAGATGATAGCGCTCAAACAACTATTTGCTCAGCTTCAACTGTTGATAAGGAGCTCAGAGAAAAATCTGAGAAATTATCTGCTGATTGTAATTCTTCTTCCATTGTTGGAAAATTATTAGCAGAGAGAGCGATAAAAAAAGGTATTAAGCAAGTAATTTTTGACCGTGGAGGTAATTTATATCACGGCAGAGTAAAGGCACTTGCAGACGCTGCTCGTGAAGCTGGCCTAGAATTCTAACTCTTAATTTTTTTACTATGACTGACACTCCAACAAAACAAGAAATTCAATCCAAAAACGATAACGTTCCTGCAGCTATGCCCGTAGAACAAAAAAAGAATAATCGTAATGATCGAAAAAGAAATAGAAGAGGTGATTCAAAAAATCTAGAGAGAGATTCTGATTGGCAAGAAAGAGTTGTTCAAATTCGACGTGTTTCTAAGACTGTTAAGGGTGGAAAAAAAATGAGTTTTAGAGCAATTGTTGTTGTAGGTAATGAGAAAGGTCAAGTTGGAGTTGGAGTTGGTAAAGCAGGGGATGTCATTGGTGCGGTAAGAAAGGGAGTTTCAGATGGTAAAAAGAATCTTGTCAGGGTTCCCTTAACCCCAAATAATTCAATACCGACTTTATCTAAAGGTCGAGATGGTGCTGCTAATGTACTAATTAGACCAGCTGCGCCTGGTACAGGTGTAATTGCGGGTGGTTCAATAAGAACAGTTTTAGAATTAGCCGGTATAAAAAATGTATTAGCAAAAAGATTAGGTAGTAAAACACCTTTGAATAATGCAAGAGCTGCTATGGTAGCTCTTTCTCAATTAAGAACACACAAATCTGCCTCAAGGGAGAGAGGCATCTCACTTGAACAGCTCTATTCTTAAAATTATGACTTCAACATTAAATACACTTAAATCAAACTCTGGCTCGAGAAAGAAAAAATTAAGAAAGGGTAGAGGTATTGCAGCTGGTCAGGGTGCATCATGTGGTTTTGGAATGAGAGGACAAAAGTCACGTTCTGGAAGACCCACACGTCCTGGTTTTGAAGGTGGCCAAATGCCCTTATATAGAAGAGTTCCAAAATTAAAGCACTTTGAAATAATTAATCAAAAGAATTTTTCTGTAATAAATTTAGAGAAATTAAATGATTTCAAAGATAGCGATACTGTCAACCTAGACTCATTAGTTAAGAAAGGATTGATCTTCAAGCCTAAATTCCCTTTAAAAATCCTTGGTAATGGAAAACTTAATGTAAAGTTAAAAGTCCAAGCTCATGCTTTTACAAAAGTTGCAAAACAAAAAATTGAGGACGCTGGTGGATCCTGTGAGCTTATAAATTATAAATAAATTTACTAAAAATTTAGGTAAGCTTCAAAATGTTTGTCAACAAAAGTAGAAATCCTAGCGCTTCTGAAATAATTTCCCAATTATTTTTAAATAAAGAGCTAAGGAGTAGAGTTTTAACTACTTTAGGTCTTCTCCTTTTGGTAAGACTTGGAATATATATCCCCATGCCTGGTATTGATAGGGTTGCTTTTAAAAGTTTTATAGATCAAGGCGGGCAATTAATAGGCTTTTTAGATATTTTTACTGGAGGAGGAATTTCAACCTTAGGAATATTCGCGTTAGGCATACTTCCCTTTATCAACGCATCAATTATTATTCAGCTACTCACAGCTTCATTACCTGTGCTTGAAGATTTACAAAAAAATGAAGGAGAAGCGGGAAGAAGAAAAATTGCTCAAATAACTAGATATGTTTCATTAGGATGGGGTTTTTTGCAAAGTATAATTTTTTCCTTAATTCTCAGACAATATGCTATTCAGGGAATAAGTGAAACTACATTTGTCTTGCAAACCTCAATTGCCTTGGTTACTGGCTCAATGTTAGTAATGTGGTTTAGTGAAATTATTACGGAGAAAGGTATAGGTCAAGGTGCTTCACTGGTAATTTTTTTGAATATTGTTTCGACTTTACCTAAGGCTCTAAGTTCAACCATTGAAAAAGCTCAAACTGGCGATAGAGGAGATGTTTTAGGTATAGCAGTTTTACTTGGAGTATTTTTACTGACAATTGTTGGGATCATTTTTGTCCAAGAGGGAGCAAGACGCATTCCTATTGTTAGTGCAAAAAGGCAGATAGGAAATTCAACGCTACTTCCTACAAGGCAAAGTTATTTACCTTTGAAATTAAATGCAGGAGGAGTTATGCCTATCATATTTGCATCTGCTTTAATCTTTTTACCTATAACTATTGCAAATGTTACGGGTAATCCAGTCTTAATAAAGTTAGCCAGTAGTTTAAATCCAGGATCTTCTAATCCATGGCCATATGCTCTTACATTCTTCTCCTTGATTTTGGGTTTTTCCTATTTTTATGCATCTCTTACTATCAATCCAGTTGATGTAGCTTCAAATTTAAAGAAAGGAGGTGTAGCGATACCAGGAGTTAGACCAGGAACTAATACAGCAAACTACCTATCAGGTATACAAAATAGGTTGACCTTATTGGGAGGATTATTTCTGGGTTCAGTAGCTATAATTCCAGCTGCAGTAGAAAGAGCTACAAATATTCAGACTTTTCAAGGTTTAGGAGCAACGTCATTACTTATTCTTGTGGGTGTCGCTATAGATACTGCTAAGCAAATTCAAACTTATGTTATATCACAAAGGTATGAGGGACTAATTAACAATTAATGAAGAAACATTTACTATTTTTAGGAGCTCCTGGAGCAGGGAAAGGGACTCAAGCGGAATTACTAAGTCAAACTAATTCTTACTTACACCTTTCTACTGGTGAATTATTAAGAAAAG
>QCBJ01000015.1 GCA_003281645.1 Prochlorococcus sp. AG-347-G20 | reverse complement strand
TCAAGAATTGAATGTCTCAACCGAACCCATTTTAGGCAGCTTGGTTAAAAGTAGCAATTTCAAAAGTAGGGATAAATATTCAATGAAAAATTTAGTTGTGGCAGATTTTTCATTAAGCAATAATTTCAAATTAAATAAACTCTTTACAACGGTAATGATTGGAGTAACATTTGCAAGTTTTATATTTCTCATTTATGGATTAAGTAGCTCTATTACATCGATTAGTTAAATGGATTCTATATATGTAATTGTTTTCTTAATTTGCTTCCTTTATTTTATTTTCGACTCTTTAAAAAATACAGGTATCAAATAAATTGCTAATGCTTTTCACCCTTTAATAAAATTTTTCTCCTTATATAAAAGAAAACTAATGTAGTTATTATCATCACCGGTGGATGAAATGAAATTGAATTAAGATATTCATAATAACTAAAGTTTTCCAAATCCTTAAAAACAAACTCTAAAAACTATATCCTTTTTCCCAATCTCAAATTGATATAAATAAATCATTCTCATGTATAAAATGTTTATTTAATTAATATATTTTTAAAAAGATTTTAGTAAATAAAGATCTTTAAATAGGATGATAATCTAATCCTTCTCCTAAAAGAACTCAAAGTAAGTAAAAACCAATATGTAAATAATTATCTATCTGGGTTTAAAATTTTTTAATCTATTATTTACAATAATCAAATGATTAGTTCTGTTAATTTAAAGGATTTGCCTATTCAGGATTTGGTTATCTCAGGGGTAATAATATTTATTATGTCGACGATTATTGCCAATATTTATGACCCATTATTAGGAATAACTTATGCTTTTGGTAATATACTCACTCTTACTTTTTTGAGTTGGTTATACAAAGAGACTTGGAGTGATCCAAGGAAATAAATCTAATTAAGACAAAAGATAAATAAAAAAACTACTTCTGTATTTTTAATTTTGAAGAATACTTTAAATTAACAATGTACGTTGCAAGAAGAGAAAGTATCAAAAAAAATAATAAGCTTTCCAAGGTAGATTGGGGCATAACCATGAGTAGTACCAAAATGATATATCTTTAAAGAAACGAATTCTGAAAAAAAATCAACCCTTTCATTATTTTTTATTCTTAAACTTATAAATTTGATTTATCTTATAAAATCTCTGAGATTTAAATCAATTTTAATTTAAAAAATATTTTTCTGCCCTCCTAAAGGCTTTTATTGCACCTTTATAATCAAGGCTTTTTAATTTTCCCTTACTTTTTTGTTCCAACATTTTTACTATTTCCTTTCTCTTTATTTCATCAATTTTCAGCTTATGATCAAATATAAGATCAAATTTTGAGGAATACAATCTAGATAATTCTTCTCTATATTTTTCAATAATTTTTTCATCACAAGATTTGGATTTCAATATTGCATTAGCCTTCATTTTGTCATCAATTGCCCCTTTAAAGTCACCTAGTTTAAATTTCTTTTCACTTGATCTAGTTAGCTTAATAATATTTCCTAATATCAATTCATTAGAATCTTTCATTTATTTATCTGACCTTAGGTTAATGCTATCAGAATAAAGAAAAAACAACTTATTTTTTTAATACTCAAATAATTAAATAATTAACCAATAACAAGTCCTTTTTCAAGAAGTAAATCGAAAACCTCCACACTTTTCGTTTTTCCAAATTTGGGGGGCTTATGTAAATCTAATATTTCAGCAAGGCACATTATCCAATAAGTATCTTTTTTTAAATTTAGACCTTCGCAAATATGGGTGGGGGCCAATTTAAAACAGCCAAAATCTGTTGATATATTAATGTTCATGATTTGAGTTTCAAGTTCCAGACTTAGTAGTTCTATTTCTTGCTCAGAAAGGGATGTCCCAAAAGAATATGATTCAATTAAAAGTTGATAATTCATAAAAGATTTATTTTTTAAGAAATCCATCGAGTTATTTTTGTACCCGCATAAATATGCCCTGAAGCTTCAACAATAGGTTTTGTTTCAGGATTCATAAAAATATCATAAAGAACATTTTCTGGTCCTTGAAAAATTACAGTTGCCCTTAGAGGATCATCTAATGATTTACCAATATATAATGTTTTAACGCCCATTTCTTTAAACATCGACTGCTGTTCCTCAGCATTCATATGAGATTCATATTGTTCGAAAGTATTACTTAGTTGAAATTCTAGAATAGTCGTTTCAATGTTCATAGCAGTAATAAGATATTTTTTAGATTTTAAGTCTTTTTGCAAAAAAATATAATTCAATAAAGATTAGTTTTTATTAAGCAATGTATTAACTAATTTTTATTTATGGGTTATAAATCAACTATAAAAAACAGATTTTAATTTTGGACTCAAAAATTTCTCCAAGAGAACAATGGACTAGTAAGTTGGGATTCATTCTTGCAGCTGCTGGTAGCGCAGTAGGTCTTGGTAACCTTTGGGGTTTCGCCTACAGAGCCTCTCAAGGTGGAGGTGCTGCTTTTGTACTTCTATACATACTAATCGTTTTAATTGTATGCCTTCCGGTATTCGTTGCTGAAATGGCTTTGGGAAGAAACGCTACTGCCAGCACATTGCTTGCACCAGTAAAGTTAGCTGGGAAAAATTGGTATCCATTAGGAATTCTTTTCTTTATAGCTCCCTTGGGAATAGCATCATATTATTCAGTCATAATGGGGTGGACCGCAGATACCTTGTTCCATTCATTATTTTTTGGATTACCAAAAGATTTAAGTGAAGCAAAAGCTTTCTTTGGCTCAATTAGTAGTGGTAGCAGTGTTTTATTGGGGCACCTATTAAGTCTTGTTCTTACAGCCATAATAGTTTCATCAGGGATAAAAAAAGGAATCGAAAAGGTAACACGATTCTTTATGCCTATACTTTTTATAATTCTTCTATCGCTAGCAATATGGGCCACTTCACTTTCAGGAGCATGGGAAGGATACAAAACATTTTTGTTTAAGTTTGACTTTGATGAATTGAGGAACCCTCAAACAATAAGAAATGCTTTTACACAAGCTTTCTTTTCTTTAAGTTTAGGAATTGGAGTTATGGTGACTTATGCTTCCTATTTGAATAAAAAGAGTAATCTTCCAAAACTAAGTGTTGGGGTTGCATCATTGGATACTTTGGTGGGTCTTATGGCAGGACTTATTACCTTTCCTATTGTTTTAACATTTGGTTTAAGTGATGCTATTTCTGAATCAACAGTTGGGGCATTATTTATATCAATACCTACGGGCCTTGGTTCATATGGAGCGGTTGGAAGAATTGTAGCTGTTGCATTTTTTGCACTAGCTTATATTGCAGCAATAACTTCCTCTGTTTCATTATTGGAAGTTCCAGTTTCCTCATTAATGGATAAATTTGGTTTTAAAAGAGAAAAATCTGTTTGGCTTATAACTCTTTTCCTATTCTTAGCAGGTATTCCTTCTGCATTGAATTTAAACATTCTAGGAACCATTGACTCGATTTTTGGAGGGGTATTACTTATCTTTGGTGGATTCTTGGTTACTTTCTTTATGGGATGGGTAGTACCTGGAAAGTTTAATGAAGAACTTAGTGATTCAAAAGTAGGAATCAAAACGACACGTTATTTGAAATTCATGACAAGATGGGTTGCGCCCCCAATTATTGGTTTTGGACTATTTATCAGTGTGTTTGATTTGCTCAAAGGCTGGGTAAGTTAAAAAAATTTTACAAGTAATTTAGTGCGGAAATAAGGGGGGTGGTATAAGTCGATCAACAAATTAAATCGTGAAACTTTTTGCGCATTATTTGAAAGCAAGCTTAAAAAAACTTGTCAATATATTAGTATTTGCAGTCGTTCTTGTTTAAAAAGTTGATGTGTTGGAGAAGTTCTTTTTTATTTTTTAAAAGCCAAAAAAATTTTTCCAAAAAAAGGTCTTACCGCGGATCCTTTTTTTTAATTAAGTATTAACTTTTAACTTATATTTAATCTCAAACGTATCGCCAAAAACCATCCCTAATAGAATCTATATAAGATACATTTAGGTGTTTAATTTAAAGAAATTAGAGCGCCTAAAAGAATAGATAACAAATTTGATGTCAACAAAATCTGATTCATTAAAAGGAAAGCTTACAGAAAATTTTTCTGAATTTTCTCAACTATCTGACTATTCTTTTATGAATTCTCTTAAAGCAGATCCTCAATCAACAAAAGATGGAAATGATCACAAACCGCGTTCAATATATTCAGGTCATTATGTACCAGTTGTGCCAACTGCTATTCCAGAACCAGAATATATTTCCCATAGCAACAAACTTTTTAAAGAACTAAGGCTAAGCTCAGATCTTACTAAAGACGAGAATTTTTGTCGTTTTTTCTCAGGTGATATTTCTGTTGCTAATTATCCAATGAGTCCTGTTGGTTGGGCAACAGGTTATGCATTATCAATTTACGGAACTGAATATACCCAACAATGTCCCTTTGGCACCGGCAATGGTTATGGCGATGGCAGAGCAATTTCTGTTTTTGAAGGTTTATTCAATGGGAAAAGAATGGAAATGCAACTTAAAGGAGGAGGTCCAACTCCCTACTGTCGTGGAGCAGATGGCAGAGCTGTCTTAAGGTCTAGCGTACGAGAATTTCTCGCACAGGAATTAATGGATGCATTGGGAATCCCTACCTCAAGATCTTTAACACTTTATGTCTCACGTTCAGAAATAGTTAGAAGACCGTGGTATTCCAAAGGGTCCAGATATTTTGAACCTGATATCATGATTGATAATCAAGCGGCAATTACTACGAGAGTCGCTCCATCTTTTTTACGTGTAGGCCAGATTGAACTTTTTGCAAGACGAGTTCGTAATAATGCGCATGATGAGGCGCTCAATGAACTAAAGATGATAGTTCAACATCTAATTGATAGAAATTATAAAGATCAAATTGAATATGAGATTTCAATTGAAAGTAAAGTAATAAAACTGGCTTCTTTATACAGATCAAGACTTATATCACTTATAGCCAACTGGATGAGAGTTGGTTATTGCCAGGGTAATTTCAATAGTGATAATTGTGCTGCGGGTGGTTATACCTTGGATTATGGCCCCTTTGGATTCTGTGAATTATTTGATCCAAGATTTCAACCATGGACAGGGGGAGGTGAACATTTCTCATTTTTTAACCAGCCTTCTGCAGCGGCAATCAACTTTAAAACATTCTGTTCATCTCTTAGTCCGTTACTTTCACGAAGCAAACAAGATCAAGAAAAGTTAGATCAAATCGAAAAGGATTTTTCTGAATTAATGAATAAGGAATTGATGAAAATGTGGGCAAACAAGCTTGGTTTAGAACATTACAACGAAGCTCTAATAAATGATTTTTTTAATCTCATGGTCATTTCAAAAGCAGACTATACAATTTTGTTCCGCAAACTCTCTGAAATCCCTGATAACTTAGATTCTTTAAAAGACTGTTTCTATCTACCAATTAACGACGAGCTCAATAATAGGTGGGAAGTATGGCTTCAAAACTGGCAATCAATCTTGAAGAAAGAGGGAAATATTAAAGCGAAATCAGCATCAATGAAATCCCTTAATCCAGTCTATACTTGGCGCGAATGGATGGTCGTTCCCGCATATGAAGAAGCTGAAAAAGGAAATTACAAAAAAATAAAAGAGTTACAGGATGTCTTTAGCAATCCATATATAGAACAATCCTCAGAAATAGATCAAAAATATAATCGACTAAAGCCAAGCCAGTATTTTAACTATGGAGGAGTATCTCACTACAGCTGTTCTTCATAAAAGTTTAATCCTCATACTGATAGAACAACTTTGAGAAAAATCTTATTTATTTATGGCCGTAGGCATTCCAACTACTGATACAACTCCCACGTGAAGTATGGCCGGCTTCTTCCCAACACTTTTCACATAGTGGGGCCCCCCATTATTACTCTCTATAAATGCATCACCTGCTTTAAAAAAATTAATTTCTTCACCCCTCACATGCTTTAATCTTCCTCTGGTGACATGAATCAACATTGGGGAAGGATGAGTATGAATTGGAGTTTTCAAGCCAACTGGAATTTTTACTTTTAAGAGTCTTAATTCAGGCTTACCCTCTAGATAATTAAAATTTTTACCACTTAGTCCTTTTGAACTTTGAATAATAGGTATAACTTCAACCTTTTCTTCTGCAAGAGAAGATTTTGGTAAAGCTAAAGTCCCAATAAAAAGGAAGCAAACTGGAATAAATTTTTTTAATTTCATTAAATATTTGAGTTTCACTAATAATAGGTAGTTTGCAAAAATAATAAACTAATTTATTTTTTATATAACTTTTCTAATTGCTTAATTTCCTCTCTTAAATCCTTACCTCTATTATTTAATTTATTATTCTTAATAACTATTGGGATAATCCACCAGGCTTGAAGACCTAAAAAGATAAATACTAGGATCAATAATTCAAAAGTACCAGGCTGCATTTGATAAATAACCCTTCTTTGTTAATAACATTATTCTAAAAGTTATTAAACATTCATGAGATATTAAATATTTCTAGGCTGCCTCTAATTCAATGTTAAGTTCAATTCCCTTTGAAATGATTGCTTCTTTAAATTCAATAAGTTTGGAAATTATTCTTTGCTTCTCAGGTTCAGTTTTATGGATATCATCTACAACTTCCTGCATTGCAAGTGTTACTTTTTGTAGTTTGATTTCTAGATCTTCCCTGTAATTCATAAACTTAAAGAAATTATCTTATTTATTAAAAAACAAAATAACTATTAGTAAATAAGTACTTAACCTTAAAAGGATTGACAGCAAAACAAGGAGGATATAATTTATGGTACAAACGTATCAATAATTAACCGGCCGATTAAAGGTAAAGTATGGATCCTAAGTACTCATTTGGTTGTAGCACTAGCAAACCTAACGGATGCCTACTAAATCCCGAAGGCAGCAGAATTATCTTTTTCGAAGAATGCAAAAATTCTCCTAAACCTAATTTAAAAATTCATACTCATCTTTTCTACACAAATCACCTTGGAGAACCTGGAGGTTACAAATCCTCTGAAAAACTCAACATAGATTCAGCCTGGGAAAAGTGGCACGAACTGCACCAAAAAGGGTGGACAGAAGTATCTCATAATTACGGATAAATGATCCGGCCAAGAAAAAGCCTTTATGTTTTTATGAACTTAAGAGTTTCCTATAATATGGAATTCGGTGTTAAAAATAAATAATCAATATTTATTGACATTTGTATATGAGGAAACATTAAATTGTCTAAAATCTCATAAGAATAAAAGAATGGAAAATTAATATGCAATATTATTTAAATGATAAAAAATTAAATAAGATTGAAAAGCAAAAGGCGGAGAAAGATGGTCTGAAAATTTTTGAAGAGTTAGATTATTACGCTCTTAAAGGGTGGGAAGAGATGGATGAAGTAGATTTGCAAATGCGCTTAAAGTGGTATGGCCTTTTTTGGAGACCAAAAACTCCTGGAAGATTTATGATGAGGCTTAGAGTTCCGAATGGGATTCTGAACTCTAATCAGTTGAAAGTAATCGCGTCAATAGTCGCTAGATATGGAGAAGACGGTTCTGCAGATATAACAACTAGGCAAAATATTCAATTAAGGGGGGTTTTGATAAATGATCTACCAGATATTATTAAAAGACTTAAAGAGGTTGATATTACATCCGTTCAGTCTGGAATGGATAATCCAAGGAATGTTACTGGTAATCCACTAGCGGGAATTGATCCTGAAGAAATTATAGATACAAGAAAATATACTTCTGAATTAGAAAATTACTTAACAAATTCTGGTAATGGCAACCCCGAATTCTCGAATTTACCAAGGAAGTGGAATACTGCAGTTGCAGGAGCAAAAGATAATTTTCTTCTACATAATGATCTTATATTTCATCCTGTTTTTAAAAATGGAATATTAGGCTTTGGTGTCTGGGTAGGAGGAATTTTATCAGCAACTTTGAATGCTTATGCTATACCTCTAGATGTCTGGGTAGAAGAAAAAGATATATGCAAAATAACTGGAATTATTTGTTCCCTTTGGCGAGATAATGGAGATAGATTTCTAAGAAATAAAGGAAGATTTAGATATTATTTGAACTCTATAGGTATCGAAAAATTTAGAGAACTTGTAGAAGAAAAATTTGGAACTTTATCCAACGATCCAGGCTCAATTTTCAACGAAAGACAAAGAAGTTTATTTGGGATTAATAAACAAAAACAGAATAATCTTTACTTTGCTGGATTACACATTCCGGTAGGAAGATTATGTGTAGAAGACATACAAGAAATTGCAAGATTAAGTGAAAAATATGGACAGAGTGAAGTAAGACTAACCGAAGATCAAAATCTAATTATTGTTGGCCTGAAAGATAACATTTTAGAAGAATTTGGTAATGAAGAAATTATTAATAAATTCAAATTAAATCCATCCCATTTTTCTGCGAGTACTGTTTCATGTACAGGGAGTAGTTATTGTAGCTTTGCTCTTGCAAATACCAAAGATATAGCAAGGAATATTTCTGAAAAATTAGATCGAGAACTTGAATTATCAGAGGAGGTTAAAATCCACTGGACAGGATGTCCAAATAATTGTGGACAAGCTCATATGGGTGGTATTGGTATGACTGGTACAAAGGTAAAAAAAGAGGGGGGAGGAACTGAGGATGGATATAATGTCAGTATTGGAGGAAGACAAGATCACCTGCAAACTTTAGGTGAAACCGAATTTAAAAAAGTTAGTAAACATGAAATTTATAAATTAATCAAAGAAATTTTAATCAACAAGTTTAATGCAAAGTTAAAAACCTAAAATATATTAATGAGCAAAAGTGAATCTGAAATATTAGAAGTTTTAAATGGATTAGGTTCAAAAAAATTAGATCTTGATATTCTTTTTTCCTACTATTCATTGAAATTATCTTTTGAGATACGCAAAGTTATTACGGAAAAGATAGGTATGCAAGAAAGGAAAGGCTATTTTTTACTTGAAAAGATGATAAAAAAATTTGGCCTTAAAGTTGAATTTATTGAGGCCCTTAAATTAACAAATGAAAAAGATGCAAAAGATCTTTTACTAAAAAATCTCTATCAAAATAATAAGTTAAATATTCATATAATTAATGCTTTAGAGCCCTGGGGAGGAGAAATCGAACTTACATTAATTAGAGAAATATTCGATATTTGCGAAATAGATTTTTGGATTGCAGGCCTTAATATTCTCCATTTCAAAGCTCATCAATTAACTGATGAAATATTATTATCTTTTATTGATCAAATAAAAATTTACGATGATTTCAAAATCAACTACAAGATAATCTCTATTTTAAAAAGAAGAGAAAGCGAAATAGTTTGTAAATTACTCTATGAATATTCTTTAAATAAAGAATTAGAAATCGCTAAATATGCAATTTTTTCTTTAGGGAGCATTTGGAATGATAATAGTTTTGAACAATTATCAAAATTAGAAAATGAGATAAAAGATCCTTCTCTACTTAAATGCATAAAAAATCAAAAATTGATCTCAAATCAATTTCTAATAAATAAATAAACTAGAGAATTATTTTTTTAACTTATCAATGAGATTTATTAAATTACAAGGTTTTGTATTTTGATTAAGTTGATAAGAAATTATATCTTGCCAACCTGTCATAACAGCATCCTTAGATCCTGGCAAAACGAATAAAAACTTACCATTTGCAGACCCCGCAATACACCTACTTTGTAAAGTACTAGTTCCTATCTTTTTAAATGATAAAAATCTAAAAGTCTCCCCAAAACCATCAATCTCTTTATCTAATAAAGGTCTAATAGCTTCAGGAGTAACGTCCCGAGCTGTAATTCCTGTCCCACCTGTAGTAATAATCACATCAATATTTGGATCTGAGATCCAATCGCTCGTATATTTTCTAATTAAATAAATATCATCTTTACAAATTATCTTATCAACGACATTGTGTCCTGATCTCTCAGCCTCGTGAAGGAGATAATTTCCACTCTCATCATTTTTTGTGTTACGAGTATCAGAAACAGTAAGCAAAGCTATAGAAACCACTTAAAATTAAACCATTAGTTACTAGATCACTATAGATGGAAACAAAAAAATCTAACAAAATTAAGGTGGTTTTATTATCTAGTATCGCTGAAGATCTAGGATGGAATGAAAAATTTCTTACAATTGAAGGGTCTCAAATGAAGGTTTTTTCTGTATGGAATTTAATTAATTCTAATTTACCGCAAGATAATATTATCGTTTCTATTAATCAAGAAATTACAGATATGGATGCGATGATTAATCCGGATGATGAGGTGGCATTTATGCCAATGTTTACCGGTGGATAATTTAAGAATAAAATTTAAAATCCTAGAAGAGACTTTTAATCCTTATAAAGAATTCGAACTTTGGGAAAAGGTAAATAAAAATTCAGCAAACTCATTTTTTATTGGGAGAGTAAGGCCCTCTGATCAATTTGGAAATGATTTAAAGAAACTAGAAATTGTTCATTATAAAGGAATGACCGAAAATTATATTAAAAGATATTTAATGAAAATTTCTGAAAAACAGGATGATTTATGTATTTTTCTCTTGCACAGGATAGGTTTCATTTACCCTAACGAGCCCATTATTTTAATAGCAGTAAGTGCTAATCATAGAGGCATTGCAAATAAATATCTCCAAGAAATACTTGAATTTACAAAATACAAAGTTCCTTTTTGGAAAAAAGAATGGACTTTCAAAGGATCCTCATGGGTAAAAAAGAATACTGACTTAGGATTTAAATTATAAAAAATTATTTTTTAAAAGTTGTGCCCATAATAAATTTCCTTTTTGACAAAAATCAATTTCAGAAGGTATTTCTATTAATAAATCTGAATTAGATATTGAACTAATCTTTGATGAGGATTGTTCTTCAGAAATATCTGCAATTAATTCACCTTCTTCATTAACGATAAGTTTTCCTCTAAGCAATTCGGGTCTCCCTTTTCTTCTTTTCAAATCAGAATTCAGCTTAACCTTAATCCTAAGAGGGAATTCAATATTAGTAATTCCTTCAAGTTTCTGAAGTGCGGGCCAAACAAGTTGGATAAAAGTAATAGCTGCTGAAACGGGATTCCCAGGTAATCCAAAATAGGGAATTTTTTTGTTTATCAATCCAAAAGCAAAGGGTTTTCCTGGCTTTAAAAATAGTTTCCAAAATTTAATCTCTCCTAACTCGTTAATAATATCTTTTAAAAAATCTTTTTTACCCACTGATATCCCACCAACTGAAATAACCACATCATTAAATTCAGAAATATTACTAAGAGAATTTTTAATATTTTGATAATTATCTTTTTCTATATGAATTTCATTAATTTCAAATCCAAGATTTTTTGCAATTGATTTTATCAAAATACTATTACTTTCCCATATTTCTCCTTTCTTTCTTGCAGTCCCTGATTTGATAAGTTCATCTCCAGTAATTAGTAAACCTAATTTAGAAATTTTACTAACTTTTATGGTTTTTATCCCACAACTTGCTAATTTACTTAAAATCCCAGGTGTAATCTTTACCCCCTTCTTAATTAATATTTCACCTTTAAATACTTGATCATTTTTTTCTCTAATCCAAGAGTTATTAGATGATGTTTCTTTTTTAACAATATACTCATTTCCGTTTAAAAATTCTAAAGAAACTTGTTCTTGAGGTATCACAGAAAAACAATTATCTGGAACAAATGAACCTGTGCTAATAGTTACAGCTTCACCTTTTTTAAGAAGATCATTAAATGGCTTTCCGGGAAAAGACTCTCCTACAATTTTGAATTTATTTCCTTTAGTTGATTCTCCTAACGCATATCCATCCATAACTGATGATCTATAACCTGGCATATCTTCCTCAGATAAGATTTCCTCCATAGAAACTTTTCCAAGTGCTTCTTCTAAATTGATCTCTTCCTTATGTAAAATTTCATTATTCACTATTAAAGTATCCATCTCTTCCAAGATTTTTTTAATAGCATCGTTTAAATAAAGACCCTGATTATTGATATCAATTCCCATTATTGTGAGTACTTAACTTCTTTTTAATATTCCATTTTTACCACCTTTTTTTTCTAAAAGGCGAATATTATCAATAGTCATAAAAGGATCTAAAGCTTTGAGCATGTCATATAGAGTGAGAAGACCAATTGAAACTGATGTAAGAGCCTCCATCTCAACGCCTGTTTTAGAATGAGATTTGCAAAAAGCAATAATTTTAATTGCTTTCATTGATTCACAAATTTCAAAATCAATTGTGATTTTATTCAATGATAAATTATGACAGAGAGGGATAAGTTCTGAGGTTTTTTTTGCACCATTTATTGCAGAAAATCTAGCCGCTGCAAAAATATCACCTTTTTTAATTTTTTCATTTTTTATTTTTTCTAATATTTCTTTGTTTAAATTAATATATCCTTCTGCTAAAGCCTCTCTTTTAGTTTCTAATTTATCTGAAATATCAACTATGTTCATTTCTCCCCTTTCATTAATATGAGTTAAAGATTTATCCATTTCCATTTAGCAATTTATTCAATAATACAAAAAATAAAATTTTTAATAAAGCTAATATCAATTTTTTATACTTAGCATTAATTTATTAATAAAATATCAATTTAGTTTTGGTTAACAATCAATCAAATCATTATTTTAATTTCGAGGATGATTTTATTAAAGACTTAAGATGCATTCCTTTATGTGTAAGAAGGAAACTTGATTTGATTGGAATAAAATTAAAACTTACTCATTGGCAAGATTTTAATCTAATTGAAAAAAATAAGATAGTAGATTGGCCAGATTCAAAAAACGATCTCATTGATTTAAAAACTTTTTTAAGAGAAATTACATCTAATTCAAAATATGGAGAAGCAAAAGAAATAGAAATTTCAATTAATCAACCTTGGCAAAATAAAAATAAAGTTCCTGACCAAGTTTTAAAATCTGCACTAGCAAGGGGAATTAATATTTCAGTTGAAAAATGGAGAAATTTAAGCGAATTAGATAGATTTGCTTTTTGCAAATTAGTTAGACCAAGTCATGAACACAAAAATTTGGATAGAGCATTTGATGAGATTCTGAAATAAGATTATTGCCTAGTTTGGAACAATTATTACTGAGCATGCTTTTAATTCCGGTTGTTTTGATATCGGGCATGACTTTTCATGCATCAAAGAGTTTACTTCACACATATTTTTTTGACTAAAACCCCAATGCATTGGTAAAAAAACTGTACCTACTTTAATTTTGTCAGTAATCTGAACTTTTGCTTGAACTTCCCCTCTTTTGGATTTAATTTTTACTATTTCATCATTTTTGATTTTTAAAGATAAAGCATCTTTAGAATTAATTTCCAATAACGGTTCTGGATTCTTTTTTGTAAGTTTTTGAACTTTAGAAGTTCTTGTCATTGTATGCCATTGACTTAGATATCTTCCAATTGTCAAAATTAGTGGGTACTCATCTGAAGGGGGTTCAGCCAACCCAATAGGATCATCAATACAAAAATTTGCTTTGCCAGTCTCAGTTGGGAAATAACCATCTTCGTATAATCTTTTTGAAGATGTACTAGGTACGCTGTCTTTAGGATAAGGCCATTGTTGAGGACCATGATTTTTTAATAATTGATATGATAATCCGCTCATATCGCATAATCTTTTTGTAGTAGTTTTTAAAAATTCATCATAAACTTCCGATGAAGATTCATATTCAAATTGTTTGAAATAGCCTATCTTCTGTCCTAATTCAGCAAATATTTGCCAATCTGGTTTTGAATTTTTATTCGATTCTCTGAAAGATGGGCAAAGGGTTACTCTTCTTTCTGAATTTGTCATAACACCATCTTTTTCGCTCCATTGAGCTGCGGGCAATACTAGATGAGCATATTTAATTGATTCACTTTGTTCATAAGATTCGTTGAGGATAATTAAAGGACATTTTAAAAGTGCTTTTTTTACAAAGTTTAAATTAGGCATGCTCACCAAAGGGTTTGTGGCTGCAATCCACCAAATTTTCACAGATCCTTTTTTTATAGCTTCTATTTGTTCAAATGCAGATAGACCCTGTTTTGCAGATATCTTTCCCTCAGGGAACCCCCATATTTTTTCAATTTCATTCCTATCTATTTTATTTTTTACAAACCTATATCCTGGAAGAAGGTGCGATAGTCCTCCTGCTTCTCTCCCACCCATAGCGTTTGGTTGGCCAGTTAAGGAAAAAGGACCAGAACCTTCTTTGCCTATTTGACCGGTCATTAAATGAAGATTTATTAGCCCATTTACTGCTGCTGTACCCTCTTGCCTTTGATTCAAACCCATCGACCAAAGACTTAGAACATTTTTGCTTTCTCCCCATAATTTTGCAATATCAATAATTGTTTTCTCGGATATATTGCAAATTTCACTTATTTTTTTTAAATCCCATTTTTGTATATGTTTTACAAAATCAAAATAGCTTTCGGTCGACTTATCAATGAAATTTTGATCAGTTAATTGATTCTTATAAAGATAATTCGCAATCCCAATTAATAAAAATAGATCTGTTCCAGAAGAAATTTGTAAGTAAAAAACTGCTATGGATGAAGTTTCAGTTTCTCTTGGATCAATTACTATTACTTTTAAATTATCATTTACGTTTCTTTTACGTTTTTTAATTCGATCAAAAAGAACGGGATGACATTCTGCAGTATTTGTCCCTATTAATAAAATTAAAGAGCAATGATCAATATCTTCATAACAACAAGGTGGCCCATCAGAGCCAAAACTTCTGTTATATCCAGCTACTGCTGAGCTCATACATAGTCTTGAATTAGCATCAAAATTATTTGTGCCTATTGCTCCCTTGAGAAGCTTTTGGGCTACGTAATAATCTTCAGTATGAAATTGACCTGAACCATACATAGCTATTGAATCAGGTCCATAATTTTTTATAGAACTCAAAATATTCTCTTTCAGAATTTCGTATGATTCGTCCCAGGAAATTTCTTTAAATTCTTCATTTAAATTTTCCCTATAAAGTGGTTCTTTTAATCTCCCGTCTTTTAAAGTCTCACATACTGTTGCTCCTTTTACGCATAATTTACCTAGAGTTGAAGGACTATCCCTATCTCCACTTACTAACCATTTATCATCAGAAACCGAACTTTTAGGCTTCATTTTTAAACCACAGCCAACACCGCAATATGGGCATTGACTTTTAGTAAAATTCATAAAATTTCTTTTATAAATATCTAAATAGTTTTTGATTAAACGTAATTTTCAGCTTTTTCCCCTTCATAAGCATCAGCGAATGATCCTTGAGGTTCCTTTAAAAAGAAATAACAGAAAAATCCAACTATTAATCCTGCTATACCTAAAACTTGGAAGAAGGCACTATTTGAAGCAGCAATTATTTCTGGAGAAGGATCTTTACCTCCACCCATCCATAAAGGTAAAAGGCTATAAATATTTAGATAAGTTACCGCACCAACATTTCCATAAGCCCCAACCAATCCAGCTATTTGTCCTGTAACTCTTTTTTTAACTAAGGGAACTAAAGCAAAAGTTGAACCTTCTCCTGATTGAACAAAAAATGAACAAAGCATCGTTAAAAATACAGCCATAAGAATTCCTGCTGATCCTGTAAAAGTTCCAGGTTTTATTAAAGACATCAATAGATATCCAAACCCTAATCCCATAGTTAGGAATCCCATTGTATTTTTTCTATTGCCTGTTCTGTCAGATATTAATCCTCCGGCAGGTCTAGCTATTAAATTCACAAATGCATAACATGATGCAAGAATTCCGGCTACAGCTT
>QCBJ01000014.1 GCA_003281645.1 Prochlorococcus sp. AG-347-G20 | reverse complement strand
TTTATAGCTAATTGCGTTAACTCTAATCTATCTCTAAGGTTCTTAAGATTTACTTTTTCAATTTTATCTTCTTCTAACCAACTAAAAGATGGGTCTTTCTGAGATAGTTTTTGCATCAAGCTTAGGCTAACTAATCCAAGAGTTTGATCAGGAGTTAATTCTTTTTCAGTACCAGAAACATTTGGTTCTTTTTTTTGAGAAGTTCCCATAAAAATGAATATCTTTTACTTGAAGTTATCGTTTTGTGGTAAGCATGCAAGTAAATTTAATAGAAAAAATGAACCATTATCCGTTATAGTCGCCTCAATGGAACCAACTTCTAGCTTAAACAGAGGGGAACGAAAGAAAGGTAGTTCTCTTGTCACAGGATCTGAGGTGCAATCTCAGACCAGTGGTGCAAGCTGTTTTATTACAACTGATTCAGAAAAGTCTTTGGTATCCAGACAAGCAAGTCAAGTTGAACAAATTGAGTTAAGAACATATGTTTTTTTAGATTCTCTTCAGCCTCAATTGGCTGCATATATGGGAACTGTTAGTAGAGGTTTTTTACCAATTCCTGGAGATTCATGCCTTTGGATGGAAGTTTCACCTGGAATGGCCGTTCATAGAGTTACTGATATCGCTTTAAAGGCTAGTAATGTAAGACTTGGACAGATGATCGTTGAACGAGCATTTGGTTCTCTTGCCCTTTACCATAAAGATCAAAGTACTGTTTTGCATTCTGGGGATGTTGTTCTAGATGCTATTGGTAGTGAAGTTAGAAAAAGGACCAAACCTTCAACAAGTTGGACAGAAGTTATTCGAGCTATTACTCCAGATCATGCTGTTTTAATAAATAGACAAAACAGAAGTGGATCAATGATTCAATCTGGAATGAGTATGTTTATTTTAGAAACTGAGCCGGCTGGTTATGTTTTAAAAGCAGCAAATGAAGCAGAAAAAGCATCAAATATAACTGTTGTTGATGTAAAGGCAGTTGGTGCTTTTGGTAGATTAACTCTGGCAGGGAAAGAAGGAGATGTAGAAGAAGCAGCAGCAGCTGCTATTAGAGCAATTGATGAAATTTCAAATTACTGAGAATTTTTTATTTAAACCTTTTTTAACTTAAACCTATCTCTTTTTTTAAAAAAGGTGACATAATTTTTGCAGCTTTACCTCTACTCCCTAATTTATTTAGTTGTGATTGTGAGAGCTCACCGTAAACACAATTAGCTTCTTTAACCCAAAAAATTGATTCGAATTCCCCATTAGGATATTTGGGGTTCTTGAGAATTTCTCCCCAGCATATTCCTGTTGTATCTTTAACTAAGTTTCCTGAGGGATCGCACAAAACCATACAACTTATAAATCTTGCACTCCTATAAGGACTATCAGAAAGTTCATTAATTAATTTTTTAATTTTCTCATCATTATTTTTGGCATATCGAGCAGAATAAATTCCTGGTCGACCATCTAAAACATCTACTTCAAGACCCGAGTCATCAGCTAATGCCCAAGTTTTTGTTTCTAGAGAAGCTGCCTTTGCTTTAAGTAGTGCATTCTCAAAATATGTTTTCCCAGTTTCTTCGACATTTAAATATTCTGGTTGCCTCTCAACCTTTAAAGACAAAACATCCAGCATTTCTGAAATTTCAGATACCTTTCTTTGGTTGCCACTCGCAATGGTTAGAACTGGAAGGTTCAAAATAATATAAAAAATTTATTGTGAATATTATCTTACTTCAAAGCTTGATACGGAGACAGGAAAGGTTGAACATTCCACACCTGTATAGACAGGGCCTGCCTCGTACGGAAATAACATAATGTAAATTTTTTCTTAACACAACAGTATGTTTTGATGCACTAACTAATTTGCATAAGTATTGACATATCAATAGTACCAAGGGTGATAAGTTTAACTTATGAATGATAGAAAAAACATTAATGGAGATTTTGTCGAAAACGCTTGACTTATAAGTACTTAATGAAGCATTCTTCGAATTGAACATTCCACATTTAGTATTTAGTAGACAATGGCTACAGAAACAATGGGTATCGCTCTCGGCATGATCGAGACACGCGGACTTGTACCTGCAATCGAAGCAGCAGACGCAATGACAAAGGCAGCAGAAGTTCGCCTAATTGGTCGTGAATTCGTTGGTGGCGGTTATGTCACAGTTTTAGTTAGAGGCGAAACAGGCGCAGTTAACGCAGCTGTAAGAGCTGGTGCTGATGCTTGTGAAAGAGTTGGTGACGGTTTAGTTGCAGCTCACATTATTGCTCGTCCTCATAGAGAAGTTGAACCTGCTCTAGGTAACGGTGAATTTCTTGGTCAAAAGGACTAATTAATTAAAGCAAGATTTATAAATTTTGCACAATAATTATTTTCCCTATACAGACCTAAATTTATCCTTATGAGTAAGAAGTATGACGCAGGGGTAAAGGAGTACAGAGATACCTACTGGACTCCAGAATATGTGCCCCTAGACACCGATTTACTAGCCTGTTTCAAATGTACAGGTCAGGAAGGTGTTCCAAGAGAAGAAGTCGCAGCAGCTGTTGCCGCTGAATCTTCAACAGGTACTTGGTCAACAGTTTGGTCCGAGTTACTTACAGACTTAGAATTTTATAAAGGACGTTGTTATCGAATCGAAGACGTTCCTGGAGATCCTGAAGCTTTCTATGCTTTTATTGCATATCCTTTAGATCTTTTTGAAGAAGGCTCAATTACAAACGTATTAACATCTCTTGTAGGAAACGTTTTTGGATTTAAAGCTCTAAGACATCTACGTTTAGAAGATATTAGATTTCCAATTGCTTTCATTAAAACTTGCGGTGGTCCGCCAAACGGAATCGTAGTTGAAAGAGATCGACTTAACAAATACGGAAGACCTCTACTTGGTTGTACCATCAAACCTAAATTAGGATTATCTGGTAAAAACTATGGTCGAGTTGTATATGAATGTCTTAGAGGCGGTCTTGATTTAACGAAGGATGATGAGAATATTAATTCTCAACCATTCCAACGTTGGAGAGAAAGATTTGAGTTTGTTGCAGAAGCAGTTAAGCTTGCGCAGCGAGAAACTGGAGAAGTTAAAGGTCACTATCTAAATTGTACTGCTAACACTCCTGAAGAACTCTATGAAAGAGCTGAATTTGCAAAAGAGCTAGATATGCCAATCATCATGCATGATTATATAACTGGTGGTTTTACTGCAAATACTGGATTAGCTAATTGGTGTCGTAAAAATGGCATGCTTTTGCATATTCACAGAGCTATGCATGCTGTTATTGATAGACATCCAAAGCATGGTATTCACTTCAGAGTTCTTGCAAAATGTTTGAGATTATCTGGAGGAGACCAATTACATACTGGAACCGTGGTTGGAAAACTAGAAGGTGATCGTCAAACAACTCTTGGTTATATTGACAACTTAAGAGAGTCATTTGTTCCTGAAGATAGATCAAGAGGTAACTTCTTTGATCAAGATTGGGGTTCAATGCCTGGAGTATTTGCAGTCGCATCAGGCGGTATCCATGTTTGGCATATGCCTGCACTTCTAGCGATCTTTGGGGATGATTCCTGTCTTCAGTTCGGAGGAGGAACACATGGTCATCCATGGGGTTCAGCTGCTGGAGCTGCAGCTAACAGAGTTGCTTTAGAAGCTTGTGTAAAAGCCCGTAACGCTGGTCGCGAAATCGAAAAAGAGAGTAGAGACATTCTTATGGAAGCTGCTAAGCATAGTCCTGAATTAGCTATTGCTCTAGAAACTTGGAAGGAAATTAAGTTCGAGTTTGACACTGTCGACAAGCTTGATGTTCAGGGTTAACTCAAGTTTCACAATTGAGGAGATTAATTCTCCTCAAACTTATTAAAATCTCGTTTTTACGAGTAACTACATTCACATTTTGATTAATTATGCCTTTCCAGAGCACAGTAAGCGACTATCAAACAGTTGCAACCCTGGAAACATTCGGTTTCTTACCACCGATGACCCAGGAAGAAATATATGACCAAATTGCGTACATAATTGCTCAAGGTTGGAGTCCAGTTATTGAGCATGTTCATCCAAGTGGATGTATGCAAACTTATTGGTCTTATTGGAAACTCCCATTCTTTGGGGAAAAAGATCTTAACTTGATCGTGAGCGAATTAGAGGCATGCCATAGAGCATACCCTGATCATCATGTAAGAATCATCGGATACGATGCTTACACTCAAAGTCAAGGAACAGCTTTTGTAGTTTTCCAAGGACGTTAAAGCTACTTATCGTAGTAAATATCTTTCTCCAAAAAATTTTTTGGAGAAAGTTTTTCAAAAAAGTTTTTAAAGAATTTCAAACTTGAAGATTATGTCAAAAAAAACCAGTAGAGAGATTGCACTTGAAAGAAGAAAGGCGATGAGTGATAGCGGTAAAAAAGCTGCTGCTTATTCTTCAACTACCAAAGATAGAGTTAGATCTTCTCAAGATATACATATTTCTGGGACTCAGTCTTCTCCTAATAATCATAATATTTCTAAACCAGCTACAAAACATATTCCAAAAACTCAGGTAAACAGAAATTCTTCAACAACTTTATCTAGTAAAGAATTAGTAATAGAGAGAAGAAAAGCAATGTCTACCCATGGGAAATCAGCTATAACTTCATCCGATAGAACCCGTACGGATGTTAAAAAAGAAAGTCCTGTAAAAATAGTTAAATCAACTATAAATAAAAATCAAGAAAGTCTGGATTCAATTAGTACAGAATCTAAGTCCCTAAAACCCAAAGTTAATAGAAGAATTAATCAGAAGAGAAAGCCTATTACTAATACAAGTAGAGATATTGTTTTAGCGAGAAGAGAAGCTCAATCTAAGCATGGTAAATCAGCAACTAAACAAAATACCAGTGCCGCTTCTTTAGCTAGAAGGGGAGACCCAGATTTAAGTAGTAGAGAAATTTCTCAGAGAGTGAGAGAGTTAAGGAGTAAAACTGGTGCTACAGGCAAAAAAGGTAATGGTAAATGTAGACCATGTGGTCCAAATAAAAATGGCGCCAAACAAAATATTGCAGATGCTAGCTGGAAAGTTGGTAAAAGTGAAACTGATTCAGGTCAAATAGTGACTGGAACACAAGCTAATAGATCTGTAAAAACTACAGGTAATGAAGCAAGTACATGCAGAACAGTTACTGGCACCCAATACATGGGAGCAGAAGTTGTTGATCAATTTTGTCAAGATAGACCAAGTTATAAACAACCTCTTAGATCTACTGTTACTGCAACAACATCAGGAAATAAAGTCACTGGAAATGAAGTTGGTAGATCTGACAGGGTCACAGGCGATGAGCCAGGGACTTGTAAAAATCTTACAGGTACTGAATATGTATCTTCTAATCAATCACAGAAGTATTGTGGTGATGTTCCTAAAAATCCTTCAAAGGTTAAACACAGTACTACAACCGATGGATTAAAAGTATCTGGATCACTTCCTGGTAGATCAACCCTAGTTACGGGAGATGAATCAGGTTCTGGACATCAGTTAACTGGAGATCAATATCTTGGCTCTGAGCCAAATCCAAAAGGTAAAGCATTTGAAAAAGTAGGTATTTACAACACTCTTAATGGGAATAATGTAACTGGTACAGGGGTTGGAAGATCAGACCATATGACAGGCAATGAACATGGGAGTTGTAAGAATGTAACTGGCGATGAGTACATAGGATCTCAACAATACGAGAAGTTTTGCGGTTCAAAACCAAAACCAGAAGCTAGAAAAGTAGGTTTAAGTCTTTCTTCAAAGTCAAATTTAATAAGCGGCACTATGACAGGAAGATCAGAAATAGTAACTGGAGATGAACCAGGTTCATGCAAAGTGTTAACAGGAACACCATACGCAGGCTTAGATCAGATTAATGAAAATTGTAGTACTGAGATTTCTGAAGATATGAAATCCCGATCAAAAGTTAATTCTGGTAATAATTCAAATGCCAGACTTACAGGACAGCAACCAGGAATTGGCGGACTAATGACAGGTGCTAAGAAAGGTGCTTGTAAAAATTTAACAGGAACTCCCTATGTTGGTGGAGATCAGCTCTCACAAGCTTGTGATAATCCTCCACATGATACGGCTTATGCGAATCCGGAAAAGTCAGCAGGTAACTCTTGGAAGGAATTCTCTGTTAAATCACCATCAAGAGATAAATATTCTGAAAAAAATACTCAAGGTGTTACGGGTAATGAATATGAAAATGGTTCTAAGGTGACAGGACCTTTTGATATGGCAGTTGATAAGGTCACTGGTACTGAAAAATTTAGATTTGAACCGAATAAAAATATTACTTATAAACAAAAAATGGAAATTGAAGAGGCAGACCGTGCTGCAAAGACACCAGAAAAAAGAGTCGCATCAAGGATTACTGGTGAAGGACAATCAGTAGGAAACGTAACTGGTGACGATTGGGATCGTGGTGATAAGGTAACAGGCACAGAGGGAGCTTCTTCTAGAAAGAGAAATCCATCAAGAGCAGGATTCATGAGTGCAATGCCCCCTATGGAAGTTAAAAGAAATGACGAAACAGAAAAACCAGATTTCTTGATAACTGGATCAAGTGGTAATACTCGTGAAGGACAACTTGTTACCTTTTCAGGTGGTGCAAGAGGTTAAGTAAATAATGCCTTTAAGAGGACTGGCTAAAGCCAAGAACTTCACATTGGGGCCAACAGCTCCAATGAAAACTTTTACTGAAAATATCCATATACAAAGTAAAGAATCAAATAATTTCCGAAATCCTGGAAAGTCTCATAAATTAACCAATAATATCCAAAATGAAAATCTAATTAGGTATGAAAGTAAAATAAAAAGTGATTTTGACGAAATTGTTCCAACTCTCAAGGAAATTGCTCGAACGCAACATCACGAAGATTTTATAAATAAGGCTCAGGAAATATCAAGAAAAAATTTAGGAATAGATTTACCCCTACATGTATTAGATAAATCTTGGGTTAAACCTCTTGATATGAGAGCTTTATATGCATGGTGTGCTTTCAAACAGCATGAGAAATTTAGCGACAATTTTTTTAAAAATGATCCACTTGAAGGTGCTGCTGGAAGTAAGGGTGCGGAAGATTTTGAAAAATTTCTTTTAGATTGTGGGATTCATTTACTTGATATAACTCCTTGTTCAGATGGAAGATTAGCTCATTCAGTCGCATATGTAATGAGAATACCTTTTAGTTCAGTAAGAAGAAGATCCCACGCTGGTGCACTATTTGATATTGAAAATACTGTAAATAGATGGGTAAAAACTGAACATAAAAGATATAGAGAGAATATTCCTAATGAATCTCATAAAGATACGAGGTACTTAAAAGTTGTAACTTATCATTTTAGTTCTGTTGATCCTTTGCATCAGGGATGCGCAGCTCATGGGAGTAACGATGAGTTAGCTGCAAAAGAAGGTAGAAATAAATTATATGCTTTCAAAGAAGCTGTAGAGAATAGCTTTTGCTGCGGAGCTTCTGTAGATTTAATGTTAATTGGACTTGATACAGACACTGATTCATTAAAAATACATTTATCAACAAGGGATGGAGGGATTGATTTAGAAAAAACTATTTCTACTTTAGAAATTTATAATTCAACAATAAACTTTTCACAAGAGGATGCAGAGAGAGAAATTTGTCAAATAATTTCTAAACAATCTTCAAAAGATAAACTCAGTGGTCTGGAAAAATTTACGTATAAATTAATTGTCAATAATATTTCTCAAATTGATTATGTTAAGAGTTTTCATAATGGTTCTTATGAAGATATTGGACATGCAGAAAGATTTATTGGAGTTGGTATAGGTTTTAAAGAAGTACATCTCAGGAATTTAACTTATTTTGCTCATTTAGATACAGTCGAAGAAGGGGCTCCAGATTTAGATGTAGGAGTGAAGATTTTTACTGGATTAAATGTTTCTCAAGATCTACCTATTCCGGTAGTAATAAGATTTGATTACTCTGGCAAAGTACCCGGCGCAAAAGAGAGGGCAATAAAAGATTGTGAAAGAGTTAATAATGCGATATCAATTAGATATAAAAATTTAGTTGATCAAGGTTTGTTACATACTTGCTCTACTATTAGAGATAGGGACAAAATTCATTCCGCCCAAATTATTGGAATGTCTTTAGATAAAAAAACAGAGGAGGCTCACTAATTATGTTAATTTGCAAGGTTATAAAACCACTCGTTTCTACAAATAGGATTCCTGGTTTTGAACATAAACATCTGCAGGTTGTATTAGATGGTTCTTCTAATAAAGTTGCGGTTGATGCTGTTGGCTGTAAGCCAGGAGATTGGGTCATTTGTGTTGGAAGTTCTGCTGCCAGGGAAGCAGCAGGAAGCAAATCTTATCCAAGCGATTTAACGATTGTTGGAATAATTGATCATTGGGATCCTGATAAGTCATAAAAAAGGAGGATATAAATTATGGAAATTATGAAGGTATTAGGAAGGATGGTATGCACTCAAAGAGTCGCTGGCTTAGGTCATATGAATTTACGAATTTTAGAAAATAATAAAGGAAAGAAATTAGTTGCTGTTGATCCTGTTGGAGCTAGAGAAGGTAACTGGGTTTTTACTTCTAGTGGATCTGCCGCAAGATTTGCATGTCCTAATCCAGAAGTTCAAACCGATTTAACAATTGGCGGTATTATTGATTATTGGGAGAGTGACTAAAAATTTTAACTTCAAAAATTTTATTGAGAAACTGTGTTGAAGGTATAGTGTAATTAGTCTTGAAAAAAAGAATCTAATGTGGAATGAAAGAGAATCACCTTTGAGGATTGAAAAAAGATTTGAATTTGATCAATACTCAAAAATTAGTAAATTCATGGGGCAAATTGAGAAATTATGTAAAGAAAGGGATATCTATCCAAATATCAGTTTCGGTAAAAATTTTGTAAGTCTTTCAATATTTTTAGATAATAAAGAAATATCAGGTAAGGAAAAAAACTTTTCAATGGATATTGATAAATTTTATTTGGAAGATTAATCCTTTTTAATAATTATTTGGCTTTGCAATATCTCTTTTTATTAAAGCCATTAAATATGTTGGTGCTTTATATCTACCAGGTAGACATCTATTTAAAGTTTCAAGATGACTCCAGCAAACTGTCTTTTCTATATCTTTAACTGAGTTTCCTTTTAAAATTAATAGTCTAAGAGCTTTGCAAAATAAAGGATAACCTGCTTCTAGTTCATCTATATTAAGCTTTGCTGCTGACATAGATCAAAGATGAATTATCAACTAATAATCTATACAACTATGGTGCACAATTGGTTTATATTTCAAATTTCTCAATAATTAGAAATTAATCTAGAAATGCGACGCAATCTATTTCAACTAAAACTCCTTTCGGTAGAGATGAAACTTCCACGCAAGCCCTTGCTGGAGGATTCTCAATATTAAAAAAATCACTATATATTTTATTGACAATTTGAAAATTACTTAAGTCCGTTAAGTAAATAGTTGTTTTTATTACATCCTCTATTTTGGCTCCACCAGCTTTAAGAACTTCTGCGAGATTTTTTAAAACTTGAGTAGTTTCCTTCTCTATATCACCTAAACATGTTATTTCATTTAAAGCTGGGTCTATTGCAATTTGACCAGAACAATAGATAAAATTTCCAGCTTTTATTGCTTGATTATAAGGTCCCACTGGATCTGGAGCATTTGATGTTTTAATTACTTGTTTGGGAGACATTTGTTTAAGAAGATACCTATTAATTTAAACCCATAAATCTTTATTTGCTCTTAAAAAAGTGAATTCTTCTAAATTTTTTGCTCTTAGGAAAAGGTTTATTTTCATCTCTTCATCAAGTAAAAATGGAATTGTCAATTCATTAAGAGAAAGTTTTTTTTCAACTTCCGAAAGTTTATTTTTTATATCTTGATCTTTTGGCTTGAGATTCAATGCCCACAATATATTCGCCTTTGTATATTCATGTGCACAATATATGAGAGTATTTTTTGGTAAAGATTTGATTCTTTCTAGTGAAGAATACATTTGTTGATAAGTTCCCTCAAAAATTCTTCCGCAGCCTCCAGAAAATAATGTGTCACCAATAAAAAGAACAGGATTTTCCCCATTCAAAAAGAAGGCAATATGTGAGCTTGTATGTCCTAATACTTCAATTATTTTTACTTCTTCACCTAAAATATTCAAAGTTTCTCCATCTACTACAGATACGTTTTGAAATGGTATTCGCTTTTTTTCTTTGGAGGAAGCAATCACCTTTACATTTGGCCATCTTTCAATAAGAGACTTCGTCCCTCCGATATGGTCTGAATGATGATGAGTTTGCAAAATAGCTTCTAAGTGAAAATTGTTTTTATTAATATATGTGATAACTGGTTCGTGAACAGATGGATCTACAACTACAACGGATTTATCTTTTACCATTAACCAAATAACGTTATCACTTAAAACTCTAAGTCCGATTATGTTGCGAGCTTTATTAAATTCCATTGTTAACTTAGAATGAAGAATCTTTGGAAGAAATTGATCTATGTTTACTATAGCTTTACCAAAAGGAGGTCTGTTAAAAGATTCAATTTCAACTTTTAAAAGAGCTGGGTTAGATTTCTCTGATGCGTTAGACGAAAGTAATAGATCATTAACCTTTGAATCAAATTGCAAACGGGCAAAAGCTTTATTAGTAAGAAATGGAGATGTGCCTGTTTATGTAAGTTATGGACAGGCTGATTTGGGTATCGTTGGGTATGACGTTTTACGAGAATCTGAATTAAAAGTCGCAAAGTTATTAGATTTAGGATTTGGTGGTTGTCATATGTCGTTGGCGGTTAAGAAAAATAGCAATTATTCAAAACCAACTGATCTTCCAGCGAATTGTAAAGTAGCAAGTAAATTTATAAAAACAGCAAGATCTTATTTTGAAGAATTAAACATTCCTGTAGAAATAGTTCATTTGACAGGATCAGTAGAGCTTGGTCCTATTACAGGTATGGCAGAGGCAATAGTTGATTTGGTTGCAACCGGAAAGACTCTTAAAGAGAATGGTTTAATTAAAATAGATGATCTTTATTACTCGACTGCAAGACTAATTGGAAATCCTTTATCTATGAGGTTAGATGATAATCATCTCAGAGATACTATTTTATCAATAGAATCAACTAATGGTTTATAGAAGATTAGCTAAATGTTTTTTAAAGATTTTAGAAGGATTAAAAAGTTAGGTAAATATTTAACTAAAGATAAAAAAACAATCTATCTAATCTTGATAGTTTTGTTACCTGTTTCTTTCTCTGGAGCAATTCAACCATTATTAGTTGGTCAAGCCATTACTATTCTAAAGAACGAAACTACAGATGTTTGGCTAAGTAAAACTTTCTTTGGACAGTCAATAAATGCCATAATCCTAACTTTATTTATAACTGTATTATTCCGATTAGTTCTGCAGGGATACCAAACTTACAATATCCAAGCAGTGGGACAACGTTTGACAGCAAGAATAAGAAGAGAACTTTTTGATCATTCAATATCATTATCTCTTAAATATCACGATAAAATGCCTGTAGGGAAATTATTAACGAGATTAACAAATGACGTTGATGCTTTAGCCGAGGTTTTTGGTAGTG
Source organism: Prochlorococcus sp. AG-347-G20 (assembly GCA_003281645.1). GTDB lineage: Bacteria > Cyanobacteriota > Cyanobacteriia > PCC-6307 > Cyanobiaceae > Prochlorococcus_A. Next base: position 6,122 of record QCBJ01000014.1, on the reverse strand, counting down.
GGGCAGTTGGAGTTATTGCTGACTTCGTCAGTCTGATAGTAATTTCTTTGACAATGCTGTCGATTGATCGAGGGCTTGCCATTTTATTACTTTTGACTCAAATCCCAGTTTCATATTTTATTATTTGGCTTCAAAAACGTTATAGAAGAGCCAATTATCAAGTAAGGGAAGAATTGTCCCAACTCAACTCTGATTTTCAAGAAAATCTTCAAGGTTTAGAAGTCGTTCAGATGTTCAGAAGAGAGGCTTTTAATAGCAAGAAATTTTCCAAAACTGGAGTTGCTTATAAGAAAGCAGTTAATGGAACAATTTTTTATGACAGTAGTATTTCGGCATTTATAGAATGGATTTCTCTTGCCGCAGTGTCCTTGGTTTTAGCAGTTGGAGGTTATCTTGTTACTTCTGGAAATATTGGTTTAGGAACATTAACAACTTTTATTTTATATTCCCAAAGACTTTTTGAACCTCTTAGGCAGCTTGCAGAAAGATTTACCCAAATACAAGGAGGTTTAACAGCTGTAGAAAGAATTAACGAATTATTGGATGAAGAAATACAGATTAAGGACTCTACTTCCGCAAAACATTTTTTAGAAAATGCTAAAAATGTAAATAAAAAATTTAAGGGCAAAATTGAATTCAAGAATGTTAATTTTTTCTACAACGAAGGAGAACACATTATAAAGAATTTATCTTTCAAGATCAATCCAGGAGAGCATGTGGCTTTTGTAGGCCCAACTGGTTCAGGTAAAACCACAATAATAAGACTATTATGTAGATTGTATGAGCCTCAGTCAGGCCAAATTTTAATCGACGAAATAGATATTAAAGATATTCCTATTGCAACTCTTAGAAATATGTTGGGAGTAGTTTTGCAAGATACCTTTATCTTTAGTGGAAATGTCGCAGATAATTTAAAACTAAATTCCAATGTAGACAATCTTGAATTAGAAAATCTTTGTAATGAATTAGGGTTAGATAATTTATTACAAAAATTACCAGAAGGCTTGAACACCTTACTAAGAGAAAGAGGTGGAAATCTCTCTTCTGGAGAGAGACAACTTCTTTCAGTAGCTCGAGTAGCGATAAGAAATCCTGTTGTTTTAATAATGGACGAAGCAACAGCGTTTATGGATCCCTCTACAGAAGCTACTTTGCAGAAAGATCTTGAGAGAATTCTGTCAAAAAGAACAGCATTAGTAATAGCTCACAGATTAGCCACTATTGAAAGTTCTGATAAGATTTTAGTCTTAAAAGGGGGATCATTAGTTGAAGAGGGAACACATAGTGAATTGAGACTTAAAAAGGGTTTATATTTTCAGCTCTCTGAGCTTCAACAGAAAGGATTCGTGAATTTTTAATGATTTTTTAGAAATCAAGGATCGTTAATAAAAAAATCAAACACTTTATCAAGAGAAGAGCTGATAGATCTCTATGGTTTAAATTCTTATGAGTTCACTCAAACAAATAAAGAAGAAATATTTGTATGTAGTAAAAATAAAGATTTAGATCTAATAGAACTTGATCAACTTTTGCAAACTGTTGGTTGGAGCAGAAGACCTATAAGGAGGGTAAAAAGAGCTTTAGATTTCAGTATTTTGGTGGTTGGGTTATGGCGTCATGATGATAAATTCCCCAGACTAGTAGGATTTGCAAGATGCACTGGCGATGGAATTCTAGAAGCAACAGTTTGGGATGTGGCTATTAACCCTGTCTATCAAGGTCTTGGATTGGGGAAGGAGTTAATGAAATATGTCCTAAAAGAATTGAAAAATATTGGAATTTCTAAAGTAACCCTTTTTGCTGATGCCGAAGTGGTTTCATTTTATAAAAGACAAGGTTGGACATTAGAACCTAGAGGCTCTAAATGTGCTTTTTGGTATGCAAATTAATCATTTTTTGTAGTATTCAGAGTATATAGATTTTAACGATTCGCCTTTTAACCATCTTCTTCTGAATTGCCAGTTCTTAATTGCTTGGAGAAAAATATTAGTTCTTTCCCATTTTCTTGAACTTATAAAAATAGGTAAATTTAATTGTTTTAAATCTTTTTTTTTGTTTAATCTCCTTAAAAAATCTACATCTTCCATTAAAGGTATCTTTCTAAAACCATTATTCTTAAGGTAGGTATTTCTATGAATTATCAAACCTTGATCACCATACGGTTGTTTAAAAAATTTACTTCTAAAATTCACGAGAATTTCGAGAACTCTATAAATTATCTTTTTGTGATTAATTTTGAATTCAAAATAGTAAATACTATTCTTGTTTCCCTTTAAAAATGAATTTATTTTTTTAAACCAATCATGAGTTAATCTTGTGTCTGCATGTAAAAATATGAGCCACTCTCCTTTTGAATTTTTAGCTCCAATATCTAATTGTAAACCTCGATTCCTTTCTTTGGATATAAATACTTTCGCTCCATAAATATTTGCTACATCAATAGTTTTATCTTCACTTCCAGAATCAACAATTATGATTTCGCCCTCTTTCTGAATACCTGACAAGTCTGAAAGCAATAATGGCAAATTACTAGCTTCATTAATAGTGGGAATGATAATTGAAATTTTTGACAAGTCGATTACTTTCTATTTTCAATATCAATAATTGTATCTATATCTGTTTTTTTATTTAAAAACTTATATTTTAATTTTTTTGAAGCAAAATTATCAATTGTATTTTGAAGAACATTTTCTGTCCCCCACTTTATGTTGATAAAAGGTAAATATGTATGAGATAACATTATTTTTTCTGATAAACCAATAAGCCAATATCCTCCATCGTTAGATGGTCCTAAAATAAGATCATTGTGTTGAAGCTCTTTTAGAGTATTCAATAAATCTTGATGGCATAAATCTGGAAGGTCAGTACCAATAAAAATAATATTTTTGATCTTATGTCTTGCACAAAATTTTTTATTGATAATTATTTGCCGTTTCATTTTTTCTCCCAAGCAGCCTTTCCCCTGCAAATTAAATTTTTTGATGCCTAATTCTCTAGACCATTTTCTACAATTTCCTACTCCTAAACCAGTTATGGAAATAGAAATATCAATCAGTTTATTTTCTTGAAGAAATTTTGCGACTGAAATTGTGTGTTTGGTCATTACACTCTGCACTTTCGCCGAATTACTTTTACCTATGTCTTTTGATAATCTTGTTTTGCATCTTCCAAAACCATGCCATTTCGCCATGATAATAAGTAAAGTTTTATTCAATAATTTAATGAAATTTAAAATAATTATATGCTTATTAAAAAATATAAAAATTATTTTTATTAATTTAGTCGATACTTTGTTAAATAATTTTAAATTTGTCGTGATCTTGTGATTTGATAATGGCCAATTATTAAATTCCAACTAGATTAATAATCTAGAGAATAAAACTTTGCAAGCAACTAATCCTATTTGGGCGGAAGTTCAACAATCACTTCAAAAAACTTTAAGTAAGCCTTCATTTGAGACATGGATAAGGCCTGCTAAATTTAATTGTTTTGAAAATGGCTTATTAACTTTAATCGCTCCAAATACATTTTCTAGTGATTGGTTAAGAAAGAATTATTGTGAAACTATTGAAAAAGCTGCAAAGGAAATCTGCGGTCATGATGTAAAAGTTGTTTTTAAATCTGAAACGAATACCAGCAGCGATTTAACAAATGAAGATAAACCTAACGAACAGAACGTTCATCATAAAACAAGATCTTTTTCTAGTAATAACCAAAATAATTCTTCAAAAAATCAATTCAAAAATCCTAATGGTTTAAATTTACGCTACGTATTTAAAAGATTTGTTGTAGGTCCAAATAGTAGGTTAGCTCATGCCGCAGCTTTAGCCGTTGCCGAATCACCCGGGAGAGAATTTAATCCATTATTTATTTGTGGTGGAGTAGGTCTCGGTAAAACTCATTTAATGCAAGCAATAGGCCATTATCGAGTAGAAATTGATCCAGAAGCAAAAGTTAAATATGTATCTACAGAAACTTTTACTAATGATGTTATAAGTGGTATTCGAAGAGATGGAATGACAGCTATTCGAGATAAATATAGAAATGTAGATTTGATTTTAATAGATGATATACAGTTCTTAGAAGGTAAAGAGTATACACAGGAAGAATTCTTTCATACTTTTAACGCTCTTCACGAATCGGGAAGTCAAATAGTTATTGCAAGTGATAGACCACCAAATCAATTGTCCGGAATTCAAGAGAGATTAATTTCTAGGTTCTCAATGGGTATGACGGCAGATATTCAACCACCTGACCTTGAGACGAGGACAGCCATCCTTCAAAAAAAGGCAGAACAAGAGAGGATGAGTCTTCCAAGAGATTTAATTCAATTTATAGCAGGAAGATTCACTTCGAATATTCGAGAATTGGAAGGAGCATTTACTAGAGCTGTTGCATTTGCATCAATAACAGGCTTGCCAATGACAGTCCAATCAATTGCTCCAATGCTTGATCCGAATAGTGTTGGAGTAGTTGTTACTCCCAAACAAGTTATTAATAAAGTGTCAGATTTCTTTAAAGTTTCTACTGATGAATTGATCAGTTCAAGTAGGAGAAAACCTGTAAGTCAAGCTAGACAAATAGGCATGTATCTTATGAGGCATGGGACGGATCTAAGCTTACCAAGAATTGGAGATGAGTTTGGGGGCAAGGATCATACAACAGTTATGTATGCTATTGAACAAGTTGAAAAAAAATTATCTATTGATCCAAATATTGCAAGTCAAGTTCAAAAAATCAGAGATTTACTTCAAATAGATTCAAGAAAAAATTTATAGTTTTAATATTAACTAGAAATGAAATTTATAGGATCTTGATCATATCTATGCCTGAAAGGTATCTCATCTATTTCATTGATATCACTGAGCAATTCAATTTTATTTAATGATTGCCTTAATAACCTCGCTGAAATGATTGGCATATCTCTTGGAACTGAGATTCTATTTTTTAAGTATCTTAAAGAGATTCCTGAAAGTTTTTTAGGGATTAATACTTCACCTGTGATCATATGAGTCAAAGCTGATCTCAATGATTCATCAAAGGATTCTTTATTGTATGGGTTTACTTTTAGTAAATTATCTTTATGCTTTATCACTCTTTTAAGAGCAATTTTTGCGAAATATTTTGAATCATATTTTTTATTTAATTCATAATTACCTAGACCCTCCCCAGTATCTATTAGCTTAGAGAAAGTAATCTGTTTTTCATTGCTTTCTTTATAACATCCTCCCATTTGTGGGGGTAAATCATGAGAATGAGTATGAAAATCTCCTTGAGTGCCTCTATAAGCACTTGTCCCTTCAAAAAGGGTAAGCCAGTTATCAACATGACGGTAATTAGATCTTAAATTAAACCCTTTAAAATAAATCAGTGATGCATTCATTCTCTCCATATAGGGAATAAAAATTATATCTCCAACACCTGGCTCTATTTCACCCGTATTAGATACTGATGGATCAACAAACCCTGATTTTGACATACTTAAGATTTCATCGAGTTTAGAAATGGATTCTTTAAATCTTTTTTTTCTTAAAGAGTTATCTATAAAATTAAAGCTTTCTCGGCAGAGCCAATTACACCAGGATCTGAAAATTTCTCTTTCTAATTCTCGAATTTTGATAAGGTGACTAGATGTAATAAAAGATCCAAGTGCTCCAAATTCATTTTCTAAAAAAGCTATGATATCATCACTTTCAGTTATAACTTGCCCTTTAAATTCAATTGCAGGTAATTTCCCCGATCTGACTTTTTCAAGGAACCAACTTTCTTTTTGACCGTAGCAAAACATATTTATTTTTTTGACTCTGTATGGAATTCTCTTGAATTCAAGCCATAACCATATCTTCTGACAGTAAGGACACCAAGAATGTCTATCCCTGTAGAGGGTAACTAATACATCATTTTCACTATGCCTAAATAATCTTAAATTAGCGTAGGAATTATTTATGCCATGAACTCTATCAAGATCTTCAACTTCAAATTTATTTAAATCATCCCATGTCAAAATCCCGTTCATTATTTGAATTAAAGATATAAACTAACGTTATAATAATTGATTAAAAAAAGTCTTGGAATTTGAATTTGATTTAATTGTTCTTGGCGCTGGATCTGGAGGACTAGCG
>QCBJ01000013.1 GCA_003281645.1 Prochlorococcus sp. AG-347-G20 | reverse complement strand
TTTTTTGCCTTATTTTTTTCATTAAGATAGATATCTTTCCTAAAGTCCAACCAATTCTCAAAAAGATATACTTGATCAATGTTTATGGGAACTCCAAGGAATTGGTTGACTGCCTCAATTAAAAAAGTTCCTGAGCCACACATAAGATCTATTAATGGAACTTTGCCATTCCATTGAGTCATATTTATCAATCCAGAAGCTAAATTTTCTTTTAATGGAGCATTTCCAATAGCGGGTCTATAGCCTCTTTTGTGTAAGCTTTCTACGCTGCTTTGAAGACTGAGAATTGCTTTATTATTATTTAAATGCAGATGAATTATAAAATCAGGATTATCTAAAGAAACATTTGATCTTTTATTCCAAACTGCCTGTTGCAAATCAGTTATAGAATTTTTTACTTCAAGAGCAGTGAAATGAGTATGACTTAAAGAAGATGTTCTCCCAGTTACTTGAACATTAAACGTTTTATCAAAGTGCAACCAATTTAACCAATCAAATGAATCTTTTACCCCCTCATATAAAGATTGCTTGTCATAGCAATTAAAACTTGCAATTTCCCTATAAAAACGAAAAGCTAATCTGGAATAAAAATGAACTCTATAAAAAGTGACAAAATCACATTCAAAATTAATAAATCTTTTAGAAATATTAATATTAAATCCACCTAAATTTGAAATTTCTTCAGCTAAGTATTTCTCTAGGCCCTCTGGAGCTGATGCGACTATATTCATATACGAAAAAACTTAATAAAAAAACTATTCAATACTCATTTTGCCTGTCAGAATATAAATGTCCAATTGGACTAGGTGATCTCAACCGATGTTTCGGACAGCGGTTCGATTCCGCTCAACTCCACTTTTTGGGGTTGTAATGGTTTCGACGGGGCATAAGGAAGATGACTGAAGCCGGCTCGGTTAGAGCAAAAACACAAACGCTAACAAAATCGTTAGTTTCTCCCGTCAAACAGCACCAGTTGCTGCTTGATCCTAAAGGAGATGGGGTCATATCAGCCTTATCAACCAAATGGTACGCGGAGTCTGAAAGGACTCCACTTTTTTAAATAACCAAGAAGTTGTAGTAGATAATTTATATGTGTGTAAATATTGCTGCAATTGCTTGTATTAAAAGAAATTTTTTTAAACTTATAAGTATAAATACTGAGAAGATAAGTTTTAAATTAATTTATCTTATTAAAAACTCCAATCATGCAAAATGGAACCTAGTAAAAAACTAAATGACTTGATAATAAATCTCAAACCTAAAGTTATTAGATTCACTGGTGAAAAATTTCCCTCTGAACTATGGAATATTAGTTGTCAAATAAAAAAAAATAAGAATATATCTAACTAAAAATTTAATTAAATACTAGAAAAGGGATTTTTAGGCATTTTTTTTAAACAATTTTTTGAAACTTCCTGAAGTACTTTAAATTCATTTTTATTTAAATTCCAATTAAATACATTCGATACATCTATAACTTGAGATTTTTTTCGCATTCCAACGAGTGGAATAGTTCCTTGATAACAACACCAATTAATTGCTACTTGTGCTTGAGAAACTGATCTTTGATGCGCAATTCTTTTTAGACACCGCCGCAATTCATATGTTGGTTGTTTAAAGTTTTCAAACAAAGAATTACGAATAAAACTTTTTTCTTTATTTTCTTCTTTATCAGGATCAATACAAAGTATTCCAAAGGACAAAGGGCTATAAGCAAAAAAATCAATATTATTTTCTTCGCAAATTTTTTTTACCTGATATTGTTTTCCTAAATCAGGAGCAAGCAAAGAAAACTGAATCTGAACACTTTTCAGGCTATGATCTCTTTTTGCCAAGAAATTAATTAATTTCGTTAATCTTTTAGGGCCTATATTTGATAAGCCTATTTGAAAATCAAAGCCTTGATCTTTTAAATCGCAAAGATTATTCAAAAGCCCTAATTCCTGCCAAGGATTGTATTTTGCAGTTGACCAATGTAATTGCACTATATCTAATTTATTATTAAGTCTTTCTAAACTTTTCAAAAAAGGTTTATTAAAACCTCTGTCACCGATTCTCCAGGGATAAGGTGCAAGTTTAGTTGCTACTTGAATTCTTTTTTTCTTTACTGAAGGAGTATTTAGTAAAAATTTGCCTATCAATAATTCACTTCTACCCTGAAGATTCCCAGTACCGTAAGAATCTGCAGTATCGATTAGATCAAAACCTCTTCGTAACGCTTCATTATATGTCTCACGTAAATCATCGTCATTTTTAGATTGGTAATTCCAAAAAAGCTTATTGCCCCAAGACCAAGTACCTAATCCAATTCTTTTCTTCACTAGCCCATTTAAATAAGGAACTTTATAAGGTTATCTAAAAATATTAACCTCTTTGAAATATTTCAAAAAATAAGTTTTAAAGCATTAAAAATCAATTTCTCTTGACATTAAGAAATTATTCTCCAAAGTAAAAGAAATAAAAATAAAAAATTGTTCATTACCGTTTGCGGACAAAAAGGAGGTGTAGCCAAGACCTGCACAAGTATTCACCTTGCTAGTGTTTGGCATTCTGAAGGTAAAAAAGTTTGCATAGTCGATGCCGACAAGAATAGATCTGCATTAGCTTACGCATCAAGAGGTAATCTTCCATTTCCAGTTTTCCCCGTAAGTTCAGCCGCTAAAGCATCAAGATCATCAGAAATTGTAATAACTGATGGGCAGGCTAGCAGTGATCAAGAAGAACTTAAACACTTAGCTTATGGTTCAGATTTGGTTATCTTACCTACAACTGCAAAAGCAAGATCAGTGGAATTAACTGTTGAACTAGCGAATTTATTAAGTAACTTAAAGGTTAACCATGCTGTGGTAATAGTAAAAGTTGATTTTAGACAGCAAAAAGCAGCCCAACAAGCAAAAGCAGCTTTAGAAAATTTTGGTTTATATGTTTTTGATACATTTATACCCTTACTTTCAGCATTTGATAAAGCAGAAGCCTCTGGTAGTGCTGTATTTGAAGCTGTAGATGATATAGGTAGATCAGATCCTCGTCGAATGACGGGCTGGTCTGCTTATTGTTCAATCGCCTCACAAATTCCATGCCTGATTTCGAAGCCCTCATCCGACACCAACAACTTAAACAACCAACAACCAATCAGCGCTTAAAAGTAGTTGATTCTCCAAATTTTGAAGAAGAAAAAAACGAAGAAACAATAATTAGACAATCTGGATTATTAGTAAATTTTTTTGGAGGTTTTATAGGTTCTGTAATTGGTACTCTATCAATACTGTTTCTTTATATCAATGAATATTTGCCAATAGATTTACTAAAACTTAAGTAATAAATTAGCTATTAATATATATTTAATTTAAAAATCATTGCAGTCAAAAGGTTTATTCTATTAAAACTAGTGTAAAGAAGGTTTTAACAAAGAAATAGTAGAACGCGAAAACGGATTCATTTGGTAAATGGCGTTAACTTAGCGTAAACAACTAGATTAAATAAAGCATAAAAATTCTAGAAAGATTAACTCCTAAAAATTCAAAGAAACGATTTATATTCTTGGCTTCAAATTTTAAATATTTAAATTAAACAGTGACATTTAATCTAATAGATCCAAAATAGATTAGACAAAACATTTTCTATGAAAAGATTTTTAGCATTATCTTTAATTGGATCCTCTTTACTTTTTGGTTCTACTTCTATAAAGGCAGACGAATATGATTCTTGGGCGATAAAAATAAATGAGACAACATGGGTACGGCAACCTACTTATGTTGATCCAACTGACCCTTCACAAGGCGGAGAACCAGGGTACGAATCATATTTCATTGAAATATATGAATATAATTCGTTAACAGGTGCAGAAAATAGATTAATACGACATCAACAACTTCAAGACTCTGATATTGGGACTTCAGATCAATGGAAAATGTATCAAGTTGATTCTGGAGAAATTTCTTTAGACTCTATTGAAGGAAAAATCAATTTAAAAGTAACTGGTCAAGATAAACAATACATCTACGACATCAAAAATAATACTATTTCAACTAGTGACTATGTCGCTCCAACCAATCCCACCTCTAATTATCAAGAAATATTGAAAATTCCTACAGTTCTAGGTAAATCAGATGGTACAAAATCAATTGAACTGGGGGGGTCGAAAATAGTAGCACAACAATCAGATGGTTCAGTACAACTTGGTGCTGATACAAATGATATCGATGTAGTAGCAGATGGTTTAAATATTGATGGTGCTGCTGTTATAACTAAAAATACTGATGGTTCTATTCAAATTGGTGCTGATGGGAATGACATTGATATAACTGCAGAAGGTTTGAATGTTGATGGTAATCCCTTAATTACAAAAAAAGATAATGGAGAAATTCATATTGGTAAAAATTCTCTAATAACAAAATCAGAAGAAGAGACACTTTCTGACGGGACAAAAGTTCAACCTCTTTATGCAAAAGACGCTGATGGGAATAAAATTCCAATTAATATTGATGGTAGTAAACTATTAATTGACGGAGTAGAAGTGACTGCTGGTGGGGACAGTGCTCAAGTTACGACCAACAAAAATAATATCTCAACTAATACTTCTAATATCTCAACTAATACTTCTAATATCTCAACTAATACTTCTAATATTTCAACTAATACTTCTAATATCTCAACTAATGCCTCTAATATCAAAAATATTGGAGAAGGAGTTGCGGGTTCAACTGCTTTAACAGCAGCACTTACTGCATTACCTCAAACGTCTAAAGAGTCGAAACTAAGTTGCGGCGTAGGAACCGGTGCTTACAGCAGCAGATATGCAGTCGGTTTTGGTTGCGCTTCTAAGGTGAATGAAAGAATTGATGTCAATGCAGGTGGATCTTATGTTTTTGGAGGATCTAAATCTTATGGCAGTGGGACATTAGATAGTGGAATAGTTAAAGCAGGATTTGTTTTTAAATTCAGAGAACTCAAAAAACCCACTCAAATCAGCATAAAAGATAAAAAAATAATGGAAACAAAAATTGAATCACTCGAAAATAAAAATACAATAATGCTCTCCAAGAATCAAAAATTAGAGAATAAACTTTCTACTTTGATGGCAAGATTAGAAAAAGTTGAAAAGATTGCGCTTAGTAAAGATAAATCAAAGGACATAGTAGTTTATAAACTCAAATAAATTATATGTTGAAAGTTAGTGTAAACAAAAATTTAGCATCATTGAAAAAGGTTGCTATCAATTAAGTTTAAATACTAAGTTGTATACTCGCTATTCATACATACATAACCCCAAATCTATTGGTATCACTGGGTTCCTACTTCCAAAATTAGTGTTATATAGGTGTTACAAACCTTTTTTAACAGGGTCAAACCAATTGGTATCACTGAACTAGTGTTATAAAAGTGCTACAACAACATGAAATTAAATATTATTTAACGTCAGTTATCTTTATTTAATTAATTATTCTTTGTTATCAACATCTTCTAATAATGTTGAATCAAATAATTCAAGAATCTTACCTTCTTTGTTAACTAATCTATGGGCAGTATATGTTGCAAAATATTTATTTACTTCATGATTGATTGCTGTAGAATAATCATAAAAAGTATCTAATCTTTTCCATTCACCCTTAATAGTCAACATTTCTAGGTGGACTTTATTTTTTTCAAAAAATTCTTTATTAGGTACTTTCATTTCTTAAATAAATCTTGAATGACATATATATCCTCTGCATTTGGATATTTCTGTTGAAAGACGCTTATCGCATTAGTAGGCGAAATAGCAAATAAATTTATTTTAATCCTGTAAGAGTCAACTAAACCTGATATCAAATATTTTTTCATTATGAATATGACCGCTTTTTTAAGAGTATTAAAAATAATTTTTTGGAGCAGTAAATATTTTGATATGCCGGGATAGAAAGAAAAGAATATGCAAATCGATTAAATCTAAAAAAGTCAATTTTTATATTATGAACCAAAAAAATGCAATGCCCCATGAAATAGAACTGGAACTCAAAAAATTCGAACTTAAAATTTCCAAACTAAACAAAGAAGAAATGTTTAAAGAACTAATGCTGCTTAAATTTGATTCAGAAAACAATTTTTATTTTATAAAAAAGTATTTAAGCAAACATGGAATGAAAATATCAAGACAAATCATTCAAAGGCATAATACGGATCATGTAGTGATCGCTTTTGGATATTTATCCGAAAAAATGCATAAATTATTTAAAAAGAATATTTTCCCTGAGGTTAAACTTGAATCCCAAAGATTAATCGATCTAATAATAAATAATCGATCTACTAAAAAAGTAAGAATCCATGAAAAAAATTAGACCAATTTTTCTTCTATCTTTCTTAATATTTTTACTTTCGGTGCCATATGAAATATTTGCAACAAGTAATAAGAATGTCCTGGATTTAGAAAGATCAAGAGAACTACTTTTAGATGGTTATATACAAAGTGACTTTGATAATCATCAACTAGCAATTGAATACTTTACTGAAGCAATAAGACTAAATCCAAATAATCTTTTTGCTTTCTTAAATAGAGCATATTCCAAACATGAAATAAAAGACATTGCAGGCGCTTGGGACGACTTAAATATTGCATTAGAAATTGATCCTAATAATGGCATTGCTTTTTATAATCGTGCAATTGTGAATTGGAAACTTGGTCATCAATTAAGTTCCATTAAAGATTATTCAAAAGCAATTAATAAGAATATCAAATTAAAAAATGCATATGCTATTAGAGGAATTCTTAAATCAAATATTGGAGATGCTGAGGGCGCATGTGCTGATTGGCAAAAAGCAAGCGAAAACAAAAATGAAGGAGCAACTTTATGGGTTCAAGAAAACTGTTTGCCAAATATTTCTGAAGAGTTTAAAAAGAAAACAAAAAATAAAGTACTTATGGCCAACGCCAGAAGGAAATATTTTTCCGGCGAAATTAGAGAATCATGTAATTATTATGAACAAGCAAAAATGAATGGTTATAAAGCAAATAACTTTAGGGACAAATTAAAACTCATGATTATTACTAATCCAATGTGCTTTGTCTTTTAATCCTTTAAGTTATAACTTTGAAGAATTAGTTTTATCTAGAATATTGTTTTTAAACATTATTTAAACACAAATCAATTTTGCTTAATCATTGAAAATGTTGATATGCCGGGAATTACCAGATTACAAATAAATTTCAACTAAGGTGTTTATTACGCATGGTTTGATTATCCATGTGTGTGCAAAGTAAGGTGTGCAAAATGATCTTAGGGTGGTGCTTAAGATCGCTAATGACCCTGGGGTGATGCCTAGGGTCATTTTTTTTGAATTAATTAATTAAATTATTAATAAAACAATCAATCCAAATATGTCATTTTCCTTTAGAACTAAGTTACTGCAATAAGTCTGGGTATCGATACTTTTTAAAATCGGTTAAATTACTTGATGTTGATATGCCGGGAAAAGGGGAAAAAAATATCCAAAGTGCGCTATCTCTTCTTTATCTATTAATAAATTTCACTCATGAAACATTTTAATAATTCCGTATTGGAACAAGAATTTGCATTAACAGCATTTATAACTGCAATCGAAAAGCAGGATTGGACTGTAGATCAATTAAAGGAAACTCTGATTACAGAGAAGAAGATTCATATGTTAGAGATCAATGATTTGGTAAACCATTTGAAGTTTCATGGGATAGAGGGAATCCGCATATATGTTGAAAACGGAGGATCAAATGATGTTACTTGGCATTTTCAATATCTGCATAAAAATATCGCTAAGGCCTATAAAGAAAACATTACCCCACGCGTTGGATATTACATGTCAAAAGCAATTCGTGAATCAGAGGGGGTATAAAATAATGATAGATCTCAAAAGAAACAGCAAAAAAATTCCAGTCCCAGCATCAGGATTAAGAGTTAAAAAGAAGTTTATATACAAACCAAATCAACTAGAGGATTTTAAAATAAGCAGAGGCAAGTTTTGGGATTTCTTAACTTGTCCTAAGTGTTTTTACCTCGATAGAGTTTCTGGATTAGATGTTCCTAAAACTCCACAATGGACGCTAAACGAGACCACAGATTTATTACTAAAAAAAGAATTTGATCATCTGAGGGCATTACAAAAACCTCACAGATTATTTATTGAAAATAAATTAGATCACTTAGTTCCTTTTCAACATGAAGAAATGGATGCATGGAGAGATGCACTTCATAGAGGATTAAAAATCCGTTATAAAGATACAAATATTATATTGACAGGCGGTGTTGATGATATTTGGCAAGACAAAATTACAAAAAAATTGATAATTGTAGAGTATAAATCTCAGGCAAAAAATGGTTTGATAACTACTAAAGATTATCTTGAAGACCCTTATCACAAAGGATATAAGGTACAAATTGACTTCTATTCCTATCTTCTAACTTCAATGGGTTTTGATGTGCATCCAACATCCTACTTTTTAGTTTGCAATGCAATAAGAACAACAAATAATTTCAACAAGTTAATGAAATTTGATGAATATCTTATTCCTTATGATTGGAATAACGATTGGGTTGAAGAAGAAATAGATAATATGATCGAAACAATGAATTGTGATAAGATTCCAGATGCAAATCCATGTTGTAGAAATTGTGCATATTCAGAAGAATATGCAAAATTGAAATCAACCAAGTCAGTGCAAAATGGAGATTCATATTGATATCACTAAAGGGGTGTTATATTACCGCTATATACGTTGAACAAAAAATAATATTTAATTTTCAGATGCAATGTTAAAAAAAATTGCTTATGAAAAACAACTTGGAAATAAGTTTCCAGAAATCGCTAAGGAATGGCATCCAACAAAAAATGGTTCTCTAACTCCTTTTGACTTTTCTTACGGTTCAAAAGAAAAAGTTTGGTGGCAATGTCAAAAAGTTAAATCACATTCATACCAAGCAAGCATTTGTGAAAAAACGAGAAAAAATAGAATCTATAAATGTCAAATTTGCCTCAAACTTGGAAATAAGTTTCCAGAAATCGCTAAGGAATGGCATCCAACAAAAAATGGTTCTCTAACTCCTTTTGACTTTTCTTACGGTTCAAAAGAAAAAGTTTGGTGGCAATGTCAAAAAGTTAAATCACATTCATACCAAGCAAGCATTTGTGAAAGAACAAGAAAAAATCCTACTTCTTGTTCAATTTGTGGAAATAAGATAATAATTTATGAAAAATCTCTAAAAAAATTAAATCCAGAAATCGCTAAGGAATGGCATCCAACAAAAAATGGTTCTCTGACTCCTGATTCAGTATTCAACCAATCCAATAAAAAAGTTTGGTGGCAATGTCGTATATTCCCAGAGCATATTTGGCGAACTCAGATAATTGTTAGAACTAAACAAGGCAGTGGATGTCCAAAATGCTTCAAACAATCTTCAATTCAAGAAATAAGAATTTTATCGGAATTTCAAGCGATTTTTAAAAAAGTAATTTCAAGAAAAAAACTTTTAAAAAAAGAAATAGATATCTTTTTACCAGAAATTAATGTAGGAATTGAATATGACGGATCATATTTTCACAAAAATAAATTTTCTAAGGATAAAGAAAAAAATACTATTTTTGAAGCTAAAAATATTCACTTAATAAGAGTGAGAGAAAAACCACTAAAAAAAATAAATTCAAATGATGTTTTGGTAAGTGATAGTAGGCTTATTAAAAATGATATAGATCGAATACTTATAAATTTGCAAAAAACAGTTGAAATAAAATCTAAAAGTTTAAATTTATCGATAAAGAAATATTTACAAGAAAATGATTTTATAAACGAAAAAGTATATAAAAAATTCTTAAATTATTTTCCTTCACCTCTTCCAAACGAATCTTTTGCAGTTAAGCATCCTGAAATCGCTAAAGAGTGGCATTTTTCAAAAAATAAACCTTTAGAACCTAAACATTTTTTATCTGGCAGTAGAGAAAAAGTTTGGTGGCAATGTCCCAAAAATAAAAATCATATATGGAAAGCAGAAATTAATAATAGGGTATTAGGAAAAACAGGATGTCCAAAATGTAGTGGCAATGCAGTATCAGATGAGAGAAGTTTGGCAAAACTATATCCAGAAATTGCTAGAGAATGGCATCCTACAAAAAATGGGAATCTTACTCCAAAAGATGTGACATATGGATCTGGTAAGAAAGTTTGGTGGCAATGTCCCAAAAATAAAAATCATATATATGAATCTAGAATTACTCATAGAACAAATATGAAAACTGGATGTCGATTTTGTGCAGGATTTAAAAAATAATTTATAGAGATATTTAGTGTTATTTTAGTGTTATATCGATTTTGCATTCCCTATAAATCATTGCCCTGCAAGTGATTTGGAATTAGGTAGTGTATTCGCTATTTATTTCAACATACTTTTTAGAAAGATCGCACCCCCAAGCTGTGCCTTTAGATTCACCAGAATTTAGATTAATCATAATTTTTACGATATCATCAACTAAATATTTACCTTTCATTCTGGACTTAATATAGTCTGTGACTTTTTGTGGAACATATTTATTTAACTTGCCGTTTTCCAAAATCTGATGATTACCTATGAACAAATCAACGTCATTTAAATTAAATTTAACTCCAGAGTTGCCTGCTGCAGAAATGATTCGTCCCCAATTTGGATCACAACCATGTATAGCAGTTTTTACCAAAGCAGAATTACAAATAGATTTCGCGAGCATAATTGCATCATTAGTATTTTTTGCTCCTTGAACCAAAACTTCTAATAAACAATTTGCGCCCTCTCCATCCCTTGCAATATTTTTTGCCAATTTTTGACATACAATATCAATCCCTTTTTGAATAATTGGAAAAAACGTTTTTTCAATTTTCTCTCCTGCATTTATTCCAACAAAAGAATCATTTGTGCTTGTTTCTCCATCAACTGATATTGCATTAAAAGATTTTTTAACCGCAATAGCAATCATTTTGTCCCATTCTTCTTTTTCAATCCCCGCATCACAGGTTACAAAAGCAAGCATTGTAGCCATATTGGGGTAAATCATTCCTGAACCTTTTGCAAATCCTGCTATTTTTATTTTTCTACCTTGAATAATTGTCTCTATTAAAACTTTTTTCAAAGTCAAATCAGTAGTTAAAATTGCTTCTGCTGCATTATGAAAATTATTACCCTTTAAATCATTAACTAAATTCGGTAAATTTTTTACTAAATGATTAATTTGTATTGGAACACCAATTACACCAGTTGAGCACATTAAAACTTCTTCTTCTTTTATTCCTAAAAGTTCCGCAATCTTTCCTGTGGCAATTTGAAAATGTTGAATTCCAAGATTTCCTATACATGCATTTGCTTGACCAGAATTAATTAATATTGCTCGTACAAAACCTGAGGTTTTTTTAATCCTTTCTTCACAAATATCCACACAAGAAGAGCGAACTATTGATTGGGTAAACATCCCACTAAAAATACTTCCTTCTGGAGCGAGTATTAGCGCTAAATCTTTTTTATTTGAAGCTTTTAATCCAGCAGATATCCCAGCAAAAAGGAACCCATTGGGCGTTACCTTACTGTCATCAACAAACGACCAATTGGAATCTAACTGGCTCAAACTTTTTAGTATTCTAATTCATATTAACTACTCTTTAATACTAAAGAAACAGGTAATTACATTATTATTAATTATATGGATATTCTTCAAAAATCAAAAAACAGCCAACGAAGAATTGGTTTAACAGGAGGTATTGCCAGTGGGAAGACAACCATAACTAATTACATTAGAAAACATAAAAACATTCCAATATTAGATGCAGATAATTTATCAAGAGAATTAATCAAACCAAACACATATGGATATAGGAAAATTTTAGAGTATTTTGGAAATAAAATTATTGATAATAAGAACAATTCAGAAAGAGCAATAAACAGAAAACTTTTGAGGAAAATTATTTTTAAAAATTCAGAAAGCAAAGAATGGATTGAAAAACTACTTCACCCGTTGATTAAAGAAAAAATGATAGAAGAATGCAGTCAATTCAAAAAAAATCAAACTATAGTTTTAGCTATCCCGTTATTATTTGAAGCAAAATTTGAAGATATTTGCACTGAAATATGGTTAATTAAATGTCCTAAAGAACTACAACAAAAAAGACTTATCGCAAGAGATAAAATTAGTGAAAAAGAAGCATATGAATCCATAAATCTTCAATTAAGTTTTGAAGAAAAAAGAAAATTTTCAGACATTATTTTGGATAATTCAGATGATCAAAATAAATGGATCAAGACAATAAGAGAGCTTCTTTGAAGCTTTAGCTATTCAATTTTTCTGCAAGAAGTTTATTTGCAAGTTTAGGGTCAGCTTTACCTTTTGTTCTTTTCATTAATTGACCAACAAAAAAACCAAGTAATTTAGTTTTACCATTTCTAAATGCTTTAACCTCATCAGGATGTTCAGTTATAAGTTCATCAATTATTGGTAAAATACTTGAAGAATCAGATATCATAGACAACCCTTTTTCTTCAACTAATTTTTTCGGAGAAATATTATTTTTAATTAGTTCAGGTAGAATTTCTTTTGCAATTTTTCCACTGATAGTGTTATTTGAAATCATGCTAATCATTTCAGCAAGATTATCAGGACTAAGCTTTAAGTCACTAAAACTAAGTTTATTTGCTTTTAAATAACCCACAATATCACTCGTTACCCAATTTGAAGCTAGTTTGGCTTCGGCACCATTGGCTACTGTTTCTTCAAAAAAGTTTGCCATGTTAATTTCATCAGAAATTACCCTTGCATCATATGCAGATAACCCAAATTCACTTACGTATTTATTTCTTTTCTTTGAAGGTAATTCTGGAAGTTCTTTTAACCATATTTCTTTTTGGACTTTTGTTATTTCAATTGGTCCCAAGTCAGGATCAGGAAAATATCTATAGTCACTGCTGCCTTCTTTCATTCTCATACTTTTTGTTAATTGCTTAGCTTCATCCCACAATCTTGTTTCTTGGAAAATTTTTCCTCCATTTTCATAAACTTCTATTTGTCTGGCTATTTCATAATCACAAGCCTTTTGAATAGCAGAAAATGAATTCATATTCTTTATTTCCACTTTGGTACCAAAAGGGGCATTAGGTCCTTTTCTCACTGAAATATTTACATCACAGCGCAATGAACCCTCTTGCATATTTCCATCTGATACTCCTAAATATCTAACTGTTCTTCTAATCTCTGAAGCATATTCAGATGCCTCTTTACCTGATCTAATATCTGGTTTACTTACAATCTCACAAAGTGCTATTCCAGCACGATTGTAATCAACTAAAGAATACTTAGAACCAGCCAATCTATCACTACCTGAATGAACTAGTTTTCCTGCGTCTTCTTCCATATGTAGCCTTTCTATACCAATTTTTTTGATATAGGGTTCTTTGTCCTTTTCAATTATTTCAACCTCTAACCAGCCATTTTCAGCTAGTGGCTCATCAAATTGTGAAATTTGATAATTTTTAGGTAGATCAGGATAAAAATATTGTTTTCTATCAAATTTACAATGTTCTGCAACATTTAAATTTAATGCTAAAGAAGTTTTTACAGCATACTCAAGAACAGTCTCATTCAAAACTGGAAGAGTTCCTGGTAACCCACAAACTATAGGATCTATATGCGTATTAGGTGCATCCCCAAAAGCTGTTGAAGCAGATGTGAATATTTTGCTTTTCGTATTAAGCTGTACATGGGTTTCTAAACCAATTACAGCTTCCCAAGATTCCAAATTGTTCATTATCAAAAGTCTCTTTAATTAATATTATTGGATATAAAGGAAAAGAGGACCAAAACACAAATAAAAATATTAATTATTAAATGACACAAGAAACAAAAGAATCAATATTAATTATTGGCGGTGGACTTATAGGTTTATCTATTGCTTATGAATTTTCTAGAAACAACTTCAAAGTTTTAGTTTTAAGCAAAAACAGAAATGAATCAGCTGGATTTGTTGCTGCAGGTATGTTAGCTACTCATGCCGAAGGGCTCGAAGGTGAATTACTAAAATTTGGCCAAGAAAGTCAAAGTCTAATTCCAAATTGGATAAAAAGTATTGAAGAAGATAGTAATATTGAATGCGGTTTAAAAAAATGTGGCATAGTAGTCCCTTTTAAAAATAAAGAAGATCTTGAAGAGTTTCCTACTTATGGATATGGAAAATATTTAAATCACAAAGATCTTCAAACAGAAATTAATGGAGTGAATTCTATTTGGAAACATGGTTTACTATTTGAACAAGATGGTCAAATAGATAACCGAAGAAGACTTATGCGTGCTCTCGAGAGAGCATGCTCCTTGCATGGAGTCGAATTTCAAGAAGGATCAGAAGTAGAGGATTTGACATTAGAAAAAAATAAAATTACTGGTGCAACAGTTTTATGTGCCACTGGGGAACAAAAAAAAATTAACTGCGAAAAAGCAATTATATGTTGTGGTGCTTGGAGTAAAAAAATTTTTAATAAGATTCCAGTTTTTCCTGTAAAGGGACAAATGCTATCAATACAAGGTCCAACAAATTTTTTGAAAAGAGTTATTTTTGGTCCAAAAACTTATCTAGTGCCTCGTGATGATGGACTTATTATCGTTGGAGCGACAGTTGAAAAAGATTCAAAATTTAAGCAGGGTAATACTCCTAATGGAATAAAACAACTTCAAGAAGGAATTCGCTCATTATTGCCAGAAGCTATTAATTGGCCACAAATGGAACATTGGTGGGGATTTAGACCCTGCACATCAGACCTTAAACCAATAATTGGAAAATCAAAAATTAAAAACCTTTTTATAGCTACAGGACATTACAGAAATGGAGTTTTATTTTCTGCAATAACAAGTGATCTTCTTTTGAAAATAGTTCAAAATAGAAGTCTCAATAAAATAGAAAAAAGCTTTTTAGAAAAATTTAGTTTAGATAGATTTGAGATTTAAATTTTAATTTTCAGATCGCCATTTTGAATCAGAAGTTTCCCACTCACATAATTCCTCTTCGTTAAACCATAGATCAATTTCGAATTTAGCGGTATCTTCTCCGTCAGAACCATGAATGATATTTCTGCCGATATCAATGGCTAAATCACCTCTAATTGTTCCAGGCTCTGCTTCAAGAGGTTTAGTAGAACCTATTAGTTTTCTAGCACTCAAAATCACTCCTTCGCCTTCCCACACCATTGCTACAACAGGACCACTTGAAATAAAGTCTACTAGATCACTAAAAAAGGGTCTTTTTCTATGTACGCCATAATGATTTTGAGCAAGATCTTTTGAGGGAATTAATTGCTTTAATCCAACCAATTTAAATCCTTTTTTTTCAAATCTACCAATAATCTCAGCAACATATCCTCTTTGAACTCCATCTGGTTTAATTGCAATAAAGGTTCTCTCTTTGGTCATTTAGTTAATAATCACTCTATGTATATTCAACTTTTGGGTGGTAACTTGGCAAGTAATCATTAAAATAAAAGATATTGTTTTGAGTTAGTTTCAAAAACATCTATTAATCACAAAGACTTAAATTGACCAATTTTGAGCCGAAAAAATTAAAGAATATTTGGACTATTGAAGATAGTATTTCAACTTACAACATAGACAAATGGGGAGATAAATATTTTTCTATAAATTCTAAAGGCAATATATCAGTAACTAAAGATATAAAATCTGAAAATAAGATTGACCTTTTTAAGCTTGTAAAAGAACTGAAAAGTAGAGAAATAAATCCTCCATTAATCATAAGATTTAATGATATTTTAAAAGATCGAATAAATGCATTACATGACTCTTTTTTAAAAGCAATAAAAACTTATAAATATAAAAACATTTATCAAGGAGTTTTTCCTGTCAAATGTAATCAACAGAAAAATGTCCTAGAAAAGATAATAGAGTTTGGTAGTCAATGGAATTTTGGTTTAGAAGTTGGAAGTAAATCAGAACTATTAATTGGCCTTGCACTTCTTGAAAACCAAAATTCATTATTGATATGCAACGGATATAAAGATAAAAAATATATTGAGATTGCTACTTTGGCCAGAAAACTGGGCAAAAATCCAATAATAGTTATTGAACAAAGAGATGAAGTAAAAAGAATTATTAGAGCAGTTCAAGAACTTAACGCAACTCCGTTAATAGGAATTAGAGCAAAGTTATCAAGTAAAAGTAGTGGGAGGTGGGGGAAATCTATTGGAGATAATTCCAAATTTGGATTATCAATTCCAGAAATTATGTCGACTATAAAAGAACTTAAACAAGCGAATCTTATAAACGAAATGAAATTACTCCATTTTCATATAGGAAGTCAAATAAGTGATATTGCCGTGATCAAAGACGCATTACAAGAAGCGAGTCAAATATATGTTGAACTATGCAAACTAGGTGCCCCAATGCAATATATCGACGTTGGGGGAGGATTAGGGATAGATTTTGATGGAACTAAAACCTCTTCCAATACTTCGACTAATTATTCTCTTCAAAATTATGCGAACGATGTAATTGCAACTATTAAAGATTCATGTGAATTAAATAATATTAATCATCCAACCATAATCTCAGAGAGTGGAAGAGCAATAATTAGTCATTGTTCCGTTTTAATTTTTAATGTCTTAGGAACAAGCCATGTCAGTTCCAAGCTACAAATTTTTGATAAAAAAAATCAACAATTAATCATTTCAAATTTACTTGAAACTTTCTATGAACTAAAAAAACTTAAAAATAAAAAAATAAATTTATCTCAAATAATTGAACTATGGAATGATGCAAAAAAGTTTAAAGAAGATTGCTTAGTTGCCTTCAGATTAGGATTTTTAAGTTTAGCAGAACGAGCTTATGCAGAAGAACTGACCTGGGCTTGCGCAAAAGAAATTTCTAATAACTTGAATAATTATGAAATCAATCACCCTGATTTATCTGAAATTACAGAAACTCTTGCATCAACTTATTATGCAAATTTATCTATCTTTAAATCTATTCCCGATACCTGGGCAATCAATCAGATTTTTCCAATAGTACCAATACATAGACACTTAGAAGAGCCCTTCTGCAAAGGCAACTTTGCAGATTTAACTTGTGATTCAGATGGGAAACTAAATAATTTTATTGATGATGGAAAAATTAAATCATTACTAAATTTACATAAGCCAGAGCAAGATAAAGATTATCTAATTGGAATTTTTATGACTGGAGCCTATCAAGAGGCATTAGGAAACTTACACAATTTATTTGGCAATACAAACGTTGTTCATATAGACATAAATCAAGATAATTCATATAAGATCAAAAATATTATTAAAGAGGACAGTAAATCTGAAATTTTACAATTATTGGACTATAGTTCAGCTTCTTTGGTTGAATCTATTAGAATTAACACTGAATCAGCAATTGACCAAAAAAAATTAACTATTAAAGAAGCAAGGAAATTAATTGATCAAATCGAATTGAGTCTCAGAAAAAGTAGTTATTTATCAGAATAACTTTCTAATATTTTTTGCAAATGATTTTTAGCATAATCTAAAGCATCACTTAACTTATTAATATCTTTAGCACCTGCTTGAGCAAAGTTAGGCTTTCCTCCTCCACCTCCCGAACAAATTCTTGCAATCTCATTAATTAATTTACCTGCATGCAATCCTATTTTTACTACATCATTACCTAAAGAAACTACAAATAACAATTTTCTGTTTTCTGAATTTGGTATTCCCCCAAGAATCACTATTGCTTTATTTCCTAAATGAGAAGTTAAATTAAGTGCTGCAGATTGCAAAGAATTTCCATCTAAACCATCAATCTGATTTACTAAAATTGAAAAAGAATTTACTATTTCTGCAGATGATTTTATAGAAGAATATTTAAAATATGCAATTTCATCTTTCATTTTTTGTATCTCTTTATTTTTATCAATAAGCTCTGCTTGCAAATTATTAACCCTCTCGAAAAGTTGATTAGGATTTGCTTTTAACAAATCACTTAGTTGATTTACTAAAGCATTTCTATCACTGAAATAATCGAATGCTGATTGACCTGATAATGCTTCGATTCTTCTTACTCCTGCAGAGATTCCTTCCTCACTAATTATTTTGAAAGAACCTAATTCGGATGTAGTTTTAACATGTGTACCCCCACAAAGTTCCATTGAAACTCCTGGCACATTTACAACGCGCACTTCATCATCATATTTTTCTCCAAACATTGCCACCGCCCCCTTTTCCAGAGCCTCAATCTTAGACATATTTTTTATTTCTAGGATATGATTTTCCATAATCCAAGAGTTAATTAGAGTTTCAATCTTAGAAATTTGATCTTTAGAAATAGGATTAGAAGAATTAAAGTCAAATCTTAATTTATTAAAAGCTACTAATGAACCTTTTTGTCCAACACCTTCATTAACAATTGATTTAAGAGCAGATTGCAATAAATGGGTAGCTGTATGATTTGCAGCAGCCTTAGCTCGAAAAGAGGATTTAACATTAGTCTTAACTTTTTGTCCAACAGTTAATATTCCATTTTTGATCGTTCCATAATGTAAAAAAACATTTTTCTTTCGAATAACATTATCAACTAAGACCTCCACATCTTCTGAAAATATCGTTCCAATATCACCAACTTGACCGCCAGATTCTCCATAAAAAGTTGTCTGATCAAGAACAATTAAAACTTTCTGACCTTCACTTGCTTGCTTAACTAAAGTTGAATCCAAAAATATACCCTTTATTTGAGCTTCAGAAAAAAGTGAATCATAACCAATAAAATTAGTTTTATTAAAGAGATCTATTTCTCGCTCTAATGATCCCTCTAATGTCAAATCAATATTACTTGAAGCAGCTTTAGCTCTCTCTTTTTGTGCATTCATTTCTTCTTCAAAACCCTTTACATCTACACTGATACAATTTTCTTCAGCAATTTCTAAAGTAAGTTCTAGAGGAAATCCATAAGTATCATAAAGTTCAAAAGCTTTAAAACCAGAAATTAATTTCTTCCCTGAAGAAATTAACTCATCTAGTAATTTCTCTCCCCTTTCAAGAGTTTCCCTAAATCTAACTTCTTCAATTTTTATCTCATTCAAAATTAAATCATTATTATTTTTTAAATCAGGATAATTATTTTCCATTAAATTGATTCCGACAGTAGCAATATGCGGTAAAAATTCATTTGTTATGCCTAATAATCTCCCATGTCTGACCATTCTTCTAATAAGCCTTCTTAATATATATCCCCTGCCGAGATTACTTGCTACTACTCCATCAGAAATTAAATGAATAATAGCTCTTGTATGATCTCCAATAATTTTTAGAGAGATTTTGTTTTTATCATTTGAAGAAAAATAATCAATATTTGCAATCTCACAAGTTTTTTGAATGATAGGGAAAATTAAATCTGTCTCATAATTATTTTGTTTTTTTTGCAATATTTGAGCCATCCTTTCAAGTCCCATTCCTGTGTCAATATTTTTAAATTTTAAATCTGTCAATTTTCCATTAGGATCGCGATTATATTGCATAAAAACAAGATTATAAAATTCAATAAAACGATCTCCATCTTCTAAATCAATATTATGCAGACCTTTTTCAGGAAAAAAATCATAATAAAGTTCTGAACAAGGTCCACATGGACCGGTTTTTCCAGAAGACCAGAAATTATCTTTCTCACCTAGTTTCACTATCCTATCTGGATGAATACCAATTTCATTTCTCCAAATTTTTGCAGACTCTCCGTCTTCATGAAAGACACTCACAACTATATTTTCAGCAGAAAGTTGATAAATATTAGTAACTAATTCCCAAGCCCACTGAATAGCCTCACGTTTAAAATAATCTCCAAAAGAGAAATTACCAAGCATTTCAAAAAAAGTGTGATGTCTAGCTGTAACTCCAACGTTTTCTATATCATTTGTTCTGATGCATTTTTGGCTAGATGTAGCCCTTTTTGATGGTCTTTCTTTTAAACCTAAAAAAACTGGCTTAAAAGGAAGCATTCCAGCAATTGTAAGCATAACCGTAGGATCATCTGGAACTAAAGATGCACTTGGAATGATTTTATGTAATTTTTCACTGTAAAATTTTAAAAAAGCATTTCTTATCTCATCTCCAGTAACTATTTTTTTAATTAGTTGAGATGTCATTTATCCAGAATAAAAAGAACAAAAATTAAAGAAAAGCGTAATTTCGGTTATTTCGCAAAAATAATCACGCGAATTTATATTCTACATAACTAAAGTTATTCTATAACGCGATTTGTCCTATGCTAGCCTCTGCCCAGACATGTAATTCTAAATTGGCACAAAGAAATAACAAGTTGACAGTTCAATCTCAAAACTTTACTGATGATTCATGTGCCATAAGATCTTTGGATTGGGATCGCAATAGATTTGATATTGAATTTGGTTTAAGAAATGGAACTACCTACAATAGTTTTATTATTGAAGGTGAAAAACTAGCAATTATTGATACTAGTCACGCAAAGTTCGAAAAATTATGGTTTGAAGAATTACTTAAAAAAGTAAATCCACAAGAAGTTGATTATCTAATTACAAGTCATACAGAACCTGATCATTCTGGTTTAATAGGTAATCTTTTAGAATTAAACAAAAACATTACAATAGTAGGATCAAAATTAGCCCTTAAATTCATTGAAGACCAAATACATATTCCCTTTAATCGTTTAGAAGTCAAAAGTGGAGAGTTTTTAAATCTAGGCACCAACCCTAATAGCGGTTTAGAACATAATATTGAATTTATAAGCGCACCAAATTTACATTGGCCAGATACAATTTTTTCATATGACCATAGCACTCATGTTCTCTACACATGCGATGCTTTTGGACTCCACTATTGTTCTGATGAATTTTATGACACTGACCAAAAAGAAATATATGATGATTTTCGTTTTTATTACGATTGCCTAATGGGTCCAAACGCTAGAAGCGTTATGCAGGCAATAAAAAGAATAGATAAGCTACCTGAACTAAAAACAATAGCAGTAGGTCATGGGCCTTTGCTTCATAATCAAGTCAATTTTTGGAAAGGAAAATATCTAGAATGGAGTAGCAATAAAAGCAAAGGTAATGATTTTGTATCGGTTTGCTATATAAGCGACTATGGTTATTGTGATCGACTAAGTCAAGCAATATCTCATGGCATAAGTAAAGCAGATGCACAGGTTCAATTAATTGATTTAAGATCTTCTGACCCTCAAGAATTATCAAGTTTAATTTCGGAATCAAAAGCAGTAGTCATACCCACATGGCCAGTAGATTCTGATAATGAATTAAAAGAATCTCTTGGTACTTTATTTGCAGCACTAAAATCAAAACAATTTACAGCTGTCTATGATGCATTTGGTGGAAATGATGAACCAATAGATTCCTTAGCAAATAAATTAAGAGAACTTGGTCAAAAAGAAGCTTTCTCTCCTTTAAGAGTTAAAAACATTCCAGATCCCATCATTTATCAACAATTCGAAGAAGCTGGAACTGACTTGGGTCAATTAATCAATAAAAAGAAGAATATTGCCTCTATGAAGAGCCTTGATTCAAATTTAGATAAAGCTTTAGGTAGGTTAAGTGGAGGATTATATGTAGTTACAGCTAGCCAAGGAGAAGGTTCAACATTTAGACAAAGTGCGATGGTAGCAAGTTGGGTTAGTCAAGCAAGTTTTTCTCCACCAGGTATTACAGTTGCAGTAGCAAAAGATAGAGCTATTGAATCATATATGCAAGTTGGAAAAGGTTTTGTTGTTAATATCTTGAGAGAAGATAACTATCAAAAAATGTTTAGACATTTTTTAAAAAGATTTGCTCCAGGAGCTGATAGATTTGCAGATGTAGATGTAATTACCAACATTGCAGAAGGGGGACCAGTCCTCTCAGATTCACTCGCCTTTTTAGATTGTAAAGTTTGTTCCAGACTTGAGACTCCAGACCATTGGATAATTTACGGAATTGTTGAAAAAGGTAATGTCTCTGACTTATCATGCAAGACAGCTGTTCATCACAGAA
>QCBJ01000012.1 GCA_003281645.1 Prochlorococcus sp. AG-347-G20 | reverse complement strand
AGAAAGAGACTTTTTGTTTTTTTCTTTAATTGATAATTCTTTTAACAATAGAGTAGTAAAATTTGATAGCCCAAAATCAAATTCCAATGATTTTTTTATAGGGTCCAATTTTCTATAGTTTTTTTCTTTTATAAGAATTTGTATCCCTTCGAAGGTTGTTAAAAACTTCTCCAAATCAATTGAGGATGACATAGGGCCAAGCCTCAAAAGTTGATGACAATTTACTGAATTTTTATTTTTTCTTAAGACTAATTCCCAATTAACAACTAAACCTCTCAAATCAGAACGGACGCCGGAAACAGGATCAGCAAATACTGGCCAACCAGTAATTTCTTGTAATTGCTCTAAAGATTTATTGAAAGAAGTTAAATCATTTATGGAACCTTGATAGGGACCTACCAAAATAATGCCGGATTCATCTAAATTTAAACTTTTTGAAATTTCTAAGAATTTGTTTTTATCAGACTTTATTTCAACCTCCTGAAATATGTATTTTTTCTTTAAATAAATTCTCTCAAAAACCTCTAAAACATTTTTTTTATTCAAAAATGAAATGGCTAAAGGCTTATCAATAGGAATATTTAAATGAATAGGACCAGGGAAACTTGATATTTGTTTCTCAGTAATTCGAACTAAATTTAAGATTTCATTTTCTTGTGTTTCATGAAGTCCATTTAGATTTGTACTTAAAACTCTTCTGCAGACTGAACTCAAAAAATTTTCTTGATTTACTGTTTGATTAGCGCCACA
The DNA here is from genome assembly GCA_003281645.1 of Prochlorococcus sp. AG-347-G20. Taxonomy (GTDB): domain Bacteria; phylum Cyanobacteriota; class Cyanobacteriia; order PCC-6307; family Cyanobiaceae; genus Prochlorococcus_A. The sequence goes on along the minus strand of QCBJ01000012.1, from coordinate 27,105 downwards.
ATCTTTTAATCTTAAGGGCCTATCTGCAGTAATAAATATAATCCCTTTACAAGATCGGTCTGCCTCAACTGCTGCTGGTAATAAGTTACTTACGGCAGTCCCAGAAGTGGTAATTACTAAAGAAAGATTACCCGATGCAGCTGAAATTCCAAGAGAGTGGAATCCCGCAGATCTCTCATCTATTGAATTAAAAATATTTACCAGTCCTAATTTATTTAATTCTCCAGCAGCTATTGCTAAAGGTGCTGATCTACTACCAGGACATAGTATTAAATTTTGAACTCCTATTTTTATAAGAAGATTCAAAAGTTGTAAACTTCTAAGAAAATTTTTGCATTCAATAGATGATGTCATAATTTATATAAATGCTTTGGGATTTCCTTATAACTGAATTAAATAAAACATGTCTACAACACAAGAAAAAAGAAATTCAATAATAAAGGATTTAAAAAATCTTTTAATCTGGATATCTATTGCTTTAATTATACGATGGCAGGTTATAGAGCCAAGATGGATCCCATCCGGTTCAATGCTTCCAACTCTTCAAATACAAGATAAAATTCTTGTTGAGAAAGTAACACCCAAAATCACATCCAAATCAAATCTTTCAAAATTAAAAAATAAAATAGTTGTTTTTAACGTTCCTGAACAATTAATTAACGCTGGTTATGAAGCAGATACTGCACTAATAAAAAGAGTAATTGGAATACCTGGAGACAAGGTAGAAGTAAGAGACGGTAACCTTTTCTTAAATGATATCGCTCAAAAAAATTACGTTTTTGACAAAAACATTAATTATTCTATAGGGCCTTTTATTGTGCCAGAAGAGTCATTATGGGTGATGGGAGATAATAGAAATAACAGTATGGATTCTCATATTTGGGGATTCTTACCCTATGAAAAGGTTATTGGTAAGGCTATTTTTAGATATTGGCCATTTAATAAAATTGGACCTATTCGGTTCCCTGCCCTTAATAATTTAGATTAATGGGTACGTGATGTTGTAAGGTTTTTATATCTTGAAGTTGTAGAAATGTTTAATCCAGAATTTCTTGCTACTGAAAATAATGATCCAAATGATGAGAATGACTTAATCCAATATTTACAGAAACAATCTCCTGAAGTTTTGCAAAGAGTAGCAAAATCAGCTAGTGAAGATATTCAAGAAATTATTAGACATAATGTTCACGGTCTTCTTGGAATGCTTCCTTCAGATCAATTTGATGTAAAAATAACATCTTCAAAAGACAACATTGCCAATTTATTATCTTCTGCAATGATGACGGGATATTTCTTAAGACAAATGGAGCAAAGAAAAGAGCTGGAACAAACTCTTGATAATGATGAAAACATGTCTATTGAGGAATAATAGTTTTAAAGATTTACTTCTTCAGGAATTATTCCTAGTTCAAACAACTTTTTATATAAACCAATCAAAAATTTATTATCCTCCGGTTGTTTGTCCCATTTTTGGGAATTAATTTCATTAATTAATTTTTGACAATCTTCTATTGTAAATTTTATAGGTGCCGTAAAATGAGCTGGAATTAAATATTCCATATCTTCAAAAGACTTGATATTTTCTAGCCATTTAAGTAACACTTCTTTTGAACGGGGAAAAATTAGTTTTTGTAAAACTGGTGCCACTTGAATCTTAGTAGTATCTTCACCCATTATTTCAACAAGAGAGGTTTCCCAATCTTCATCCCATAAAAAGGGATAAATACCGAAATGAGATCTCCAATTTCTAAGGTCTTTTTTGAACGAATACTTAAATATTTCTTTTAAAGGTGGAATATTTAATTTACCTGGTTTCAAAAAAGATGAAAATAAGACTAACCTTTTCCAGCCTTTTTTTCTTTGTTCAATGGAGTCAATCAAAGGTTCATCTCCTCTCTCTCTAGAATGGAAAAGAAGTGGAGTTGGATCAAAATTAAATATCTCAGGTGGAGTGGAATCTATTCCAACTATTGCGTCTGTTACATGAAGAGTTTTCGTAGAATAATGGAAACAACTTATCTCCTGATATCTTCCAAGTCCTAAATTCAGTGGGCCTAATGAAGACCATTTAAAGGAGTTCGTATGTGGAGTACCTTCCTCAAACAGTATTCTTGATCTTTTTGAAGGAATTCCTAAAAAATCTAGTGGAAGATTGATAGGGAAACTCCACTGTCCAGGACAAAGCCAAATTTCTGCATCTTTAAAAATTCTTGAAAGAGCAGGGAGTCCGATTTTATGTTCTAGTCCGGAGGCGCTTGGGAGAATTATTGTTTTTACTTTGCCGTAAATCGCAATTAATTTTTCTAACTCATTTATTAATTCTTTTGTAGGAGGCAGTGGGTTTATAAGCATCAACCCATTATCAATCTTTATTACCGTCATTCTTATTGGAACCGCAACATAATAAAGTCCTTGTATTTGTTCCAAGGACCATATTTGATCAGGAATTAATTCTCTTAAGATTGTTTTCTTTTTCCCATAAGGATATAAGGGAAATAATGGCCACCAATACCAATTTTTATTTAAAGTTTCTTCCACCACTATCATTTATAACCAGTAAAAAATTTTTTTAACTTAAATATTCCGTATCTTGGAGCGAATAAAAAAGCGAATAAAAATATAAAAGTTTGTGCTAAGACAATTGATCCACCTGTTTCAAGATCAAACCAAAAACTAATGTAGATTCCTATTAGGCTTGAGATAATTGCACTTAATACTGAAATTATTGTCATATTATCAAACTTATCCGTAAGTAAATATGCTGTAGCCCCTGGTGTAATCAACATCGCAACTACCAAAATAATTCCAACAGACTGCAAGCCCACAACTGCTGCCAAAGATAAGCACGTGAGGAGTAAATAGTGAAGAAAAAATACGTTAATTCCAACTGTTTTTGCATGCCTAGGATCAAAACAATAAAGCATTAAATCTTTTCTAAAAATTGATAAAAGGATTACTACCAATAAAGAAATGAATATGGTTTGTTTTACATCTGAAAGTGATATTCCTAATGGACTGCCAAAAAGGATAGAGTGCAAATCAATATTACTTTTAATCTTAGAAACCAATACAATTCCAAGAGCGAAAAACCCAGTAAATACCAACCCAATAACAGTATCTTCCTTAACCCTAGATTTCTGCTTAATAAACCCTATTAATGCAACAGAACCAACTCCGAAAAAAAATGCCCCCAATGAGAAAGGAAGACCTAATGCATAAGCAACCACAACACCAGGCATTACTGAATGTGATACTGCGTCTCCCATTAAAGCCCATCCTTTAAGAGTTAAATAGCTTGATAGGAAACCACAAACGGCTGCCACTAATGAACTCATAAGAAGTGCTTTTCTCATAAAGTCATGAGCCAAAGGATTTGTTATGAATGAATCTAAAGTTAAAAAAGAACAGAGCTCCATATAATTTAAAATTTAGGATTCAGGTCCAAACAAGAAATCAGGTGAGATTCCTCCAAAAGTGGTTGTAATATTTTCAGGGGTAAACACTTCAGATGTCTCGCCATACGCTACAACAGTTTTATTTATTAAAAGAACCAAATCACAAAATTCACGGACGTGAATCATATCGTGCGTTGATAATAATATAGTTTTCCCCTCATTTTTAAATTGAATAAATAATTCCGAGATAAGTTTCTCAGTTCTTATATCAACACCTGAAAAAGGCTCATCAAGAAGTAATATTGACGCCCTTTGCGCAATTGCTCTAGCTAAAAATGTTCGTTTTCTCTGACCTCCAGATAAGTTTCCAATAGGTGTAGATAAATGATCAGTAAGATCAACTCTCTCAATAGCATCTTTAACCGCCTGAACATCAGACTCTCTAGGACATCTAAAAATATTCATCGAACCATATCTTCCCATCATCACTACATCCCAAACATTTATTGGAAATTGACTATCAATTCCCTCACTCTGAGGAACATAAGCAATTGTCTGATCTTTTTGAGCAGATCTTACAGACTCTCCATTAATTCTAATTTTTCCTTTTGAAATATTTACAAAGCCTGTTAAAGCATTAAAAAAAGTTGTTTTACCAGCCCCGTTCATCCCTACTAACCCACAAATCTGGCCAGGTTTCAATCTTAAATTGGCATCATACAAAGCCACCTTACCGTTGTAATCTACGCAAATATTCTCTGCATCAATCCTAAAGTTTTGATAATTGATTGATTCCATAATTCAAAAAAGCCCTTTTTTAATTAAATCCAAATTATGCTCAAGCATTTTTATATAGGAGCTAGCAGGCCCACTATCATCAGATAATGAATCAACATAAAGATTTCCTCCAAAATTAGCTCCAGTTTCGTTTGCAATAATCATTTGAGATTCGTTACTTACAGTACTTTCGCAAAATACAGATGGGACATTTTTTTCTTTAACTAGTGAAATTGTCCTTGCCATTCTTTTGGGCGTAATTTGACTCTCAGCATTAACTGGCCATAAATAAACTTCGTCTAATCCATAATCATTTGTTAAATACGAAAAAGCACCTTCACAACTTACTAGATACCTCCTGTCTTTATTTAAGTTATTAATAAAAAGTGAGAATTCTTCATCTATTTTAGAGAGTTTATCTTTATAAATTTTTCCATTTTCTTCAAATAATGTCCTTTTGGATGGCCTCAATTCTGATAAAGAATCCACCAGAATATCTACGTATAGGATCCCTCTTTTTGGAGAAATCCAGGCATGAGGATTGGGTTTCCCTTTATAAAAATCTTCACTGATAAAAATAGGATCTAAATCTTCCGCGACAGTAATTCTTTTAACTTTTAAATTAGAAACAAATTTTTCAGACCATAATTCAAATCCAAATCCATTGTCAATAAAAACAAAAGCACTAGAGGCATTTACCAAATCGCTAGGAGTTGGTTGGTAGCCGTGAACTTCAACTCCAGGTTTCGTTATTGATTTAATAATAAAATCATCTTTTGCAACATTTCTAATTATGTCCGCCAAAACAGTGAAACTTGCAAGTATTACTTCTTTAGATTCATTTTTATTTGATATTCTCTTGCATGAGCCTGAAGCAAGAGAAAGCAGAAGTAACAAACTTAAAAAAAGAATTTTTTTTCTCATAATTAACTTTCATAATTAGATTATGAACTAAAAGATATTTTCATAAGTGGTTTTCTAAGATCAGAAATAAATCCTTGCCAATTTATTTTTTCTTTTTCAAAAGCTTTTTCAACAATTTTCTCAGAATTTTTCTTTATAAAATCCAAATCAGGTTCTTCTACTCCTTTTGTTATTGCCATAAAATCAGCCAAAGAACTTGATACTACTCTGGTTAAATAAGCAGCACTGACGGCCTGAAATGTTCCAGAAACAAGCCAATTTGGTCCATGTAATTTTGTTATGCCAATTAGAGTCTGTCCACTCCATTCAATAACTCCCTGAGCAATAGCAGTCTTTAAAATTTCTTTAGAAACTTTATCTAAAATTTCAGGAGACCAATTACATCCCCATATAGACTTAATTTCTTTAATCATTAATGAATTAAGTACTGTCATTGCCATAACATCAATTGATGGGATAGGAGATAAGAAAACAGTTGTCGCGACAAGAATTTGATTTTTTCTTTGTATACCTTTTAACTGCATTCTTCTTATCCCTTCAATTTCAGATTGCCAGGCAACATGAAGTTCTTTTAAAAGCCTTTTTTTTGTATTTTCAATATTTTTAGATGAACTTATGAAAAACTTCCTTAACGAAAAAGGTATATTTGTTATTTCATTCTTATTTACATCAAAAGTAATAATTTTATTTATAAAGTCACTTGAAATTTGCGACTTTAGGTCTTCTATCTGATTTTTGGCTTCTATTTCGTTGGAAGTTAAAGCCACCAACCAGATTGGCATATTTTTAGGAAACATTTCCAGCCACAAGAAATCATTTGCCGACAAAGGTAAGTTTAAAAAATACAAGATTGCGTCACTTTTCAAAGCTTCTTCAGGAATAACTTGAGAAGAATTGTATTTAGGAAGTTTTTCATATAAATCAAAGTCAAACTTATCTACTTTTAAATGACTTTTTAAAACAGACGTACAACTTTGATAATCTTTTTGTCCAATGCAACTTATTTTTTCTTTTTCAAATCTATTAATAATCGATTCAAGTGTTTTTTGTCTTTTTGAATTCTGTTTTTCTAATTCATTTGTTGCTTCAAGTTCTTCAAAAAAATTTAAATCTTCATTACATAGATTAATCCAACCATCTAAATTATTTGGCTCATTAAATTTAGGCTTATCATTCTTCAAGTAAAAATATCCCCCTAAACACAACGCAAAAAATCCTATTGAGCCTCCTGCAAAATGAATTAGGTCACTGACAAACCATTCCCCAAAACCTAATAATAATAAAATAATAATAAGATTTTTTTTCGGAAACTTTATGAAATCCTTTAAAAGGTTGTCTTTACTAATATCAAACACAATGCTTTATTTTTCTAATTTTATTTTAATGCAAGTTATGAATGAGAAAAGTAAAAATTCATAAGTCGTTAATCAAAAGATAAAAAATTAAGGTTTTTCAAAAGACTTATTGCATAACAAGATGCTAAGTTAATAGACTATTTAAATAACTTAAGAAACATCAAGATGTCTAATTCAAATTTCAGCAATAATCCTGGACAAGAAAATTATAGAGGTCGTTCTAACAATGAAAGATCTAATTTCAGAGATAGATCGGGCGGCAGAAGAGATGGAGGAGGATTCCGCATAAGATTGAGTGATAACGAAATGAAAGCAGTTAAATCAATACAAGAGGCCTTTCAATTGAGATCCACCGTTGCAGTTCTGGGTTTCTCTGTTAGAACACTTAGCGAAATGATAAAAGACGAAAAATTGATTGAATCAATCACAGAATATGCAAAAAATAATAAAAACTCTTCTTCGAATAGACAATCACAAAATCCTTATGAAGAAAAGACAAAAACAGCGCCTGACCCTTTTGCAAGACCTTTAAAAAGTACATCAACTGAAGAGATCCAATCCAGCGAAGTAGAAGAGGATGAAAAATAAAAAAAGAATTCTTTCTGGAGTTCAACCAACTGGTGATTTACATATTGGGAATTGGCTTGGAGCCATAAATAATTGGGTTACGCTTCAAGAGCAATATGAGACATTTCTATGTGTAGTTGATTTGCACGCAATCACAGCTTCATATAATCCCAAAGAATTGTCTCATAACACTATCTCTACTGCAGCTTTGTACGTCGCTTGTGGAATAGATCCCAATATATGTTCAATTTTTGTCCAAAGTCAGATTTCCGCACATTCAGAACTTTGTTGGATATTAAATTGCATGACCCCAATTAATTGGATGGAAAGAATGATTCAATTCAAAGAAAAATCTATTCAACAGGGTAATAATGTATCCATTGGATTATTTGACTATCCGATCTTAATGGCAGCAGACATTCTTCTATATGACGCTGACTTTGTACCCGTAGGTGAGGATCAAAAACAACATCTTGAACTTGCCAGAGATATTGCACAACAGAGAATTAATGCCAGATTTAGTAAGGATCAAAATATTTTAAAAATCCCTCAACCAATAATCATGAAGAATGGATCAAAAATAATGAGTTTAATTGATGGTTCAAAAAAGATGAGCAAAAGTGATCCTAATGAAGGCAGTCGTATTAATTTATTAGATGCTCCTGAAGTAATAACGAAAAAAATAAAAAGAGCAAAAAGTGACAGTTCTATTGGAATTGAATTTAACAACCCTGAAAGACCAGAATCTAAAAACCTTTTGATGATTTATTCTATATTATCTGGCAAAGAAATTTCTCAATGTGAAAATGATTTCTCAGAGACTGGATGGGGGACATTTAAAAAATTAATTACAGAACAACTTATTGAATCACTAGAACCTATTCAAAAAAAATATAAATTATTAATTAATGATCCCTATCAATTAAATAAAATCCTTAATGAAGGGAAAGAAAAAGCTGAAGATTTAGCAAATCAGACTTTAAAAAGAGTTAAATCAAAATTGGGATTCTTTGAAATGGAGAAATAAAATATGCCAATAATTACCTTACCTGATGGTTCAAAAAAGGTTTTCGAAAAATCTGTAACTATTCTAGAAATCGCCAAGAGTATAGGCGCTGGATTAGCTAAAGCAACAATTGCTGGGAAAGTAAATAATGTTCTCCTTGATGCAACTATACCTATAAGTAGAGATTCCGAAGTTGTAATCATCACATCAAAAGATAAAGAAGGAATTCAAATAATAAGACATTCATTTGCTCACCTTATTGGTCATGCAATTAAACAAATTTACTCAGATATTAAGATGGCAATTGGGCCTGTAATTGAAGATGGTTTTTATTATGATGTTTTTTCTGAATACAGATTTACTCCTGAAGATTTAATAAAAATCGAAAACAGAATTAATAAATTAATAAAAACAAATTATGACGTTGAAATTTTACAAGTTTCTAAAGAAGAGGCAATTAAAACGTTTAAAGAAAGAGATGAGACTTTTAAATTACGAATAATTGAAGAAATTCCTGAAGAAGGGCTCATAAATTTATACAAACACGAAGAATATATCGATATGTGTAGAGGGCCTCACGTGCCCAATACTAGACATTTGAGACACTTTAAATTACTTAAATTATCTGGTTCATACTGGAGAGGGAATAGTGAGAATGAATCATTACAGAGAATATATGGAACTGCATGGGCAAAAGAAAAAGAACTTAAAGATTATTTAACAAGAATTGAAGAAGCGGAAAAAAGGGATCATAGAAAACTTGGAAAAAAACATTCACTATTTCATATACAAGAAGAATCTCCAGGAATGATTTTTTGGCATCCAAATGGATGGACAATTTACCAAGTACTGGAAAAGTACATAAGAGAAATACTCAAAAAAAATGATTATTTAGAAATTAAAACCCCACAAGCTGTTGATAAATCTCTTTGGGAAAAATCCGGTCATTGGGAAAAATTTAGGGACGATATGTTCACTACTGCATCAGAAAATCGAACTTATGCAATTAAACCAATGAATTGTCCATGCCATATACAAGTATTTAATCAAGGTTTAAAAAGTTATAAAGATTTACCTATTCGTCTTGCTGAATTTGGTTCTTGTCACAGAAATGAGCCTTCTGGAGCACTGCACGGCTTAATGAGAGTAAGAAACTTTACTCAAGATGATGCTCACATATTCTGCACGGAAGAGCAAATTCAAGAAGAGGTATCAACTTTTATAGATCTTGTTTTCGAGGTTTATAAAACTTTTGGTTTTGATGAAATCATTATCAAATTATCAACCCGTCCTGAAAAAAGGGTAGGTAGTGAAGAGATTTGGGATAAATCAGAGGAGGCTCTTACCAAAGCTCTCGATAATAAGAACCTAAGATGGGAACTCCAACCAGGAGAAGGGGCTTTTTATGGTCCAAAAATAGAATTCTCCTTAAAAGATTGTCTTAATAGAGTCTGGCAATGCGGCACTATTCAGGTTGATTTCTCAATGCCTATTAGATTGGATGCAACTTATGTAGATATTGAAAATGAGAAAAGAAATCCAGTTATGCTTCATAGAGCAATTTTAGGATCCTTTGAGAGATTTATCGGAATCTTAATTGAACAATATGAGGCAAAATTCCCAATTTGGCTTTCACCTTATCAAATAATTTTATTAAGCATTACTGATAGAAATATTAAAACCTGTTTCAAGTTTAATGAATTAATAAATAATAATGGTTACCGATCAAAAGTTGATGTTAGGAATGAAAAAATAGGATACAAAATAAGAGAGGCAACTCTCGGGAGAGTTCCCTTAATTGCAGTTATTGGAGATAAAGAAGAGGAAATTGATTCAGTCGCTTTAAGAGCTTTAGATGGAACAAATTTAGGAATTTTCGACCTACCTAATCTATACAAATTAATGGATGAATTAATAGAAAAAAAAGGGAGAATAGAATAATTTCGAATAGATGAATTTTCTGGCTTGTGATTTAGGAGGTACCAAGGTTCTATTGGGAATATTCGAAAGAGTAATAAATGATGATTCGCCTAAATTATTATTCAAAAAGAAATATATATCTTCTGATTGGAATTCTTTTGAACTGATTTTAGAAGATTTTCTTAAAAATGAATGCAAAAATATTACCCATCCTTCTTCTGCATGTTTCGCTGTAGCTGGTCCTTTATCTAACAACAAAGCAAAAATCATAAACTTGTCATGGAATATTTCAGTTAATAAATTAAAAAATAAATTTAAATTTAAACAATGCGAGCTAATAAATGATTTTGCAGTTCAAATTTATGGAATACCTTTTTTAAAAAAAAATCAATATTCAACTATCCAAAATGGATCCCATTCAGAAGGTACTAATAATGAATTACATGCCATTGTTGGAGCCGGTACTGGTTTGGGCATTGCGAGAGGTCTAATATCAGGAAATAAAGTAAAAGTTCTAGCCAGCGAAGGAGGACACGTTGAATACTCTCCAAAGTCAAAATTAGAATGGGAATTAAAAATTTGGCTTAAAAATTACCTAAAAGTTGAAAGGATATCTTGTGAAAGAATTATTAGCGGCACTGGTTTATCAAGAATTGCCGAGTGGAGACTAAGCAAACCTGATGCCCAAAACCATCCTCTACAAGAATATTTAAAAAAAATCAAAATTTTTGATACTGCGAGAAAAGAACTACCTGAAAAAATTTGTAAACTTTCCAAAGAAGGGGATCAGATAATGATTGAAGTTGAGAGGATTTGGTTAGGCGCTTATGCCTCTTTATTGGGAGATGTTGCTCTTCAAGAATTATGCTTTGGCGGGTTATGGATTTCTGGAGGAACCGCATCAAAACATTTCAAAAACTTTAAATCAGATTTATTTTTAAAACAATTTTTCGACAAGGGAAGATTAAAAGATATTCTTAAAACAATACCTATGAAAGTAATTTTAGATGAAGAGTTTGGACTTTTTAGTGCAGCCTGCAGAGCAAAAATGCTTTTAAAAACTTAAAAACAAAAAATGTCTATTCCTGAAATAGGTAAAAAAATAAGGGTAACAGTGCCTTCCACAACAGCTAATTTAGGGCCTGGATTCGATTGTCTTGGAGCAGCATTAGATTTGTATAATGAATTTATTTTTACAAGAATTGAAGGAGGTGGAGATAGATTTGATTTAATAATGGAAAGTACAGATGGTAATCACCTAAGAGGAGGACCTGAAAACTTAGTTTTTAGAGCAGCTCAGAAAGTATGGGAGAGCGCAAAAATGGATCCTTTTGCACTTGAAGCAAGAGTTAAATTAGCAGTGCCGCCTGCACGCGGACTAGGAAGTAGTGCTACAGCTATAGTTGCTGGACTAATCGGAGCAAATGCAATAATGAACTCTCCATTATCCAAAGAAAAACTCCTTGAACTTGCCATTGATATAGAAGGTCATCCTGATAATGTAGTACCTTCTCTTCTGGGTGGGCTTTGTTTGACAGCAAGGTCTTCTTCTCACAGATGGAGAATTATTAGATGTGATTGGCACGATTCAATTAAAGCTGTTGTAGCAATACCTGCAATTCGTCTAAGTACAAGTGAAGCAAGAAAGGTTATGCCCAAGAATGTACCTATATCAGATGCAGTGACAAATATGGGGGCGCTTACTTTGTTACTTAACGGCTTAAAAGCAGGGAATGCGGAACTTATAAAAGAAGGAATGTTTGATAAGCTACATGAACCCTACAGATGGAAACTGATTAAGGGTGGATTAGAAGTTAAAGATGCCGCACTAAATGCAGGTGCTCTAGGTTGCGCAATTAGTGGGGCTGGGCCAAGTATCTTAGCTTTGTGTAAAAAAGAAAATGGTAAAAACGTCAGTCAAGCCATGGTAAAGGCATGGGAGAAGTCAGGCGTAGCTAGCAGAGCGCCATTCTTAAACGTTCAAACAACCGGCAGCCAATTTAGCACTATCTCTGGTAAGTAGTTTTACTTAGGCATTTTTAATGTTATAGTCTCAAGCTAGTACAACTTCAACTAGAATAAAAAAATTATTCATTACATAAATGAATTTAGAATCTTTTCCTTGGCTATCATTTATTGTTTTACTGCCTTTAATTGGGGCATTAATAATGCCTTTCTTGAATTCAAAAGAAGGAGAAGATAATACACTCCCTAGAAATATCTCATTAAGTTTTTTATTTATAGATTTTTTACTAATAATCGGAGTCCTTTTTCAAAAATTCAATACTTCAGATAGCTCTTTACAACTGGTAGAAAGAGCTTCTTGGTTACCATCAATAGGCTTAGAGTGGTCTCTTGGCGTAGATGGGTTATCTGCTCCATTAATAGCATTAAGTGGGTTAATTACATTTTTATCAGCTGCGGCTAGTTGGAAAATTAAGAAAAAATCAAATTTATATTTTGCTCTTTTATTAGTCCAAGCATCAGCACAGGGACTAGTTTTCCTTTCTCAAGATTTTCTATTATTTTTCTTGGCATGGGAACTTGAATTAGTTCCGGTATATCTTCTTATTGCTATTTGGGGAGGTAAAAAGAAATTATATGCAGCCACTAAATTCATTCTTTATACAGCCTTAGCTTCTTTATTAATACTCATAAGTGGGTTAGCACTTGCCTTGAGTGGTGATACCTTTACTTTAAATATTACCGATTTAACCAATAAACATGTGACGGGTAGCCTAGCTTTATTATCTTATTTAGGATTTTTAATTGGTTTTGGAGTAAAACTTCCTATCTTTCCATTACATACTTGGCTGCCCGATGCTCATGGAGAGGCTAATGCTCCAGTTTCAATGTTACTAGCAGGAATACTCTTAAAAATGGGAGGTTATGCCCTCTTAAGATTCAATGTTCAAATACTACCTGAGGTACATCTTCAAATTGCTCCTGCGCTAATTATTCTTGGAATCATTAATATTGTTTATGGAGCTCTTAATGCATTTGCTCAAGATAATGTTAAAAGGAGAATTGCATGTAGCTCTGTGAGTCATATGGGTTTTGTTCTATTAGGGATTGGAGCAGTAGATGCTTTAGGTATAAGTGGGGCAATGCTCCAAATGATAAGCCACGGACTTATCGCAGCAGCTATGTTTTTTGTTACAGGCTCATTCTATGAAAGAACTAATACTCTTTCGATACCCAATATGGGTGGTTTAGCAAAGGTCCTCCCAATAACTTTTGCTTTTTTCTTGGCAAGTTCTTTGGCCTCTCTAGCACTACCTGGGATGAGCGGGTTTATAAGTGAAATAACTGTATTTTTAGGAATCACTAGTCAAGAAGGTTTCAGCTCTATCTTTAGATCGATCACTATTCTTATAGCAGCAATAGGTTTAGTTTTAACACCAATTTATCTACTATCAATGTGTAGAAGAGTATTCTTTGGCCCTAGAATTCCTGCACTAGCTACAGTTAAAGAGATGAATGGTCGAGAATTGACTATTGGGTTCAGCTTATTGTTGCCTACTTTGGTGATAGGTTTTTGGCCAAAAATCGCAATAAATTTATATGAATCTTCAACGAATGCTCTCAGTCAGCAACTTACTCTAGCTAAATTAATAGGGTTATTACCAACCTTAGTTAATTAGATTATTTTAATAAATGGATAACTCAATTTTTAAATATGGCGAATTACCTGAATTTAAAAAATTTACTCCGGAAAGCATAAGTGAACAATTTCCACTAGTACTAGAAAAGATAGCTGAAGATTTTAAAAGTATAGAGAAAAATTTATCTAACTATTTGATTCACAATGATTTAAATTGGGATAATGTAATAAATCCCTTAAATGAACTCAATGAAATTCTTAGATGGAGTTGGGGAGTAATAAGTCACCTAAATGCTGTAAATAATTCTGAAAGTTTAAGAGACATTTATTCAAAATTTCTTCCAGAGATTATTAGCTTGAGTAATAAATTTGGACAAAGTAAAATAATTTACAATTCTTTAGTCAAGCTTAAAGAGACAAATAACTTTGATCAAATCAAAAACAGAATTTTGGATAAAGAAATTCTTGAGATGCAACATAGAGGAATTTCACTACAAAAGAATAATCAAGAAGAATTCAACAACATTTCAGAAAAGCTTGGAAAGCTATCTACAGACTTCAGTAATAATGTTCTTGATGCTACTAACAAATGGTTTTTAATATTAAATAAAAAATCTGAAGTCAATGGTCTTCCTGAACGAGTTCTTGAATTGATGGCAATTTCTGCACACAACCACTTAAAAAAAAATGAAGAATTCGATATCAAAAATGGTCCTTGGAAATTAAGTTTAGATATTCCAACTTATACTTCATTTATGACATATGCCACCGACCGTAACCTTAGAGAGAAACTATATAAGGCATTCGTTGGTAGGGCATCTCAAGGAGAAAAAAATAATTCTCAAATCATTGAAGAGATATTATCTCTTAGAACTAAACAGGCTAATCTTCTCGGTTATAAAAGTTGGGCGGAACTAAGTTTGTCAACTAAAATGGCGAAAGAAATTAAAAATGTTGAAAACCTTTTAGAAGAATTGAGAGAGCCAGCATTCAAAACCGCAAAAATTGAATTAGAAACCCTCGATAAGTTTTCCAAAGCTAATGGATTTCCAAAATCACAGAATATCGAACCGTGGGATATTAGTTATTGGTCCGAACTTCTTAGAAAGGAAAAGCTCAATTTGGATCAAGAGTCTTTGAGACCTTGGTTCCCACTAAATGATGTTTTAAAAGGTTTATTTAAATTAAGTGAAAAGCTTTTTGAAATTAAAGTAGTCGAGGCTACTGATGAGGCACCTCTATGGAATGATGACGTTTTATTTTTTAATATCCTCAATAAAGAAAATGACAAAATAGCATCATTTTACCTAGATCCATATTCGAGGCCTGAATCAAAGAGAGGAGGGGCTTGGATGGATGAATGTTTGAATAAAAATAATTTTGGCAAAAAGACCCTCCCTGTAGCTTATCTCGTTTGTAATCAGACACCACCATCAAAAGATAAACCTAGTTTGATGAGTTTTGAAGAAGTTCAGACACTTTTCCATGAATTTGGTCATGGTCTTCAACACATGCTTACTACTGTAAATCTTCCTCAAGCAGCTGGAATCAACAACGTTGAGTGGGATGCAGTCGAACTTCCAAGTCAATTTATGGAAAACTGGTGTTTTCATAAAAATACACTTATGAATATTGCTAAGCACTATAAAACAGGAGAAAAATTATCCGATGAGAATTTTGAGAAGCTCCTAAAGAATAGAACTTTTAATTGTGGTATGGCTACTCTTAGACAACTACATTTTGCAATAACAGACCTAAGATTGCACAGTAGTATTGATAAAAACGAAGGTAAAACAGCAGATGAAATAAGAAGAGAAATTGCAAAACAAACTACTGTTATTGAACCAATTCAAGAAGATCACTTTCTTTGTTGTTTTAGTCATATATTTGCAGGCGGATATTCTGCAGGATATTACTCATATAAATGGGCTGAAGTCCTAAGTGCTGATGCATTCTCAATGTTTGAAGAAGCTGATCTAGAAAACTCTGAAGATTTAAAGTTAATAGGAAAGAAATTCAAAGATACAATACTTAGCTTAGGAGGAAGCCTACCTCCATTAGACATATTTAAACTATTCAGGGGAAGAGAGCCACAAACTGATTCTTTAATAAGGCACTTAGGTCTTTCTGGAGCTAATTAATAATTTCATTGATTATTTTGTCAACCACAGATTTATTTCTTACAAGGTTTCTATGTTTATATACTTTTACTGATATTTTTTTTCCAAAATTTAAATTTGTCCACCAGCTAGGGAAAACCATCATATCCCAATAAGTAAAGAAATTTATACACTCAATTTCATCAAGAAAAAAATCATTATTGGAGAGTTCTCTTAAAAATTTACTATTTATTTTCATTTCTGATATTCCTCTAAAGGGGTATTTAGGTATTAATTGAGCCATCAAAGTTCCTTTGTGAGGTGAACCTATCGATATTAATCTTCTTGTTCTTTTATACCCATTAAATTTTTGAAGCCAGTATCTACCAATTATTCCTCCCATTGAAAATCCCAAAATATCTATTTCTTGTTCTAAACCATATTTCTCTAAAATTAATTCGTTTAATTTATTAGTCAAATCCAGAATTGAAGTCATTCCATATGAATGCTTAAGAGTTGGGGCAAAATATTCAATGCCAATATCATCAAGTTTTGAGGTAATAGAAGAAAAAATACTTGAAGTATTCCAAAGACCATGAATCAATATAATGGGATTTCTTTTTTCCAATACTTTAATTATTTTCAAGAATTCTTACTATTGACACCTTCCCATCGAAACCTGTGATTGGAGGATTACATTTTGTCAAAATAATTTTAACTTTGGAAAGCTTAAATTCCTGATCAATGATTTCTAAAATTTCGTTTGAATATTTTTCGATTGTGAAACAATATATTTTCTTTGATTGGTCTTTTAAAATTTGAACTAATTTTGAATAGTCAATTGTTTTTTCTATATCATCATTTACTGTACATTTTTCAAAATCAGTCCACAAAAATATATCTAAAATAAATAGTTGCCCCAACTCCCTTTCTTCATCAAGAACACCAACCCTAGCCCAAAGTTTAATATTCTCAATTTTTAAAAAAGTTTCCATCTTTAAAAGTTTTAAAGATCTTTATGGGTATAGATAGCCTTTCCTGATGAAAAATCATCAACTATATTCCCATCACCTTTTAGGAAATATTTATAAGTTACCAAACCCTCTAGACCTACAGGTCCCCTTGGTGGAAGAGTTTGAGTAGATATACCAACTTCAGCGCCAAATCCATATCTAAAACCATCTGCGAACCTAGTAGAGCAATTATGAAAAACACCTGCACTATCAACTACATTCATAAATTTATTGGCAGTATTTGAATTTTCAGTAATTATTCCATCTGTATGTTTTGAACTATATTTTTGAATATGTTCGATTGCTTCCTCAAGATCATCAACAATTTTTATCGATAAAATTAAATCCAAATATTCAGTTCCCCAATCTTCTAGGCTAGCCTTATACTTTAACCCTAATTCAACTGATCTCTTATCTCCGATTAATTTAACATCATTAGAATTAAAAAGAGGGATAGCCTTTTCTAAAAAAGCTGGTGCGATATCTTTATGGACTAATAAAGTTTCGATAGCATTACATGCTGCAGGATATTGAATTTTGCTGTCCAAAGCGACTGATAAAGCCATCTCAAGATTTGCCTCAATATCTATAAACAAGTGACAAATTCCATCAGCATGGCCAAGCACAGGAATTCTTGTATTCTCCTGAATAAATTTAACTAATGCATTACTTCCTCTTGGAATTATTAAATTAATATATTTCTCAAGATTTAACATCGCCATGCTATCTTTTCTGCTTGTTAATAAACATATTGCATTTTTATCAAGACCTGATTCATTTAAACCTTCTTGCAATGCTTTCACTATTGAAGCATTTGTTAAATTAGCTTCACTACCACCTTTTAGCATTACTCCATTACCTGATCTTATTGCTAAAGAACTAATCTGCATCACGGCATCTGGCCTTGATTCAAAAATAACCCCTAAAACTCCAATTGGTACAGTTTTTCTCTTTAAGATCAACCCCTTTGAAAGCTCTCTTTTTATTTGAACTTGATTTACAGGATCAGCCAAGTCTCCAACTTTTCTTACCCCTTCAATTCCTGAATTTAATTTTGATTTTGATAACTTTAATCTAGAAAGTAAAGCTCTAGAAATACCCTTTTTTTCTGCATTTAAATAATCTTCATTATTAGCCTCTAATATTTCTTTAGAATTTTTTTCTAGATAATCAGCCATAAAATTTAAGGCTTTAATTCGATTTTGATTTTCAGCCTGACTTATTTTTATTGATGCCAAACGAACTTTCTCAGCTTTTTCTAGAAGATCATTACCTGTTTGAGGAACTTCAAAGATATTAGCCATAATATTTTTTAGTTAATCTAATAATAATTCAAATTAACGATTCTTTAAAGTAAATTTCTTTCTGAGTTAATATCTAAAAAATAATTGAACTTGACTTTTCCAATCCCCATTCGAATCATAAGAACCTAATAATTCTAAGTTTGGATTTGCCTGAAAAGTCAGAATTCCCAAAGGTGAGATATCATCCCTACCTGGAACCGTTTGAAAGGCAAAATTTATTGCATCAGTAATATCAAGCCCTATTTCAGCTACCCAAGCCTCAGAAGAAAATTCCTCATTAGAAGATGATTGACCAGCATTCTCTATATCTAAATTTTCATTGGAAAAAATATTATTTAATGAATCATTATTTTCTATTATCGCTGGATATAGAGATAACTGAAATCTTTCACTAAATGCATCAGCATTATTAAGTTGAGAAATGAATGCCCTATTGATTAAATTTGCAGAGTTGCCTCCAATCAAGCCAATTATTTGTGATCTGTTATAACTTGGCGTGCTCCTTAATTGGATTCTTCTATTTTCATCAGCAAAAGATAATTGATCTAAAAATCCTTCATAAGATGCTTCAATTTTAATAAGCCTTGAATTACCAATCCCAAATGATCCCAAACCACTAGAAGTCGCACTTACATCAAGATCACCTGAGATGTTTGAATCCTGATTATTTTCACTTATAGGTATTATAGAATCTGGTACTTTACTAACCAGAGAAAAATTAATAAATGGAACAACGCCACTTCTTGATGCAAATAAAATATAATTATCTTTATTTTTATCAAGTTTAAATGGAGTGGTATAAAGATTAGCTCTACCTTTTTCAAGGTAAATTAGACCTCTAGCATTTAAATCTTTACCTACCTTTCCGTTTATATTAAGGTCTAATTTGGTATCTAAATAAGCTTGAATTAATTCTGAATATTGAAGTTTAAAATCTGGACCAAGTTTTAATTTAAGATTATTAAAACTCAAATTATCCAAATAATTAGGCAAAGTTTCGCCCAAAAGAACTGAATTCAAAATTGTCTCATTTGAAATTATTTCAATATTCTTTTCATTATTCCAATAGAGTTCTGGCCAATCTTTTTCATCCTCTTTTTGAATAATATTTTTTCTTTTTTTATTATTTTGATCGGTACTATTTAAATTAATAAATCCATTATTAAAAGATAGAGAACCTCCTAAAACAGGACTTTCAAATGATCCACTTAAATCGATATCTGAATCTATTAAAAAATTAAAATTATCTTTCTCTAAAGTAAATCTTTTTGTTATCAAATTAATTTTTGCCTTATCGGAATCATTCTTACCATAAAAAGGCAAAGACCCTTTTATAAAAATTTCTCCAGAATCTTGAGCATTTGCTTGTAGATTATTGATCTCTAAAGAATCAAAATCAAAAATTATTATGCTATTAATATCTTTTATTATATTTTTGAAAAAATCAATTTCAGAATCATTAATTACGACAAATCCATTTAATAGAGGTTTATTTAAGGTGCCTTTTAGAATAATTCTAAGATTCACATCACCTTCTTTAAAGGTAAAGTATTCATCAGCAAAAATATCTATTAACTCAATAAATTTTCCATTCCCAATCAATCTTAGATCTAAGTTATCTGATTTATTTATAGGTATTGAGCCTTCAATATTTATTGGAATTTCAGAATCATTAATTAGAAGAGAAAAATCAATATCAAAAACAGAATTATCAAATTCAACTAGTCCTTTATCAAATATTATTGTTTTATTTTTAATTGATGAATTATTGGAAGAAATTTCACTAGAGAAAGATTTTGTATCAAGATCATAAAATAACTGCATGTCTATCCCTCCACTAAAATCTCTTGGTTTATTTAAAAAGATATTTGCAGTGCTTAATGGTAATTTATTAATTATTAAAGAACCTTTGCCTGTTAATAATCCTCCTTCCAAATCAATAGAAAATTTCTCTTTATTATTTTTGTATTCATCTTTAGGTACATCAAGATAGCCATTTAATTTTGCATTCAATTTATAATTGTCTGGTCTATCGCCTTGAATAGTTATTTTTCCATTGTATCTACTTCTAAATTTATTTAAATATTTTTGCAAATTAAATTTGTCCTCTAAAACATTACTATTTTCAATAAAGTTATTTATAAAATCGATCCTCTCCTTAAATGATTTATTGTTATTTATTTCCAAATCATCCAAAATATTCGATTTACTTATGGGAATAACTTTTTTATTATCAAAGTTAAAAATATCAACTGCGGTAAGAATAGTCCAACTAGTGCTTACATTCGTGAATTCTGAATTAATAAAATTATTTTTATTTGAATCATATTCGACTTCAATTACTCCTCCATCAATTGGATACAATGAAGAATTTATATAAAAATAATTATTTTTGACACTGAAATCAAATAATGAATTGGCTAGATTAATATTTCTATATTTACCTAAACTCCAAGCAAGTCGCCCAACAAGGGATGACTGGTCTGACGAAATTGATCCCTCACCATTAATAATTCCATCAATTCTATCGAATTGATTTTTGTTTAAAGATAATTCAAGTTCATCAAGAGGAAAATTATCTGCTCTCCAGTTATAACTATCGTCATCTTTGACTATATCAACAGTCCCTTTATTTGAATTATAAACTCTTATAAAATTTGCATTATCTAGTTTAAGATCAGAATCAAACTTAATTGAAAGAAATGAAGGGATTGGAGAATATCTATTTTTCATATTTAGCAGAAATTCATTATTTTCATTTTTAATATCTCCCTCCCATGTTTCTCTAATGCGGATACCTTTAAAGTGCGGATAATCAACATTAAAGTTTATAGAAATATCAGGATCAGTAATTTTTCCTTTTAATTCTCCTTTAGCAGTAATGAAACCCCTAATATCATTTTTTCGGAAAATATTTAAATTAGATAATTGAGTTCTATTTATTTTGAAACTAGTATCTATATTTCCAAAGTTAATACCTCTTCTATCAAACCAATAAGGCATATTACCCGATAATTTGATATCTGGGTTCAGGCTATTAATGTATCCAATACTTCCTATTAGATCAATATTATTGGAGCTTTTATTGAATGGTACATTGAGATTAAAATTCGAAGTCAAAGTTCCATAATTTAATTTTTCTGAATTAACAATTAAATTATTTTCTTTACAAAAAAACCTAGTTGAATCTGAATTTATATTCTCTGCGAAATCTCCTGGTTTTATTTTTAAATTAGTAAAAGAAAATCTTCCTTCACAAAATGTACGCTTTGATGATTTATTAAATTTAAAGTTAGATTTAAAGGTACCCTTTTTAAAGCTAATTTTTCTATTCCCAATATTATATTCAGAATTCTCAAGATCTAAACCGTTTGAAAATAAATCCAGTTTTAAAAAGTCTTGATTTAATTTTGTATTAAATTTAAATTTTAAAAAACCCTTTTCATCAAACTTTGATTTTACATTTGCAATTATTTGTCTATTTCTTGACTTGTAAATAACATTACCTTTTACTTTTGTTTTTAATCCTGCTTTATTGAACTTCAGATCTGAATATTTCTTTAAGTTAAAGTTCAATTCATACTTTGATTGCGATTTTTTTGTGCTTCGAGAATTTTTATAAGATTCGTCCCTTTTAAAAAAATCTCTATCTATGTTTATGGCAGCTTCGTTAGGAATTATTTTTACAATCCATTTTTGTTTTAAAAAAGATCTAAAAGGCATAATGCCAACATATACATTTTTAGCTTTAATTTCAGAATCTATATTTTTTTTATCATTTATTTTTGAATTACCCAAAGAAATACCTAGAAATCTAATCCCGACATAATCACCTAAATCCACATTTTTATCTAAAAGATTCTCAATACTTTTTTCTAGTTCTAATTTCCTAGAACTATAAGTTTCTCTTAAAAAATTATTTAATAAAAAAGTGCCTAAAAAACCTAAAGGTAAAAGCATCCCTACCAAAAGAATCTTAGTATTTAAATTTAGAGATCTAATTTTTTTCAAGTTAGAGCCCAAAAATAGAGTAGGCTTACAAAATATAAGAAATTAATCAGGTCAAAGCCACTAAATGTCTTTTTTTGAACTACTAGAGAACACACCCAAAATTTTTGGATTCTTTGGAATATTTCTTTTCATTTGCACCGTAGCAGCTTTTATATTTAATTTTGGTTTTAAATTTCGAATAATTGGAGCAACCATTTTTTCATTATTGCTTTCTTTGAGTAGTTGGGCATTTATACAAAGTTACTCCGAAAAGGTTTTAATAGAAGGTTCAAAATATGTTCCAATTGTTTATGACAATGGGTTCGATTTGATTATTGCTAAAGCAGATGATGACTTTCCAGAAGAATCTATCGAACCAACTTTAGAACAATTATCGGAAAACTTAAGGAAAGGTAGCAGATCTGGTGCGAATGTAAAAATCAAGATAAGAAAACTTGAAAAAATTTCAGATGGTGTAAGTAAACCAGTTGTTATAGGAGAAGTTCAGAAAAATGTCAAAATGAATTAGTCTTTTAAAAAATGGAAAGTAAGACTTTTTTAGATTTTCTACCAACTAATTTTAGACATGAGAAATCTTTCTTTATTCAAAATAATCTAACTGACTTTGAAAAATTAAGTAATCTTTCGGACTTAGATATAAATGAGATTCAAAGAAAATCTTCACTATGTACATTGAATAATCTAAAGAAAATTAGAGCTATAGCTATTTTTAAAAAAGAAATTGGAATTTCTCCACCTCAAGCATATCTACTTTTACATTGCGGTATATCTTCTATAAAATCATTATCACTATCTACACCTTACGAATTAGAACGAAAAATTAGTAGATTAGAAAGAATTCTTAGAGTAAAAACCAAGACAGATACAACTTTTACTCTCTTAAAAGAATGGATTAAAAAAGCTAGTCAAATCGACAAATCTATTGGAAATCTTGGATAAAAAAAATTTTTAATGTAGAATTTAGAAAAAGTTTGTGATAATGAAACCTATTTTATTTTTTTTATTTTTGTTTTCCAACTGTTTAAACCCAGTTTTAAGTCAATCTAACTTATTGGAAACTGTAAAAAAGAATCCAAACGAAGCTAGGAATTTATGTAATAAGTTTAGAGAGTTTAATTCAAAAGGCATTTCAGCTAGTTCAGATAAAGCTATAGAGTATGTATCAAACAAAAAAAAGTTAACTCCCGTTAACGCAGAGATATTTTCTATTTACGTCATTGGGCTGCACTGCCCAGATATCATCTAAAGCCTAAATGTCTGGTTCAAGATGTTTTGACAAGTCTCTAATACTTAGAGATGGAGTAAGACTTATATCCAGGATTTGGTTACCTAATAGTAATGGCCCATGGCCTGCATTATTGATGAGACAACCATATGGCAGGGAAATAGCTTCAACTATTACCTATTCTCATCCAGAATGGTGGGCTGCCAAAGGGTATATGGTAATAATTCAAGATGTTAGAGGTATGGGTTCTTCTGAAGGAGTTTTTAATGGTTTTTCTCAAGAAGCTAGCGATACTACAGAAACACATGAATGGGTAAGGTCTCTAAAAGAATGTAATGGAAAAATTGGCTTATATGGTTTTTCATATCAAGGATTTACTCAACTAACTGGTGAATTAAATTCAAAGCCGCCCGATTGTTTATCTCCAGCGATGACTGGGATGAATATTAAGGATCATTGGTGCTCAGATGGAGGAGCATATTGGTGGCATAACAATATTGCATGGGGACTTCAAATCGCAGCACTAAAAATGAAAAGAGAAAATAAATTGCTTGAGTGGGAAAAGATAAAATTAGCCTTAGAAAATAAAAGTTATTTAAGGGAAGGAATTGATACTTTAAAAAAATATGATCCTAATAGCTTTGTTTTGGAATGGATTAAAAATTTAAATAATGCACGCCCATTTGAAGAATTTAAACCAATTTCAACATGGATTAAACAACCTATGTTAATTATTGGAGGACTTTGGGATCCACACTTAAAAGGTGCCTTTGATCTTTATAAAAAATCTAAAGAAGCTGGTGGAAGCCCAGAGATTATTATTGGAAATGCGACACATCTAAATTGGTGGGAGGGATCACAAGAATCGTTATTAAAATTTTTTGATAAACATTTAAAATCAGATGAAAAATTTAATAAAAAGAATTTTAAAGACGAGAAAAAAATATGGAATATTTCATTAAATAAATGGGAAGAATTAGATAACAAATTTCACCCTGAATTTATTTTTGGGCTCAAAAGCAATGGCACAGCAAATATAGAGGTTGAAGATGGGAGTCTGACCATAAATTCAAAAGGATCAGGATGGTTCACAATTGTTAATGACCCATGGAGACCTACTCCATCTGACGGTGGACATTTAGGTCCAAATCCAGGAATGTTTAATAGAAGTATTATTGATAAACGCCTAGATGTAGGAGTTTTTCAAACAAATTCTTTTGAAAAAGATCAATATTTTAGAGGAGTTCCCACATTAGAAATCCAAGTAAAAAGTGATCAGCCCAATTTCGATATCTGCCTTGCTTTATCCCTAGTTGAAGAAGGTAATGAAAAGGTGAATCAATTCTCAACTGGATTCTTAAGGGTTAAAAACTCCAAAATAAGTGAAGAATGCATTTATCAAATAACAATGCAACCAACAAATATTTGTTTGATTAAAGATAGCAAGCTTCGCTTATCTATAGCTGCATCAGCTTATCCTGCTATTGGAGTAAATCCTGGATTTGGGGATGGAAATGTTGGAGCGCCTTCAGCAAATCACAGAGTAATTACTCTAAGTTTTAGCCTTAATAAAACATTTATGAAAATGATCCCTTTTTTTAATAAATAATTATTTTTTTGGTTAATCATTTGATATTATTAATCCTTAATATCTACCAGTCATGATCGAGACAATTCAAGCAGACTGGATTAAATCAGAAGCTATCAACCTAGAAAATTGTTGCAATGATAATCCATTAAAAATATTAGGTCCTCATTTTTATGAAAAAAAATGGGTAATTAGAGTATGGATGCCTGAAGCCGACGAAGTTAAAATAAATTTTAAAAACAATACCTATAAGGCGGAAAGCATAAACCATAAATGGCTTTTTGAAGCTATCCTGCCCGAGAATCCAAACTATAATTACGAAATAAATATTTCACGAGGAGGGATCACACATACACAAAATGACCCTTGGTCATATAAAGAAGAGTGGATGGGAGAAGTTGATAGACATCTTTTTGCAGAAGGTAATCATCATCATATTTGGGAAAAAATGGGAGCACATCTCATTGAAGAAAAGAATCAAAAAGGGGTCATGTTTTGCATTTGGGCTCCAAATGCAAAATCAATCTCGATAATTGGAGATATAAATTCTTGGGATGGAAGACATCATCCAATGCAAAAAAGATTAGGGGGAATTTGGGAACTATTTATGCCAACAATGCAAGAGGGCGACACATATAAATACGAAATAAGAACACAACAAGGTCATATTTATGAGAAAGCTGATCCATATGGTTTCTTTCACGAAATCAGACCTCAGAATGGTTCAATAGTTTCAAAATTAAAAAACTTTAATTGGAATGATAGTTCTTGGGTTTCAAAAAGAGATTCTTCTAGTCAAATTAACAAACCAATTTCAGTTTATGAAATGCATTTAGGAAGTTGGCTCCATGAATCAAAAGATAATAAATATCTGGAGGACAATGGTCAACCAAGAGACCCAGTGCCTGCAGCCGATTTAAAACCCGGAACAAGATTATTAACTTATCCAGAATTAACCGAGAAACTCATCCCTTATGTAAAAGAGAGAGGATTTACTCATATTGAATTAATGCCAATATCTGAACATCCTTTCGATGGTTCATGGGGATACCAAGTTACAGGCTGGTATGCACCAACAAGTAGATTTGGCACCCCAAATGAATTTAGAGAGTTTGTTAATAAATGTCATGAAGAGGGAATAGGCGTAATTCTTGATTGGGTGCCTGGTCATTTTCCAAAAGATAAGCATGGTTTAGCATTCTTTGATGGTTGCCATCTTTATGAACATGGAGATTCACGCATAGGTGAACACAAAGAATGGGGAACCCTAATATTTAATTACAGCAGAAACGAAGTAAGAAATTTCTTAGTAGCCAACCTCGTTTATTGGTTTGAAGAGTTTCATATTGATGGCATAAGAGTAGATGCTGTAGCTTCGATGCTTTACAGAGATTATCTCCGTCCAGATGGAGAATGGATACCAAATGAAAATGGTGGAAATGAAAATATTGAAGCCGTTAAATTTCTTCAACAAGCTAATTATGTACTCTTCCAACATTTCCCAGGTGCACTTTCTATCGCTGAAGAATCAACAACTTGGCCAATGGTAACCAAACCAACTGACATGGGCGGGTTAGGGTTTAATTTGAAATGGAATATGGGATGGATGCACGATATGCTCGATTATTTTGAAATAGATCCTTGGTTTAGGCAATTCCATCAAAATAGTGTAACTTTCTCAATAACTTATAACTATACAGAGAACTTTATGCTTGCACTTAGTCATGATGAGGTTGTCCATGGGAAAAGTCATATTTTGCATAAAATGCCAGGCGATGACTGGAAAAAATATGCAAATACTAGGGCTTTACTAACTTATATGTGGACCCACCCTGGCAAAAAAACGATATTTATGGGAATGGAATTTGGGCAAAGACAAGAATGGAATGTTTGGGATGATCTGCAATGGGAGTTACTAGAGTTTGAGCCTCATAAAGGTATCAGAAACTTGATTGATGATCTTAACGCACTTTATAAAAATGAACCTGCATTATGGAAAAATGACTTTGATCCTTATGGATTCCAATGGATTGATTGTAATGACAAATCTAATTCAGTTATAAGTTTCATGAGAAGAGAAAACGATACCAATGAGTGGCTTGTTGTTGTTGCTAACTTTACACCTAATACTCACGGGTCATACAAAGTAGGTGTTCCTGTGGAAGGATTCTATAAAGAAATATTTAATTCAGATGGCTCTAGATACGGCGGCAGTAACAAAGGAAATATGGGGGGTAAAGAAACTATAAATTACAATATTCATGACTATCAAAATGCTTTAGAACTTGCTTTGCCCCCATTAAGCGTGAGTATCTTC
>QCBJ01000011.1 GCA_003281645.1 Prochlorococcus sp. AG-347-G20 | reverse complement strand
TAATTCATTCAATTCTTCATCTTGCAAAATGTAGGGTTCCATTAAATAAGAAATCTGACTTAATTACATTATAAGTATCTTACTTTTTCTCACCAATTATATGTACATTAATGATTCTTTCCTTTTGATCAAATCGATGTTCCCATAAATAAACTGCTTGCCATGTGCCAAGCATAATTTTCCCGTCTTGAAAACTCAAAGATAAACAAGTGTTTGTTAGGGAAGTTTTTATATGTGCTGGCATATCGTCAGGCCCTTCTTGATAATGTTTATAGGATATTTCTTCTTTATTTGTTGCTAAGGTTAAGTAGGAATCATAGGGAACTATCGATTGCATATACTTTTTTAGGTCCCTCAGTACATTTGGATCTGCGTTCTCATTTATAGTTAAACTGCAACTTGTATGGAGTGAAGTTAAATTTAAAATTCCGGAATGAAAATTATTTTTTTCAACACATAAATTTAAATCATATGTGATATCAATAAAACCCTCGCCATGGGTTATGAATTTTAATTTTGAAAATATTTGTTCCATATAAGTTAAAACTTAATTAATCAATATCCTATTATGGATAAAGATGCATGTTTTACTGCAGACATTAAAATTTTTATCTTAAGATAAATTTAATTTCCATTTAAATCTTTGGCTGAAACTTATTGGAATAAGCTGGGTGCTTACCTTAAAGAAACACAAATATTAGGTTCAATCCAAAATACACTTTATTGGGATCAGAATACTGGAATGCCAAAGAAAGGTGCTTCTTGGAGGTCTGAACAACTTACTTATATTGCAAAAGTATTGCATGAAAGAAATTCTTCCAAGGAATTTTCTAATTTAATACAATCTGCCAAAAATGAACTAGCAGATATTGAACGAAATTCTGATAATCAACTTTTCATTAAAGATAAAGAAAGAAATATTAGTCTTTTATTGAAGGAATTTAATAGAGAAAGAAATTTAGATCCTAAATTAGTTGAGTCTCTAGCAAAGGCAAAATCTAAAGGGTATGAAAGCTGGCAAGAAGCTAAGGAAAAATCAGATTTTAAAATTTTTCTTCCTTTCTTTGAAGAATTAGTTAAATTGCGGATTGAGGAGGCAAAACAAATATCAGATCAATATTCACCATGGGAAACTTTAGCCCAACCCTTTGAGCCTGAATTAACTTTAAAGTGGCTGAATAAAATGTTTCAGCCTTTGAGAGACACTCTACCAGAGTTGATTAAAGGGATTAATAAATCTAAGAAATATCACTGGGATTTGAGTCCAGAATCTCAACATAATTTATGTTCTAAATTACTTGATGAGTTTGGGAGAGATAAAGATCTAGTTGTTGTTGGTAAATCTCCCCATCCGTTTTCGATTACATTAGGGCCTAATGATTTCAGGATTACGACAAGAATTGTTGAAGGTGAACCATTATCAAGTTTTTTAGCAACTGCGCATGAGTGGGGGCATTCTATTTATGAGCAGGGTTTGCCATCTCAAAGTCATCAATGGTTTGCTTGGCCTTTAGGTCAAGCAACCTCTATGGGTATTCATGAAAGTCAATCTTTATTTTGGGAAAATAGAATAGTTAAATCCAAATCTTTTTCAAAAAGATTTTTTAATAAATTTGTTTCGGCTGGATGTTCTCTTAATAATTATTTAGAACTATGGAAATCTATTAATCATTTGGAAGCAGGATTA
This sequence comes from Prochlorococcus sp. AG-347-G20, assembly GCA_003281645.1. Lineage (GTDB taxonomy): Bacteria > Cyanobacteriota > Cyanobacteriia > PCC-6307 > Cyanobiaceae > Prochlorococcus_A. The sequence continues at coordinate 36,434 of QCBJ01000011.1, read as the reverse complement.
AATAGGGTTGAAGCGGATGAATTAACTTATGGCTTACACATATTAATAAGAACCGAACTTGAAATAGATTTAATTGAAAGAGGGTTACCGGCTGAAGATATTCCAACAGAATGGAATAAAAGATATGATGAACTCCTAGGAATTAAACCATCTAATGATTCAGAAGGTTGTCTTCAAGATGTTCATTGGAGTGAAGGGGCGTTTGGATATTTCCCCTCATATTTGTTAGGACATGTTATTAGTGCGCAAATATCTTCTCAAATGGAAAGAGACATAGGTTTGATTGACAACTTAATTGAAAATGGTGAATATCAAAAGATCATCTTTTGGTTAAAAAATAATATACATAAATATGGCAGATCAGTTAATTGTATGGAGTTGGTAAGGGCTGTAACTAATGAAGAACTATCTCCAAACTATTTTATTAATCATTTAAGGTCTAAAATAAATGATTTTTGCTGAAACATTACTTTTAAAGAATTTGGTTAGGTGTGAGGATGTAAGATAAACAAAAATAATTTCTTGATGGCAAATCTAAATCAGCCCCCAAGCAGGGTTACCCCAAATTTATTGCACATACTAAATGCTTTCACTGATAGCTCAAATACAATAATAAACAGTATTGTTGAATTGAACTCTAATACCATAAATAAATATGAATTAATTACAGAAACGGGCCATCTTAAACTTGATAGGGTAGGCTATTCTTCACTTGCGTATCCATTTGCTTATGGATGTATTCCAAGGACATGGGATGAAGATGGAGATCCGCTTGATGTAGAAATTGTTGGGGTAACTGAGCCATTGATACCCGGATCTATTGTGGAAGCAAGGATTATTGGGGTGATGAAATTTGATGATGGTGGAGAGGTCGATGATAAGGTAATAGCGGTTCTCGCAGATGATAAAAGAATGGATCATATTTCAAGTTATGAAGACCTTGGAGATCATTGGTTAAAAGAAACAAAATATTATTGGGAGCACTACAAAGATCTAAAAAAACCAGGAACATGTACTGTCAATGGTTTTTTTGGGATAGAAGAAGCTGTTAAAGTGATTAAAGATTGTCAAGAGAGATACAAAAAAGAAATTGATCCTAAATTAGTAAATTAACTAATTTTATTTTTCTCTAAATTTTTCAAATATTTCTCTTAGTATTTCTTCTGCACCTTGCTGCTTTAATTTTTTAGCTAGTTCTTTGCCTACTTCTTCGGGATCATTAATATTGCCAATATATTGATCTTTAATAAGCCTTTCTCCATCAAGAGATGCAACCATACCAGTAAGGCAAAGTTGTTCATTCTGAATTTTACTATTCACACCTATTGGGACTTGGCATCCACCTTCAAGCTCTCTTAAAAAAGCCCTTTCTGCTAGACATCTTTGACTGGTGGGTTTATCTTCTAAGATATTTATAATTTCTAAAACTTTTTTATCATCAGATTTACATTCAATGCCTAGTGCTCCTTGGCCAACGGCATGAAGGGAAACTTCACTTGGGATAATCTGGTGAATTCTTGATTCAAAGCCTAATCTCTTTAAACCAGCGGCCGCAAGAATTATACAATCAAATTCTCCTGCATCTAATTTTTCAATTCTTGTAATAACATTTCCCCTAATATCTTTGAAAACAAGATGTGGGTACTTGTTTCTTAATTGTGCAAGTCTTCTTAGGGAGCTTGTTCCAACAATCGAACCTTCAGGTAAGTTTTCTAATTTATAACAGTCATTTTTTTTGTTTACTACTAAGGCATCTGCAGGATCCTCCCTTTTTGTAATGCATCCTAATTTAAGGCCATTAGGCAAATTGGTTGGTAAATCTTTTAGAGAATGTACTGCTATATCTGCATGGCCTACGAGCATTTGTGCTTCAAGTTCTTTTGTAAATAAGCCTTTGTCGCCTATTTTTGCTAAGGCTACATCTAGGATTTTGTCACCTTGAGTTGCCATAGCTTCAATAGATACCTTCAAATTAGGAATATTCCTTTCTAGTTGATCTTTAACCCATAAAGTTTGAACCATGGCTAGTTTACTTCTTCTACTAGCTATTTTCAGCTTAAAATTTGTCATTAAATATTATTTTGAGTTTGAAATTAAATAAAGTCGAATTTATTTTAAGCTATTCTTTTGCAAGTTATTAAAGCTGAATATTATACTTAACTTTTTTTATTTTATATATTCTTTTAAAACCCCATTTCGATTTGGATGTCTAAGTTTTCTTAGGGCTTTTGCCTCTATTTGTCTAATTCTTTCTCTAGTCACGTCAAAAATCTGGCCAATTTCTTCAAGAGTTTTCATTCTTCCATCATCAATTCCATATCTCAATCTGAGAACATCTCTTTCTCTTGGACTAAGAGTGGCTAGAACTCCTTCTAAATCTTCTCTTAATAAAGTTTTAGAAACATCTTGCTCTGGATTTTCTATATCAGCCTCTATAAAGTCTCCTAGTCTTGAGTCTTCTTCCTTCCCTATTGGAGTTTCTAAAGAAATAGGAAGTTGCGCACTTTTAGCTATAAATCTTAATTTTTCGATTGTCATTTCCATACTCTCAGCAATTTCTTCTTCACTTGGTTTCCTGCCAAATTCTTGGCTAAGAACTTTTGTAGTTTTTTTAATCCTGGATATTGTCTCGTATAAGTGCACTGGCAATCTAATAGTTCTACTTTGATCCGCAATTGCTCTTGTAATGGCTTGGCGAATCCACCATGTTGCATATGTAGAGAACTTATAACCTTTTTCATGGTCAAATTTTTCCGCTGCCCTAATTAGACCCAAACTTCCTTCTTGAATTAAGTCTTGAAATGATAAACCTCTATTCATATATTTTTTAGCAATGGAAACAACTAATCTTAAATTTGATTGAACCATTTTTTCTTTAGCTCTCCTACCTAAGAGAAGTCTTCTTCTAAATTTGGATAGAGGCATATCTATTAACTCGGCCCATTCTCTAACTGATGGGAAATGTCCTTTTTCTGACTCATATTGAGTTGCCAGCTCTTCTAATTGGAGTAAGTCAGCAATTTTTCTTGCGAGCTCAATTTCTTCATCTGGTCTTAAAAGTCTAATTCTTCCAATTTCCTGTAGATAAACTCTTATTGAATCTTCAGTGTAGATACCTTTTGGCCCAAGCTTTATATTTCCCAGCCCTTTATCTTCTTCTTCAGAATCACTAAATTCATTATTGTTATTTTCAATATTGCTTTCGTTTAACTCAGCAGATGTCTGTAAAGTTTGATTATTTTTATTACTATCTTCTTCAACTACTGTTTCTAAATTTGTATTAATTTTTTTATTGATCTTTTTTTTTGAACTAGGCTTAGAATTCTTTGATTCTGCTGCGACTGGACACATAATTGACTCCTTTCTACGGTGAATTTAACTAGATAAAATTTTATTTAGGGCTAATTTGAACATTTAGTAGTAAAGTCCCCTTAATGTTTAAAAACTTTTTCACAAAATGAGAATAAGAAAAGTTTTCTAAATTGTTGAAAAATTTAAATAGTGCTATAGATTACCTAAAGTAAAAAGTCTTGGGATTTCTCAGACAGGCAGATCATTTTTGAATTTTTAGTCAATGATCAGAGCTTCATGTCTCCCTTAAGAGCAGGATACTTACAATGTGCAAAAAACACTTTGTGGAATGTTCAACAATCCAATACTAAGAAAAAGTTTTGAAGCCGGCAAGTAATCAGTTATTAAATATCTCATATAAATTGGAAATTTTGCTTGATATAGGTAGTAGTAATGAAAGCTTTTACTATTTAGATGGAAATAATCTTGGAGCAGAAGTTGGAGATATTGTAAGTGTGAGACTAAGGGGGAGATTATTGAATGGGTTGGTGATCTCCAAAAAAGACTTTTCGACAATCAATAATGATGAATCAAATATTACTGGAGGAAAAAGCATAAGATATTTGTTTGTTGAAAGTATTTTGCAGAAAAAAATAATTGATGAATCTTGGAGAGAATTCATAGACTCCCTAGCCTCTTTTTATATGGTTAGTAATTTAAAAATGTTTAAAACTGCATTTCCTCCTGGCTGGATTGGTAAATATAAAAATTTCTCTAAAGGTTTAAAAGATCAAATATGGATTGAAACTAAAAAAGAATTTGATATTAAGAAAAATGGATTAACCAAAAAAGAATTTTTTTTAATGGATACTTTATCTAAAAAAGGTAATTGGCAAAGTGAATTAATAAAGTCTGGTTTTAATTACACTCTGATTAACTCAATGGTCAGTAAAAATTATCTTGCTAAATCTAAAAGAAAAAAAAATATAAATAGTAAATTAAATTCCTTTTTAAAAGATCATATCGCAACGAAAAAACCAAATCTTACAAATGAGCAAGAAATTGCATTTCAAGAATTTCAAACAATGAAACCAGGAGATGCATTACTTCTTTGGGGCGAAACAGGTTCAGGCAAAACAGAAGTGTATATGAGAATTGCTGAAGATCAATTTCTTAAGAAAAAAAGTTGTTTGATACTAGCCCCAGAAATTGGATTAATTCCTCAACTTATTGATAGGTTTAGTAGGCGATTTAATAATGTTGTTTACGAATACCATAGTAATTGTTCTCCCGATCACAGAACTTTAGTTTGGAAGAAAATTATTAATGCTAATGAACCTTTAATAGTAATAGGTACAAGGTCGGCAGTTTTTCTTCCAATCAAAAATCTGGGATTAATAATAATGGATGAAGAACATGATGTTTCTTATAAGCAAGATAGTCCTATGCCTTGCTATGACGCAAGAGAGATTGCTATTGAAATAGTAAAAAGGAATTCTGCAAAGTTAATTTTTGGGAGTGCAACCCCATCAATGAAGACTTGGAAAAAGTGTATTTTTGACAGGAATTTTAAATTGGTAAGAATGATTCAAAGGATATCCAGTAATGAGACTCCTGAAATAAAAATTATTGATATGCGGGATGAGTTCAAGAAGGGAAATATGAAAATTTTTTCCAATGAATTATTACAATTGCTTCCTCAACTACGCTTAAAAAAAGATCAAGCAATAATTTTGATCCCTAGAAGGGGGCATAGTGGATTTTTAAGTTGTAGAAATTGCGGATATTTAATAAATTGCCCCAACTGTGACGTTCCTTTATCAGTTCATCTCGGATCAAAAGGAAAAAAATGGTTAAGGTGTCATTGGTGTGATCATAAATCAAGATTGATCAATCGTTGCCCAGATTGTCATTCAACTGCTTTCAAACCTTTTGGAATTGGTACGCAAAGGGTAATAGAGTTTTTAAATGAAGAATTTCCTGACTTAAGAGTACTTCGCTTTGATAGAGATACAACTTCAGGAAAGGATGGTCATAGAGATATCCTTTCAAAGTTTTCTAAAGGTGATGCTGATATTCTTGTCGGTACTCAGATGTTGGCAAAAGGTATTGACATCCCCAATATTACTCTTTCAGTAGTTATTGCAGCAGATGGGTTGCTTCATCGCCCAGATATTTCAGCGGAAGAAAAATCATTACAATTATTTTTGCAAGTAGCAGGAAGGGCCGGCAGGGCACAAAAAAAAGGGAAAGTAATTTTTCAAACATATAAACCTAACCACCCGGTGATTTCGTATCTTCAAAAAAGAGATTATGAAAGATTCTTAATTGAAAACTCCAGATTGAGAAAGGATGCTAATTTATTTCCATTTTGCACAATTTGCCTACTTAAATTATCAGGTGAAAATTATGAATTAACTGAGTCAATTGCAATAAAATTAGCAAAATATCTTTTCAGTTTTTGTGAGAAAAAGAACTGGAAATTAATTGGTCCTGCCCCTAGTTTAATAGCTAAAGTCGGTAAAAAATTTAGATGGCAGATATTAATACATGGTCCTGAAGGAACAAAGATACCTTTACCTGATAGATCAATATTATGGAAACTTATTCCAAAAAATGTTTTTTTAACAATAGATGTTAATCCAGCAGAGTTGTAATTACTTTGATGGAAGTTGAGGTAAATCTGAACCTAATTTAAATCTATAGAATCTTAATAAATAAGCCAATATTATAATTATTAAAATAATAGATATCCCAATTAAGAGTTTGTTGAGGCTCCAGAAAGAAAATTCAAGACTATTTATCTGCCCTTGATTTAAATCCCAAATTATTAGATTTTTTGTGATTTCTAAATTTGAATTATTTTTATCGGTAATGATAGCTTTATTAGGGTGAATAATTTTGAAAATGAGTTCTAAATTATCAATGCCTTTAATAGAGTTTAGATCCAAATCTAACCTGTAAAAGTATTTTTTAAAAAAAATGAAGTTTTTTTGAGTAGTATTAATTTCTATGTTGGTTGATTCTCCCGCTAACTCTCCAGCTGTATTTTGGGTGATTTTAAGAACTTGCTTTGTATCCTCTAAATTGAGATTTTCAAGTTTCAAAGAAAAGGTTGATTCGTCTTGTTCAATTTCTGCGTCAGGAAAAATATCTTTCATCTTCTCTTCAAATTTTAATTGCCAAGGAAATTTCTTTATGTATTTACTCTCTATCACTAAATTATTAGTTATTGAATCAAGTTCACTAAGATCAAGGGTATCCTCAATTTTTACGCAGCCACTTAAAAGTGGAATTAATAATAATAGTATTAAAAAAATGATCAGTGAAAAGCCTTTCTGAAAGGGTTTTGTTTCACCAGTTGGTGTCTCAGTTACATTAATAAATTTTTTTTTCTTCAATACATCTCTTTTTTTGCGCAGTGAGTTAAGAGATTTTTTATTGAGTGATGGGTCGCTTTCAAACTGTACGTTCCAATTTTCTGGCTTTTTAATGTCAGGAGAGTCTATAACTTCCATCAAATATTTTGCATTTTCTCTCGTCTTATTATCGTAAGATTTTAGAAGTTCTTTACAAAACCTTTTAGCCTCCTCCCTTTTATTGATACCACATAGAGCAGTAATTAAGATTGTTCTTAAATTTACTCCCTCTTTGCTTGCTAAAGGAAATGATTCGATTATAGGCAAAAGAAATTCAATGCAATAATGATACTCACCTTTAGCTAAAGCAAGTTCTACTTTTTCTAAAACTTGCTCATAAGTTTTCATGGGTTAGGCGACTATCATGGTACCTATTCCGGAATTTGTAAAAATTTCAAGAAGTAATGAATGTTCTATTCTTCCATCAATTATGTGAGCTGCTTTGACTCCTTGGGCTAAAGCTCTTATACAGCATTCTGTCTTTGGAATCATACCTTCAGTCACAATTTTTTTATCAATAAAATCTCTTGCCTCTTTGAGATTAGTTTTTTCAACAAGACTATTTTTGTTATCTTTTTCTTTTAAAATCCCTTGAGTATCAGTAAGAAGAATAAGTTTTTCTGCATTTATTGCAGCAGCAATTTCTCCAGCAACAAAATCTGCATTAATGTTATGGGAAATACCCTCCAAGGTTGATCCAATGCTAGAAATAATTGGGATGTATCCTTTAGAAATAAGAGGATATAATATTTCAGGATTTATTTTTGTAACCTCTCCCACTAACCCATGGCTTCCATCTCCTAGTTCTCTAGATTGAATTAAGTTACCATCAAGACCTGATATTCCCACAGCTAAGGATCCAGTTTTATTAATCCCTTTTACAATTTGTTTGTTAACTCTACCCATTAAAACCATCTCGACAATTTCCATTGTTTTTTGATCAGTAATTCTTAATCCATTTTCGAATTTAGGAGATATTTCTAATTTCTTTAACCAATTATTAATCTCTGGTCCACCTCCATGAATTACTATCGGACAAACCCCAACGGTTGATAAAAGTGCAATGTCTCTAAAAAAAGCATTTTTTAAATTATCATTCTCCATAACAGAACCACCATACTTGATAACAATTTTTCTACCTGAGAAACTTTGTATATATGGAAGTGCTTCGCTTAATATTGATACTCTTTGAGAATCATTCATTATTAAAATTCATTAAAACTTGATTGAATTGAGAAATTAGGTCTTTACAAATATATCCCTATATTCAATAAAAAAGAATAAAATCAAATTCTTTTTTATTATCGTCGATAATAAATTCTGATTCAAGACCTTTGACGAAAAACCTATTTAATCTTTCTTGTTTTTCAATCCATTTTTCTAAAGGGACAGCGTTTAATTCGAAACGCATTCTGAGACCATTTTTTTCTTCCTTTGTAATTTCTTCTATTTCTTTTAATTGAGGGGGGTTATCCTCGTCCCACAAATTTAAAGATTCTAATGACGATTCAAGATGAGCTTTTATCCCATACCTCCATCTTGTAACATCTTTAACTAATGCTGTTAGTTCTTTTGGTCTATTAAATTTATTTGTCGCAAAATTTGTCTTGTCAAATAACTCTACAGGAGGTATTTCGGAAGTCTTTAAGCCTAAGCCAATTAGGAAAATAGGTACTCCGTAAAAAAAAGTAGGTACACTTAGATTCACTGAGTCTGTAAAATAAGCAGTCATTCCAACAAAAGCTAATATACCCCCAGCGGTTACGATTAAGTTTCCAGGCGATAAGTATTTCTTCATTTTGATTTAGTAGAATGAGTTTAAATGGGCTAACAAGTATTATGCAAGATCCTAATACTGCAAATCAAGGAGATTTAATTTTTAAACTTGATCAAGATAGAGCATGGATACTAGAAAATCTTGATAAGGGTAAATGGCCAGAAATCAGAAGCGAACTTGCCGAGCTTGAAAGAAAAATAAGCAAGTTAATTATAAGTGTTCAAGAAAATAATGTTGATATTTGATTTAAAAAGGTATTTCGTCCACTTCAGGTACTAAAGGTGAACTATCCCAACTAGATTTTTTGGCAGTTTCTTTATTTTCAAATGACTCATTATTTTCTTTTTGAGCAGTCTTAATAACATCAACTGGCGATATTTGATGAATTTTTGAAGCTGTTAGTTCTGGTTGTTTTTCTTTCGTTCCGTCTTTTCTAGTGACAGAATTCATCTTTAAGCGTCCCTCAATAACAATATTTTGCCCCTCCTTTAGTTCATCTACCATTTCTTGAGCAATATTTCCCCATCCTATGATCTTGAGATCTCTGGTTGGATCTTCACTACGTAATCCTTTAAAATTAACTATCATTTCTGCAATTGGAGTTTGGTTTTCTTTGGTATACCTCATTTGAGGAGCGCTATTAATGACCCCCTGAATTAAACAATGATTCATTACTTACTACTTAATTAAAGATATACTGATGCAGAATCACGGAAATTGCTATAAAAATGTTTGGATCCTATCAGGAACTTCAGATGGACCTGTAATAGCTAATAGGCTTCTTGAACTTAATTATTCAGTCTTTGCAAGTGTTTTAACTTATAAAGCAGGGCAAGCTTATATTGAAAATTCAAAGTTACATATCATTACGGGGAAATTAAATAATAAAGATCAAATAATTAATTTCATAAATAAAAATAAAATCACATGCGTTATCGATGCTACTCATCCGTTTGCCGTAATAATTTCTAAAAATCTTAAATATGCATGTAAAGAAATTAATACACCTCTTTTACTATTTGAGAGGAAATCTCAAATAAATAACACTAATAATTTTTTTTATATTGATCATTTAAGGGATATAAATAATGTTGAAATAGAAAATAAGAATATTCTTCTTGCAATAGGATCAAGATTTCTTAACGATACAGCTAGTTATTATATGAATTGTAAAGCAAATGTATTTACAAGGGTACTTCCAACTTATGAGAGTATAACTAAAGCTTTTGGATCATGTATTAAAAATTCAAACATAGCGATACTTGAACCGAGTAAAAATAATAAAAGCATTTTAGAAAAAAAACTTTGTGATTTTTGGGAGATAGATTATGTTCTATGCAGAGAATCTGGAAGTTATTCTCAGAAAAACTGGGAGAGTATAGTTTCTGGAAGTAAGATGAAGTTATTTTTGGTTAAAAGGCCGAAAGTTAAAAATGATTATTCTTACTCTTTTGATCAATATCACAATTTGATAAATCACATAATTAAAAAATATTGATGTTTAATTCATTATGGAAGTATTAGTAATGATCACAACTGAATCAAGTAACGCAAATGCTTTGCGAATGGCTAAATTACTAATACAAAATAAACTTGCAGCTTGTGTTTCGATAAAGCAAATTTTTTCAATTTATAAGTGGGATGATGATATTGAAGAAACTAAAGAGTTTGAAATCACAATAAAAAGTAAACTAGAATTTAAAGATTGTTTAATTGATTTCTTAAATAAAAATTCCACATATGATGTCCCTCAGATTATTTACAAAAAATACCATACTGAGATGAAATATTATGATTGGTTGAATAAGACTATTTATTAATCTATTTTATTAACTCTTTAAGATCAACATCCGATCTAGATCCTAATTCTGTAATTATTTGCCCGGCACAAATTGAAGCTATCTCTCCGCATTTTTTGAGGGAACAATTGTTTATTAATCCATGGATAAATCCTCCCGCATAGATATCTCCCGCTCCTGTAGTATCAATAATCTTGCCTTTTGTTATTGACTCAATTATTTCAACATTATTTTTGTTAACTATGAGAGAACCATTGCTTCCAAGAGTTACTATGACTAATTCACATAATGAAGATAGTTCTTCTTGGCAGCTTGCTAATTTATCATTTTTAAATAGACTTAATACCTCGGATTCATTACAAAAAACAATATCTACGTATTCATAAATTAATTCCATGAAACTCTCACGATGTCTATCTACACAAAATGAATCAGACAAAGAAAGGATTATTTTTGTATTAGATTGTTTTGCAATTTGGGCGGCTTTAATAAAAGCTTTTTTAGCTAATTCGCTGTCCCATAAATATCCTTCTAAATATAAGTATTTACTTTCCTTAATTACAGTAAAATCAATGTCTTTTGGTTCAAACTCTACAGATGCCCCTAGGTAAGTGCACATAGTTCTTTGGGCATCGGGTGTAACCAAAATAATTGAATGAGCTGTTGGAGCACCTTCAATAGTTGGTGGAGTATTAAATATAGTTTTACTTTTTTTTATATCGTCAGAAAAGAAATCCCCAAATTGATCATTTTTCACTCTCCCTATAAACTGCACATGATTGCCTAATTCTGCTAAAGAAACAACGGTATTTGCTGAGGACCCACCTGAAATTTGTTTGATCACTCTGCAATTTTTTAATAATCTTTGAGATTCATCAGAATTTATTAGATTCATTGATCCTTTATCCAGATTATTTATCTCAAGAAACTCATCTTCAATATTTACAATAATATCCACTATTGCGTTTCCTAGACCAATGAGATCAACTTTTTTATGTTCAAAATGTCTAAAGGATTCCTTCATTAATTTGGAACTAAATTACCTTAGCAGTGCTCTTTTAGGACCATGTATTGGGTCTTCAATTACTATGGTTTGATCTCTATTAGCTCCCAACGAGACAATAGCAATTGGAACCTCCATTAATTCAGCTAAAAATCTTAGATAATTCATAGCATTCTCTGGGAGATCAGATAGTTTTCTGCAATCTGCAGTTGAATATTGCCAACCTTTTAATTTTTTGAAGATTGGCTTACATTTTTTTAAGTCATCTGAATTAGTAGGAAAGTAGTCTATTTCCTCTCCATCGAGATCATATGCAATACAAACTTGAATCTCATCTAATTCATCTAATACATCAAGTTTCGTAACGGCTAAACAATCAAGACCATTTACAGATACAGCATATTTACCAATAACTCCATCAAACCACCCACATCTTCTCCTTCTCCCAGTAGTGGTTCCAAATTCACTGCCTCTATCACAGAGTTGATCATTAATACTTCCTTGTAATTCAGTTGGGAATGGCCCTTCACCTACTCTTGTGGTGTAAGCTTTTGCGACACCTATGACTCTATCAATTAAAGTTGGACCTACTCCAGCCCCAATACATGCGCCTCCTGATATGGGGTTTGATGAGGTGACGAAAGGATAAGTCCCATGATCTAAGTCAAGTAGAGTCCCTTGAGCACCTTCGAAAAGAATATTCTTCTTGTTTTTTGAGGCTGCATGGATAGTCCTAGTACAGTCAACAACATGCTTTGATAATCTTTCCCCATAGTCAAGATATTCTTCAACAATATCTTCTAATTTAAGTGGTTTAATGCCATAGATTTTTTCTAGTAGACCGTTTTTTTCTCTTAATGGAATTTCGATTACATCACTTAGCCTTTCCTTATTGAGCAAGTCTCTTATCCTAATGCCATTTCTTTGTGATTTATCCGCATAAGTTGGGCCAATTCCACGACCAGTTGTCCCTATTTTGTTTGAACCTCTATCTGCCTCCATCGCTTCATCTAATATTCGGTGGTAGGGCATTGTTACATGTGATGTTGATGAAATTTTTAATCCTGAGATATCAATTCCATTTTCAATTAACATGTCAATTTCTTTAAGCAAGATTTTTGGATCTACAACAGTTCCCGAACCAATTAGACAAGAAGTATTTTTATAAAGTATCCCTGAGGGAATTAAATGCAATTTTAAGACTTTATCATCTACGACTATGGTATGACCTGCATTTACTCCCCCTTGATAGCGAACGACAACATCTGCCGAACGACTAAGTAAATCCGTTATTTTACCTTTTCCTTCGTCACCCCATTGGGCTCCGATTACAACAACATTGGCCAATTTCAGAAGAGCATTATTTTTGTGCGAATATTTAATATATTCAAAAATCTTGGTTTACTTTTAAAAAGTAAATGAATTGTATCAACTTTCTCTTAGAACCATTTTTTCAGCAAGAGAAAATTCTTTGGTTAAACGCTCCTTAAGTTTATCTGGTAAAGGTCTACTTGCAAAGTTTTTGTAATGACCTGCCATAGCATTTAATGCTGTTTGCATTGTGGTAAATGATTGTGTTTTATTCACCATCCCTCTATTTCTATATCTGGAAATATAGTCAGTTATGAGTGTAAGAGCCTCACTTCTTACTTCATCTTTATTTGGAGAATCTTTTGGAGTATCAACAGCTGTTTGTAATGTTTTAACAACTGAAATTGTATCCTTTGTATAGTCACCTGTCATAGCGGTTTTTGCAGCTATGGAAGGGGAACTAAATAGTGTAAAAGCAACAATTAAGGATATTGCAAAAGATATAGCTTTAGTAAGATTCTTAAAAAATAAATTTGATGTCCATTTCAGTAACATAACTTAGCTCCCAAAAAAAATAAGCCTCAAGAATTCTTATTGTACATTATTTCAGATTCGGAAATAAATATTTCTAACAATTTATCAGTACAAACTTTAAGCTTAGTGTTATTGGTTCTGCATACAAGTTCTACTTCTTTATTAATAGAATCTCTGCCAATAATTATCTGAAAAGGAATACCAATTAATTCCGCATCTTTAAATTTCACTCCAGCTCTATCGTTTCTATCATCAAGAAGGACATCAATTTTATTAATTAAAAAGTTGTTATAGATTTGCTCAGTAAGATCACTTTGAATAGGATCTTTTAGATTTGTTGGGATAATAATAACTTCAAAAGGAGAAATCTGGATAGGCCAACAAATTCCTTTTTGATCATGATTCTGTTCGATAGCCGCTTGAGCTATTCTTGTTACTCCTATTCCGTAACAACCCATCCATAAATTTTTTAACTGACCTTCCTTATCAGAGAACTTTGCATTTAATTTTTCACTATATTTCTGACCTAGTTGGAAAATATGTCCAATCTCGATACCTTTTTTTTCTTTAAGTTCTTCATTATCAGAAATATTTATTTTATCTCCTTTTTTGGCATTCCTAATATCCCCGATTAGATAGTCTTTCGAATCAAAAGAAAATTCTTGAAAAACTTTATGGAAATTAACTTTATTCCCACCACTTATAAACTTTGAAAGGTCACTTGCAGAATGGTCAATTATTCTTGTCCATTTTTTTTCCCAGTTAGAACTAGCTTTAATAGTCTTATTATCTAAATCTGGCCCAATAAAACCTAAGGGCAAATCAACTAGATTTTTTTCGATAGTATTTTTGTCTTCAATCTTTTTAAGATTAAGGAGATTCAAGTGATGAAGTTTATTGATTAAGTTAAAAAGCTTTACTTCATTAATGTGTTGATCACCTCTTATGCATGCAAGAATTGGGATCTCAAATTTACCTTCGAACTGTGCAAGGAATATTACTACTTTAATAATCTGACTTGGGTCTAAATTGTTATTATTGCAAACTTCTAGGATTGTTTTTTGATGAGGCGTTTCCAACCACTCTGCAATATTATCTTTTAGTGGAATAGGTTGAGAGGGTAGAGAAACAGCTTTTTCGATATTGGCAGCATAAGAACCGCTTTGAGTGAATAAAATGGAATCTTCCCCAGCATCAGCAGTGACCATAAATTCTTTAGATGAAGCACCGCCAATTGCTCCACTATCAGCTTCAACCCCTACTGTCTGCAGTCCACAAGATTTAAAAATATTTTCATAAGCATTGCCCACTTTTTTATAGAAAGAAGCTAGATCGTTTTCTGAAGAATGAAAAGAATAACCATCTTTCATTATAAATTCTCTACTTCTCATCAATCCAAACCTTGGCCTTATTTCATCTCTAAATTTTGTCTGAATTTGGTAAAAACATTGAGGTAATTGCTTATAGGAGTTGATGATCTCTGATGCAATACTCGTAATTACCTCTTCGTGAGTTGGTGCTAAACCAAATTCTTTACCTTGTCTATCTTTGAGATTAAACATTATTCCTTCACCTGCGGTATATCCTTCCCACCTTTCACTTTTTTTCCATAAATCTGCAGGATGAAGTTGGGGTAATAGTAATTTTGTACAACCAATACTATTAAGTTCTTTCTCTATTATTGCGGATATTTTTTCAATAACTCTAAGCATTAGTGGCATATATGCATAGATACCGCTATTAACTCTGCGAATATACCCAGCTTTTAAGAGTAATTGATGTGAAATAATCTCAGCTTCAGAAGGTGTGTCACGAAGTGTCCCCAGAGGAAATGAGGTTGTCACGCGCATACAGAAAAATCCTTTGATGATATTTAATTTTATCAATTAAGATGAAAAAATAATTCAAAGTGTCTTGAGTCCCTCAACGCAGCTAGTCTAAGAATATTCTTTCTGCTAACTTCTTCAGTAATGAAGTTCAAACTCTTTAAAAAGTTCATTACTACTTAATCATTTTCTTAAGTTTATGGAAAATATAGATTCCAATATTTCTAGTGAAGAGGAATTAGTAGGTATTGATGAAGTTCAAAAATTCCTTAATAGATCAAGAGCTTCTGTCTATAGGTATACAAATACAGATTTAAGAAATCTAAACCCTAGTTTTAATCCAAGAAAATTAAATCCCGAATTTAGGACTGATCAAAAAGATCCTTTAAAATTCCATCCCAATGAAGTAGCAAGATTTGCAAAAGATATTTTAAGAATAAAGGAAGTTACTGTGGAGGTCTTCAATACACCTTCGTCCGCTGCTCAAAATATACTGGCGCAAATATTAGACGAACTAAAATCTATTAGGTCTTTGCTAGAAAAAGAGTAATTAAAAAGTCACCAATCAATGTTTTGATTTATTGACATTTAGAATGTAGGATAATGGTGTTTAATTATCTCCTTAATCTTTACCAATTAAGAGTTCTTGAGTTACACGAAATCAAAGCAGTTTATTCAAAGTAAATCAAGCGAAGAACCTTCTCATGGTTCTGCTCGAAATGATTTTGAAAGAGATGATGATGACCCCTTAAGTATAAGGAGTTTATCGATAACATCTTTAGGTATTATTTTTGCCTTTTTGACAATTTTTTTACCTTCAATAAGCATTTTAATTGGCAGACCTTTATCTCAAGGAAACGAGATAATTCATAATCACGATTTTAAAAAAGATGGACCTTAGTTCAATACCTCCATCTCCAATGAAGGGAATAGTGAATATTGTTGTTGAAATACCTGCAGGGAGTAGGAATAAATATGAATATTGTTCTGACGCAGGAATAATGGCCCTAGACAGAGTATTGCATTCTTCAGTGAGGTACCCTTTTGATTATGGTTTTATCCCAAATACCCTCGCTGAAGATGGAGCTCCCCTTGATGCAATGGTGATAATGGACGAACCTACTTTTGCGGGTTGTCTTATAAAAGCTAGACCTATTGGAGTTTTGGATATGCATGATTGTGGTGCATATGATGGAAAACTTTTATGTGTGCCTGTGGCTAATCCTAGGCAGGCTAACATAGTGAGTATTAATCAAATTGCTCCTAATCAGCTTGAGGATGTTGCAGAATTTTTTAGAACAAGTAAAGGACTCGATGGAAGAACAGTTCAAATTGATGGTTGGAGGGATTTTGATGTAGTTGAAAATTTATTGAAAAGTTGTATGCCTCTAAAAAAGAAAAACTTTAAAGTACTTAAGAAATCAAATATTAGTAAATTAAATTGAAAAAAATAATTTTTTATAGTTATTTAAAATGCTCTACATGCCGAAAAGCTGCAAAGTGGCTTGAAAGCAAAGATTTTGAATTTCTGCTAATTGATATCGTAAAAGAACCTCCACTTGTTAATTATTTAAATCTTGCCTTAGAACAATACTCTGATGATAAGAAAAGGATTTTTAATACAAGAGGTAAAGCCTTTAAAAATATTTATCTTGATATTGATCTTTTGTCAAAGGAAGAAATTATTAAACTTCTTTTAAGTGATGGCAAATTAATAAAAAGACCATTTTTGATTTACGAAGAGAAAAAAGTAATATTAGGTTTTAACGAAATTGAATATGCAAAAGAATTTATATAATTTTAGAAAAATCAAGACTTGATTAATCCTATGCCTGGTTCCATAAAAAGTTTTTTAAAAGAATGGGGGCTACTAATTCTATTAACTTTTTTTGTTTCTTCTTGTAGATCATTTTTTGCAGAACCACGTTATATTCCTTCTGGTTCAATGCTTCCAGAATTACAAATAAATGATAGGTTAATTATTGAAAAATTATCGCTAAGAAACTCTTTACCAAAGAGAGGAGATATTGTTGTTTTTAACTCACCTTACTCATTTGACAAAAAATTAATTTCGTCAAGATCTAAGCCTTTACCAAAAAAAAGATATTGTTTTTTTATGAGTTTTCCTCCAATGTCGTTTATTCCTGGTTTGAGGGATCAAGCTTGCGACGCTTATATTAAAAGAGTGGTGGCCCTTCCAGGAGAAATTGTAAGTGTAAACTCTAATGGTGAATTAATAATAAATAATAAATTAATTCCTGAACCCTATGTCTCTTATAAGTGCTCATTATCCCTCTTTAATAATTGCGGTGAATTTGAAAACATAAAAGTACCAAAAGATCATTATTTAGTTTTAGGTGATAATAGGGCAAATAGCTGGGATGGAAGATATTGGCCTGGAAGTAAATTTCTTCATAAAAAAGAGATAATTGGTAAAGCATATTTCAGATTTTGGCCTCTTAGTCAAGTTGGCATTTTCAATAATTAACCCCCTTTTTCTACATCTGACTTGATCAAAACAAATTTTTAAAAAGACTTAATTTAAAGTGCTCCTGAAGCAGTTGAATCAAGTATTCCCCCTAGGTGTGTTGTAATATTAAGAGCGCTAATCACAGGGGGCTTATTGGGATCATTAAAAAGATCAAATATAGTTATGCCGCCATTACCCTGTTTTATCATCCAAATATTTGAATAATTAATCCCAAGGATATTACAAATAAGAGTTTTATTGACTGCATCATGAGCAACCATGAGGGTTTGATCATTATCCCTTTGAGATAAACAAATTTTCTCAAAAGCTTCTACTGACCTTTCTGATACATCTTTTATACATTCACCTTCGGGCATTATTACTTCTTCAGGTTTATCATGCCAATTTTTTAGTAAAGCAGGCCACTCTTCTCTAATTTCTGCTTCCAATTTACCCTCCCATAATCCGTGACTGATTTCTACAAGTGAATCTATTTTCTCAATTTTTAAATCTTTGTTATTTTGAAGGATTATTTGTGCAGTTTCATAAGGCCTATGCATTGAACTTGAAAATGCCTTATTGAAAGAAATATTTCTCAAATATTCAAAAGTCTTTCTAGCTTGATCTTTTCCGTTTTCGTTTAAAGGGATATCAATTTGACCTTGAAATCTACCTTCTTTGTTCCAGTTAGTTTCACCATGCCTTATAAGAAATATTCTGGAATCTCCAATTTTATTTGGAATATTTTTATTAAGATGGGAAGTTTGATTTAAGCATTCAATTTGAGTCTTAAAAGAGTTATCTTTCTTTGAAATATTGAGAATCGAGAAAGAAGCATTTTCTAATCTTATTTTTCTAAAACCTTGCTTAGGCTTTCCTAATAAGATGAGTATTAAACATCTGAGGATTGCATTATGTCCAACAACCAAAATATTTACATCATCTTTGTCTAGATAAATTTTTAAAATATCTTCTACAAAATTTGTTGCTTGAAAAAATAACTCTTGAATTGGTTTATAAGTTTTATTATTATTTCTTTTTAAGATAAGATTTTCTGGATCATTTTTCCATATAGGGTAAATTTCTGGAAATTTCTTTTTTATTTCATCAATTTTCAGACCAGACCATTCACTAAGATCTACCTCTAGCAAATTATCGTCGAATACAATATTTTGTTCTTTATTGAAGGTCTTTTTAATTGTTTTTGCAGTCTCTGCCGCTCTGACAAGTGGGGAGGAATAGATTCTATCGAAGTTTATTTTTGATAATGCTTTTCCTGCTTTTTGGGCTTGTTCGTATCCTTCATCAGTTAATAATGAATCGTCTGTTCTTCCTTGAATTAATCCTTTTGCATTGAAACTGCTTAGTCCATGTCTAACTAAAACTAATCTTATAGCCATTATATAAATTTGAAAATCAAGATAATTTAATCATCTCATGGCGTGATTAAAATAGATACATAAATATAAGGAAATTCAATGATAACTAACTATAGTTCTCAAAAATATAATAAATTATGATCTTTAAAAATACTTCTAAGTCAAAACTCATTTTAGCTTTTATTTCTATCGTCATAACTTTTTTTGTGTGGCAACAAGGATTAAGAGACAGTTTAAATAGACCATCTGTTTCATTTGATATTAGTCAAAAAGAGCAAGAAATTGCTGAATTATCTGTCCAATCAATACCTGTAAATCTTAAAAAATTTTTTATCATTAATGATCCTGTTGATCAAATAAATAAATCACTCTCTGATGTCACATTTGAAGAGCTAACAGAAAGAAATAAATTAATTCGAATAATTACTTCAGAATCAAATGATCCTTTAATTTATAAAAATATATCCAAAGATTTTGAAGATAAAAACTATAAATTTCTGATTGATGAGATAGAAAAAAAATCTAATAATAATTCATATAAAGTAAATTCTGAAAAATTTGATTTATTTAAAGGCGATAGATTTTTATATCACCTTTTAGGCAGAAAATTTGATTTTGACGATAGTTCATTAATAACAAAATCATTTTCAAGCAAAATGTTTTTTAAAATATTAGCCATAAGACTTATACCACTTTTAACAATACTTATTGGCTCTATTCTGGCTTTAAAAATATTATGGAAAACTATATCTTTGAAAAAGTTTGGTTGGAAAGAAGTTAAATCCTTAGATTTAGAATTAATAGATATGGTTTTATTAATTTCAGGTGGATTTGTTGTTTTAGGAGAAGTGGTATCACCTTTATTTTCTATCAGTTTGGTCGAACTTTTTTCTAAAAATATCTCTAATGAATTGTCTCAATCTTTAAAAATTTTCTTTGGATATCTTTTTATGGCTATTCCTCCATTATGGATAGTTTTTTATCAAATTAAATCCTTAAATGGGGAATTTACTTTTAAAAAGGATTATTTACAGTTTAATTTCTTGCCAATAAAATATGCAATTATTCAGGGAATTCAAGGTTGGTTAACAATTGTTCCTTTTGTTTTATTGATCTCTCTAATTATGAATAGTCTGATCGATAATCAAAATGGTAGTAATCCATTGCTGGAAATTGTTCTTAATAATAATAATTACTTATCATTTTTTCTATTATTTGTAACAACAACTCTATTAGCTCCTCTATTTGAGGAGATTATATTTCGAGGTATTCTACTACCAACTCTTTCAAGAGATTTTGGAGTGATTCCGGGCATCATAATTTCAGCTTTTATCTTTGCCTTAGCCCACTTAAGTCTGGGTGAAATGCCTCCATTATTTGTTCTAGGGATTGGATTAGGAATTACAAGAATTGCTTCAGGGAGTTTGTTTTCTTCAGTGATTATGCATTCTTTATGGAATGGATTGACTTTCTTAAATTTGTTCTTATTAAGGACATAAAGAATTTATTTTCTTACTTGCGAATCAAACAAAAAGATGTTTATTTAATTAATAATACCTCTTTCATTTAAAAAATAACTCATAGATGAAACCTTATGGGAATCAACTTAATTTAAAAAAAAGAGTTTCAAATGAAAGTAAAAAAAATTCTGAAAAAATATTCATAATCAATATCAAATTAATACATCAAATTTTCGACACCATTAATATTTCTATATCAGTATTAATTTTTTTCTTATTTTTCTTATCTTTTGATAGCCAAAGGAAATGGTCAAATACATATAAAACCTTATCTAAAACAAGAGCTATCAATAATAATCTTATTGATTATGTTTCAAAAATTGAGGAATTTTATATTAGTGAACTTGAGTCTCTCAATATTTATAGAAAAACTAAACCTGAAGATTTAATCTATCTAGATAAAATTACAGAAAAAAAAGAAAGTTTATTTAGGAAAAATTTCAGTACCTTCATTGAAGGTTTTAGCGATAGCAAATATCAAAGGGGATATTGATGAAAAAATACAAAAAAATTGTTCGTTTAATACCCCTTGATAAAAAAAGATTTAAATTCCTCTATTTTTTTAGTTTGTTATTAATATTTTGTTTATTTGGTAGGTTAGTTAAATTGCAGGTCTTTAATGCCTCTGATTTGCAAAGAAAAGCTAGATCAATACAGTCTTCTAAAACTAACTCCTTAAAAAAAAGGAGATCAATTGTTGATAGAAATAATAGACTAATTGCTTACGATAAACCGCTCTATAAATTATGGGCCCATCCAAAATATTTTAATTTTCCTGGTGACTCAATAAATAAAGTTCGCAGTATTGAAGAAGTTACAAAAAGATTGTCACCTATCTTGAATATTAATGATGAAATACTTTTGGGGAAATTTAATAAAAAAAAGAGTGGTATCAAGCTTTTGGATAGAATTTCTGAAGAAAAGGCAGAAAAGATTAAGAACCTTCAAATAAGCGGACTTGATTTGTTTAAATATTCGCAGAGATATTATCCACAAGGGGAGCTTTACTCTAATCTTGTAGGTTTTGTTAATGATGAGAATAAGGCCTCAGCAGGTTTAGAGCTTTATTTAGATAATCAAATTAAAGTTTTTAATAAAAGTAATTTAATAAAAAGAGGAGGAGACGGAACTCCTCTACCGGATAATTCAGCTCCAGGTGATTTTATTTCTGATTACAAAAGGTTAGGCCTAACTATAGACTCAAAATTACAGAAAGCGTCATTCAATGCATTATCCAAACAAGTAATCAAATGGAAAGCAAAGAAGGGATTTGCCATAGTTATGGATGTTAATAATGGTCGGATTCTTTCTTTGGTTACATTCCCGTCATATAATCCAAATAAATTTTGGCAGTATAATTCTGAGCTCTTTAGAGGTTGGTATTCTCAAGATTTATTTGAGCCTGGCTCAACTTTTAAACCAATTAATCTTGCCTTAGCTTTAGAAGAAAAAATTATTCAGAAAGATGGATTAGTTGAAGATATTGGAAAGATTAATGTTGGAGGATGGACACTTTCTAATTGGGATAAAAAAGGTAACGGATACATTGACTATCCAAAAGTATTGCAGGTTTCAAGTAATGTTGGGATGGTAAAAATAATGCAAAATTTAGACCCTACAATTTATTGGGATTGGCTAAAAAATTTAGGTATAAATAAAAATTTAGAGACTGACTTATCTGAATCAACTGCTGGCCAACTAAAAAGAAAAGATTTATTCGTAAACCAATCAATTGAGCCTGCCGTAACTTCTTTTGGTAAAGGGTTCTCAATCTCGCCACTTAAATTGGTTCAACTTCATGCGGCTTTAGCAAATGGTGGTTTTGAAGTTACTCCTCATGTAACCTCAAATTTCAAAGAAAGAGTTAATAAAAATCAAAAAAAACAATTCTTTTCACACGAAGTCTCTAAAACTGTTCTTGAATGGATGGAGAGCGTAGTAGATAAAGGTAGTGGATCTGGAGTGAAAATCGAGGGATATAGGATAGCGGGAAAAACGGGCACTTCCCAAAAAGCCATAAATGGTTCCTATACAAGTAAAAAAGTTTGCAGTTTTGTGGCGACCTTACCAGTTAATGACCCGAAATATGCTGTCTTAGTTGTCGTTGATGAGCCATCTCAATCTTATGCATATGGTTCAACTGTTGCTGTACCAGTTGCGAAAGAAATTATCGAGAGTTTGATAGTAATTGAAAAAATACCTCCCAATATCAAAGATCAGGGAATGATTGTTAAAAAACCCTAAAATTTTTCGATAATATAAATATTTAGCACATTATCTGATGATTTCATCAGGAATAAAAGCTAGTTTATATATATATATGATTATCTAGATATGAAATCAATTTTAGAACAATTGTCCTCAATGACCGTTGTTGTTGCTGATACTGGAGATTTAGATTCGATAAAAACATTTCAACCAAGGGACGCCACCACCAATCCTTCCCTAATTCTTGCTGCTGCTAAGAACCCTGATTATGTGAAATTAATTGATAAAGCTTTAGAAAATTCAGAAAATGCATTGCCCCAAGGATTCTCTGAAATTGAATTAATCAAAGAAACTGTTGACCAAGTTTCAGTATTTTTTGGAAAAGAAATATTGAAAATTATTTCAGGGCGCGTATCTACAGAAGTTGATGCAAGATTGAGCTTTGATACCGAAGCTACAGTAGAAAAAGCGAGAAAATTGATCAATCTTTACAAAAATTTTGGAATTGAAAAGGAAAGAATTTTGATTAAGATTGCCGCAACTTGGGAGGGAATTAAGGCAGCTGAAATTTTGGAAAAAGAGGGTATTAAGTGCAACTTAACTTTACTTTTTAACTTCTGCCAAGCGGTAACTTGTGCTAATGCAAAGATAACTCTAATTTCTCCATTCGTGGGCCGTATATTGGATTGGCATAAAGCAAAAACTGGTAAAACTAGTTTTGATGGTGCTGAAGACCCTGGTGTTATTTCGGTTACACAAATATACAAGTACTTTAAAGAAAAGGGATTCAAGACAGAAGTAATGGGAGCGAGTTTTAGAAATCTTGATGAAATAAAAGAATTAGCAGGTTGCGATCTTTTAACAATCGCACCAAAATTTCTTGAGGAACTGAAAAAAGAAAAAGGAGAGTTAGTTAGAAAATTAGATGTAAATAACCAAATAAATAATTCTATTGACTACGAATTTGAAGAAAAAGATTTCAGATTAAGTATGTTAGAAGATCAAATGGCAAGTGAAAAGCTTAGCGAAGGTATCACTGGATTCAGTAAGGCTATAGAAGAATTGGAAGAGCTGCTACTAAAGAGATATTCAGAGATTAAAAATCATAAATTGATTTCTGCCAACTAAATTAAAGTTTGAATTGAAAAATAATTAAGTTCCACTTTTTGTTAAAAGTCTTCTGATAACTCTTTTTGCAATATCTTCATAACTCATTTCTCCTGATAATATTTGAGCGATACGTTTAGGTGCTGTTTTTCTTTTGACACCTAATTGGTATCCAGTTCTGGGAAATCTATAAAATACTTGGGCTATTCTCCTACCCCAAGCCATTGATTTCCCCCAAATGTCATTAATTTTTTTTGTATAAAGATTTAAATCATCTGCTTTTGTTGATAGGCACTGATCTATGTATTCTGAAGCATAAAAACTGCTAATTAAAGATGGTCTAATTCCTTCAGCTAAAAATGGATCACATAGAGATGCTGCATCTCCAACAGCTAAAACTTTGTCACCATTTATTGAGTGGAAGCCATTCCATATTCTCAGTTTCTTACTAATTGTTTTGTGAGGAAAATCATCAAAACCAAAGCTTCTTATTACTTGTTTATTTATAGCCTGATTTTCTAGAAGACCATTATTTATAAAAGTACCTAAACCGATATTTAAGCTTTCTCTAAGGGGGAACGCCCATGCAAAACCATATTTTATAAATCCAAACTCAAATCTAACTGCATCTCTAGGTATTTCACCTAATCCTTTCAATCTTAATGAGATTGTGTTCGCAAATTTTGGTTTTCTTGGCCCTAAATTGAAAAAACTTGCCCATTTCGATTGGGACCCATCAGCAATTACAAGAAATTCTGAAATATATTTTATTTTATTATCGCAAGTAATTTCCCATTTATCATTTTTTTTTATGATTTTTTCTATCAATAATGGTCTCATTATCTGAGCTCCATTACTTAAGGACTCATCAAGTAATAATTGATCAAGTTTCTCTCTTTTAATAATCCAAAATGGGGATTCACCAGTCAGATCAGCAGTTACATTATCTGTAGCCTTCCATCTGAATTCAACATTCTTAATTTTTGAAGCTATGGCATCTTTTATATCTAAAGGAAGAAATCTTTGCATTGAAGATGCCATCCCACCTGCACATGGTTTGTAATCTTGGTATTTTTCTTTTTCGATAATTAAAACAGAATACCCTTTCTTTATTAAGTTAAGAGCGGTTGAAGATCCTGATAAACCTCCACCAATTATTACAACGTCAAATTCTATCAAACTTTTAGAATTTCCTTTTCTTTTTCAGACAATTTAGTTTCTATTAAGGCAATATATTTATCAGTAATTTTCTGAATTTCAGATTGATTATCTCTCGATTCGTCAATAGAAATAAGGCCATCTTTTTCGTCTTTTTTTTCTTTATCAACAGCATCTCTTCTGATATTTCTCAAAGCTACTTTTCCTTCCTCTGCATATTTAGAGGCTAATTTACAAAATTCTTTTCTTCTTTCTTCTGTTAAAGGAGGAACATTTATTCTTATTACTTTCCCATCATTATTTGGAGTAATACCTAAATCACTCATTGAAATAGATTTCTCTATCGCTTGCAAACATGAAATATCGAAAGGTTGTATTGAAATTGTTTGCGAATCAACAGTGCTTATAGTGGCAAGCGATTTGATTGGTGTTTCTGCTCCGTAGTACTCAACACTTACTCTGTCTAACAAGGAAGCATTAGCTCTGCCTGTCCTGATTGTATTAAAGTTTCTTTGTGTGGCTTCAATACTTTTATTCATATTTTCTTGAATTTCTTTTTCTTTCATAATTAAAAAATAAAATGATCTCTAACTAATTAAAGAGCCTATTGGCTCACCAGCAACAGCTTTAGAAATGTTCCCTTTTTTGAATATATCAAAAACCATAATTGGGATATTATTATCTTTGCAAAGTGCAATCGCAGTACTATCCATTACTGCAATTTCATCACTAAGAACTTGCTGATAACTGAGAGAGGAATATTTTTTTGCATCTTTAAATTGATTAGGATCACGATCATATACACCATCAACTTTAGTAGCCTTCATAACAACTTCAGCGTTTATCTCTGCGGCCCTCAAAGCTGCCGTAGTATCAGTTGTAAAAAATGGATTTCCGCATCCACCTCCAAAAACTACAACTCTACCTTTTTCTAGGTGTCGCATGGCTCTTCTTCTTATGTAGGGTTCGGCAATTTCCTGCATTTCGATTGCTGTTTGCACTCTGGTTGCAACTCCCACTCTCTCAAGACCATCTTGAAGTGAAATTGCGTTCATTACTGTTGCTAGCATCCCTACATAATCAGCCGTCGCGCGATCCATCCCGTCTGCAGATCCTTTAAGCCCCCTAAAAATGTTTCCACCACCAACAACTATTGCAAGTTGTACATTATTTTCGACTACTTTTGAAACATCCTCTGCAATTGACTGAACTATAGCAGGATCGATACCATAAGGTTTTTCGCCCATTAGTGCTTCACCACTAAGTTTTAAGAGAACTCTTTTGTAAGTCATTCAATAATTGTACTTTTAAGACCTTAGCAAGTAAATGCACCAAATTTATTTTTTGTTCAGATATTGCTTGCGTCTTTAAACATTTCTAAACCTGCCTAAAGAAAATTTAAAAATAATTTACTTAAACTAAAATTCAATACACTTTTGTGCTTTTATTCCTTGTTCTTTAAATGGATGTCTTATTAGTTTCATCTCTGTAACAAGATCAGCGCAATTGATAATTGAATCAGATGCTCCCCTTCCAGTTAAAACAATATGATTTTTTCTATTTTTTAAGCTTTTTAAAAAAGTGATTATTTCTTCGGGTGAAAGATAACCAAGTTTTGTCGCAATATTAATTTCATCAAGAATGATAAGTTTATAAGATTCGTTTTTAATGTATTTTTTGGCTAGTTGCCAAGCCTCTTGAACTAATTTTTCATCTCTTATTCTGTCTTGTGTTTCCCAAGTAAATCCCTCTCCTAATGCATGCCAAGATATGTTTGAAGACAAGTTTTTAAGTGCTTTTTCTTCTCCAGTGATCCAGCCTCCTTTGATAAATTGAATTATTGCTACTTTATAGCCATGCCCTATCGTCCTTAAAGCCATTCCTAAAGATGCAGTTGTCTTGCCTTTACCATTTCCTGTAAAAACAATCAATAAACCTTTTTTTGTTTTTCTAATTTGTAGTCTTTCGGCTTGAATATCTTTTCTTTGCTGCATTCTTTTCTTATATGAGCTCTCATCGCTTTCCGGTGATAATTTACCTCCCATTCCAAGTTTATTTGCTTGATTATCGAGGTTAAATATTTTCTCGGAAGATGAAGGTTTTTCTTGCATATGACCCTTATTTTTATTTAATTATTATAAATCTTTAAATATCTTTAACTCTTTTAACTTTTAAAAGTGCATTATTTACTGCCTGTTGTTGATCTCTTTTAGTAATCCAGTGGTGATAAGTTTGGGTATGCAAACTAACCGAATGTCCCATCATTCTCGCAGCCACAGTGTCAGGTAAATCATAAAATATTGTTCTAACAGCCCAAGCATGCCTTAGATCATAAGGTTTTATTTGTAAAGAATAACGCTTAAATTGGTCTGTAATTTTTTTTCCAATATTCTGTAAGGTTGTAATCTTAAGGTCTCTATTAATATTTGGTAAAAGTTCTGGATTTTCCCCAAGTTTTGATAATTCAAACTTTTCAACCCATTCAGGATGAAATGGCCAAACTTGATGTTCCCCAGTTTTTGTCGTAGGTAAAACTCTAATAATTTTGTCCCCAAAATTAGTAAGAGAACTTAAATCACAAAAAAATACTTCATGATTCCTTAATCCATATGTTGCCATCAGACCAAAAACAAATTTCCAAGACTTGTTTGGTATAGTTTCCCACAGTTTCTCTATTTTTTCGTCTTTAGGTAGATCCCTAAATCCTGCTTTGTTCAGACCATATCCTCTAGAGTTCAATTTCCAATCTTCTGGAAGTTTAATGTCCAAAAACTTAGCCAAAACATTTAAAGAAGTAGCGCATTGTTTCCTACTTCTGGTACCTTCCTTATAACTTTCAAGTGTTTTTTGAAATATTTTTTCTAAAGCTTCATTCTCATAATCATTGTAAATATTTAGGATTCTTTTCATATATGGTTTGTAAGAACTTCTCCATGTAGTTTTTCTAGTGCTGGTTCGAAAATCGCTTTTATTTTCTTTGAAAAAAAATTCCTCAAATTGATTTAATCTTTTTGGGAATTCAAAACCATCTTTTATTTCCTTTTTATAAGGTTTGCCTATCCAATTAATCCAATCAAATTGATTCAATTCCAATTGCAAATTGATTAATTGTAATTTTTTTTTGGCCTCTTCTAATCCAGAAATATCAGCCTTTAAACCAAGAGATATTCTTTGAATTTTAAAGTTATTGTTATCTTCTTTGGAGGGTAGTGAACCACGAATATTTAATTTCTCTCCTCTTTTCTCAATTTTAAGCTTGCTGCCTTGAGTAGCAAATTTATCATTGACATTATTAATTTCCTGAATTACGTTCATTTACTTATATAATTGACCATATAATGACGTTTTTAATGTTGATTTTCAATCTCCAATAACTTTAAATGGATAAAATAGGCGTCTTACTAATGAATTTAGGAGGGCCTGAACGCATTACTGATGTAGGCCCATTCTTATACAATCTTTTTTCTGATCCAGAAATTATCAGGACGCCTTTCCCTGTTTTTCAAAAACCCCTGGCTTGGTTAATTAGCACCCTAAGGAGTACTACTTCACAACAGGCTTACCTTTCAATAGGCGGAGGTTCACCTATCAGAAGGATAACTGAACAACAAGCAAGAGAATTACAATCTAAATTAAGAGACAAGGGGTTTAATGCTACTACCTATATCGCTATGAGGTATTGGCATCCTTTTACCGAATCAGCAATTGCTGATATGAAAGCAGATGGCATAGATCAAGTTGTTGTAATACCTTTGTATCCACATTTTTCGATAAGTACTAGTGGTTCGAGCTTTAGGGAATTAAAAAAATTGCGAGATTCTGATGATGAATTTAAGAAGGTTCCAATGAGATGTGTAAGGAGTTGGTTCAGTCAATCAGGTTACTTAAAGTCTATGGTTGAATTAATTTCTGAACAAATTTCACTTTGTGAATCACCTTCAAAAGCCCATATATTTTTCACTGCTCATGGAGTTCCTAAGAGTTACGTAGAAGAAGCTGGAGACCCTTACAAACAACAAATTGAAGATTGTTCTTTGTTAATTATAAATGAACTGGAAAAATGTTTAGGTCATGGCAACCCTTATACACTTTCTTATCAAAGTAGAGTTGGTCCTGTTGAATGGTTGAAGCCATATACAGAAGAAGTGTTAGCTGATCTTGGGAGGTCAAATGTTAATGATCTGATCGTGGTCCCTATAAGTTTCGTTGGAGAGCATATCGAAACATTGCAAGAAATTGATATTGAATATAAAGAAATTGCTGAAAAGGCTGGTATTAAAAACTTTCGGAGAGTTAAGGCTTTAAATACTCATCCTACTTTCATTGAAGGACTTAGTGATTTAGTGATTTCCTGTTTGGAAGGACCTCTCGTTAATATAGAAGAGGCTTCACAGTTACCTGAAAAAGTTAAACTTTATCCCCAAGAGAAGTGGCAATGGGGTTGGAATAATAGTTCAGAAGTCTGGAACGGAAGGGTTGCAATGATTATTTTTCTTGTGCTTTTCATTGAACTTATTTCAGGCTCTGGACCTCTACATAAATTAGGAATTTTATAAAGAACAATTGAAATTTATTTGATAATTTTTAAATTTTTTAAAAGATTATTTTGAATACATTTCTGACATTACATTTCTAAATGAGGCAAAAGTATTTAATTAAGTTTAATATTTATAGTAAATATTGAATTTCTTTAGTGACTCTTACTTCGAGATCCTTTTCAAAGGGTAGTTCAAAACATGAAAATCCAGTTTGGATAACTGGTGCAGATGCACTAATGGATTCTTTAAAAATTCATGGAGTAAAAGTTATATTTGGATATCCCGGGGGAGCCATACTACCAATATATGACGCTGTTCATAAGGCAGAACAAGAAGGTTGGTTAAAGCACTATATGGTTAGGCATGAACAAGGTGGTTCACATGCGGCTGATGGATATGCGAGATCAACTGGTGAAGTAGGAGTATGTTTTGGGACCTCAGGCCCAGGCGCAACAAATTTGGTAACTGGAATTGCCACTGCTCAAATGGATTCAGTTCCCCTTGTTGTAGTTACAGGTCAAGTCCCAAGACCTGCTATAGGGACAGACGCTTTTCAAGAAACTGATATTTTTGGTATAACTCTTCCAATAGTGAAACATTCATGGGTTATAAGAGATCCTTCAGATATCGCGAAAGTAGTTTCTGAAGCTTTTTTTATAGCCTCATCTGGAAGGCCTGGCCCTGTTTTAATTGATATACCAAAAGATGTAGGTCAGGAGTTCTTTAATTACCAAAGAGTTTTGCCTGGTGAAATTATCCCTAAAGGATTTAAAAGGAATGGAGAAATTAATGATTCTGATATCAAGAAAGCAATTAAATTAATAGAAAATTCTGAAAGACCTCTTCTATATGTTGGAGGTGGGGCAATATCTTCAGGGGCTCATGATGAAATAAAAACTTTGGCAAAGAATTATCAAATACCAGTTACCACAACCTTAATGGGGAAGGGCGCTTTTGATGAAAAAGATAATTTATCAGTAGGTATGTTAGGAATGCATGGAACTGCTTACGCAAATTTCGCTGTTACAGAGTGCGATCTTTTAATTGCTATTGGAGCTAGATTTGATGATAGGGTGACAGGAAAATTAGATACTTTTGCACCTAATGCAAAGGTAATTCATATAGATATCGACCCAGCAGAAGTTAATAAAAATAGACGTGTAGATGTTGCAATTGTTTCTGATGTTTCAAAAGCTGTTCTCAAAATTAATGAACAATCTCTAAAAAACAAACTTACTTGTCAGACAAAAAACTGGTTAGAAAAAATTGATTTTTGGAAAAATAAACACCCTTTATATTACCCGCCTGAAGAAGGAGAAATTTATCCTCAAGAGGTTCTTTTAAAAGTGAGAGAATTTTCACCAGAAGCTTATGTAACTACAGATGTAGGACAACATCAGATGTGGGCTGCTCAATACCTTAGGAATTCTCCAAGAAAATGGATTAGTAGTGCAGGCTTAGGCACTATGGGTTTTGGATTGCCAGCGGCAATTGGAGTAAAAGCAGCCTTACCTAATTCGGATGTAATTTGTATTGCAGGAGATGCAAGTGTATTAATGAATATTCAAGAATTAGGAACTTTATCTCAATATGATCTAAAGGTGAAATTGATTATTATCAATAATCGCTGGCAAGGGATGGTAAGACAATGGCAGGAAAGTTTTTACGATGAAAGATATTCCTCATCTGATATGAGTTGTGGCGAACCTGATTTTGTAAAACTTGCTGAGTCTTTTGGAGTTAAAGGATACTTAATTTCTGATAGAAAACAATTACAGAATGAATTAAAAAATGCGCTTGATCATGACGGCCCTGCCTTGATTAATATCCTTGTCAGAAGAGGTGAAAATTGTTATCCAATGGTTCCTCCTGGTAAAAGTAATGCTCAAATGGTTGGATATGTTAATTGTGAAGACTAAATTTTTTTGAAATTCGTCATTTTAAAAAATTAACTTTAAAGTAATTTAAAAACTTAGATATTTCTGAATTGAAAAAATTATCAAAAATTTTAATTATAATCTGCTTGATTTTTCTTAATCCTGTAATAGTTAACTCGGCCGAAATTCTTCAAATTAAAAGTTCAAATACTATTTTGGTGGGGGACCAAAATAGGAATTTAACGATTGGACTATTATGTGTAGATGTAAATGAAAATGATGAGCTAGAAGCAATTAATTTACTTAAGAGTGAATTCCCAAGGGGAAGCAAAGTGAAATTAAAACCTTTTGGTTTCAAAGATAATGTTTTGTTAGCCAAAGTTTTTAATATTAAAGGTACTAAAGAGATGACCGAATTATTAGTCGCTAAAGACTTTACTAGTGAAATTTGTCCAAGTTAACAATCTCTATGAGCAGATAAAATTCCATTGTCTCGAGAATGTTTTGCTCCTTCTCCAGGAATTAAATTCATTTTTTAATTTGTATGTACATAAATTCGAGATGTCTATATTTGTATTAGGAATATTCTCATTTAAAAGTTGTCTATAAGCAGATCTTTTAAGATCAAGTTGATTTAAGTTTTTCTCTTTGAAATGATTTGAATCACTAAAACAAAGATCTTTTTCAGCTTTAGTCAAATTGACCGTTATGTTTTTGTTTTCAGCCTTTCTATAAAATTCTTTGAGTGTTATTTTATCAACTAGATAATGTTCCTTAGAAATCGCTGGTCCTATTGCAACAAGTAAGTTATCTCTAGATGTCCCTAAATTATCGAAAATTTTAACCAGATTTTTTATTATTTTTTTTTCTAAACCTTTTCTTCCACAATGCAATGTTGCTACATTTCTTGTCCTTTTATCTGCAAAAAATATTGGCATACAATCAGCTGTGTAAACCCATAAGTTTTGATTCCATTTATTACCAACAAGACCATCTGCATCAGTCTTCATCCCTTCTCCTGAACGTGATCCAAGCACTATTACATTACTGTGAATTTGATTGGAAACACAATTTATGTAATTTTCATTAAAGTGATTCCCTAATAATTGAAGAAATTTCTCAGAGCTTGACTTCGTAAAATATGCATGTTTGAAATTATTTTGCATAAGGATAGGTGATGAATAATACTCAAATTTTTTGTTTTGAATAAAAATTTCAGCTTTTGAGAAATATATTTCTTTGTATGGAATAGTTCCTGCTCCTCAACTGAATTTATGAAATTAATTCAATATCTCTCAAGATCCAGAATCCTGCAAATTGTTCGATGTAGGGCGTTGACTGTATGGAAATAAATTGATAATCAAAAGAATTTTTTTTATTCTCTAAAAACTTTGTACTCAAAATGTTTGCATCTTTTTCTGGCAAATCTGTTACCAGCCACTTATCGTCTTCTGAAGCTTCAAGTATGAGTTGGTTCTTATTGATGACTAATTTAATAGGTTCTAAACAACTAAACCATGCAGAAAGTGCTAAAGATCTATCTTTGCTAAAAAGTCTTAATCCTGGAACTAAGTAATTATCATCTAAATCTTGCTGAATTGGGAAAATTTCTCCAAATTCTATAGGCCAATTTTCTGCTGATTTCAATTCTCCAATTGATATTTCAGAGATGGTTAAAGCATCACCTCTTACTTCTTCTGGTAAAGGTGTAGGAGGGTTTTCCATTTTAGAAGTAAAAGTAGGAGCTAATACACCTCTTACATAACCGTGTTCCTTTGGATAAATCTCTTTCTCAAGGAATTCGATTCTATCTAATAAATCGTAGGTTCTCCTACTTACAAGAGCCTCAATACTTATGGCCTCAAGGGATTTTTTAATGATCGATTTCATTGACGACCTCCAGAATCGAACTATTGAAGGTTTTTCCCACCCTTGTTTTTTTGCTTCACTTATTGCTTCATTTAGCGCCTTGGTAAGCCATACTGAATTGACTTCATTAGCAGGGCATTTTTTATTCCAACGAAAAATTTCTTCTGTCTTATAACTTTTTGTAGAGCAAATAATTAACTCCCACCTTTTTTTTCCATTTGCTTCAATGATTGGTCTCGAGTAGAAGTCTAATTCCCAATCTGAAATTTTTAATTCAAGACTTGACTTCATTGTTTTATTAATGTTCATTTATCTTGTTCTTTTTTATCGAAGAGTGCTTTAGTTTTTAGTGCTCTCTCTGTGGCTTCTTTCATAACTTTTTGCTTATCAATAATTAATTCTCCCGCAGAGTTTTCTAGAAGTGCTGTATTGAGACCAATGCGCCCCTTTGCGAGGTCAATTTCAGATATTAAAGCTTTTATCATTTCCCCTTCTCTAAAAACTTCTCTTAAAGAACGAATCGATCCATTTGTTAGTGAGGATTGATGAAGAAGTCCACTAGCTCCTCCTAAATCTATAAAGAAGCCATATGGTTTTACTGCTAAAACTTCTCCTTCAATTAATTGACCTAATTCTAAACTTGTAAGTTTAGAGACTAATGATGCTTTCTTCTCAGAGAGAACTAATTTTCTGGATTCTGGATTCACTTCAAGAAACGCTACTTTAAGAGTTTTACCAACAAAAGATTGATAGTCTTGACCATCTTCAAGTTGGGATCTTGGGATGAATCCTCTCAATCCATCTACATCACACGTAAGACCACCTCTGTTGAATCCATTAATTAAAACGTTAATTAATTCTCCATTTTTTGCTGAACTTGATACTTTTTCCCAACTTTGCCTAAGAATTAATGCCCGAGCGCTCACTGTTACCATCCCATCAGCATTTTGTTCTTTGATAACTAAAACTTCCATTTCAAGGCCTATAGAAAATTTTTCTTTAAAGTTAGTTATGACGCCCAAACCACATTCTTTTTTGGGCATATAGCCAGGTGCTTTTCCTCCAATGTCAACATATAGTCCATCACTTTCGATTGCTATAACCTTACCTGAAATTGTTTCTCCTGTAGCCCCAATTGGCTCATTTGCATTTAAAGCCTCCAAAAAAGCACTTTCATCAAAATCGAATTCATCAACAGTTCTTTCTAATTGAAAATCTTTGTTTTGCTCAGAAAAATTAAGGGGTCTATTTAAGTCTTGTTGAGTTAAATCTTGTTGAGAAATATCAGAATCTTTAATGTTTTCATTACTTTCATCAATTTCTTTTAATGAATCATCTTTAATAATTTGAGGTTTGATTGCGTTATTTTCTTTTTTAATTTCTTCTTGCGAATTTTTTTGCTCATTATCTATGTCTTGAGAATTTCTTTGAGTATCTTTCTTGCTTATGTGAAGTACTTGAAGAGGTTTTTTATTGCCCTTTAGTTGGATATTATCTTGGGCGTTTTTATTATTGACTCCCATCGTAGGTAAAATAAGAATAATTAATTATTAACATACTCTAAATGTTAGTACTCAAAATTAAAATTAATGAACTTTAAACCAATACCTAATAAATTTGAACATTTAAATTGGAAAGAAATTGAGAGTGTTGCAAAAAACAAAAGATCTACAGTGATTTGGCCATTCGGTGCTGTTGAGCAACATGGGCCGCATTTGCCTCTTGCGACAGATAGTATTTTCGTTGATGAAATTATTAGCGAAGTTTTTAAATTATTCTCTGCTGATATTCCATTAAAAAAACTTCCAACTCAATATATTGGTTTTTCTCCAGAGCATAAGGGTTTTGCCGGGACAATTTCACTTTCCTCAAGTTTAATAACCTCAATGATTAAGGAAGTCGGAAGTCAATTATCTGAAATGGGTTTTAAAAGATTGATATTGATTAATGGACATGGAGGTCAAATCTCACTATTAAATACAGCTGCAAGAGAGCTAAGAAGTTTCTCACCAGAGATGGCAGTTTTTCCTTGTTTCTTATGGAGTGGTGTTGATGGATTAAGTGAATTGTTAACAAAAACTGAGATTGAGGATGGGCTTCATGCTTCTTTAGCTGAAACAAGTTTGATGCTGGCTTTAAAACCAGAATTAGTAGGTGATGAACGCCCAAATGAGGGTAATAAAGTAGAGATCCCTGAAGGTTGGAGTCTAGAGGGTAATGCGCCTACTGCTTGGCTTACTGACGACTTCAGTAAATCAGGTGTTATAGGAGATAGTAGAGGCGCAAATGAGTCTTTAGGGAAAAATTTAAAGGAATTATTGATTAATCATTGGTTCAAATTAATTATGAATCTGATGCAATCAGATTGGCCAAACAATTCTTAAATAAGTTTAAGTTAAAAATGTGACTTAACAATTGAAACTATTTTCATGATATTTAAATAAACTCTCTATAATCATGTAATATTC
The DNA here is from genome assembly GCA_003281645.1 of Prochlorococcus sp. AG-347-G20. Lineage (GTDB taxonomy): Bacteria > Cyanobacteriota > Cyanobacteriia > PCC-6307 > Cyanobiaceae > Prochlorococcus_A. The sequence goes on along the minus strand of QCBJ01000011.1, from coordinate 880 downwards.
ATGCATAATGAGCTAAAGATTACTGACATGCAAACTCTAGAATCAAATAAAAAAACTATTGAAGAATCGACTAATCCGATTTCTTTAGATTTGCCCGACTTCACTACAGATTCTTATAAGGATGCATATAGCAGAATAAATGCAATTGTTATAGAAGGAGAGCAAGAGGCTCATGATAATTACATTTCAATAGCAACTCTAATTCCAAATGAGTTAGAGGAATTAACTAAATTGGCGAGAATGGAAATGAAGCATAAAAAAGGCTTTACTGCATGTGGAAGAAATTTAGGTGTAGTTGCTGATATGGAATTTGCTAAAAAATTCTTTTCTAAATTACATGGTAATTTTCAAGTTGCGCTTGAAAAAGGAAATTTAACAACGTGTCTTTTAATACAAGCTATCTTAATTGAAGCATTTGCTATCTCTGCTTATAACGTCTACATAAGAGTTGCCGATCCTTTTGCAAAAAAAATAACAGAGGGAGTGGTTAAAGATGAATATCTTCATTTAAACTATGGTCAAGAATGGCTTAAAGAGAATCTATCTACTTGTAAAGTGGAATTAATGGAAGCTAATAAGGTTAATCTTCCGTTAATTAAAAAGATGTTAGATGAAGTAGCAGATGACGCATCAGTTTTAGCTATGGACAGAGAAGAATTAATGGAAGAATTTATGATTGCTTATCAAGATACATTGATGGAAATAGGTTTAGATAATAGAGAAATTGCAAGAATGGCTATGGCAGCTATCGTCTAACTAGAATTCTAATTAATTAAGGATTTTAATAATTAATCAATCCTATTTAAGTAGTTATCTCTGTGCTATTGTTCATAACATCGTATAGAAACTATTTATAAATTTTAAATGTTTGGGTTAATAG
>QCBJ01000010.1 GCA_003281645.1 Prochlorococcus sp. AG-347-G20 | reverse complement strand
ATGCGCCTTCTTAAAAGAACTTATATTTAGTAAATTTTTAAAAGCGAAATAAAAATTGTTTTCCGCTAGTAGTCCACAATTAACATTTTGTTCTGCAGAGAGATCTTCTATTAATCTTAAATCTTGCCATATAGTTGTTATTTTACTTTTCTGCTTTCTATCTAATTCCTCGAAACTTTCATTGAATAATTTAACCTTACCTTGAGTTGGCTTTATAGTGCCATTAAGTACTGATATAAGTGTAGTTTTTCCTGAACCGCTTTTACCTAAAAGTGCAATTTTCTCCCCAGAATTTATTTTTAAATTTATTTTATTTAGGATCAGATCATTTTTGTATTTATAAGATATATTTTCTAATTCTAAGACAGTATTATTCATCTAATTTTATTTAATTTCCTCCCGATTTCCTCTATATTTTTATATTGTTTTGATTCCGCCTTTATAAATCTTTTTGCATTGAACATATCTAATATCTGTTTATGTGATTTTTGCTTTATATCTAAATTTAGAATTACTGATTTAAGTTCTTTTGTAAACCCTTCCCCGAATCTATTTTCAAGATCACCTTGAGCTACCCAATGATAGTCAACATATTCTGGTGTGATCCAGAATAATTCTAAATTACTTGTTCTTTTGGGATTATTTTTAAGATTGTTTTCCCAAACCTGTTTATTTAAAGCTCCAGCATCAAATGCCCCACTATTAACTAAAGCTATAGTGGCATCATGACTCCCACTAAAACCTGCTTTTTTTCCTTTAAAATGTTTAATTTCTACCCCTGCTTGATTTAAAAAATATTCTGGCATTAATCTTCCAGAAGTTGAGTTTTCAGAGCCAAAAGTAAATCTTAAATTCCTTAGTTTTTTAAGTCCTTTAATGTTTGAAATTGAGTTAAGTTCTAAATTTTTGTTTACTATAAAAACACTTTTAAATTCCTTATCGATATCTCTTTGAGCTATGACAATTGAATTAGGTCTTTGTAATCTTGCTTGAACTCCTGATAAACCGCCAAACCAAACTAAATCTAAATCTTTAGTTCTAAATCCAGTTACTGCTGCAACATAATTAATAACAGGCATGTATTTAACTTCTACATTAAGTTGTTTGGATAATTCTTTTGAAAATAAATTAAATCTTTTGTCCAAAACATCTTGGTTTTGATCAGGTATTGCTCCAACTTTTAAAACTTTGGGATTTGAAAATACAGGTGATGAAAAAACAGAAAATAATAGAGATGAACTTAGTAGGAAATTCTTTAAATTAAACATAACTTATTAGTTAAATTAAAAGTATTCAGAGATTGCTTTTTCAAACCTCTTTAGTCCATCTTTTATTTTAATCTCTGCAGCTGCACAAGATATTCTTATACATTGATCAGCTCCAAAAGCTTTTCCAGGTACAACAACTAATCCGTAATCTTGAAGAGCTTTATTGCAGAAATCAACAGAAGTAATTGAGGTGTTGGGTAATTTTGGAAATGCGTAAAATGCTCCGTTAGGTTCTTCAATATAAATCCCATTTATTTTATTAAGGCCCTCATAGAGAAGTCTTCTTCTTTGATCATAATGGCTATTTATCATTGAGAAAAACTCATTATTAATTTTTAAAGCCTCTAAAGCACCTTTTTGAACAAAAGAGCAAACATTACTTGTACTTTGACTTTGTAATGCTGAGGATGCTTTGATTACATCTTTGGGACCTACTAAATAACCTATCCTCCAGCCAGTCATAGCCCATCCTTTCGCAAACCCATTTATTATAAAAATTCTATCTTTTAAGTCATTTGCTAATGAAGATAAACTGTAGTGTTTAAATTCTTTTTTAAGGATTAGTTCGTAAATCTCATCTGAAAGAATATTGATATTTGGATTTTCTCTAGCTAAATCGGCAATTTGTAATAATTCTTCCTTTGACATAACTCTTCCAGTAGGGTTATTAGGAGAATTGATAATTATAAATTTAGTTTTTGAAGAGATTTTAGACTTCAAATCTTCTATATTTATTTTGAATCCATCTTCTGCAGAAGAATTTGTAAAAATTGGCTTCCCACCCGCCAATCTAACCATCTGGGGATAACTTAACCAATATGGAGAAGGAATAATAACTTCGTCTCCAGTATTTAACAATACTTGGAAAAGATTATATATTGCTTGCTTAGCACCATTTGTGACCATTACATTTTCAAATTCATAATTTAAATCGTTTTGAATTTGAAGTTTATTTGCAATTGCTTTTCGGAGATCTAAATTCCCCGCTGCGGGCCCGTACTTTGTAAATCCATCAAATATAGCTTTACTTGTAGCCTCTATAACTTCTTTTGGGGCATCAAAATCAGGTTCACCTGCACTTAAATTGCAAATATCTACTCCTTCTGCAGATAATTGATTTGCTTTAGCACTTATCTGCAATGTAAGAGAAGGCTCAATTGAAAGTGCCCGATCAGATAAATTAACTTGACTCATTGACTTATGACTTTTCAAATATGACTTTTAATAATGACAAATGCATAAATTAAGAATAAATAAAACTATCACACTATGGTTTAATTTAGTTCATTTTCTTAATCTATTTTATTTTCATGTTTTGAGTTCTTAAGATAAAAATATTCAAAGTTTTATTTTCGGTGAAAAGGTTAGTAATTGGTAGAGGAAGTGTATTTGCAGATTTGTTAGTAATTGGTGAGGCACCTGGAGCCCAAGAAGATTTAGAAGGAAAACCTTATGTAGGTAAATCTGGTAAGTTATTAAACGAATTATTAGTACAAGCTGGAATTGATTACAAGAAGGATGTTTATTTTTGTAATGTAATTAAATGTCGTCCACCAAATAATAGAAAACCCACTGCTAGAGAAATTAATATTCATAAACCTTGGTTATTACAGCAAATAAAGTTAGTCGATCCAAAATTTATATTACTTACTGGTTCTACTGCTATGAGAGCTATTTTAGAAGTTAAAGATCCTATAAGTAGTTTAAGAGGTCAATGGATTAAAAAAGATGGGAAAGAAATTATGGTAATTTTTCATCCATCTTATTTGTTGAGATTTCCTTCAAAAGAAATCAATAAACCTTACCATCTAACTTTGAAAGACCTAGAGAATGTAAGTGGTAAACTATATGCCGTATAATTTAGTGAAATCCTTTTTGAATATCAAGAATTTTAATGTCATTAACTCAATCTAAAGAGGTTAATAGTCTCTCCAAAAGATATTCAACTCATATTGAGAGAAGGATAACTAGAACAGTAATGGTGGGTGATATAGCTATTGGAAGTGATTATCCAGTAAGAGTTCAATCGATGATAAATGAAGATACTATGGATGTCGAAAATGCTTACTTAGCTATCAAAAGACTTCATGATGTGGGTTGTGAAATAGTAAGGTTAACTGTCCCTTCATTAGCACATGCCAAAGCAGTAGGAGATATAAAGGCAAAATTACTAGAAAATAATATCAATACCCCCTTGGTGGCTGATGTTCACCATAATGGTATGAAAATTGCAATGGAAGTTGCAAAACATGTTGATAAAGTAAGAATTAATCCTGGATTGTTTGTTTTTGAAAAATCAGATCCTACAAGAACTGAATATACAGATGAGGAATTTGAAACTATTAAGCAAACAATACTAAAAAGATTTACCCCTTTAGTTGAAGTTTTAAAGGCTGAAAACAAAGCTCTAAGGATTGGAGTTAATCATGGGTCTCTATCTGAGAGGATGCTTTTTACTTATGGAGATACGCCATTAGGAATGACAGAATCTGCGATGGAGTTCGTCAAAATTTGTGATGAGCTTGATTTTCATAACATAATTATTTCTATGAAAGCTTCTAGAGCTCCGGTCATGATGGCAGCTTACAGAATGATTGCAGATAGGCTTGACTCAGAAGGATATAACTATCCCTTACATTTAGGAGTGACCGAAGCTGGTGATGGTGATTATGGAAGGATTAAAAGTACTGCTGGAATTGGAACGCTTTTAGCAGAGGGATTAGGAGATACCATCAGGGTTTCCTTAACAGAAGCTCCAGAAAAGGAAATACCAGTGTGCTATTCAATTTTGCAATCTTTAGGATTAAGAAAAACAATGGTTGAATACATCAGTTGCCCCAGTTGTGGTAGAACACTTTTCAATCTAGAAGAAGTTGTAGATAAAGTTAGGAACGCTACCTCACATTTGACGGGTCTAGATATAGCAATAATGGGATGTATCGTTAATGGGCCAGGAGAAATGGCAGATGCTGATTATGGTTATGTTGGAAAAGGTAAAGGAACTATTGCCTTATATAGAAGAAAAGAAGAGATAAAAAGAGTACCTGAAGATGAGGGGGTTAATGCTTTAATCCAACTTATTAAGGATGATGGGAAGTGGATTGATCCTTAAGGATTTGACAAAATTATGAATTATAAATAAATTCTTTTTATAATAAAAAAATATCGAATTATTTGAAGATAAGAAAATTGCTTAAAAAAAAATTTATATTTCTGTTTGCGACATCCTTTTCAGGACTATTTTTAAATAATTTTGCAGAGGCAACAGTTTTAAATAATAGTTATAAAGAAGTAATTGATCATGTTTGGCAAATTGTATATAGAGATTTTCTTGATTCAAGCGGCAAATTTCAAAAGTCCAATTGGATTAATTTAAGAAAAGAAGTTTTATCAAAAACATATTCAGATAGCAATGAAGCATATGATGCGATTAGAGATATGCTTTCTAACTTAGATGATTCTTATACAAGATTTTTAGAACCTAAGGAATTTAATCAAATGAGAATCGATACCTCTGGTGAATTAACTGGAGTTGGTATCCAAATAGTTAAAGATAAAGAATCTGATGATTTAATAATTATTTCTCCCATAGAGGGCACCCCTGCATTTGATGCTGGAATTAAAGCTAGAGATAAAATATTATCCATAGATGATATTTCTACTGAAGGTATGAATATTGAGGAGGCCGTGAAATTAATAAGAGGACAAAGAGGTACTAAAGTAAAGCTTGAAATTCTTAGAGGTTCTAATTCCTTTTTTAAGATTTTATCAAGAGAAAAAATTGAAATAAAATCTGTATCTAGTAAAGTCAATCAAACCAAAAACGGCTTATCAATTGGCTATGTAAGAATTAAACAATTTAATGCAAATGCATCAAAAGAGACTAGAGATGCTATTAAGGATTTAGAAACAAAAAAAGTCGCAGGATATGTTCTTGACTTGAGAAGTAATCCTGGAGGTTTATTAGAATCAAGCATTGATATCTCAAGGCACTTCATTAACAAAGGAGTAATAGTAAGTACGGTAAGTAAAGATGGTTTAAAAGAAACAAAAAAAGGAAACGGTCAAGCTTTAACAAAAAAGCCCTTAGTTGTCTTAGTTAATGAGGGTTCTGCTAGTGCTAGTGAAATAGTCTCTGGTGCAATAAAGGACAACAAAAGAGGAAAATTAGTCGGGAAGAAAACGTTTGGTAAAGGTTTAGTTCAATCTATGAGAACATTAGTTGATGGTTCAGGTCTAACTGTTACAGTCGCTAAGTATTTAACTCCGAACGGCACTGATATAAACAAATCTGGAATTATTCCAGACATAGAAGTAAGAATGAATATAAACCCTATACTTCAAAGAGAGATAGGAACTAGAAAAGATAAACAATATAGAGCTGGAGAAAAAGAGCTAATAAATATAATAAATAGAAAGAATCAGATGAGCGAATTTAAGCCCGACACAACAAACCTTAATGCATTCCTAAAAATTAATAAAGAAGATAAAGTATTTTCATTAAATTAATTACTCATATCCAGCATTCTCTTTATTGGCACATAGGCTCTTCTTATTATTTCTGGGTCTAGTTCGATAGACGGGGAATTATTTTTCAAACAATCAAGAATTTTTTCTAAAGTATTTAATTTCATATATGGACACTCGTTACATTTACAACCTTCTACATCTGGGACTTCAATAAAAATTTTATTAGGTTCTTTCTTTTTCATTTGATGGATTATTCCAGGTTCAGTTAGTACCATGTAAGTTTTAGATGGATCTTTACTTACGAAATCAAGCAGCTTACTTGTTGATCCAATAAAGTCTGAGAGAATTAGTAAATTTTGACTACATTCAGGATGAGCAATTACTTTTGATCCTGGATTTTGATATTTTAATTTTAGAAGTGCTTCTTCACTAAATGATTCATGAACAATGCAGCTGCCAGGCCATAATTTAAGATCTCTTCCTGAATTTTTCTGTACCCATCTCCCAAGGTTCTGATCTGGCGCAAATATTATCTTTTTATCTTCAGGTATCTTTTTAATTAATGAGACTGCATTACTGCTTGTACATATCAGATCACTTTGAGCTTTTACTTCTGCAGTGCAATTTATATAACTTACGACATAGTGATCTGGATGCTCTTCCCTGAATTTTTGAAATTTTTCTGAAGGACAATCGTCTGCTAATGAGCATCCTGCGTCAATATCTGGTAATAGGACTGTTTTATTAGGGCTAAGTATTTTTGCGGTTTCGGCCATAAAGTGCACACCGCAAAAAATTATTATATCTGCGTCATTATTTGCAGCTTTCCTAGAAAGATCTAATGAATCGCCAATAAAATCTGCAATTTCCTGAATCTCTGGAGCTTGATAATAGTGCGCAAGAATAATTGCATTAGCTTTTCCGCAACGCTCCTTTATTTCAGAAATCAAATCCTCTTCGTTTTGAACTGATTTCTGTTTTGCAGTAGAAGTTATACTGGTCAGGATTTAGAATATCTCTAAATAGATTATATGCCTTTAAACAGAAAAAATTCTGACAAATCTAAAAATTGCTATTGTTGGTGACTGTCATGGTCAATGGTCTGAATTAGACTTGAAAGTTTTATCGATTATCAAACCAAATATTGTTTTATTTGTTGGTGATATTTCTGATGGAAGTGTCAAAATAATTAAAAAAATCAATGAGATCAAAATTCCTACTTTTGTGATTTTAGGAAATCATGATAGAGGGAAAGATTCTACAGGCGAAACTCTCTCAAAGCAGATACGTGTTCTTGGTGAAAAATATTGTGCATGGGATTTGAAAGTTTTTAATAATCAAATAAATTTATTGTCTGCTAGACCATGTAGTTCTGGTGGCGGCTATTATCTTTCAAAAGAAGTTAAAGGCGTTTATGGACCTATAACCGAACAAGATTCAATAAATAAAATTATCAATTGTTCAGAAGAGACTGTTGAAGAAATACCTCTAATAATTATGTCTCATGCTGGTCCTTCGGGTTTAGGTTCAGAACCTAAAAGCATTTGTGGGAAAGACTGGAAATTACCCTCTTTAGATTGGGGAGATAGAGATTTGTCTGCTGCTATTTCTCAAATACAAAAGAGAAGAAAAGTTGATGTTGTAATTTTTGGTCATATGCACAACCGTCTTAAAAGAAATCTTGGTTTAAGAGAGATGTTTAAAATTGATAGCAAAGGAACAATTTATTTCAACACTGCTATCGTACCAAGATATAAAACTGATGAAGATGGGAAATTGCTAATTAACTTTTCATGGATTGAGTTTGAAAATAAGGAATTAAGGCACGTTTCTCATCGATGGTATTCAGAGTCTGGTGAAATTCGTGAAGAAGATAAATTTTTTTAGGATTAAATATCTCTGATCATATTTTAAGTATTTTTGGGCTTTTCATATCTTGAAAATAATGTTTGAGATAAGATATAACCCGCAATTCCTGCGGCTGTAAAAGCTAAACCATTTTTAAATAAAGGTAATAAATCATTTGTTCTGGATATTATCGGTGCCAAACCAAAGATTCCAAATAACATTCCCCATAAAGGAGAAAGAAGAGCTAAAAATCCAATTGAAATGACTTGACCTTCTTTTCTTGGGGCAGATGCAAAACCTGCTACTAAACCTCCAAGAATCGATGTACATAAAGTCCATACATATTGCTCTTTGGGTAGGCCAGGGACAACTTGGCATCCTCCTCTTTCGAGACAAATCTTTACTGAATCAATTGCATCTAATACTGCACCATCCTCACCGTGATCTTTAACATAGTATTGGTTGCCAAATCTTGTTTGAAGTTCAACCCAAAATAACCTTGGCATAAAATTAAAATAAGCCTCTCCTACGTTAAAGTTCAGCAAATTTCCCCCTCTAGGATCCGCAACAATCAACAAACTTGTCTCATCTAAATCCCAATAGTCCTTAATTGCACTACCAGGTGAACTTTCAAACTGAGATAAATATTTAATTTTCCACCCACTTTCAATTTCTAGATTGTTGAGCTTTTCCTCTAAAGATTTTTTCTGATTAGGGCTTAATGTTTTAGCTAAATCAATTACTGGTGTTTTTTCTTCTGGTAAGAGATTTGGATTATTTATAGCGAAAACGGGTTTATGTGAAATTAAAACTAATATAGATAGAAATATTCCTAATAAATAGTTAATCTTTGAAGGCATAAATAAGTTTTGTCTCTTTATATTTTCGCCGATGAATAGCTTACCCGCGAATAATCCAGATTGGTTAGTAGAAAAAATAATAAAAATGGGTGGGACTATAAGTTTTTATGACTTTATGAATTTTGCATTAAATGATCCTATTAATGGTTATTACGGCAGCGGTAAAGCTGAGTTAGGCGTTCTAGGAGATTTTGTCACATCACCATCTTTATCTGATGATTTTGCTTTTTTGGTTGGTAAACAAATAGAAGATTGGTTGATTCAGTTCAAAAGTAGTTTTTTACCTAATCAAATATTATCTGTAACTGAATTTGGAGCTGGAGATGGAAGCTTTATGAGTGGATTAATTAAATATTTTTTAGAAAACAACAAGAATTTTTTAGAAGGAGTTTCTTTTGTAATTATTGAACCTAATGAAGGGATGGTAGAAAAACAAAAAAATAAATTGGAGGAATTTTTGAACTTAGGTATTGATATTTTATGGAAAGGTTTAGATGAAGTAGAGGAAAATAATATAAATGGAATAGTTCTAGCAAATGAGGTTTTGGATGCTTTGCCAGTAGAAAGAATAACCTTCTCAAAGGGAAAATTAATTCGACAAGCAGTTTCTATAGACAAAAAATCTCATAAATTATTTTTTGATAAAATGCCAATTACACGTGAATTGGAAAAAAGTTTTGAACTTGCTAAAAGTGAGTTGGGAATAACTATTCCGCCTGAAGATGCTCTTGAAGGATGGACGACAGAATGGCATGTAGATAACTCAAAATGGTTAGAAGCTATTTATAGGAAAATCAATAATGGTATTTTATTGGTAATTGATTACGCTAAAGAAGCTAAAAAATACTATAACTCTAAGAATTCTGATGGGACGATAGTTTCATATGAAAATCAAAAAATGAAGAATAATGTCCTAGATTCTCCTGGAAATTGCGATTTAACATCTCATGTCTGCATAGAAACTTTAATTAATGATGCTGAGACTCTTGGATTTAATACTGATGGAATAACTAAACAAGGCGAGGCTTTGTTGGCGCTTGGATTGGCAGAGAGACTTTATGGGATTCAGAAAGAATTTAAGGAGAATTTATCAATTGCTCTTTTAAGAAGAGAGGCATTACTTAGACTCGTAGATCCTGTTTGTTTAGGTGATTTTAAGTGGTTTGTTTTTAAAAAGTTTAATGAGAAGAAAATGAATATAAATTCAACCTGTTTGCGTTAAGAAAAAAACTTTAAAAATAATGAATCTTCTACGTCATCATATATATCAACAGCACCAATTTCTTTCGGTAATATAAATCTCATTTTGCCATTACGAACTTTTTTATCGCCCATAAGTATTGTTAGAACGTCTTCTTTATTTATTTTGGGGATCTTGGTAGGAAGATTATAACTCTCTAAGAGAATTCGCTGTCTCTCTAATTCTTCTTTAGACCATAACCCTTTTTCAATTGCTATTTTCCCTGCAATATTCATACCAATTGATATTGCCTCACCATGCAGAAATTTGCCGTATCCACATAAATTTTCAATAACGTGACCAAAAGAATGACCATAATTCAATATTGCTCTAACACCATTTTCATGTTCGTCTTGAGAAACAACATGAGACTTTGTTTTAATTGAACTATTAATTATTTTAATTAGATATTCATTTTTGAGATTTATAAGTTCATTTTTGTTTTTTTCAATTTCTAAGTATTCGAAAAGTTCTTTATCTCTTATTACTCCGTATTTTATTACTTCGGCCATGCCTGCACTAAATTCTCTTTTGGGCAAACTTTTTAAAGTTTCTGGATCAATAAAAACTGCTTTAGGTTGATTGAAAGCTCCAATTAAATTCTTACCTTTTGGATGATTTACTCCTGTTTTTCCTCCCACAGATGAATCAACCATTGATAATAATGTTGTTGGTATCTGAATATATTCGATACCTCTCAGCCAAGTCGCAGCTGCAAAACCACTTACATCTCCAACAATTCCTCCTCCAAGGGCAATAATTATTGAATTTCTATCTAAGCCAAATTCAAATGCTACATCATATATTTTACTTAAGGTTTTTAAGTTTTTATATGATTCTCCAGTCTTGATAAGGAACATTTTGGCCTGAAATTTATTATCTTTTAAATTATTTAAAAATTTTTCTCCATACAAATTTGATATTTCTTCATTTGAAATCACAAGTATTTTTCTATTCTTTGTTATTCCAATTTTTAAAAGTTCTTCGCTGATATTATTCAGTATCCCTGGTTCTAAAGTTACTTCGTATGACTTATCACCTAATGGGACTAATATTTTTCTCTTATTCACAATTGATTACCTAGTTAAAATTTATAAATAATTGGTATTAAATATTTTATATATTAGCAAAATCTAAGCTCTAGATCCTTAAAAATTCAGTTGTTAAGAATTAGAAATGGTAATAAAATCATGCTATGAGTTTTAAAAAAAATATAAACGATATTAAGAAAAATTATTCCCTAGGAATAATTGGAGGTGGTCAACTGGCTTTGATGTTAACCGAGGCAGCAAAAAAAAGAGATCTAGAAGTATGTGTGCAAACAAAATCTTGTGATGATCCTGCTGGGTTAAAAGCAGATCATGTCATAGAAGCTGATCCTTTAAAGATAAGAGGTAATAAATCATTAATTAATGAGTGTGAAAAAATAATTTTTGAAAATGAATGGATAAAAATTGATAAATTAAATTTAATTGATAATAAAGATATTTTTGTTCCAAGCCTTAATGCAATTAAGCCATTAGTAGATAGGTTTTCTCAAAAAAAATTAATAGACAGAATGAATATTCCCTGCCCAAAATGGATAAGTATTGAAGATTTTAAAAATCTCTCGGTTGAGGAAATCAATAATTGGATTTTTCCTCTAATGGCAAAATCAAATAAAGGTGGATATGACGGCAAAGGGAACAGAAAAATAAAAACAAAAGAAGATTTAGATTCTTTTTTAACAGAGAATAGTTCTAATGAATGGTTAATAGAAGAATGGATAGAGTATGAAAAAGAACTGGCTCTTGTTGGTTCGAGAGATAGGACCGGTAAGATAAGATTCTTTCCAATAGTTGAGACGTTCCAATCGAACCATGTTTGTGATTGGGTTCTTGCACCTGGAACAAATGAATATGATTTGAACTTATTTGCAATAAATATTTTCTCTTCAATAGTCAATGAACTTAATTACGTTGGAGTTTTAGCTATTGAATTTTTCTATGGAGATAATGGTCTTTTAATTAATGAAATAGCTCCTAGAACACATAACTCAGCTCATTTCTCTATTGAAGCTTGCACTTCAAGTCAGTTTGATCAATATGTTTGCATCTCTTCTGGGATAATGCCACCAGAGATCAAAATGAACTGTGAAGGGGCAATTATGATAAATTTACTGGGGTTGAAAAAGAATTTCCCAATCTCAATGGAAAACAGAATACAAATGTTATCTGAAATTGAGGGTTCTAATATTCATTGTTATGGCAAATCTCGCGAAATTCTAGGAAGAAAAATGGCTCATATCACATTTTTATTAAATGGTAAAACTCATTCAGAAAGATATGATGAAGCTCAAATTTTATTAACTATGGTAAGAGACATTTGGCCATCTCCAAATGCATAAAAAAATAAGTTAGAGTTAGATTACTGGATCTTTGGTTAAGTTCTTCTTTATGTGCTCTGATCTGACTCTCTTTCGACATGAGGAGACTGTCGTGATGCGGTAGTAAACCGATCTTGTAATCGGAAACGAAAGCCCACTTTGAATCCTCTTCTGGCATTTCCAGGTCGATGCAGCAGAGAACTGACGGGGATCCGGTATTACCTATCAAACTCCCTGTTATTACAGGCTTTTGGTAGGTATTTTAATTTTTGGAATAACTTAGCTGCTTTTATTCTCTATCAGTGTAAATAATTTATTTGCCAAAATACTTGACGATCCATTTCCAATGCATTTATATTAATAGTACACATGTATTACTAAGTAATGACTTTAGGAGGAGCTAATGTTTGGACTAATTTTTCTTACGGTTATCGTAATGAATCCCCAAGTGGTTGGTTGCTTAGTCCAGACCGCAGCAGATTAATTTTATTTACAAGGAATAAAAAATCTCCAAGAAATAGCATTAGAATTTTTGCTCATACATATTATGCAAATGATCTTGGTGAGCCAATGGCAATTAAATCATCAACTCAAATGTATTTGGATAATGCTTGGGATAAATGGCATGACCTTCAATTAGAAGGTTGGACTTTTGAAGAACTTGAATTACCTGACTCAGTATGACTAACTTAAATCCAATCAAAAAGAAACTATCAAAAGCAGATAGAAAGATATCTATTCAAGAACCATCAAAATTATTAGCAGAATTTTTTAATGGTGTTGTTATTGAACTTGATGAAGAATGTAAATATGACTCATAAAGAATTGATAGATCAAGTTTCCGCAAATTTATTTAAACAAAGTGGAAAGTTAGAAAGCAGAAGATCTTGGTTGGCGATGAGAAATTATCTTGAACAATTAGATAGCGAACAACTTAAATCCATGCTTAAGGACCACGGATGATTTAAAAACTTTATTTATGAATTATTTATTTGGTTTTTATTTTTTTCTTAATTCTCAGAAAACCGTAAGTTGCAAAGCCAACCAAAAAAATATCCAAGTAAATATGCCAAGTAGGAAAAATTTGGTGTACTAATTCCATTAACGTTTTATTGCCACTTGCCAATAAGGATAATCTAAATTTGATTTTTCTCTAATCAATTGTAATTTTCTAGAATTTATTTTTACTACTATTCCATCTGTTGGATATTTACTAAAAAGCTTCCCTTCTAGCCATTGTTTTCTAAATACTTCAACTTGGCTCGTAAAGTTGCATGAAATATCTTGAGGGATCGTGAAGCCAAGCTTTGAAAGACTCTTTTTGGACTCATATTGGTTAAGTGTTGAATTAAGTATTTGAAATGCGCAGAAGCTAAGACTTTCAGAAAATCCTTCTTTAACTCTTAGAAATCCAGAAGCGATTCTCTGGGAGATGTTTGGACTTTGATTGGGTGCGTATAATTCACCTCGAACTTGAAGAACTCCTCGTAAAGGGAGATTATTGGGAATGTCTGGAATTTTAATAAGTTTGCTAGTAATGTCTGCCCCTTTTCTTGAAATTGCTTTCTCCAAGGTTCCATCCCTATATTGCAAAGCAATAGCACAACCATCAATTTTTGGTTCTATTAATAATCTGGTATCTGCTAATAATCCTTTCAAAAATTCATCTAATGAATCCTTTTCTAATGAAGGTAAAACAAGTTTGTTTTTCTTTTTAAAGTAATCACAATTAGGGTTTGTTCTTAATAAATTTTTTTCAAGTTGGTCGAACTGCTTATCAGAGATTAAAGCATTACCATCTCGATAATTATCGTCATACCATTCAATTCGTTCTTCTAAATAAGTCTTCATTTAATAGGATGGCTTAAGTTTTTGGCTAGGTATCCAACTTGGTTTATCTATGATCCATTTTTCTCTATCTTCATATTTAAAAGTCCATAAAAGAAATGAAGAAATTTCTTTTAGAGTTATGCCAACCAAATATCTTGTTTTAGGACTTATTGATATAAATCCAAATAATAATATTAATAAAATAAGTTTAAACATGCCTTTAATCATTTAAAAACTCAGCGTAATTTTTGCGAACTTTTTAATTAATGCAATACTTATAGCCTTCAATCTTTGCTAGTTCATCAATGTTCAAACCTTTTTCCTCTAGTAAAGTTTCTCCTATATTGTCTTTATTAAATTTAGTTAAAGCTCCTTTAATAGAGTATTTAATACATTGGTTTTTATATTTTGCTTCTTTGACAACAGGAGATAAATAAAAACCAAACAGGATGATAAAGGCTCCATAGGTCACAACTTTTCTATGGTTTTTCCACCATTCATAAAATTTATTGGACACGAAAAATAAATAATTAATTTCTATCTTAAATTGATTGTCAACAAATTACTTTAGTTATTAAAGGATTGCTTAATTTATTGTTTTTTCATTAATGTATTTAACCCAAGAATAATATCTTGATTTTCTAATCCTTTGCTCTTTCGAGACTAGTCTATCCGCAGATTCTAGGGGTGATTCTCCTTCCTCAACTTTTGTTGTAATAGATATACCAAAACCTTTTGCTTCAATTTTTGCAATTCCACCCTCTAAAAAAAATAAAAAAGACCAACCTTTATTCCATCCTAAATAGAAGGGATTTCGATACATTGCATTCTTTTGGATATACTCTTTAATGTTATTTCCCATTTTAAGGTGCTACTTGTATACACTATTACCAAATAAAAAGTTTACGGCTGATTATTTCTGGAAAAGTAATTTTAGTATTTAAATAATTACTTCTAGGAATACTTGACGTTCAGGAATAGTACATTTATATTAATAGTACAACTGTATTATCTTCATGACTTCAGGAGTCGCTAATGTTCGGACTTATTTTTATCGTGGCAGCCTTATTGACCCCCCAACTGGCTGGTTGTTTAACAAAAAAAGTGGTTTATTAATTTTTTTTGAGAGTTATAAGAAGTCTGTATCTAATAACTTAAAAGTATATACTCACCTTTTCTATGCAAATGAGTTAGGTGAACCAGCCCAAATTAAAAATTCAAGACTTCATTCTATTGAGTGTGCTTGTGAAACCTGGAATGAATTAATTTCAGGAGGTTGGCAAATTGTTACTAATAAATTTCAGTAATCATGATCAAGTTAAATCCGTCAAAATGGGAATATCTAAAAGAATCTACCCTAAAACGAAAAAGAACAAAGATTTGTATTACTTGCAATCACTTTCGCTACAGCACTACAGAAACTTTTGCTACTGTCTTGATTTGTCCAAGATACGAAAAACGTATACCACAGGGTGATCATTTACTGAAAGGTTGTGAATATTGGCAACAAAACAGGACGATATTTTCTCCTGAAGCATCTTAATGTTTCTCTAATTACACTTCTCTAGATGGAGATATTTAATTATGTAAACAAAGCATTATTTTATACAACTTAAAAAATTCTTTTTAAGTAATTTTTAAGCATGATTCAATTTTACTTTTCCATATTTTTATTAGTAGTGCTTACATTTTTTGCACTTTTATTAGATGCACCAGAATTGGCTTCTTTAATTCAAACATTTTAGAAAATAATAAATCAGCATTTTTACTGATTTACTTTCTTCATAAGTAAGGCGTAGGTTTAACCTGTTGAATAGGAGGGATCTAATGATTGACAGTCCACCAGAGGAGTTAGATTATAAAATTTAAATCTAGATAAAACTAATGCTAAATCTGGAATGAATCTTCTATTTGAGATTCATTCCTTTTTGATTTCTTTTAAATGAATATCAAATTAAAAATATAAAATTTTTAAAGTAAAAATCTGTTTATATTAAGGTTATTTGATTCCAAAGTAACTTCTTAGATATTGGCTAACTTTACCTGAATCCAAAACCAGTTTTTCGTTTTTCCTTTTCTTCCCATTCATTCATAATTAGTTTAAGTAAACTTTTAACTTCTAAATTCGTAGCATCAGTTTCCTTTTGAAGATTTATACAAATGTTTTTTATTTCCTCATAAGCATTATCAATTAATATTGTTTTTTGATCTGGATTAGCCATAGAATTTTAAAATGCTCCATTGCAGTTGAACCCACTGCAGTTAATAACCCTAAAAATATTCATTACAAAGTTGTGGAATCTTTCATCATAAAAAAATGCCCAGGTTGTAAATATGGCAAAACCAGATACAGCAAAAGCAGCATATTGAAGCCAATGAATTCCATAGCTGTCTATTCCATTTTTATCAAAATCAGAATTACTCAAATGCTTTTTTTACTTATATTAAAAATTTTTTTTTTAAAAGGAGAGTTTGTTTTGAACGATAGACTTATTTCTTCTTGAATCTTAGATGTATTAATCGCTTAAATAAACCCTGGAATTATCCACCCAAATAAACCGTAGTTAATTATTAGAGCTAAAAACCCAATCATAGCTAATCTCCCATTTGTTATTTCGGCATTTTTCCAAAATTTACCCATGTAGTTTTTTATATTTTTCGAATTTTTATCTATCAAATAATTTGGTTCTAAAGGTTCCTGCAACCTATTGATGGCGTACAAAGAGAATTGTATTGTAATTGCGATAATAACAACTATAAAACTAGTAAGAGCATCCATTTTTAGATTTCGTATGTGATTATTTAGTAAGCCAAAGAGTAAATGATAATTGTATGTATTAAACATTTCCTAAATCTGCATTATTAACAGAGGAAATTTTAACTTAAATTATTAACTAATGTAACATATTTAAAAAAAAATTAGTATGAATTCTAACTTTTTCTTTGGTTTTCATATTTTTAAGGACTTTAATGTTACATTTATGTGTCAGTTATTTTCAAAAGTAGTAGTCTTTGTTAAATTGCAAAATTAGCTTTAAATTCTTGTTTCTTCAAGTCAGAGAGTATTGAAATTTTTATAGGAATATATTTTTAAAGTTATTTATAAAAAAATTTTTAATAAATAGAATTTATTGCTTTTGTTTAATTTCTGGAAGGTAGAATTTATTGCCTAAAGTATAACCAATTGACATAAGTACGAACCCCATAAGTTGAGGTAAATGAGAATTTGCTAAAGAGATTTTTTCAATCATTTCACAAACTATAAAACAATATAATAATAAAAAAAATTTAATTTTGTAAATCTATTTTTTTTTTGATTCTTTAATTTCCCCGGTTTTTTTTAGAGAATTAACAAGTCTTTCATTTTCTGTTTTTAAATTTTCTAATGCTGATTTTGTGAATTGTTCTTTAGCCTCAAATTTTGCTGAACTTATAACTTTTTTATTAGGAAGTTTTTTTTTCGGTTCTGGATTCATATTAAACAGCTTTTTAAAAATCTTATAAGTTATTTTTTTTGTACTAGGTATTATTTTTTACAATTTTCTGGTTAATAATATTTGTTTACATAAACAAATTAATCTTTATCTTTTGGGAGCCTTAACCATCCAGTAGTCCATTCTGATTTTAGTTTTGCCCATGAAATCCTTTTAATATCTTTTTTATTTTTGGTAGGAAAAATATCAACCCATCTTTCTTCATTTTTACCACCATAAGCTTTAACTTGAAAATGCCTATTACCATTAATAGTCTTTGGAGCAGTCCAACAAAGAGTAGGAGGCCATTTCATGAGAAATTTTCAAAAGTTAAAAAAATTAAAGGTTGCTTTGCCCTGTCAAAACCAAACCATAATATGCAATTGTACCAAGGATAAGTACGATACCTAGTACTCTAATAATCATGCTTTAATATTTTTAAATTAAAATTATTTTAAAGAAGTTTCATAAATTTGAGTTAGAGATTTAATATTTTCTAATTTTCCTTTTTTTATTTCTAACTATGGAGTGGCAAGATTCTGGATGCCATTCATTTTGTATCTTGCCAATAAAATCATAAATAAATGAATCAGGACATCCAGTTTCTTTTTGAAGTTCTGAAAGTTCTTCTTTAATGAATTCATATACACTGGTTATTACCCCTAAATTTTCTTCTTTGGAGGGGACCCATTTTTTATTCTCCATTAATATTTTTTAAATTATTTTCCACAATATCGTAATAGGTTATGTCTCCATAATCAGCATCTGAACAACATAAATCTCCATATAGTTGCTCTAACAAATCGTATGCATCTGAATACTTATCAAAACTTTGAGATGTTAATTCGTCATCTTTCCCATCAATTCTAATTATTTTGTAGGTCACATTTTTACTTAGATGCAAAAAGTATTTTTTTTTGATTCATTAGATCATCTTATAAATAAAATCTTATTTAGGAGTATTGGTTGGGTAAAGCTTCTGGATTTTATTTTTCTGAATTTCTATTTTTCTTTGATCATATTTTTTTGCCATTATTTTTCTGATAAATAATTGTGGGATAAGCCAGACTAATGCAATAGCTATAGCCATGAAAGCTGGATTTCTCCACGTTAACCTAATAATCTCTTGTATAAATTCTTGATTGAAAATTTCCATACATTAAATTTTGATGATAAAAATATATTTACTTTCTTTTATAGAATCTTTTTAATATTAAAATTATTATAACCTTAATAAATCTTATAAGGAATTTTATAAATTTTTTCTTTTTCAGGTTTGTTTCTTTTATATTTGGATTTAGATTAATTTTTTATCTTTTTGTTTAAAGATGCCGACTTATCTTATTACAGGATCAAATAGGGGTATTGGATTAGAATTATGTAGGCAAATTCATAAGAGGGGAGATAATGTAATTGCAACGTGTAGGCAAGCTTCAAAAGAACTTAGAGATTTAGGAGTAAGAATTGAAGAGAATATAGAAATTTCTTCTAATGAATCGATAACAAATTTGTGTAAAAATTTATCTGGAGTTAGTTTAGATTGCTTAATTCATAATGCAGGAATTTATGAATTTAATTCTTTCGAAAACTTAGATAAAAAAAGTATTTTGCGTCAATTTGAAGTTAATGCATTGAGCCCAATATGTATGACTCATTCACTTAAACACCTTTTAAAAAGATTTTCTAAAGTCGCTTTTATCACAAGTAGAATGGGATCTATTGAGGATAATTCATCTGGAAGTTCTTATGGTTACAGGATGTCTAAGGTAGCCTTGTCCATGGCAGCAAAATCTCTTTCTATAGATTTATCAAATGAAGATATTTATGTAGCTATCTTGCATCCTGGGTTAGTGAGTACAAGAATGACTGGCTTTACAAGAAATGGAATTAGTCCTAAAGAATCAGCAAATGGCCTTTTAAAACGTATTGATTCTTTAAATAAAAATAACTCGGGTACGTTTTGGCATGCCAACGGAGAAGTTTTGCCTTGGTAATATCTATATTTTTATTTTTAAGGGATTTATTCGTAGATTTGTTAAAAAACTTTTAAATTTTTAACATATTTCTTTCCTTGTTTAATTCTTTTAGTTATGTTTAAAAAAACATTAGTAAAGGAGGTGATTCATTGTCGTATCTACCGAAAAATGCGGTTATTAAAGGGACCGTGAATTCAGTATCTTCATCACATTCATCGGTCTCTTTTTCTTTGATTAAGAAAAAAGGTTTTATAATCAATAGATTTATATAAATCAGTCACTTAATACTTAAAAGCTCTGCATCTCATGAAGTTGCAGAGCTTTTTTTATGAATTTAAATAGTCTTTCAAAATTTACTCTATCTTTTTTGGCCGAAGTAAATTAAGGCTAAAAAAGATAAAGTGCTTACCAAAGCGATTAAGTACCACCCAGTTGAGGAGTTGCTAGTTACTTCGGTCATTTATTTTGATTTATCGGAAGAATTGATTATTTGAGTGAAAATCACAATTGATATCATTAAAAAAACTAAAAGGATATAAGTTACGTTCATTTATAGAAAAATGCTAATTATTAAAAAGATTACTCCTAAAACTACCGTAACAATCGCTCCATCAACTAATAAGTCTTTCCATGTATAACTTTTAAGCATCCTTGTTTTATCTTCTTCACTCATAAGGTTCTTTAACCACTTCCAATCTAAAAGCTGCGTCAATGCAACACCAAAAATTAAATGTCCAATCAAAATACCAAACAGATCAATTCTAGAAATATCTTTAGTGAGACTTGTAATAATAAAAAAGTCCACTAGCTTTTGTCTTTATTAGATAAGGCTCCACCTTCTTGTTTGTATTTTTCCCAAGCTTCACTTATTTTTGCTTTAGAGAAGTTTTGTTTCCCCTTAGAGACTTGATTTTTGAGATTATTAAAACTATTTGTTAGCTCTTTTTTTGTTGGTTCATCAAGAAAGTTTGATGTTAATTTCCATAAGTACCAGCTACTAGCTAGTAGAAGAATTAATCCTAGTAATTGCATATTGGTTTTTAATTATGCTACAACTTTTTTAATGGTTTAGTAAAATTAATTTATTTGAAATCTATAGAATTTTTTTTGATGTTAAATCAAAATTAAAACTTTAACCAGTGGAAAAATATTCTATCCAGCAACCATATAGTTAAACCCCCTTCCAGGAAAGCTAGCCAGTACATACCATAATCTGAAAACCCCATTTGTTCTTTTACTGTTTTAATTAATTTTTTATGAGCTTGAATAAGATCTTTCATTAATAAAAAAAATTGTTTTAAAGCTGCTGAATTTCTTTAATGAAAAAACCCTTTCCATAGCAAGATAGACACGTTTTAGTCTCATCTAATGAAATTCTTAGAAAACCTGCTCCATTACATCTGAAGCAATTTACTTTAGAAGTTAAGGATAGTTTTGACTTAATTTTAGCAGCACGGTTTAAGTAAGAAACAGTTTCCTTGCGTCCGTTTGCTTGAGCAGCTTTGTTTAAAAGCTTTTTGTAGTTGACTTTAAGTTCTTGGTTATTCATCTTTTAACTGAAACTAGTTTTCAAATATAGGTAAAGAGAAGCAATAAATAATAAAATAAGCCCTATGAATTTACCATTTATATTTCTGATCTGATCTCATATTGAGATTAGATTAATATAACGGATATTTTTTTTTAATGTTTATTGTAGGAGTATTATTTTTTATTTTTAATAGAAAATTTATATTTGATGAACAATTTTAAAACATCTAAAAACAAATATAGATTAAAGAGATTGCTTGAAAAAATATAATTTTGGTGGATTTAGGGCGACTGACTATCCAGCTTTTTTTAAATTTTTAACTAAAAAATCATTCTCGTTAGTAAGTACATCAAACTTTGATTTCTTAATTTTTTCTTTGATTTCAGTAGTCGGAATTTTTTTAATTTTGTTAGTGTTCATAATTTTAAAAGTCAATCAAAAAAAATGACAACTTTAAATATACCGATCATCAAAACAAAATGTGGATATATTTTTTTAAAAAGAGGAAATATTTTATTTTGCACATAGAAGATTTAATTCAATCAACATATTGTGGAAAACCCTGTTGAAAAACACTAAAAAAGTGGATAACTCTCGGGGAGCATGTTCAAAACAAGCTTTTCTGGAATAATTTTTAAGTATTAATACTTCATCAAGAAAAGTTTAAATATAGTTTAAGATGCTTCATAATCAATTGTTATAACTGTGGGATCATTACTTTTATATTTATAAAAAAGATTTTTTCTAAAAACTAGTGTTGAGAAAAAATTAAAAAATTTATTTTTGAATGATGTATCAAATTGACAAATAAAGTTAAGAAAAATAAAAGGAAACTTGAATTTTTGAAAATTTGTCTCATCTGTTTAAATTAAGTCTTGATTCGGTTTTCTCTATGGCAACAATTCTCAAACGCAAGATTAATCAAATAGATTCTTTAAAGTCAAAAATTTAAAATGTCAGAAGAAAAAAAGGAATCAAAAAAGTGCTCTGGAAAGAAAAACATTATGTTTGCCTATGGTTTTATACAACTTGGTTCTAGTTTCGTCTCTGCAATAGCTTTAGCTGCTATTGCTTTTGGGTTCTGTTCAGTAAAAAAAGAGTCTAAACTTTTCAATAAATGTGTTGCTGAGATTATTGAAGATGGTGGTACCAATTCTGAGGCTGTCAGGTACTGCAATGGTGGCAATTAAAATTCCTCTCAGATTAATTAAATGGATTCAACCTGTGATTTGATTATTGACTCTTTAAAAGATGAGCCAATTGGAGAAACTAATCATTTTACTTGGTTCGTAACAAATATTGGCATTGCTGCCCTATTTAAAGGCGAGGAAAACTTTGAAACTTATAGTTCGAATGTCGAAATTGAGGCAAATAAAATTGCTTTAGATATAACTAAAGAAGAGAAAGAATACCTCAAAATTAAAGAAAGACAGCTGTTCTTGTTTTATTCATAATCTAGGATTTAGTTCTTGATTTAGTATGAAGGCTCAAAGTTAAAGGCCGGCTCCATAATATTGTTCTCGCTAACTAATTCGTAGGTTAGCTCTTTATTTAGGGCATTTATATAAGATGTATAAAGTTTTCCCCAAACAAATTCAAATTCATCTTTACTTAAATTCTTAAAAAGAATTTCTCCTTTGAAGTAAATGTGATAAGAATCATTCATCATGGAAAATTAATCTTATCCTTTTTAACGCAGTGAAATATGTATGTAGTATTAGGTGCTACTAAAAAGAAATTTATATTTGGAAGTCAAATACTTTTAGACTATCCGTGTATTCATTTTTTGTTTTTTGAATAATCCGACTGTCTCATCAAGATCCATACACGGCTGAATACTTATATCCATTAACCTTCTCCAGGGATGCCATTGCTTCCAAATTGTCTCAAGCGAATCTGCACTCACTACAGAATGTCCAATCCCATTTTGAACCATAAAAATCCAAGAATGAACCTCATAGTTTTCAGGTCTGTTTTGGGGACCACCTGATTCGTACCAATTAATTAGCATTTCTGCTCCTTCTTCTTGATCCTCGCCATCTGTAAATTCGTAGGAAATCAAATACCTTTGCATATAGATTATTATTAAAATCTTTAAACTATTTTAACTCTAGATTTAGATATTGCCTCCTAATTTAATTAATGCTATCAAGTTTATAGAAGTGATTGTTTTAAATGTCTGAAAGATTTGGGAAAATCAAAAAGAATATTTTGATTAATTTATCTTTTATAAATAGGACAATCTTAAAGTATTTTCAAAACCATGATCTGTTCGTATAGCTCCAATTAACAGAGAAAATTTGATACTTTTTAAAATACCTTAAATTAGTTACCATATTTGTACTTTATAGATACCAATGATAAATAAAAAGGATCAAAGCGATCCAATTGATAATTTAGAGTATGAAAAAGTTCTAGAAGAAGAAATAATTAATTCGTACGAAAGTAAATTTCAGAAAGATTCTGAAGAAGATAGTAAAAAGAATAAATTTTACAGACTTAAAAGAAGTCCATTAGAAATACTAAATAGGACATTTTTCTTTTTCTTTATTGGAAGTTTTCTTTTCTCTTTGTTTTTAGCTTATTCAGAAAGTAAGTTGTGGTTCATACTTTATGTAGTAAGTGCGTTGTCTTGTGTTTTTTATACTCCTAATAGAAAAGCACTTAAAGAATTAATAGCAGCTTGGCCAAATATAGAGGATCTCATTAAAGGAAGGAGTATGTGGAGAAAAGGCAAGTAAATAGATTATGAAACCGATAAGTTCATTTAAAAAATGGTTATTAAATATACTTGTGCCATACATAGAGGGCACCAACAAGAAAAAAGAGGATAAAAAATGAGTTTAATAAAGGTTGGAATTATTGTTGAAATTTTTTTGTTTGTGGGAGTTTTTTTATGGGTTAGGAAACTAAATAGTAAACAAAGTAGGCAACCATCTTTATCAAAAAAAACAATAAAAGATCTCAAATTTTAGAATTTTGATCACAAAATAAGGAATCTTTATAAAGAGATCAAATTAATGGGAAAATCTTTTACTTTTTTCTCTCACTTTGTATGTGAAATCGGTTAGAACATCTACATCGTTTTTAAAAAATATGGTTTCCTCCATTCAAGGTCTTGCTCCAATAACCAATCCATTAAACAGTGTCTTAATAGAAAAGAAACTAATAAATGTTGATCAGAAGTTTATTCAACTTGTTTCTCTGGCAGAAGGGTTACCTCGGACAGAAGTTATTGAAAGTGGAAGAAATTATTGGAGAGGAGTTTGTAGAAGCTTGATTTTTAGATTTCCTGACGATCTTGAAATTTTAAAGCTTGATGTTAGAAGTTATGTAGATAGATCAAAAGGAATTATTCAGATAAGATCTGCAGCAAGACTAGGACAATCAGATTTAGGCGTTAATCTAAGAAGAGTGGAATACTTGTTTAATCAATTAGAGAAATTTTAATTAATCTATTTTTTATAAATTTAAGGTTCTTTTTACCAAATAGTTGTGCTTTAATTCATAAGAATATTTGAATTGCCATGGTGAAGATAATTTTAGTTGGAATTATTGTCGCGCTTGTGTATTCTCAACCTGACCTCCGTCTTACAGTCGCTGATTGGTTAAAAGCAGCTTCTGATTTTCTTATTGAATCAGTACAAGTAAAACCATAAATTAATTTTTAATCAAGCATTAAATAAGACCTGAGACAGTAATCATTTGTTTAATGCATAGAGCTACGAAAATAAATATTATTATCCTGCTTAATATGTATTTCACTTAATCAAATAAATAGTTTTAGGAACATAATAGAAAATTTTTTTGAAATTTTTGAATAGTTAACGATAATAAGGGATATGAAGCTTAGATTATTTGAGTTCTATTTTATTAAAGACTATTTAAGGCCTTGGTTTGGTCTTATTTATTCTTTATTCTTTCTGTTTTTTTTAGGTGCAATTGGTTATCGAATAACAGAGGGCTGGGAATGGAGTGATTGCTTATGGATGGTTCTGATCACAATAACCACTATTGGTTTTGGAGAAGTTCAACCTTTAAGTCCTGAAGGCAGGATCGTAACTGTTTTAGTAATCGTAGGCGGATTGATCTTTATTCAATTTACCTTTCAAAAAGCTGTTAGATTATTCGAATCCGGCTATTTTCAAAGAGTAAACGAATTACGTTTTAAAAGACTTCTTAGAAAAATGGAAAATCATGTAATTTTGTGCGGATATGGGAGGGTTGGTCAGGAAATATCTAACCAAATAAAAACGCAAAATATTCCAATTATTGTTGTTGAGAGTGATGAAGATAGAAAAAAGATTGCTGAAGAAAATGGTTTAGAAGTGCTTTGTGCTGATGCGACTCTTGATGAGACTTTAAAACTGGCAGGGTTAGAAAAATGTAAGAGTTTGGTTGTTACTTTGCCTAATGACGCTGCAAATTTATATGTGGTTTTAAGTGCTAAGGGGATAAGAAGTTCTATAAGAGTAATAGCAAGAGCGGGAACTGAAGAAGCCGCAAGTAAGCTGAGATTAGCCGGGGCAAGTATAGTTGTAAGCCCTTATATAGCTGCAGGTAGAGCAATGGCCTCAATGGCCTTAAGACCTATCGCTATTGACTTTCTTGATCTGCTTGCAGGAAGTGAATGTGAGATTGAAGAATTTGAATTAAGTAATGATATTAGTCTTTTTGAAACAGCAGAGAGAAGATCACTTTCTGAACTTGGAATAGGTAAAAAAAGCGGTGCAAAAATTTTAGCTATTAAAGAAAATGAAAAGTTGTTCACTAATCCTGGAGGTAATTTCATACTTCAACCAGGTCAGGTATTAATAGCCTTTGGTAGTAAAGAACAGCTAAATATTTTGAATGGTCTGTTAGGTAATCTTGTTGTAGCAGTAGAGCTATTAAAGTAGGTAGATCGAGATTCGGAATTAATTGCTAAATTGATTGTGGGTGGAATAAATCAAATGAAAATATTTAAATTTCTATTCGTAATTCCTCTAATAACTTTAATAATTATTCTTCAAACCTCTTTGCAAAATAGATATCTAATGGCTTCTGATATTAGAGATGGAGAAACAATTTTTAGAAATGTTTGTGCAGGCTGCCATGTAAGAGGTGGATCAATCGTTCTTAAAGGATCCAAATCATTAAAACTTTCCGACCTTGAAAAAAGAGGAATAGCAGATGTAAATTCAATAACAATAATTGCTAATGATGGGATTGGTTTTATGAAAGGTTATAAAAATAAATTGAAGGATGGAGAGGATAAGGTTCTTGCACAATGGATTATTCAAAATGCAGAGAAGGGTTGGGAGTAAATGAAAAGCTTATTTTTTGCATCGTTTTTATTTCTATTAACTGAATTTTCTTTTGCTGAGCAATTAACTAATTACACAATTACATCTGATTCTCAAATAAATACTTTAGAAGGTGATTTAGAGGCTAAGGGAAATGTAGTCATTAAAAGCAATAGTGGTAATTTTGAGGCTTATTCTGACAAGCTTTCTTTTGGCAAGGATGATAAATCTCTAAAACTTATTGGTAATGTATATGTTAAGAATTTAGAGTCTGAAGGAATTTCAATTGAAGAAACATCTGGAGATGAATTGACAATATTTACTGATACTGGAATTTTTGAATTCAAATCTCAAAATAAAAACAGAGTAAAAACAAAAATTAAATTCTAAATAAAGAGTTGATATTTAATTGAAATTTAAATTGCTAGCTGAGCTCTTAATGCCGATATATACATAATAATTTTATATATCAAAATAATTTGATTTATATATCTTTAAATTTTTAATTACCTCATGGTTGTAATTTATATTAAACAGACTCATTTCTCATTACAAAGTGGGTATTTTAAAAAAAATCCTTGTTTTTTCTTCTGCTATCTCATTAGTTCTCTCTCAAGAAGCGATTGCTTCAAAAAGATTGAGCGGAGCAGGTGCTACATTTCCCTCGAAAATTTATACTAGGTGGTTTTTTGACTTAGCCAAATCAGGTGGACCAAGAGTTAACTATCAAGCAGTAGGTTCTGGTTCTGGCAGAAAAGCCTTTATAGATGAAACAGTAAATTTTGGTGCTTCTGATGATCCTATGAAGGCTAAGGATATAGAAAAGGTATCAAGAGGCTTAGTACAGATTCCTATGGTTGGAGGAACTATTGCCTTTGGTTATAACTATGATTGCGATTTGAAACTTACTCAAGAGCAAGCAGTACGAGTTGCAATGGGTATGGTTAAAAACTGGAAAGAATTAGGCTGTAAATCAGGAAAGTTAACTTGGACACATCGTTCTGATGGTTCAGGAACTACTAAAGCTTTTACAAATTCTATGGAGGCTTTTTCTAAAACTTGGAATCTTGGTACTGGTAAATCAGTTAAGTGGCCAGCAGGTGTTGGTGCTAAGGGTAATTCTGGTGTTGCAGGTGTAATTCAAAACACTCCAGGAGCAATTGGGTATGTAAATCAGTCATATATTAAAGGTAATGTTAAGGCTGCTGCACTTCAAAATCTTTCAGGGGAGTTTCTAAAACCATCTGCAGAAGCAGGAGCTAAGGCTCTTAATGGTATTACGTTAGATGAAAATCTTGCAGGTAAAAATCCTAATCCAACAGCAAAAGGAGCGTACCCTATAGCTTCATTGACATGGATACTTGCTTACGAAAAAGGTAATGGTAGAAATACTAAAGAAATCAAACAAGCCTTTAATACATTGTTAAGTGATGAGTATCAAGATAAGGCTTCATCCCTTGGATTTATCCCCTTAAAAGGAAATATCCTTTTAAAATCAAGAGCTGCTGTTGAAAAAATAGGTAGTTAAATTTTTTAATAGATGTCAAATTATCATGACTTTCATATACCTTTAAGTCCTCTTAAAGTCTTTTACGACATTTGGTAGTAGATTTATAGAGATATTCTTTTTTTAATGGAAGAGAAATTAACTCTTTTCAAGAATCGTAAAAGATTCGGTATCGAAAAAAATATAGATATTATCTTCAAGAATACTGCCTTAGTCTTGTCTAGTTTCGTAGCAATAATACTTTTAGGAATAATTTTAGTAGTCTTTTTTCAGTCATTTGAATCCTTTTCAAGGTATGGCTTGAAGTTTTTAGTAACCTCTGAATGGAATCCTGTAAAAGATGAATACGGAGCTTTTACCGCAATATATGGCACATTAGTAACCTCATTTCTCTCGTTATTAATAACTATCCCCTTGGGCGTTGGAACTGCAATATTTATTACTGAAGACTTTGTCCCGAAAGTTGTCAGAGAAATAATAGGTTCATTTGTTGAATTATTAGCAGCTATTCCATCAGTTGTATTGGGACTTTGGGCAATATTTGTAATGGAACCTTTTTTTAGAGCCTTTTTTGTCTTTTTACATAATTTCTTTGGTTGGATACCTTTATTCAGCACAGAACCTACAGGTAGGAATTCCTTGTTAGCAATATTGATTTTAGTAGTTATGCTTTTGCCTATAGTGACATCCATTGCAAGAGATTCACTTAATCAGGTTCCTAAAAAGTTAAGAAATGCAGCATATGGAATTGGAGCAAGCAGATGGAAAACAATATTTTCAGTGATTTTGCCGGCAGCATTATCAGGAATTATGGCAGGTGTTCTATTGGCTTTAGGTAGGGCAATGGGTGAAACCATGGCTGTAACAATGATTATTGGTAATTCCAATGCATTTAGTTGGTCTCTATTATCTCCGGGATATACCATTTCCTCCATGCTCGCAAACCAGTTCGGTGAAGCTGATGGAAGTCAAGTTTCATCACTGTTTTATGCGGCTTTTGTACTTATGATCCTTTCTTTGGTAGTAAATATCTTTGCGCAGTGGCTAGTTAAGAAATTTAGTCTCAAATATTAGATAATTATGAATTCACTCTATTACCAGAAAAGATTATCAAGAAATATAGGAGATAAATTCTTTACTTCTTTATCAGTAATTTGTGCATTGATCGCAATACTTCCTTTGATTTTTCTAGTGACTTATATTCTCATCAAAGGTGGATCCCAAATTACACCCGAACTATTTACTTTAGAACCAAATCCCCCTGGAGATGATTTAGATGCAGGAGGTATTAATCCTGCATTGATCGGAACATTAATAATAACTACCATTGCTTCAATAATTGCAATACCAGTAGGTGTTGGCGGTGGAATATATCTTGCAGAATATTCTAAAGGCGGTGCATTTTCAAGATTTATAAGATTCGGAGTTAATGTTCTGGCGGGAGTCCCCTCAATAATTGCGGGTGTCTTTATTTATGCCTTAATTGTTTCTACAAAGATCTTGTTTGGGAGTATGTACAGCGGTTTAGCTGGAGGGATGGCGCTTTCAATATTGATGTTGCCTATTGTGATTAAGACCACTGACGAAGGTTTAAAGTTAGTTCCTAACGAATTAAGATATGCTTCTCTTGGTGTTGGAGCAAGTATGTATACAACCATATTGAAAGTTACTTTGCCCTCTGCCTTTAGGTCTATTACTACTGGCGTTGTACTTGGTATCGCAAGAGCTGCAGGTGAAACAGCCCCCTTGATCTTTACGGCTTTATTCTCTTATTACTACATAACAGGCTTTGGAGACTTGTTTTATGAGATGGGTTCCTTGGCTGTCTTGATATATAACTTTGCCCTTGAACCTTATGATGCTCAAAATAAATTAGCCTGGGCAGCTTCCTTTATTCTTGTTTTGTCGATACTATCAGTAAATATATTTTCAAGGATATTGGCCGCTTTTACAGAGAAAACTAAGTGAGTATAAATGATTAAAACTAATAAAAAAATACCAAAAAATATCATTTTGTCTCTTGAGAATGTTTCTATTAGCTATGGAACTTTCGAAGCAGTAAGAAATGTTTTTTGTAATTTTAAAAAAGGAAATATAACTTCCCTTATTGGCCCCTCCGGTTGTGGTAAATCAACTGTTCTTAGATCATTAAATAGGATGAACGATTTAATTCCTAATTGCTCACTGAAGGGCACTGTCCTGTTTGATGGAACAAATATTTACGATAAAAGAGTAGATCCAGTAGAAGTAAGAAGAAGAATAGGAATGGTTTTTCAACAGCCTAATCCTTTTCCTAAATCTATCTACGAAAATATCGCATTTGGAGCAAGAATTAATGGCTTTACAGGAGATATGGATGAATTAGTCGAAAGTTCACTAAAAAAGGCTGCTTTATGGGATGAATGTAAGGATAAATTAAATGATAGTGGTTACTCTTTATCTGGTGGACAACAACAAAGATTATGTATTGCTCGAACCATCGCAATTGAGCCTGAAATAATTCTCATGGATGAGCCATGTTCAGCTTTAGATCCAATCTCTACTTTAAAAATTGAGGAGACGATGCATGAACTTAAGAAGAATTACACAATAATAATCGTTACTCATAATATGCAACAGGCATTAAGAGTAAGTGATATGACTGCATTTTTTAATGCAATTGAGTATGAAGATGGTGATGGAGGAAAGGTTGGTTACCTCGCAGAATTTAATTCGACAAAGAAAATTTTTAACTCTCCAAAAGAAAAAACCACTCAGGAATACATATCAGGTAAATTTGGCTGATGTTAAATTTTTACTTTTAAAAGAAAGATTTTTAGCTTTAAAACGGATAAAGGGTAGACAAACAGTATAAATACCTATATAGTAATTTCCAATTAGTAAGTTTATCTTTGAAAAACTACCCTTTTCTACCTTTCTTGATATTTGCAGGGGCTCTCATAACAACTGCAACAATAGGATTACCTGTATTTACTTCATAATTTAAGAGTATTTCTATTTCAGGTAATCTTATGGTTTCAATATTAAATAAAGAATTAATTGGAAGTCCTAATAAAACCTTAATAAAGGGAAATTTATTTGACTTTATAAAAAAAAGAGAGAATATGAATTTGTGTGGGAGTGAAAAATCTGTATTAAAACCATTTTTAAGAGTGGTTAATTTCTAATTTATTTATCATGGATAAAACTAAAGAACAGTTAGAAAAATTAAGAGAAGTTGCAGAAGCATCTCTTACAAAAACGGATGAACTTCAAAAAGTTCTTGCTCAAATCGAAGCTTTAATGTCTAGAGAAGAATCAAAAACATTATCAAAGAAGAAATAATTAATTAAAAAATAATTTTAGGTTTTGTACTTTTAATTACACCTCTACAATTTCATTGTAGTTATCAATTAGGTATGCAGAACCCGTTCCAAAGTTTTCTGTTAGGTCTCGAGGTCTTACCTTCTTTAAGTAAAAGACCTCTTTAATTTGCTTATTTTTATTATATTTTTATAAACAGCTTATTTAGTTGATTACTTTATAGATTTCTTTCAGGCAGACATTTACATCAAAAGATTCAGTATTTACAACCTCTAATCCTGTTGTTTTTGTAACCTCAACAGTGGCATTACATTCGTCTTGTTTAAGAGCCATATAACTTGGATTTTTATCTTCAATGTCTAATTCAACGCTTGATTCAGTATCTGCCTTATATTGCTCCATTACAAGTGTAAGCGCCTCTATCTCAACGGAAAAATTATCATTTGCTTTTGCCCCAAATGGGATTACAAGAAATGGAAATAAAATCAAGACTATTAATTTTTTCATTTCTATAAAATGTGTTTATTTTTTTTATAACGTGGATCGTCTGCTAAAGAAAGGGTCATTAGCTGTATAAATTTTTTATTATCTACTTTTACTTTAAAAAAAAATAGATTTACAAGCATAAATTAGTTGATAAATAAACTAAACGAGACTTTGAAGTATAAATTGGTATATCTAAATGAAAAATTTAAGTTACTTCAATAGGATTTTTTTTAAGATTTTATCTCGATAATTTCTTCTTCAGAAACAATTGCCCATTTTTTAAATGATTTTTTGCAGGGATATCCTCCGGTTAAGTCTCCGAATGCAGGCAGATATAAAATATTTTTATTGTTATCCATTGCAAAACACCTAAAAGATAATTTATCTCCATTGTTTTTTAAATGGATTTTTGGATGATAATGTCCACAAATATTCAAGGTTTTATTATTTTCAAAATTTACTGGCTCATGGCTAAAAGTAATATTTTTAGTTTTTCTAATATCAAAAATTTTTATATTTTTAAAATCACAACCTACATCGTGATTTCCCAGGATTAGTTCAACTGTGGTTTTTAGTAGTTCAGGAAGATCCTCAACTTTTTTTTGAAGAGTTTTATCTATTGAATATTTGCTGTGGAATAAATCTCCCAAAATTATTAATTTATCAGGAGTATATTTTTTTACTATATTTTTTATTCTTGCGAAATTATTTTCATCTGAATTATTGGTAAGAGGGATACCATTTTGCTGAAAATACTCAGCTTTCCCAAGATGAATATCAGATATTAACAATTCTTGTGTTTGCGGTAAAAATAAAGCTCTTGAAGGAAGCATCTCTAACAATGTATCTTCCCAACAAAATTTAAAAGAACTTTTTTTCATTTAATCACTATATTTTTTTATAAGTTTTTCTACTCTTTTTTCTATTGGTTCATTGCTTAAAGTATTTTTAAGTCTTTCAACTAATAAAGGGAAAGCAAAAGGGGTTGGAGTTTTTATCTCGTTTAACAGCATTTTTAAATTTTTTAATCTTTGTAATGATCTAGATATTCTTTTATTTT
The DNA here is from genome assembly GCA_003281645.1 of Prochlorococcus sp. AG-347-G20. Lineage (GTDB taxonomy): Bacteria > Cyanobacteriota > Cyanobacteriia > PCC-6307 > Cyanobiaceae > Prochlorococcus_A. The sequence continues at coordinate 10,066 of QCBJ01000010.1, read as the reverse complement.
CTAATTGATATTCTTTAACTTCTTGATGCGATTGTTTTATTAAAAGATGGCCTTCTTCATATTTAGTAAATACATCAAAGAAAAGACTTGAACTTATTTGAAGTTGAGAGGAAGTTTTTGTTTTGGTTGGATTATTTTGATTTACAAGTCCACTTATTTGAGCAATATTTTTAAATCTACGTTTTGTTAATTCTGAAAAATTAATTGCATTTTCTAGATCTTCTTCTAATTTTTTGTTATCCAAAAAGTAATCGGCTTCTTTTTTTACTATGGAAAAATCATAATCCTCTGCTGTAGTTAAGCTGAATCCAAAATCATTAGCAGTAATACTAAATGTAGATTGTTTTAATTTTGCTAATCTTAGAGCCCATAGAAATGCAATCCCTTCATTTACAAATTTGCCATCAAGTGTAAAAACAAAAATATTCGAAAAATCCTTGGTTTTATATATTTCTATAAGGAATTCATCTCTCTTTGGAATATTTGAAAGAACTTTTTGTTTCTTCAATATTGGGCGTAATGAATTTAGTTCAGGATTTAAGTAATCAGAATTTTCTAATTCATTGCATATATCTATTTCTTTTCTCAAACTCTCACAAAGTAGATCAGAAATTGCCATTTGACCTCCAACCCATGCAGGAATAAGAGAACTTTTTTTTGTTGATTTTTTAACGTATAAAATCATATCTCTAATTCTTACAAATTGGAGCATTTTACCGGCAAAGTAAAATGAATCGCCAGGATTTAATTTTGAAGCAAAATTCTCCTCTAAATTACCTAAGGATTTACCTTTCATATATTTAACATTCACAAATTTGTCACTTGTAATTGTCCCAATATTGAACTTATGTATTCTTATTAAAGATTTGTCTTTTACATAATATTTAAAGTTTTCATTATTATTTCGTGATTCTTCTTTAACTATCTTTTTATATTTTGGGTATGCTTTAAGACATTTTCCTCCATATTCTAAAAAGTCAAGACACCAATTCCAATCTTGATCTTTTAAGTTTCTATAACTCCAGCAATTTTTGATTCTTTCTTTCTCAATTTTTGGATTAAAGCCATTTCCGCATGCCAAACTTATTAGATGTTGTAGAAGAACATCATAAGATAATTCAGGAAGTCTAATTTCTTCAGATATACCACTTTTTATTATTCTTCTCATTGCACTAATTTCTAATAACTCCAAAGAATTAGTAGGCATAAAAATTATTTTTGATTTTCCGCCTGGTCTATGAGCACTTCTTCCTGCTCTTTGGATAAGTCTAGCTAAATTTTTTGCACTACCAATTTGAACAATTTGATCTACAGGTTGGAAGTCAACTCCTAAATCTAATGAGCTGGTGCAAACCACCCATTTTATTAATCCTTCTTTAACCCCTTCTTCCACTCTTTTTCTATCATCTTTATCTAGTGAGCCGTGATGAAGTGCTATTTTGTCTTCCATCTCTGGCAGAAAAAATTTAAGACATTGATACCATCTTTCAGATTGATTTCTAGTATTGGTGAATAATAAGGTGCTTTGATTTTTATCTAGGATTTTTAATAGTGATGAATGACTTCTAATACCAAGATGACCACTCCATGGAAAGGTCGTTTCCTCCTCTGGCAAAACGCTTATAATTTCTATCTCTTTTTGAATATTTGTACTTATAATTTTGGGTTTAATAGAGCTCATCCCAACTATTGCTCTTGCTGCTTCTTCAATATTTCCAATAGTTGCAGACATTGCCCAAATTTGTAAATTTTTTATATTACCTCTTAGCCAACTTAAAGATAACTCGCACTGGTTTCCTCTTTTACTACCCATCAATTCATGCCATTCGTCAATAATTATTGATGACAACTCCTTGAACAAATTATTAGATTCTTTATTTGAAAGTAAAAGAGATAAAGACTCTGGGGTGGTAATAAGAATATTAGGTGGTTTAGCTAGTTGCTTTTTCTTTTCATATGGGGTTGTATCCCCATTCCTAATTTCAACAGTGATTTCTTTATTAAAATGTAAAGCTGCTAATTGTATGGAATTTTTTAAATCTCTAGTTAGAGCTTTTAAAGGCGTTATTAATAATATATTCACACTTTTATTATTTTTGGGATCTTCTATCTGTGATAAAGGTCCCATTAATGCAGCATAAGTTTTGCCGCATCCAGTAGGAACTTGTATTATTCCATTCTCTCCATTTAAAAATGCTTCCCAAGATTCGATCTGGTAGGGTAATGGCTGCCATCCATTTGAGTAGAAAAAACCTTTAATTTTAGAAATTAAATTATTTTGCTTACTATTTTGTTTAATATTTTGCGTAATATTTTTCATTATATTTTTTTCATCAGTTCATAAGCATTCTCTAGGCTATCTGCATCATTGATTTTTTTATCTTTTCTCCATTTTGTTATTCTTGGAAATCTTACTGCTATGCCAGATTTATGACGTTTTGAAATTTGTATTTTCTCAAAAGATATTTCGAAAACCATTTCTGGTTTTAACGATCGAACAGGACCAAATTTTTCTATTGTATTTTTCCTTATCCATTTATCTAGCTCTTTAATCTCAAAATTCGTTAAACCAGAATATGCACTTGCAAATTTAATTAATTCTTCGTCTTTCCATAATGCAAAACTGTAATCTGTGTAAAGACCAGCTCTTCTACCGCTACCGCCCTTAGCGTAAATTAGAACAGCATCCAGTTGCATAGGATCAACTTTATATTTCCACCAAATACCTTTTTTTCTACCAGAGGAGTATATAGAAGTCTTTTTTTTAATTATTAATCCTTCAGTATTATTTTCTCGAGATTTTTCTTTATAAGTTAAAGCATCAGGCCAATCATTAGGAAAGATTAAATCACATATTTTAAAAATATCAGAGATATTATTCTCAGTTTTATTTTGCCATTTTGAAAAATATTTTTCTAACTCAATTCTTCTATTTTCTAGTTTAATTTCTCTTATATCTCTTCCATTAATCTCTAAAAGATCATAAGCAATAAAAATAATTGGATATTTAATTTGGATTGATCTAGTAGGAGACTTTCTATTTATTCTTTTTTGAAGTAAAGAAAAATCAAAGGCAATTTGTTCTTTAAAATTCCAAACTAATAATTCCCCATCAAGAACAAAATCATCTTTTATATGGGACATTTTCTCTACTAATTCTGGAAAAGATTCATTGACTAATTCTTGTCCTCTTGTCCATAACGAAATATTGCCTGACCTTTTAATTAATTGCAGCCTTATACCGTCGTATTTCCATTCAAATTGAAAATCATTTATTGAATTTTTGAAGATTTTATCTTCAATAGTATTCGCTAGAAGAAATGGAAATGGTTTGGAATTTAATTCTTCAAGATTGATGTTCTTATTAATTAAAAATTCATATGAATCAATTGAAGGCTTGAAATTACCCATCAATCTATGAGAAATAATTTCTTCATCAATATTAATTAGTTTTGATATTGATTTTGTAATTAATCCGATAGAGACTCCTACTCTAAAAGTGCCTGTAAGAATTTTGTTGAAAATTAAATGGTAATCTTCCGGTAATCTTTCCCAAATATTTTTAATTTGTAAATTTTTTTCCTCCTCATTAAGTTTTGATAAATCAGGTATTGTTTTGCTTAGTAATTCATTGAGACTTATATTTGATAATTCCTTTTTTCTGGAAGTACTTTTATTTTTAAGTAATAACGTTATTACCTCAGCAGAATCACCAACTTTTAAATAGCATGTATCAATTAACCATACAGGATATTCATATATTTGAGAAAAAAGATTTTTTAAATATCTTCCACTAATAAATCTCTTATTACTTTTCCCAGTAAGTAAATATATTGCCCATGAATTATCTATTGGATCATTAGAAAAAAAATAATTCTTTAAAACTTCAATTTTATTATTTGTACTGTTACTTGAATCTAAATCTACAAATAATTCTGAAAACTTTTTTAAGCTCATATTTATTTACCGAAGAAAAGAACATTTATTGATTCCTTTTCAACTAAATATTTACTTATGGCTTCACTATCTCCATGATGAAAAAATACATTTTTTGCTTCTGACTTTTTTACTACTTCCAGAATTCCATCCCAATCTGCATGATCAGATATTGCGAACCCTTTGTCATATCCTGATCTTTTTCTTAGAGCTCTTATAGACATCCATCCACTAGCGAAAGCTGTTTGAATATTTTTGAAATTTTTTAGATAAGTGCCCTTACTTAAAGATGGTGGTAATAATATTAGACTGCCCTTAAGTTCATCTATCTTTTTTTTATTTTCGATTTTTATTGTATTTTTAATATCTATTCCAAGTTCCCTATAACTATTGTTCATTTTATGAATACTGCCATGGGAATAAATTTTGCCTTTAAAATTTGTGTTATTAATTTCGTTTAATAATCTCTGAGCTTTTCCAAGTGAATAGCAGAAAAGTAAAGAAGTTTTTTCCGGTGAATTAGTTATCCATTTTGAAATATCATTTGCTATTTTATTTGATTCATCCCACTTAAATATTGGCAAACCAAAAGTACATTCACTTATTAAATAATCAGTTTTTACTATTTCATATTGTTTGCAAGTCTCATCTTTTTGAAGTTTAAAGTCACCTGAAATTAACCATTTTTCTTCAGCAAACATAAACCTTATTTGACTAGATCCAAGGATATGACCGGATGGGTGAAAAGAGATATTAATGCCATTTATTTTAAATTCTTCTCCATATTCAAAAGTCTTAATTTTGATATTATCTCCAACTCTTTCTTTAAGAAGTATCGCAGTTTCCTTAGTAGAAATGTATTCTTCACAGCCAAATGTAAAGTGATCAAAATGAGCATGAGTTATTAACGCCTTTTTTACTGGCTTGCTTGGATCAATCCAAATATCAGCAAGTTCACAATAAAGATTTCCATCTTTATATCTAATTAAATATTCTTGTTTAGTTCTCAAAACTACATCTCTTACAATGAAGTTAATTTAGCTAATTATGCCCACGCTTGTTTTGATAAAGCTATGGCTGAAATTGTTAGTAAAGCAATAACTACAAATTTATTACTCCAATTAATCATGAATAAACTAATTTTGTTAAAAGAAACTCTATTAGAGGGCACAATTTTTTTCTGATTCAGAATGTCATTATGTTCATTATTTTTTAAGTAATTTAAATTTTTAATCTCATTTATTAATTTGGATTCACAAGTTGATAGTTTTTCTACTTGATTTAATAAATCAATATCTTCAGGTCTTAACAAAGAGTTTAATTCTTTAATTTTGCTTTCGTTTTTCACAAGAAATTCATTAACTATCTCATCTGTTCCCAACCCCTTCTTTAAATTTAAAAGAATATGATCTCTTTCCCAAGATTTCTCAAGAGAATTTAAAATTTTGCTTAAGCTCATTTTAAGTATTTTTACTTATGATAATTTATTATTTTTTTCTTCTGTGGCTTATTCCTTTAAGTAATTAGAAAAAATTATTTTTATTTAAGATTTGCGAATAAGTCTGTTTGCAAAATATTTTACCTTTACTTTTTCTACAATTTTTTTAGAACTGCTTTTGGTTTTAACTTTATTTAAGTTGATCACTTCATCGGACACATTTTTGCCCGTTTCAAAATAACTTTTAATTTTTTTTAATTCTTCTTCATTTAATCTTTTTGTCGCACCTTTTGCGTTGATTCCAAGTTTCTTGCATGCTAATAATATTCTATTACTTTCGACATTAAGATCTTTGGCAATACTAAAAATAGGGGTGTTGATAGACATTATTTTTTTTACTATGTAATTTATTATTTATACTATATTTATAAGTTATAAATTAAATATATTTTTAACTATTATTAATTTCATAAACTTTTTTAATTAGGCCACTTCATCTTCGAAATTATTTAAATCATTAAACTTTTTCTTCATGGTTGGGTTATTTCTAGTTAATTTCTTTACTGTCAAATCTTGAGATTTGCTGTCAGCAGATAAAAGATGTTTTTTCGAAAGAATTAAAGCTTCTTTGGTTTTTTGTAAATGGGTTATTGATTTATCAATTTCTGAAATTGCATCATTAAATCTATCCTGGGCAAGTGAAACATTTTTACCTACTGCATTTTTGAATTGCTCAAGAGTACTTTCAAAATTAGTTATGTCGTAATTCTCTCGTCTCATTAAATCAATTTGCGATTTGTATTTTAAGGTTTCCATAGATGCATTTCTTAGCAGAGAAATAATGGGCAAGAAAAATTGCGGTCTTATGACATACATCTTTGGAAATCTATGAGACACGTCTACTATTCCTGCATTATAAAGTTCACTATCTGGTTCTAGAAGCGACACGAGCACTGCGTATTCACAAGATTTTTGCCTTCTATCTTTATCTAATTCTTTTAAGAAATCTTCGTTTTTTCTTTTATTAGTTCCATTTAAACTTTCATTCTTCATTTCAAACATTATTGATACTACTTCTGTTTTATTTTCATCAAATTCTCTAAATATATAGTCCCCTTTACTTCCAGTAGAGGCATCATTATCCTTTTCGAAATATGAGTTTTTAAACGCTGACGCACGATTAAGATTAAATTGGGTTTCGCAATGGATTTCTAAGGTTTCCCCTACCATCTTTGTAGATAATCTAGACTTCATTTCTCTTAATTCCTGAATGGTCATATCCCTTTCACTAATTTTGCTTTTAAACTTTTCTTCAATTAATTTTTCATTAATTGAATGTTCAAGTTTCATCTTTTCAATGGAATTTGTTAATGTAGAGTTCTCTTTTTCTAAATAATTAACAGCTTCACTTACTTTGTTTTTTAAAGATAATTCTGAAATTAAAGACTGGTTTTTGATTTCATCCTTCAACTTGATTAATTCATTATTCAATGAATTAATTTTATTTGTTGCTTGATTTTTTAAATCATTGAGTGCATTTGTTTTCTTTTCATCAGCTATTTTTAATTTAGATTCAAGAGTTTGGATCTCAGACTCTTTAATGCGATTTTGCTCTATTAACTGTATTTTTAATTCACGTTTTAATATTTCCAACGCTTTTTTATTATCTTCTTCAGCCAAGATAAGTCTTTCTTTTATTTGTTTGTTAAATTCTTCGTCTTTTATCTGAAGAAGTATTTCTTCAAAGCTGCTTGGATCAATACGGAAAGTTTTGCCGCATGAAGGACATTTAATATCTTTCATTTTTTAATTACAGAATTAATATTAGAAAGGATTTAATATTCAAATTATGTAAAAAGAATATTTTCTTGACTAAGAATAAACAATGATCCAATGTTATGCATTAAAAAATAAAATAATTACTCAACAAAAGTCATATTAATCCTGATTCCTTAAGAATATTTATTTTATTTGCTAATTCAATATCTGCAGAAGATATTGAGCGGTCTAAAGTTTTGTGAGATGAAACTGTGTACCCACTATCATCAACAAATTCGTCTTCAGCATCTTTTAATTGGGAATTCTCCTTTTGGAGATCTTTAAAATTATCCGACTTGTATATATTTGACTTACTGATGTTACTATATCCAAAATTCGCAATTCCTCTAGCATCTAATGCTTCCTCAACTAATATTCCAACTACCTTAGATCTACTTATAGATTCGCTCTTGGATATTTCATCAATAATTTCAAGTACTCTTTTTCTAGGGAGATATCCTATTCTTTTAACTTTATTTTCCATTAGTCTTTATATATGTCAATATTGTAACACTTCTGTCAAATGTAATCAGATTTTGATTAATAGTACTTATTTATAAATTTTAAAAATGAGATTAAAGTATAATTTTAAAGAACACTCATACAAAGTTATTTCTCAAATAGTCATGAGGATAGTTTTATATGCTTCTTCTAATTACTATTTCAGATTTGTTCGGATTTCTGAAATTTTCTTTATTTAAATTCCAAATATTATGAAAGATAAACTATATGATAATGCTGATAGCTTTGCAATGTCATTTGATGAGGAATGGGAAAATATTGATTGTGATGATATACGGTACAAGATAGATAAGGTATTTGAACTTTTATCAGACCACCCTTTTTTAATCTCTAATCCAGAAAATGCTAGAAAGATGGCAGAATTTAGGATATTTTCATTAAAAAAATTTCAATAATTATTCTAAAATTTTATTAAATTAATTATTTCAAATTCATTTGAATTACACAAGACTTAAATATTTGGTGAATTAAAAAAACCCTTACTGTATAAAAATATTATTATGCCAATAATTGGACCTATCCCAAAAACAAACAGTACTAATTTTGCAGAATTTTTTGTTTGACCTAATTTTTGATCTTTTAAATTTGAATTGAGTTGGATTTTTTTTGATTTTTTCTTTTTCATGAAGGATATATTACTACAACGCAACGTTAAAAGATTTTGATACTTTATTGGGGTTGAAAAAAATATTCAATTTAACAAAATTGTTATGGTAGTCAAAAAAGATCGTATTGTATAATGTAAAGAATATAAAGGAAATATGAGTGCAACTAAGAGAGAGGAAGTATGTTCTCACCTTAGATATATAAGGTTAGAACTTAGAGAAATGCATCAAATGCTCATCAAAGAAGATTTGTTGCCAGATATTAATGAAGCAAAGGAAGTAATCTCACAACTTGATGCTTTATTGGATTTATTATCAGAAAAAAAAGTAACGAAGATTAAAAGCCAATTCTGAAAACTTTCAATAAATTTTAATATATTAAAGATAACTTGTAGCTGATTCTATTTTTTTTCTATTATCGTGCATCTGCTCTAATTCATTGTAAATTTTTTTAATTTGATTTTGTATTAAATCGGTCGAATTTATATTACTTAACGCATCTAATGTTGATAGAAGGCTTTCTTTGGCTTCAATTAAATGTCTACATTCTTTACTGCCTGCTTCGTATGACATAGGATTTTTTATAAAAAATTATTATCCCAAATATATTAAAAATTCTTCCGTATTGCTTGATACTCTTATTAAAGCAACGCTTATTATTGTAATTTTCTATACAGAATAAGAAATTATTATCACTAAAATTTAATAAAAACTTATGCAAGAAAACTCCAATGATTATAAATTCTGTATTAAGTTGGCTTTAGAGAATGCAAAACAAAGAATAAACTTACTAGATAATTCTGATAAAAAGTGTGTCCTAGAAGAATATAAGGAATGGATTAATGATGGTTTAAATAAGCATACGGTTTTACTACTAAGAGATGATCCGATCATCTAAGAATGAATTTAAAAATATTTTTTAGTTCTTTGTGCTAGATGTAACCCTAAATAAAAAATAAAGACTTGCAATGAATATAATTGCCAAGATAACGGTTAATGAAGAAAAATTATACATACTTTTTTTAATTATAAAATTTATTTAAATATAGCAGTTAACTTAAATAACTCCTGCATTCATTTTATTTGAAAAGAGAAAGAATAAATTTATTCAAACTTTCTTTTTCTAAAAATATTTTTTTATTCTTATAGTTTTTTAATCTCTTAAAAATTAAATCAACTAAGTGTTCTGAGTTTGGAGTCATATATTAAATTTATTTTTCCAATAAATAAATTTTCTCTTTACCTATTTTATCTGGCTGTGTTATTTTACATCCTTTATCTTTTTCCATATTACAGTCTTTTGTGGCAGGAACAGATTTCCATGTGCAAATTTTTTCTTGGGAATCTTCTCTTATAATATTCCATCCATCATCTAAGTATTCTGAAATACCATCTTCTCCACACGAAAACTTTATTTCCATCCTTTTCTTTTCTGAATTAGGATTCTCCTCAATATTTTTTTCCAAATTATTTATAGGATACTCTTTATTCGTTGATGTCTTACAAGAAATTAAGAAAATTACAATTAGAATTATCAATGGAAATTGTTTTATTATTTTCATTTTTTTAACTTTTGATGATTCTTAATTATTTAAATTATAGTTTATTTTGATTCTATCAATTTTAATAGTTTATCCATTTTATTCATCAAGTCTTTTACATCACCTGGCTTCGGTAATATTAATTCTTCCGTAACTTCTAAATGCATTTTCTTTAAGTTTTGCCTCAAATCTTTTAGATGCATTTT
>QCBJ01000009.1 GCA_003281645.1 Prochlorococcus sp. AG-347-G20 | reverse complement strand
AAATAATCTTGAAACAGTTACATCTTTATCTTCAGATTTAAGTACGAGAGAAAATATTACTATTCAACTTGAGGAATTGCTCATCGCGGGAAATTATGATGAGGCAAAGTTACTTCTAGAGCCTTCCCAACCTGTTGATATTGCAGATGCTATTGGAAGCCTTCCACTAATATTGCAGGCATTAGCATTTCGATTATTAAAGAAAAATGAAGCAATTGAGGTGTATGAATATTTAGATCCAGTAGTTCAGCAAACTTTATTAGAAAGACTTCGTTCAGGAGAGGTTTTAGAAATCGTTGAAAAAATGTCTCCTGATGATAGGGTTCAACTTTTTGATGAATTACCTGCAAAAGTTGTACGAAAATTTTTGTCTGCTCTTAGTCCTGGTGAAAGGAAAGTAACAGCCGAATTACTTGGATATGAGCCTGAAACTGCCGGAAGATTAATGACAACTGAATTTATAGATCTTAAAGAGATGCAAACAGCAGCTGATGCTCTTTCTTTAGTTAGAAAAAGAGCCCCATTTACTGAAACTATTTATAGCTTATATGTTACAGATAAAGAAAGACATTTAACTGGTATTCTCTCTTTAAGAGATCTTGTAACCGCTGATCCCTCTAAGCCAATTGGTGATGTTATGACAAGAGATGTAGTTAATATATCTACTAATACGAATCAAGAAGAGGTTGCTAGAGCAATACAAAGATATGATTTTTTAGCATTACCAGTAGTTGATAAAGAAAAAAGGCTTGTTGGGATAGTAACTGTTGATGATTTAATTGATGTCATAGAGCAAGAAGCAACAAGAGACATTTACGCAGCGGGGGCAGTACAACCTGGAGATGAAGATGACTATTTCCAAAGTAGTTTGTTTACGATTGCTCGAAGAAGAATTTTATGGTTATTAATTTTGGTTTTGGCAAATGGTTTAACGACAAAGGTTATAGCTATGAATGATCAAATACTAAAAGAAATAGTCTTATTAGCTGCATTTATTCCGCTCCTAATTGGTACAGGTGGAAATGTTGGTGCTCAAAGTTCAACGGTTGTCATAAGAGGTTTAAGTACTCAAAAATTGAAGTCTCTGGGTGCTATTAAGGCAGTAGTTAAGGAGGCAATCACAGGCGCTCTTTTAGGTGTTTTCATGATGCTTGTAGTCTTTCCCTTCGCTTGGTGGCAGGGAGAAGGGCCTTTAATCGCCTCAGCGGTGGGAATAAGTTTAATATCCATAACAACTTTAGCTGCTACAACAGGAGCGATCCTCCCTTTGTTGTTTGACAGAATGAAATTGGATCCAGCCTTAATGTCTTCCCCTTTCATTACAACCGTCACTGATATTGCCGGTGTATTTATTTACCTCACTACTGCAAAATGGCTTTTAAACTCATCATTAGCCTAAATTCACTAGGTATTTATTCTCATTTTTGTAAAAATGTGGATTTTTTTGTTTAACTTTACATTTCTTAATGGTATTGTTTACAAAACAACATTCAACTTTCATGTCTTCTGAAACAATAAGTGAAAATAAACTAGCTTCAATCGCGAGTATAAAAATTAGTAATGATGTTGATCTTGTTCGTTCATACCTAAGGGATATAGGGAGAGTTCCTTTACTATCCCATGAGCAAGAAATAACTCTAGGTAGACAAGTTCAAGAGTATATGGAAATTGAGAGAACAGAATTAGAAATTATTGAATTAACAGGAGATAAGCCAAGTGTTGATGAATTATCGATCAAATTAAATTTATCTTCTTCCATAATAAAAAAAAGACTAAGAGCTGGACAGAGAGCTAAAGAAAGAATGGTCGCAGCGAATTTAAGATTAGTGGTCAGCGTTGCAAAAAAATATACAAAAAGAAATATGGAACTTTTAGATTTAATTCAGGAGGGAACTATAGGATTGGTCAGAGGAGTTGAAAAATTTGATCCAGCCAGAGGCTATAAGTTTTCAACATATGCATATTGGTGGATAAGACAAGGTATTACAAGAGCAATAGCTGAAAAAAGTAGGGCGATAAGGCTTCCAATTCACATAACTGAAATGTTGAATAAGTTAAAAAAGGGTCAAAGAGAGCTCAGCCAAGAAATGTCTAGAACTCCAACTGTAAGTGAACTTGCAAAATACGTAGAACTTCCCGAAGATGACGTTAAAGATTTGATGTGCAAAGCTGGACAGCCAGTTAGTCTTGAAACCAAAGTCGGTGATGGTGAAGATACTGTTTTATTAGATTTACTGGCAGGTGCCGAGGATTTGCCAGACGAACAAATAGAGATGGATTGTATGAGAGGTGATCTGCATTCTCTTCTACATCAATTACCTGATCTGCAATGCAGAGTTTTAAGAATGAGATACGGAATGGATGGTGATGAGCCAATGTCTCTTACAGGTATAGGAAGAGTTTTAGGCATAAGTAGGGATCGAGTAAGAAACCTAGAAAGAGATGGATTAAGAGGCTTGAGAAGACTAAGTGATAATGTAGAAGCTTATTTTGTTTCTTGAATAAATTCATTTATTAACTTATTTGTTATTTCAGGTTCTTCATCATGAGGACAGTGACCAGCCCCATTAATAATATCTAATCTTTTAATATTACTGAATTGTTTCTTCCACTCTTTCGCTTCATTTAAAGATTCCCAGGGATCTTTCTCACCCCATATCAATTGGATTGGAGCATCAACTTTACGAAAAAGGTCAGTAGCAAGATAGTCATCAAATAAATTGATAAAACCACGGAAAGCTTCTTTAGAATTTTTCCTTTGGGATGGTTGATAAAGTATTTCAATCAATTCTTTATCGATATTTTTTCCTGAAGGGTAAGCTTGTTCGAGTATTTTCTTTATAACTTTTGGATTAGCGGCTCTTGTAAAAAGTGTATTACTTATTACTTTTTGTCTGACTATCGTTTTAAGGACGGGTCTCAACAAATTCATCAAGATATCACTTTTTTTTAAACGTTTATCATCCATAGTTCTTTGTGCACAATCAATCAAAATGATACCTTTGCAATTATCTTTGAGGAATTCAGCAGCTTTCAATGCAATAACTCCACCAATTGAATTTCCTACCAAGTAAACAGGAGATTGAATTATATCTGAACAAAATGTTGATATTTGATTACTCCATAAGGAAAATGAATATTTAATTGAGTTTTCTTTTTCAGGTTCGTAATTTAATAAAGCACTAGGCTGACTACTTTTACCAAATCCTAATAAGTCAATTGCGTAGCAGTTAGAAAATTTACCAAGAAAATCTTGATTATGTCTCCAGTGGTTTTTTGATGCCCCAAATCCATGAACTAGTAAAATATTAATATTTTTTTCAGGAGTAGATTCTTTGGATAAAGACCAAGAAATTTCCCAATTTTTCCATTTCCAAGTTTCAGATTTATTTAAAGACACCATGAATACACTTTTAATTAAACTTTAATTCAAAAAAAAATTATTCGTTTTTAATAAATTATTCTTAGTTAAGAAAAAGCGTTCATTTTATGAAAAAGAAAAAGGTCATATGTATTGGAGAGGCTTTAATAGACAGAATCAGAAATAAATCAAATCAAGGATTTACAGATTTTTTGGGAGGTGCGCCGGCTAATGTTGCTTGTGCATTAAGAAAATTAAAAATAGATTCAACATTTATAGGAAGTTTGGGTAATGATGATTATGGAAAAAAATTTATTACGCAATTTGATCAATTGGGCGTTAATTTAGATTTCTTGCAATTAGATAATGACTCCTCTACTCGTGTGGTTAATGTAGATAGAGATCAATTTGGAGATCGTTTTTTTTCAGGTTTTGAGGAAAGTTCTCATTCATGCTTCGCAGACGAAGTTCTTAGCAAAAAATTAATAGAAAAAGAAATTTTAAATTTGGAGAAATCTTTTCTAGAAATTAAATATTTGGTTACAGGAACGATCTTATTATCATCTCCAATATCAGCAGAGACTATTTTTTTTCTTGTTGAACAGGCCAATAAATTTGAAGTTAAAATTGTTATAGATTTGAATTGGAGAGAGGTCTTTTGGGATCATTCAAGTTTTTCATCAGAAATTAGTAAAGCCGCGAGAGTTAATTTAATCAAGAATTTTTTAAATCATGCAAATGTTTTAAAGCTTGCTAAGGAAGAAGCAACTTTGTTTTTTGAGGATGAAAATCCCTTGCTAATATCTCAACGACTTCCTAATAGACCAGATGTAATAATAACTGATGGAGAAAATCCCGTTTTATGGTTTATCAACGGATTGCAGGGAATTACCGAAACCCCTACTTCACAAAAAATTGTTGATACAACTGGCGCAGGCGATGCTTTTCTAGCTGGCTTTATTTCAAAATTAATTACTTCAGGCTATCCTACCAACGAAAAAGAGATAGAAGATTGCATTAAATTCGCAGGTGTTTGTGGGTTATTAACTTGTCTTGGTGAAGGCGCCATCGAGCAACAGCCATATTATGAGAAGGTTAATAAATTTTTGGGATCTCTTATTTCGTAGTGTCTTCCATAATTTTTTGCGTAACTAATTTCTATTTTCCAGAAATTGTCAATAACAGGTTCTATTAATTCTGGCCATTCAACCACTAAAATTGCTTGTCTTTGTATTGCTTCTTCTTCTTCTGAAAAAAAAACTTCTTTTGCTGAAGAAATATTTTCTAACCTATATAAATCAAGATGAATTAGCGGAATTCTTCCTGAGTTATAGTGATGCGATAAACCAAATGTAGGGCTTGTAATGTCCTCAGAGATTGCCAAGCCTTTAGCAATCCCTTGAACAAATGAAGTTTTCCCAGCCCCAATTGGACCCTGTAATAAAACAATTGATTGGGGATTTAATTTGTGTGAGAGTTTTTTTCCTAAATTTAAAGTTTCTTTTAAATTTTCAATAAACACAAAATTACTCAAAAATCCTTTATAGTTTAATGGAAAAGATATTTACTAGATATGGTTATCGCAAATTCAATTAAAACCTCTACACCTAATTACGTAATTGCTGATATTTCCCTTTCAGATTTTGGCCGTAAAGAAATTAAAATTGCCGAAACAGAAATGCCTGGATTAATGGCACTTAGAGATAAATATCAATCTGAAAAACCACTAAAAGGGGCAAAAATAGCTGGAAGTCTTCATATGACGATTCAGACAGCAGTCTTAATAGAAACTCTTGTTGATCTTGGTGCAGAAGTAAAATGGGCTTCATGCAATATCTTTTCAACTCAAGATCATGCGGCGGCTGCTATCGCAGATCAAGGAATTTCTGTATACGCAAAAAAAGGTGAGACACTTGATGAATATTGGCAATACACACACTATATTCTTGATTGGGGTTCAGACTCTCCAAATATGATTCTTGATGATGGGGGAGATGCAACTGGCCTATTGATTCTCGGCAGTAAAGCAGAAAAAGATTTATCTGTTTTAGATGATCCCGGTAATGAAGAAGAAATTGCTTTATTTAATTCTATTAAGTCTAAGTTGAAAAATGATAGTGACTTTTATTCTAGAATTAAGAGTAATATCATTGGTGTAACTGAAGAAACTACAACGGGAGTTGCAAGACTTTATCAACTGCAAAAGCAAAATGCTTTACCTTTCCCTGCTATCAACGTTAATGATTCGGTAACTAAGAGCAAATTTGATAATTTATATGGCTGCCGCGAATCTTTAGTCGATAGTATAAAGCGCGCAACTGATGTAATGATTGCTGGTAAAGTTGCTTTGGTAATGGGTTTTGGAGATGTAGGTAAAGGTTCAGCCCAGTCTCTTAGAGGACTTGGTGCAATAGTAAAAGTTGCTGAAGTTGATCCAATTTGTGCTCTTCAAGCGGCAATGGAAGGTTTTAGCGTCGTTACATTAGACGATGTTGTGGAAGATATAGATATCTTTGTTACAGCAACTGGGAACTATCAAGTAATTACAAACGAAAATCTCGTCAAGATGAAAGATGAGGCTATAGTCTGTAATATTGGTCATTTCGATAATGAAATTGATGTGGCTTCATTAAAAGATTATCCATGGGAAAATATCAAGCCGCAGGTTGATCACATAACTTTACCAAGTGGCAATAAAATAATTCTTTTAGCTGAAGGTAGATTAGTTAACTTAGGTTGTGCCACTGGACATCCAAGTTTTGTTATGAGTAATTCTTTTACTAACCAAGTATTAGCTCAAATCGAACTCTTCAATAAGTCAGAAAAATATGCTAAGGAGGTTTATGTTTTACCAAAGCATTTAGATGAAATGGTAGCTAGATTACATCTTGATAAAATTGGTGCAAAATTAACAAAATTAACTAAGGAACAAGCTGACTATATTAATGTCTCTGTTGAAGGACCTTACAAACCAGAGCTTTATAGATACTAAGTTTGAGTTTGATTTTTGTAAATTTTCTTACTTCAATTCCCGACTATATTAGTTTGTCTGTTGAAAAGAATTCAACAATTGCATACCTTACTATTTGTTTGGCTATGTTTTTGGAAAACATAATACCTCCAATTCCTTCGGAAATAATAATGCCATTAGGAGGGTTTTTTGTTTATCAACAAAAATTAAATTTCTATATTTTAGTTTTTTGGGGATTACTTGGAACTATTTTAGGATCATTGCCTTGGTACTATTTAGGTAGATTAGTAAATGAAAAAAGACTTTCAAATTTTCTAGATAAAAAGGGAAAATATCTGGGCATTTCTTCTAATGATCTTGAAAAAAGTAAAAGGTGGTTTGATAAATACGGTGTTTCTTTAGTTTTTTGGGGCAGATTAGTACCAGGTATAAGAACTTTAATCTCTGTTCCTGCTGGCATAGAACTTATGCCATTAAGAAAATTTTTGCTTTGGACTACATTTGGGAGCCTGATATGGGTAGCACTTCTCACTTATTCAGGTTATTTATTTGGTGAAAATTATCTAATCATTCAAACTTATTTAGATCAAATCAAATATGTTGTAAAGCCAATTTTAATTTTAATTTTCTTATATTTTTTTATAAGAATACTCATTAGATTTCTTAAAAAAAATAGAGCTTAAAAAGGAATTTCACTTGAGTTATTGCTGTTGGAATATTGGTTATTATCAGAATCCTTTCGTGAGCCTAGTAAGTTTAATCTATCTACCCTAACAACTGGTTTAAATCTATCTTCTCCAGTATTTTTATCTTTCCAGCTATCAATTTTAAAGCTTCCTGTAATTCCAATTAACGATCCTTTTTTCACATAATCTGCGGCTATTTGTGCTTGCTTGCCCCATATTTCTAAATTAAACCAATCTGGCTCTTCATCTCTGCTTCTTCTGTTAACTGCAATTGTGAAATTCGCTACTATACTGCCTGATTCAAAATATCTGACATCTGGTTCTCTTCCTGCTCTGCCAACAAGGTTAATAGTGTTAATTTCCATAATTTTTTTTTTTTATAATACTCATATTTTCAGTTTCTGCTCAAAGTTTTACGTGCTATTCATAACTAAACGTCAGAATTCCGAGAGCTTATCAAAAAATAGATATATTATTTAAAAAAAGAAATTCTTATTGTGATTTTTAACAGATTTAAATTTTCTCGTGATATTGGCATAGATTTGGGAACGGCCAATACTCTTATACATGTATCAGGAAAAGGCGTTGTTTTACAGGAACCTTCTGTGGTAGCTATGGATTTAGAAGAAGGGATTCCATTAGCTGTTGGTAAAGAAGCAAAGTTAATGCTTGGGAGGACCCCTGGCAATATAAGAGCTGTAAGACCACTAAGAGATGGAGTTATTGCAGATTTTGATGCTGCAGAACAAATGATAAAAACATTTATTCAAAAATGTAATGAAGGCAAGGGGATAGTAGCTCCAAGGATAGTGATTGGAATTCCAAGTGGAGTGACTAGCGTTGAGCGAAGAGCAGTAAGAGAAGCTGGATTAGCGGGAGCTAGAGAAGTTCATTTAATAGATGAACCTGTCGCAGCAGCAATAGGAGCATCATTACCAGTAACTGAGCCAATTGGAACAATGATTGTTGATATTGGTGGAGGTACTACTGAGGTTGCAGTATTAAGTTTAGGAGGAACTGTTTTGAGTGAGTCTGTTCGCATAGCAGGCGATGAAATAAATGAGTCAATTGCGCTTTATCTTAAAAAAGTTCACAATTTAGTTGTTGGAGAGAGAACTGCAGAAGATATCAAGATAAAAATTGGATCTGCATTTCCAGATGATGATTTTGATAAAACTACTTTAGAGGTTAGAGGTTTACATCTTTTATCTGGTCTACCTAGATCAGTCACTTTGACATCAGGAGAAATCAGAGAAGCTATGGCTGAAACACTTAGCAAAATAGTCGAAGCTGTAAAAAGAACTTTAGAGCGCACCCCTCCTGAACTTGCCGCAGATATTGTTGATAGAGGGATTATGCTTGCAGGTGGTGGAGCTTTAGTGAGAGGCATTAATGATTTATTGAGCGATGAAACAGGAATTTTTACTCACATAGCAGAAAACCCACTGCTTTGCGTAGTGAATGGTTGTGGAGAGGTGTTAGATGATTTTAAAAAACTCAAAAGAGTTGTTGACACTCCAGAATTCATAAGGAATGCCATAAGAGATTAATGTTATGTTAGGTATCCGACGAATTTCTAATAGTCGTTGGTGGCATAAAAAGAAAAATTGGCTATTTTTTGCAATTTTTTTATTTTTGGTTTTTGTAAGAATATCAAAAGGAGCTTTTTATAAAGATTTTTATTATTTTATTTCAAAACCTTTTTGGCCTGGTCAATTTCAAAAAGAAATTGTTCTTAAGAGTATTGATCAAGAATATTTAATAAAGTTAAATCTTCTTACAAAAGATAATATAAGATTGCGACAAATCTTATCTCTTCAAGAATCATCTAATGATGAACATATTTCAGCTGCAGTTATTTCGAGAAAAACAGGAGGTTGGTGGAGACAAATAATTTTAAACAAAGGTTCAAAGGATGGAGTAGAAATTGGCAATATTGTGATTGGTCCGGGTGGATTATTAGGTAGAGTAAAGAATACTTCTTTATTCACTTCGTCGGTAACTTTAATAACTTCTCCAGAAAGTAAGTTAGGCGTTTGGGTGGATAGAATTCAGATCAATGGATTACTAGTCGGTTTAGGAGATGATTATCCTAGCCTAATACTTTATTCAAAAGATGCCGATATTAAAGTTGGAGATTTTGTATCATCATCTCCTGCTAGTACGTTATTACCTCCAAATATCCCTATTGGTATTGTCCAATCTATAGATGAGACGTTGAAATCAAAAAAAACGGCAAAAATTTCACTTCTAGCAAAACCTCATGTAATTGATTGGGTACAAATTTTGAAAGTAAATATTTAATGAATAAATTTTTTACCAAAAAATTATCCATTATAAGCTTTATTTTTATCCCAATTATTTTTTTGTGGCACCCTAATTGGCTTGGATTTTTAGGTGTTCAGCCTTATTGGCCATTATTTTGGTTATTGCCTTGGGCAATGATTAATGGATCAATTAATGGATTAGTATTTGGTTTGTTTTTAGGTCTCATCTTAGATTCTCTAACTTTAAATGAAAGTTTTACTCAAATTCCAGGCCTAATTTTTTGTGGATTTTTCTTTGGGAGAATTAAATCACATAGTGATATTTTGGTGGGACATTTTAGGTATGGTTTAATTTGTTCTTTTGGAAGTTTTTTATGCGGTACTCTTTATCTTGCACAAATTTTGTTTAGCAATTTTTCAGATGTAAATTTTTTAATGTTTATTCCAGGTGTAAAAAATATCTTAGCTGAAGTTTTTTTGACAGGTTTGTTTGCTCCCTTTATTTGCTCTCAACTTTTAAGAATGTTTAAATTTTCAAGAAGAAAAATACAGAAATAAATTTTGCCAAGAGGAAAAAATGCTTGAAAAAATTTATATATTTTTAATTAATTTAAAATGTTTGTAAACCTTAGGAATATCACATTGAGGGTTCGTAATGTTATATTTTTAATTGTTAGAATAAATGTTCAATGCAATAGTTCTTTGCTTTGAAATATCGAGAAATCTTTTTTTAACTATGTCAAAAGCAAGAATTTTAGTTGTTGATGATGAACCAGCAGTTTTGAAGGTATTAGTTACGAGGCTTCAACTAGCAGGATATCAAGTATATTCAGCCACTAACGGCGAAGAAGCTCTTGAGTCTTTTCACAGGGATTCCCCAGATTTGATAGTTCTTGATGTTATGCTTCCAAAAATGGATGGATTTGCTGTTTGTAGAAGAATTAGAGCTGAGTCAGTAGTACCAATAATATTTTTAACCGCTCTAGAGGCTATTTCAGAGAGAGTTGCTGGTTTGGATTTAGGAGCTGATGATTACTTATCTAAACCATTTAGCCCAAAAGAGTTAGAGGCCAGAATAGCTACAATTTTGAGAAGAATGGGGCCAACTGTATCGGTTACTGAAACCAAAGAAGTTCCTTCAGGCAAAGGAGTTATGAAATTTGGAAGTTTAGTTGTTGATACTAATCGCAGACAAGTTTCTAGAGCTGGAGATAGAATTAGTCTAACTTATACTGAATTTAGTCTCCTAGAGTTATTATTTGACGAACCTGGTAAGGTTGTTCCACGAGCAGAAATTTTGGAACAGCTTTGGGGCTATCCTCCTCGTAGAGCGGCAGATTTAAGAGTTGTAGATGTATATGTTGCAAGGCTAAGAGGTAAATTGGAACCAGATCCAAGAAATCCAGAATTAATATTAACTGTTAGAGGGATTGGTTACGCATCTCAGAGAGTTGGTGAAACAGCAACATCTTTGGCAAGTTGATCAATAGTCTGATAATTTTATTAAATAAAACAAATATATTTAAATAAATTTTGTCTGAAATAAAAGAAGCGCGCTTACAAAAAGCTGGTTCACTCGTGAATAAAGGATTTGCTTCTTACGCACAGAGCTTTAAGGTATCTCATACTACCAGTTTTCTTATTCAAAAATTTGATCATCTAGAAAATGGTCAAGAGGAAGACTTCAGTGTTTCTATTGCTGGTAGAGTTCTGGCAAAAAGGGTAATGGGCAAAATTGCCTTTTTCACAATAAGCGATCAAGAAGGTCAGATTCAGCTTTATCTAGATAAAAGGATTATTAATTTCAATTTAGAAAAACAAAAATTACTTTCTTTTGAAGATCTCAAGGAAATAGTAGATATTGGTGATTGGATAGGAGTCTATGGAACTATTAAAAAAACTAATAAAGGTGAGCTTTCAATTAAAGTAGAAAAATGGGAAATGTTATCCAAATCATTACAACCTCTCCCAGATAAATGGCATGGATTGACTGATATTGAAAAAAGATATAGACAACGTTATTTAGATTTAATAGTAAATCCTCACTCTAAAAATGTATTTAAAACCAGAGCGAAATGTATAAGTTTTATAAGAAAATGGCTAGATAATAGAAATTTCTTAGAGATAGAGACTCCAATTCTGCAATCTGAAGCTGGTGGTGCTGAAGCAAGACCATTTATAACTCATCACAATACATTAGATATTCCGTTGTATTTAAGAATAGCTACAGAATTACATTTAAAGAGAATGGTTGTTGGAGGTTTTGAGAAAGTCTATGAATTGGGAAGAATCTTCCGTAATGAGGGGATAAGTACAAGGCATAATCCAGAATTCACCTCAGTGGAAATTTATGAAGCTTATTCTGATTATGTAGATATGATGAATTTAACTGAAGAATTGATTAAAGATATCGTAGCTGATGCATGTGGGTCTTTAATTATAAATTATCAAAATAAAGAAATTGATTTTTCTAAGCCTTGGTCAAGAATATCCATGAAAGCTATTGTCAAAAAATATACAGGGATTGATTTTGATTCTTTCAGTGGGGACTTTCTGGCAGCAAAACAAGCCGTTAAAAATATCAATGTTAATTGTTCTAATAAAGTAAATACTATGGGAAGACTTCTAAATGAGGTCTTCGAGCAAAAAGTAGAATCAAAACTTATAGAACCCACTTTTGTTATTGATTATCCTGTTGAAATTTCTCCTTTAGCCAGGCCTCATCATGATAATAAAGAAATAGTTCAGAGATTTGAATTATTCATTGTTGGTCGAGAACTGGCAAATGCGTTTAGTGAGTTAATAGATCCTGTAGATCAAAGAGAAAGAATGCAATTACAGCAATCTCTTAGAGATGAAGGAGATCTTGAGGCTCACTGTATAGATGAAGATTTTTTAAATGCTTTAGAGATTGGCATGCCGCCTACGGGAGGATTAGGTATAGGCATTGATAGGCTAATTATGTTAATTACTAATAGCGCATCGATTAGAGATGTAATCCCTTTCCCATTGTTAAAACCAGAAATAACTTCCAATAAAAGTTAAAAATTACCCTCGAATGAAGTAAAATAGTTAAATTGATCCAATACGAAATTTTTTAAATGAGTGGTGAACGTGTTGGTTTCCGTTTCAAACATGCGGATGCAGTAGTAAAAAGAAATCCTCAAGGCCGATCAAGAAGAGGATGGGTTATTGAACCAGTAGAGCAAACTACAAGCAGAGGTACAAAAATGCCTGCATACAAAATTCGCTGGAGAGATAGTGAGAGGCCAGAAACTGTATTGCAGCATATGCTTATTGCAGATCCAGATCCTTCCCCACCTCCAACTTCAGTAAGTTTAGATTGATACTTTCAACAATTCTGACTAATCTATTTTATCTTTTTAGTGCAGAGTTGATTTCTTTTTTTATGCTTTTTTGTTTTTCATCTTGGCGTTTGTCATGTAATTTTTTCCCTTTACCAACTCCAATAGTTAGTTTTATCCATGAGCCTTTTAAATAAAGAGATAATGGAACAATAGTCATTCCTTTTTTTTCAGTATTAGATTTCATTTTTATTATTTCTTTTTTATGTAGTAGCAACTTTCTATTTCTTAGTGGATCATGATTAAAGAAAGACCCCACATTTTTATGTGGTGAAATGTGAACATTTAATAATAAGATCTCACCATCTCTGAATGAACAGTATCCGTCTCTTAAATTTGCTTTTCCGTTTCTAATGGACTTTACTTCAGTCCCTAAAAGCTCAATTCCAGCTTCGATTGTTTCAGATATTGCATATTGAAATTTTGCATATCTATTATCAGCTAGAAGTTTAAAATTATTTGCTTTATTAGTATTTTTTTTCACTTTGTTTGAATTTTTTGCCATTTTAGTTGTAAAAAATCTTTCTACTCAGAACAATTGCAATTAACCTTTCATTATGGCAATAATTTCTTCCAATATAGGCGATAATGACTTTTCTTTTCGTAAAAAAGAACTTAGGCTAGTTGATTCAAAAAATATTCCAGAAGAAAAGAGAAATAATAATTTGAACTTAGCCCGGCCTCTTAATTTAAAAGAATTTATTGGCCAAGAACAACTTAAATCTTCTTTAAGAATAGCTATAGATGCTTCAATTATTAGAAAAGAACCTTTGGAGCATACTCTTTTATATGGACAGCCTGGTCTAGGTAAGACTACTCTTGCTTTTTTGATAGCCCACGAATTGAATACAAAATGTAGGATTGCGACTGCACCAGCAATTGAAAGGCCAAGAGATATTGTAGGTTTACTTCTTGGATTAAAAGAAGGTGAAGTTTTATTTATCGATGAGATACATCGCTTAAATAGGTTAACTGAAGAGTTGTTATATTCTGCAATGGAGGATTTTAGACTTGACTTAACTATGGGAGCTAATAGAGGAGCCCGTTGTAGAACAATTAATCTTCCTAGGTTTACTCTGATTGGCGCGACAACTAAATTAGCCTCAATAAGTGCACCTCTAAGAGACAGATTTGGGATATCTCAGAAAATTGAATTCTATACATGTGATGAATTAAAACAAATTATTGTTAATTTCTCCCGATTAATAAACCTCAATTTAGAAGATAAAGCATCTTATGATTTGGCAAAAATATCTCGAGGGACTCCAAGAATTGCTTTAAGATTATTAAGACGAGTTAGAGATTATGCTCAAGTTGTTATGAAAACTAATACTATCTCAGTGAATTTAATAAAAAAAGCTTTAAATTCTTACCAAATAGACGAAAAAGGATTGGATTCTTTAGATAGACACTATTTATCTTTTCTTAACCAAAACAATAATATACCAACTGGCCTTGATTCAATTGCATCTGGGTTGGGCGATGATCCTTCAATGTTAGAATTTGTTGTTGAGCCATATCTTATTAAAATTGGTTTTCTCACGAGAACTCCTCGAGGAAGATTGCTTACTGCTATAGGAAAAAAGTACATTGATTCAAAAGATGATAACTTTTAAAAAAGTTAAGGTTTGTTTTTTATTAATTTTTATTTTTTTCAATATTTTTTATATTGCACCATGCTATTCATTATCTTCGAGAGAGGATTTGTTTAAAAATGCGTTAGATCTTAGTTCAGGCGGAAAATTTAATCTCGCATTACAAGAATGGAATCAATATCTCGATTCTTATCCTGATGATGCTGCAGGTTTTAGCAATAGAGGAAATGTAAGACTTGTTGTAGGAGATGTTAAGGGATCAATAGATGACCAAAATAAGGCAATAAGTTTGAATCCTAGTGAAATAGATCCTTACATTAACAGGGGGATTGCTGAGGAAGCATTGGGTTTATGGTCGCAAGCGAAAAAGGATTATATGTTCGTTATTTCCCTAGATAGTGAAAATTTCTCTGCATTATATAATTTAGCTAACGTTGAAGGATCTACATCCCATTGGGATAAAGCAAGAGATTTATTCTCAAAAGCTGCTTTATATAATCCAGGATTTGCCATGGCTAGGTCAAGTTTGGCGTTAGCAGATTTCCAATTGGGAAATATTGATGAAGCTGAAAAAGAATTAATAAAGTTAATTAGACGGTATCCAACTTTTGCAGATGCTAGGGCAGCTTTAACAGCTTTGAATTGGTCTAATGGTGAAGCTGGTAAAGCAGAGAGTAATTGGATAGCGGTAACTGAATTAGATCCTAGATATAGTGATGAAGAATGGTTAAAAAAAATAAGAAGATGGCCTCCTCAACCAATTAAAGATTTAACGAATTTTATCGACTTAAAATAAGTAATGAATAGAGATCAGTTACATAAAAAAATTGATTCGTTTAATGATGAACTAATTAACTTAAGAAGACATATCCATGAACATCCGGAATTAAGTGGACTTGAAAATCAAACAGCGATCTTGATCAGTGGTTTTTTAAAAGATATTGGCTGGAATGTTAGAGAATCTATAGGTAGGACTGGAGTTATAGCTGATTTTGGCCCCCTAGATAAAGGTATTATAGGTTTAAGAGTGGATATGGATGCTTTGCCAATATTTGAGGAAACTAAATTAAGTTTTTCTTCAAAAGTAGATGGTGTTATGCATGCCTGTGGTCACGATTTGCATATCTCGATTGGATTGGGTGTCGCAAAAATTATTAAGGATTTAAAACTAAATTTTGGGACTCGGATAATTTTTCAGCCTGCTGAAGAAATTGCGAGTGGAGCTAGATGGATGATTAAGGATGGTGCAACTAATGGTTTAACCCATATTTTGGGAGTTCATGTCTACCCTGATTTATCCGTAGGGACAATTGGCATTAAAGAGGGAAGTTTAACTGCAGCTGCCGGAGAACTTAATGTTGAGATTAAAGGAAAATCAGGCCATGGTGCTCGACCTCATGAAGGAGTTGATGCTATTTGGGCGGCCTCAAAAGTTATCTCGGGAATTCAAGAATCAATAACACGGACGTTAGACCCTCTTGATCCAGTAGTAATAACTTTTGGGAAAATAAATGGTGGCAATGCTTTTAATGTTCTCGCAGAAAAGGTTAATTTAATTGGTACTGTTCGATGCACTAATCGTAAAGTATTTACGAATATTGGTAATTGGCTCAATGAAAATATCACTTCTTTAGCTAATACTTGCGGAGCTGAAGCAAAAGTAAGATTTAGAGAAATCACTCCAGCAGTTAATAATAATCCTGAAATTAATAGAGTCCTCAGAGATTCGGGAATTAAAGTTTTGGGTCAAAAAAATGTAATCGAATTACAAAAACCATCATTAGGAGCTGAGGATTTCGCTGAATTCTTAAATGAAATTCCTGGAGCTATGTTTAGGCTTGGGGTTTCTAGTTCCAAGGGATGTGCTCCTCTTCATAGTTCTAAATTTGATCCGGATGAAAGAGCTATTGCTGTTGGAATTAAAGTGATAACAGAATCCATAGTAAAATTAAACAATGGAAAAATTAATACTATTGGCAAATGAAAATTAATAAAAGATATATTTTATCTTTTGTAGCACCTTTAATGATTTTTATATCTGCCATCGGATTAATATTTAGGGATAATTCCAAGAAGATTTTTTATTTACCTATTGGCTTAATGGGGATTGTAATTATTTTGGAGAGGGGTATAAGCAGACAATTGGATAGAAAAAATATTTTAAAAAAGATAAAGTCTTATCAAAAAAATAAATAAAACAATTTTATTTATTTTCACGCAATATGAGATGACTTATTTTTAGAAAAGAGCTATTAATAAGATAAATACTAGGGGTGCTAAGAAATTTAACTTAGCTGAGATCATACCCTTTGAACCTGAATCATTAATTTTGATGCAGGGAAGTTGAGATTTGATCAAACTTTAGTAATAACACTTTTAAAAATTAAGAAATTATGAGAAGTTCTTGGATTAAGCCTCGCCTTGGGAAAGACAATGTAACTCAGATGAACTTTGCGAGAAATGGATATATCACGGAAGAAATGGATTTTGTTGCTAAAAAAGAGAATCTTCCTTCTTCTTTAATAATGGAAGAAGTGGCAAGAGGAAGATTAATTATTCCAGCTAATATTAATCATTTGAATCTTGAGCCAATGTCTATAGGTATTGCTTCTAGATGCAAAGTTAATGCCAATATAGGTGCTTCCCCTAATGCAAGTGATATCAATGAAGAAGTAGAAAAGCTCAAACTTGCTGTTAAATATGGTGCTGATACGGTTATGGATCTTTCTACGGGAGGAGTAAATTTAGATGAAGTCCGACAAGCAATTATTCAAGAATCTCCTGTTCCTATAGGAACTGTTCCTGTTTATCAAGCTTTAGAAAGTGTTCATGGTTCAATAGATAGACTAACAGAAGACGATTTTCTTCATATTATTGAAAAACATTGTCAGCAGGGCGTAGATTATCAAACTATTCATGCTGGTCTATTAATAGAGCATTTGCCAAAAGTTAAAGGAAGAATTACTGGAATTGTCAGTAGAGGGGGAGGTATTTTAGCCCAATGGATGTTACATCATTTTAAACAAAATCCCCTTTATACAAGGTTTGATGATATCTGTGAGATTTTCAAGAAATATGATTGTACTTTTTCTTTAGGAGACTCATTAAGGCCTGGATGTTTGCATGATGCTTCTGATGATGCCCAGCTAGCTGAATTGAAGACCTTAGGCGAGCTTACTAGAAGAGCATGGGAACATAATGTTCAAGTTATGGTTGAGGGTCCTGGTCATGTACCCATGGACCAAATTGAGTTTAATGTGAGAAAGCAAATGGAAGAATGTTCAGAAGCCCCATTTTATGTGCTTGGTCCATTAGTGACCGATATATCCCCTGGTTATGACCATATTTCAAGTGCTATTGGTGCAGCGATGGCAGGGTGGTATGGAACTTCTATGTTATGTTATGTAACGCCGAAAGAACATCTAGGTCTACCAAATGCAGAAGATGTAAGAGAAGGTTTAATTGCTTATAAAATAGCTGCTCACGCTGCTGATATAGCAAGACATAGAGCTGGCGCCCGTGATCGAGATGATGAACTTAGCCATGCAAGGTATAACTTTGATTGGAACAAACAATTCGAACTTTCGTTAGATCCGGAAAGGGCGAAGCAGTACCATGATGAGACACTGCCTGAAGAAATCTTTAAAAAAGCGGAGTTTTGCTCAATGTGTGGCCCTAAACATTGTCCAATGAATTCAAAGATTTCTGATGAATCTCTTGATAAGCTAAAAGATAAGCTTGAAGAATGCAATACTTCAGTGTAGTTATCAATTAGTAGTTATAAAATTTCCTTCGTCTTATTAACTACGTTTTCGACAGTAAATCCAAAATTTTTCATACATTCTCCACCTGGTGCTGATGCACCAAATCTGTCCATAGTAATACAAATTCCCTCAAAACCTGTATATTTATGCCATCCAAACGAATGGGCAGCTTCTACTACAACTCTCTTTTTCACACTACTTGGTAAAACACTTTCTTTATAAGATTCTTCTTGCTCTTCAAAAAGTTCTACACAAGGCATAGAAACAACTCTGATTTTTTTACCTAAGCTTGAAATTTCCTTACTTGCTTCAATGCAAAGATTCAGTTCGCTTCCAGTACCAATGAATATTAGATCTGGTGTACCTTCACAATCGGAAACTACATATCCTCCTAGAGCAACTTTGTTTATCGAAGTATTTTCTTGATTTGGCATACCTTGTCTACTTAAACAAAGGGCAGAAGGTCTTTTTCGATTTTGAATAGCAAGCTTATAAGCTCCACTAGTCTCATTGCCATCTCCAGGTCTAAAAACTAGCATATTAGGCATGGCACGAAGAGAAGGGATAGTTTCAATAGGTTGATGTGTTGGGCCATCTTCTCCTACACCAATTGAATCGTGAGTTAAGACATAGATTACTCCTAATTCGCTTAGTGCTGAAAGCCTCATTGAGCCTCTCATATAATCGGCGAAAACAAGGAAGGTTCCACCATAAGGGATAAGACCACTGTTGTGATAAGCAATACCATTAAGTACAGCTGCCATTGCATGCTCTCGAACACCAAAATGTAAATATCTTTTTTCAGGGCTATGTGGCTGGAATGATCCAGTTTCTCCTTTTATATCTGTGTAATTAGAGTGAGTTAAATCTGCAGACCCTCCAATTAATTCAGGTAGGTTAGGACCTAGAGCACCCAAACATATTTGTGAATGCTTTCTGGTGGCTAACCCTTTATCATTAGGCGAATAAGAGGGGAGATCTGAGTCCCAATTCTCAGGTAATTTACCCTCTAACATTCTTTTTAACTCGGCTCCTTCAGAGGGATATTTTTTTTGATATTCTTCAAATTTAGAATCCCATTCTTTCTCTAAATTTTCACCTTTGTTTATTGATTTTCTGAAATGCGTATATACTTCATCCGGTATTTCAAATGGAGCATATTCCCAATTTAGAAACTCTCTAGTTAATACAGCTTCTTCTTCTCCAACAGCTGCTCCATGAATTCCAGCAGTATCTGATTTATTGGGAGAACCATAACCTATGGTTGTAGAAATTTTTATAATAGAAGGCTTATCTGTAATTAATTTTGCTTTTTCGATAGCTTCAGTGATTCCTCTAACATCATGATTCCCATCTTCAACATGTTGTACATGCCAACCATAAGCTTCGTATCTTTTTAAGACATCTTCGGTAAAAGAAACGTCGGTTCGCCCGTCAATTGTAATTTGATTATCGTCATAGAGTGCAATTAATTTTCCAAGCTTAAGATGACCAGCTAATGAGCAGGCCTCTGATGCAATACCTTCTTGATTACAGCCATCGCCCATTATGACGTAAGTATAGTGATCAACTATATTGCAATCAGGCTTATTAAATTTAGCTGCTAAGTGTGTTTCAGCTATTGCTAAACCAACCGCATTTGAAATGCCGGCTCCAAGAGGACCAGCTGTAACTTCAACACCTTCAGTTTCGAATGTTTCTGGATGTCCAGGAGTTTTTGATCCCCATTGCCTAAATTCTTTAATATCTTCTATGGAAACTGATTTATATCCTGTCAAATGAAGCAAGGAATACAACAGCATACAGCCATGACCAGCTGATAATACAAAACGGTCTCTATTGAACCATTTTGGGTTATTAGGGTTGTGATTAAGTATGTTTTGCCATAATGCATAACCCATAGGAGCACATCCCATTGGCAATCCGGGATGACCACTATTAGATTTATTTACTGCATCTACAGCAAGCATTCTTATACTATTTACACAAAGTGATTCTAATGAAACAGATGCAGCGACCATTGTTTTAAAATAAGTTAAGTTGGAAATACAGAATTGGTTGTCTTCAATTCAGTTTGCTGAAAGCAAGGCAAACATTGTGACCACCAAAGCCGAAAGAATTAGAAAGAGCAACTCCTACTTGAGCTTCTCTTGCATTATTTGGTACATAATCAAGATCACATTCAGGATCTCGATTGACGTAGTTAATTGTAGGAGGGATAAAATTATGTGTCAAAGAAAGTATACAAGCTACAGCTTCTATACCTCCTGAGCCTCCTAAGAGATGACCTGTCATCGACTTAGTAGAGCTTACAGGAATGAGGTAAGATCTGTCTCTAAAAATAGATTTAATTGCAGAAGTTTCATTTTTATCATTAGCTGATGTACTTGTTCCATGAGCATTTATGTAATCAACTTTTTCAATGCTAAGACAAGCATCCTCAATTGCTAATTTGATAGCTTCGGCGCCTCCAATCCCGCCTGGAGATGGAGCAGTTATATGATGAGCATCACATGTTGTTCCATAACCAATTATTTCTGCATAAATTCTCGCATTCCTTTTTTGTGCATTTTCTAAAGTTTCTAAAACAAGAATTCCAGATCCCTCTCCAATAACAAATCCATCTCTTTCAGCATCAAAAGGTCTGCTAGCAGTTTGAGGGCTTTCATTTCTGGAAGAAAGAGCTTTAGCACTGGCAAAACCAGCTACTCCAAGAGGCGTAATACTTGCTTCTGCCCCCCCACAGATCATTGCATCTGCTTTTCCAAGTTGGAGTAATCTAAAAGAATCACCAATTGCATTTGAACCGGCAGCGCATGCGGTGGATACAGAGGAACTTGGCCCTTTTGCACCCAAAGCTATTGCAGCCAATCCAGTGGCCATGTTTGGAATCATCATTGGGACTGTAAATGGACTTACTCTCTTAGGCCCTTTATGACTCAATATTTGAGCTTGACTTTCCATAGTTAGTAAGCCTCCAACACCAGAACCAATAATCACTCCAATTCTTGATGCATTAGCTTCAGTAATTTCAAGTCCAGAATCATTAAAGGCTTGCTTTGCAGCAATAACTCCAAACTGGGAAAAACGATCCCATCTTTTGGATTCTTTAGCTTCAATAAAATTTTCAGATTGAAGATTTTTTACTTCTGCAGCAAATTTGCAGGGATGTTTTTCAGGATCAAAGAGAGTAATATCTGAAACTCCATTAGTACCTGCTTGAAGACCGACTAAATATTCATCAATGTTATTACCAATTGGAGTTACTGCTCCGATACCAGTAATAACTACTCGATGGAAATTTGGCATTCTATACTAACCTTTTTTTTCTTCGATGAATTTTACAGCATCGCCAACAGTTGCTATTCCTTCAGCTGCTTCATCAGGAATTTCAATATCAAATGCTTCTTCAAGAGCCATGACTAATTCAACAGTATCTAGAGAGTCTGCACCTAAATCATTTTGGAAATTTGAATCTGATTTGACTTCTCCTGCTTCAACGCTTAATTGTTCTGAAACAATAGAACAGACTTTTTCGAGGATTTCTTGTGACATAGTTTATGGAAATTACTAAATATCTATATGATTTTATGCCCTAGAGTTAACAAGAGTGAAGCATATCTTAATTTTTTTAATTTCTTTGTAAGACAATAGTATTATATAACGAGGTTCAAAAGACAATTTTTACATGTCACACGCAGTTAAAATTTATGACACTTGCATTGGTTGTACCCAATGTGTAAGGGCTTGCCCACTGGATGTTTTAGAGATGGTTCCATGGGACGGCTGTAAAGCTGGCCAAATAGCTTCATCTCCTAGAACAGAAGATTGTGTAGGTTGCAAAAGATGTGAAACGGCATGTCCTACAGATTTCTTAAGTATTCGTGTTTATTTAGGAGATGAGACTTCTAGGAGTATGGGTTTAGCATATTAATTTTTATAGTGCAGTTTTAAGAGAGTCCATGTTTTAGTAAATACGCGTTTTATTTCAATATAATTGAAAAAAAAAATTCGTATGTGTGGAATAGTTGCTGTAACTGGATATAAAAAAGCTTTACCATTATTAATTAATGGTCTAGAAAAACTTGAATACAGAGGTTATGATTCTGCAGGTATTGCAATCATAAATTCCGAAGATAATTGTATTTCTTGTAAAAAAGCAGAAGGAAAACTCAAGAATTTAATAAGTCATCTTAATGAGCATAATATTCCTGGAACTGTGGGTATAGGACATACCAGATGGGCAACTCATGGAAAACCTGAGGTTAAAAACGCACATCCTCATACCGATAGTTCAGGAAATATAGCAGTTGTTCAAAATGGTATTATTGAGAATTTTCAAGATTTAAAAAATAAATTAGAGGAAGAGGGCATTATTTTTAATTCTGATACAGATACCGAAGTAATTCCCCATTTAATTCAAAGAGAGTTAAGTACATTAAGTAAACTTAATCTTGAGAATAATGGGTCAACATTATTAGTAGCTGTGAGAAATGTATTATCGGATTTAGAAGGATCTTATGCTTTAGCAGTTTTATGGTCTGGTGCTCCAACCTCTTTGGTAGTTGCAAGAAGACAAGCGCCCTTGATTATTGGTTTGGGTGAAGGAGAATTTATTTGTGCGAGTGATACTCCAGCCATTGCAAACTTTACGAATATTATTTTGCCTATGGAGGATGAAGAAATAGCTTTGTTGACTCCGCTTGGCATTGAAATATATGACTCAAGCAACGAAAGACAATATAGAAATCCAGTTTCTTTAAAAGTCTCAGAACAAATAATGGATAAGATGAATTTCAAACACTACATGTTGAAAGAGATATATGATCAGCCAAAGACTGCAAAAAACTGGTTGGAAAATTATTTAATTAAGAACTCAGATAATGGTCAATATCAAATCAACTATCCATTTGATACGGAGTTTTTTGAATCAATAGAAAGAATTGAAATTATTGCTTGTGGTACAAGTAAACATGCTGCAATGGTGGGCAGCTTTTTATTAGAACAATTTTCAGGTATCCCTACAAATGTCTTTTATGCAAGCGAATTTCGATATTCACCACCTCCACTATTGCCAAATACATTAACTATTGGAGTCACTCAATCCGGAGAAACTGCTGATACAATCGCGGCTATAGATATGGAAATTAAAAGACGTTCTTTAATTCAAAATGAAAAATTTAAACCCAATCTTATTGCAATAACAAATAGAAAAGAGAGTTCCATAGGAAGGCAGGTCTCAAATATAATTGATATCTGTGCAGGAATAGAAGTTGGAGTTGCAGCAACAAAAACTTTTTTTGCTCAATTACTTTCTTTTTATGGATTAGCCATAAAATTTGCTCAAATTAAAGGCAATCAAAGTCCTGAAGAAATAGGTAAATTAATAAACGAACTTATAAAACTTCCGCCATTACTAGAAGATCTCTTAGAGAAACATAATAAATCTTCAGAAAAGCTAGCACATGACTTTTTTAATATTAAAGATGTTATTTTTTTAGGAAGAGGAATAAATTATCCTATTGCCCTTGAAGGCGCGTTAAAACTTAAAGAAATTAGTTACATTCATGCAGCTGGATATCCTGCTGGAGAAATGAAACATGGTCCAATAGCTTTGTTAGATAAAAAAGTACCTGTAATTTCTATTGCCTCACCTGGTGAGGTTTTTGATAAAGTTATCAGTAATGCTCAAGAAGCAAAAGCTAGAGATTCATATTTGATTGGTATTGCTCCTGAATGTAATGGAACTGAAATCTTTGATTATTTAATGAAAGTTCCCTCCTCTAATGAATGGATTTCACCTCTAATTAATATACTGCCTTTACAATTATTGAGTTACCATATTGCAGCTCATAGGGGACTTGACGTAGATCAACCAAGAAATTTAGCTAAAAGTGTAACTGTTGAATAATGAGTTTTTGCAAGTATTTATATTTTTAATTTATAGCTCTAAAAGTCCATTTGGAGGATTGATGACTAGATAATTATTTTTGATATCTATTAATGGGACTATTTCTTTAACAAATGGTACAAGAACTCTTTTTTGATTTTGAAATAGTTCAATAACAAGTAAATTATTTTTCTCATTTTCTAAATTGATAACTTTCCCAATTTTTTTTAATTCATCATTTTTTAAAGTCCTGACCTCGAGATTTACAAGTTCTAACAAGTGGAATTCTTCCTTTTGTAATTTGGGTAGTGTATCGGCTTTTACAAGAATTTTAAATTTTTTTAGTTTTTCTGCATGATTCCTTGTATTTATTCCTTGCAACTTAACTACGAAGGTTTCTTTACCTGGCTGTTTGAAACCAGATATAAGTTCTATTTTTGAAGGAGGTTCATTTTCTTTTTGCAACCATCTAATTCCTGGTTTTAAAAATCTTTCTTCAAAGTCACTTAGAGATTTAACCTTTACCTGTCCATTAATTCCATGACATGATGTTATTAAGCCAACAGTCAACCATTCATTTTGATTTATCATATATTGTATTAGAAAGAGTGTTTTATGGAATTATCTACTAAACCCATACTCCCTGGATCTTTTGTTGTTGTAAAAGACACCAATTCTATCTACAGAGGCTATAAAGGGTTCGTACAAAGAGTTACAAAAAAAAGAGCAGCGGTTCTGTTTGAAGGCGGAAATTGGGATAAACTCATAACTTTTCAGCTAACCAATTTAGAAATAGTATAAAAATTAGATTTTACCTATAGTAATAAATTTTTCTATCAAAATCCTAGCTGCATTTGTTTCTGCTTGTTTATGGGACTTGCCGAATGCAGATGATTCTCTTAATCCTTCGATAAATATATCGCAAGAAAATCTTTTAGGGTCCCCATTTTTCTTTGAGACTTCAATTATTTTATAGACTGGTAAATCAAAACCTTTACTTTGACACCACTCTTGTAATACCGTTTTAGATTTGAATTTATATGGAGCTTTTAAAAATATTTCTGAATCTTCCTCCCAAATATCATCTAACCAAAGATTTACTTCCTGAATAGAATCAAAGCACTTGTAAATAGCACCGATTAAAGCTTCTGTAGCTTCGCCAATAATAGTATTTTTTGAATTTTCATCACCAAGAGCTTTAGGTCCTTTAATTATTAATTTTTCTATATCAATTGTTTCCCCTAATTTAGTTAACCATTCATCA
Source organism: Prochlorococcus sp. AG-347-G20 (assembly GCA_003281645.1). Taxonomy (GTDB): domain Bacteria; phylum Cyanobacteriota; class Cyanobacteriia; order PCC-6307; family Cyanobiaceae; genus Prochlorococcus_A. The sequence continues at coordinate 37,237 of QCBJ01000009.1, read as the reverse complement.
CTTACAATTTGTGCTCTTAGCTCTGATCTTTCTCCTACACTCATTTGAGGATATTTTTTTTCAATAAAATTAGAAGCCGCTAATCTGAGGACTGCATCTCCGAAAAACTCTAGTTTTTCATAATTTAATATTTTGTCCTCCGAGGAGTGGATAAATGCTTGATTAAAATCTTGAATAATTGAAATATTTTGAGTTCTAATTATTTCAGAAAATCTTTTTGATTTAATATTTAAAGACTTTAAAAAAGTAGTTATTTGATTAATCCTCTTTGCGTTAATTATATTTGTCATATGATTTGAATAATCACAAGAATTAGAAAGCAGGTCATAAGCCGGGTTCTGTTCATCTTAATTAATAAGATGGGCAATCATCTATCTAGGACTAGAATTACTTCATAGTCTCAAGCGGCGCTTAAAAGTAGATTATTTAATGGTCATAAATCTACTAAGCCTTGCTCCCAGCCGGGGTTTACCTAGCCAACACTTCTCAATGTTGCTGGTGCGCTCTTACCGCACCCTTGCACCCTTGCCATACATGAAGTATTAGGCGGTATGTTTCTGTGGCACTATCCTCACGGTTGCCCGCACTGGGAATTACCCAGCAAGCCTGACCATGTGGGAGCCCGGACTTTCCTCAAGAAAGTTTTATTTTGGAAACAAAATAAAACTTTCTTGCGATTGCCTCTCCTGCTTTCATTTAGCATAATGCTTAATACTCCAAAAATCATCTATTGGGGCTGTAGCTCAGCAGGATAGAGCAACGGTTTCCTAAACCGTAGGTCGTGGGTTCGACTCCCGCCAGTCCCGTAAAAATAAAAAACTATATGTAGTATGTGTGCAAACTTGCTACTCTCTAGCTAGCGTATAGTTAGTAGTAAATCTTTTATGGCTAAGTTGCATGATATGCGTTTAAAGCTCTTAATTCAACAAGAGCATGAACGCATTTCTAAATCCCAACCTAATGATTTAGATCTTTCAATAGTTCAAGCCAGATGCCTGTGCTGGCTTGCTCTTTTAGCGGAAGCTCACGAAGATCAAGCAAATGATGCAGAAAAAAGAGGCGATGCAGAGCAAGCAATGGGATGGTTTGCTGATTCTATGAGACTAAGAGATGTTATTAATTTGGTTACTAGTATTGAGATACCTTTGCCAGATAGTCCGGATTCACTCGATGAAAATGACGAATTATTGGATGGCCCTACAATTTTGCCTAAATAGTGAGATGATATAGAAAGAACTATTTTTTTATTTGACTGAAGAACCATGTCAATGCTCTGATTGTCGGAGATTTTATAAAGAGCATGATCGTCTAATTAGAGAATTTCCTACTTTTAAGCAGCAGAAAGAATTGAATTGGGCATCTATTCAATCATTCAGAACACTTTGTACTAAGGTTACTGATGAGTTGCAGAGAGAATTATCTGAAAGAGAATCAAATCAAGATACCAAACCAAAAGAAAAACATATTTCTGATAAAGAAATTACTGAAGCTTTAGATGAGCTCGAAAGTGTAAATGCTTATTTATATTCAATTGAAGCATTAATAGAAAGAATATTTGATACAAAAATTTCAAATAATATTGAAAAAAAATTTAAAGAAATTGCTAATGAATTAGCCCCAGACCCATTAAATATGGATCGATTAATTTTGAATCGATTATTTCATCAAACCCCAGATTCACCAGATAAGGAAAATATTAATTAGTTAATTCTTCTACGTCGCAAGTAATTTCAACAGGCATTGGAGATACTTTCCAAATAGATTTACAGTATTCTCTAATAGATCTATCTGAAGAAAAATATCCTGATCTAGCAGTGTTTAATAATGCCATTTTATTCCAAGATTTTTTATTATTCCAGCATTCACTGACCACATCTTGTTTATTTAAGTAATCTTCAAAGTCAGCCATAACAAAAAATGGGTCATGTCCTGTCAGGCTATTTAATAAAGGTTTGAATAAATCTTTATCCCCATTGCTAAAGTGGCCAATTTCAATAAGGCGTATAACCTCTTTGAGCTCTGGACATTTATCAATAAAAGTTTTGGGAGAGTAATTATTATTTTTTAAGTCCATAATTTCGCTTTCAGTTTTACCAAAAAGAAAGAAATTCTCTTTTTTCACAAGATCTCTTAATTCCACATTAGCTCCATCTAAGGTTCCAATCGTTAAAGCTCCATTCATGGCAAACTTCATATTTCCAGTTCCAGATGCTTCTTTTCCAGCAGTTGAGATTTGTTCTGAAAGATCTGTAGCAGGATAAACTATTTCACCAAGTTTAACGTTATAGTCTGGTAGAAAAACAACTCTCAACAAACCATCCATATCTGGATCAGAATTAACTACGTCAGCAATACCATTAATGAATCTGATCATCAGTTTTGCCATAAAGTAACCTGGTGCAGCTTTACCTCCGAATATTATTGTTCTTGGGACTTCATACTTGTTTGTACCATTTTTGACTCTTAAATATTGGGCAATAATCTGGAGGGCGTTTAAATGTTGTCTTTTATATTGATGAATTCTTTTTACTTGAACATCAAATAAACTTGATGGATCAACCAGTATTCCAGTTTTTGAATGGATAAAGCTAGCTAATTTTCTTTTGCCATTAAATTTGGTTTCCTCAAATTTTTGTAAAAAATTGTAGTCATCTTTTTTTTCTTCTAACTTCTTAAGAAGTTCCATATTTGTTATCCAGTTTGGACCAACTTCTTCTTCTAAAAGATTCGATAGTGATGGATTAGATAGAGCAACCCATCTCCTTGGAGTAACTCCATTAGTTACATTTGTAAATTTTTCAGGCCACAGAGCTGCGAATTCAGGCAGAAGTTGTCTTTTTATTAGATCTGAGTGGAGAGCTGCAACACCATTTATGTGATGTGCTCCAATTGTAGCTAAATGAGCCATCCTAACTGATTTGGAGCCCTCTTCATCAATTATTGAGAGTTTTTGAAGGATCTTGTCATCACCAGGATAACGTAGTCTTAATTGCTGTAGAAATCTCCAATTAATTTCATAAATAATTTCTAGATGACGAGGAAGAAGATCATTAAATAAACCTAAATCCCATTTTTCTAGAGCTTCTGGTAGTAATGTGTGGTTGGTATAAGCAACTGAAGAAGTTGTTATATTCCAAGCTTTATCCCAACCTATTTGATATTGGTCAATAAGAAGTCTCATTAATTCTGCAACTGCAATAGCAGGATGGGTATCATTCAATTGAACTGTCCAATGCTTAGAAAATTCTGTTATTGCTATTGATCTTTTTTCCAGGCTTCTCAACATATCCTGAAGAGAACAACTTACAAAAAAGTGTTGTTGTTTGAGCCTTAATCTTCTGCCTTCGTCAGTTCCATCATTTGGATATAGAACTTTTGAGAGAGTTTCAGATGCAACTTTTTCTTCCACTGCACCATAATAATCACCAATATTGAATGCATAAAAGTCAAAACTTTCTGTGGCATCAGCTCTCCATAATCTTAATCTGTCACATGTATTAACTCTGTATCCTAGAACTGGAACATCATGAGGTACTCCAATTGCATGTTCTGAAGGAATCCATCTTGATCTGTAGTTCCCTTTATCATCTCTATAACTTTCAGTTCTACCTCCAAAACCTACAAAACATGATTCGTCCGGTTGTGGAAGTTCCCATGGCCATCCACCTTTTAACCATTTGTCAGTTACTTCAACTTGCCAACCATCCCTAATTAACTGATTGAATATGCCAAATTCATAGCGAATACCATAACCAACTGCTGGAACTTGTAGAGATGCTAATGATTCCATGTAACATGCTGCAAGCCTACCAAGTCCGCCATTACCTAATCCAGGCTCTTCTTCAACTTCAAGAATAGTTGATAACGATTCAATGCCGAATCTTTTTAAAGCATCTTCTGCCTCTTGAGTTATTCCAAGATTGAGAAGATTATTACTTAATTGAGGGCCTATTAAAAATTCTGCTGATAGGTAGGCGACTGTTTTTTGTGGTTTTTTTCTTATGACTTCTTGGCTGGCTAAATATCTTGTCATTAGCCTATCTTTCACTGCGTAGCTTAAAGCCATGTACAAGTCGTGGGGACTTGCAGAAGTAGCTAACTTTCCAAGAGTATAAAAAAGATGGGCTGTCATTCCTTGGAAAACAGCATCAGAATCCATGCCAGCTTTCTCAGGATCTAGATAGCAGCCTGGGGTAGGCAAACGTAGATCGAAGGGTTCGTTGGTATTCATTGGATTAGCCATATATAAGACAATAGCCATTTTTTAGGAAATTTCTTTGTTGTAACTTCAGATCCACACTTGTTGAGTATTTTTGCTTTTTTCTTACATATTTCTTAAAGTGGGCCCTCCATAAACTATCTTCCAATTAGGTAGTTTATTTTTTCTTTCATTTTAAATGTATTCCTTACTTGCTGAATTAAGTGCACATGATTTAGAAGTTGCTGAAACGTTGATAGGAGTTATACGATTTCTGTTGATATTTTTAGCTGCAAGGGCATTAGCAGAAGTCTTAGTAAGACTAAGTTTGCCAACGATAGTAGGCGAGCTTCTTGCAGGGGTTGTAATAGGGGCATCAGGATTCCATTTGCTGATACCGCCCTCAGCTGGAACCGAATTAAATGAAGGACTTGTGAATGTTATTAGCTCATTAGCGTCAATCCCCCCAGAAGCAGTACCTGATGTTTATTTCGAAAGTTTTCCATCCCTCCAAGCAGTAGCAACTCTCGGGTTATATGCTCTTTTATTTTTAACAGGATTAGAAAGTGAGTTAGAGGAATTAGTAGCTGTCGGGGCTCAGGCTTTCACTGTTGCTATGGCTGGTGTAATTTTACCGTTTGCCTTTGGAACTCTTGGATTAATGTTTATTTTCCAAGTAGATCTAATTCCAGCAGTTTTTGCGGGAGCATCTATGACAGCAACAAGTATAGGAATTACTGCAAGTGTTTTTGGTGAGTTGGGATATTTAAAAACAAGAGAAGGACAAATTGTTATTGGAGCAGCTGTTTTAGATGATATTTTGGGTATTGTTATTCTTGCAGTTGTAGTAGCCCTTGCGGCAGGGGGTTCTTTAGAAATTGCTCCTATTATTAAATTAGTTGCAGCAGCTGTAGTTTTTGTTATTGCTGCTATCGCATTAAGTCGAACAGCAGCTCCAGGTTTTGATTGGTTATTAGATAGATTAAAGGCACCTGGAGCAGTAGTGGTAGCTTCTTTTGTGATACTTGTTTTGTGTTGTTTTGTTGCAACAGCCATTGGATTAGAAGCAGCTTTAGGTGCTTTTGCAGCTGGATTAATTCTTAGTAGTTCAAAAAATAATCACGCAATTCAACAATCGGTTTTACCTTTAGTATCTTTATTCGCAACAATTTTTTTCGTATTAGTTGGAGCTGGAATGGATCTATCAGTTATAAATCCACTTGATCCAACAAGTAGGTCAGCTCTTGTTGTTGCAGGATTTTTATTAGTTGTAGCAATTATTGGTAAAATTGCAGCTGGATGGGTATTTTCAAGTGATAAACCTACAAATAGATTAGTTGTAGGTTTAGGTATGATGCCTAGAGGAGAGGTTGGTTTAATTTTCCTTGGACTAGGAACAAGCGCTAAGTTGTTAACTCCTTCTCTTGAGGCAGCTATTCTACTAATGGTTATTGGAACTACATTTCTTGCACCTGTTCTCTTAAGAATTGTTCTAAAAGATAAACCCCCAAATGATGGCAATAAAATTTCAGATGATGTTGCAGCTGATCCTGTTGGTCTTCTTTAGGAAATAAGTTTATTAGAATCAACCAAAATAGAATCTTCAATAAATGGAAAAATCAGCTCTGATAGATAGTGATGTAAATTATGACTGGAATTTTTTAAATTACCCAATACATACTATTTCTGCTAAGCCTGAGCAAACATCCAAAGAATGTGCAATTTTATTAATTCATGGTTTCGGGGCCTCTACTGATCATTGGAGATTCAATATCCCTACTTTGAGTAGCAAATATGAAGTTCATGCGATGGATCTTCTTGGTTTTGGAAAAAGTCCTAAGCCCCAAGATGTTGAATACTCAGGATCTTTATGGAAGAATCAGGTTGTTGCTTATGTAAAAGAGAAAATAAAAAAACCCACAATTGTTGTTGGAAATTCATTAGGTGGTTATGCAGCATTAGCAGCTGGTGCAGAATTAAATGAGCTAAATGCAGGAGTGATATTACTTAATGCTGCAGGATATTTTAGTGAAGAAAAAACTATCGAAAAGAATATGTTGCAAACTTCAATTGAAACAGTTGCCGGCATATTTTTGAAAAATGTTGTTCTTCAACGTTTGATTTTTGAGAATATGAGAAATCCAAAAAATATTAAAAAAACTTTAAATCAAGTTTATGTTGATAAAAAAAATGTTGATGATTTTTTAGTTGAATCAATAAGAAAGCCTTCGCTAGATTATGGAGCTTTTAATGTTTTTAGAAGTGTATTTAACCCATCAGGTCCTCAAGGATTGCCATTGGATAAATTGTTCGCAAAACTCGATTCACCATTATTACTGCTCTGGGGAGGCAAAGATCCTTGGATGAATACTCCAAAAAAAAGAAATCTTTATAAAAAATTTACTCCAAAGAATACAAAAGAAATCATTCTTGATGCGGGACATTGTCCTCATGATGAAATACCTGAATTAGTTAATCAGCATATTTTGGATTGGGTGAGTTCTCTTTAAATAACAATTGTGCAAATTAAATTATCTAATAAAGACTTAGGAATTTTTGTCTTTCAACTAGATCAAAAAAACTATATTAAATTTTGTCCTGGAAGAGGTGGTGTTATTACAAATTGGGTTTCGGATGGTAAAGAGATACTTTATTTCGATGAAAAAAGATTTATGGATAAGAAAAAAAGTATCAGGGGCGGTATTCCAATTCTTTTCCCAATCTGTGGAAATCTCAATACCTCTAGTTCAGTTTTTGGAAAAGAGTATTTGCAACTAACACAACATGGTTTTGCTAGGGATTTGCAATGGCAACACTCTTTTAATGAAAATAAAAAATCTTTATGCTTATTTTTAAATGAATCTAAAAAAACTAAAAAATATTATCCTTTTGATTTCGATCTAAGAATTGAAGTTAACTTAAAAATTAATTATTTAGGATTTGAAATTACAATCCATAACAAAACATACTTTGCTATGCCAATAAATTTTGGTTTGCATCCTTATTTTAATGTTTCAGATTTAAAAAATTTAGAGTTTACTGATAATCCACTTAATTGTCAGGATCAAGAAAGAAACATAATAAGCAATACTTTGGATGAATTAAATAAAATTAATTTAGGAGTTGATCTACTTATGTATACTTCTGGTAGAAGCTCTTTTCGAGATAAAATTTTCAAAAGAGAGGTAACTTTAAATCATCCATATCCTTTTGATTTAGGCATTATTTGGAGTGATCCTCCAAGAAGAATGATATGTCTTGAACCTTGGACCAGTCCCAGAAATTCTTTTGTTGATGGATTTAGAAATATATTGATTCCTTCAAATGAAAGTAAAAGATTAAATGCCTCAATACAAATAAATTCTCTTACGTAATTATGCAATATTTATGAAATTTGTCGTTATAGATGATGATCCTACAGGATCTCAAACTGTTCACGATTGCTTATTACTGCTTAAGTGGGACTGCTCTACTTTAGTCAAAGGTTTTGAATCTAAATCTAATTTATTTTTTATTTTGGCTAATACAAGGTCACTCTCGGAAAATGATGCGAAATTAACAATAGAGGAAATTTGTAAAAATCTTAAGACTGTAATTGCTTCTGAAGCCTATAAAGAAGAAATTATTTTTATAAGTAGAGGAGACTCTACTCTTCGAGGACATAACTTTTTAGAGCCAAGTACCTTAAATAAAAGTTTAGGTCCTTTTGATGCTACTTTTCATATTCCAGCTTTCATAGAGGGTAAAAGATTTACAATTAATGGATCACATTTTGTTGATAAAACTCCTATTAGTCAAACAATTTTTGCTACGGATAAAATTTTTGGATATGAGACAAGTAATGTCAAGAATCTGTTATTTCAGCAGAGTAAATCGCAAATAAATTTTGAAGATATTCAAAATCTTTTATTGTCAGATATCGAAACACTAAATGATGAAGAAAATAATATTGTTTTTAAAACACTAAAGAATTTGAACAATAACAAACATGTAATTGTAGATGTAGAAAATTATTCTCAACTAAAGAAATTTTCTTTAGTAATTAAAAAATTAATAAAACAAAAAAAATTCCTTTTTCGAACTGCAGCAAGTTTTATAAGTTCAATTTCTGAGAAAAAAAGTGTCTCTCAGAGTAAAATATTTTTCTCTAACTTAAGAATAAGAAATAAAGAAAAGAGTTTTCTTCCAGGATTAATAATTGTTGGATCTTATGTAGAACTTTCAACAATACAATTGAATAATTTATTAGAGATAAGTAATTGCAATCCAGTTGAATTAGATGTTTTTGAATTCTTTAAAATTACTTCATCAGATAATAATCAGAAGCGAAGAAATTTGTTTAAAAATAAATTTTTGAAAGAAATTAGATTTTCTTTTGAGAAAGGAGAAACTCCTGTTTTGTTTACTTCAAGAAAATTTATTTCCTTAGATTCATCTGAAATATTTAATTTTTATAATTTACTAGCTTGTTTTATTGCTGAATTAGTCGCAGATTTGAAGTATGAAATAGGATATTTGATTTCAAAAGGTGGAATAACAACAAATTTGATTCTTAGTAATGGACTTAATGCAGATTTTGTTTATCTCGAGGGACAGATTTTCACAGGTATTTCAGTGGTGACTCATAACCTAAAAAATGAAAAAAAACTTCCTATTGTTACTCATCCTGGAAACATTGGCAATAAAGATTCACTGGTTAATATTTGGAAAGTTTTTGAAAATAAAAATAATTTTTTAAATTAGAAATTTGAGATAATTTCTTCAGCAAAACTGCTGCAGGATAGGGGTTCTACTTTTGGTTCCATTAAGCGTGCTAGATCATAGGTGACTTTTTTTTGCTCTATTGCCTTACTTAAACCATTAGTAATTAAGTTAGCTGCTTCATTCCAACCAAAATATTCAAGCATCATTACACCACTAAGAATTACTGAGCCTGGATTAATCTTATTTAAGCCTGCATGTTTTGGAGCGGTACCGTGAGTAGCTTCGAAAATTGCTGCATTATCTCCAATATTTGCACCGGGAGCCATACCTAGGCCTCCAACAATTGCAGCTGCTGCATCAGAAACATAGTCTCCATTCAGGTTTAATGTTGCAAGAATTGAATATTCTTGAGGTCTAGTTTGAATTTGTTGAAATATACTATCAGCTATTCGATCATCAACAAGAATAAGTTCTCTCCATTTTCCACCTCCGTGAGAATTTGATATTGAGGCAATAACTTCTTTAATTTCTTCGCAAATGAATGCTTTTTTGTTATTTGTAAGCTTGTCAAAACCTGGTTCAATTTTTCGAGCATTATTTTCAATTGTAATTTCTGGATTTTTCTGAATATTATCTAAAATCCAGCTTTCTCTTTCTGTAATGCAATCTTCTCTAAATTCATTTACAGCTAATTCATATCCCCAATCTCTAAATGCACCTTCTGTATATTTCATAATATTCCCTTTATGAACAAGAGTCACATGCCTTTTATCTCCTGATAATCTTTTAGCATGTTCAATAGCTTTTCTTATATGTCTTTGACTACCAGATTTACTCACTGGTTTTATTCCAATACCTGATCCATTTGGTATGGATCTGTTTTTTAAATTTTTACTTTTTGGTATTACAACGTTATTTAAATGATTAATTAATTCAAGACAATTATTATCCTCCGCTTCCCATTCAATTCCCATGTAGATATCCTCTGTATTTTCTCTGTAGACAATAACATCTAAATTTTGGGGATTTTTGTGAGGGCTTGGAGTCCCTGAATAATATTTGCATGGTCTAACACAGCTATATAAATCAAAGATTTGCCTTAATGCAACATTGAGAGATCTAATACCTCCACCGATGGGAGTCGTTAAAGGACCTTTGATGGCTACACCAAAGTGTTTGATTGCTTCAATAGTATCTTGAGGCAGATAGTTATATGTTCCATAAAGTTCACAAGCCTCATCACCTGCATAGACTTTAAACCAATTAATTTTTCTTTCATCTCCATAGCTTTTTTTAATCGCTGAATCAAGAACGATTTGAGTAGCAGGCCAAATATCAACTCCAGTACCATCACCCCTAATGAATGGGACAATTGGATTATTAGGAACATTAGGTTTGCCTTGATTAAAATTAATTATCTCGCCTTCATTAGGTAAAGTTAATTTTTCAAATTTTGGCATAGCATTGGATTAATAAAAGATAACTCATTGAATTTCTTCGTATTGTAATTTGCGATGAGTTATTTTCTTTAAAACCTAGAAATTTATTATTCAAATGTGAATAGAGAATACTTTATTGATCAGCATTTCAACATCTTTATTAAAAGAAAAAGTAGTTAATAAGCAAGTTCAAGCAAGTTATGTCATTTTCAAAAAAATACTCAGCTACTTATGAATGCAAGTTCAAATGTAAGTAATGTTGAAATAGCTAATAAAATTGCTTCTACTGCAGCTTTGTTTCGGAAATATTTTCCAGATGCAAGCGTAAACTTTAGTCCTTGGGATAATTCAAATCATGAATCCATGCAAGATACTATTGATTTTGCGTTTCATTTCCCTGGTTGGAGTCCTCTTATTGAATGTAGAGCAATACTCTTACAATTAAGAATTGAAAATGATAATAATGATAGAGTTCCGAAATTGTTGGGAATAATTATGCGAGGGATGATTGTTCCCTCCGAGAGATGGAGAGTGGCTACCATCGGTGCCTGGGAAATGACTGGCACTCATTTACCGCAAAAAGAACAAAAAGATAACCTTTTTTTGGTTTGTAAAGAACTTTATAAGCTATTCTCTACAACATCCGCTGGTAACAAAAATTAGCTGTTTTATGTATTTTCCTTGTAGATTAAATACACTTACAAAAATATTTCAAAATATATGGCAGTCGCTCTTGCAGGACAATTAAGAGAAGGGACAAAAAAATCCCACACTATGGCAGAAAATACTGGCTTTGTGGCTTGTTTTTTAAAAGGAGTTGTTGAAAAAAAATCTTATAGAAAATTAATCAGTGATTTATATTTTGTTTATGAAGCTATGGAAGAAGAAATTGAAAGACTGGTCAATGAGGAACATCCTGTAATAAAACCTATAGGTTTTAAATCATTATTCAGGAAAGAAACTCTTGTAAATGATCTTAAATTTTATTTTGGTGAAAACTGGAAGAATGAAATTAATATTTCTCACTCAGCAAAAGAATACGTTGAAAGAATCCGAGAGGTCGCAAAAAATTCACCAGAGCTATTGGTTGGTCACCACTATACTCGCTATATAGGAGATTTATCTGGGGGGCAAATTTTGAAAAGGATTGCTAAAAAAGCATTAAATTTGCAGGGAAATGATGGTTTAAATTTTTATGAGTTTGAATTAATTGCTGATGAAAAGAAATTCAAGGAAGAATATTCCTTTACTTTGAATCAACTTCCAATTAATCAAAAGACTGCTGATCAAATTATTGATGAAGCTAATCAAGCTTTTACTTACAATATGAAAATGTTTAAGGAGCTTGAAGGTAACTTGATTGCTGTTTTAGGAAAGATTGTATTTAATTACATTACAAAAAAAGTAAGGAAAGGAAGCACTGAGACCTAGTAATTTATGTTTGATTCATTAGTTGATTTCCTTAAAACCAATATTGATGAATTAAATGGTCATGAAGTACAAATATCTAGGGAATTCAAAGAATATCACAATGAAGACTCAAAATATATTATTAAAAATTGGCTTTTTTCATCTCCCGAATATAGAAAGTGGCGAATAACGAGATTAGATGGTGGCAATAAACTGCAAGTTTTTAATACGGTCGCATATCCAAATTTTGAAAGTGAAATGCCTATTTTGGGAGCTGATATTTTATGGTTTGGAACTTCTCAAAAGTTATTAGCAATACTTGATTATCAACCTTTGATTCAAGAAGCAAAGTATCTTGAAAAATATTGTTCAAGTTTAGCTAGTATTAAGAAAAAATATTCTGCATTTGATAATAATAAAATGAAGAATATATATGATTCAAAAAAGTATTTTTCCCCATGGGTGATTATATGTAGAGGAAATAAATTAAATCTTGACAGAGATTTAAATAATATATTCCATTCATTTGTAAATAATTATTTGAATATTTATAAATCGAACCCTGTTAATCAATTTTTAAATTCAAAAGAAATAAAGATTAATCAAATTAAATATGATAAGTACAGTTTTGAAAAAGACCCTGCAGATAAATTGTTTAAATCATTTTTTGGAGAAAAATGGACAAAAAAATTCATCAATAAATTTCTTTTTACATTAAATAATGAGATTATTGTTTGAATGTTAATACAAAATACTATTTTTTACAGCCCAGATTGGAGATGGCATAATTTTCTAAAATATTTAACTAATAATTTAAGTAAATATAATTGTTTAGAAAAAATATTACCCTCTGAATATTCTTATAAAGATTCAACTTATGGTTCAAAAAAATCAAAAAAAAATGTGAATCTCTCAACTTTGGGTGTAACGCATAAAAAAAGGATTAAATTCGCAAGAGCAGTGTGTATAAATAGTCCAAATTATGCTGTTTTAAATTTTTTAATTATTCCTAATACTATTTATAACGTCCCATTTTTTGGAGTAGATTTTGTTTCTCTACCTAACAGTCATTTATTAGTATTAGATTTTCAGCCTTCATTAAAAATACAAAATCAATACAATGATGAGTTATTAGAAAAACTTATAAAACTCAAAAATCATTGTCATACATCACTCCCATTAGCTGAAAAAATGTCTGAAGATGTAGCTAGATTTTTTTCTCCAGGAGTAATCTGGTCAAAATTACCAAAAGAAGAAAGAAGTGATTTTTTAATTGCTAATCAGCTTTATAGATCATTTAAGGAATATCTTGATTTGTATTTAGAAATTCTTTTCGAAAGCAATGAAGTCAATAGGGAACTGCAAAAAGAATTAATAATTGGTCAAAATAATTATTTGAAATATAGAAGAGATAACGATCCAGCAAGGCCAATGTTGTCGAGTTTGTTTGGTAAAGAATTTACTGAATCTTTAATTCAAGAGGTTTTATTTACTACTTAAAAGTCTTATAATTTATTGAAATTTGAAACCATATGAAAAAAATTTCTGTTCTTTTTGTATGTTTGGGAAATATTTGTAGGTCTCCTGCAGCAGAAGCTATCTTTATAAGTCTACTTGAAAAGAAGGGTTTAACCGATGGCTTTATTGTAGATTCTGCTGGAACTGGGAGTTGGCATATTGGAAAAAAAGCTGACTCTAGGATGAGAATTGCGGCAGAAAGAAGAGATATAAATATCTTAAGCAGAGCTCGTCAAATTACTAGCAAAGATTTTGACGAATTTAACTATATTCTTGCGATGGACGACTCAAATTTTAGAAATATTCAAGATCTTAAAAATAGAACAGCTTCAATTAATTTTGCATCAATTAAAAAAATACAAGATTTTAGATCAGTTTTTAATGAGCAAGAAGTTCCTGACCCATATTTTGGAGGTGATGATGGCTTCGATTATGTCCTTGATATTTTGGAAGACTCTGTAAATGGTTTTTTGGAAAGTATTTCTTGAATTTACTAGATCTCAGTCTCTTTAGGAATCTTGTCATTATAAAGATCAATAATTTTATCCACTACCTCATGAATTGAATATCCATCCGTAATAATTTCTATTGCGTCATTCGCTTTTACTAGAGGTGAAATTTCTCTATTGGAATCTTCAAAATCTCTTTTCTTTATAAGTTCTTTTAATGTATGAAGGTCTATTTCTTGTGAGTCTTTACTATTTTTATCAGATTTTCTTCTTTTTGCTCTTTCATCGATGCTAGCAGTTAAAAATATTTTAAGTTCTGCATGAGGAAAAACAGTAGTTCCTATATCTCTTCCCTCAGCTACAAGTCCGCCTGATTTTCCAATTTTTCTTTGTTCTTCTACTAAGAATTTTCTTACTTCTTTTATTGAGGAAATTTTTGAAACGATGGAACTTATCTTTTGCGACCTAATTTCTTCAGTAACACAGTAGTTATTAACATAAACATCCTGATTAGAATTCACATTCGACTTGAAAACAATAGATATATCTTTAAGAATATTCTGTAATTTTTTCTCCTGTTTATAATCAATACTTTCTTTTATCATCAGCCAACTCAATGCCCTATACATTGCTCCAGTATCTAAATATAAAAGTTTAAGTTTCTTCGCTATTAACTTTGTTACAGTACTTTTACCTGACCCTGCAGGACCATCAATTGCAATAATCGGCCTTCTTTTCATAAGAAAAACGTGATCAATTAATCTTGTCTCTCCACATTTTATCGCACCAGCCAGTAACGAAATATTATCCTCAAGCGTTGCTTTTTGAAGTGTATGAGGGTGTAAATGTTCTAAATATTCAATTGAAATTTTTTTTGCTGATAGCTTTTTAATAATTTCGTTTAAATTGATCTTTTTTTCTTGTTGAAAATTTTTTTTTGCTTCTAATAACTCACTTGAAAAAAATCTAATCAATTTTCTTTCGTTTTTTGATAAATGTACATTACGTGAACTTAAAGGAATTCCATCAAAATCTCTTTGTGTAGGAATAGATTTAATAGCAACATTTAATCTCTTTCTTAGGACAAGATTTTTTAAAATTAAAAGTTGTTGCCAATCTTTTTCTCCTAAGTAAAGATTTTTTGGCTTGATGAGATTAAGTAATCTATAAACCACTGTACAAACGCCATCAAAATGTCCAATTCGATTTAATCCACATAATGGAGAAGATAACTCTATTGGAGCTTTTAGGAATTTAATATTTTTATTATTAGGTGGATATATATCTTCATTACTTGGGATGAAGATGGCATCTGCACCATTTGAAAAGGAGATTTTTATGTCATTATCAATTGTTTTAGGGTAATTCTCTAAATCTAACTTGTTATCAAATTGAAGTGGATTAATAAAAATACTTACTAAATTAACATTAGTATTGTCATTTTTTGCTGTAGATATTAGTTTTATATGTCCATTATGAAGATTACCCATTGTTGGAATGAAGTTAATTTCACTATTTATATTTCTCCTCCAATTTTCTATTTCTTCAGTTTTCCTTATTATTACTTTCTTCACTTTGTTTTTAAAAAATAAATCTATTTGATAAATAATTACTGGACAAAAGCAATCTTAGGAGGAATATCTATATAGGGAAAGTCTATCATTTTTATTTTATGGATTACAAAACATCAGGTGTTGATATAAAAGCTGGGCGAGAATTTGTTTCCGAAATTAAACAAGCAGTTGAAGGAACTCATACATCAAATGTGATTGAGGGTATTGGTGGCTTCGGAGGTTTGTTTAGAATTCCTATCGATAGTTTTAAAAAACCAGTTCTTGTTTCAGGAACTGATGGTGTTGGAACAAAATTAGAATTAGCTCAAAGTAAAAATTTTCACTTTGAGGTTGGTATTGATTTAGTTGCTATGTGCATGAACGATATCATTACTAGTGGGGCAAAACCTTTATTTTTTCTGGATTATATTGCTACTGGTAAACTTGATAAGAAACAATTATTGAGGGTTGTTCAAGGAATTTCTCATGGCTGCGGAGAAAATAACTGTTCATTACTCGGCGGAGAAACTGCTGAAATGCCTGGATTTTATTCAAAAAATAAGTACGATCTTGCGGGATTTTGTGTTGGAATAGTTGACGAGGATAAGCTTATTAACGGAAAAAAAGTATCTGAGAATGACTTAATAATTGCTTTAAAAAGTAATGGAGTGCATAGTAACGGCTTTAGTTTAGTAAGAAAAATTATTCAAAACAATAATCAAATAGATAAAGAATTTGAAAAAGTTTCTCACTTAAATTTTTATGATGAGTTATTGAAACCTACAAAAATTTACAATAATGTAATTAGCCAAATCATATCTGAAAATATAGAAATTAAAGCAATGTCTCATATTACTGGAGGAGGAATCCCAGAAAATTTACCAAGATGTATGCCTTCAGACTTTGTTCCTTATATCAATACCAGATCTTGGGAAATACCTTTTTTATTTAAATTCCTTAAAGAGAAGGGATCGGTTCCTGAAAAAGATTTTTGGAATACTTTCAATCTTGGTGTGGGATTTTGTTTAATTATTGATAAACAATTTAAGGACGCGATATTAAGTATCTGTAAAGATCATGACATAGATAGTTGGGAAATTGGAAATATAGTTCGAAAAAATGATTCAACAGTTAGTAAATTTTTGCCAGAATTGTAACTTAAATTTTTTTATCTTCTTTAAATGAGTTTTTAAAAATTATTTTTTATACCCAAATGAAAAAGTTAGGTGTAATATAATAAAATTACAGCCGAATTATATCGGAAGTTTAAGTATTAAGATTTAACCTTTATTCAATGCCCTTTGCAAATAATCAGAGAATTACACGTAGACGTAGTTCAGCTGGCCCTACACCTCCAAAAAGACCAATAGGTAATAATTCCGAATCAAGTGGTAGACAGGCTCAAGGCCCAAGACCAACTTTCTTGACACTAAGGGATCATGGGAAAGTTTTTGTTGCTGATTTACCTAATTTGTCCGATGGTCAATTAGCTCATATTAGTAAAGAAGCTAATGAAGTTTTAAATAGTTTGGAAAAAAGACTTAGTGATCTTGAAAATGAACCTAATGTTAGTAATCCTGAAAACGATACGCTGATAAAAGCCTCTACCAAAAGAGATGTCACACTGAGATTTATTAAATCAATAGAAGAAGAACAAGAACATAGAAAAAATAATCCCGCTTTACGAGATGCTGCATCTGAATCGTTACCGAGAACTTTTCTTGAGGTTGCAAGACATAGATTGCCTGGAGCAACTTTTGATTCACTACTTCGAGAGGCTCTTGAAGCTTGTTCAGTTGATGAGAGTACTGAAGAAAATCAAGTTATTGATGAGCCTAAAGAAACTGTAAAAATTATGGATATACCCTCTTCCAACACAAATGCTTCACTTGTTGTTAGTATCGATTCAAGTGACGATTCCAAGAATGACTCTATTTGATTCAACACAAGAGTTAATAAGTCTTAAAGATCAAAATAATTCAAAAATTAACCTTACTCCAGAGAGAGATCCCATTTTATGTAATCACTGCAAAAGGACTGCATCAAACGGTGTTAGATGTTTAGGAATGTGTGTAGCAGATAATGATTACTAAAATAATTCAAATTTATATATAGATAATCTGATAAATAATTAAAAAATCCATTTAATTTTATTTATTAATGGATATAAGGTATTATTTATCAATAATAAAAAAAAGATTATTTTCTATATATCAATAAGTAATTGAAACTTTATACCCTTTATTTGAAATTGAAGTTCTTCGAAAACTTCATAATTAAATGCTTAAAAAAATTAAATAAGGCGGCACCCAGATTCGAACTGGGGATAAAGGATTTGCAATCCTCTGCCTTACCACTTGGCCATGCCGCCGTAAAAGATTCGATTGAGTCTTTTTACGATCTTAACAGTAAGGTGTCCTATTCTCTATTATTTCTATGCAATGGTCATGGAGAAGACGTAATAGCATCGGAAATAATAAAAAGATTACTAAAAAAAATAAAAAATAAGAATATTGAAGTTTTGCCGTTAGTAGGAAATGGATATGTATTTAATTCTATAAAATCAAAGAATTTTCGTAAAATTGGATATTTAAAAGAGCTGCCTAGTGGAGGTTTCAGTAATCAAAGTTTGAAGGGATTTGTGCTTGATTTTTTTGCAGGATTTTTAATCGATAATTTAAGAAATTTTCTTCTTGTGAAACAGAAGTCAAAACATAACTGCAAAATTATCGCAGTAGGCGATTTCTTGCCATTACTTTACGCTTGGAGTTCAGAATGCGAATTTAGTTTCATTGGAACTCCCAAAAGTGATCATACTTGGAGTAGTGGGCCAGGTTCAGATTTAAGCGATTTTTATCATAAGTTGAAAGGTTCTGAGTGGGATCCATGGGAAATGCTTTTAATGAAATCTCCAAGATGTAAAAATTTAATTATGAGAGATGAAATTACAGCTAATAATTTGAATAGAAAAAATATTGATGCAAAATACTTTGGTAATCCGATGATGGATTTTGTTAATGCAACAAACGAGAAGATATCAAATATTATTTCTTTTAAAAGGATTATTTTATTAGTTGGAAGTAGATACCCTGAAGCTCTTAAAAATCTTGATAATTTTCTTAATTGTTTGCAAGATTTTGAATTATCAAAGGATTTGGTAATACTTTTGCCTTTGAGCATTAATGCGAATGTGATTCAAATTCAAAGTTATTTAAATAAATATGGTTTTATAAAACAGAGTAAAGTTAAATTTTTAATTGATGAAGATTCAGTATGGAAAAAGAAAGATAAATATGTAGTAATTGGAAAAGGGAAATTCAATTCATGGGCCAATATGGCAGAAGTCGGTTTGTCTAATGCAGGAACTGCTACAGAGCAAATTGCTGGCCTTGGAATTCCATCTCTTTCTCTACCGGGAACTGGACCACAATTTACAAAATCATTTGCAAAAAGGCAATCAAGATTATTAGGAGGTAGTGTTTTAGTTTGTAAGAACAAAAAAATTCTTTTAAAACGTTTAAGTTTACTTTTGAAAGGAAAAGTTGATAGGTTAGAACAATCAAAAATTGGAAAAAAAAGAATGGGAGAATCTGGAGCAAGTAAGAAAATCGTAGATGCCATAAACCTTAATTTGTTATCTTAGTAAATGGCACTAGCTTATTAATTATTTCTTTTATGTATCCAATAAATGATCGTCAATATCTAAAAATTTGTGCAGAGATTGCAAAACTTATGAGTATAAGCTTATCTTCTGCTAAGAAGAAAGTAGAAATTCAAATTGCAAAAGAAGGCTCAAAAACTATTCAAGAAAAAATACAAGTTGCGCAAAATGTCTTAAAAATTTGTGAAAAAAATGATAGCGATAAATTAAGTTCTTCAAGAATACTTGATAAGCTTATGGAAACTCTTGATGGTGAAGATAATTTTTTAACTGAAGATTGATTCCTAATGTTCAAATATATTTGAAAATTTTAGTATGTCTAAATCAGCATGTACAGAAACTGTTTCGAAACATTTTTGAGCTAATTCATATCTATTCTCTCTTTCTAAGATAACTTTTAATTTATGCATAGCTTCAATTAAATATCTAACATCATTTGCTGCATAATCTAATTGATCTTTTGTTAAATCTTCGTTGCTGCCCCAATCACTACTTTGCGAGCTTTTGTCCAGTTCTATACCTAACAATTCATTAACTAAATCCTTTAAACCGTGTTTGTTTGTATAAGTTCTTGCCAACTTACTAGCAATTTTTGTGCAAAAAATATTTTTTGTATTAATTTCAAGATTGCATTTTAGAGCTGCTAGATCAAATCTCGCATAGTGAAATATTTTAGTAATTTTGTCATCTTCAAGAAGTGCTTTTAAATGAGGTGAAGAAGATGTATTAAGTTCGATTTTTATACAGGATGTTCTTTTCAATTCATTGCATATTTGTATTAAACAGAGTCTATCTCTTCCATGAATTAGACCCATTGCCTCAGTGTCAATAGCTAGATAAGATGATTTTTTATAAACATTGTACAAATCTGCAGATAAATCGCTATAAAAAAGATCAATATTTTTATTTTCAATAGTCATTTTTAATTAGTATTTAGATTAATTTTAGATTTAGAATATAACTTAAGATTTTATTTAATTAAGAATTTTTATCTAATAGGATTATTTTACAGAATAATTCTAAAAAAATATAATATGATGTAACTTTAATTTTTATTTTCGAATTACTAGAAAAAATTTATTTAATGTCCTATTCCTTAAATTCAACTTTATTGCTGACAATTCTCTTGGCCATAGGATTATTTTTTTTTCTTAGGGCTTCCAGTAAAGATAGAACAACCATCGTTGAGATTTCATCTTCTCAGAAGCCCGTAAAGGTTTTAAATGATTTATGTGAATGGCTTAATTTGAGGGGATGGAAGCAAACAGGAGGAGATTTTGAACAAAGAATTTTAATATTCAAGGGTCAAGTTGTTTCTAGTAAATTTTTAGCAATTTTTTTAGGTTTGCTTGGAGCATTTGGTTCTTGTGCATTGGGATTAGTAATTATTCAAATATATCCTGAATTAGGTTGGTGGCCTATTCTTTTGGGATTTATTGGTGGCCCTTTGTCAGGTATTGTTTATTTTAAAAAATCAGCAAGAGAGGAGAAATTTGAATTAAGGTTGATCAACGAAAATGAAAATGAATCTACTTTCATGAGACTAAGAGCGCATAGGGATGAATTAATTTCTTTAGAAAATGAACTTGGAGAAAAACTACAATTAAAAAGTGATGGTTCTTTATTTAAAACACCTATTTAGGATACTTTAAAATTTTATTCTATAATTTTAATCAAAAATATTATTCTCAATACAGAATTTCTCTAACTCTTTATCATTTAACCAATCTTGGGGTTTTGTAAAAATTGATGTGAGAAATTCCTCTCGAGAATCCTTTTTAGCTTTATATCCATATTCCCATCTAGCTAAAGGAGGTAAGGACATTAATATAGATTCAGTTCTACCATTTGTTTGTAGTCCAAAAATCGTCCCTCTATCCCAAACTAAATTGAATTCGACATATCTACCTCTCCGATATAGCTGGAATTCTCTTTCAAGAGAAGTATATTTTTGAGAAACTCTGTTTTCAATAATGGGCAAATATGAAGGTAGGAATGCCTGTCCACAGTTTTCCGCTAAAGAAAATAAATTATCCCAATTTAAATTAGATTTGCCAATATTTTGTGAAGCTTTTGATGCCTCTCCATTTTGATTATTTCCTCTATAAATATTACCTGAACCATCTTGATAATCATAAAAAATACCTCCTATGCCTCTTGATTCATTTCTATGCTTCAAGAAGAAATATTCATCACACCATGGTTTGAAAACTTTATGCAAATCTTTATCAACTTTCTCACAAGCTTTTTTATGCTCGTTATGAAAAGTTCTCACATCAGAAAGATAGGGATAATAAGGGGTTAAGTCTGCACCTCCTCCAAACCACCAAACAGGACCAGCTTCGAAATATCGATAATTCAGATGTACTGTAGGAATATAGGGATTCTTAGGATGCAACACCATAGAAGTTCCTGTAGCAAACCATTCATGACCTTTTGCTTCGGGCCTTTGAGAGATTATAGATTGAGGTAATTCCTTTCCTTGTACTTCAGAGAAATTTACCCCTGCTTGCTCAAAAATAGAACCATTTTTCAACACTCTTGATCTTCCACCACCCCCCTCGTCTCTTAGCCAGGATTCTTCTATAAATTTTCCTTTGCCATCTACATTTTCAAGCCCTGAACAAATTTTGTCTTGTAGAGTTAATAAGAGATTTTTTGTTTTTTCTCTCGAGTTTTTAGGAGGTTCTCTGAACATGTATTTAGTAAATCTTGAAGAAAAAAATTTTTTTGGTTAATTATAAGTTTCCCTTTATAATTTCTCTTAGGGGGTCCTTATTGCTTATTATTTGATAGTTCGACATAGTTCTTAATCTTTTAAACTGTCGACTACATTGTCAAAATATTTAAAAATTTAATGACCACAATAGAAGATGCGAATTTCGCTTTACAAAAAGTTCTAGATGCTGGATCACAGAAAAATGTAATTGAATTAGCCTGGATTAAAAACGTAAGAGTAACTATACCGAGAGTAATCGTAACTTTATCATTGCCATCATTTGCAAATTCTCAGAGAGATAGAATTGTACAAGAGGTTAGAAAAGCACTACTGGATTTTGAAGATATTGAAGATGTTCAAATAGAGATAGATAATGATCCTTCCAAAACAGAATCTAAAACTCAAAGTAATACTCCTGAGTTGCAAAACATTGATGGAATTCGCCATATCATAGCTGTTAGCAGTGGTAAAGGTGGAGTTGGGAAAAGTACCATTGCAGTTAATTTAGCTTGTTCTCTCGGTAAATTAGGCTTAAAAACTGGTTTGCTGGATGCGGATATATATGGACCTAATACTCCCTCAATGATGGGAGTCGCCGAACAGAATCCAAAGGTTACAGAAGGTAGTGGTAGTAATCAAAGATTAATACCAATAAATAAATATGGAATTTCATTGGTATCAATGGGTTTCCTCATAGAAGAAGGTCAGCCAGTTATATGGAGAGGACCAATGCTTAATAGTATTATTCGACAATTTTTGTACCAAGTTGAATGGAATAATCTTGATTTTTTGGTTATTGACTTGCCTCCAGGAACGGGAGATGCTCAAATATCTCTTTCTCAATCTGTTCCTATTACTGGAGCTATTGTTGTCACAACTCCTCAACAAGTATCTTTGCAAGATGCTAGGAGGGGATTAGCAATGTTTAAACAACTGGGAGTGCCTTTACTGGGAATTGTAGAAAATATGTCAGTATTTATTCCGCCGGATATGCCAAGTAAAAAATATGAAATTTTTGGTAAGGGAGGTGGACAAACATTAGCTAAAGAAAATGGTTTACCATTATTAGCCCAAATTCCTATTGAAATCCCTCTCGTTGATGAAAGCAATAAAGGTGTACCAATCTCAATAAGCCAGCCCAATAAAGAAAGTTCTATTGCATTTGATAATTTAGCTCAATTAATTAAGAACCAATTTGTAAACAGATAATTGATGTTTAGGAGAATTTCTTTATTAAATAAGCGAGGATTTTTACCAAAAAAAGAAAACTTTAATAGAGGGGTTTTACTTTCTCCATTACTTATTATTCCCCTGTTTTTAGTAATTATTTCGGGTTTATTAATAAAAAGTATTCAGGGGGATTTTTTAGTTTCGAATTATTTAAGTCATATCCTAACTGGTTTTTTAGGTTATTTTTTAGCATTTTTTATTTCTTATATACCGTTAGAGAGACTTAGAAAGTATTTGGTCCCATTTTATTTTTGTAGTGTAATATCCTTATTACTAATTTATTTTTTTGGGATATCAGTTTCTGGAGCTCAAAGATGGTTAAACTTGGGCATCTTTTCTTTTCAGCCTTCAGAAGTAGCTAAACTAAGTACTGTATTAACTCTTGCTTTAGTACTTGACAAAAAAATAATTTTAAAAAAAAGAGATTTAGTGTTGCCCTCATTAGTAGTTGTTATTCCTTGGTTGTTAGTTTTCTTTCAGCCGGACTTAGGAACATCTTTAGTTTTACTTGTTTTGACAGGTGTAATGCTCTATTGGTCGCAAATGCCAATAGAGTGGCTTTTGATATTAGTGTTTTGTCTTGTCACTTCTATATTATATTTGACATTACCAACTCTTCTTATTTTCTGGATTCCATTTATAGGATATCTTGCTTATAGATCTTCGAAAAAGAAAATTATTTTTTCTGCTATTGCTATTTCTTTTCATTTATTAGTGGCAAAATTGACACCAATTATGTGGCAATATGGCTTAAAAGAATATCAAAAAGATAGATTAGTTTTATTTTTAGATCCAAATAGAGATCCATTAGGTGGTGGATATCATTTGATACAGAGTCAAATTGCAATTGGTTCTGGAGGATTATTTGGGACTGGTTTGCTACAAGGTAAGCTGACTAATTTGCAATTTATACCAGAACAACATACTGATTTTATATTCAGTGCTCTAGGCGAAGAATTGGGTTTTGTGGGGTGCATGATAGTTTTATTTTTGTTCTTTTTTTTGATTAAACAACTTATTAATACTGCAACAATTGCTAGGACTAATTTTGAATCTCTGATTGTTATTGGAATAGCCTCAATTTTTTTATTCCAAATAATTATTAATTTATTTATGACTATTGGATTAGGACCAGTAACTGGAATTCCCCTTCCTTTTATGAGCTATGGAAGAACTTCATTGTTGACTAATTTTATATCTATTGGATTTGTTTTATCTATATTGAAACGTTCAAGATCACTAAGAAGTTGATGAAATCACAAATAACTATAAAAAAAATTCAAAACCTTTTGATTAAAGGAGTTCAAACTAAACATGTAGATGATGATACATCCAGAAGAATGTGGTGGGCTTCTTTAGAAGTTATTCAAAAAGATTTCTTATCTCAAAATTATAAACAGGGGGGGATTTGGATCGCCTCTCCATTACCTGCTTTTAATGATAAAAAATTTTTAAATCAACTTCATGGATGGCTCTGGTCTCCAGAGGGGTTTCCATACTTTCAAAATGAGAATGCAGGTTTTTTACCTGTCAATAATTCAGATAAGATAAAAAAAGATTTTGATTTAGTTAATACTTATAAAGTCTTAAATCTTTGTCAAGAAGATGGTTATGAACCTTTTTTAATGATAATCACCCCAAATTTTCAATGTATATTATCAATTGTTGGAGAAAAAGATAAGAAAATTCTATTAATGAAGTGTGATGAAGAAAGCCTAAAACTTTCAATAGAATTAATGCATACAAAATTAAATCAAGAAAATCATGAGGAAGGAGTAAAATTTCGTAATGCTATCAATAACTTAGGTAGCCTTAATATTAATAATCAATTTGAACATTTATTTTGGCCAATTTTATCGGCAAAATTAGCAAGTATTGTGCCAAATCATCACATACAGAATTATGTAAAAAACGATGAAAAAAATGTGCAAATAACTGAAGCAAAATTATTACGTGCAATATCTCATGAAGTAAGAACACCTTTGGCAACGATAAGAACCCTCATAAGTTCTACTTTAAAAAAATATAAGATGGATGAATCAATGAAAAATCGTTTAATTCAAATAGATAATGAATGTAATGAACAAATTGATAGGTTTGGTTTAATCTTTAATGCAGCAGAATTAGTGAGTAAAGAAGTTCCGTCATTAAATAACTTGGCAAAAATTAATTTAGCCGAAATTTTTAAAAAGCTTGCCCCTTTATGGAATAAACAATTAAATCGACGTGGGATTTCTTTAAAGATTGATATCCCTAATCAACTTCCGCAAATTTTGAGTGATTCTGAAAAATTGGAATTAATGTTAAGTGGGTTAATTGATAAAAATACTAGAGGATTAAAAGAAGGTAGTACATTAATTTTAGAATTAAGACCCGCTGGTCAAAAACTTAAACTTCAATTGAAAGTACAAAAATTAGAAAGTAATCAAAAAGAAATTCTAAAAAAAGATAACTGTTCTGATATCGGACCTGTTTTAAATTGGAATCCTCAAACTGGCAGTTTACAACTTAGTCAAAATGCTACTCAAAAGTTGTTAGCTAGTTTAGGGGGGCATGTCACACAAAGGCGTGATACAGGCTTGACAGTATTTTTTCCGATTTCAGATTCAAAATAAAATGAGAAATAAGTTTTCCATATATTAAATAATGTAGAAAATTTCATATCAATTGCGAATTTTGCAAAATATGAATGCTAGTTTCTTATTAGAAATAACTCAAAATCAAGGATGACTGAAACTTTAGTTGGTCAATTTCCAAAGCATATAGGAAGTACTGGGGGTTTATTGAACTCAGCAGAAACCGAAGAAAAATATGCAATTGTATGGAAAAGTTCAAAGGAACAAGCATTCGAATTGCCCACTGGTGGAGCGGCTATTATGCATGAAGGTGATAATTTAATGTACTTTGCAAGAAAAGAACAATGCCTCGCATTAGGGACTCAATTAAGAGCCTTCAAACCAAGAATTGAAGATTTTAAAATCTACCGAATTTTCCCAGGTGGCGATATTGAATTTTTACACCCAAAAGATGGTGTTTTCCCTGAAAAAGTAAATGAAGGCAGAGAAAAAGTAGGTCATAATCCGAGAAGAATAGGTGAGAATCCTAATCCTGCTGGTTTGAAATTTACAACTAAGAATACTTTTGATTAACTTCCTTAAAGTTGATATAAAAGAAGAAAATAATTATAATTTGGGTTGACATTATTAATATGATCAGCTCACAGAAAGATAGTTTTTTAAAGGCTTACAAAGAAGGTAAAAATTTTATACCTATTATTGAAACTTGGCCAGCAGATTTAGAGACTCCATTGTCAACTTGGTTAAAATTATCCTCAAGAGATTCCCATGGTGTTTTTCTTGAATCTGTTGAAGGTGGGGAAAGTTTGGGCAGATGGAGTATTGTTGCTACTAAACCTCTTTGGGAAGCCGTTTGTTACGGAGAAAAAATAGTTAAAACTTGGAATAATGGCAAAACTGAAATACATAAGGGTGATCCTTTTGATATTTTAAGAAGTTGGACAAAGGAATATAAGTCAACCATGCTTGATGACTTACCATCAATTGGACAGTTATATGGCTCTTGGGGTTATGAATTAATAAATCAAATAGAACCAAGCGTTCCAATAAATAAAATTACAGAAAACAATATCCCTTATGGTTCATGGATGTTTTTCGATCAGTTAGTTATTTTTGATCAAATCAAAAGATGCATAACCTCAGTAGTTTACGCAGATACAAATTCGTCAAAAGAGTTTTCGATTGAGGAGTTGTATCTAAATTCAATTTCTAAAATTCAGAAAACTAGAAATTTAATGAGAGTTCCTCTAAGAGAAAATGAGTTTTTAGATTGGAATGAAAATGAGAATTTAAATTTAGATCTTGAAAGTAATTGGAAGAAAGAAGATTTTGAAGATGCAGTCCTCTCTGCAAAAGAGTACATAAGAAATGGAGATATCTTCCAAATAGTTATAAGTCAGAGATTCCAAACTCAAGTCAATAATGATCCCTTTAATTTATATAGAAGTTTGAGAATGGTTAATCCATCTCCATATATGTCTTTTTTTGATTTTGGCTCATGGTATTTGATAGGTTCAAGTCCTGAAGTTATGGTTAAAGCTGAAATTAATACAAAAAGTCAAATTGTTGCAAGCTTAAGACCAATAGCTGGTACAAGACCTAGAGGGCATGATCCTAAACAAGATCTGGAATTAGAAAAGGATTTATTAAAAGATCCAAAAGAGATAGCAGAGCATGTAATGTTAATAGATCTTGGAAGAAATGATCTTGGAAGAGTATGTGAAACTGGTACTGTGCAGGTCAAAGATTTAATGGTTATTGAAAAATATTCACATGTTATGCATATAGTGAGTGAAGTTCAGGGAATCTTGAAAAATAATACTGATGTATGGGATTTGCTTAAGGCATGTTTTCCCGCTGGAACAGTAACTGGGGCACCAAAAATAAGAGCAATGCAATTAATTAAAGACTTTGAAAATGATGCCAGAGGACCTTATGCAGGTGTTTATGGATCCATTGATATTAATGGTGCACTAAATACGGCTATTACAATAAGAACAATGATAGTTAAACCCTCAAAAGATGGAAAATATAGTGTATCGGTTCAGGCAGGTGCTGGAATAGTTGCAGATTCCTCTCCTGAAAATGAATATAAAGAGACAATTAATAAAGCTAAGGGGATACTAAAAGCATTAGCCTGTTTAAATAAATAAATGAGTAAAGATAATCTTTATAAAGGTTTTGAGGTGGAACTTTTTACAGGTTCTTTAGATTCTCATATTGGTGTTTCAGCTGATATTGAGAAAAAATTTTCTGATTTTGTAAAAGAGCCAGATAACAGAAATGTTGAATACATAACAACACCTGAAAAAGATTACAATTTTTTATTCGAGAAATTAGTAACTCCAAGAAAAAAGTTAAGGAAATGGCTTAATACTAAAAATTTAACAATCATTCCTTCATCCACCCTTTGTTTTAAGCATGATATTCAATTTCAAAGATCTGATATTGACAACGTCTATCATCAATTTATTCAAGATAATTATGGAATATCTATCGCAACTTCAAGTGTCCATATAAACATAGGAATAGATGATTTAGATAAACTTTTTACAGCTATAAGACTTATAAGATCTGAGGCTGCTCTATACCTATCATTAAGTGCTAGTTCACCTTTTTTAAACAATAAAATTACGAATAATCACTCTCAGAGATGGATCCAGTTTCCTAAAACACCTAGCAGGGTACCTTTTTTTGTGAATCATAATTCTTATATCGACTGGATAAAGGAAAATATATCTAATAAAAAAATGCAAAATATTAGGCATTTTTGGTCTTCAATCCGACCAAATGGTCCCCAAAGACCTTTAATTCTTGATCGCTTGGAATTAAGAATTTGTGATTTTGTTCACGATATTAATTTACTTTTAGGGATAACGGCCATGATAGAACTAAGGATTTTAAATCTTTTTGAAAATATAAATACCTTAGATCCTATGAATGCTAGTGTTTTTTCTATAGATGAGTTGCCAGAAATATGTGATCAAAATGAAATTAATGCTGCTAAAGATAGTCTGAATTCAGAGTTAATTCACTGGCAAGATGGCAAAAAAGTTATTTGTAAAGAATGGATTCAAAACTTATTATCAGATTTATCATCCACAGCAGAGGATTTTGGTATGAAACATCTTTTAGATCCTATCTATAAAGTGCTAGAAGAAGGCAATCAATCCATGAAATGGATAAATCAATATGAAAAAGGCCTTTCTATTGAGCAGATAATGAAAATTTCTATCGAAGAAATGATTAGGAGTGAAGCCAAGAATGTTTGATTATTTAAATAAACTTTGATCTGAACATTTTCACTTGTGACATAATGATTATATGGAATCTTTTCGACAGACAAAAAATAATAATATGGATCTGATAAGTAACAATGATCCACTTGATAGTAATCGTCTTCTAATTGAAGATCTCTGGGAATCTGTGCTTAGAGAGGAATGCCCAGATGATCAAGCAGAGAGATTGATACAGCTTAAAGAATTAAGTTATTCAAAACAAATTGATAGCGATAGTTCAACAACTTTTAAAAGTGAAATAGTTGATATTGTAAATTCTATGGATTTAGCAGAATCCATAGCAGCAGCAAGAGCGTTTTCATTGTATTTTCAACTAGTGAATATTTTGGAACAAAGAGTTGAGGAAGATAGATATATACAAAGCTTTACCAATAAGGATGTTCAAAAATCGCCCGACAATCTTGATCCTTTTGCCCCAGCATTGGCTAGGCAAAATGCTCCAGTAACTTTTAGAGAATTATTTTACAGACTCAGGAAATTAAATGTACCACCAGGAAAATTAGAGGAGTTATTGCAGGAAATGGATATTCGTTTAGTTTTTACTGCACATCCGACGGAGATCGTAAGACATACTATTAGACATAAACAAACAAGAGTAGCAAATTTGTTAAAAAAAATACAGATTGAGCAATTTCTTACAAAAGAAGAAAAAAATTCTCTAAAAACCCAATTAAAAGAGGAAGTAAGACTTTGGTGGAGAACTGATGAATTGCATCAATTTAAACCTTCAGTTTTAGACGAGGTTGATTATGCCTTACATTATTTTCAACAAGTTTTATTTAATGCGATGCCTCAATTGAGGGGCAGAATCGCTGAGGCAATCACCGAAAATTATCCAGATGTTCAGATGCCCTCTGAATCTTTTTGTAACTTCGGTTCATGGGTAGGCTCTGATAGGGACGGTAATCCATCGGTCACTCCTGATATAACATGGAGAACTGCTTGCTACCAAAGGCAGTTGATGTTGGAAAGATATATTATTGCTACGTCTAATCTTAGAGATCAATTAAGTGTTTCGATGCAATGGAGTCAAGTCAGTTCCTCGCTATTAGAGTCACTCGAAACTGATAGGGTTAAGTTCCCTGAAATATATGAGGCTAGAGCTACAAGGTATAGATCAGAACCCTACAGATTGAAATTAAGTTATATTTTAGAAAAATTAAGGTTAACACAAGAAAGAAATAATTTATTAGCTGATAGTGGGTGGAAATTTGACTTAGAGGGAGAAATAGCTAACAAAAATATAGATAAAGTTGAAAACTTATATTACAAGTCAGTAAACGAATTTACTTATGATCTCGAACTAATTAAAAATAGCTTGATTAGTACAGATTTAACTTGTGAGTCTGTAAACACATTACTTACTCAAGTTCATATTTTTGGATTTTCTTTAGCAAGTTTAGATATTCGTCAAGAGAGTACAAGGCATAGTGACGCTATACAAGAGCTTACAAATTATCTTGATTTATCTGTTCAATATGACCAAATGTCTGAGGAAGAGAAAATTAAATGGCTCATAGACGAATTAAATACAAAACGGCCTTTAATTCCATCTGACATAAACTGGACAAAAACTACAGAAGAAACCTTTTCAGTTTTTAAAATGGTTAAGAGACTGCAGCAAGAATTTGGAAGTCGCATTTGCCATTCTTATGTAATTTCAATGAGTCATAGTGCATCTGATTTGCTTGAAGTTCTCTTACTAGCAAAAGAAATGGGACTTCTTGATCAAAATTCACAAAAGTCAAAATTATTAGTTGTTCCTCTTTTTGAAACTGTGGAAGACCTTAAAAGAGCGCCAGAAGTAATGGAAAAGTTGTTTAAATTAGATTTCTATAGATCATTATTGCCAAAAGTAGGCGAATCTTTTAAACCTCTGCAAGAATTAATGCTTGGATATTCTGATAGCAATAAAGATTCGGGGTTTGTTTCTAGTAATTGGGAAATTCATAGAGCCCAAATAGCTCTTCAAAATCTCTCAAGTAGAAATAATATATTACTAAGACTTTTTCATGGAAGAGGTGGTTCTGTAGGCAGAGGAGGAGGACCAGCCTATCAGGCAATATTGGCTCAACCAAGCGGCACTTTAAAGGGACGAATAAAAATAACAGAACAAGGTGAAGTTTTAGCTTCCAAATATAGCCTTCCCGAACTGGCTTTGTACAATCTTGAGACTGTCACTACAGCTGTAATTCAAAATAGTTTAGTCAATAATAGACTTGACGCTACTCCAGAATGGAATCAATTAATGTCTAGGTTGGCAGAAACATCAAGGTCTCATTATAGAAAATTAGTGCACGAGAATCCTGATTTGTTAAATTTCTTTCAAGAGGTGACTCCAATAGAAGAAATAAGTAAATTACAGATATCTAGTAGGCCTGCTAGAAGAAAAAAAGGTGCAAAAGATTTATCAAGTTTAAGAGCTATTCCATGGGTATTTGGTTGGACACAAAGTAGATTTCTTTTGCCAAGTTGGTTTGGAGTCGGAACTGCATTGTCATCTGAATTAAATTCTGATCCACAACAAATTGAATTATTAAGAGTTCTGCATCAAAGATGGCCATTTTTTAGGATGCTCATATCTAAGGTAGAAATGACACTATCTAAGGTGGATTTGGAAGTTGCTAGATATTATGTTGATACTCTTGGGAGTAAAGAAAATAAAGATTCTTTTAATGATATTTTTGAAGTAATTTCTAAAGAATATAATCTTACAAAATCTTTGATACTTGAAATTACTGGTAAAAATAAGCTCCTAGAATCTGATAGAGACTTGAAATCATCAGTAAGCTTGAGAAATAAGACAATTATTCCATTAGGGTTTTTACAGGTTTCACTTCTTAGAAGACTAAGAGACCAGACAAGACAACCCCCAATAAGCGAATTTATTATAGATAAAGATGAATCTAGAAGAGCTTACAGCAGAAGTGAACTATTGAGGGGAGCACTTTTAACTATTAATGGTATAGCAGCTGGCATGAGAAATACAGGTTGATAATTGCAATATTTTTCTAAAAAAAAACTTGTTCTTCCCGAAGGTTATTTTGTTAACTCTTCTCAAATCCCATTAGCTAAAGAAGTTAACAAACTTTTAGCGAATTGTGGTTGTGAGACATTTCCAATAAAACCTCTTTATGAGGCTATCCAGAAAAGTAATTTCTTTTTTACCATACAGAATGGATTAAAAACTAAATTATATGGCTTTGTAAGGGTTACATCCGACAGGGGATTGAATGCTAACTTGTGGAATTTAAGTGCATTGCCAGGTAATAATCAGCAACTTTATTATTCAATATTGCTTCAAGAAACTCTTGAGAAAATAAATAGAGAAATGCCTGGATGCAGTATTTCTGTACAGGCTCCAGTATCTTCGTTTTTAAGTTTAAAGGAAAATGGATTTATACTAGATCCAAATGGAATAAGAGTAATGGGATATAAACTTTAAAAATCATTTTACGAGCATGGAGGGATTCGAACCCCCGACTCTCAGAACCGGAATCTGATGCTCTATCCAACTGAGCTACATGCCCTTTAATTTTTCAATTTCTTTAAAGAAAATCTAAATATTTTAAACTTAGCTAATTTAATTAATGAATGCACAAAAAAAATTTTTTTAAATAAATTAAAAATTAATAATTTTCGGAACCATAAAAGTTTTGAAATTGATCTAAAAGAGCAAAGAGCAATTGTTCTTGGCTGCAATGGTATTGGCAAATCAAATTTACTTGAATCGGTTGAATTTTTAAGTCAATTAAAATCTAATAGAGCACTAAGCGATAAAGATTTAATAGAGAACGGTAGTGATATGGCTGTAGTTATAGGACAGATAAATTTTAAAGACGATTTAAAGTTAAATTTATTCCGTAAAGGTCCTAAAAGAATTTATGTTAATGAATCAATCTTGAAAAAACAGAGTGAAATAAAGAATTATATTCGGAGTGTATGTTTCTGTTCTAATGATATAGATATTGTTAGAAGTGAACCAAGTTATCGAAGAACATGGATTGATAAAGTCGTATCTCAGCTTGAACCAGTATATCTAGACCTGATAAGTAGATTTAATAGGCTTTTAAAACAAAGAAGTCATTTTTGGCGTTCGGAAAGTTTCTTAAAAACCCAATCCACAGATATTGTTGAAAGCTTTGATATTCAAATGTCAATAATAAGTACAAGAATTTTTCGGCGCAGAAGAAGAGCTTTATTAAAAATAAAACCATATGTTGAATATTGGCATAATCATTTAAGTAAATCTCAAGAGCAAATAGACATAAATTATCTATCGGGGATACAAAATATAAGTCCAGAAGAGGAAGAAGAAGAAGTTATTAGTAAAAAAATAGCAGAACAACTCTTAAATCAGCGTTCAATAGAAGCATTGACTGGTAAATGTAATTTTGGCCCTCATCGTGATGATATTGAGTTTCTAATTAATAATGTTTCAGTTAGAAAATATGGTTCCTCAGGACAGCAAAGGACTTTTATCTTGGCTTTAAAGATGGCTGAACTTGATTTATTAACTAAAACATTAAATGTTCCTCCAATACTTATATTGGATGATGTCTTGGCGGAATTAGATTTAACCAGGCAAAATTTATTATTAAATTCTGTTGGTAAAGATAGTCAATGTTTTATAAGTGCGACACATTTAGATAAATTTAATCAGTCTTTCTTAGGCTCTTCACAAATGATTCACTTATAATTTTTAAAAAGCATGTTTTTAAGCTAATCTTAATTTCATATAAATTTCTTAAATGGAAATCTACAAAAAAAGTCAAATTTTAAATTCGTTAAGTAATGAGCAAAAATTAATTCATCAAAGTAAACACCTTTTGTTGGAACTTTATAGATGCGATCGCGAAAAATTAAATGACGAATCCTTTTTGCGCTGTATTTTAAATAGAGCTGCTAAATTGGCAAATGCAACAGTTTTGAATTTGATAAGTAATAAATTTGAGCCTCAGGGGGTTACGGCAATTGCATTATTGGCAGAATCTCATATTTCAATACATACTTGGCCCGAATCTAATTATTCGGCGGTTGATATTTTTACATGTGGTCAAAATATGATGCCTGAACTAGCTAGTCAATATTTAATTGAATCTTTGATGGCTAAAGAACATTCTTTGCGTGTCATTGAGCGAAATCCACCTTCAGCAGTCTCTAATCAGATCAGAACGGTTGTTTGACAATATTTACCTATTTAATTTTCCGCTTACAAGTCCCTCAAGATCTAAACTTGTGCAATTAAATCCTAAATTAGAAAAATATTGAACTAACTCACTAAAATTATATTTGTTAAAAAAATGCTTTAATTCATCTTGAGGAATTTCTATTCTTGCAGTTGAGCCTTGGCATCTAACTCTAACCTCCGATATTCCACATTCTTTAAGATATTCTTCTGCTTTCTCAACCATTTTTAGCCTTTCACTAGTTATTTCATGGCCATAAGGAAATCTTGATGATAAACAAGGTTGAGCAGGTTTATCCCACCAAGGAAAACCCAATGCTCTTGATATATCCCTAATGTCTTGTTTTGAGACTTTAAATTTTGCAAGGGGAGAGATAACTCCTGCTTGTTTTGAGGCTTGTATACCTGGTCTGTAATCTTTAAGGTCATCCAGATTGACTCCATCTAAAACTATCTTGTAATTAAGTTTTTTAGAGAGGTAGGTTGTATGTTTGTGGAGCTCTTTTTTGCATGCAAAGCACCTATCCTTAGGATTTTTACTGTAACTTGATTGGTCTAATTCTGATGTTTTAATCTCCATATGCTTTACTCCAATCCATTTTGCTTGCCTTCTTGCTTCTTCACGAAGAGTAGTGGCTAATGCAGGAGAAATTCCAGTTATGGCAATTGCTTTGCTACCTAATTGCTCGAATGCTAATGATGCTACTAATGTACTGTCAACTCCTCCGGAATAAGCAATACAAACACTATCAAGATTCTTAATGTATCTTCTAATTGTATAAAGCTTTTCACTTTGTTCATCAGAGAGAATTTCTAGTTGATTGAACATGCTAATTACTTTAAAATTCAAATTACCTATGAATAGGTTGAATTTATTATTAAATCTTTAATAATATTCTTATCTATATCTTAGATTAAATTTACTAATTTTGTTCAATTGACGAATACGAGTAGAAATAGAGGAATTGGAATTGTCACAGCAAGTGACAGTCAAGAGAGATCAAAAGGTCAATTACATATTTATGATGGAGAGGGTAAAGGGAAAAGTCAGGCTGCTTTGGGAGTAGTTCTCAGGACAATAGGATTAGGAATATGTGAAAAAAGACAGTCAAGAGTTTTACTTCTAAGATTTTTAAAAGGCCCTGAGAGACCATATGACGAAGATTCAGCTATAGAGGCTTTACAAAGAGGCTTTC
This sequence comes from Prochlorococcus sp. AG-347-G20, assembly GCA_003281645.1. Lineage (GTDB taxonomy): Bacteria > Cyanobacteriota > Cyanobacteriia > PCC-6307 > Cyanobiaceae > Prochlorococcus_A. Next base: position 2,097 of record QCBJ01000009.1, on the reverse strand, counting down.
CACATTTAATTGACCATGTAAGGACAGGAAGATCCGAATTTTTCACTGCTGACCAAGTTACAAAGTTTGATGTTGGTGAGGCCGAAAGAGGTTGGAATATTGCTAAAGGAGCAATTGCTAGTTCTCTTTATTCTGTAGTTGTACTAGATGAGTTAAATCCAGTTCTTGATTTAGGAATGCTTGATATCAATGAAGTAGTTGATACTCTGCAAAATCGTCCAGATGGATTAGAAATAATTATTACTGGAAGGGCAGCCCCACCCTCTTTGGTAAGAATATCTCAACTCCACTCAGAAATGAGACCACGTTTGATAGGAGACTTATCAGAACTATCCAAACAAAGTAGTTCTAGTGGTGGAATTGAGATTTATACAGGTGAAGGAAAGGGTAAATCCACAAGTGCACTCGGTAAGGCTCTTCAAGCTATTGGTAAAGGAATATCTCAAGATAAAAGTCATCGAGTTTTAATATTACAGTGGTTAAAAGGTGGAAATGGATATACCGAAGATGCTGCCATAGAAGCTTTGAGAGAGAGTTACCCTCATTTAGTAGATCATTTGCGTTCAGGCAGAGATGCCATCGTATGGAGAGGTCAACAACAACCAATTGATTATATTGAGGCTGAAAGAGCATGGGAAATTGCTAAAGCTGCTATTTTGTCTGGCTTGTATAAAACGATTATTTTAGATGAATTGAATCCTACTGTTGATTTAGAGTTGTTACCTGTGGAATCAATACATCAAACGCTCTTAAAAAAACCAGCAGATACAGAAGTTGTAATTACTGGAAGGTGTAAAAATGAACCTTCATACTTTGAACTAGCTGATGTTTACTCTGAAATGGTTTGTCATAAGCATTATGCAAATGTGGGAGTTGATTTAAAAAGAGGAGTTGATTACTAACTTATTCTTAAAAAATTATTTGCACAATATTTTTTTATTTTTTCAATGCCGCCTTCAATAGATCTTGACTGAATTTTGAATTTAGACAAGATTCTTGAAGCTTTTTCAGAGCGTTTACCCGATTTACATATAGTGAAAACCTCTTTATTTAAACTTTCTTTTTGAATAAATTTTAAGTCAGATTCTTGCTTCAAATCACTCAGGGGAATTGAGATAGATCCCTCTATTGCGGATTTAGAAAACTCTTCATTTTCTCTAACATCAATTAAAAGAATTTTGTTAGGTTTTGCTTTGTATAAACTATTAAAGTCATTAGCATTAATACTTTTAATTTCATCGTTTTTCCCGCAATATTCATCACTATTATAAAAGCTCTCAAACTGAGACAGATTTTTTATTCGTTTATTTAACTGATCACTTTTTAGATGTAATTTTTTCATATTCATATTAAATAGATCAAAAATTAAAATTTTCCCATCTAAAATTTCACCTTTTTTCAAAATGATTTTGATAATTTCATTTACCTGAAGAATTCCTATTAAACCTGTTGAAACACCTACAACCCCGTATTCTGCACAACTAGGGACAGCATTTTTTGTAGGTGATTCTGGAAGCAAGTCTCTTAAATTAGGACTATTTTTATATAAATTGAAAACACTCACTTGCCCTTCAAAGCCTTGTACACTTCCAAAGACTAGGGGTTTTTTTAATATCAGGCATGAATCATTTATTAAATATCTTGTGCCAAAGTTATCCGAGCAATCACAAATAACATCAAACTCCTTTATTAATTCAAGAGCATTTTTAGGATTAATTCTCTCTGAAAAGGTTAATATTTCACAATTAGGATTGAATTTTTTAATTCTTTCACGAGCAGAATCAATTTTAAGATTGCCAATAGTATTTGTTTCATGAATTATCTGTCTCTGGAGATTAGACTTTTCAACTTGATCGTTATCAACTATTCCAATTCTCCCAATTCCTGCTGCAGCTAGATAAAGCAAAACGGAAGAACCAAGCCCACCTGCCCCAATGCACAATACTGAGCTGTTTTTAAGATTTAGTTGGCCCTCATAACCTATTTCTTTGAGGGTCAAATGTTTTTGATATCTTTCTTCTTCATCAGAGTTTAAGAAATTAAATTTTATATCTTTGGACATTGAAATCCTTTAATTTTTGCGAGATAAACTATGAA
>QCBJ01000008.1 GCA_003281645.1 Prochlorococcus sp. AG-347-G20 | reverse complement strand
TGAAAAAAGTTTCTATCTAATTAAAGCTCCTTATGGAGGAAAGATAACTGCAAAATATGCGGAGATAGGATCTTATGTCACACCAAGTACAAACTTAAGTTCAGACCCTAAAACCAAAAACTTTATTTTTGAACTATCAGAGGGTCTTGAAATTGTTGCCAAAGTTCCTGAGAGTGACATTGGCAGAATAAAAATAGGTCAAGAAGCCTCTGTAAGAATTGAGGCTTATCCCTCAAAAAAATATAGTGCCATAGTTAAAAAAATAGCTACAAGAGCTGTAAAAGATAATAATGTAACCTCATTCGAAGTAACTTTAAATTTTAAAGATATTTTTGAAGAAATTAAAATTGGAATGACTGCAGATCTTGAATTTAGAGTCGAAGGTAATGAAGAAAAAATCCTAGTGCCAACAGTTTCTATTGTCACAGAAAAAGGTGAAAAAGGAATTTTGAAAGTTGATAAAAACAATTCTCCCAAATTTGAAAAAATCGAAATTGGTATTAGTAGTGGAAACAAAACTTCAGTCATTGACGGATTAGAACCTGGAGAGCAAATCTTTATTGATATTCCACCTTGGGCTAAGAAGAGAAAATGAGTTTAAAATTTGAAAACTCTAAAAAACCAATTTTACTTTTAGTCGATGGCCACTCACTTGCTTTTAGAAGCTTCTATGCATTTAGCAAAGGGATTGATGGAGGTTTAACCACCAAAGAGGGATTTCCAACAAGTGTCACTTATGGATTTCTAAAAAGTCTTCTGGATAATTGCAAAAATATTAGTCCTGAGGGTGTATGTATTACGTTTGATACCGAAAAACCAACTTTCAGACATGAATTAGATCCAAATTATAAGGCCAATAGAGATGTAGCACCAGATGTTTTTTTTCAGGATATTGAACAACTAGAAATCATTTTAGAAGAAAGCCTTAATTTACCAATTTTTAAATCTCCAGGATACGAAGCAGATGATCTCCTAGGCACAATTGCAAATGATGCTTCTTCTAAAGGATGGTGCGTGAATATTCTTTCTGGAGATAGGGACTTATTTCAATTAGTAGATGATCAAAAAGATATTTATGTACTTTATATGGGTGGTGGTCCATATGCGAAAAGTGGTAATCCAACTCTTATGAATGAAAATGGAGTAAAAGAAAAATTAGGTGTTGCGCCAGAAAGAGTAGTTGATCTTAAAGCCCTAACTGGTGATAGTTCTGATAATATTCCGGGTATTAAAGGGGTAGGTCCAAAAACTGCGATTAATCTACTAAAAGAGAACGACACTCTTGATGGAATCTATCATACATTGGACAAGATTCAGCAGAACAACGATAAGAAATATAAAGGATTCATCAAAGGTTCAGTTATAGAAAAACTCAGAAATGATAAACATAATGCTTTTCTTTCCAGGGATTTAGCAAAAATAAATACTGAAGTGCCTTTGATATTAAGTGATGGTTATGAATTAAAAAATATAAATCAAGAACTTCTCTCAGAGTCACTGCAAAAACTAGAATTATCAACACTTCTTAGACAAATTGATATTTTCAATTCAACTTTCAGCAAAGGTGGTTTTGACAAAAATAATGTAGTTAAAGAGGAGGGGAAGGTACCAAAAGTCTCCAGTAAAAATGAATTAGAAAATAGTGAAAATAAAATCCCTAAAATTAAGGTAACTATTGTAAATGATTTCGAATTACTTAATAAATTAATTCAAAGATTAGACAAGACCAATGAGATAGTTTCTTTAGATACAGAGACCAATAGTTTAAATCCAATCGATGCGGAACTTGTTGGGATAGGGTTATGTCTTGGGGAAGAAAATGATGATTTATTTTATATACCTCTTGGTCATCAAACAAAAAAGGAGACTCCCAATCAATTATCAATTGAAGATGTTTTCTCAAAACTAAGAACTTGGATAGAAGATCCAAAAAAAGAAAAGGCACTCCAAAATTCTAAATTTGATAGGCAAATATTTTTTAATCATGGACTTGATCTTAAAGGCGTAACCTTTGACACCTTGTTAGCAGACTACCTTCTTAATAACCAGGAGAAGCATGGGTTAAGTGAAATTAGTTTTAGATTATTTGCATTTAAGCCCCCTTCATTTAAAGAAACAGTTGGAAAAAATAAAGACTTTTCATTTGTTGATATTAATGAAGCAAGTATTTACTGCGGTTATGATGTATTTCTAACTTTTAAAATTGTCAAAATTTTTAAAGAAAGATTTTCAAAGGAAAAAGATGAATTAATCAAATTGTTCGAAGAAATCGAGCTGCCTTTAGAGCCTGTATTGTCTCAAATGGAAATGAATGGAATAACCATCGATATCCCTTATTTAGATAAACTCTCAAAAGAACTAAAAAGTACCTTAGAAGATATTGAAAGTAAAGTTTATGAATTAGCAGAAGAAAATTTTAATCTATCTTCACCAAAACAACTCGGTGAGATCTTATTTGAAAAATTAAATTTGGATAAAAAGAAATCACGCAAAACAAAAACAGGATGGAGTACGGATGCAGTAGTTCTTGAGAGATTAGTCGACGAGCATGAAATAATCCAACACTTAATAAAACATAGAACTCTCAGCAAATTACTTAGTACTTATATTGATGCTCTTCCAAATCTTATTAACGAAAAGACAGGAAGGGTTCATACAAACTTTAATCAAGCTGCTACAGCAACTGGAAGACTCAGTAGTAGCAATCCTAATCTTCAAAATATTCCGGTTAGGACTGAATTTAGTAGAAGAATCAGAAAAGCATTCTTACCTGAAAAAAATTGGAAACTTTTATCAGCTGATTATTCTCAGATCGAATTAAGAATACTTGCTCACTTAGCGGATGAACAAATATTAATTAATGCATTTCATAAAAATGATGACATTCATTCTTTGACTGCAAGATTAATTTTCGAGAAAGAAGAAATATCATCCGACGAAAGGAGAGTTGGGAAAACAATAAATTTTGGAGTTATCTATGGTATGGGTATAAAAAAGTTTGCCCGTTCAACAGGCGTAAGTACTCCAGAGGCAAAAGAATTCCTAATAAAATACAAAGAAAGATATTCAAAAATTTTCAAATTTCTTGAACTCCAAGAAAGGCTTGCCTTGTCAAAAGGTTATGTAAAAACAATTTTTGGTCGTAAAAGAGAATTTAAGTTCGATAAAAATGGACTTGGAAGATTAATAGGGAAAGATCCTTACGAAATTGACCTGCAATCTGCAAGAAGGGCTGGCATGGAAGCACAGTCATTAAGAGCCGCAGCTAATGCACCAATTCAGGGTTCAAGTGCGGATATTATTAAAATTGCAATGGTTCAACTAAATAAGAAATTCATAGAAAGGAACGTTCCCGCAAAAATGCTTTTACAAGTACATGATGAATTATTGTTTGAAGTTGAACCAGATTCTTTGGAAATTACGACGAAATTAGTAAGGAAGACTATGGAAGATTGTGTAAAATTAAATGTGCCACTTTTAGTTGATATTGGAATTGGAGACAACTGGATGGAGACAAAATAAACCTTATGAAATACTTAGTTTAAGATGATCAAACTTTTTAATACTTTAAGCAAAAGAGTTGAGGTTTTTAAGCCTATTGATGATGTAGTAAAAATTTATTGTTGTGGAGTAACTGTTTATGATTTATGTCATCTTGGTCATGCCAGAAGTTATATAGCATGGGATGTATTGAGAAGATTTTTAATTTACAGTGATTTCAAAGTAAAGTATGTTCAAAATTTTACAGATATTGATGACAAGATCTTAAAAAGAGCGAAAGAAGAATGCAGTTCAATGAAGGAAGTTTCTGAAAAGAATATTTTAGAATTTCATAAAGATATGGATTCTTTAGGGATAATGCGACCGGATAGTATGCCAAGAGCAACTAATCATATATGTAATATCTGCTCCTTCATAACAATCCTCGAGGACAAAGGTTATGCATACTCTAGAGATGGAGATGTTTATTATTCTGTTTTTAAAAATAAAAATTATGGAAAGCTAAGTAATCAAAATATACAAGAACAAAATATCAATCAGCAAGGAAGAATGGCTAATGAGGAAAATAGTAAAAAACTAAATCCGCAAGATTTTGCACTATGGAAAAAAGCTAAAGATGATGAACCATTTTTTGATTCGCCATGGGGTAAAGGTAGACCGGGATGGCATATTGAATGTTCTGCGATGGTTAAAGATGAATTAGGAGATACTATTGATATCCATTTAGGTGGTTCTGATTTGATTTTTCCTCATCATGAGAATGAAATCGCCCAATCAGAAGCAGCCAATGGCAAAAAGCTAGCAAACTATTGGTTACACAATGGGATGGTCAATGTAAATGGACAAAAGATGAGTAAATCACTTAAAAATTTTAAAACTATCAGAGAGCTAATTAAGTCAGGTATAAGCCCTATGACTTTGCGATATTTTGTTATGACTGTGAATTATAGAAAACCACTCGATTTTACTGAAGAAGCTTTAAGGAGTGCTTCAGAAGCTTGGAAAAACATTAATGTAGCCCTTTCTTTTATGGACCTTACAAAAGGTGCTTTTAGATCTATTGAAAAAAATGAATCTCTCGAAGAAGAATATAAAGAGAAAATAAGTATTGAATTATCTCAAAAAAAGCTTAAATTTTCTGAGGCTCTTGGTAATGACCTTAATACAGCAGGTGCTATTGCAATTATTTACGATTTAGCGAAACCATTAAAAAACTTTTTAAACCAATTTCAAAGGGTTGAAGGTTTTAAAATAGACCTAAATGAAAAATTCTTTCTACTTGAGAGTTTTAAAACTCTTGAAAAGTTGTCCGAGGTACTTGGTCTTAAAAAAGAGGTTTTAGTAAAAGAAAGTAAAATAAAAGAAGATGAAATATCATCGCTTATTGATGAAAGATTGAAAGCAAAAATGGAAAAGAATTATGCGAAGGCGGATGAAATCAGGAATTTGTTAAAAGAAAAAGGTATTGAACTTATTGATCAATCAAAGGAAATAACAACATGGATAAGGGTCTAAATTTTAAGAAAAAAACCAATTTGAAATTTTTGTTTTTTAAATACACCTTTAAATGGGAAGATATTAGAAATATCAGAGAAAATTGAAATACATTACTGTGCTCGGTTCTACTGGTTCAATAGGGACTCAAACTCTCGAAATAGCTAGTGAGCAGCCTGATAAGTTTAAAGCCGTAGCTCTTTCTGCAGGAAGAAATATTAATTTATTAACTGAACAAGTTAAAACACATAAACCAGAGGTAGTTGCAATTGAGGATGAAAGTCTTATAGAAGATTTAAAAGATAATATTAATAACTTAGATTTGGATGATGCTCCCTTGATTTTAGGTGGAAAGCAGGGGATTAACGCAGTTGCAGCATGGGATAAGGCAGATACTGTGGTAACAGGGATAGTAGGCTGTGCAGGCTTAATTCCAACAATGTCAGCAATTAATGCGGGGAAAAATATTGCACTTGCAAACAAAGAAACTTTAATTGCGGCAGGAACAATTGTTATACCTGCATTAAAGAAAAATAATAGTAGGCTCTTACCTGCTGATTCAGAACACTCTGCTATCTTTCAATGTTTACAAGGATTACCTAATTATGAAAATGCAGATTTTTCAACAGGAGAGATGCCTAAGGGTTTAAAAGCCATACATTTAACAGCTTCTGGTGGTGCTTTCAGAGATTGGGCCGTTGAGGATTTAAAGCATGTCACAGTGGAAGATGCGACTTCACATCCTAATTGGGATATGGGAAAAAAAATAACTGTAGATTCTGCAACTCTTATGAATAAAGGATTAGAAGTTATAGAAGCTCATTATTTATTTGGGACCTCTTACGAAAATATCGAAATAGTTATCCACCCTCAAAGTATTATTCATTCAATGATTGAGATGGAAGATTCTTCAGTATTAGCTCAATTAGGTTGGCCAGATATGAAACTACCCATTTTATATGCGATGAGTTGGCCTGAAAGATTTAAAACAAATTGGAAAAGATTAAACCTAAGTGAAATTGGAAAATTAACTTTTAAAGAGCCAGACGAGTTTAAATATCCATGCATGGGACTTGCCTATGCGGCAGGAAAATCTTCTGGGACTATGCCTGCAGTCTTAAATGCTGCTAATGAAATAGCTGTTGAACAATTCCTCAAAGAAAAAATTTCTTTTCAAGAAATTCCAACATTTATAAGTAAAGCTTGTGAATCACATATGGAGAATTTGAATTTGAGTCCCGAATTGGAGGATATTCTTGAAGTAGACAATTGGGCCAGACTTTTTGTTGAGCAAGAAATTAAAAAAGGGAAAAAATACGTAAGTATTGGATAAAAGTGAATATAAAAAAAACATCTGATACAATTAACTCACTTTAAACCTTATAAGCAATTCCTAAGAACCCAGTTATTACAATAGGTTCTAAGTAAGAGACAATATAAAAGGATTACAAAAAAATTAGAGGAATATGATTTAATTGCTGACATTGATGATAAAAGATTTCATCACTTTTGTTCTTAAATTTAAGCTTATGGTCCAGAGTTTAAAGAGGAAATCAATATATACCCCCTACCAGCCCAAGGATCATTGATAAGTAGAGAATAGGATCTGTCATTATTTAATTTTGATCAGTCAAAAGCAAATCCGAAGAAGCTTTTTCATATCTCCATGATCTTTTAGTTATTAGCTTCAACTTAAAACATAAATTACTAACTGTTACGTATCTGTGACAGAAATGTTTTAAAAATACCGAATTACGCATATTTTTAACCTTTTTCTTTACATTAATTAATAAAAATGTTACGTTTGTTAACAATTAAATTATTTACCCAATGACTAATTCTTCATACATAACAACAGAATCAGGTGGAAGGCAAAATATTTTTCCAACTGAACCTCGTCCTTATGTTGATCAATCTGTTTCTTACGATGGATATCCTCAAAATGCAGAAAAAGTTAATGGTCGTTGGGCAATGATCGGTTTAGTTGCACTTTTGGGGGCTTATGTAACTACAGGCCAAATAATTCCAGGTATTTTCTAATGTCTCCTCTTTCAGGTTTTTTAGCTGTAATCGTATTCTTCACAGCTATCCTCGTTGCTTATCTAACCAAGCAATTTCAAAACGAAAATTTAAACTATCTAATTTCAAATCCAATGACAAATTCAAACCCTAAAGTAAAAACAATCGAAAAAGAAAAAGTTGTTGCAGAAACTCTTAATGGCAGATTCGCAATGCTTGGATTAATTGCTGCTGTCGGAGCTTACTTAACAACAGGCCAAATAATTCCAGGTTTTGTTTAAATGCTATTACTATCTGTTCCATTCTACGATTTTCCATCTTCTCCCATACTAATAATTGGTGCGTTAGGGATTGTTGTAGCACTGGCTGTATTTTTTCTAGCTTACAAAAAGTACTTTAATTCTCCATTTAACAAAGAGCTTCAATTAAAGAAAAAAGCTCTATTGAAGGAGAAAACAGAACTAAACAAAAAACTTGAGAAAATAGAGCAAGATTTAAAAAATTTATAGTAAAAACCCATAAACATAGACATTTTCTTAATCTCTTTCTTTACTTATCTCTCAGTACCAGTAGTTTAGAAGTTTTAACGGGTACTTGTATTATGCCCTAGAATTGCCTTAATGGCAGTATGGCAAAGGGGTTTAAAAATGACAAAATGGGTAAATAAACACCTTCTACTATGCGCAACACCCACAAAACAGAAATGCTTTAAAGGGAATGAAGGTCAAAAAACATGGGAATGTCTGAAAAAGACTTTAAAAAAATTTGAGAATAATCCCTGTACAAAAAACGTACATATATTAAGATCAAAAGCTGACTGTTTAAGGGTATGTAAGAACGGCCCAATTCTTCTTATTTGGCCTGATGGTATTTGGTATGAGAAAGTTTCTCCAGAAAAAATTTCTGAAATTTTTACCTCGCATATTATTAACGGTAAACCAATAGAAAAATGGATTTTCAAAAAAACACCATTTTTAAATAGTCCTAGATACTCATAAACCAGTTCTTTACGACTTCGTCTGACCAGCAGCCATTAATCGAATGAAAACCATTATGACCTCCTTTTTCAGTTATAAAAATAGTAAATTTATCAATAGATTCTTTTTTTAAATTCAAAGTATCATTATATGGAACCCAGGGATCATCCTTGGCATGAATAAAAAGCATTGAAGGTAATTTTTTTATTGAGTTTTGGATTCTAAATATTGGAGAAGCTTTAATATAATAATCCTCTATAGAATTAAATCCCCAACTTGGAGCAGTAAACTTCTGATCAAATTCTCTTATACTTTTTAAATTTCTAATTTTTATTCTTAATTTCTCGTTATCAAGGAGTTTGCCTTCATCATTAAATCCCTCCCATAACTGATTTTTTAAGCGGTGAAGTAACCATTTTTGGTAGATAGAATTTCTAGGTTTTTCAATACAGAGACTGCATGAAGATAAATCTAAAGGGGTACTCACGCAGGCAAGGCCATCTAAAAGTTTTTCTCCTATGTTTTCATCGTAATCTAGGCAGGCATTTAAAAGAATTGTTCCGCCTAAAGATAATCCAACTCCGTAAATTGGAAGATTATTATTCCTTTTCATAAGATCTTTGAACTCTAAATTAATCAATTTTTTAAAATAATTAATTGCTGAAATAACATCACTGGAGCATCTAGCACAATAATTTCCTTTAGCTAAATATCTCGCTGATCCTGATCCTCTTAGATTTAATTTAAGAACTCCAAAACCATTATTTGCTAATTTCCTAGATATTCTTCTTAAACCAAACCGTTTAGTTGAGCCCCCTAAACCATGTGTAACGATTACAAAACCCCTAAGGGAGTTTAAGTTTTCAGGTAATTCTAAAAAACCTAAAAGATAATCACATTCAAATTTTTTAGAAAGAATTTTATTAATCGGAAAGAATATTTTTTTATTTTTTTTTGATTTACCAAAATCAATAACAAAAGTATCTCTCAAAGTTTGTAAGTCGCCACCTATCCAAGGTAAAACTTCTCGAAATGGCTTATTTTTTACGTAATCTGAAAAACTAAAAGATATACTATTATTTCTCCCCAACTCCAAGATCCTTTAATTCTCCAATCAAATCATTCAGTATCTTTTTTGCATCACCAAAGACCATTGAGGTATTTGGCAGATCAAATAAATCATTTTTTATTCCGGAGTAACCTGCACTCATACCACGTTTAATTACAAATACAGTTCTTGCTTCCTGCACATCAAGAACTGGCATGCCATATAAAGGAGAAGAGCTATCATTTTTGGCTTGAGGATTAACCACATCATTTGCTCCTAAAACTAAAACAACATCCGTTGCTGGAAAATCAGGATTTACAACGTCCATCTCTTTAAGTTGTTCGTAAGGAACATCTGCTTCTGCTAAAAGTACATTCATATGTCCAGGCATCCTGCCTGCTACAGGATGAATTGCGTAAACAACTTCAATACCATTTTGCTCTAGTTTTTTTGTCACTTCCCTTAAAGTATGTTGAGCTTGAGCTACTGCTAGACCATAACCAGGAACAATAATTACCTTGTTGGCTGCCTCTAAAGTCAATGCACATTCTTCAACACTGCAAGAAGTTATATTTGTATATTCTCCTGAACCAGAAGAGGCTGTACTTTGTGCAGATAAAGATCCTCCAAAAAGAACTGAGACCAATGATCTATTCATACCCTTGCACATTACTTGAGTAAGTATTAGACCTGCCGCTCCAACCATTGCGCCTGCTACTATCAAAAGTTGACTATCTACAACGAAACCTGCTGCGGCTGCTGCAATCCCTGAATAGCTATTTAATAAAGATATAACGACTGGCATATCAGCTCCACCAATTGGCAAAGTGACTCCAATACCTAATAAAGAAGAAACTATAACTAAAAGCCAGATAGAACTTGTATTGCCGTTTATTAAATCAAAAAAGGCTATCAAGGAAGCAACTGCAAAAACAATATTTACGAAATGTCTAACTTTGCTTTGAGTCCATCCTGGAGTTGACAGCCAACCCTGTAACTTTGCCATCGCTACAATTGAACCTGTGAAAGTTATGGCACCAACAAATATAGAAACAGATATTGAAACTTCGTTAATCAGTGACTTAAAAAAATCAAAATTTTCTTGGCCACCAGATATAGGAAAAATAGCTACTCCTAATGCTACTAAAAGTGATGACATTCCTCCACAACCATTGAACAATGCCACTGTTTCAGGCATGGAGGTCATAGGTACTTTTTTTGCAAGTATTGCTCCGAATAAACTACCTATAATTGATCCAATTATTATCCAAATCCAAGACTGAATAGCAATTCCAGAAGTGCCTAAATAATAAGAAAGTAAACCTACTACTGATAGCGACATTGCAAATGCAGCTAATCTATTAGCATCCCTTGCTGATTTTACTTTTGACAATCCTTTTATTCCCAAAGCCAGCAAAAGTACTGCTAGAAGGTCGATAACGAATTTAATGATTACAGGTAGATTCATGTTAAAAATTACTTCTTATTTGATGGTTTACGACTAAACATCGCGAGCATTCGATCAGTTACAAAGAAACCGCCCACAACGTTGAAAAGAGCAAACCCAAGAGAAACTGAACCAATGATTAAAAGTGGTACGTTACCTTCTGCTTTTACAATTAAAGTCAAGGCTGCAAGCATTGTTATTCCTGAAATTGCATTTGCTCCACTCATTAGAGGTGTGTGAAGAGTAGGAGGAACTTTTCCAATTAACTCGAGGCCTAATAAACTACCAAGTAAAAGAACCCAAAGAAGACTTATAAAAGACATAATTTTAAAACCTCAATTTTCAAAAATTTTATTTTGAAGAACAACTCCTTCATCACTTAATAAACATCCAGAAATGAGTTCATCCTCTTTATCTAATTTAATTACACCATCTTTTATAAATGGTGTAATCAAAGATGTTAAGTTCTTAGCATAAAGTGAACTTGCATCATAAGGAACTGAAGAGGGTAATTCGCCCGCTCCTATAAGTTTTACCCCATCTTTGATAATAGTTTCATTTGATTTTGTTCCTTCGCAGTTACCTCCCTGAGAAACTGCTAAATCAATAACTACTGCACCAGGCCTCATTTTTTCAATCATGGGAGAATCTATTAAAACAGGTGCCTTTTTACCTAGAACTTGCGCAGTACATATAGCAACATCAGCTTCAGATAAATATTTAGTTAAAGTTGCCTTCTGTTTTGAGAGGAATTCGGGTGTTACAGCTTTTGCATAACCTCCTGCCTCTCCTGGCTTTTCGTCCACTTCAGGAAGTTCTATAAACCTAGCTCCTAAGGACTCTACTTGTTCTTTAACAGCAGGTCTAATATCAGATACAAATACTATTGCACCAAGTCTTTTTGCTGTTGCAACTGCCTGTAATCCTGCAACTCCTCCACCAAGAACCACTACTTTGGCAGGTTGGACTGTCCCTGCTGCAGTCATAAGCATTGGGAAATATCTATCTAACTCACTTGCAGCTAAAAGAACTGCTTTATATCCAGCGATATTTGCCTGTGAAGAAAGAACATCAGAAGATTGAGCTCTACTAATCCTCGGAAGCAATTCTAGTGATAAGGCTGAAATCTTATTACTATTAATAATCCTGAGAAGCTCCTTATTGCCATATGGGTTAAGAAGACCAAGAAGAACAGCGCCTTTCTTTAATTTAGTTAAATTATCCCTTGAAGGAATTTGAACACAAAATATCAGGTCAGCTTCACTCCAAATTTTTTGATCTAAGTTACTTATTATTGTTCCGCCCGATCCTTCATATGATAAGTCACTAAATCCTGATAATTTTCCTGCTGATCTTTCAATATAAACTTCACATCCTAGGCTCTTTAACTTCTTTACCGCTTCTGGTGTAGCAGAAACTCTCCTTTCACCGGAGCATGTTTCAGAAGGAATAAGTATCTTTGTCAATTTATTTATTTTTTTAACATATTAAATATAAATTGAAGAAAGTCAAAAGTCTTGGATTTTTGTTAAAAATATATTTTCTTTTCTATAAAAAATAGCTATTTAGAATATATAGGTATTTATTAATCCAATGAGTATAAAAGCAATCGAATGTCCTGATGGAGTATGTCACAGTCATCATGGTGGTCATGCAGTTCCAAGGCAAGCTATGCAGAAAAATCTAGAAAAGCATGGTAAAGACTGGTGCGAGAAATTAGCAGAGAGAATTTATGAAATGTCAGTCGATACCTATTCACAGACAGTCATGCCTAGTCTCCACTCGGCAGGTTGGCAAAGGAGACATTTAGATTGGGAATTTAAGCTAGCAGAAAATGATTCTGAACCTGATGAAGCCCTTGTTGAAGGAATTATTAATGCCACAGAAAGCTTTCTAAGAAGTAGTGAGGTGCATCGATTATTTATTCAGGAATTAGTCCAGGGCACATTTGAGGAAGCTAATGACAAAAAAATAATTTCTAAAGCAATAAAATCTATCATTGAAGAAGAAATTGTTAGTTCACTAAGAGAAAATAAAGAATCTCTTTTAAAGAAAATATCCGCAAAATTAATATCAGAAGAAAAAGTTAGTGAGGAACTTGCAATAAATTCAGCTAAAGAGGGTTTTGAGGAAGTTGAAAGACTACTTGCCAATCACAGCGAGGCAGTCTAACTCTGATTCTTTATATTTTCTTTATAATTAGCGTACGAATCAGCTCAAATATAAATTAAAGATTAAATTATTGTTTGGAAGTACGAAGTTGTAACTTATTAGACAATATGTAAGCTGCTTGATGTGTTTATCTATATACAACTTTTAAATTTGAATGGACAATTTCATTAGAAAAAGGATAGACATTGCAACTTGTTGGGCTACCAACAGAATATCTGCAATGGATACTTTAGAAAGATATGAAGACAGTTATGCAATTGCAGAAGAATTTAGAGAGTGGATATTACATATTGGAGAAAAGAACGAAAATTTAAAAGATTCTGTTTTAAACTTCCCAAAGGAATTAAAAGAATTATTAGACCAGAAAGTCAACGACTAATTAATAAATACATCGAGTGAAATCCGCCCTACGTTATTTGGGTTTGTTTATTATTATTAATAGTGAAATTAGTAAATAAATGGAAAATAAAGAGAAGATTTCAAACGTAGAAAATGTTGTAATTATAGGTTCCGGACCTGCAGGTTATACAGCTGCAATATATGCAGCAAGAGCAAATCTTCAACCATTGCTGGTTACAGGATTTAATTCTGGTGGAATTCCTGGTGGGCAGTTAATGACTACAACATTTGTTGAAAATTATCCAGGTTTTCCAGATGGAGTACTAGGTCCTGAATTAATGGATCTAATGAAAGCTCAAGCAGAAAGATGGGGTACTAATTTATACGAAAGTGATGTTATCTCAATTAATACTGATTCGCATCCCTTTGAATTAAAAACTTTAGAAGGGACTATAAAATCTAACTCAATTATTATTGCAACTGGAGCAAGTGCAAATAGATTAGGCGTGATAAATGAAGATAAATTCTGGAGTAAAGGAATAAGTGCTTGCGCAATATGTGATGGGGCTACCCCACAATTTAGAGATGAAGAATTAGCAGTTATTGGAGGGGGTGACTCTGCATGTGAAGAAGCAGCATATCTCACAAAGTATGGAAGCAAAGTGCATTTGATTGTTAGATCAGAAAAATTAAGAGCTAGCGCAGCAATGGTAGATAGAGTAAAAGCTAATCCAAAGATAGAAATTCATTGGAACACAAAAGTTGATAAGGCAGATGGTTCTGAATGGCTTGAGAGAATAGAAACTATCCACTCTCAAGAAGGTAAAGGGGTAATTAATATAAGAGGTCTTTTTTACGCGATAGGGCACACACCAAATACGAAGTTCTTAGACAACAAAATTGATTTAGATAATAAAGGATATATTGCTTGCAAATCAGGAAGACCAGAAACATCTATTGAAGGCATCTTCGCAGCAGGAGATGTTGTTGATTCTGAGTGGAGACAAGGAGTTACCGCTGCAGGAACAGGGTGCATGGCAGCACTAGCTACCGAAAGATGGCTAGCCGAGAAAAACTTAGCAAAAACTATAATCAGAGAAACACCCGAACCAGAAAAAAAACTTAATTCATCAGATTTTAACGAAGAAGAGGTTAATGAAGATACTTTTGATTCGAATTCTGAATGGCAAAAAGGTAGTTATGCATTAAGGAAACTTTATCACGAGAGTAAAAAACCTATCTTAGTAATTTTTAGTTCCCCAAGCTGCGGCCCATGTCATGTTTTGAAACCTCAGTTAAAAAGAATAATTAAAGAACTAGAAGGTGCCGTTCTCGGCATTGAAATAGATATTGATAAAGATCAAGATATTGCAAAACAAGCTGGTATTAATGGTACACCAACAGTTCAACTTTTTAAAGAAAAACTATTAAAAAAACAATGGCAAGGAGTAAAACAAAGAAGTGAGTTTAAAGAAGCTATAAAAAAAATTATCTAAAGAAATTTTTTTACTTATTATTCCTCTTGGGATTATTTTTATTAGTTGTAGTTCTAGCCCCCCCTGCATTTCGTTCTCTATAAGTTATCCTCCCCCTAGAGAGATCATAAGGACTTATCTCAACTAAAACTTTATCTCCAGCTAATAATTTAATTCTAAATTTAGTCAATTTACCTGCAGCTCTACACAAACATTGATGACCTTCAGGTTGCTCTAAGGTAACCAAATAAAATCCATTACCTTGCTCTTTTTCAATTACACCTGAAGTTTCAATCATTAATTAATCTTTTACTAAATTTATATTATCAGAAAAAGATTAGCCAAAATTGATTTAAGAAAAATTACATACGTAAAAATAAGAATTCAATTCAAATTGAAAATTTAATTTCATTTATTATTTGAAGTTGACCATAGTAAAAATTTGCTTTCGCAATTTTTTCAGAATCCTGTAACTGATCAAAAAAAACAAAGCCAAGGCTTTCCCATAATGAAGATCCACAAACATTATTCAATTCATTTTTTGCTTCTTTTGCAAAAATATCTAATTTTCTTTCAAGATTTTTAGATTTAGAAACAGACATAATCAATAATATTAATATAGTACAAATATACTATATACCTCTAATATTGCAATATTAAAAGGGTAATCTCTTTTTTTCTTCAATATTTAGATCTGCTTCCATTTCCCTTAATCTTTTAAGTATTTGTTGGTAGTACTCTTTTATATAACTGTCTAGTGATGTCATATCTTCTTTTTTAACTTCCAATATTTCGTAAGTTTTGCTCATATCAGCATCTAATGATTCCCCACTACTAGTTACTTCAGCAAAAGACAATCTTTCAGCAACATTTAAAGAATCTTGGAAGAAAGAAACTACTTTTTGTGTAATAGTAATTAGGAAAGGGGAGACTCTAAAAATTTTCGCCTTTTTCTCACTAAATTTTTCACATAAAGATATAACTTCGTTTGAATCCCATGCTTTGGGACCTACTAATGGCAATGAAGTTCTGTGAGTTTTTGGATTATTTACTGCTGCTACAATAACTTTCGCCATATCTTGAGTATTCATATAAGCAATTTTAGTAGGCGTCCCACTCATCCATACTGCTTGACTATCCAAAATTGGGATGGCGAATTGACCAATAACTCCTTGCATAAAAGCTGCACATTTGAAGATTGTATAGTCTAAAGCAGATTTCTCAAGAAGTTTTTCAGTGCAAAATTTTATGTCCATCAAAGGAACATTTCTAAACTTTTCTGTAAGAAGGATGGAGAGGAATATTACCCTTTTTATATTTAAAGATTCACAAGCATTAAATAAGTTAAGTTTTCCATCCCAATCTATTTCATAAATACTTTTTGGATCATCTGGCCTGCTAGTCGCTGCATCAATAACTACTTCAATATCTTGCAATGCATATTCAATATCAGAAGAATTTAATAAATTTCCTTTTGTTAGTTCACAACCCCACTCTTGTAGAAAGGAAGCTTTTCTTGGGTTTCTTACAAAACATCTAACTTCATGTCCATCTTCTATAGCTTGTTTTGCTATTTGTCTACCAAGTGTCCCTGTTGCTCCTACTAAAAGAATCTTCATATTTAAGATTTACTTAATTTGTAGACCATAACTCAAATTGTAATGTATTCGTGAGAATCAATCTCCCTGAAACTTTAATAACAAAGCACCACCAACCAACCCAATTGGTATCAGTATCCAAAAAACTGCTGCGATACTAAAAATTTCCTTAGCCATAGTAAAATTTAATGATTACTATAATTTACATTCAATATACATTTATTTGTTAAAAAAGTAGATAATGCAAATATCTTGAAAATTTTTAAATATATGAATAATAATTTTGCCGCAAATATAAACTTTCCAAATTATTGGAATTGGAATGGTTTTAAAATTTGTTGGAGTGTTATAGGTGAAGATAATGAAATTCCAATTATCTTTCTCCACGGATTTGGCGCCAATCGAAAACATTGGAGAAACAATTTAGAATATTTTGCGAAAAGGAATTGTGCCTCTTATTCCTTAGATTTAATTGGTTTTGGAGATTCAGATCAACCGGGAATAAGACAAATTGGAAGATTAAATAATGAGATTTGGTGTAATCAAGTGAGAGACTTTATTTCACAGGTGATAAGACCAAAGAATTCGGGGAAGGTCATTCTTATTGGCAATTCCTTAGGTTCACTAGTTGCTTTAACATGTGCTGTTTCATTAGAGGACCAAATTGCAACAGTGATTGCATCGCCTCTGCCAGATCAAATTCAAGAAAAAAAATCGATCACAAAAAAATCATTATTTAAAAAATTTAAAGATAGATTTATAAAAATATTTTTTATTTTTTTTCCTTTAGAGATTATTTTATTTTTCATAATTAAATTAGGTGTAATAAAACTTGGTCTAAATTCTGCATATTTTAAAAAAGATAATATTGATAGCGAACTAATAGATTTGGTAACAAAACCAGTTTTAAGGAGAACTTCAGCTAGATCATTAAGAGCAATGTGTATTGGAATGTCTTCAAGAGATGAAAATTTTCAAGCTTCTTACCTTTTGAGAAAACTTAGCGCCTCAAAAAAAGTTCCTTTTTTATTGATTTGGGGAGAAAAAGATAATTTCATACCTTTGTTTGTTGGTAAAAAGATTGCAAATTTCCATAGATGGGTAAAATTAAAAATAGTATCCAATTCAGGGCATTGTATCCATGATGAAGACCCTTCAGTATTCAATAGAATTTCTTATGAATGGATTAGAGATTTAAAAACCTTTTAAAATATGAAACATACATTATCAGTTCTTGTAGAAGACGAATCTGGAGCCTTGAGTAGAATCTCAGGTCTCTTTGCTAGAAGAGGATTCAACATTGATAGCCTTGCAGTAGGACCTGCAGAATCTAAAGGGATTTCAAGGTTAACAATGGTTGTAGAAGGTGATGATGAAACTCTTCAACAAATGACTAAGCAACTTAATAAGTTATTTAATGTTCTGGGAGTTGTAGATTTTACTAATCTCGCAGCTGTTGAGAGGGAATTGATGTTACTAAAAGTTTCATCGAAAGAAGATACCAGGAGTAATATCCTTGATATAGTGCAAATTTTCCGTGCAAAAGTTGTTGATGTATCAGATATGGCCTTAACTCTTGAGGTAGTTGGAGATCCTGGGAAGTTAGTTGCTTTAGAGAAATTACTAGAGCCATACGGCATCCTTGAAATAGCGAGGACTGGTAAGGTGGCTCTTAAACGCGCTTCGGGAGTTAATACAGAAATGTTGAAAATAAACAAATATTCTCTAGAAATTTAATTAGTTATCTGAACTGATTTAATGTAGTCTTCTTTATTAATTTTTTTGAGTACATCTAATCCTTTAATAATCTTTCCAAAAATAGAATATCTTCCATCTAGTTCTGGAATCTTACTAGTTACGAAAAAGAATTCAGTAGATGAAGACATATTCTTACCGCTCTTAACCATTGCGATTGAACCACTCTCAAAAGTATTAACTAAATTTTCAGTTTCATTAGGATTTTTTATCTGATAGTTATATCTTGGTTTAATTTCTTCTTTGAATTTAATTTCTAGAGGTATTGATTGACTTATCTTATTTAGTTTTTGTTTTCGTTCAATATAAAGTTTATTTTCTGGATTAACACCACCATGTATAAAACTTATTTGGGGATAATTTATTATTTTATAAAATTTTTGATTTACGTAAATATTATTGTCTATGTTGTCCAGAAAGTTTGATACTGTTACTGGGTTATGTTTACCAAATAATTTAACCTCAAAATTACCTTTTGAAGTTTTGAAATTGACTACTTTATTACTCTGAATACAACTAAATTTAAGTTTTTTGCAGTAATAGTTTGAATCAAACTGTTTTTTATAGCTACAAGCTTGCACTAAAAACAAAACCTGTATAAAAGATAATGTTCTTAAAAAATATCTTTTTTTTATTTTAAGCCCTCCAAATTAACATCAAGAAATTTAGCAAGACGAGCTCCTTCTTCTTCAACTTGAAGCAATGGTTTAAGTTCACCTGCTCCGCTTAAAGGGAGAGGTTTTTTTCTACCTTTTAGTACTAAAGCGATTCTTCTTCTTGGATTAAATCCCTCACTTATATCCAACTTAACCGATTTAATTTCATCGAAATTTAATTTAACTTCAATATCTTTGAATAATCCTTTCCTTTTTATTGCTACAGATTTTGATGATTTATCAAAATAATTACTTCCTGAACCAAAGTTTATATAAACCAAATACCACAAGTAAAAATTTAATAAATTGGCTATTACGCCATATGCTCCCATTATTATTCCTTGAGGAATAAACAATAGAGATGAAGGATTTCCTAAAGGTAATAAATCCCTTCCTGTGTAGCTAGATATAGAGGCCAAAAGAAAACCAATACCTCCTATCGTTAGCATTCCTCCAATAATATAATTTGAAATTTTTCTTGATCCACCAATTTTTTGCTCGATTTTATCGAAAGAACTGAGGTCTGAATTCATTTTTATCTTTTTTTAAAGCCTAATTCAGATAATTTAACAAACTAAGGAGGTATTCTTACCTAATTTTTAATAAAAAAGTCAGGAAAGCTTTACAAGGCATTTCAGATATACAGATATTTCCCCACATTACTCTCAATCTTTGTTACAGTCACTGCGTATCCCGAAGCTAAAAACGATTTCTCATGACGATCGCAGTTGGTAGCGCCCCACAAAGAGGATGGTTTGATGTCCTCGATGATTGGTTGAAGCGCGACCGCTTTGTATTTATTGGTTGGTCCGGACTACTTCTACTTCCTTGTGCATATCTTGCTATAGGTGGTTGGTTTGTCGGAACAACATTTGTTACCTCTTGGTACACACACGGAGTTGCAAGCTCATACCTTGAAGGTTGTAACTTTTTAACAGCAGCTGTAAGTACCCCTGGTGATGCCATGGGACACAGTCTTCTATTTTTATGGGGTCCTGAAGCCCAAGGTAGTTTCGTAAGATGGCTACAACTTGGTGGTCTTTGGAACTTCGTAGCATTACATGGAGTATTTGGCCTTATTGGTTTTATGCTTCGTCAGTTTGAAATTGCTGGCCTTGTTGGAATTAGACCATACAACGCACTAGCTTTCTCAGCAGTAATTGCAGTTTTTACAAGCATTTTCCTTATTTATCCTTTAGGACAGCATAGTTGGTTCTTCGCACCTTCATTTGGTGTTGCAGCAATCTTCCGTTACATTCTGTTCATTCAAGGTTTTCACAATATCACTTTAAATCCATTTCACATGATGGGTGTTGCTGGAATTCTTGGTGGTGCTCTACTTTGCGCTATCCATGGAGCTACAGTACAAAACACTTTGTATGAAGATACAAGTATTTATACAGATGGTAAGGTTCAAAGTTCAACATTTAGAGCTTTTGATCCAACTCAAGAAGAAGAAACCTATTCAATGATTACAGCGAATAGATTCTGGAGTCAAATCTTCGGTATTGCTTTCTCAAACAAGCGTTTCCTACATTTCTTGATGCTATTTGTACCTGTTATGGGTATGTGGACATCTTCAATCGGTATTGTTGGCTTAGCACTAAACTTAAGAGCTTATGATTTCGTAAGCCAAGAAATTCGTGCAGCAGAAGATCCAGAATTTGAAACTTTCTATACAAAAAATATACTTTTGAACGAAGGTATGCGAGCATGGATGTCTTCTGTGGATCAACCACACGAAAACTTTGTATTCCCTGAGGAGGTTCTACCACGTGGAAACGCCCTTTAATAGTTTACTTAGAGCCCCTAACCAGAGTATTGAAGAAACTGGTTACGCTTGGTACGTAGGTAACGCCAGATTAATTAATTTATCTGGCCGTTTACTCGGAGCTCATATTGCACACACTGGTCTCATCGTTTTTTGGGCCGGTGCAATGATGTTATTCGAAGTAAGTCATTTCACATTTGATAAACCAATGTGGGAACAAGGCTTAATTTGTATGCCTCACGTTGCAATGTTTGGATTTGGAATAGGTCCTGGTGGAGAAGTTACTGATGTATACCCATTCTTTGTGGCTGGTGTTATGCATTTAATTTCCTCTGCAGTTTTAGGATTTGGTGGTATCTATCATTCCTTAGCAGGTCCTGAAAAACTTGAGCAAGATTTTCCTTTCTTTTCAACAGATTGGAGAGATAAGAATCAAATGACTAATATCCTGGGTTATCACCTTATAGTTTTAGGCGTTGGTGCATTATTTTTCGTTTTTGATTGGATGTTCATTGGAGGGGCTTATGACACATGGGCACCTGGTGGTGGAGAAGTTAGGTTAGTCAGTCCTACCTTAGATCCAAGAGTTATACTCGGTTACCTATTTAGGTCTCCTTGGGGTGGCGCTGGTTCAATAATCGGTGTTAACTCCATAGAAGATATAGTGGGTGGTCACGTATATGTTGGAATTACCGCAATAATCGGTGGTCTTTTCCATATCTTTACTAAACCATTTGGATGGGCAAGAAGAGCATTCATTTGGAATGGTGAAGGACTATTAAGTTATGCTCTTGGTGGAATTTGTGTAGCAAGTTTTATTGCTTCAACATTCATCTGGTTTAACAACACTGCTTACCCTTCAGAGTTTTATGGCCCAACAAATGCTGAAGCTTCACAGGCTCAAAGCTTTACTTTCCTTGTGAGAGACCAAAGAATTGGAGCTAACGTAGGTTCAACAATGGGACCAACAGGTCTAGGTAAGTATCTCATGAGATCTCCTACTGGTGAAATTATATTTGGTGGTGAAACAATGAGATTTTGGGATTTCAGAGGACCATGGTTAGAGCCTTTAAGAGGTCCTAACGGATTGAGTCTCGAGAAAATCCAGAATGATATTCAGCCTTGGCAGGTAAGAAGAGCTGCTGAATATATGACTCATGCTCCTAACGCTTCTATCAATTCTGTTGGTGGAATCATTACAGAGCCAAATGCTGTTAACTTCGTTAACTTAAGACAATGGTTAGCTGCTGCTCAGTTCTTCCTAGGATGGTTTACATTTATCGGTCACCTTTGGCATGCTGGACGTGCTAGAGCTGCCGCTGCTGGTTTCGAGAAAGGAATCGACAGAAAGAGTGAACCAGCTCTAGAAATGCCTGATTTAGATTAATTTCTATCTCAACTAAAAAAGCCCTATCTCTAGATAGGGTTTTTTTTTGCTCAATTTTATTATCTATATAAATTTTTTCTGAGCCATGGCAAACTTAAACCCATTACATTACTGAAACAACCCTCTATTTTTTCTATATATTTGCCGCCTATACCTTCCAAAGCAAATCCTCCAGCACAATATAAAGGTTCATTTGTATCTACATAACTCTTGATTTCCCAATCATTCAACTTAGAAAAATAAACTCTTGAACTTATTGTTTTTTTTATTATTTCAGTGATTTTAAAAATTTTGGAAGTTGAATCAAAATTCCCAATTATTAGAGTATGACCAGTATGTAAAAATCCAAATTCTCCAGACATTTTTTTCCATCTAATAAATGCTTCCTCTTTATTAGATGGTTTTCCATAAGCTTCTCCTTTAAATTCAAAAATTGAATCGCACCCAAGAATTTCCAAAGGACCATAATTCAATTCTTCGGGTAATGATATGTTCTGAATATTTTTAGATAAACTATTAGCCTTTTGAAAAGATAATTTCAAAGCTAAATTAAATATATTCTTTTCTTGGACAGTAGTTTCATCAAAGTCACTTGATATTTGGATAAATTCGATTTGACAATTTTCTAGTAATTTCTTTCTAGATTGAGAAGCAGAGGCTAGAATTAACACAAATTTTTTACCAAATTATAATTCAATTTAATAATTAATAAATTTTAAAATTAATATAAATTACTAATGGAGTTAGAAGCAAAATTACATGAAATAAAGAAACCAATAATGATCCTAGGTACTTCCAGTGGAGCAGGGAAATCATTAACGGTTACTGCTATTTGCAGGATTCTTAAAAATTTAGGAGAAGAACCAATACCTTTTAAAGGACAAAATATGAGCAACAACGCTTGGGTTGATTGGGAAGGTGGAGAGATGGCATATTCACAAGCACTTCAAGCCTTTGCTTGTGGAATTAATCCTTCTGCAGAGATGAATCCCATTTTATTAAAACCACAAGGAAACTCAATAAGCGAGGTGATTCACCTTGGCAAAAGCATAGGGACCACAACCGCACAAAATTACTATAAAGATTGGTTTATTCCAGGCTGGGAAGTAATTAAAAAAAGTTTAAAGTCTATTTACGATCGGAATCCGAATTGCCGTTTAATTATCGAAGGGGCCGGAAGTCCGGTAGAGATGAATTTGATTCATAGAGATCTGACTAATTTAAGAGTTGCTAAATATTTAAATGCAAATTGCATTTTGGTTACTGATATTGAAAGGGGAGGCGTATTTGCACAAATAATTGGAACTCTTGAATTAATGAAGCCTGAAGAAAAGAAGCTTATTAAGGGAATTATTATAAATAGATTCAGAGGAGACCTTTCATTATTTGAAAATGGGAAAAAATGGATAGAGAATAAGACTCAAATCCCTGTTATTGGAATTATTCCATGGTTAAATGATACATTCCCTCCAGAGGATTCTTTAGATTTAATAGAAAAAAAATCACTTTCTCAAAATCCTGAAATCAAAGTTGGAATTATAAAATTACCATCTATTAGTAACTTCTCGGATTTTGATCCACTAGAAAATGAGGAAACAATATTAATTGAATGGATTAGAAAATCACAAAACCTAAGTAAGTATGACTTTATTATTCTGCCGGGCAGTAAACAAACGATTAAAGATCAAATATATCTTGAAAATTCTGGCTTATCTCAGGATATAAGGGACTATTCAAATAACGAAGGAAATATTATTGGGATATGTGGAGGTTTACAAATGTTAGGGACTACACTTAAAGATCCTTATTTTAAAGAGGGTTCCAAAAATTATTCTGAACAAAAAATTAAAGGTATTGGATTACTGCCACTAAAAACGACATTCTTTAAAAAAAAATTAACACGTCAAATAAACTGTAAATCTATATGGCCATGCCAATCAGAAATTAATGGATTTGAAATTCATAATGGTCAAACAGTATTAGATGACATCCATAGTTCATTAAAAATTAATCCTATTTTTGAAGATTCAGATCTTGGTTGGTACAAAGAAAATAATAAAGGCGGAACTATTGCAGGAACATACATTCATGGGATCTTTGAAAATGACAGTTGGAGAGGGCAATATATTAATTTAATAAGGAAGAGTAAAAATCTACCAATATTAAATAAAAAATCAATATCTTATAAAGAGAAGAGACAATCCATTATTGATAATCTTGCGAATGAATTCCACAAACATTTAAATCTCAAATCATTTTTAAGTTGAAAGAAACAAAAAATATAAAAGTAATATGGCAAAACAATAAAGAAACATTTGTTTCAGATGGTGATGACTGGTTTTCTTCTGCTGAAAAAGCAGGTTTAGAAATCCCTACTGGATGCCTCACAGGAAGTTGTGGAGCCTGCGAAATAGATGTAAATGGTGAAACAGTAAGGGCTTGTATAAGTGAAATTAAAAATAATAAAAAATGTACTTTAAGGGTTTCTTTAACTACAGACCCCTTTTGGGAAAAATAAACATCACTAAACATTACCTATTATTAGATAAAGGAAAACATAGTAAAAAAATGATCCAAAAAATGTGTTTATTAGAATAACCTTCTTTTTGATTTTTGACGAGGCAATAATATAGCTACCCAAAACATGAGGTAGAATTGGAAAAGATCTAATGATTAAAATATAAAAAGATCTAAAAGTAATATTGTCAAAAAATTTATAAAGATTATTTTTATCTGGTTTTTTTAAAAATAATATATTTCTAGAAAATTTAAATTTAATTTTCCTCAGAATAAGAACTTGAATAAAACTTAAAAAAGTTAAAGCAGGAGAAAAGAATAAAACATAGTTCAACCCAAAAATCTTTATTAAGAAAAAATCAAAAATAATTGAAAATGGTAAGCCTAAAAATATGGAAACTATATTTAAAGCAATCAAATATTTGTATTGAATATTATTTAATAGTGACTCAAGATCATAGGTATACCTGAATATTAGAGCAAGAAAATAAACCCCTAAATAGGTAAAAAATATTTTAAAAATTACTGATTTAAAATTTAGATCTTTTTTATTCATATGAGATGAACATTAATAATGATTATCAAAAACGTAGAGGGCAAATAACATCTTTTCCTATAGGGGAAATTATAAAACCAAACAGGAAATATTTATAAAGTAACTCATTTTATCCACTAGCAAATTTTTTATATGGAATTCTTGGAACGATATAGGGAAATAAATAGAAGTAGTTAATTTGAATAAAAAGTCCCCTTTTATTGGGCTTTTTAAAGAATGAGTGTCTCCTTGTTTACACTGTTTAAATAAATCCACTTAAATATCCTAATAAACTTACTCTAGGTGAGAAAGAAAAAATCAATCCAATAAGGCATATTGTCCTTGAAATTTTTGCAATTCTTAATTAGATTTTAAACCAATTTTTTTGCCTAAAAAGTTACTCTTTCCATAAAAGATGTTAATAGTAAGAATCCAAATAAAGCATAAATTATTCCACTAAATCCGAAAGCGCCATAGTTGATATAGAAACTAAGAAAGTACAATAAGATCTTTTCGTAAAACCAGATAATAAAAAAATTCAAAACAGAAAAAATAAAAGCAATTTCAGATAAAAATCTGCTTTGGATTCCAAGTCTCATCAAAAATATCTAGTAATGATTTCCCGCCAAGATTACTTAATAAATGATTTAAATCTGCATGAACTAGGATTGATGTGAAAATCCTATAGGGTTGAACACTAATTAGTCTTGGGACAAAGTATTAAAATTCTTTATCAAAAACTCTAATTAAATCTGTAAGTATAAAAACTATAATTAAAAGAGATGCGTTAAGAATGTATTGCCAATCATTTTTAAATATTGAATTACTAATAACCATATTTTCTCTAGTTTTATAATCAAAGAATATCTACTTGCCTAGAAGAAAAGATCCGAGAAAGATTCTGAATATCTTGAATTCATATTAACTTTAGTAAACTTTGCAATGAGAACTTGTTGGGTGGTCTATGCATTCTTTTTCCCAATAATCTTTTCTTGAATCTTTTGGCAGATGATAATTAAAATCATGCATTCTCCAAATATCTGAAGTTACATTTTTTAGGGCAGTGAATGGAGTAGTGAGTCTCATAAAACCTCCTTTATCTCTACTACTTAATTATCCTCCTATCCAATTGAAATTAATAGAGTATTAATACCCGAGTATTAGTGCTTTGTGGTTGCCCAGACTATCTTTTCCCGTTCAGTAGGAATAGAAATAATTCAGGATTCAAAAGCACTTCACCGACTTTCTGGACAGCGAGGTGCATAAGACTCAAAGAGGGAAAAAAAATGCCCTCTTATTTTTTTTTTGTACTTATTGAAACTATAAATTAACGGAGAGGGTGTCCTTAGACTCAGTTTAAAACGTCTAGTTGTGACCTAACCTGACCATAATATTATCGTAATTTTATATAAATCCCTAACACATCCTTAACACCAAAATAAGAATTTTCTTTAAAGAGAAAATAAATTTGATTAAAGATTAATTAAAATAAAAAAACGTTTAAAAGACATCTTTTGAAGTCTCTGCGCCTCACCGTAATCACTGCTGCAGTTTGCCTTCTATCTGTAGGACAACCTCTACTTCTGCGAACTTTTACAGTATCCAGTGCTGCGATTCTACTTTCTGCTTCTAAAGCAAAAGCAAAGGATGCATCAGAAATTGCTAATATCGCGAAAGCAATCACTGTCCGTATAGAAGGAGCGACTCAAGGTTCAGGTGTTCTCGTCAAAAAAGAGGGGAATCGATATACCGTTCTCACTTCCTGGCATGTAGTAAAAGATAATCGAATTGGAGAAGAAGTTGGAATTATAACTTCTGATGGCAAAGAGCATTTATGGGAATCAGAAAGTTTGCAGAGATTAGGCAAAGTGGATATGGCAGTCATAACTTTTACAAGCAAAAAAAACTATCAAGTAGCAAAAATTGGTGATATAAAAACTGTTTCTATGGGTAATCAAATTTTTGTTGCTGGATTCCCATTACCCTCATATGCTGTTCCAATTAGTTTTTTACGTTTTTTAGAAGGAAAGGTAATTGCCAATGCAAGGGTTGGCATTCCAGATGGATATCAACTTCTTTACTCTAATCCAACATTAAAAGGAATGAGTGGAGGTTGCGTTTTAGATAAACAAGGAACTCTTATAGGTATTCATGGCAGAGCAGAACAAGATGACCAAATCAGTTTGAGCACTGGAAAGTTTGTTGCCACAAGAACAAATATGGCAGTTCCGATTACCTACTACCATCAATTTGTAAATGGGAAAAAAATAGTTTCAGCGACAACCGAATCAACTACCGCTGATGATTATCTTGCTGAATCAAAGGTATTATTAGGAGAAAAAGTTCAAAAAAATTTAAGTATAAACAGTTCTTCAGGAAAAATTAAAAAGAAAGATAAAAAAAATTTAAAACCATCAATAGGTAATTCTGAATACATAAATTTTTATTTTAATCGTGCTTTAGATAATGAAAGATTGGGGAGATATAAAGAGGCGATTGAAGACTATGATTTGATTGTGCAGATGAAGATCTCCGAAAAGGGTTATTATTATGAAAATGCACTTTATTCTAGGGCGTGGTTAAAAATTAAAAATAAAAAAAACCATAAAGGGGCAATAGAAGATATAGAAAAACTAATAATTATGAACCCATGGGATATTAACCTGAAGATAGATTTAGCGACATTTTATTCAAAAAATAATAAGAATAAAAAAGCAGTTCAGGTATTAGACAAAGCAATTGAAGAAAATCCCTTTGAGGGTAATTTGTATTATTGGAAAGGTATTTATAAAAATGAGTATTCTTACCCATCAGGTTGTAGATATATAAATAAGTCAAGAAAACTTAAAGCAACAGATTGGTACCCTGGTCCTTGGGTCAATTGTTAATTTTTAGAATATTATCTTTTAAAAGGTATTAAATTTCTCTTATCATTCCAAGTTACCTATTAAAATCGCATTGCTGAAGATAATTCTAAAAGAATCCCACACTACCAAACTTTGACTACTTAATATCTCCCACTACATCCCCCACTACCATTTTTGGCATATACTGGAAAGGAGGGGTCTATATGAAACTCAAATCCCTGTTATATTCTCTAAACTGCCCTGATAACGGTCTATACGGGTCTACAGGGTAACAATAGTTAACGGAGAGGGTGGGATTCGAACCCACGAATAGTTACCTATTAAACGATTTCGAGTCGTTCGCTTTCGACCACTCAGCCACCTCTCCGCCTGTTTATTAAGTATGCACGTAATATGGAATTAGAAAAAAATAAATTTTATATTGCTTTAGATTTAAGATATGCAGAAAATCCCTATACTGGATTGACAAGATTTACTAAAAATTTATTTAAATATTTAGTAAAAAATGAAAATAATATAAATTTTTTACTATTAATGCCTCCTAAAAAAAATTGTTTGCATCTTTCAGATATTGAAACTATAGATAAAAATAATGTTGAGAAAGTTTATTGGAATAAAAGTAGAGGTATATATTGGAAGCTACCTTTTAAATTAATAGATTTAAAACTTTATTTTCTTTTAAAAAGAAAATCTATAAATTTTTATTTATCTCCTTATATTGATCCTCCTATATTGCCAGGGATAAGAATTATTTCTACTATTCACGACTTGACTTTTATTTGTGTGAGAAATTATTTTCAGTCTCTCCCTTTAATAAAAAAAATAATTTCTGAATTTAGAATTATCATTACATTAGTTTATTCTAATTACATATTAACCGTATCAGAAGCAACAAAAACTTCTCTAATTAATAGATATCAATTTTTAAATTTCTTTTTAAAAAGAAAATTAAAAGATATTGTAGTAATTTATAACGGAGTTGAATTAGATAATAAATTCAATAAGGATGTGGCAAAAACAAATTATTTTAAAAATTTAAAAAATAATTATTTTTTATATGTTGGGGACAGAAGACCACATAAAAATTTACCTTACTTAATAAATTTAATTTCAGAAGTAAGACACCTAATTGATCAGAAACCTACATTAGTTATTGCAGGTTCAAATAAGTATAAGAACTTTAATTTGAAAAAAATAATTTTAAAAAATAAGGATTTTTTAAGAGAGATAGTTCATCCTACTGATGAAGAACTCGATTATTTATATAAGAATTGCATTGCGTTCCTTCTTCTATCAAATAATGAGGGTTTTGGGATCCCTGTTTTAGAGGCTGCTGCGAGATCTAAAAAAGTAATTGTGAGTGATGTTCCTGCTTTAAAAGAAATTGCTCCAAAACATTCTCTAATACTAAATATGAAAAAAAAGGAAGAACATTTAAAGCAAATAATAGAATATATAAATTCACCTAAAAAACCATCTGAAAATGAAATTATTTCAAAATGGAGTTGGTCAAATTCATCAAAAAAATTAAATAATTTCTTGTATATGTTGCTTAGAAAGGATTACTAGAAATTTAAGATTGTTATTTGATATTATAAGATTATTTAATTTATTTAATTGAAAGAAGCTAAGCAAGCCATCTTATTTGCTAACACACTTTGGTTTATTGTTAATTTTAAGTTGGCTTTAATTGAAGATTTAAATTTAAATAACTATGAAATAACCATTTTACATTTGAGAAAAGGTGGAGTAGTAAATAAAAATGATTTGAATAAATTAAAAAAAAAATCAATAAAAATTATTACTTTTTATGATTATTGCAAAAGCATTTTATTTTCTAAAAGAGTAAGTTTCCCTAATAAAAAATCTAATTCAATTTTAATGAGTTTTACTATAGGGCCCTTATTTTTATCTATATTACCGATCTTTAATAAATACAAAAGATTTGCAACTTTAGAAGGATTAGGAAGATTGTTTGCTTCTAGGGCTATCCATTTTAGAATTATGAAGAGGATTGTTGAAATATTTTATAGATATTTACTTTTTAAGATTTATTCAGCAGTTTTTGTACTTAACTATACTGATTATGCTTATCTTCTAGAACATAAATTGATTATCATATCTAAATTATTTATTATTCCAGGAACTGGTATAGATTCAAAAAAATTCAACCCTACCAATCTAAATAATGAGAGAAGAAAAATAAATATATTAAATTCCAATAATGAACTGAATAAAGATAATTTATTTATAACATATATTGGTAGGATCTCTGCTGAAAAAGGCTTTTATAGGTTTATAGCCGCTATCCTCTATTTGATAAATGATAATTCAAATAAAAAATATAAATTTCGTATTGTTAGTCCGAACTCTGATATTGATAATTTAGATTCCGATATGAGGGGATATTTAATTAGTAATGGAATAAAGCTTAGTTATTATACTGAAGACCCTTTTGAATTCTATGTTTCATCTTTGATAATAGTTATTCCAACATTATATGCAGAAGGATTATCTAGAGTTGCTTTAGAAGCTGGATTACTTGGAGTACCTATCGCATCTGTTAGTAATAGAGGCATAACTGCCTTATTTATGGATGGGATATTAGGAGAATATACTTTAGATAAAGATCCTTATGGGATATCTAAAATAATTCAGAAAATATATGCAAATTATTCTAATTATTGTTATTTATCTCCAAAAGTTTTTGATTGTTTATCTGCCAAATATGACAATAATACTTCTAGCAATGTAGTCTTATCTACAATAAATAAAATTTTGCAAAAAGATTTGTTACGAAAAAAATAATTTTCTTTTTAAAAAACTCCTACAGAAAATTAATTCCAAATTTTTTAAGATGAATGAGAAAATTATGAACTATATAATTATCTTAATTTTTAATTCCAACCTGCATCTTTCATCAATTTAATAGCTAGAGAATTTTTTTCTCCAAGATCTTCTACGGTGACACTATCAGGCGTAAACTCTCCAAAGTTCTTTACTATTTCATTCTGATTTACTTCCTTCAAAGGATGTTCAAAAGTTGGAGCAGCTAAACCTTTACTTCCTTCCGGAGATGCTAAAAATTCAAGCAAACGAATAGCTTCATTTTTATTTGTTGCATATTTTGCAACACCGCCGGCACTAATATTTACGTGTGCAGGATCAGGTGTAAGGACCTTTGTTTTTTTTGCATACAAAGCATCTCTCCTTCCATTAACACCTGCTAACATTCTTGCGACATAATAATGATTAACAATTCCTACCCCGCATTTTCTCTTAGAAACTGCTCTAATTATTGCAATATCCCCTGGGAAAAACGGTTTTGAAACGTTTGAAATCATTCCGCTTAACCAAGCTTTAGTTTCTGATTCACCTTTGTTAATTATTTGATTGGCAACTAAAGATTGATTATATGGACTTTTTCTATTTCTTAAACATACTTTCCCTTTTAAAGAAGGATCAGCCAAATCAGTGTAATCATTAATCTTGCTAACATCTACCACTTTTGGATTGGCTATCATGACTCTTACTCTTCTTGTTAATGCATACCATTCCTTATTTGGATCCTTTAATCCAACAGGAACATCATTTTCTAAATCAGAAGATCCTATTGGTTGTAGTAATCCAGCTTTGGCTGCATTAGTAATTCTTGCGGCATCTACTAGCAATATTAAATCTGCTTGAGAATTCTTCCCTTCACGTTTCAATCTTTCAATTAAAGAAATTCCTGCTGCCTCTATTAGCCTTACTTTAATCCCTGTTTCTTCTGCAAATTTTTTATAGACGCTCCTATCAGTGTTGTAATGTCTCCCGGAATAAACTTTGACTTCTTTTTCTGTTGAATTGGCAGGTATATTTAAATTGAATAAAAATGTACATGTTAGTGCTGTATAAAATAGTTTTTTAAGATTTTGCACTTTTTCAAATTAGTATCTATGGTTACTTTAAACCCATCAAAAGAGTCCAAACTCTAAAAGCTATCTTCGATACATCAAAATGTATCATTTTTTATATGCCATATGAATTATTTAACTCATAAGTTATTAAATACTGAAGAAATAAATTTTATAGAAAAAGAATTAGAACAAGAAAATCAAGGTTGGGAAGATGGAAAAAAAACTGCTGGCAGTCACGCCTCAATCGTAAAAAATAATTTGCAACTAAAAAGAACATCTGATATTTCTAAAAAATTATCATCGCTAGTTAAACAAAAAATCTTAAATGATGATTTAATAAAAAGCTTTACTTTACCAAAAAATATTCATGGAATCATGTTTACTAAATCCTCCAAAGGAATGAAGTATGGACGACATATCGATAATGCATATATGTCATCAGGCAGGGCTGACTTATCTTTCACAATTTTTCTTACAAAAAAAAATCTATACGAAGGGGGTGAACTATTAATTGAAAATCTTACTTCAGACATCAAATTTAAACTTAATAGTGGAGAAATTTTAATTTACCCAAGCACCTACTTACATTCAGTTCAAGAAGTTCTCAATGGAGAAAGAATAGTATGCGTTGGATGGATTGAGAGTTATATAAAAAGTATTGAAGAAAGAGAATATTTATTTGATTTAGACGCAGGTGCGAGAAGTCTATTAGCTAAGCATGGTAGATCTGATGATCTTGATCTAATTTTTAAATCCTACTCTAATCTCCTAAGAGTTATGGGTGATTAAATAAGCATCATTTTATACAACAAAAAGAATATGATTCTAAAAATGATTAATATATAAAAAATATAGTTATCAAATGCCAAAAAGAAGTTCAATTGCAATTTTTATTGCAGCCACTAGCGCATTAGCTATTTCAACAACAACTACCAATTCTGCTAAGTCAGGCGAGAATGACTTAGGCGGATTAAAAGAATGGAATACAGATATGGCTTTAGATGCGGATTTCAAATTAGATGCAGAAGCACAAAGAATAGCTGATGAAGCTGCAAAATCAAGTGCTTGTGTTCCTATTGGGGAAGGAGAAAATTGTTGGTAAAAAACTTAAATTTTTTTAAAATAGCGCAAAAAAAAACACCCTTACGGGTGTTTTTTTATTAATTCACTATATTTAGAATTTAAATGTAGTTTGAACAAGTGCTCCAAAAACGTCACCACCTGAAGTTCCGTTTCTATCAGTTCCTCCAAAAACAGTAGGAGTAACACTTACAGAATCATTGAGCATATAAGAATAATACAATTCATAAGCAAATGGATCAGTAGTCTCATCCTCATTAGTTGTAGGTTGACCAAAAGCTACCCCAATTTTGTCGTCAGCTTGAAAAGTATCCTGCCACATTAGTCCTGCGAACCATGCATCAGAAGAATCTGAGGCAGCGGGGGCTCCATCGTATGTTGTTGAGTCATATCCCAAAGATATAGAAGGAGTGGCTGAACCTGTTTCAAGTGGACGCCACCAACCTCTAAGACCTACAGAAGAGAAATTACCTGTCGATGAACTTGGACCATGTTGTAATGAATGGTAGTAAGTATCGCTCCAACCATTATATTTCTGGTTTACTAGTACAGAAGCTGACCACTGAGATTTTGTTAAACCAACCTGAGTTGCCCAACTTGTCTTACTTTCATTTGATAAAAGTCCTGTGTCTGTTCCACTGGAAGTAGTTTTAGATTTTGTACCAACATTTGAACTAATAGCAAATCCATTATCTGCTTTGTAAGCCCAACCAGCACCAGTATCAGTACTTGCACCATAAGCTTCACCATTACCTCCAAGACTAAATTGTTTAGTTATTGGCTTGTAAATTGAAGGTGCAGTGCCATGCATGTAATAATTTTCAATCTTTGGACCTACCCATACGGTATTATTGTCACCAACAGGAAATTCGTACCAAATTTTATCAACTGTTAAAGCTCCAGCATTTTTACCCACAGAACCTAGATAGCCTCCGTAAGTTTTGTCTGTCATCCAGCTGCCATGGTTACCAGTTTTAATTCTAATGTAAAGGTTATCGTCACCTGTAAAACTAGAATTTAAATTTGCAGTATAAGAATACCCAAAGTTTGTTGATTCAGTTTTTGTTTCTGAATCTAAAGAATAATCAATAGCACCAATGTCAAAGATTACCTTTCCATCCATTGTTGTGGTATCAGAGAAACCACCGGCTTCAAATACATTTTGTCTAGCCTCAAGGTCATCTATACGACCTTTAAGATTTGCAATATCTTCACTAACTTCGTTAATGAATGTTTTACTGTCAAGTCTAGAAATTTTTTTTGTGGTGCTACGAGAGTAGCTATTCATTTCTTCTAAATTGACAACGTCGGAAGCATGGGCAGCAATTGGAGCTAATAAGCTCACAGATGCTCCTGCTACCAACATTTGTTGGAAGAGTTTCATTTTACCTCACACGAAAAATGCCCATAGAAATGGGTAACTATACTGTATCGAGAGTAACAAAAAAATAAAGAGCTAAAAGCTTCAAGTCCCTGTAACTTTTTATACAATTGAGTCTAAAAAATAAAAATTATCTCGATTATTTTTTTATTAATGGGTATTGAAGTGATTTTCTTTCCTCTATCCAAGATGATGCAACTTCTCTTGCTAAGTTTCTAATCTTTTCAATATATTGAGCACGATCTGTAACTGAAATTACTCCTCTAGCATCAAGAAGATTAAATGTATGACTACACTTCAGAACAAAATCAAGGGCTGGATAAGTTAATTTCTTTTCGATTAGGTTATTTGCCTCAGCTTGATAAATTTCAAATAATTTTCTGAGATTGTCAGCACTAGATTCAGTAAAATTATAAGAGCATTGACTTTTTTCAAATTGAAGCCAAATATCGCTATATTTCAAATCTTTGTTCCAATTTAAGTCCCAAATACTATCCTTATCCTGCAAAAACATTGCAATCCTCTCTAATCCATAAGTGATTTCAATTGGTATTGGATTACAATCTATACCCCCACATTGTTGAAAATAAGTAAATTGAGTAACTTCCATCCCGTCCAACCAAACTTCCCAACCTACACCCCAGGCCCCAAGTGTTGGAGACTCCCAATTATCTTCCACAAATCTTATGTCATGATTTCTAGGATTTATCCCCAGAGATTCTAGAGATGTCAAATATTTTTCCTGGATTCCTTCCGGTGAAGGTTTAATTATTACTTGATATTGAAAGTAATGTTGTGCCCTATTAGGATTATCGCCAAAACGTCCATCTGTAGGTCTTCTACATGGCTCAGCATATGCAACACTCCAAGGCTCTGGTCCAATAGCCCTTAAAAAAGTATGCGGATTCATTGTCCCAGCACCCTTTTCAGTATCATATGGCTGCATAATCAAACAACCTTCTTCTGACCAAAAATTATTTAAATTTTGAATTATATCCTGAAAAAACATTAAATTAAAATAGCGGAAAAATTTAGATCAATGCCACTAGTCATAATAACAAAGCTTTAAAGTAAAAAAAATTTTGAAATCCAATTCCTCAAAATTATCATCCGATAAAAAGCTCTCATAAAATTAGATCCGTGATAAAAAATAAATGAGGAATTAATTATCTAAAAAAATCTAATGGGAATGGTCCAAAAGTATTAGATCCTTTATCATCTTCGTCATACTGACATGTTATTAAAATTCCTTCTCCAAGACCATTTTCTGATCTCACAAAAACATTACCAGTTTTTTGATTAGCTTTTAAAAAAACACCTCCATCAGCATGTAAGGAACCTAGATTACCAAATTTAATTGAGGAATATTTCTTAGAAATTGATTGTAACGCTTCAATAGCTTTATCATCACTAGGTGCCATTATTCCAATTGTTATCCAATCTGTATTAAGAATATTTTCTTCTAATTCTTCTAAAAGTTTTTTTTCTTGCCCATAACTTAATTTAGGGGCAGTTCTAAGATTATTTAAATCAACTAATTTATTTACTTCCATTAGATTTATTCATAAAAAGTCCTTAACCAAATGTTCTTCCATTCCAAGCCCACAATGAAGCAGGGACATCCTCAAAAGAAATATAAATCCTATCTATTGGAATTCCCATTTTCTCATATACAAAATCACATATTGGCTTTGCCATTTCTGAAGGATTTAGAGAACCTATTGATTTCATTTCTAAAAAGCAAGATGGGGTCTCATCATCAAAATGCATATGGCAATTATCATCTATTTTCGCCATAACAAATCTTCTTGATTTGTTTGTTAAAGATGAAATTAAAATTGAAATTTCTTCGAGCAATTTATCTTTGTCATTAACTTTTGCTGAAGTCGAAACATTAATAAAAGGCATCTCTATGCAGCAAGATAATCTTTCTTAGTATCACTTTCTAAATAAACAGTTTTATTTTTTAAATTTCTTTTTGATGAAAGATATGCCATATCGTATGAACTTATTCCGTTTTTATAAGGATTGAAAAGAGCATTTTTAGACCTGTTTTTTTTGCTCTTCTTGAACTCAATCATCTTTATTAAATCTTTAATTATTAATTTAACTTTTTTTAAATAGATGTCTAGTTTTTTTTAGAATTTTTAATTTATTAAATGAAAAAATTCCTAATACACAATTAGAATTTCTTTTTACTAGATTTACTCTATAGATTCTAAATTAATTACTTTGGAAGTTTTAAATAATTATCAAAGGAAAAAACTTGATGAGAGCAATGATGAAGAATTTTATTCTGATCCAAAATTTGTTTATCATCTAGATGCAAACTTTAGGCAAAATCTATCAGACTTATATGAAAGAGAAATTGACAATAATTTAACTGTTCTTGATTTAATGTCCAGTTGGGATAGTTACTTACCTAAAGGGAAAAAATATAAAAAAGTTATTGGACATGGTTTAAACAAACAAGAACTTGAAAGAAACAAAATTTTTGATTCATATTGGATACAAAATTTTAATTTAAGTCAACAAATTCCGCTTGATACAGAAAGCGTTAATTATTGCTTGATGGTGGCCGCGTGGCAATATTTACAATATCCAGAGAATTTAACTAAAGAAATCGCAAGAATATTGAGCAGAGAGGGCAAGTTTATTATTGCTTTTTCAAACAGAGCATTTTGGCATAAAGCTCCTAATATATGGACTTCATCTACTGAAGAAGAGAGGGTTAAATATGTAAGAAAAGTATTAATATCAAACGGATTTAGTGAGCCAAAAATTATCAAAAAGTTTACTGAACCAGCACTTAATATCTTTAATTTTTTGAATAAAGACCCTTTTTATTGTTTAATTGCAACTAGAGAGTAATTTTTTAATTGCATTGTATTAAACAACAACTCTATGAAAAAGTTATAAACAATTTTTCATAGCCATACTTTTAAATTTTTACTAATATTGGGTAGTTAAAATTAATCATATGGGTTCTAAAAGAGAAAAATATCCTGAAAAATGTCCTTGGGATCTTGGCCCTAATCAACATTTAGCAAAAGAGGAGAACTGGACTTTAAGATTAGGAGAAGCAAATGTATGCTTCAGCAAAAATAAATTAGATAATAATTATTTCCATGTAATTAGTAATGAAAATGAAGAGCAAATTCTAGCTTTTAGAGCGAGACTCTTATATCAAAAACTACTTGATAAAGGTTTTAGATTGGTTGAATAAAAACCTAATTTAAAAAGCATATATCCTCGAAGACAAACTTTTGTGTTTCTTCTTCTTGATTTTGGTTTAAGTATTTTATTGTCCTCGAATTTAATATCCAATAATCGTCTTTACCCATATTTAGAAACTCATCCTCATATTCCAATTTTTGTGAACTTTTCTCAAGTGTATCTGGATCAATTTGTTGACTACTATATTTTTTACTAAGGGAGCCTGCTCCTGTATCTAAAAATTCTTCAACAAAAATTTCTATTATAGTTCCATGAATTTTTCTGTAGACCATATTAATACAGTTATTTTTAACCCTATATTTATCACCTTGATTCTTACCTGAAACACTCATCTCAATCCCACTTTCAGAATTTTTAAGTAAATTAAAATTATTTTCTGAGTGCACTGATTCAAATTTCCTCTTTACCCTATGTATACACACTTCAAATAACTGTGAGGCAATACTTTTAACAACTTTCTCATCTTCTATTTTTTGAATATTTGGTTTAAAGTCTTTCCCTAGTATGAAGTCACCTTTATGGATATTATTATTAGTGAAGAAAATACATTTACCTTGGTAACCATGAAAATCATTCTTCCAGGTGTAACGATTTTCATAAGCCTTTTTGAAAATCTCCTTACAATTAATTTCTTTTAGATTATCCATTAATTTTTTTAAACCGCTAAATAATTCTACAAAAAAAAACCTCCCTGTTAGAGGAGAGGTTTTTTAAAAGATTAAATTAGTTTTGCGTAATTTTTGTATTTTCAATATTGTCAAAAGCTTGACCAATTTTCTTAAAGTCAAATCCCATTGCTCTTAGTGCGTGCCAAAGATGACCTTGTAAGAAAAAGAAACCCAAATAAAAATGAGTATTAGCAAGCCAAGCTCTTGAGCTATATGCTCCTGAACCTAAATCCACTGTATCAGTAAAATAAGGGGCAAATTCAAATTGAAGCTTTAAAGGTTCTCCATATAGATCAACTGGATATATGGTTGTATTTGAAGCACACCAAAAAGCAGCAACAAAAGCCATATAAGAAACACCAACAACTGAGTATGACAATATTGCCTCAGCGCCAAGTAATCCTTTTCCTTTGAATTCGGTATATTCTCCAAATTGTTTAGTACAAATATGGAAAACACCTCCAATTATTTCTAAGAAAGCTAAGAAAGCATGGCCTCCCATAACGTCTTCAAGACTATCTATTTTTAAAAAATCAAATTGATGATTCCAGATAGCGGCAATATCTAAATTGTAAATAACTTGTCTGGTAGATCCTATCGCTGGGTCGTAAATTCCATGAATACGAGCCCATTCAACGAACATAATTGCTCCAAGCCCAAGGAAGATTAGATGATGACCAAGAATAAAAGTTAATTTATCTGGATCATCCCATTCAAAATCAAATTTTTGTGGCTTACTATTTTCTGGATAGTCTCCAAGATCACCTGCAAATTTGTTGGAATGTAATAATCCCCCAGCACCCAATACTGCAGAAAAAATTAGATGTAATGTGCAAATTACAACAATTCCATATGGCTCTGTAATAACACCATTTTCAACGCCACCAATTCCAATACCCGCCAGGTGAGGCAAAACAATTGCTTTCTGTGCACCCATTGGAATACTGGCATCGTAACGGGCCAATTCAAATAATCCAAAAGCTCCTGCCCAGAACATCATTAGGCCTGCATGAGCAGCATGAGCAGCTATGAATTTACCTGAACGGCCAACAACACCAGAATTCCCTGCGTACCAGTCATAGGTGACATCAGATTTTCCGTAAGTTTGTAACACTTGATTTAAGTAAACAGCAAATTGAGCATATTGCTTATCGTTATTGTTTTTACATGTTCTTTACAGATTTAATTACTTATGTAAAAAAAACATATTGTGAAAGAACAAATGTTACAAACTAGAGAAGTAATATCTGAGAAAGCTTAAACCAATGAAGGAATTTCACCCTTAAGCTGAGAAGCCCATGTTTCAAGACGCGAATCGGTCAAATCAGATTCACTATCCTCATCAAGAGGCAATCCACAAAAGCTTTCTCCTATAACACTTTTAGACTCATCAAATGTATAAGAAGATTTATCTACGTAACCGACCATTTCGGCTCCTGCTTTTGTGAAGTAGCTATGAAGTTCTTCCATGGCATCACAATAGTTTTCTGTATATGTAGAAGAATCTCCTAAACCAAAAATTGCAACTTTTTTTCCTGATAAACTTAGTTCACCAATATCCTCTAAGATTGAATCCCATGCAGTTCCAGATCTTTCTTCGTCCGCACCAGTATTCCAAGTAGGTATCCCGCAGATAATTCCATCAAGACCTTCAAATTCTGAAAGATCATCCACATCAGATACATCTTTAGGTGCCTCTGCTGAAGAGATAAAGTTGTGAAGACGATCAGCTACGTCTTCAGTTTTTCCGGTTGTAGTTGCGTAATAAATTCCTACAGTCATAACTTCAAAATGTTTACATTAAAATAATAAAATCTAAAAACATTAAATTAATTTCTTTAAAAACTTTTTCATGTAAAATTTTATACTAATCAATGTAAGAAAAACTTTTTAAGAATAATTTATAAAAAATTCAACCCATCGTGACAGACAAATTTCAAAATGATATAAAAAATCTTATTGATGAATTCAACTTTAATGGAGATAAAAAATTCAAATTAATTGTTTTATTTGGTTTATTAGGAGATTTTGATAGTTTTGAATATGCAATAAATTTGAAAAGTTTTATAGATAAAGATCAAGATAAAAATTTAGATATTTTTGCAATTGCTATTGGGAACGAAAATGGGAAAGAAAAATTCTGTAAATTTACTGGATTTCAGAAAGAAAATTTAATAGTTGTTTCTGATAATCAAATCCATAATAATCTAAAAGTCTCAAGAGGATTAGATATTGGTTTAGGAGGTTGGATCAATATGCTTTTGATGTTATCAGGGATAAATTCTTTTAAAACAATTAAAGAAGTTATTAGAGGTTATACCGGTGACCGAAAAGCAAAACAAATCTATTCAGAATTTGACAAAATTGATGTTTTAAAATTTATAAAATTTTCAGGTAATTCTTTTAAAAAGGTTTTCGGGGATGATTATTTAAGACCATTTGAATTAGCAACATTTAGATTAAATAATATGAATGAAATAATTCAAAATTGGAATGATTATATTCTTAATGAAAAATACCTTCCTCAAAGAGGGGCTTCTTTTCTATTAAATAATAAAAATCAAATTATTTATAAATTTTTTTCAAACGATGTGCTTGGATATTCATCAAACATGAGGGATCCCT
Source organism: Prochlorococcus sp. AG-347-G20 (assembly GCA_003281645.1). Classification (GTDB taxonomy): domain Bacteria; phylum Cyanobacteriota; class Cyanobacteriia; order PCC-6307; family Cyanobiaceae; genus Prochlorococcus_A. Next base: position 23,092 of record QCBJ01000008.1, on the reverse strand, counting down.
TAGGATTTTTGAATGATTTAATTAAAGAATAGTATTAAAAAAATTTATGAATGTAGATATATTTGGATATTTTGCAGCGATTTTAACAACAGCAGCATTTTTACCTCAATTGATAAAAACTTTAAAAACAAAAAAGGCAGATGATGTTTCTTTGACAACATTAATAATGTTTATTACCGGTGTTTTGTCTTGGATTATTTACGGTTATAAAATTTCCTCTACACCAATATTGATAGCAAATTTAATTACCATGATCTTAAATTTATTGATATTAATATCTAAAATATATTTTTCAAAAACCTAAAATGAGTAAAAATTTTTTTATAAGTAATAAATTTAAGTTTTATTATTTAAATCTTGATTAAAATAGAATGAAAATTTACTGATCTTGAAAACTTCAAAATGCTGGGTTTGGTTTAAAGGAAGCCTTAACAAGGGTGGGTATTGGAAAGAAGGTTTTACATGTACTTTTGATGAGAACCCAGGAGTTTTAATAGAAAGTCCTGCTTACGTAACTTGCCGTGTTCCTAAATGGAGAGTTTTGACTAAAGAGCCAGAAAATTTATATGAATCTCCTCTAATTCCTGACAAAGCAATCTGGAAAATAATTTAAATTCTCAATTAATAAAAAAAACTTTTTGACTGCACTCCCGCGAGTTAGTATTGCTTTAATAAATATTTAATTAATACCATCTACTCCCTTTTTATAAATATTATCCCTTTTTTAATCTTTGGTTTTCTTCTGGGGAAAAAGAATCCAAAGATTTCAAAATATATAGCAAGACCTCTAATAAGATTTGGCATTCCATTAAGTGTAATGGGTCTCCTTTTAAAGGAAGGTATAGATATTAACCTAATTAAAAGTGCATTTTTAGCATTTTCTATAATTGGATTTTTAATAACTTTAATTAATATAATCCCAATATTTAAGAAGAGGCTTCCAAATTACACATTGCAGCTAGCAGGCCTAATAGGTAATACATCATTTCTTGGAATACCAATTGCGCTAGCTCTTTTACCTTCAACAACTATAAATTTCACTATTGGATTTGATTTAGGAACAACACTTTTCGCTTGGATATTTGGACCTTTTTTCCTTCAAGAAAAATCCAACAGCAAAAACATCCCAAACATCAAAGGTCTATTAAATGCATTGATAAATAGCCCTGCATCAAGAGGGATTATTGGTGTACTTTTTGCATATCTTTTTCAAATAGATGAAATTTTAGGCAATTATCTTTGGATTCCTGCAAGAACAGTTATTGCTTTGGCAATAATAATTGTGGGAGCAAGACTTGGAATAATCACAAATCAAAATGAGAGAATTTTGCATCTAAATGAAGAAATTAAATTTTCAATTTTATTAAAGTTATTTATTCTTCCCTTCATTATTTTTTTAGTGTGCAAATTCTTAAATTTTAACTTCTATCAATCATCTGCAGTGATTCTTCAGGCAGCAACCCCAACTGCAATATCCACAATATTAATGGCAGAGGCTTACGGTGTGAAACAAAAAATAGCTTCAAAAATTCTTTTTACTACAACCTTAATTTCAATAATTACAATTCCTCTGTTAAAAATGTTTATAAATGTATTCACTCAAACAACTTGAATAAAAGTACATTAGACATACATGATTAATGATTATTGTAAAGATTATATCCTGATAACTAAATAATGTCTTAAGATTTAGTGTATGAAGTCAGCAAACCCTGAAAATGAATATATCCCTTTAGATCTAAGGATTTCCGTGAGGAGGGAAACTCTAAGGCTTATCTCAGAGATGGCTCAAGATATGGGAATAAGCATTAATGAAGTTTTTAGTTTTTTAGCCGAGGATTCTGTCATTGATCTCGAATTAATGGAAGATTTAAATAAAATTGATATCCCAAGCAAGTGCAGCATTGATGATTTAAAAAATGCTCTTCTTAAAAAACGACTTTGTTAAAATTTTTCAACTTTTCTATTTTCCCAGTCAGATTTATAACCACTTTTAACTAAAAATCTCGAATACTTATTTAAATCACTTTTTTGAATTCGCCATAAATTATAAATCCCAAATTTGCCCAATTTTTGATGATTAATTTTTGACCACTGCTGTTCTCGAGTAGAGTATTCATCTATCACAACCAATAGAGATTTGTATTCATAATCAGGTTGATCTTCATAATTCTCTCTCCTATCATTATTTAACCTTTCTGACAGATTAATTAATCCTTCTTCAGTGTTTGGTTCATAAAAAACTATTTGTCTCGAATAATAATGTAATGAAGGTTTTCTTATCCCTATCATTGCTAAAGTTTCCCTTCCCTCGCGAATATCTAAAATTAATTTTGAGATATTCCTTAAAGGTAACTGCCTTGAAGTGTCTGCTAATTTTCTAATTGGCGACATCAAATAAGATTGTCCAACTAAAAGTAAAATTTGAAGATAAAGAAGGATGTTTCTAGATTTTAAAGAAAATAAGATTATTGCAAGAAGGGTAAATGAAGAGAAGAACAATTTAGCTTTGAAGATAATCCCAGAGGTTATAAGTTCAGATGCAAGATTAGGCATTTCCGGATCATTAATTGATCTCAACCAAATATTCGAGTAAAAGAATGCTATTGAGAAGCCAAACAAAATTAAAATATTAAAAATCCAGAAATATAAATAACTTTTATTTATATTTTTTAAGCTTATAAAGCTATTACTTGTTAATAATGCTGCCGCTGGAATAGCTGGCAGCCAATAGCTAGGTAGTTTTGTTGCAGAAAGGCTAAAGAAGAATAAAACTGACGTTAACCAACATAGAGAGAATGTATAAAGGGTTTCAGGGACATTGCAACTTTCTTTTGAACTTTTAAAGAAATCCTTAAAGGTTTTAAATATCCCATGATACAAAAAAGGAGTGAATGGTAATGAAGCCAATATCATTATGTAAAGAAAAAACCAGAATGGTTCTGCATGATTATTAACAACTGAGGTATATCTCTGAAAATTATGGTAACCAAAAAAATTATCCCAAAAAGGCTTTCCCTCTTTTATGAGTTCTAATATGTACCATGGAACACTTATTAACGTTGTTATTAAAAAACCTTTCTTAGGGTTTATCTTACTAAGCAACGTTTTCCAATTCTTCTGACAAAACAAGAAAGACGTAATAGTCAATAATTCCAAAACAAATGCAACAGGTCCTTTAACTAGAATTGCAAAACCTAAAAATACCCAAGCTGAAATGCATTGATCATTATTTTCACTTGCCATTCTTCTCCAAAACAAAAGAAGGCTAATCCCTAAGGTTCCAGTTAAAAGGGCATCACTCACGGCAGTTCTACTCCAAATAATTATTAATGGAGAAAGAGCAAAGCCTAATGATGCAACTATTGGAGTGAGGAATTGCCTATCACTCTTCTGTGGCCAACAAAACAACGTATCTCCAATCATCAACGTTAAAAATAATGATGCCAAAGCTGAAGGGAGTCTTGCTGAGAGAGTTCCGAAACTATCCCAAATCTCGTTTTTCGGTAATGAGTAAAAAAAACCCATTAGCCAATATATCAGTGGAGGCTTATCAAAACGGAATATTCCATTGACTTTTGGAGTTAACCAATCACCAGATTCACTCATTGCCCGTGCTGCAGCTGCGAATAAAGGGGGAGTTTCATCCACTAATCCTGTAGTCCCTAACCCTAAGATAAATATAATGATCCCACAAATTAAAACTATCAATAAGTTTATAAGCCTTTTTTTTGAGTTAATAAGAATCATTTAATATTATTTATATTCATGCATTACCTTATTAAGCCAGTTCACAACCTTGTTAGCAAATATATCTGCAGAGGCATTTTTTTCTACCCATTCTCTACATTTCTGACGATTTATTTTTTCAATACTCTCTACATAAGAAAGCATATTTTTTTTATCATCAGGATCAGCAAGAAAGCCTGTTTGGCCATGTTGAATAATTTCACTAGGTCCTCCCCTTTTATAAGCTATAACTGGCACCCCACAGGCTAAAGCTTCAACAATAACGTTCCCATATGCCTCATTCCATTTCGGGGTATTTAGCAAACCTCTGCATTTACCAAGTTCTTTTTGTAATTCATCGGTAGATAAAAACCCCATCCAATCTATAGCTCCTTGAGGGAATGATTTTTCTATCTTTGAGGCATACTTCTCATCTTCTATTAATCCCCAAACTTTTAATTTTTCGTTAAGTTGATTTGCAACATAAACTGCATCCTCCAAACCTTTCTCCGGAGCGACTCTTCCAACCCATGCCAAGGGACCCTTAACTGAATCTTGAAAAATATAATTATTTAAATTAAACCCATTCCCAATAATTGTTGGTTTTTTTATGAATGGATAATCATTAGCTTGCATTTTTGAATGAAAAGCAAAATTATTTGGATATTTAGCATATACCTTAGAGATTAAATTGCTAATTACTGAACTTTCAGAACCCATACTAATAATATGAGCAATGGGTATCTCTAAATTTAAGGTCATCCAGATAGGCAACCAATCATAGGACATGTTTAACAATACATCTGCATGTTTAGCGATATCTAATCCCTTTTCAAGCATTCCTGCCAAAAGAGAATTGTCTGGGATACTCACGGGAGAATTGTAATTTTGATGCTGCCAACTAATTTGATCTTCACCTTCCACAAAATGTAATTTTGCTTTTACATTACTTTTATGTAACTTAGAATTTTTTGGAGCTATAACCTCAACAGAATGACCTAAAGAAATTAAACCTGAAACTAAAGAATTTAAAGTTAATTCAACTCCACCACCTTTACCACTCCCTAAGAACCCTATTGGAGTACTAATCAAAACTATTCGCATTATTAGACTTTTTACAAAAAGAAACTAATTAAATAGTAGTATCAGAAAATTTATTTTCCCATAAACTCTTTCTCTGGCTAACAAAAAATACTGAGATAAGAACAAACACCACTCCTATCCACTGCACAATAGTGAGTCTCTCATTTAACCAAAAACCTCCACTGAGAAGAGCAAATACAGGTGTTAAAAATGCAAGAGTGCTAAATCCAGTTATTTCTTTATTATTAGCAAAGTAGAAAAACAATCCATACGCTACCGCTCCTCCAAAAATACTTGCAAATGACATAAGTCCCCAATCAAATATTGACCAATCAGGAATTATTGTGAAATTTGATTTTAAGCAGTGCTTAATAATTAAGGGCAAACTCCCTAAAACCATATGCCAACCTGTAACTGCCACTGGATCACTTTTAGTACAAGTAAATCTAATTAAAATTGTTCCTAATGCCATAGCGAGAGAAGCGGCAAGCATCCAAAGTTCTCCAAAGTTAAAAACAACATCATTTATAGACTTATCAGACATCAACCACCAATTCCCTAAAAATTCTTGTGGAACTCCTAAAAATATTATTCCTCCCAGGCCAAAAAGTAGTCCTAACCATCCTATTGGATTAATTAAATTCCCAAAAATTGCCCTCGCTAAAACAGCTACCAAAAGCGGTTGAGAATCAATTAAGACAGAACCTAAACCTGCTCCAGTTTTTTCAATACCATAAGTTAAAAACAACTGAAAAAAAGTTGCATCTACGATCGTAAAAACAAAAAACCACTTCAAATCGCACTTATAAATTTTTAGGTCTCTTTTAAACAAATATGTTGTTATTAGAACAAGAATACCAGCAGGGAGTAATCTTAAAGAAGCAACAAACTCTGGCCCAGCACTAGATACTAAAGGAGTCATTGCCGCCATTGAAGTACCCCAAAGTGCAAAAGGGAGTATCATTAAAAACCAATTTAGGATTGAATTCATTAGGTCTGCTGATAGTCTTTTTAAAGTAGTTTTATGAATTTACCTTAAAAGAATGATTTGGCCTTTTAGACGAAAGTCAAAAAAAAGAATAGCTCGTATAGTAATTGATGAGCCTATTACAAGTTCAACAAGAGTTTCAGTCCTTAAAGCTCTTAAACAAATTGAGGATAGAGAATTTCCCGCTCTAATCGTGAGAATTGATTCTCCAGGGGGTACTGTTGGGGATAGCCAAGAAATATACTCTGCTATTAAAAGACTAAAAGATAAAGGATGTAAAGTCATTGCTAGTTTTGGAAACATCTCAGCATCGGGAGGCGTTTACATTGGTGTTGCATCTGACAAAATAGTTGCTAATCCAGGTACAATTACAGGATCGATTGGTGTGATTATAAGAGGAAATAATTTATCTGAATTATTAGATAAAATCGGCATTAAATTTGAGACTGTTAAAAGTGGTGTATTTAAAGACATCCTTTCTCCAGATAAACCTCTAACTGAGGAAGGAAGAGGTCTACTCCAAGGGCTTATAGATGAAAGTTACAAACAATTTACTGAAGCTGTTGCTGAAGGAAGGAATTTACCTGTTGAAGAAGTAAGAAAATTTGCTGATGGTAGAATTTTCACTGGAACACAAGCACTCGAACTTGGTCTTGTTGATAAGGTTGGAGATGAATTTGTTGCAAGGGAGCTAGCTGCAGAAATGGTTAATATTGATCCTAAAATCCAGCCCTTAACTTTTGGGAAGAAGAAGAAGAAAATACTTGGTCTAATTCCCGGGAGTAGAATGATTGAGAAAATTATCAATAATATCTTTTTTGAGTTTGACTCATCTAATAAAGTACTTTGGTTATACAAACCTTAAATTGAAATGTATGAAAAAATGAAAGTTGATTATAAAATTTCATTTATTCGTGGTGCTACAACAGCATCTGGAAATTCTGTTAGGGAAATAGAAGTTGCCGTAGTGGAATTAATTGATGAATTAATTTCACGAAACAATCTAATAAAAACGAACATACTATCCATTACATTCACAGCGACAAAAGATTTAAATGCTTGTTTCCCCGCTTCAATTGCAAGGAAATTTAATGGACTTGATTCAGTTGCCTTTTTAGACTGCCAACAAATGCACGTATCTAATGATGTTGATTTTTGTATAAGAATAATGGCTCAAGTTTTATTGCCCCCAAATTGTTCAATAAAGCACCCTTATTTAAAAGGCGCTGCGAAATTAAGGACAGATAGGTGTTAACCTTAGTGAAATTATTTTCTGCTATAAATTTGAATAGCACTAACTCAACCTTTAAATTCCATTCCCTTAATGTTAAAAATCACAAAGAAACATACTTTAAATCTAAAAATTTTAAGATTTTTTATAATCCCTACAATTTTAGTTTTAACTCCTTTTTTTAATAATATCCAAGATGCTAAAGCAGGTTTGGAATTCCAGTGGAATCAAGACGATAGTTATAGAAGATTAAGGTGGTATCAAAAAGAAAATAAAAGGAGATTTAGAAATAAAATTTATTTTTTCTTGAGGCCATCTGATAGAAGAACTGATCTCTTAAAAATCAATCTAGCAATTCCTAAGACCTTTGATTCCACTCTAAATAATGAAAAAATTAGTTTTTGCAAAGTAAAAATAGGAGGTTTTGAGGGTAGAACTAAATGTTTAGAAGACATTCCTGCTGATTTCGAAATCAAGACTGATGAATCAGGCTTAAGTTCACTAGATATTTACCCCTACAGCCCAATCCCCTCTAACAAAGACAGTTATGCAATTGTCTTTAAAATCTTTAATCCAAAAAAATCAGGTTTATATCAATTTCATTCATATGGGCAACCTAAAGGAAAATCATTTTTAAATTATTTAGGAAGCTGGACTATTGTGATCGATTAAATGATAAATTAAATATGGTTAATTAATCAAATGACTAAAAGAACTTTTGGCGGAACTTCAAGAAAAAGAAAACGTGTATCTGGTTTTAGAGTAAGAATGCGTTCACATACAGGTAGAAGAGTTATTAAAAGCAGGAGACAAAAAGGTAGAGAAAGAATAGCTGTATAACTTCAAATTTAAATGGCGTTACCTAAGAATATGCGTTTAAAAGGCCACAGGACTTTTAATTATATTCATAAAAATTCCACAACATATCACGGTAAATTAATGACATTTAAAGTTGCAAGATCAAATCCAGCAATACTTTTAACCCATAAATCAATAAATGTCTCAAACAATTTTAGGGTGGCTATTGCTATTAGCAAAAAAGTTTCAAAAAAAGCTGTAGAAAGAAATAAATTAAGAAGAATTCTGCAAGAGTGGTTATTAACAAACATTCAAAAAATTAATAACCACAAACCTTATTGGTTACTTGTTAACCTTAAATTTGGGGATTTCTGCAATGATAAAAACAGACTTTTGGAGGAATTTCAAAACTTAATGTTCAAATCTCGTCTAATCAAATGATAAACATGAATGAAGAAACCTTTTATGAAGGTGGTCCTGCTAAAAGTGATTTAATAATAAATCTACTAGCTGGAATAACTATACTTGGTTTGCCATTTACCTTTGCCGCAATCGCTAGAGCATTGTGGTTGAGATATAAAATTACAAACAAAAAAATTACAATAGATGGTGGCTGGTTTGGTAAAAACAAAACACAAGTCTCATTAAGTAACATTCAAGAAATCAGATCTATCCCAAGAGGATTCGGTTCATATGGTGATATGGTTCTTATTCTTAACGATGGATCAAAGGTTGAAATGAAATCATTACCTTTATTCAGAGAAAAGCAAAAATTTATTGAAGAAAATATAAATAAAAGATCACAAATCCCAAATCTCAACGAGGTAGAGGGATTTGCTACTAAATCCTAAATAAATTAATTACAAAAACCTTTTTTTCCTGTAAAATAAAATGTCTAGTAAAATTACACTCTTTTTAATATCGTGATAGGGTTCATTTCTGAAAAACTACTTATCCCGATTCTAGATTTTTTCTACGGTTTAGTCCCGAGTTATGGTTTAGCGATTGTTGCATTGACAGTCGTAATTAGAATTGCACTTTTTCCTCTAAGCGCTGGTTCCATTAGAAGCGCAAGAAGGATGAAGATTGCCCAACCAGTAATGCAAAAAAGGCAAGCAGAAATAAAATCTAAGTTTTCAGGTGATCCAAAGAAACAGCAAGAAGAACTTGGAAAATTAATGAATGAATTTGGCAGTCCCCTGGCAGGTTGCCTTCCCTTGATTGTCCAAATGCCCGTGCTATTTGCATTGTTTGCTACCCTAAGAGGATCTCCATTCGCTGATGTCCCCTATAATATAAATCTCAAAGTCGTTCCACAGGATCAAGTAGCAGCCCTTGATCCAAAACCTTACAAATCGCCAAGACACTCTATATTCATTACAGAAAAATCACATTTTCCTGTAGTAGCAACCATCTCTAGTGGTACAAAACTAGGAACAGAAGAATCCATAAAAGTAAATTTACAAACAACAAATGGCAATAGCTACTCTGAAGTTTTATCTAAATACGACAACGGATCTAAATTCCTCCCCACTTGGAAGGTTTCTAAAGGATCCGAAAATCTTAAAGTTTCCCAAGACGGTACAGTAACAGCAATTAAACCTGGTGATGCAACAATCGAGGCGAAAATCCCTGGTCTAGCTGCTAAAAGTGGTTTTTTATTTATTAAAGCTCTTGGTCAAGTTGGTTTTTATGTAGATGGAGCAATTAATTGGGATATTGCTGCATTAGTTGGCGCCTTTGGATTAACCTTACTTCTCTCTCAAGTTTTATCAAGTCAGGGGATGCCTGCGAATCCACAGCAATCAACTGCAAATAAAATTACACCAGTTATGATAACTGGAATGTTCTTGTTTTTCCCACTACCAGCTGGAGTTTTGCTATACATGGTTGTTGCTAATATTTTCCAGGCATTTCAGACTTTTCTGCTTAATAAAGAAGCACTTCCTGAGAATTTACAGAAAATTTTGGATCAACAATTATTGGCAAAAAATGAAGTAATAACCACTTCTGCTTCAACTATTTCAGATAAAAGATTACCTTTCGAACCTAACAGTAAAAAATAGTCTTAATCTTAAATGATGAATTCTTGGTGTAGAAATTTAGAATTACTCATAAAATCAAGAACCTCATTAATTTGGATCAGGACTAAAGAAGAGGAAAGATTAGAAAAATTAGTTAATTTATCTTGTGAAAGACTTAATATAAAAAGATTCGTTTCCTGGGATTGTGTTAGCGGGATAAAAGGATTAATAAATGAAGAAGGTAAATTTCCTAACAATCCGTTAGGAGTACTTAATTGGCTTAAAGAACTAAATTCTGAAGTTTCAACAGTTTTATTAGTTAAAGATTTTCATAAATTTTATGATGATCCATCTATCAATAGAACTATTAAAGAACTATCCTCAGCCCTTAAAAAAACAAGTCATAATTTAATTATTAGTTCTCATTTATTTCCATCATCAGAAGAGTTGGATGAATTAATGGCAATTGTAAATTTACCTTTACCCGATCAAAGAGAATTGAAAAATCTAATAAAACAAATCGCTATCAATACCAATTCAAACTTAGAGGAACAAGACTTAAACGAACTTTCTATAGCTTCAAGTGGACTTACAGAAATAAAAGTAAAGCAAGTCACTGCAAAGGCACTCGCTCAAAGAGGAAAAATAAGTAAAGAAGATATTAAAGATATTCTTGAAGAGAAAAAACAAGTAATCGCAAGAAGTGAAATTTTAGAATTTTTCGAAGCTAAATCAAGTCAAGATGATATTGGTGGTTTAAATGTTTTAAAAGTTTGGCTTAATCAAAGATACAGGGCCTTTTCTAAAGAAGCTAAAGACTATGGATTACCTATTCCCAAGGGAGTCTTACTCGTTGGAGCGCAAGGAACAGGGAAATCGCTAACCGCAAAATCAATTTCTAAGAGTTGGTCGATGCCTCTGCTAAAGCTAGATGTTGGAAGACTTTTTTCTAGCCTTGTTGGTTCAAGCGAGGCAAGAACAAGAGAAGCAATATTAAGAGCTGAGGCAATGTCTCCTTGTATCCTTTGGATCGATGAAATTGACAAGGGTTTTGGTGGCGATGCTAGAAGTGATGGAGGAACAAGTCAAAGAGTTTTGGCAAGTTTGCTTACTTGGATGGCTGAAAAAGAATCTGCCGTATTTGTTATAGCTACCGCTAATGCTATAGATAAGCTTCCTGCTGAATTATTAAGAAAAGGTAGATTTGATGAGATATTTTTTCTTGATTTACCGAATTCTGAAGAAAGATTAAGTATTCTAGATTTGCATTTAAAAAAAAGAAGACCAAGTTACAGGTTTCCTCTTTCCACCATCATCGATAGAACAGATGGATTCTCAGGTGCAGAACTTGAACAAGCAGTAATAGAAGGGATGCACATTTCATTCTCGGAAAATAGAGAGCTTACGGAGAAAGATTTAATAAAGGCAGTTTCTGAATTAGTTCCCTTATCTAGAACAGCTAAGGAGCAAATTAATTTTCTAAAAGAATGGTCCACTACAGGGCGGGCTCGATCTGCATCATAAGCTAGTGAGTTTTATCTAAAATACTCCGTAAGTTAGGAATCATTAATTTAGTTAATTTTTAGTCAAAAATCCCTAATATTGAATTTAGATTAACTATTTTAATTAAGGTATAAAAAAAAATAGTGTTAGATCAAAAATTAATAAGAGAAAATCCGACTTTAGTTGAAGAAAGTTTATCCCTAAGAGGAAAAGTTTTTAATATTTCTCAAATACAAGAATTAACTCTTCAAAAAAAAGAAATTGATATAGAAATATCGAGTCTCCAATCTGAGAGTAAAAAGTTAAGTAAACTGATTGGTCAAGAAATCAGCAAATCTAAAAACAATGATTCCCCAGAAGTAAATAATTTAAAGATAAAAGGAAATGAATACAGAACCAAAATTTCAGAATTTGAAGAGAGAAAAAGAACCTTAGATAAAAATATACATAATGAAATTTGTAATTTACCAAATTTACCAAGCAAAGATGCTCCTATTGGGAAAGATGAAAGTCATAATGTCCAAGTAAAAACTTGGGGAGATCCTTTAGTAACAGAAAATCTAAAATCTCATTGGGAAATAGGTGAAAATCTTAATCTTTTTGATTCTGTCAAATCAACTAAAATATCAAAAAGTCGCTTTATTACACTTATTGGTAATGGGGCCAGATTAGAAAGAGCATTAATTAATTTTATGCTCGACATGCATACTAGTAATGGATATTTAGAGTTAATGCCTCCAGCTTTAGTGAATTCAGAAAGTCTTACCGGATCTGGTCAATTACCTAAATTTTCAAATGAAAGTTTTAAGTGTTCTAATGACGACCTGTGGCTTTCTCCCACTGCTGAAGTTCCACTAACTGCTTTTCATAGAAATGATATTATTAATTCCAAGCAATTACCCCTTAAGTATGTTGCATACAGCCCATGTTTTAGGAGAGAAGCTGGAAGTTATGGAAGGGATACCAAAGGTTTAATAAGACTTCATCAATTTAATAAAGTTGAACTATATTGGTTTTGTGACCCAAGTAAATCTATTGAAGCTCATAAAAAAATCACTTCAGATGCAGAAAGTATTTTAAAAAAGCTCAATCTACCTTACAGATTAGTTGATATTTGTACTGGAGACTTAGGATTTTCTTCAAGCAGAACTTTTGATCTTGAAGTCTGGCTACCAAGTAGTAAATGTTATAGGGAAATTTCAAGTTGTAGCAACTGTTTAGACTTTCAAGCCCGAAGATCATCAATAAGAGCAAAAATTGATAAAAAAAATACATATCTGCACACCTTAAATGGTAGTGGGCTTGCAATTGGAAGAACTATGGCTGCTATTCTTGAGAATGGCCAACAAAAAGATGGGAGCGTAAAAATTCCAGATGCTCTAGTTCCATATTTTGGATCAAATGTTTTAAAAACTGCTTAATATATTTAAATGAACGTTTTAACCTCAATTACAGTTCTTGGATTCCTCATTTTTTTTCATGAGATGGGACATTTTCTTGCGGCAATTTTGCAAGGTATCTATGTTGATGGATTTTCAATTGGTTTTGGACCATCAATAATTCAGAAAAGATATAAAAACATAACCTATTCACTTAGAGCCTTTCCATTAGGGGGCTTTGTTTCCTTCCCTGATGAAGAAATAAATAATATTGACCCTAAAGATCCAAATCTTTTAAAAAATAGGCCAGTTATTCAAAGAGTAATTGTTATATCCGCAGGGGTATTTGCTAACTTAATTCTTGCCTATACTATCTTGATTGTAAATGTAACTACTATTGGAATTCCATTTGATCCCGATCCTGGCATTTTAGTATTGGCTACACAGCCCGAGAAGCCTGCTTCTCTTGCTGGATTAGAAGCAGGGGATAAAATCTTAAAAATTGAAAGCAATACTTTAGGAGTAGGGGATAAAGCAGTTTCTGCTTTAGTGAAAGAGATTCAAAATGCATCAGAGAATCCAATTTCGATAACAATTGATAGAGATGGGGTTCTGAAAGATTTAACTTTGGTCCCAAAAAATATAGATGGGAAGGGTACAATAGGTGCTCAGTTACAACCTAATATAAAAAAAGAGACTATAAAGACAAAAAACATCTTCGAACTTTTTAAATACACCAATAATGAATTTTCATCACTTTTGGTAAAAACAATACAAGGTTATAAAGGATTAATTACAAATTTCTCCTCAACAGCTCAACAATTAAGTGGGCCCGTCAAAATAGTTGAAATTGGCGCTCAACTATCACAACAAGGAGGAACTGGAATATTATTATTTGCCGCACTAATTTCTATAAATTTAGCAGTTCTTAATTCTTTACCCCTACCACTATTGGATGGGGGACAACTTGTTTTCACTTTGATTGAAGGTTTTAGAGGAAAACCAGTCCCACTTAAAGTACAAATGGTGGTTACTCAATCAAGTTTCTTTCTTTTAGTTGGGCTTAGTGTGTTACTCATAATAAGGGATACTAGTCAACTTTTAGTAGTACAAAGATTATTAAACCAATAAATAAATTTTTAAAATTGTTATACAAGCTGTTAAAATAAGAAAAAGTTTAAAAATTCTATTTAAATGGCTAAAAAGTCAATGATTGCGAGAGAAGTCAAACGCAAGAAGCTTGTACAGAAATATGCTGCTAAAAGAAAATCATTATTAAATGAATTCAATGCGGCAAAAGACCCAATGGAAAGATTAGAAATACATAGAAAGATACAAGGCCTCCCTAGAAACTCTGCCCCAAATAGAGTCAGGAATAGATGTTGGGCAACTGGCAAACCAAGAGGAGTCTACAGAGACTTTGGTCTTTGCAGGAATCAGTTAAGACAAAGAGCTCATAATGGTGAGCTTCCTGGAGTAGTTAAATCAAGTTGGTAGTAAGAGTAAGTTTTTGTAACTTTATTGTCTAAAGTAAGATACAAAATCAAACGAATTAAAATTCATTCTTAGAAGAAATTTAAGAATTTTTATAGCTTATCCAAATAATTTACTCAATATGTCCCTATAAAATGTAAGAATAAATTATGTATAGATTAATAATTTAAAAAGTGGAAGGACAAAATAAGTCGATCACGTTTGACGGACGAGAGATACGACTAACTACAGGACTATATGCTCCTCAAGCAAGTGGATCAGTAATGATTGAGTGCGGTGACACCTCTCTATTAGTTACAGCAACAAAAACTACAAAAAAAGATGCTTCCGACTTTCTACCTCTTATATGTGACTATGAGGAGAAACTATATGCTGCCGGAAGAATTCCTGGTGGTTTTATGAGGAGAGAAGGTCGCCCTCCAGAAAGAGCGACTTTAATAGCAAGATTGATTGACAGGCCAATGAGGCCACTTTTCCCATCATGGATGAGAGACGAGATACAAATTGTTGCCTCTTGCCTTTCTCTTGATGAAAGAGTTCCAGCAGATGTTTTAGCTGTTACTGGGGCTTCAATAGCAACTTTACTTGGAGAGATACCATTTTTTGGGCCAATGGCTGCAGTTAGAGTTGGTCTTATAGGAGATGATTTCATCTTAAATCCAAGTTATAGAGAGATAGAAAAAGGAGATTTAGACATTGTTGTGGCAGGTTCACCTGAAGGCATTGTCATGATTGAGGCAGGTGCTAACCAGTTATCCGAGCAAGATACTATCGAAGCAATAGATTTTGGTTATGAAGCAGTTACTGAACTTATTAAATCTCAAGAAGATTTACTAAAAGATTTAGGTATAAAACAGATTAAGCCATCTGACCCTGAAGAAGATAAAACATTACCCTCTTATTTAGAGAAAAATTGCACTAAACCCATTGAGTTGGTTTTAAAGAAATTTGATCTTTCAAAGGAAGAGAGAGATCTTGAACTCGAAAAAATAAAAGTTGATACTCAAGGCAAAATCGAATCTTTGAAAGAGGACAACCAATTAAAAGTTCTTCTATCAGAAAATGATAAGTTATTAAGTATTGACTTTAAAAAACTCACCAAGAAATTAATGAGGTCGCAGATCATTAATGATGGTAAAAGAGTTGATGGAAGAGATCTAGATGAAGTTAGAAAAATATCTGCTTCAGCTGGAATTCTTCCAAAACGAGTACATGGATCAGCTTTATTTCAAAGAGGTTTAACCCAAGTTTTATCTACAACTACATTAGGTACTCCTAGTGATGCTCAAGAAATGGACGACCTCAATCCAAGCACAGAAAAAACTTACCTCCATCATTATAATTTCCCTCCATATTCAGTAGGAGAAACAAGACCGATGAGAACTCCTGGAAGAAGAGAAATTGGCCATGGAGCATTAGCTGAGAGAGCAATAATCCCTGTGCTCCCAGGTAAAGAAACATTTCCTTACGTGCTGAGGGTAGTTAGCGAAGTTTTAAGTTCCAACGGATCAACCTCAATGGGTTCTGTATGTGGAAGCACCCTTTCATTATTGGATGCAGGGGTTCCTTTAAAAGCTCTTGTAAGTGGTACCGCAATGGGCTTAATCAAGGAAGGTAAAGAAGTACGAATTCTTACAGATATTCAAGGCATTGAAGACTTTCTTGGAGATATGGACTTTAAAGTTGCAGGAACTGAAAAGGGTATAACTGCGTTACAAATGGATATGAAAATTAAAGGTTTACCAGTCTCTATTATTTCTGATGCGATTAAAAAAGCTCGTCCTGCAAGATTACATATTTTAGAAAAGATGCAAGCTGCAATAGACAAGCCTCAAGAATCCCTTTCTCCGCATGCTCCAAGACTATTAAGCTTTAGGATTGACCCAGAGCTTATAGGAACAGTTATAGGACCAGGTGGAAGAACTATTAAAGGAATCACTGAAAGAACTAATACAAAAATAGATATAGAAGACGGTGGGATTGTTACTATTGCTTCTCATGATGGAGCTGCAGCAGAAGAAGCTCAAAAGATAATAGAGGGATTAACGCGTAAGGTGCATGAGGGTGAGATCTTCTCTGGAGTTGTAACAAGAATAATACCTATAGGTGCTTTCGTGGAAATCTTGCCAGGCAAAGAAGGAATGGTTCACATTTCTCAGTTATCTGAGGCAAGGGTTGAGAGAGTCGAAGATGTTGTAAGACAAGGAGATGAGGTAACCGTAAGAGTTAGAGAAATAGATAGCAGAGGAAGAATTAATCTTACCTTGAGAGGTGTAGGTCAAAATAATGGTATGTCATATCCAGAACCAACCCCTACTCCAGTTGCACCACTTAATTAAAAACTAATGAGGATAAATTTCGTTATCCTCAATAATTTTCTTTATTTCGAGACAAATACTCCCGTGAGTATTCTTATTACTTGTTGCGACTATAACACCCCCTTGTTGAAAATTAGTTTGCCCATAAGTTAGTTCTTGATTATCTAAATTTGTAATTGCTCCACCAGCTGCTAAAAGAATAGACTCTGGGGCAGCAAAATCCCAATCTTTTGGTGAGCTTTTACCCGGTAAACTGAAACAAATATAGATATCACTGTCTCCCCTAACTATAGATGCAATTTTGCAGCCAATGCTTCCCATTATTTCGACTTTTCGAAAATTAATTTTTTGAATTAAATTTCTCAAAATCTCATTTCCATGATTTTTACTTGTTACTAAAGTCATTTCTTGAAGATTCTTATTATTTAAGAAATTTGGTTTATATTTTGAACCATCTCTTTTTTCACACCATGTTTTTTTTCCATCTGCAATCCATAATTGATTTTTATCAGGAATCAAAACAAACCCAATATAAGGTTTTTGTTTAAAGTTCAATGCCAAATGCATTGCATAGTTTCCTGTTCCTTGGATAAAATCTTTAGTTCCATCAAGAGGATCAAGAACCCAAATCCAGTCTGTCTTACTATGAAAAATTTCTGATGAAATTTTTACATTTTCTTCGCTCAGAATATCCCAGTTAATATTTTTATATTTTTCATTTATTCCTTTAATAATTAATTCATTAACTTTTAAATCAGCCAAAGTAACAGGATCGTCTTCATTATTATTTTTGAGTATATTTCTTTTATCATCTGAATTTTCTAACAATTTGGAGTAATAAAGCAAAATATCTGCTGCTTGCCAGCTGAAAATTCTTATATCATCGATAAGATTATTAATATCAACACCAGTAGGTAATTTAATCATTAAATGAATAGTAATTCCTTATTATCCCATAGAAAGGAGGAACCAGAAAAAGGTATTTTATATATAGTTGGCACTCCAATTGGTAATTTAAATGATATTTCACAAAGAGCATTACATATTCTAAAAAATGTTTCTTTAGTCGCTTGTGAGGATACTAGACAAACAAAAAAGATAATGAATAAGTTCAATATTTCAAATAAACTTATAAGTTTTAATAAACATAATTCTTTAATAAAAATCCCAAAATTGTTGAAAGATCTTAAAGAAGGAAACTCTATTGCAATTGTAAGTGATGCTGGCATGCCGGGGATTTGTGATCCAGGAGAAGATATTTTTAAAAGCGTCAAATCTGAAGGAATTGATATGATTTGCGTTCCTGGAGCATGTGCTGCAATAACGGCGCTTGTTTCAAGTGGACTTCCCTCCTCTAGTTTTATATTTGAAGGCTTTCTTCCAAAAAAGAAAATTGATAGAGAAAAAATTCTTTTAGAGATAAGTAACAATGAAAAAACAACTATAATTTATGAATCACCTAAGCGACTTAAAAAATTACTAAATGAATTGCTTGAATATTGTGGAGAGGATAGAGAAATTATAGTAGCCAGAGAATTAACAAAGAAATTTGAAGAACATGTTGGAAATAATATTAATAAAGTTATAGAATTTTTTAGAGACAAGGATATTATCGGTGAAATAACAATCGTTTTAAAAGGTACAAGAAAAGGAGAATTTAATCCCAATAAATCAATTATTAAGAAGGATCTTAATGATTTAATCGATGCTGGCCTAAGTTTATCAGCAGCATCAAAATACTTGGCCAAGAAAAATGGTTTAAAGAAAAGCGAAGTTTATAATTTGATTTAAAATTAAAATAAACTATGAATATATATGAACTTATTTATTAAAAAGTTATTCCACTCAGCAATCTTCAATTCTTGTTTATTCGCGATTTTATTTATTGGGATACAAAACAGTTCTAATAAAAGCAAAGTAGACTTGATAATTAACAAAACTATTGAACTCCCAATAAGTTTTGTCGTAGGGAGCAGTTTTATATTAGGTTCTATTTTAGGTGGCTTTATTGAATTTAATGTGAAAAATGAATAAAAAAATAGTTAAAGAGCTATTAGGTTTTCAGCGCAAACTATTCTTGAAATACCTTTAGCTATAAGAACAGGTGATGCGATTCTAAATACATCAGTATTTGGAACTTTAAGCACCTTTTGCTCTTTGTTACAAGATCTTTTAGCAAGATTTAAATCAAAAAATATTTCTATAGTTTTTCTACTCA
Organism: Prochlorococcus sp. AG-347-G20; assembly: GCA_003281645.1. Classification (GTDB taxonomy): domain Bacteria; phylum Cyanobacteriota; class Cyanobacteriia; order PCC-6307; family Cyanobiaceae; genus Prochlorococcus_A. The sequence goes on along the minus strand of QCBJ01000008.1, from coordinate 4,327 downwards.
AATCATCTTGTGGTAAAAATTGCCATTCTGGAAAATCTTTCAATAATTTTATCTCTAATTCAATTTTCTTATCTACAATCATATAAACAACTTTAGGGAAATCTATCTCTGATAATGGAATCGAAGATAATTCTTTTCGAGATGAATTATCTATCTCATAATCTATAGGAGCAATTTCAAGAAAAGAATCAATTGGTGCAAAATTTGAAGAAGTTATTTTTGAATTTAAAACTTTATGCTCTTTATAATCTTTTTTAATATCATCATTATCAAAATTTGTTTTTAATAAATTATTAGTTGGATTTTTATTAGTTTTAGATTTTTCTTTTAATAATTTATTTTTGTTAACTAGCTCATTATATTTTAATTCTCCAAGATTTTTTTTCAAATTTCTTATAATAGTTGAGCTAGTGCAGCTATTTCTTTGTGCCAAAGCATCAATATCCATACCAGATTTAAAACTATCCACTATTTCATCTTTTTGTTTTTCAGTAAGTCTTTTAGTCAAGATTAAAAATTTAGCTTTTACCAATTTTATGTGATTTACTATCGAAAGAAAATAAAAGAAAAAGATTTTTACTAAAAATCATAAAAAGAATTTACTTAAATTGTTTAAGCATATAGCGTCGGATATAATAAAAAGATGCTTCCTTAGCTCAGCTGGATAGAGCAACTGCCTTCTAAGCAGTGGGCCGCAGGTTCGAATCCTGCAGGAAGCGTAATAGGATTTATGAAAAATATATGAATTATTTACTTGATTTAAGAAATATTAATTTAAAAAACAAAGAAAAAATTGGATTTTATATATTTTATTTAGGAATATTTTTTATACCAACAACTTTATTTATAGGATCTATTTTTTTAATAATATCTTTTATATTAGGCAGTCATAATTCAACAAAAAATTATTTTAAGGATATATGGAATATTCCTTTTTTTATAGGCGGAGTATTAATCTCTATTAGTGCTTTTTACCATAATTTCCTTCTAAATAATCCTGCGGGTAATTTATGGGATTCAAATCTTTCATATTTGGGATTATTTAATTGGATTCCTCTATTTTGGATTTTTTGGGCTTCTCAAAAATACTTGGTATCTGATGGTGATAGAAGAAGATTTAGTTTAGTTCTTTTAGCAGGCAGTTTACCTATCTTAATTGCTGGTTTCGCTCAAAACTATTTTGAGATATACGGACCATTCAAAACTTTATATGGCCTAATAGTTTGGTATCAGAGAGAAATAATAAACCCAGCAGGCATTTCTAGTATATTCAATAATGCTAATTATTTAGGTTCTTGGCTAAGTATAATTCTTCCTTTCTCCATAGCATTTTTTTTTAGATATTACAAAACTCAATCTAAAGAAGATAATATCAATTATATTTTTATCCTCAATTAGTTGGTCTATTTTATTAACTAATTCAAGAAGCGCATGGGGGGCTTTCTTCGCATCATTACCAATAGTAATAGGTTTAAATTCTTTGAGATGGCTTATACCTCTTTTAGTTTTGTTATCAATTATTTTAGTTTTTACTGTTATGCCATTATTTACAGGCAATTTGCAAGAGATTTTACGAGAAATAATACCGAACAAAATATGGATGGAATTTTCATATTTAGGATTTCAATCAATGGACGTTTCTAGAATTGGAATTTGGAATAGTGCTCTAACAAATATTTCTTATAGTCCATTATTTGGATATGGTGGAGGATCTTTCTCAGCGATATATGAATCACAAAGTAGTTTCTGGAAAGGTCACGCTCATAATTTACCTTTAGAACTAGCGTTTAGTTATGGCGTTCCTGCGGCTCTAATTATATTTGTCCCAATTTTTATTTTACTAGTAATATCATTCAAAAAGATTTTTTTAGAAGAATTAGTAAAAGATCAAAAGCTAGATTTTATTTCAAAGGCTTGGTGGGCCTCAATATTTATTTTATTTATCTCACAACAAATAGATGTTCATTACTTTGATGGTCGCATAAGTATAATCTTCTGGATACTTTTAGCAGGTACAAAAAATATAATTACCTCTCAAAATAAGATTTAAGATGAATTACCTTTTAAAAAATTTTAAAGAGAAGCATTCAATTCTTATTATTTTGATACTAATTATTAGTATGATTTTTGATATTTTATGGATTAAAATTTATGATTTAGTTCCTGCCTGGGATCAAGGCTTTCATTTAAGTTATTTATATAAATATCATTATTTAATAAAAGATTGCAATTTATTTGATTGGAACTGGTGGAAAATGTTTTGGTCAGTATCAGATAATTATAGAGGTCCTTTAACATATATCTTATCTGGAATTTTTACACAAATTTCACAATTGAGCTTAAATAATGCAATCCTATCTAATACACTTTTTAATATTTTAAATGTCATAACAATATATAAGATTAGTCATAAGTTCTTTTCAAGAGAGATAGGTTTATGGGCAAGTTTTTTTTATTCTTTTAATGCATATATATTCAACTTAAGAAATGATTATCTTATAGATTTATCTCAATTATCATTTTTATATTTAAATTATCTATTGTTAAGTAATTGGTATTTTTCTAAAAGTAATAACTTCTTATTAAAAATATTTTCTGGTATTTCTTTAGGATTTTTATTCCTAGTAAAACCAACAGGCATTTTTTATCTTATCTTACCTCTTTTACTTATATTTATAAAAAAACTTTAGTTTTAGATTTAATACAATCATAAAATTTATAAAAGGAATATTTTTATATATAGCTTCATTTTTCTTAATAATCATTCCATGGGTTTGGATAAATTGGCTCACAATAATTTCATCAACAATTAATGCATGGAATTGGGGAATAAAATATCAAGATGGATTAGAGGCAAATTCATTAGAAGCATGGATATATTATCCTATTCAACTAATAAGAATTTCTAATCCATATTTATTTATAATTTGCCTGTCATTTTTTCTTATTTATTTTATTAAATACAAAGATATAGATTTGAAAATAAATATAAATAACTTTAAGCATAATAATAAGACTAAAAGTTATTTATGGTTAATTTCTTTTCCGATAAACATTTTATTATTGAATATAATAATGTCGACAAAGGATACTAGATTTATTATTCCATTAATACCTTATATAAATATAATTACAGGGATTCTAATAAGTTCATTAAGAGGAAAATATACATTTTCAAAAATTGCTAAATTAATGACTTTAACGATAACAGTCTCTTCTCTATTAATTAATCAGCTAGAAGTTTATAAAGATAAATTTAATCTCATTTCAGCAAATAAGAAAAGTCCAAACTTAATTCATGAAGAAATTATTAATGAAGTAAATAAAAATACTCCAAATTTGGAATCAACTATAGGTTTCTTACCCGATACAAAATATTTCAATGCATTTAACTTGGATGCTGAAGCAGTAAGACAAAATAATGGAGTAAGAGTAAGACAAATAGTAAGTAATAAAGATTCTTATAAAGAAGATTTGAAAAATTATGATTGGTTTATTTTAAAGACTGGAAGTCAAGGAGTTATGTCAAGTATTGCTAAAGACAAATTAGGGGAAATGATAACCAATTCAAAAGAATTTTCTATTTTTAAAAAATGGAAAACTTATGACAATTCAGACGTACTATTAGTAAAGAAAAATGTATTAAATCAAAATGTAAATTTTAATAAGTGTCAAAATGAAAATATTTATTTCTCTATTAACAAAATAACTAATGGATTAAATATTAACTTAAAAGGTAAATTATCCAAGGTAAATGAGGGTCAAGTAATAATTGATATGGCTAATAAAGATAAGATAAAGAAATTAAATTTTTCTATCCCAAAAATAATTAATAGTAATTATTTAGATTCTTGCATAAATTATGATGGACTTTATAGTACTGATATTTTAGTTAATGATAAAATATCTGAATTCAAAATAAGTGGATATTTAATTAATGATATAGAAAATATTTCTAAAAAGATTACATACTTGGATCAAACATCTCAAGAGAAAATTATTGATTCTTCTACCCTGAGTAATAATAAAATTGAAAAAGTAAATTTAATGGGAAAATATCTCAAAGAAGGAGAATTTGATAAATTATTTAAAATAGCGGGACTGATAAATCAAAGTGACCCCGACCAAAAATATTTAGAGAATGCTGAAATAATTTTTAAAAATAGATTAGATTTAAAATCTTCAAATATTGATGATTTATATGCTCTAGCAATTAGCCAGATCCTACAAAAAAAAGCCTATGATGCAAAAATCACTCTTGAAAGAATACTTCTTAAAGATAAATTTAATGCAAATACTTACTTTGCAAAATCTATTGTAGAGATTT
>QCBJ01000007.1 GCA_003281645.1 Prochlorococcus sp. AG-347-G20 | reverse complement strand
AAAAATTTACTAAATATAAGTTCTTTTAAGAAGGCGCATAAATATATGAAATTATGTAGACTTCATAACTCTATTTACGACAAAAAAATCAGAAAACTATCTGGGGGGCAAAAACAAAGGGTGGCTATAGCTAGATCATTAATTCAAGAATCAAATATATTACTTGCAGATGAGCCTTTTAATAACCTAGATCCCAAATTGATAACAACAATTAAAAACCTTCTGCTAGAAAATCTAGATAAAAATAATACAAAAAAATCCACAAAGACAGCATTTGTTGCATTACATAGATTAGATTTGCTCAAAGATTTCGATAAAGTTATTGGAATAAGGGATGGTAAAATTTTTTTCAATATCAAAAGAAATAACTTAAAGAAGATTCATTTAGAGAAAATATATTAATTAGTTGAACAAATTAAAATTAAACTATACCTCATTATCTTTTCTTCCAATTTTGGTATGCATACCTCTAGGGTATCAATTAATAAACAATATTCATTTTGGAGGATTTAAATTATTCCAAGAATTCTTAATTTCTGCATTTAATCCCAAGATCGATAATGAAATTATTATTACCGTAATTAAGCGATTAAATGAAACTATTTTAATTGGTTTTTTTAGTTGGTTAGTAAGTATTATTTTTGGAGCAATCTTTGGAATAATTTCCTCAAATATTTTTTATAAAATCTTTAATATTCCAAATTTCCTCTACCGCATAATAAGGTTTTTTCTAACAATAATTAGATCTATACACGAAGTGGTTTGGGGAATAATATTAATGCAAATATATGGAATAAATTTTTCGATAGGAATAATAGCTATATGTATACCTTATATTGCTGTAAATTCAAAAGTTTTTGCTGAACAATTAGAAACTATTGACTACAAAAGTTTTGAATCTATAAATCAAATAAATGCACCTAAATTTTCTTCTTTACTAACTTTAATATGGAATCCAATAATAAATACATTTAAAAACTTTGGTTTATATCGATTAGAGTGTTCAATAAGAAGTACTGTGATTTTAGGACTTTTTGGGATTGGAGGAATAGGTACCAGTATTTTTTTATCTTTCCAAACTTTGAATTTTAGAGAGTTATGGACTTATTTATGGTCCTTAGCAATTTTGATAATTCTTTCTGGATTAATATTCAAAAAAATAAAATTTAATACTACAAATAAAATCCTATCTATTTTTTTTATTGCAGTTTTTTTCATAACAATTTTATTTTCTTTTTCATATTTTCTTTATTTTATTTTTAATAATAATTTTGAAAATTTTAATTCCGTTAGTTCTCTTTTTAAATCAAGCTCAGATTTAGGATTATTTGATTTCTTAAAACTTATATTAGAAACAATAATTTTAAGTCTTTTATCAACAGGAATCGCAATTAGTTTACCTCCATTAGTAATAGGAATTTTTAACAACAATAGTTCTAAAATTTTTATAAAAATCTTTGCATTTTTATTACGTTTAATACCTACACCTGTAATACTTCTAACTCTATTAACTTTTAATAATCCTTCTTTATCTTTAGCAGCTTTAACATTAGGTCTCCACAACGCTGGTATTACTAGCAAATTACTTTTTACAAATCTAGATAGCCAAGACAAGAGAAATTATATTGCAATGAAATCTCTAGGAATCTCAAAAAAGACTAGTTGGCTTTTAGGTTTATTTTCTCAACAAGCAAAAAGTTACTTAGCATATTGCGCTTATAGATCTGACATCATTATTAGAGAAACTGCAATTGTTGGGGTTATTGGAAGTGTTGGTCTAGGTTGGCAATTGCAAGAATCACTAAGTTCCTTCTCATGGCAAGAAGTCACCATAGTTTTGATAGCTTATAGCTCCATCGCAATAGTTGGAGAATTAATAAATGGTAAAATCAAAAATAGTTTAACTTGATTTGTAAGAATAATTTGTTAAATCAAGAAATTATTTTTTTCCGGTAATAGTGATTAGTTTACCAAAACAGCTTGTTGTAATTGGAGATAGCTCAGTTTATGGATGGGGAGATAATGAGGGTGGTGGATGGTGTGAAAGGCTTAGAAAAGATTGGTGTAATAACCAAAATGGGCCAGTTATTTATCAACTTGGCGTTAGGGGTGATGGGATAGAAAAAGTTTCATCAAGATGGGAAAAAGAATGGTCATCTAGAGGAGAAACGAGAAGAAATAAACCTAAAGCAATCCTACTAAATGTAGGTCTTAACGACACTGCAGCAATTGGCCAGATAAATGGAAGACATCAATTAGATATAGATGGATTTGAATATGGATTAGAGAGGCTAATTAATGAAATGAACTCTCAAACAAATGTATTTGTTATTGGTTTGACACCAGTTGACGAAAGCAAAATGCCGTTCGCAGGATGTCTATGGTACTCAAATGATTTTTGTAATTCTTATGAAAGGAGAATGGAGGAAGTATGCCTCAATCAGAATGTCCCATTTCTTCCTACTTTTAGAGAAATGTACTCTGATAAAAGGAGTAAAAATTGGATTACGCATGATGGAATTCATCTAAATTCCGAAGGTCATTTCTGGCTTTTCCAAAGACTTAAAAGCTGGGAGATTCTTACAAAATGGAAGGGATCTTAGGTCTTTCCAAATATTATTAATTTAAAAAATATGAATATAAAATAAGAGCAAAGATAGCAAAAACAGAAGCAATACTTGTCTGAATAGCATTTACCAATTCATTACTTAATTTATATTTGTTTTGAAATTTAGCACCAATAATACTTTCGGAAAGTGTTGCCAAGAATCCAGAAACTACAACAACTATAAAATGATATTTTGTAGAAATAATTGATAGACGAAGCATTATAAAAGCCATAAATATTGATCCCAAAACACTAGCTAATGTTCCTTCTATACTTATTCCTCCCTCAGTTCCCCTATCCACCTTTTTAAGTGAAGTAATTAAGTATGTATCTTTACCAAATCTTTTTCCAATTTCGCTACCAAAAGTATCCGCCAACTTTGCAGCAAAACTTGCAGCAAAACCTACTTTAAACATCACTACATTGGCAGCATTAAATTTGGTCATAATGGCAAGAAATAATCCTGTAGCTGCTGAGCCCCATACATTCTCAGGACCTCTCCTCCCGCCTCTTTTTTCAGCAATTCCTTGTGCTTTTTTAAATTTAAAACCTATTTTGGTAACGAGGGATCCAAATAATAAATAAATTACAACTGAGATCCATCCCTGCCAAGACAAACATCCCCACAAAATTGTCCCTAAGATGCCTGCACTTATCCAACCACTTTTCGTCATCAAAGGAATCCTGCAAAATATATAAATCAAAATAAAATTAATGCAAAAACCTATAAAAAATTGATTTCTAATTAAATCCATATTTATCTAATTCTTTAATTTCAAATCAATTCTCCACTGATTTAGAATTGATGATGCGTTAATACTAGCCGTTGAAGTTCTCAAGATATTGTCGGAAAGCTTAACAAAGGTAATATTATTTTTTTTAAAAAAATCAATTTCTTTAGCGGACCAACCTCCTTCAGGACCAATTACATTCCAAAAAATACCTCCTTTTTTATTTGCAAATTCTTGTTTTTTTCTTAACCATTGATTTAAGTCATATAGTGTTTCTTCTCTAGTTATAGAAATTGAAACTCTTTCTTGATTATCTCTACTTTTTAGCCATTCAATAATATCCATTCCATTTAAAATAGATGGTTTCCATAATCTCTCACTTTGCTCAACTGCTTCATTGATAATTAAATTCCATCTCAAAAGTTTTCTAGAAAAATTTAAATTTTTGTTTACCTGTCTTTCTGAAAATAATGGCTGTATATAATCAATTCCTATTTCAGTACACATTTTTAAAATATCCTCAAAACCACTTTTTGGTATGACAACAGCTATTCCTAAAAAGTGAATTTCTTCTTCTTGAAATAAGTAAGGTTTTTTTGAGTTAATTATTTCTAAAAAATTATTTTTCACTTTTATAGCTTTCCATAATGAACCCTCTCCGTTAGCTATAAATATTTTTTTACCATTTTTTATCCTCATTACTTTATTTAAATAATGAGCCTCTTCTTTAGAAAGTTCTAAATTATTGTTCTTAATATTTTCAATTCTTTCATGGGAAATAATTAATCTTGTTAAGTCTTCCATCTAAAACACTTAATCTTTGAAAACTAAATCTTCATGTTCTTCAACTGACCAATCATTATTTTCACCCCCAATAATTAACTCTTCAATTTTTACATAATTATTTGATATCTCATTCAAAGAATTAATTAATATATCTATTGAAATGGAGTCTGAAGTTCCAAAATCAACCCAACATCTTCCCCAATGATTTTGATATTCCATCATTCCTAAATTATGCATTAAGGCTGGAAGAGATGCATTTTTTTGGTCATTATCGTAGGACATCCAACTTAGATCGGAACCCTCTTCATGAGTTTGCAAATTTTCAGAATTAAATCCACCTAACCTTCCTAAAACGTACCAACTATCAAAAACACCATCTAAATAATTTTTTTCGTCTTGAGTTGGTGATTCTGAAAACCTGATCCATATCCAACAATTAAAAGGATCAACTTCCCTAAAAATAATATTCATATTGACTAATATCTTTTTAAATCTAAAGCTATTATAAGTAAGTTATTACTAGATTCAAATTCATACCTATAACTTAATTAATAATGCTTGATTTAAAAGAAATATCTTATCAACCCCAAACTGGTGAAAGAAAAATAATAGACAATTTAAATTTAAAAGTTCATGAAAATGAAATCATTTTAATTTGCGGCAGTAGTGGTTCTGGGAAAACAACACTACTCGAAATAATAAGCGGATTAACAAATCCGCAAAAGGGAAAAATTACTTGGAAGAATAAAATTTTGTCTTCTAGACAAAGAAGATGGTTTTGTGGAGTAGTATTCCAATTTCCTGAAAGATACTTTATAGGTACAACCATTGGCAAAGAATTAAAAATAGGCCATAAATCTTTAAGAGAAAAAAATATAGAAATAGTTTTAAATAAAGTTGGTTTGAAAAAAATTAATCTAACTCAACCACCAGAACAACTAAGTGGCGGACAACAACGGCGGTTAGCTGTAGCAGTTCAACTAATTAGAAACCCCTCAATTCTTCTACTTGATGAACCAACTGCTGGATTAGACTATTCAATGAGAAATGATGTAAGGAATTTAATTCTTGATTTAAAAAATAAAAATACAATTATTATTGTTACTCATGAGCCTGCCTTATTTGAGGGGATTCCTTCTAGGATATTATTCTTGGAAAAAGGGAAAATCAAAAATTTTATGAAAGAAAATCATGCAGGATAGGATAGTTCGGGCTACTGCAGCCAATGGAGGAATAAGATTAGTTGCGGTCTTAACAACAGAATCTTCTTTAGAAGCAAAAAAAAGACACGGTCTTTCTTACTTAACCACCTGTATTTTAGGCAGAGCATTTAGTGCTTCGCTGCTTTTAGCAAGCTCGATGAAAATAATGCATGGGAGAGTTACTTTAAGAGTTAGATCTGACGGGCCTTTAAAGGGATTACTAGTTGATGCAGGTAGAGACGGAAAAGTTAGGGGTTATGTAGGGAATCCTAATTTAGAATTGGACCTAGTCAAAATAGATAATAATAAATATTCTTTTGATTTCACAAAAGCATTAGGGACAGGATATTTAAATGTAATTAGAGATAGTGGATTTGGAGAACCCTTTACAAGCACTGTTGAATTAGTAAATGGGAATATTGCTGAAGACTTAGCTTCATATTTATATCATTCAGAGCAAACTCCCTCTGCTGTATTTATTGGAGAAAAAATTCAAAATAAAAGTGTTATTTGTAGTGGTGGCTTATTAGCTCAAATTTTACCTAAAAAAGATACTGACCCTCTGCTAGTCTCACTACTTGAAGAAAGATGCAAAGAAATTAATTCTTTCAGCGAAGATCTATTTAAGTCAAAAGATAACCTTCTTGATTTAATTAGAAATATATTTCCCGATATTGACGATAAATCAATCTCTGAAAAAGCTCGTTCCCAATCAGTCAGTTTTAAATGCAAATGTTCCAAACAAAGAAGTTTAAATGCGATGAAAATGCTTGATAAGAAGGAGTTGGAGGACATCCTCAAGAAAGATGGAAAAGCAGAGTTGGTTTGTGAATTTTGTAAAAATAAATATCTTATAAATTATGAAGAAATTAAATCGATGATAGAAAATTAATCATAAAAAAATTACGCCTAGCCATAAAATAACCATGGCCGGAATACTTTGAATTTTTTGTATTGATAAAGAGTTGTTGGATACTTCCTGAATGAAAGAATTGTTTTCAAGCAATCCACCAAATATTAATCCTATTGAGAGAAAGGTAACACTCCAACCCAGAGAACCTATAAATCTTTTCCCCGATTTAATTTGAGTATAGGTAAGTATTAATGTTGAGATAGAGAGTAAAAGTCTATTATTAGAGTCTGGACTGATAAATAACAAAATTAAAAATAATAGCCCAACAGATATTTTTATTGAAAGATTATCCAATGAGGGGGTAGTTATTTTTGGCAGACTATACTGACTTGAATTGTTAGAGTTATTATTTAAATTTTTTATCTTAGAAAGCAGTGGGAAGTTATTATTGGTAAATTGATTAATTTGTTTTTCTTTTTTTGAGGCACTTACAGCTTCATAACTTACATTCCCTGACTGCCTGGCTTTCAAACTACCCATGAGTAATTGATCAAAGGAAGATTCTATTTTCGCTTTTAAAATTAAATCTTCACCAGCCTCTTTAACTTTAATATCTCTAGCCTTCTGAATATCCTCAAAAGCAGCACCTTCTTTTACACCTAAAATTTCATAAGGTGAGCTTTCGTTATTGTTTTTACTACTGTTTGAATCCAAAGTTTTTACCAATACTAACAGATTAACTAATTTTATAATCCATTAAGACTTTATAAAACAATTGGTTCGACTCCACTAACAACGGGCGCAACTTTGTTTAAATTTAATTGATTATTGTCTTCAACAAACTGATTTAGATTCCACTCATTTTTGAAAAGAACAACTGGCCTATTCCAACAATCTTTAACTATTTTACAGTTGAATATTCTGCCTAGTTTTTCAACGGCTGGCCATCCATCAGAAATCCATCTAGCCAATTGATATGGCATTGCTTCAAGATTTGCATCTACACCATATTCACTTTTTAATCTGTGAGTTACTACCTCCAGCTGCAATTGACCAACGGCTGCGAGTATAGGGTCTCTTTTACTCTCATCAAAGTCATAAAGAATCTGAACAGCACCTTCTTCTCGAAGTTCGTTAACACCTTTTCTAAAGTTTTTAAATGCTGAGGGATTTGGATTTCTTAACCAGCTGAATATTTCAGGACTAAAGGATGGTATGCCCTCATATTCAAGATGAGCACCCGTATAAAGAGTATCTCCAATAGAAAACATCCCTGGATTATTTAAACCAATAACATCTCCAGGATAGGCATCATCAACTACTTCTCTATCTTGCCCAAATATTTTTTGTGGTCTTGATAATCTAATTGTTTTCCCAGTTCTGGAATGTTTAACTGACATATCCTTTTCAAATTTGCCACTACAAACTCTTATAAAAGCGACCCTATCTCTGTGCTTTGGATCCATGTTTGCCTGAAGCTTAAAAACAAATCCACTAAATTCATCGCTTCCAGGTTCAATATCCCCTTTATTACTATTTCTTGAAGTTGGTTTTTGTGCCATTTTTAAAAAACTATCTAAAAATGGTCTTACACCAAAATTAGTCATGGCAGATCCAAAGAAAACTGGGGTTAAAGAGCCATTAAAAACTTTTTCTTTTTCAAATTTCGATCCTGCCTCATCAAGAACCTCCAATTCTTCAAGTGAGATTTCAAGTAAATCTTTCTCTACATATTTTGAAAGCTCTTTATCTTCAAGACTTAATCTTTTCTCATTCGATTGTTTCCCTCTCACAGCTTTATCAAATAAAATCACCTCTCTAGAAAATCTATCAATAACCCCTCTAAATTCCTCTCCACTCCCAATAGGCCAGTTAATAGGTAAAGTATTTAATCCAAGTTCTGATTCAATTTCATCAAGTAAAGAAAATGGCTCTCTTCCTGGTCTATCCATTTTATTTATGAAAGTAAAAATTGGTATTTTTCGCATCTTGCAAACCTCAAACAATTTTCTTGTTTGAGGTTCTAGTCCTTTAGCAGCATCTTCCAACATAACTGCATTATCAGCAGCAGCTAATGTTCTATAAGTATCTTCGGAGAAATCTTGGTGCCCTGGTGTATCTAATAGATTGATTACTGATCTTTCATATTGAAATTGCAATACAGTTGATGTAATAGAAATACCTCTTTGTTTCTCAAGTTCCATCCAGTCTGAGGTAGCTTTTCTCTGATTACCCCTAGCTTTTACTGCTCCTGCCTGTTGAATGGCACCTCCATACAAAAGAAGCTTCTCGGTAAGAGTCGTTTTACCTGCATCTGGATGTGAAATAATAGCGAAATTTCTTCTTTTATTTACCGCATCCAGTATTTCTTTATTATTTGGAATTTTAGTACCTAAGCTCATTTATATAATAGAAGGGCCTTTCACTTGGTTCTTAAACATTACCATAGACTATTAAATAATTATCACCTTCTTCAAACACATCTAAAGAGGATAGATTATTCTCTAAAGTGAAATTTTTTAACTCTTTAAAAGTATAAGAAGCTCTCAAAGATGCAAAATAATCATTAGTTAAAATCTCATTATATTTAGTTGAACATTGCGCTTTAAGCTCTAAAGCAGACTTTTCATCTAATGGCCTTTTTAAGTCCTTGTGAAAATTTACAGTGATATCACTAGACAAACTACTTATGGTGTTGAAGAAATCTTCAAGATTGGTAATATGATGAATCAAACTGTTGCTTACAAGTAAACTAATTTTTTTTTTAAGTAAAAACTTATTTAATTTAATGTCTTTGATGTCGGAACAAATGTAGCGTAAATTTTTTAATTTTTTTTGATTAGTAGAAATACTTTTATTATATTCTGCTCTCAAAATCATCTCTTTAGAACCATCTATTCCAAATACTTCAGTATTAGGCCATTTTATTGCTAACTTCTCAGAAATATTTCCTGGGCCACATCCTAAATCAACTATTAAATCTTTTTCACCTAAAGAAATATTTTTTCTCAAAAGATAATAATTTATTTGATTAATTAGTTTAACTTCCCCTTCTGAAAAATCAGCTTCGTCATAAGAAATGACCTGATCTTTTTCTACCATTAATTCAGGTTCGGGGACTCTTTCCATATCCTTTCTTGAAACAAAGATTTCATATTAAACATAATTCTACACAAACCGTTAAATAGTGGTAAGAATAGTTGCAGACGCCACAGGTAGAGTTATTCTTCCAGTACGGGTTATTTACATACGTTTTTTTTTTATCGTGACTGTTGCACCAAATAAAGCTTCTTCAGAGAGCAATTCCAATAATCTTAAAAAAGATGATTTTCCAAAGACTGCGCCAGCTGCTTATCCTGTTTTTTTCAGATCTTACAGTAGGAAAACTACATCTGGCAAAAGGGAGAACTGGAGTGAAGTTGGTGAAAGAAATTTATCGGGATTAAAAGAATTAGGAAAACTTTCTGATGAAGAATTGACCCTAATGAGAGAGATGCAAAGCAACCAAAAAGCCCAACCCTCTGGGAGATGGTTATGGATTGGAGGAACTCCTTGGATAAATAAAAACCTAAATTTCTCTGGGGCATACAACTGTACTTCAACAAACTTAATTGATTGGGAAGCCTTTGCTTTAATGATGGACTTAGCAATGATGGGATGTGGAACAGGTGCAATAATTGAACCTCATTTTATAAATAATTTACCTACGGTACTAAACAAAATAAATATTAAATCAGTTAGTGAAGTTGGAATAACTCCTAAAGATCAAAGAGAAGAAAAATCATCATTAAAAATTAATGGAAAAGATCTTCATATCAAAGTTGGAGATAGCAGAAGAGGCTGGGTAGATAGCTATAAATATCTTCTTGAAGCATCAAGTAATGAGAGTCTTGAAAGAGAAATTGATGTTTATATTAATTTGGAAGATATTAGGCCTGCTGGAGAATCATTAAAAGGTTTTGGTGGTATGGCAAATCCTATCAAATTGAAAGATCTCTACTCTAGAGTTGCATCACTTCTTGGAAAAGCAATTGGTAGAAAATTAAGTACCGTAGAGTGTTGTTTATTAATTGATGAAGCTGCAGTAACCATAGTTGCGGGGAATATTAGAAGAAGTGCTGGAATGAGGCAATTTGCTTCTGATGATAAGGAAGCAGCATCGGCAAAAGAAAATTTATGGAGTCAAGATGAGAATGGTAATTGGAGAATAGATCCTGAAAAAGATGCCCTAAGGATGGCAAATCATACTAGGGTTTACCATACAAAACCCACTTACCAAACTGTTTTGGATGCTGTAACAAAACAATTCCATTCAGGTGAGGGAGCTATTCAATTTGCACCAGAAGCAATAGCAAGGTCAAATGCAGATATTCTCAAAGATGATCAATTGAGAAAGGAATTTATTGAAATCTACTCAGAACAAGGTAAGGATGAAGCGAGAAATTGGATAAATAGTAGTTATGGACCATTTTCTGAAGAAGAGTTAGACCACAGGATGAGCCGATATGGACTCAACCCTTGTGGGGAGATCTTGGGAAATGATTTCCACTGCAATTTGGCTGAAGTTCATTTGAATCAGATTGATCCAGGAAATTTTGAAGAGCAAAAAAAAGCTTTTAAAGCAGCAGCTCTTTCTGTAGCATGCTTACTTAATCATGAATTTGAAGTTGAGCGTTACAGAAAAAGTAGGGAATATGATCCTATCGTAGGAGTAAGTTTCACTGGATTATTTGATTTTTGTGTCCATGCCTTTGGGACGCCATGGTTGAAGTGGTGGGAAGCAGGAAGGCCTAATAGCCAAGAAGGGAAGGCCTTCAAAGAAAAGGAAGCTAAATTCTTAGATTCTTGGAGAAAAATAGTAAAAGAAACTGTATGGGAATATTGTGATAAGCATAATCTAAGGAGACCAAATAGATGTACAACAGTTCAGCCAGCTGGGACTAAAAGTCTTCTTACTGGAGCAGCTCCAGGATGGCATCCTCCAAAGGCTCAAAGATTTATAAGAAGAATAACTTTCAGGAAAAATGATCCAATAGCATTAGCTTGCATGGATTATGGTTACTCAGTTGTTCCATCTCAATCTGATAAAGATGAAAATGGGTGCTTGCTCGATAATCCATTTGATCCAAGATGTACAGAATGGTTAGTTGAAATCCCTACAGAAGTTAGTTGGGCAAATATAGACGGCGCAGACCAAATTGACATCAATAATTTCTCAGCACTGGCTCAATTTGATTTTTATATGCAGGTGCAGAAATTTTACACAGAGCATAATACCTCCGCAACCGTAGAATTTAGAGAAAATGAAATCGAGGATTTAGCTAAGGCTATCCATAATGCGATAGAAAATAATGAGGGATATATTTCAGCAGCATTGCTAGCTAGATTTAGTGCTAACGCTACTTTCCCGAGATTACCCTTTGAACCAATAAGCAAAGAGGAATATATATCATTGCAAAATAAAGTAATAGAAAGGAAAGTTAATAACGATTTTTTTGATGCTCTTAATAAATATGATGTTGGAGAACTATCTGAAGCAGGACCAGCAGGTTGTGATTCAGATAAGTGTCTACTCCCTCTGGCTAAACCAAAAGATTAAATTTTGAATTATTTGTAAATAAAAAATATAAATTAGTTTTTAAAAATTTAATTTATGGCTACTTCTTAAATAGGGACATTAATTATTTATGACATTAAGCTTAAATATTGGAAACTTATTTAATGATTCCTCTAGTCATGCATTAGTGGATGAGCTAAGAAAAAGATCCTCAGAAGAGGATATATTAGATTTTGAGGAAAAATTTAACTCCAAAAACGAAAAAAATCTACACATTTACATATGTAGATTCCTAAAAAATAGATCAATATCCAGAGGGTTAGCCTCTAGATGGTTAATAACCATAATTGAAAACAAAGAATCAAAAATTAACGCTTTGCAAAAATTAAATAATTAGGTCAGCCCTGATAGTTTCCATAAAGCAATTCCAAAAATTGAGAATCCCATTATAAAAGTAAAAGCCAAAGCATTTACCAACTGAACCTTATCATTCATTCTATTTGCGAATGGTAATAATTGAGCAAATAATGGAGTCTCTTCAACTATTGCAGATTTTTTTACTGTAGGTTTTTTGCTTCTAGAAAACATAAAACAAATTTTATAATCTTAAGAATTTTACATTTAAAAGCTCATTAAATAAAAAATACTTCTCAAAAACGAACAAAATGTAACCTGCAAGAAACTATAAAATGAAAAACAGAAATTTCTTTAGTAGGAGCCTATTAAATTATTGAAGTATTAAGTTTATTTATTAAAGACCTAGACAAATAATTTTCTTGGATGTTAATATTTAATTGTAGCAACCGCTACCAAAACGTTCAACTTGCGTGAAGCAAGCCGCAAATCGACTTAAGCCATGGAACGGGGACTTAAGCGAAACCGGAGCTTAAAAAATGACTCTAATTTACAGAGGACAAAAGTACGTCCAGAACAAAGAAGTAGCTAAAAAGCAGCACAACGAACTAACTTATAGAGGAAAAGCTTACACAAGCTAATTAATTTATCAAATAAATTAAAAAGCCACTTTTAGTGGCTTTTTTTTTCCAAACTTAATCTAAAAAAATCACTTAATACTTCTAACAAGTATTAAACTAATATGTTTTAATTGCATTTATATATTTGATAACTATGGCAGACCAAAAACCCTTATTTAAAGCACCTTATGACATAAAAGATGTAAGTGCTCTTTTCGCCATAGTTGCCTTCGTTTTAATAATCGCTGCCATAGTTGGGAATAATTTATTTGGTTTATTTCAACAAAATGTCAACTTTGGGTGATTTCTTTCGTGGCAAACTAGATTTTTGTGAACTCATTTTGCGGATTAAATTTGACTAATAATATACTTTTACAAAGACTCAACTCATCATTATTAATAAAAATTCCCATTTCAAACTAGTTTCTTGAAATAATTTTTAAATCTTTGAATTAATAGACTTTAACTAATTTCTTATCTTGTAGTCTTTAAGTTGAATAAAACTGAATAACCCGCTGGAGGGATGGTCGAGTGATTTAAGGCTCTAGTATTTAAAAACTATTTTTTCAGGAAAAAAGTAAATTTATAAACTATATGTAATCAGTTGATATAAATCAGATCCTATAATAAAGATAATAAGAATATGATACCCCTATTTAGACATGGATAAGACATGGAGACGGTTAAAATATAATAAATTTATACTCATTTGATAAAATCAAGCGAATTTAACCTTATTTAATGAAGAAATTTTTAATAGCATTAATGACTACTTTTTCTTTACCTGCTGCTGTTAATGCAAATATAGATCCACAAATTAGTGAAATATGTATGAGTGTTAATGACTACGAAGGTTGTTTAGAGTCATATACTGAGACATTGGCTTTACCTAAATGTAATTCTTCTCTAAACACTAAATGTACTGTTGAAATTAAGTTTGCAAATTCACTCTATATTGGGGAAAAATCAAATGGGAAAAAGTATGGTCATGGTTTTGGAACTATGTACTGGGATATTGGAGATAAATATGTTGGACAATTTATAAATGGGGAAAGAACTGGCAATGGGATATATTTCTATCCTAGTGGAAATACTTATGTTGGAGATTTTAAAAATGGTGATAGAGAAGGATATGGAACTTTTTCTTGGCCAGATGGAACTAAATATGTTGGACAATTTAAAAACTCAAAAAGACATGGGCAAGGTAAATACTTCTACGCAGAAGGAGGTAGTTGTGTTGGTGAGTTTAGAGAAGGGAAGATGACAAAAGTTGGTTCTTGTAAACATGACGATTTCTGGTGAAGAATCTATTAAAAATCAAATAATTATAAAAATTTTGCGCCAACAAATTTGGTCTTATATTAAAAATGCAACGCTTACTATTCGCGCTGCAAAAAGTTATAATTTGACATTTGATTTTAATTAAGTGAAATCACCTCCAAGGCTTTGAAAAACAATAGAACTAGACCTATTAAAAAAAATCAAACCACATATTTTTATTTTTAAATATCTATTAAATTAGAAAACCTTTCTGTAACTCAATACTGCTATAATTCAAAAGTTAAAACTAAATATTTAATCCTGGAGGGGTGGTCGAGTGGTTTAAGGCTCTAGTCTTGAAAACTATTTTAGAATTAAGTTATAACTAGGTTTTTGGATATATATTTTAAATGTTGACTCAGAATGATGACTTTTTGTAACGATTAGGGATCTAGTCTCGAAAACTAGCGTACTTTCTCCACTAATTGGGGGTTGAATACTATTCAAACTTAGATAATAATATAGTCAATTACTTCGGTAATTTCCTAGAAAATAGTCTTTTGACCTCTGCCCTTTTTAAGGTCAAGTTAGCTTGCGAGTCTATGTTGGTAATGAGTAGTTGTTGAAGGTTGAAATCACCATGAACACCCCAACAGGGAAAGACTGAAACAGACAGCCCTAGCACCTCCAGCGAGAACTAAATAGGGTCTTGTTAATCCTGAAAGATGGATTGGTTTCTCAGAGAAAGGTGCTTACATCCTGAGAGATTTAAACAGTATAAAAGTAGGATTTTAGGAGTTGGGAAACAATATATTTTGGGTCTTAAAGTGTACGATTCCAATGCGTCCGCATTGCGGAAGGATATAGCAAATTTATCTTCTAATCAATCAAGATTAGGTTTAGAGATAGACCAGCTTCGGGCTGATTTTCTTTGGTATATGGAAAATGCAAATCAAATTGCAAATCTATATTTAAAGCCAAGTGTTCTTGCAAAGTTATTAGGAGTTTCAACTAAAACTATTGCGAAATATCGTTATGAAGGAGTCTTTAGAAAAGAGTCCATCAGAGTAGTAAAAAGAAATCAAAGAACTGATTATTTTTACCACCGAATTAATGCGATAGAAGATTTAAAAACTAAGATGCCCGTCCACATAAAAAAGTAATTAATAATGTCAAAATTTGAAATGCGTAACCATACGCAAAAACTCACTCTTGATGGTGGGAAGGAAGGGTCTAATGGAGACGTAAGTTACTTTTGCCCAGTATGCAAAGCTAAAAACTTTAAAGTAAATAAAAAAACTGGAAGGTGGTTTGCTTGGGGTTGTAGTTGCTCACAAACTGAAGAAGGTAAGCGTTTAATTAGGGAAACTGTATCTCCAGCAAAACTAAATAAACCAAAAAAAGTAACTGAATATATTTATAAAAATAAGGAAGATTTTGAATTAATTAAAGTAATAAGAACTGACAATGGAGACGGAACTAAATCAATAAGGCAAGAGTCAATGATCTCTGGAAAGAGACCAAGTGAATTTCAAAAAGTTGTAGTTCCTTATAGATATAAAGAAGCTCAAAGAGCTTTAGAAGAAGGGCATGAATATGTTTACTGGGTAGAAGGCGAACAATGTTGTGACGCATTATGGAGAATAGATTTACCAGCAATTTCTACTATTGGAGGAAGTAAATTTTATCCAGAAAGAGATAGTAAATTATTTCCAGCGAATAAAGTTGTAGTAGTTCCAGATTTGGATGATGTTGGGATTAAATATGCCAATGAAGTTACAAGAAATTATGAAGGATGTAAGATTATTCGTCCCTTCCCAGATCATCACAACTGGGCTACACCTCCAGCTTCAGGTGGAATAGATATTGCGGATTGGCTTGCTTCTGGAGCTACTAAAACAGATATTTTTAAACAACTAGAACAAGATATAACTCCCGATAATTTTATTAAAGATGCTCGATCTCTTAAAGAAAGATTAGATGCTGGGCTATCTAAAGTTGATAAGTTACCAATTATTGAAAGAGCCTTTGCAATGGAGACTCTTAAAAATGAATTGAAGTTAAAACCCAATCAATTTGAAACTCTAGTCAATACTCTTATCAATTTCAAAGAATCTGAAGAGCCAGAAACTTTAGAAGCAATAATGGCTTCCGATACTGGTTTAACTCCAGTAATTGATGATCTACTTGCTGTTGGTTTAACAATGCTTGTTGGGGATGGATATAGCGGCAAGAGTTCATTTAGTTATCAATTATTAGAAGCTGTATCGAATGGAGCTAAGTTTGCAGGGCAATTCCAAACAAGAAAAGCTAACACTCTAATAGTCCAACTTGATGAGCCACTTGCTAACGCAAAAGCAAAGTTTAGGAGAATGGGTTTTGCTCCTGACCCTAATTGTTTCCGCATTAAATGGCACTTTCATCCATTGATGATTCCAGAGCTAATAACTTGGATTGTTACCTATAAATTAAAAGTTATTGTTCTTGATTCATTAATAAAAATAGCTGGAGGATTTGCTGATATTTGTTCAGCGGAGTTTGGATTGTTGATTTATAGATTGAACAAGATTGCATCTAAATATGATGTATCAATAGTGTTAGTTCATCACTTAAACAGAGACCCCAAAAGGCAAGCTCAGAGAGTCCCAAGTGTTGATGATATATATGGGTCAAAGTTTATTTTTAATGGTTGCTCGGACGTTTACACACTCTATAGAAAGAAGGAAGAAGGTAGCTCAGAATATAGTTGGTTACTGAAGAATCTTAAAGCTAGATCAACAATAGTTGAAGAAAATGAAATTTATGAGTTTTCGGGAAATAGTGAAGATTTTAGATTTTATTTTGAAGCTCTTGGCTCAAGAACAATATCTCTGGATGAGATTAATAACAAAACTAAAAGGGTAAAACAGTTCCTATTAAATAATCCAACTGAAGCCTTTTCTCCAAAACAAGTTAGTGTAGCTTGCGAACTAAATAATGCTAATTGGGCTGGGAATATATTGGCTCAGTTAAATGGAAGGGGAGAAATAAAAAGGATTAATGCCACAACATTAACTACAGGTGGAAGGAGACCTTATCTATATAAAGCTAAATAATTACCAATCTAAGTTCCAAAGCATATAACCCCAATCAATAGTTCCGTTTTGAGCCTTAGTTTTTTCATCTTCTTTTCTAATAGCTCTTCTAATTCTCTGGTAATACTTTGAATATTTACTATCGTTCGCTTCTGAAGGGTCAGATAAATAATTTCGGATGTGACGTTTAGTCCAAATATCCATAACACCCATATTATAGGCGGTTCAAACCGATTTTTATTGAATATCAGCGGAAAAAGTGTGTTTTTATGTTTAAGTAACTTTTACATAACCTTTTACACATACTTTTACATACTAAAAACTTAGTTATAGTCTATATAAATAAGACTTTTACACATATATAGAGAGAGTTGTGTCGTACACAGTACTACTAAGCGGTTTTGAGACTAGCCTATTGGTATGACTAGCTTTTGGAGTCTCATTCTTTCGTTGGAAAGTGTGTTTTAGTTGTGTTTTTCGTCCAGTATCAGTCCAAGACCCTCTGAGACGCTTAAACCCCTCTGTAATTACGCCAAGTTCTCTTACCATCATGCTCTTTTGGCTTGATAAGCATATCAAAAAGTAACCGATAACCCGAAATAACTGCACCGTGATTATTTTGTTGTTCAGCCTTCATAATGTTCCTTTGAACTCCTAACGTAATCCAGCCCATTAAGGCTTTAATATCGGACTTTTCTAAGCTCTGGACTATTCCTTCAAAGGCTATATCAACGTCCCTTATTGCGGTTCTTCTGCTGACTTTGTAAGTGTTTTCAATGATTTTGGTAGCGTCCCCCCACCCATATCCGTTGCTTACAATCTCTAGTGCGTATCGTCTCCGATCTTCTCTTTCTTTTCTAGTAGTTCTTGGCATTAGTCCTCCTGATCTAAATAATGCTCTAAATCTCTTTGGGTATATGACAAACAAACAGCGAAAGTTCCAATCATTTCTGGCATTTTTATCCAATAGTTATTAGCCGCAAATTCTTTCATAGTTGATGCCATAGAGTTAGCCACCTCGACAATATCTCCATTAATCAAACAAGGTTTTTTTTTGCGTTTAATATGATTTCTTTTAATTTTTCAGATTCCATTTCACACTTATTTATTTCTTCCTCCCAAGTTTGTGTATTAGCCATTAACTGTCTTTTTGTATTAGAAGCCTTTAGGTCTAGCTCATCTATTCTGTCTTGGATTTGACCAGCGTAATAAGGGTCTTTTGCTAATTCTTTTAATTGACCCCAAGCCCAAGTCTTAGTAGCTGGAGTAATACCAGACCAATTTGGTTTAGTCCTGGCATATTCATCAGAGTCTTTTTTAACTCTGTTTAAAGTGTCGTGAAATAACATCCCCTGACATTTAATCCAATTAAAAACTGGATGATTTTTTGCAATTCCCATAATTAATTCCAGCGTGTAACTTTTGGTGGTTCTGGTTTTCTTTTTTTGTTTTTAAAGAAGGTTTGTTCGGCTCTTTCTTTAGACCAGATTATTCTTTTGCCGCTGGCATTTTTTCCAGTTGCCATAGTGTAGTAATCAGAGCCATTAGTAAATTTATTATTCTTCTGAAGTGTCTTTAGTCTTGTTAGTGATATTCCAAGAGCTTTAGCCATTTCAGTTGAGCCAACTTTTGTTGTGTGTAAGATTCCCATTAGAAAAACCTCCCTCCGTCAGGTCTTAATCCTCTAAGGACGTTTCTTTCTCTAAATTCTTTTTGACTCATATTTCGCTGGCGTAGAGCTTCAGTCTTTTCCAACATAGATTTTTTCATTTCTTCTAGAGCCGCTTCTTCTTCTTCCTTCCTTTTGTGATAACCAGTAGAGATTCCTAAAAATGCCGCTAAGTGTGGGTCATTTCTTTCAATAATTGATCTAAGAGTTAAACCAAACTTTTCTGGATTTACTGGCTTCCCATATTGCCTTGATGGCAATAATGCTGAAGCTCCATCATAAGACTTAATTCTGTCCTCAATCTGTTTAGATTTAGTCTCTTGTTGTTCTTGTTCAATAAATGCTCCATTAAGAACATCATCTAAATTGCTCATAATTAATAAAAGAAAAAAGGGAGTTCCATACCTAAACCCCCTGAGTTACGCCATAGCCCTGAGAAAGCTAAGAGTTACACCAAACTTATTGTATTTACTGGGTTCTTAGCTGTCGTGGAGTTGTCCCCTTAATAGTGCTATTTAGTAGTTATCTAATTTATTACTGCTGTTGTTGTTCTTGTTGTTCCCAATATTCCTTAACTTCTTTTATATGTTTTCTCATCTTTGGAGTATCTTTCCAAAACTTAGCATCACATTCTCTACAACCGAACTTGCATTGAACTGGAGTTGGGTCAGGGATGCAACCAATAATAAATAAATCTTCGTTATAAAAATCTTCTTCTGTTGGATAGCCCAAAATAGCTTTTCCAATTTTTCTTGAATTGCAAGAAGAACAACGATAAGGTTTTCTGTCTATCAGCCACCAATTTTGTCCTTCAAAAATTTCAATCTTTTCAGCGTATGCCATTAGTTTTTTAATTCCTCCAATAACTTTCTTTTAACAACGTCTTTGGTATCTTCTTTTGCAAAAGTTTCTAAATATGTTTGTTCATGTAGGGCAACTGAGTGACCCATAGCTCTAGCCGCATTGGCTGTTGACATATTAGTTTTTGCGGATTGAACTCCCCATAAATGCCTTAAATCATATAGCTGGAATTTTAGTTTTTTATCTTTCATATAGTCCCTTAACCACTTCGCCATAGCATAACCTTCAGCCTTTGCTCTCTCTCCGTCATATTCTTCTGGAGTCTTATATTCGTAGTTTCTTTCAATATTAAATAGATCAAATTTTTGGATATTTTCTTGAGGTAAAGCTATTGCATATCTATATAAAGAAGCCTTTTTTGACTTATTAATAGTTACACATTCAGCAATGCCACCTTCCTCTGGAAATAGTGACCAGACTTCACTAATACGACAGCCATAAGTTAATAGTGCGGCAATAGCCCATCCAAATCTTTTATCGCTTCTAAGTTCTTCTACAACTTGAGTTGCATAATCTAAATCTAATTTCTGTCTTTTCTTAGGCTCATATTTACCCATTTTTTCAGAGTATTTTTCAAGTCTTGGTATCTCTGGAATATCCGCAAATTTTGCCAACCTTAAACAATATTTCATCATATCTGTCCTACCTTTTGACTCTGGTGGATATTTTTCTACAACAGAAATAATGTAATCAGCGGTAAATAATTTATGGTGTTCTAACTTAATTGAGTCAGGTTTACTTTTCTCATTTCTTGGAGCTAGATATTGAGCAATAGCTTTCCAGCCATTTTCTGTTGCTCCAGTTTTTTTCTTATTTTTAAAATAATCATCTTTAAATCTTTTATAAATATCTGACAGTTTTAAACTTTTATTTTCTGGTTTAAGTTCTTCTTCACTAGCTAACCAGTTCTCCCAAATAAAGTTTTGAGTGACTCTTTCATAATGTAATTTTCTTGCAAGTTTTTCTACTTGTTTAATATTGGCTTTTTCAGCTTTTAATCCAGTTGCTACCCATCTTTGCTTTAGTTCGTCCCAATTAGGTTTAAATTTATCAGGTAAATAAGCCTTCAAATAAAATGCTTTTCTACTTATATAGACCTTCCCAACACCATCTACCTTAAGATTTTTATTTAATACGTCTAATTGTGTTTCAAAAGAAGAATTTGCCACTTAAAAAAATGATGACTTGTAATGATGACTTATTTATACCATTAGATAGGAGTTATTGCCATTTAGCTCCTATGAAACAAATTTAAAAATGTTCTCATTTCAAAATTCTTTTAAGCTATTACTATCACTTGACTTGCTAGACTATGACTACCTTCTTATGCTATAATTCTAAAGTTCAAATACAACTGAATAACCCTCTGGAGGGGTGGTCGAGTGGTTTAAGGCTCTAGTCTTGAAAACTAGCGTGTCTGCAAGGGCACCGTGGGTTCGAATCCCACCCCCTCCGTTGTCTACAAATGACTTTTATAAAAATTGCTCCTTAGGGAGTTTTTTTATTGCACATTATTTTCGATCATTTTTCACCAGATTTCGCGTTATTTCATGTAATCAGATGAGGAAAAGTGGCACAGATTCGGCATAACTATAAAAGAGTAATTTGGTTTAAATTTGATCTTAAATTGAATTGATAAAATCCTCTTTTACATAAATTAAAGATCTTCCTGCAACTATCTCGTCAAAATACCGTCAAAATTAGCTTTACGAAATTTTTTATTTGTTATAAATTATTAGGATAATCTATTCGTGAATTGCTTAAATATTTATATTTACTTGGAATATTATTTTCATTCTCAATAATTGAAAGATTTGAAGCTGCACAAACTAAGATAAAAAAAGACATTTCAACGATTGCAAAAAATATTAATGTTAAAATCTTCAGCCCATATAGTGATGCTTCTGGAGTAATAGTTCAAAGAGATTTGAACAAATACTTAGTTTTAACAGCATGGCATGTACTAAAAGATATAGGGCAGGGAGATGAATTAAATTTAAAAACTAATGATAATTTTATCCACTCTTACTCAAAAGGTTCCATTTATAAAATTAAAAATACAGATCTTGGCATATTTAATTTTGAAAGTTCCAATAATTATGAATTAGCGGAAATAGGAAAAGTTGGGAATTCAAAAATGGGAGATAAAATCTATGTTTTTGGTTTTCCCTTACCAAATAAATCTATCGAAAAAAGTTTTGCTCGACTTCAGCCTGGACAAATTACTGCCAATTCAAATTCCTATAACAAAGATGGATATCAGCTCCTCTATACAAATAAAACACTCCCAGGAATGAGTGGAGGTTCAATATTAAATGTAAATGGGAAATTGATTGGAATTCATGGAAGATCTGAAATAGACGAAATTAATTCTTACGGGAATAAGCTTGTCTCCACTGGTACTAATATGGGAATCCCGATAAGTTATTTTAAAAATTATATTTCGAAAGAAATAATAAGCAAAGAAAATAAAACTTCTCAAGCAGATGATTTTTTAATTGAAGCTTTCAATCTTCTCGATACAAGAGATAATGCATTAAACATGTTATTTCTTGCTAAAAAATCAGTTGAAATAAAGCCCAACGCATTGGGATTTGCACTGATGGGTAGAGCACAAGAAATTCTTAATGACTCTAATTCTGCATTAAAAAATTATCAAAAAGCAATAGAGTTAAATCCTAATATTGAATTAGCTAATAAATATCTAGCAGAAAGGTTGCCAAATAAGGATGCAATTAAAATATACGAAAAATTAACTAGTGATTACCCAAAAAATAATAAATATTTTTATGAAAGCGCATTAAGGAAGCTTGATGATGGAGATATAAATGGTTCTTTAAAAGATTTAGAAAATGGTCTTAAAATTTATCCAAAACTCAAAAATAATTATTGTAATCAAGGAGCAAATATTACTAATTTAAATACAATTGAAAGACGTAACAAAGAATGCTCCAATTTGAAAAATACTCATCAGCATTTATTAGAGAGAGCGGGGAATACATTGTTTGTACTTAATAAAACAAAAAAAAGTTGCATGTACTGGAAAGATCGATATGAAAATTATTTTTGGGGTGCCGAAATGTGGGAAGAACATGGTTTCTTAGCAAAACCTGATAAATTTTTCTTCAATAATAAAAACTACAATCTTGAAAGAGCCAAAGAGATGAGTCAAACCTTCTCTAATATGAATTTAGAAAAATATTTATATAAGTATTGTTTAGAGTACTATTAAGGTATTGATAAGCTGTAAGAAAAGAAAAGGGATAAAGTTTTTTAATCTTAAGTAGTGACATTTCATAAACTGGTTAATTGTGAAATTATTAAGTTTTTAGAAATACAAATTCAAATGAGAACTATATAAAAATAAGTATCAAAGAAACATTTTTTTTACTTAATTATTTTTTTTAATTTTATTAAACCAAAATGTGCAATTTAATTTTTATTAATTACTTATTAAGTAAAGCTAATAAATTCTATACGGATGAACAATTTAATAAAGAAGATGATCTTAATCAAGCTTTATTTTATGTTAATAGAGCTTTATCTATAGAGACATTTCCTTCAAATGAATTATTAGTTGAGGCATACTTTTTAAGGGGAAAAATCAACTTGAGCCTTAAAAATTATATTGAAAGTATTTTAGATTTAGATAAAACAATTAAAATAGAAAATAATCATTGTTTAGCCTATTATTATAGAGGAAAAGCAAAAAAAGAATTATCTTTTTTTGATGAAGCACTTGAGGATATTGATAATGCTATAAAACTTAAGTCAAATAAAGATTTTTTTATAGAAAGAGCTTTCTTAAAAATAAAAATGAAACTATTTTCTAGAGCCTTAGATGATTTTGATAGTGCTATAAATTTAGATAATAGTAGCTCATTTATTTTCTATCAAAAAGGAATTTATGAAATAGAATTAGGTAATTATGGTGAAGCAGTTAAAAATTTTGATATTGCTTTAAAAAAATCTTTTGAAAATAATTTTGATCGAGAATTAATTGAAATTCATAGAATTTTTGCTGAAGAAAAATATATAGAAAACCTTCAAAATCTATTGAACAAAAATAAATTATTTTAGAAATATAAAAAATATTTAAAAGAAATTAAAAAAAGTAGATACAAAAATAATTAAATGAAATCTCTTAAAGAAATATTAAAAAAGTCAAAATTAAAGAAGTATATTTTAAAAAAGATTTTTTAAAGATTTTTTATATTTTAAATTTACTCATAACATTATTCTAATAATTTTTAGATTCGTGAGATTTCCAATCTGCTAATCTACTATTAATCCAAGAATTAAGATTATTAAATTTATCTTTTATTGTTTTTCTATAATCATTGCTTTCAAATTCCACTTTCGAAGTTATAATTTTGTGGTGAGCACATGAAATTCTGTTGGTCTCTGTCCATTTTCTGATACGACCAGGATTGGCGATTGAACCAGGTATAAGTTTCTCTTTATAAAATTTCCCATAACATTTGTTATTTTCTCTATAACTAGAATAATAATCGTGAGCATTAATCGGTAATGCAAAAATAAATAAAATTGTTAAAATAGATAATTTCATAATTAAAAAATAACTATTTATTTATTGTTCTCAGTTTTAATATAGTTTCCAAAGATTTTTTATCTTAAATATCATATTTCCCGACATAAACATTTTTTATTAAATTTAAGGCAATAACTAAAGTAGATTTATCTTTAATGTAGGTTTCTAATTTTTCAGAATCAAAAGCATTTATATTTTCAATCAAATGATCATGTGGTTTAATTAATTCTGATATAAGAAACAAAATAGTTTTCTTAAAAAAAATCCAAGGGAAATCTTTTTCTTTTAAATTAATTTCTATGAAACTATGAATTTCTTTTTCATAATTCTTTATGGTTTTAATTGGATCTAAATCATCAATATTCTTTATATCTCTTTGCTTATTCTCTGAGATGATTTTTTTAAGTTCTGAATCAGATATCTTCTTGGGTATTTTTCTATAGTTTGACTTATTTTTACTTTTCTTTTTTTTTTTCATTTGTATTAATTATCTATTTGTATATTGTTCAGGATATAATTATTGATTCATTTTTAACTACTTTATTACCTTTGAACATGAATCAACATAAAATGTTTTAATTTTTTTATCTACTCTTATTTTCCCATCTCCTGTTTTTTTTACTTTAATAATTACATTACAGTTATCAAGTTTTTTTTCTAAATAATAACTAATTTTTAAATTTTGATTATTTAAGTTACGCTTTTTGAAATCTTCCATCAAAATGATAATCGCATCGATTTCTACCTTAAAATTTTCATTTGCTCTTAGATTTGTATTTAATATGAAATTCAAATTAAATATCGTTAATAAAATAAATTTAAGAAATCTAAGACTATTATATTCTTTAATAATTTTTTCTTTATTTATTTTTGGATAAGATGGAATTTCTTTTTTAAAATTCATTTATAAATAAAAAGTTATCTTTATTTAAATTGTTCTGATAAAAAATTTTATTTCTTATTTGAATTTGAATTTTAGATTTTTTAAAACTATTTTTTTGCTATTATGGTAAAGAATATTTCCTTTAAATTGGATAAGTTATATAAAACTCTTGTGAGAATAAAATTAGATGAATTTGAAATTGGTAAAACCAACTTAAACTATGGTGAAAATTCAACATTTAAATATGAAATAATAGAACAATTTTTTGCAAAAGATTTTGATATTAAAAATATTTTATTCCAAACAAAAAATACAGAAGTTTTTGATATGAAAATAAAAAATTATTGTTTAAATAATAAGAAAAATATAGATTCATTACTTTTACTAAGATGTAGGGTAAGTCATGCAATATTGGCGAATATAAAATCTATATGGTACGAGAATAATACAAATGTTACTTTCATGGATCTCTTGTCGATCTTCATGGAAGACCCTGGGAATAGATATTTATCATTAAAAAAAAAGAAAGGGAAAGAAAAAAGAGAATTTGATTATATGCTTATTGAAGAACTTTATAAAATATTTTCTATCAAAAAAGCCAGGATACATCCTTTCAGCCTGCATGTAATTCATTCTTATGAATCAAAGAATGATTCTTCAATATCATATTGGACAAGATTTTTAATTAATAGAGACCCAGAGATAGCTTCCATTCTTAGACCCCACGGACAAAGGGTGATTACGGATTGGGCACTAATTTACGATACCTCAATAACAAAAATGATGAGATCTTGGTATAAATATGGGAGTAAAGATATATTTTTTAATTTTCAAAAAGATGTAAATTTTGAAAAATTTAAAATTGAAAAAACTATAGAATCAATTTTTAAAAATTATCAATTTTATTATCCTAAAGCAAAAGAAATTTATAGAAGAATTAATAGAAGAGATACAGGTTGGAGGCCAGATAAAGATTTTTTATTGAAATTAATTCCAGATCAATATTCTGAATATACTGATTTTAGTGCAGAATTTATTCAGAAAATTCTTGAGAAAATGGCTTTATGTATAAGAATTGAATCCGGTGAAAAAATAAAATTCGAATCATTAGATAAATTTAATAAAAGAAATTCAACATCAGTGGCTAACGAGAATAAATCACAGGATGATTTTGCTTCTATGAGTAATTATTTAAAAGCAGTATCAAAAGAAAAAAATAAAAATAAACTTAATGATATTGATGAATTTATTAAAACATTTATTGAAAAAGTCTCTTTTTCAAATACAAAAAAAGTTTTCGAACAAACTGAAAAACAGTTTACTAATAGTCCAGAGATCTTAAAAGCCTGGATTGAATTATCAAAAAAAAGGGAATTTGATACTATTTCATTAACAACAAAAATTTCAAAATCAACATTATCAAAAACCTATCAATGTCAAAATATCGCTTTTTGTACTTCAAATGAAATAATAGATAATTTTCAAAAAATTACTTATCTAAATAGAAATAATTCAACAAATTTTGTTGATACTTTTAATAAAATTTATAAAATGTCTAAACTATTTGATAGTGAATTGGCTCTTATTTTATCAAATTCATTTAAATCAACTAAAGAGCCTAGCCAAACTATTTTCGATGATTCTGATAGATATAATTTAGTTTTTAATAGTATTATGAGGTATGTAAATCCCAAAAAGGGTCCAAAGCTTCTTATCGCAATGCATGTAAATGAATTACTTACTTCTAAAGGATATTTATGAATAAAAAAAATAATACTAATCAATCGATAAAAGATGATAATAGTTTTGATTATGAATTAGACAATTCAAATAATCAAATTCCAAATAAAGAATACATTACATATCCTGAAGAATCAGTTTTATTAGATTTAAGTTTATCTTTAAGTCATTGGGAATTATCAATTGAGGCTCTAAAACAAGTTATTAGGGATAGGGATATTAAAAAAAAAATAAAAATAAAAAAACAAAACAAATATAAAAAGTCTTTAACTATAAATGACTTATATATTCAGATTGCTTTATGTGGTCTTGGAGCAGAAGAGGTAATCATCCCTTTAGATATTTGGGAAAGTGCGCATACTGCTCCTCAAGTTATATTAGTTGCTCAAGTCGATGATGAGAACAATATTGTTTATTTCCCTGGGATTCTGACTGGTTCAAATTTTATCAAATATATAAGGAATAATTTTTCAAGAGGTAGTGCTATTAGTATTCCAATTTCTGAATTTGAAGGAGGCGTTGATATTTTATTCAGTTATGTAAAATTCTTTAATAAAAATTATTTACCAAGAATTGGATTAAATAAGAATTCAAGTTTTATTTCTCTAAATAAAAAATATACTACTTCATTATCTTTACTTTTTTTAATTATTATAGGAATTTTTCTAGGCAAAAATTTTGTAAATACAAGATTAGCTATTAAGGAAAATAAAATTGAAAATAATTTATCTCCTACATTAAATAATGAAAAAAATAATGACTTAAAGATAAGCCCCATTTTAAGCTCAAATTTAAATGAAAAATGCCTTAATAATGATTTTTCAAATGTAACTATAAAAATGTTTGAAACTCTAAAAAATGATAAGAATATTAAATTGTATTATTTAAATTGCTCAGAAATTAAGATGATAAATAATAATATTTCTTACGCTTTTTTAACAACTGGGAGAAGCAATAATAAATCTGTAGTTTGTTTAACAGATGATAAATTAAATAATCCTTGTAAATTTATTATTGGCTCTTTTAAAAATAATATCAATCCAATCATTGCCCTTGCAAATGCGACTGACACAAAATTACCTAAACCAGATTTTCTTAATGAGACTTTCGAACGTATTTTTATAAATGTTAATGATGTTTTTGGAAATAAGTAATTTTTAATTGTTAAAAAATTTTGGATTTATATTTTTGAAAATTTAAGCTTAATATTAGAAATCTAACACCCTGAATTATCTTTCCCCCATGGCATAATTGTTTTGCATAAAATTACCTTATTTAAATTTGTCCCTGTCAAAGAACTCTTTTCAAGATTACTTCCAGTTAAATTTGCTCCCGATAAATTTGCATATTCTAAATTAGTGCCCTTTAGATCAGAATATGTTAAATCAGCATCGATAAGGTCAGTATAAGATAAATTAGCATTGATTAAATTACTTTTATAAATCTTACTATGAGATAAATCTGCTCCTATTAAATTTGAATGGGACAAATCAGTATAAGACAAATCAGCATAAGACAAATTTGACTCTTCTAAATTCGTTTTTCTTAAATTTGCTTTTCTTATATTGGTTTTTGATAAATTAGACAATATCAAATTTGAATTTGATAGATCAACCTTATTTAAATTTGACTTATAAAAATTTGATTCATCTAATTTTGAATTATTGACTTTTGCCGAATCAAAATTTGAATCGGTGGCATTTACAAAAGATAAATCAGAACCATATAAATTTGCTTTATAAAATTTTGAATTTGATATATCTGCTCCAGACAAATTTACCGATTCAAGATTAGCATTTTCTAGATTAGAGCTTTTTAAACTAGTTTCATTCAAATTTGCTTTTGAAATATTTGCTTTGCTTAAATTTGAATTATCTAGAGAGCTGAATGAAAGGTCTTTCCCAGATAGATTTAATCTTTCTAAATTGCAAGAATTACATTCTCTCTTATTACTCAATTGATCAATTTCTTTTTCTGATGCAAAAGTAAATTCAGGGGATATAAAAAAAAATATCCCCAAGAGTTTTATAATTAGTTTTTTTTTATACATAAAAATGTTTCAAGTAATTTAAAAATTATTTAAGGTTCGAAATTTCCTTCTGCATGTTGAAAAGCCTTATAAAGCTCTTGTTGATGAGGTTCATAATAGGTGTTACCTGTATGAATAACCTCCTGTAAATAAAGTCTAATGAGGTCATCTTCCCAGATTTTATTCACCTCTTTTCGATCTTTTAAATCGCAGTTTCTTAATAACCAAACAATTTTGGTGTTTATTTTTGAATCGATGTCCATAGGTTTTAGTCCTTTAAAAAAATAGTAAATTGGAAGAAGCATAATTTATAAGAATTAATCATTATTTTGTTTTTAATGTTTTTGGTTCTTATATAACTCCCCTTAAATTAAGGAGAAATATTTTGATTATCTTTTTAAATTTAATTCATATATTTATTCACCCCCTTCCTTTTTATTATTATCTTTTTCATTTTCATCTCCTTCATCATCATCTAATTCAGTAAATATTTTATTCCTTAAAGCAAGAATATAACTTGATCTCGAGGCTCTTACTTTCATATTTATTGATGATGAATAAAGAAGAACTACCGCAGTAATACTTAATAGAATTGAGATGACAAATCCAACAAATGAAAATCCTAAACTTTGAAATTCTTTAGCAGCTATTTTGCTATAAAATTGTTTAGAGGCTTGATTAATAGCCATACCTGGATCTGACCATCTAATTTTTCCAAGACAATTAATTTCTGATTCTGGGCAATCAATACGGAAATTTATATTAGTCCTATCAAAGGTATCTTCGTATTTCCTCAAGTTGGATTCTGAACCCAATAATGGATTTCCTTTAAATAAATTATAATATTGATTTCTATTAAAAGAGTATAAATAAGAAATTGGAGTAAGGCTATCTTTAACTTCATTCTTTGCCTTTAAGGCATTATCAAAAGCAAAATCATTTTTACCAATAAACGAATTAATTAAGTCTTTTTGAATACAAAAACCAAATTTTGTGCGATGTTCATCTATTAATAATTTTGGACTTCCTACAGGCATTTCTGAAGGTTTTTTATACATTTGTTCTTCCCAGTTATTGAAAATTCTTCTTTGCGCACCTTTATTAAGATCTAGTTTGGACTGTTTTAAACTAAGTTCATCACATTTATTGCTTACACTTTCAAATAAGGCACCATAAGCTTTTTTAGATTTGGTAGTTACCAGAGATTTATTATCTAAGTATTCTTTAGCAGCTAAATTTTTAATTTCACCTGATCTACTTACTAAATCAATCCCAACTCCAGACATAAGAGTTTTAATAAATGATAAAGTGAAAAATACTAACAAAAGGAAAGAAGCAGTTCTATTACTATCCTTATTTCTATTCATTGCAAATTCTCCTGCTTTGTTTGACATTATTAAAAGTAGTAATGCATAAGCAGCAGATAAAGGTAAAACAAATAGTCCTGAACCCTTTGCAAAATAATAAATTACTGGCGATGTACAAATAAAATCCCAAATTGTCGAAAGACTCATTATTGAGGCTGTTTGATTAAGTTGTTGATCGAGATTTGGATCTGAGTAAGCTTTACCTCTTAAATTTCTCCCCGGTACCCAGAAAATTTCAGAAAGGTTACTAAATATCGATTTTCTAGTTTTATATTTAGCCCTGTTATAAACTCTTATTCTTTGCGTAGGGTCTTTTTCATTTTTATTGTATTGGACTTTTGTTTGATTTGCTAATTTTCGAATGTGATCCAAATCTGGATGAGATTTGATCCAATTTAGTAATTGTTTTCTTTTGGACTGTGACATTTTTTTATTTAAAAAATATATACACTTACTTATTGTTCTGACATTAAAAATAGTTTCTGATAAAATTATTTTTTAATAAATCCAGACCTAATAATGCAAGGTTCAAAAAATTTAAATTAATGAAATTGAGAGTATAAAGTCTTTTTAGATCAAAATAAAAATTTGAATATATTATTTTAAATTACTATTAGTTTTGTAAATGAGATAGATTTTAGGTCAAAATCAATTGAAAAGGCAAAAGCCAGCCAATGATTTCATAGTAATTGGTTACAGTTTCGAAGAATTTCAATCCTATCATTTATAAAAATTAGTCTAGAGTGTCAGATATTTTTCATAATATTAATGCCGGCAAAACTCACCCAAGTAGAAATAGGATTGACAATTATTTTTATTCTTGTTGGTACTTGAAATCGAATCATTAATTTCTTAAATATAAAAACTTTAATTTATGGTTTTTAAAAACATGCATGAGCCTATCATAAGTTCCTTCTAATAAAATTTATTGATAATCAGATTAAATAATTTTTGAGTTTTAAAATATTTAAAATTACTCTAATAAGCTTAAAAAAATCATAAACAATATTTATAAATCATTTTATTTGTAGTTATTCCTTTCATATCAGATTCATATAATTCAACAGATCTTTGGAAATATAAAGGCATATCTTTATCTATTTTTCTTATAAATTCTTTTTCATCATTTGAAACCTCCTTATTATATGTTTCCCAGCCATATATGCTGTAAACCTTTTTATCAATTATCTCTGAAATATTTTTTAGGGATAAGGCAAATCTATAACCTTCAGTTTCTGGTAGTCTAAGTAATGGAGGAGATTGCATTGATGATACTTTTTCCCAAAAATTACATGCTTTAGGTGTATTGCCTCTTAGGAATTCTGTATTACCAATACGTGAATAAATTGTTATTAATTTTCTATTACTAAGTTTAGGACCGTAACAATTATTTTTGTCGAGTTTAATTTTTATTGCTTTTTTTTCTGCATTTAATTCTGGAGTGCCAAAAGTATACCCAGAAAATCTTATCTCTACATTTTTTTCTTTAAGTTGTTTTTTTAGCTCTTTACAATACATTCTACCTTTCTTTATTAATTGTTCACTTCTACTTAAGTCATTTAAAGCTCCATCTATATTCCCAGAAAGCTGCCTTATTGAAGATCTATTTATTAAAAGATCAGAATCATTAGGATTTAAATCAACTAATTTATCATGAAACTTGAGATTTTCTTTGGCTTCAATCATATTTTTGAAACTAAATATATTTGTTTTCACTTTGCTAGCTATAGCAATCTGATTATTAGGGTCCAATTCTAATGCTTTATTAAATTCATCCTTAGCAGATTTATAATCGCTCAAATTTGCTTTTGCTCTGCCAAGCAAGGCATAACCAAGAGCGGTGGGTTTTAAATCTATCGATTTTTTCGCAAATTTAAGCATCTCAATAGATTTCTCGCTGTAGTCTCTTAGTTGGTATGCTTTGATTAAATAGTTATCAGCTCTTTCCAAATCAGTTGTAGTTTTTAATATTTTTTTATTATTCAAAAAATTTTCATAATAACTTATTGGTACAGCCATATTTGTGCCTGTAGAAATCAACTTATCTTCATAATTAAATCTCTCATCAACTTCTGATCTGCCGTGGATAGCAATTAACTTACCATCAGGAGACAAAACAGGTCCTCCACTCATTCCAGGCAATGTTTTATTTGTATATAGAAGCTGATATCCGTCTTCAATCGAAATATTTGAAATGGCAGTAACTTGACCTGGTTGAAGCCTCCCTAATCTTTTATTTACTGTTTTATTAGGCAAAGGATAACCAAAAACAAAAATCTCATCACCCATTTTTACATCATTAATATTTCCAATCTTCGATATTTTATAATTCTGATTACTTTGAAAAATTATTAGAGCTAAATCTACATTCTCAATTTTTTTTATAGAATTATCTTTGAGGGAATGCATTTTTTGATCAATAGTTTGAATATCAATTTCATCACCATTTTTAAAGTCTTGGATTACGTGCCATGAAGTGAGAACTAAATATTCATCAGTTGCATCGTCATGTCCAACGATTACCCCAGAACCTCGACCAGAAGGACTGAAGATTTTTACTGTTATATTCTGAGCTATTTCTGAAATTCTTATATTTTCTTCATAGATAACTGATAATTCATGATCCTTAACCACATATTTCTGACCTAAATCAGTTTTCTCAAAAATATATCTCTTCCAAGTTAAAGCATAAGTTGAGGGGACAAAACCTAAAAATATCAATGAAATAATAAAGTTTTTCATTAATAAACGACTAAGAAGTTATCGTAATAGAAAGCCACAAAAGAATTTTATCAAGAACAGTGATTTCATTAATATATTCCTAGTTATATTAATAATCTAAAATTTTATACATTTAATTAAGGAACTAAATTTCAACCGAATAATTTAAACTCCCTTTTGGTAGGTCTTTGTTAGAATTATTTTATTTGTACTATGAGTAAAGGTTTCGCCACAGATAATTTAATATCCAAAAAATCGAAAAAAAAAGTTATTTTAAATGATCCTCAAGGAAGATTAATATCTTGGTCTCCTTGGCCACCAGCTAATTTTCAGACAAGATATCCTGCTTTCCCTTTTGTTCTTACATTATTAATCATAGTAATTGGGCAATGGTATCTATCTCTACTAAGATGATCTGAATATGATTTTT
This sequence comes from Prochlorococcus sp. AG-347-G20, assembly GCA_003281645.1. Taxonomy (GTDB): domain Bacteria; phylum Cyanobacteriota; class Cyanobacteriia; order PCC-6307; family Cyanobiaceae; genus Prochlorococcus_A. Next base: position 33,104 of record QCBJ01000007.1, on the reverse strand, counting down.
GTTTTTAAATTTCAGATGAATTGAGTTTGAGAATTTATTTTGTTTTTTTCAATTTTATTATTAGCCCATTTTCAGGCGGCAATAATCCCAATATTATTGGGAATTAGATCGATCAAAAAATTCAAACACATTCGCAACAAAGAATTGATACCTTTCGGTTTTATTTTTTTAGGATTGGCATCGATTTCTGAAATGATAGATCATACCCAAACATCTTGGATTTATGTAGATCATTCCTCTTTATTTAATTGGTTATTTTATTCTTTCCTATCTTTAGGTCTAACATGTTTATCAATATCAGCTATAAAAAATAAATTTATTCAAAAAACTAATTTTTGCATTTCTTTATGTTCAATAATCTCATATTTTTTATTTGATAAAACTATTGCTCTTCTTTTTCAAGTGATAATAAGTATCCTCCTAATTATAAATTGGCAAAGAGTTTTTAAAGATTGGCTTTTTATTCTTTACCCAATATTTGGTATTATTTTTACGACTTTCTTTGGTACAAGGCTCGCAATTAGTGGCGATCAATTTTGGCATGTTTTGATAGGCCCATCTGGAACAATTAGCGTTATTACCTTTTATTTAGTATTAAAGAGATCGGACAAAAAATTTACTTAAGATTCTTATGAAAATATTTGTAAGTTTTATAGTCTGCTTAGTCACAATAATCTCTCCAGTTGAAATCTTTGCTGAAACTGCACTTGATGTTTACATGAATGATTTTTATTCTAAATCGAATGAAGCTAGCCAGATTCTTAAAGAAATCGAAAATAGTTTGAAAGAGGGATCAAGAAAAAAAGTATGCTCTAGACAAAGAGAGGCCGCAAGATTAGGTCTATTAGCTAATAAATCATTAATTAAAGCCTTTAAAATAGAGGGGGCTAATCCGCCAATGCAAGCAATAAAGGCAAGTCAACAGAGATGGGAATCTATTCTGAATGAGTGTTGAAGAAAGTCAGTAAATCTATAAATCTTTTTAAATTTGCATTCTTACAGATTTACTAATTAAGGGGATTTCAGGTTCAACACCATAAATACATTTAGAAATTGAATAAATAAAAATACACAATGTAAATATAAAAATAATTGAGCCTAATTCAACTATGGGAAATATTCTAAAGAGATATGAAATTATTATTAAAGCAATATCAATAAGTAATGCTTGGCATGCGTTATATCTAACGAAATAAGGAACTTTTGGATTTCTTGCTAATCCAGCAAACAAAATTATGAATAATAAAAAACTACCAAAAGGCAAAGATTTTTCAATTATTGCTATTGGAAAAGTTAGTAATAGTAGTATTTTTAAAAAAGAATATTTATAGAACAAAAAATATCCAAAAGGTATTGATGCCCTTAACGGTAAAGTATACAAAAATACTGATGAGAGTCTCTGGAATATCTGATTCAATATTTGTTGAAATTTAATATCCATATCTTAACCTAATTTTTCTGAACTTAATTAAAGAGTTAGCTTCGAAAATCTCATTTTTGGCAGATGGTTATTAAATATTAGATAATTAATTAAGGTTCATAATTCAAAATGCGTATCCTACATACAATGCTGAGAGTTGGAGATTTAGATAAATCTCTTGATTTCTACGTCAATAGATTAGGGATGAAACTATTAAGAAAAAAAGATTACCCACATGGAAAATTCACTTTGGCATTTGTTGGTTATGGTTCAGAGAAAGAAAATGCTGTAATTGAATTAACTTATAACTGGGACAAAAAGTCAGAAGATTATGAGCTTGGGGATAAATATGGTCATATAGCTATTGGAGTAAAAGATATTCATCTGATTTGCCAAGGATTAGAAAATAATGGTTGTAAAGTAACAACCAAACCTAAAACAATGAGAAATAGTAGTACTGTCTTGGCTTTTGTTGAGGATCCTGATGGATATAAAATTGAACTTATTGAAAGAGATTAAAAGCTATGAAGTTTTTATCTTAATAAACAAATAACTAAAACTAAAAAAGATTGGATTATCTAATAAATCGTTTGTAATTAGCGGGAATAAATACCTATAAATTCATGTTCGATAGATTCTAAAGTTTTAATTGCTAAATAACTTTATTTCCAAGAAGAAGAATCCTTAAAATCTCATTTTAAACTTTATATAATCTATGTTAATTCTATTTAGATTTAGTAGACAATCTATTTAGATTTAATTATTATAGAATTATCGCATAAAACTTATGCCTAGTAATTGGTCAAAAATAAGAGATGAATGGCTTAATAGAACTGCCATTGCGAAAGATGACGCCAAATGGGCATTAGAAGCTTTAATTAATTCTGAAGAAGAGTTATTTGAAATAGAGCAAAAAATCAAGAATAAAGAGGACGCTATAAGCCAAGTAAAATTTTTGAAGAAAAAGGTTAAAGAAACTATTTCCTCGAAAGAAATTAGTCTCGATGATATTGCATTAAATACTTCAAACTCAAACAAAGTACAAATCTCAGTGCCATCAAATCTTACTTATCTTTTGAAAGTTTGGGCAGCAGCAGAGGGTCGGGATCTATCGAGTGTTGCTTTTCAGTGTTTAGAAACTGGTATAAGAGAAATGAAAAGCAAAGGTTCAATACCCTCAGTAGCAATAAATAGATATGACTCGGCCTGTCAAAAAAGGATTGCACTAGCAGAAGTAAACAATCTATTGGAGAAATACGAAATAGCTCAGAATGAGATCAAAAAATCATGAATAACAGAAAAATTATAAAAGGATACAAAACATTAATATCATCAAGTTTTAATATAGATAATTCTAGAGATAAATTTAAAGATGGAATTATTTATACTCTTTATTCTGATGAATTTAATTCACTTAAAGTTGGTTATGCTGAAAATGATAAGGTTCTAGAAAAAAAATTTTCAAATAATGGATTAATTTTATTAGATATGAAAAAAGGCAACAAGAAAGATCTATTTTTATTAATAACTACTCTAAAAGAACTTGGTATCAAATATTCAGACAATCTTTATTTTAATTACTCAAGTTCTTTAATGAGACATTTATCTACTTTAGGTTGGCCTGTTGGGAGATCACTTTATAAACAAAGAAAAATTAAGAAAAAACTTTTATGTGCATAAATTTAAATGTAATCGCATTCTAAAGTTTCTCTAGTATCTCTATTTGTGAATGGATTTGTACCAGAGGCACTTTCACAAAATTGCCTAACAATATCTTTCGGCAAAAAAACATTGGTGAAGTCTGCGCCTTGGATTTTTACATTTTCAAACTGTGTACTATAAGCGAAAGAATCCTCCAAGTTAGTATTTGATAAATCTGTTCCATCTAAAACAGCTGAGTCTAAAGTTACTTCTCTTAAATTTGAGTTACTTAAATTAGTATCTTTCAATTTTGCTCCATAAAGAGTCGCATTTTGGAGTTCACAATCTGATAAATTTGCATCTTGTAAATCTGTCAAATAGAAAGTTGCACCTTTCAAATCAGATCCAGAAAAATCTATTCCTACCAAGGATTGTTTACCATAATCCAATGCAGCGAAGCTTCTAGAAGGGAAGGTTAAAACAATTATTAAAATAGTTAAAATTATAAATCTCATTTTTTGAATAGAATTTCAATAAATTCTAACTTCTTAAGCCGAAATCTAAAAATTTATTATTTACTGAATGCTATATTTATTGGAATAAAAATCACTAACTAGGTTTTGGATATAAGTCCTTATGATGCAATTGTTGTTGGTTCTGGAGCTACAGGAGGGATAGCAGCACTTACATTGGCAGAAAAGGGGGTTAAAGTTTTAGTAATAGAAGCCGGACCAAAAATCAAAAGGCTTGAGGCTAGTAATTATGAGCCACGCAGTACATTTCAAAGGTTATCAGGAGTTTTAACAAAAAAACATGCCAATCAATGCCAACATCCTGGTTATTGGAAAAATAATCCTGATTTATATTCAAATGAATTGAAACACCCTTATGACTTCCCCAAAAAAAAGCCCTTCCTTTGGACTCAAGGGAAACAATATGGTGGAAGATCATTAACGTGGGGAGGTATCACATTAAGACTTTCCTCAGAAGATTTTCATCCAGCTAAAAAAGACGGATTCGGACCAAACTGGCCTATTTCATACGAAGAACTATCCCCTCACTATGATTTTATTGAAAATTTTTGTGGAATTTATGGACGAAAAGATGATATCAAGGAAGTCCCGAACGGTAAATATATTGGTGAAATTCCTCTTACAGAAAACGAAAATGATTTTGGCAGTAAAGTTAAATCAAAATTAAACTATCCATTTATCCAATCAAGAGGATTTGATCGAAATTCGTCGGTAAAAGAAAAAAAATGGCCCAAGTCCTCCAGCGTAGGAAGCTCTTTAAAAAAAGCTTTAGATACTGGAAATGTACAAATAATCTCTAATTACCTAGTGGAGTCTTTTGAGATTAACAAGATAACAGAGCTTGCCTCAAAACTAACGATTGTAAACCTAGAAAATGGACACAAAGAAGTATTAGATTGTGATTTAATTCTTCTTTGCGCATCAACAATTTCAACACTGAGAATACTACTGAACTCAGAATACAAATCGAATTCCTCTGGGTTTAAAGATAATTCCGGGAAATTAGGCAAATACCTCATGGATCACATATCTATCTGTAGATTTTTTTCAGTCCCAAAAAATAACTCAGATAAACCATTGGATAATCCTCCCAATCTTTCTGGAGCAGGCAGCTTCTTTATTCCTTTTGGTTCAAATTTACCAGAAATTGACGACATAAATTTTCATAGAGGTTATGGAATCTGGGGGGCAATTGATAGATTAGGAATACCCAAATTTTTGCAAAAAGACCAAAACAAATCCATTGGTTTTCTTATCGCCCATGGCGAAGTCCTCCCTAGAGAGAAAAACTCAGTTTCTCTTTCAAAAAAAACAGATGAATGGGGTATCCCAATTCCCTTCATTGAATTCGAATGGAGCGAGAATGAGTTAAATATGGCAAAACATATGGAAAACACAATACGAAAATCAATAAAAGCTGCAAATGGAGAAATAAAAAATATTGATGAACTAATGAATATCCCATTAGGGAGTTTTTTTACAAAAAATTTGATCGCACTTTCAGATAGTCCTCCTCCTCCTGGATATTACATTCATGAAGTAGGGGGAGCACCAATGGGGATAAATGAAGAAAATAGCGTAGTTGATAAATTTAATAGATTATGGAGATGCAAGAACGTGCTTGTACTAGATGGAGCATGCTGGCCCACATCATCTTGGCAAAGTCCCACACTTACAATGATGGCTTTGAGTAGAAGAGCCTGTTTAAATATTAAAAAGACTTAGAAGGTGTAAATAATTGATTTAAATAAATTTCTGAGACAGAATTATCTGTACATCCGTTTTGAACGAGAAAAGTAGCTAATGCTGAATTTATAAGCTTATACTGATCCCAAGTTGGGTTGCTTAATACGAAATCTTTCATAGTGTTATAGAGAGTTTCTGAAAGCTCTGTTTCTAAAGAAACTTTATTTGATGAGCATTCGACAAATTTCTTATCAGTTAAATTTGATTGGCTGATTTGATCCATGAATCTGTATTTTCTTACATGAATATAATGATATTTTTTTCTAAAAACATCAAAAAAAATCTGCATGTAAACTTTTCAAATTATCAAATGAGACTCATGTTATAAATTAGTTTTTTAAAAACTTACTTTTTAGATAGGGAAATTGATTAGATCTTAAAGAAAAGTCAACAATAATGTTGAAGTCCTGTTTTTTTTAAAAACTGCTGGAATCTCTAAACCAATGTGGATTTGGACGTGGAAAACAATCCGCAAATTGTGGAAAATCTAGCTCAAAATATTTTTAAGATTTTATATTAGTAATGCTTATATACACTGAGTCTATTAAGACTTAGTCGAGAAAGAGACAGATGATTCAGTTATTTTAACGGATTTTCTTAAGATTTAATCTTCATTAGGCAAGCGAAGCGTGACAGGTCCCAAAGGGTGTTTTGAATTTGGATAAATACTATGGTGATGATGTTGGTGATTATTTTCATGTTGATGAGCCTCGACATGTACATGTTTTAGGTAATCTTCTTCTCCTAGGTTTGGTTTTTCTTGATTATGAGTTGGGATTTGATTTTGTATTTCACAAGCACCATTACATTCAGGGTCGCATAAATCACAGCTTATACCCAAACCCTCTACGTGGTCATGATGACTTTCTTGTACCATTCCAACTTCTTTTTCAAAGCCAAATAAATTTGATCTATATTTACAAGTAGAACAATTCATAAAATTCTTACCCTCGTTATTAAGAATCTCTCCAATCCTTTCTACAAAAGTGTCCACAACATAAGACTGTGAAGACAGATATTTTGCATGTAAAAATGAAATATCTGGATTATTAAACGCAACTAAATCACTTTGCCTTTTTATTCTTGTGACAAGCACACCTGAAAAAAGGAAATAAGGGAAAATAATTATATTTTTATAACCAAGTCTCACAACATTTTTCAAGCCCGGTTCAACAAGGGGGAAGGTTACTCCGGAAAAAACCGTTTCCCCCCACCCTAAACCAATACCCTCTACGATCATTCTCGTAATTTTTGAAACATTAGAATTAGCATCTGGGTCAGAAGAGCCTCTACCAACAACAACTAATAATGATTCTTCAGGTTTGAGAGTATTATTTTGTTTAAATACATCTTTCACCCTTTCACAAGCTGCACTAATCATTAAATTATTAATACCTAATTCTCTTCCATAAATTATTTCAATACCAGTTTTACTTGAATAATTCATTAGCAAGCTTGGTATATCATTTTTCACATGGCCAGCAGCGAAAAGCATTGCAGGTATTGCAATTACTTTTTTTATAGAATTATCTTTTAACTTGTCTAGCGCATCAACAATTGAAGGTTTAGCAAATTCCAAGAAGCCATATTCAACTAGAATATTTGGATATCTTTTTTGGATGAGTTTACTTAATTCTTGAAATTCAGTAATGGCTAGTTTATTTCTACTACCGTGTCCACATATAAGAATCGCAATTTGATTATTTAACTTCGAATCTAAATTATCCAATATCAAATTATTACTTATACCATAATAGTAAAGAACAATATTATGTAGTGAAAAAAAATAATAATTTGCTTGAAATTCCAAATATTAATTCAAAGGACGCAAAGTTTAAGAAATTAATTTATGACGTGGATGATTCCCTATTTAATAAGGAAAATTATTCTAAGGAAAAATTCGAGCACCTTTGCGTATGTAGTGGAGGTACAACATCTAGCTGTGCAAAAAATGGTTTTACAACTCTTGATTTAAGAAAAAATTACAACAAAATTCACTTTGATAAAGAAAGCAATCTAGTCACAATTGGAGGTGGAGTAATAATGGGGGATCTAGTAAATCATTTACAAAAATATAATCGAAGTTTTCCAATCGGACTTTCTAAACTTCCTGGGGCAGGCTATATACTTACTGGTGGGGTAAGCCCACTTAGTAGGGCCTACGGATTAGCCATTGATAATATTGAATCGATTAAAGGGTTCTTGGGTAATGGTAAATTTATCTCTTTAAAAAAAAATCAAATAGATCCAGAAAAACAATTGATTTGGGAAGCAATTAAAGGTGCAGCACCCTTCTTCTCAATCATTACCGAAATAGAACTTAAAACTATCCAATCTAATCCAATTAAGGTAGTAGAAGGATTTGTAAATCTAAATGAACTCTCAGAAATAATACAACTATCAGAGGAATTTCCAGAAAATATTAGTGTTCAATGGATTTATGCCCAAAAAATTTATATATATGTATTTGCTGAACTCAAAAATAATTTAGAGGATAAAAGAACAGAAAGATACTTAATGCCTTTAGACAAATTTCCCGCTCTAGAAAAAACACTCTATGAGGATTTTAACAAAATAAATTTCTTCCCTAAGGAATTGAATTTATATGAGCTGAATGCAAATAACCATTCTGAGGTAATTAGTCTTCTTGGAGAAGATTTAAAAAATGATATCCCAATTTTTATAAAATGTTTAAATGAAATAATGGGAAATAAACCTAATGATTCCTGTTATGTTGCTTCTCAACAACTAGGTTGCAAAACTAAAAAGTTAAATCATGGCTCAAGTTTTTTTGTTCATAGAAAAAGTACTTGGAAACCATGGATATATGCATCATGGAAAAAAAATGATCTTCAAGAGAAAGAAGTCGCTTTGGACTGGATTTACAAATCATGGATTAAATTAAAAAGGTTTTATCCAAATATTCACTTGGCCCAATTGCATAATCATTTGAATTCTCATGAGGAAGAACTTACCTTAGCTTTTGGAAATAGAATGAATGAATTAAAAACTTTAAAGAATATTTTTGATCCACAAGGTATTTTACCTCCTTTATGAAGTAACTTCTTAATTATAAAGAAAATTACAATGTCAAATTTCTCAAGATATTTATCAAAAAATTGGTTAAATGATCCAAAGTCAAATATTCTCTCTGGATTAGTTGTTGCTTTTGCAATGATCCCAGAAGCAATTGCTTTTTCAGGTATAGCTGGTGTAGATCCTAAGGTTGGCCTTTTTGGCGCATTTTGTTTATCTATAACAATTGCGATTGTTGGAGGAAGAAGGGGGATGATCACTTCAGCTACAGGTTCAACAGCTCTTTTGATGACTGGACTTGTTGCTTATGGAGAATCACAAGCTCCCGGGTTAGGAGTCCCATATCTTATTGCAGCAGGAATATTAACTGGAATTTTCCAAATTCTTTGGGGATATTTAAGACTTGCCTACCAAATGCGATTCGTTCCAACAGGAGTATTAAGTGGATTTGTAAATGCACTGGCACTTCTAATATTTCAAGCACAACTACCTCAGTTGGGAATAGGAATTAATGAATCAAAAGGATTAGTTGAACAAACTTTAAGTCAATATCCAGTTCATTCACAGATTCCTGTAGTTTGGATCCTTGTAATTCTAGGATTAATAATTATCTATGGGCTTCCAAAAATCACGAAAGTAGTCCCATCACAACTTATCGCAATAGTAGTAATTACTCTTATAAGCATATTCTTTAATCTAGATATTCCAACAGTTAGTGATTTGGGTAAATTACCTGATGGATTACCAAGTATTTCTCTACCTTTTGGATCAATAGAAAATGGAAAAGTACCTTTTAATTTTGAAACATTAGGGATAATTTTACCGACCTCACTTGCAATATCTCTTGTGGGTTTAATGGAAACCTTCTTAACTCAAGATATTTTAGACGATGTAACTGATACAAGTTCTAATAAAAATAAAGAGGCAAGAGGACAGGGAATCGCAAATATTGTGGCATCTTTATTTGGTGGAATGGCAGGATGTGCCTTAGTTGGGCAATCTGTAATGAATACTGAAAATGGTGGCAAATCTAGATTATCAACCCTCTCATCAGGTATATCTCTCCTAATTATGATCATCCTCTTGAAGTCTTGGATTGGAGCAATCCCAATGGCTGCTTTAGTAGCAATCATGATAACAATCGCAATAAGTACGGCAGATATAAATGGATTAAAAAATATTAGAAAGATACCTAAAAGCGATACTGCAGTCATGCTTATGACTTTTGCAGTTACTATGCTTACAAAACCTCATAATCTTGCACTTGGAGTAATTGCTGGAGTTGCATTAGCTGCAATTCTTTTCAGTAGAAAAGTTGCAAAAGTTATAACTGTCTCAAAAGTGAAAGAAAATAAGTTGACTACCTACAAAGTAAAAGGACAATTATTTTTTGTAAGTAAAATTTATTTTTTACAAGGATTTGATATTCATGAACATCCAGAAAATATATTAATAGATATGTCTTTAGCCCATATTTGGGATCAAAGTGGTGTTGTTGCTCTTGAGCAAATTATTAGAAAATTACAGAATGGTGGTTCTAAAGTTGAAATTGTAGGATTAAATAAAGAAAGTCTTAACTTATTTGAGAGACTAGGTGGTATTGAAAGTGCTCATTAATAAAGAGTTAATTTAGACTAACTTGTTGATAACAAAACCAAAGCCATTGCTGAAAAAGCAAATTCCTATGAGATCTCCAAGCAGTTTTTGAACTATTTATATCAAAATTTTCAGGAGGAGGGACATCTCCCTTTTCTTTGTCTCTTTCAATTTCACTAATAATTCGATGCACCGTATATTCAGGATGACCTAAATGCATAAGTTGTTTTTGATCATTAGATTCAAATATTGTATATCCAACACTTTCTCCATAAGCCAATAAATTCAATTTCCCTTCTTTTTGGGCCTTCTCCATTTCTAAATCTGGTAATCCCGCAAATCTACTTTGAGGACAAAAAAATTCATCATCTTGTGTACCCATCAAAGGATGTCCAGGAACAAGACTTTTTAAAGGGAATACCCCAAATAATTTCCTATCAAAAACTTTCTTATCGACCCCTGCCAAATAAGCAAGCGCAAAGCCAGCCCAACATAATCCAAGAGTACTCGCACAAGAATTTCTGGCTTCATTTACAATTTTCACAAATTCATCCCAATACTTAACCTCCTCAAAGGGTAGGTGCTCAATAGGTGCTCCAGTAATAATGATTCCATCTAACGGTTCTGGATTATTTGCTTCTTCCCAAGTAATGTATAGGTTATTTAGATGATTTAGATCCCATGTTTTATAAGAGTGAGTTTTAAGCTTTATCCAAACTGGCTCAATTTGAAGAGGAGATAAACCAAGTGGATGTAGTAAGTTAAATTCATACTGCTTGCCAAGAGGCATGATATTTAAAATACCAATCCTAAGAGGACGTATATCCTGTCTTTTTGCCAATTCTGGTTCGATCCAAGATATATGATTTTTCTCAACATCACTAATCTTGTGATAGTTACTAGGAATTATTAAAGCCAATAAATCTTCTTTCCTATGTGATTTGTGAAAGTGCTTGTTCGAAATCTGCTTTTATATCATCAATATGCTCAATTCCTACAGAAACTCTTACCATTGTGGGAGTAACACCTGCAGATAATTGTTCTTCTTCAGATAATTGCTGATGAGTTGTTGAAGCGGGATGAATTACTAATGTTTTTGAATCACCCACGTTAGCAAGGTGGCTCGCTAATTTTAAGGAATCAATAAATTTTACTGCATTTTCATAACCCCCATTAAGAGAGAACATAAGCATGCAACCCATTCCTCTTCCAGTAGTATATTTTTTGGCACTTGAGTAATATGGATCAGATTCTAGGCCAGGATAATTAACACTACTTACATTAGAATTAGAATCCAACCATTTTGCTAATTCAAGAGCATTAGAAGTTTGTCTTTCAATTCTTAAACTTAGAGTTTCCAAGCCCTGCAATAACAGGAACGAATTAAAAGGACTTTGAGCTGATCCCCAGTCTCTCAGGCATTCAAGTCTTGCTCTTAACGCAAAAGCTATATTTCTATTATCAGGTACTCCCAAAGATTTACAAATATCACTACCAAAACCAAAAGCGTCCCAATGAATGAGTCCATGATAAGCAGCGCTTGGCTCACTCATTAGTGGGAATTTTCCATTTCCCCAATTAAAGGTTCCAGCATCAACAATAACTCCTCCGATACTTGTTCCATGTCCACCGATCCATTTTGTTGCACTTTCTACAACAACGTCGGCTCCAAAATCAATTGGTCTTATTAAAGCACCACCAGCACCAAGGGTATTATCTACTATTAAAGGAATTCCATTTTCCTTCGCCAAAGTAGAGAGTCCATCAAAATCTGGAATGTTGAACCGAGGATTTCCCATTGATTCGACATATATTGCTTTGGTTTTATCATCAATTTTATTTCTAAAACTATCGATACTATCACCATCTGCAAATTTAACTTCTATTCCTAATCTTGGAAATTGTACTTTAAATTGATTGTAGGTCCCACCATATAGAAAAGATGTAGAGATAAAATTATCCCCTGCTGTCATGCAGTTCACGATCGCCAAGAATTGAGCAGCTTGACCTGAGGATGTCGCAAGTGCGGCCATACCTCCCTCCAAAGCTGCCATTCTTTTTTCGAAGACATCTGTGGTGGGGTTCATAAGTCGAGTGTAAATATTTCCAAATTCTTTTAATCCAAAAAGATTCGCGCCATGCTCGGCATTATCAAAGACATAGGAACTAGTTTGATAAATGGGTACTGCTCTAGAATTTGTAGTTGGATCAGGCACTTGACCTGCATGTAACTGAAGAGTCTCGAACTTTTGGTTGCTCAAAATTTTTTAAATAATCCTATTATCTATTTAACTTAAAAAAGTCCCAAAAAAAAACAAAAAAAAGATAAATATTTATAAATCCTTTTTTAATGAAGGGTAATTATCTTTCATATATAAAGTCAAATCATTTTTTATCGCAGATCTGAGTTTGTCAATATTTGCAGAATCTATTATTGGAAAGGTTTTATTAGCTTCAGGGTCTTTTTCAGTAATTGATTTCCAATTCTTACCAACATCTTTTTCAGAGTTCTTTAGAGTATCATCAAAATTGAAAACCTTATCGTTTTTTTTAGCATCAAATTCGCTAAAAGCTTTATTTATTAGCTCCTTTCTATTCTCAAATAGATTTTTGGCTTTTAAAGTATCTGGAAGGCCCATAACTGGTTGTAATTCCTTAAGAAGTTTAATTTCCTCTTCAATTAAGAGTGTCCAAACACCATGTTTATTTTTTGGAAGATTAGAATTACTAAAAATATTAATTTCATCGAGGTAAAAATTTAACCATAAATAATATGACTTTTCTTCAATACTTTTTTTAACTGATATCTTTTTATTTTGGATCTTTGGAAGTAACTTTTCTGCTTTCTTTAAAAACTGCCTGTCTTCTCTTTCTAAATTTATTAATCCCCACCTTTGACTGTAGTCCCATAAATCTTCGTATCTTGTTAAATCTTCTTGATTCCAACCAAGAGCTTTCAGTTCATGAGAACGATGTGATAATTCCTTTTTCAAAAAAACCTTTTAAAACCATAATAATTCTAACCCCGCAATCAAGATTAGTAAATAAATGAAGAACTTAGCTTTTAAGTAAATTAAATAAATAATCAATTATTAAAATAATTATTGATAATTTTCAATACATTGATATAGCTTGGATATTTTTTAGAAATTTGATTACTATATTTATTTTTTTTAATATCATTTTTCTCTTTATTAATAAATAATTTCTTATAAAGGTTTTCAATATCATTAAAAAGATAATCTCCTTTTAATTTTTCATTTAGTTCTAGAGATAATTCAGATTTCACTGATTCTTGGCAAAAATTAGTGATCTCTTCTGAACTAATTAAAACCTTATAAATTTCTTTTTTTTCTTCTGAATTAGCATTAAAGCATAAATAAATAAGATTAATCATTGAACAATTATTATTTTTGATTTTGAATTCTTTATAAATGTCTGGCCAAAATTTTAAAGATTTTAGACCTTCTAAACCTCCTTGACTGAGAGAGTATTTATCACACCAATTTACAAATTCTGAGACATCTTTTGGACATCTTTTGAGTTGCAAAAGCATATCTGATAAAACCTGTCCTGCTTGAAAATTCCTTGTTGGTTTTCCATCAGTTGGTAGAGTCATACTCCCTAAGACATCAGCCTTAACAGCATTTAATTGAGAAAAAGTATAATCTCCTTTTTCACAAAATTTATCATTAATTATTTCCTTTGCACTAATTATTTCTTCACCATAACCAAGTTCTTTTAATGAAAGATATTTATTTTCTAATTTATTTTCTTTTCTTACTTGCAATGATACTGATGCGGCCTGATCTAAACATTGGGTTAACAAAATCGTATTAATGCTAGGTAGCATTCCTGGCTTATCGGAATGAAAGTTATTTACAAAACCTGCAAATATGGATGAGATATTTTTTATTGATTTTATATATTGACATTCAATATTATGAACTCCAGGAGAAACTTGAATTTTCGGGGACAATTGATTCAAAATGCGAGCTCCTATTAAAGCAGTTAGGGCATCAGGATGGCAGAAATTTGCAGTAAAACTATCATTAGGATTTCGTAAAGCTCCGTGACGATGAAATCCTGTAAAAAAAGCTAAATTTGGATATTTATTACAGAGAATAAAAGGGGTTTTACTTTTATTGTCAACGCAAAAAGAACCGACGAGACAGCCAAGAACCACATTTTCTCTTTTTAAAGTTTTTCTAAGTTCTAAAGCATGTTTAACATCATCTTTTATGTGATTACTGTTTGAAGCAAGAATAACTATTTCACATTCCAAGAGAAGATCTTTTAGATCAAAAGACTTTCTTTTCTCCTCTGAAGAATAATGTCCCATTCTCTTAATCTTTGCAATAATCTCATTATCCATATCAGAAAGAACATCATTTGAGAAAGCACCTAACAAATCTCTATCTTCCCTAGGAGCTAAGAGAATATTATTTGAATTTCCATGCATAGCACAGTTGTATGCCAATGATGCAGGATATAAACCAACACTGTAGAATCCAACTTTGCTGTTCTCTATATCTTCAATCAATGAATAAAAATATTTTTCATCATTTATGTTTTCTATGAAATTATTCTTCATTTTTGGAAATTCTTGATAATTTTTTTAATTTCTTACCCTTTACAACATTTTTCTACATTAAAGCAATTTTTGACCATAGCAAATTATTTATTGTAAATATTGGATTTTTTAATTTATAATTTCTTGAAAGAAATTAAATAAAAAGAGAAATAATTATAAACATGGAATATATGGAAAGTAATTTAAAGGTACAAAAACAATTAATTTCTTCTAAAAATATCTTGTTTATTCAAGACATTGACGGAGTTTGTATCCCTTTAGTTAAAGACCCAATGACTAGAGAGTTGGAATCAAAATATATTTATGCAGTAAAAGAATTTGCAGAGGAATTCTTTGTATTAACATGCGGTGAACATGAAGGTCCAAGAGGGGTTAACAGAATAATAGAAAGGAGTTTAAGAAGTACCACTGAGCCTAAAAATAAAGAGCTATATTTAAGAGGTTTAGCAGCCTGTGGAGTAGAGTATCAAGACAACAATGGTGAAATAAGTTTTGAAGGAGTCTCAGAAAAAGAACTAAATTTTTTATCTAAAGTACCTAGTCTAATAAGACCAAAGTTTAATTTTATAGTAAAGAATATTTTTCCTGAACTTAGCCAGGAAGATATAAATTTTCACGCAGTAAAATCAATATGCAAAACACGCTTCTCGCCAACGATTAATTTCAATAGTCTATTTGATTTAGTTAACAATGATTCTGATAAAAGAAAGCTTATTCAAATTAGTTTTGAAAAAATGATGAATGAAATCATCTTAAAAGCTGAATCCGAAGGCCTTAAAAACTCATTTTTCCTGCATATTTCACCAAATTTAGGAAATAAAAATAGTAAAGAAACAATTAAACTTTCTTCTAAAGATGATATTGGATCAACAGACATACAATTACTTATTAAAGGAGCAGTTAAAGATTCTGGAGTTTTATTCCTTTTAAATAAATTCATTGCGGATAAAACAGGTAAAGCTCCTTTTGGAAGTAATTTTAATTTTAGAAATTCTCCAAATTCTATTACGGGAAAAATTGATTTATGCAAAAGAACTATTCAAACAGAAGATATGCCTTTGATTGTGGGAGTTGGTGACACAATTACATCAAAAAAAAATAATGGTGAAAAGAGTTATTTAAGGGGAGGAAGTGACAGATCTTTTTTAGAATTTATACAAATATTAGGTAATGAATTTGGTATTAATAATAAAATAATTTTTGTAGATAGTAGTTCTGGTGAAGTTGAAAGACCTTCTACAAAAAAAACTGGTTTTACAGGGATCAGTGATCTTTATGACAACTTAAAATTTGACTTAGTTTTTCAAAATGGTCCCAAAGAATATATAAGTTGGTTTATTGAACTTGCTAATAAGAGATCAAACTTTAAAAAAAATAGTTGACTTTTGAATTTTCGAATGACAATCTATAAATATTAGATTTATGAAAGAAAAATTCCCCTCAATATATAAAGAACCTATAGAAACATTGCAAATTAATATAGGTTATAAATGCAATCAGGCTTGTAAGCATTGTCATGTTAATTCAAGTCCCATAAGGACTGAAAAGATGTCCAATGAAATAATATCTCTTATTCCAAAAATAATTGATAAGTACAAAATCAAGACTCTAGATATAACAGGTGGCGCGCCAGAACTTCACCCAGAGTTTAAAAACCTAATAACTAGTTTGAGCACGAAACAAGTTGATATTATTGATAGATGCAATTTAACAATTTTCTTTGAAGAAGGTTATGAAGATCTTCCTCAATTTCTTGCAAAGAATAAAGTAATAGTTACTGCTTCGCTACCATGTTACGAAAAAAATAATGTTGATTTTCAAAGGGGTCTTGGGGTTTTTGAAAAAAGTATTAATGCTATAAAAATTCTTAATGATCTAGGCTATGGAGGGGAAGAAAATGGATTGCAATTAAATCTTGTTTACAATCCTGTAAGCCCAATTCTTCCACCCTCTCAGAAAATATTGGAGCAAGATTATAAAAAAATACTATTCGAAAAATATAATATCGTTTTTAATAACTTATACACAATAACTAATATGCCAATAAATAGATATGAAGAATCTCTAAGAAGAGAAGGGAAACTAAATATTTATTACAAATTACTAAAAGAAAATTTCAATGAAAATAATTTAGAAAGTCTTATGTGCAAAAAGACTATTAGTGTAAATTGGCTTGGAGAAATTTATGATTGTGACTTTAATCAACAGATAAATTTCCGAGATAATAAAGGACCAAAGACACTTTTTGATCTATTTGATGAGTCATTTACTTTTGACTACAGGGTAGCTGTAAAAGAACATTGTTTTGCTTGTACTGCAGGTGCAGGATCTAGTTGCGGAGGGACTTTAAGTTAAAATCTGCTAAATGCAATTAGGACATATTGCTCTTACGTTTAAAGAGGATTCAATTAGTTTAAACCCATTAATTTTTGCTGCAACTTTGCCAGCTTCTAAAACTTCTTCATTTTCGAATTCTTCTGTTCTACCACACCTAATACAAATTAAATGATGATGATCAGGAGTGTCATTACTAAGCAACTCATATCTGTGTCCGCCCTCACTGAGTTCTAATTCATGAAGCAGACCCATTTGTACTAAAAGTCTTAGAGTTCTATAAATTGTTGCAAGTGAAACTTTGGAGCTTGATTTAACTAACTTTTCATGTACCTCTTCAGCACTAAGATGCTTTCCAGAACCAATATTTTCGAATAAATTAAGAACCTTAAGCCTTTGAGGAGTTAATCTCTTCCCATCTTTATGTAAACCGTCTCCAAGAGGAGATGTGATGACATTGTATTGAGAGGATAATGACAACAATTAAACCACGGCTATTCTCAATAATAACTCTAGATGAGAGTAAAACAACTTTTTGATTTAAAATGTTTACTAAAGTTGTTCAAAATACTATGTTGAATATATCTTTAATTACAAATGATGAATGGGTATGAAAAATCTTCTGACAAACTATCCCCAAAAGTGAATGCTTTACTAATCATAGATGTTCAGGAAAAAATTATAAGAGCAATATTTAAAAAGGATTCAATAACCAAAAACATCAAAAAGCTTATAGATGCCTACCAAATTTTAGAAGAAAACATTTTTTTATCTGAACAGAACCCATTCAAATTGGGTGCAACGATACCTGAATTATTGCCCAAAAATGGATTTAGAAAATTTGAAAAAATGGATTTTAGTCTAGCTAAATTAGAAGAATTTTTAAAAGAACTTAAAGATAAGAAAATTAGTAATTTGATAGTTTGTGGGATCGAAACACATATTTGTATTCAACAAACAGTCTTAGATTGTTTACAAACAGGATTTGAAGTTATTCTCATATCAGATGCCATGGGGAGTCGAAATAGTGTAGATCATGAAATAGCATTACAAAGAATGACTAAGAGTGGGGCGATCTTAACAACAACTGAATCAATAATTTTTGAATTATGCAAAACTGCGGATAGAAAAGAATTTAAAGAAATTAGAAATATAATAATGAGTTAAAGAAAAATAAATACTGGTTTGTTGTTGAGAGATAATTTAAAATTTTATTAGAGATAAATTTTTAGGGTTTATTTGAATATGAAATTAGTTACTGAAAACTTCCTTCTGGCAATATCTATTTTTTTTATTGGAACTTTATTGTCGATAATAATTTCTAAACTTTCAAAAATATTTTTTAAAAAGATTTCCAAAAGAACAAAAACAAATTTCGATGATTTTATTTTTGAGGTAATCTCTGGAATTATAAAACCTATAGGTTTACTCCTTTCATTTTATTTTTCAATTGACTATTTATTTGCTGATGAAATAACTTTCATCTCTGTCTTATTGAATATTCTGAAATTATTTATATTAATAATCATCATAAAAGCTCTCAACAAGGTTTTAATAAGATCTTTAACAGAATCGACCTCGAAAATTAATGATTCCTCAATTAGTTCAATGGTATCTTCACTAACTCCATTGATAAAAGCATTAACATGGACTATTGGTTCAATATTTTTCTTACAAAATATAGGTGTTCAAATGACTGCTATATGGGCTTTACTAAGTGCAGGAGGAATTGGAGCAGGATTAGCTTTGAAAGATCCAGTTCAGGAGTTTTTTGAATATATAACAATTTTGCTTGATAAACCTTTTCAAAAAGGTGAGTTTATAAAATCTGATGGGGTCCTCGGAATGGTTGAGAGGGTCGGAGTACGATCCTCAAGGATAAGAAGTATTAATGGAGAAGTAATAGTAATGAGCAACAGCGCCCTAACAAATGGAATAATTTCAAATTACGCACAAATGGAAAAAAGGAGGTTGGTGCATAAATTAGGAGTCGTTTATGAAACCTCTCCAAAACTTATGAAATTGATTCCAATAATAATTAAAAAAATAGTTGAAGAGACAAAAGATGCGTCTTTTGATAGATGTCATTTCACAGATTTCGGAGACTTCAGTCTTAATTTCGAACTTGTTTATTACATCCCAACGAATAATTATCTCGCTGCAATGGAAGCTCAACAATCTATAAATTTAAGAATTATTGAGGAATTTGCGGTTAATAATATAGAGTTTGCATTCCCAACACAAACCTTAAATATTGAAAGTAACAAAGCCAAATGATCTACAAATCTCTTCACTTAAAATCCAGAGTTTTGAAGCCAACTCAGAGTTATTTGCCTCATCACTAACCTTACTTTCAACTAATTTATGTTTTTTAAAAGATATAAGTTTATTACTTAAATGAACGTAACCAATATTATTTAAATTTGAATCAAAAACAATTTCAGAAAGTATTTTACCAGCATTTTCAATACTTTCAGAAATTCCTAAAATATTTTTTGCAGCTTTAGAAAAAATTAAATATCCAAAGAGATTAAAACGTTTACTATATCTAAAAAAACCGCAATCATCATTTGGTATTACTAGACCAGGAGCCCAAGTAATTACAGAAATTTTACTGGAGGAAATTTTTAATTTTTTTTCAAGTTCCTTAGCAAACAAAATATTACATAACTTACTATTTTTATAAGCTTCATCAGCATTAAAATTTAAAAATTGCCCAGTTACTTTTTTTCTAAAATCAACTAGTTTATTAAGTCCCGCTTTCTTTCCTACATTGCCACCTGAACTTTTGGGGTCGTGAACATCTGATGATGTAATAATGATTCTAGATTCTTCTTTATCTCTAACAAAATCTTTTAGGATATTCACCAAGTAAAAATGTGCAAGATGATTTACCGCAAAAGTTAGTTCTATGCATTGTTTTGATACTTTAGGGTAAAAAGAGCCCGTATATTGTAATCCTGCATTTAAAACAACGACATCTAAAAATATCTTTTGAATAATAAAGTAATCTTTAATTTTTTTAATATTTTCTAGATCAGAAAGATCACAATTTTCAATAATATTTAAATATTTACTGAGGTAATTTTTATCAAAATATTTCTCAATTGTTTTGAGAAATTCATTCTTTCTTAATTCAGATTTTATTACAACGTATAAATTATTTTTCGTCTTTAGTAAATTAATGATAGCAAAAAGCCCTATGCCCGAATTACCTCCAGTTATTAAAATATTTTTATTTTTAATCATTTAACTTGCTATATTTTTTTAATAATAAAAAAAATAAACAAAGTTTTTTTATTTTGTAATCTTATAAATTATTGTTAAAACACTGAAAACCTAGTCACTAGTAATTGAGTAATTTGATTATTATTAATCTACTCTCATTACAAGTATTGGATGAAATATATATTCCTAAACGAAGAAGTAATAATTTGTTCCGTAAATTTCCTTAATCATAAGATTTATATTTAATGTCAAAAGGAAACATGCCAGATGTTCTTGTTTTGGGTGCAGGGCCTGCAGGTATGGCAATTGCCTCAGCTTTAGGGAAGGAAAAATTAGATGTTGAAGTGCTTTCTCCGAATGGACCAGATGAACCTTGGCCAAACACATATGGCATTTGGGGGAAAGAAGTTGATCAACTCGGGCTTCAGGATTTACTTGAATATAGATGGAAGAATACTGTAAGTTTTTTTGGTCATGGCGCTTTAGAAGAACAGGACGACGAGAATAAAGCCACGGAACATTCACTAGATTATGGACTATTTGATAAGAAGAAACTCCACAATTTTTGGTTTAATGAATGTAACAAGTCTTTTATTAAATGGCATCAAGGCTTTGCAAGCAAAATAAATTATGAAAAATATAAAAGTACAGTAACCACAAAAGATGGCAAGACTTATTCTGCAAGATTAGTAGTAGATGCGACAGGATATGATCCTGTTTTTCTTAAATTAAAATCATGTGGTCCTTTAGCAGTACAAACTTGTTATGGGATAGTGGGTAATTTTAGTAAACCTCCACTGAAAAAAGGGCAGTTTGTATTAATGGACTATAGAAATGACCATCTTAATGAAGAGCAAAGAAAAGAACCGCCCACTTTTCTTTATGCCATGGATATGGGAAATGGGAAATATTTTCTTGAAGAGACATCTCTTGGTTTGGTAAATCCTCTAACAATGGAAAATTTAAAAGAGAGACTAGAGAAAAGGCTCTCTTATAGAGATATATCAATCACAAGCATGCAACACGAAGAGCTGGGTTTGTTTTTACCAATGAATATGCCAATACCAGATTTCAAACAACAAATACTCGGATATGGTGGTGCTGCTTCAATGGTACATCCTGCATCCGGATATTTAATAGGAAATGTTTTAAGAAGAGCTCCACTTGTCGCAAAAGCAGTTTCAGAAGCAATTAAAAACAAAAATCTTAGTACCTACCATATTGCTAGAAAAGGTTGGGAAACTTTATGGTCAAAAGAATTAATTAGAAAGAAATCACTTTACCAATTTGGATTAGAAAAACTCATGAGGTTTGATGAAAAACTATTGAGAGAATTTTTTGGCAGTTTTTTCCAACTACCTAAAAATCAATGGTATGGTTTTCTAACTGATACCCTCTCCCTAAGAGAGATTGTATATGCGATGTGGATAATGTTTATAAAGGCTCCATGGAGTGTAAAGAAAGGTCTTATGATTATGCATGGTAGAGAATTTAAAATGTTACTTAGGATAATATTTCCAAATATATAGTTTAAAAATGAGAACCATACTAATAAGTGGAGCCAATAGAGGTATTGGACTAAATATTGCACATAAAGAATTAAAAGAAGGAAATAGAATTAGTGTCGGAATAAGAGATTTAGAAGCATTAAAAGGAAGTATTATTGATCCACATAAATGGCCAGAAGGAAGAATTTTAGTCAACCAATATGATGCATTGAAAAAAATTACTGCCGAAAATTGGATAAAAAATACCTTAAATGAATTTGGAGGATTTGATTCAATAATAAATTGTTCTGGAGTATTATCTAAAGTTCCTTTTTTATTCAAAGATGGAGATGAAGAAGATATTTTAAATACACTAAATATCAACTTTTTGGCAATTTGGAATTTATGTAGGCTTTCTTGGGATCATTTATGTACCTCAGGGAGAGGAAGAATTATTGTTTTAGTTTCAATGAGTGGGAAAAGATCTAAAGGAGATTTAGCAGCTTATTCTTCTTCAAAGTTTGCTTTGATGGGATTATGCCAAACAATGAGAAATAAAGGTTGGGATAAAAATATAAGGATTTCAGCAATTTGCCCAAGTTGGGTTAATACAGAAATGGCCCAAAACATCTCTTCCCTAGACAAATCAAGCATGACACAGCCTGAAGATATTGCTGAAATATGCTCAACTATTCTGAAGTTGCCTACCCAATCAGTACCATTTGAAATAGCCTTAAATTGTAATTATGAAATTTAACCTAATTTGAAAATTAAGTAAGCCATTGAGAGCATTGCAATTGCAATAAATAAACCTTTTATTCGATTAGTTAACAATGAAAAAAGAGATAAATCTTCAGAAAAGTATCCCCCAAAACTACCTGTAATAAATAATACAGCCATTGGAAGAGAGGCCATTCCAAAAGAATATGATGTAGCTTTTATAAATCCAAAATTTAAATAATTAAAAATAAAGGAACTTAATGAAAACAATAAAAAAGATGCAAATAGAGTAATGGAAACTTCAGCATCTAAAGTGTGAGGTAAGCTTCCCTTTAATTCAAATTGTTTTTTGCATTCTCTAATTTGTCTTTTAGAGAGCTTTAAATAACCTGTTTCAGGAATTCTTTCGGACTTATATTTTCTTAGTAATCTTGCTTCAAGAGTTTCTGGTTCCTTTGTCATAATTGATGTTAATAATTCATCTGGTTTTAATTTCTTAATTTTCTTTTCAAGATTATCCGTTTTCCCAATTCTATATAGGTCTCCCACTCTAATAAGGTAAACATATCCCGACATTTGCGTTGTAAAATTGATACTATTCCTATTTAGATAATACTAAAAGAATCAGAGAAATTAAAAGTTTTTACAAAATGACAAACGATATTTTATATTCATTTCGAAGATGTCCATATGCAATTCGTGCTCGATGGGCTCTATTAATTTGTGAAATTAAAGTAGAGATAAGAGAAATTGATTTAAAAAATAAACCTCTTGATTTTCTTAATAAATCAAAGACAAAAACCGTTCCAATACTTATTAAAAAAGATAGTGAAGTTATTGAAGAAAGTCTTGAAATAATCCTATGGGCACTCTCAGAATCAAAAAGGGGAAACATTAAATTAATTTATTTACCTGATAATAAAAAGAAAGACATTTTTGAAATAATTAATGAAAACGATAACGAATTCAAATATCACTTAGATCGATTTAAATATTCGACAAGATATAACGATATTAATGAAGAATTTCATTTCACAAATGCGATTAAATTCATCAAGAGGTGTAACGAACTACTGGCAGAAAACAAATACTTTTTTGGAGATAGCCCCACAATCGCTGATTGGTCTATTTGGCCTTTTATAAGACAATTTAGAATCGCTTGTGAAAGTCAAAAAAGGACAGATTATTTCGAACCCTCAATAAAAAACTGGCTGGATTCTTTTGAAAATAATGGAAAATTTAAATCCTTAATGAATAAGTACGAATTATGGGAACCAAATTCTAGAAAGAATTATTTTCCTTCAAATTAGCTTTCTAATAACTTCCTTTTCTCAATTATCCGTGCTAACTCCAAAAAATATCCTGCAGTTCTAAATTTACCAATATTCTTTTCTTTAAAATCCAGGTCGCTTCTTATTTCAGCAGTCTCAGCCATAAGCAAATCCAAATCATTTGAACCAAGACTATATAATTCACCGAGTTCGATTTCCCTCCCAAGTAAATGACTCCTAAACCACTTCCCTTTATTTTCTTGAGGCGGAATATCGTAGGAAGCAAATGACATTTAAAAAATAAAAAAATTATTATAAGAATATTCTAGAGTTATTAAAGAGATTTTTTCAATTCTCCTTTATTAAAAATATATGCAATAAGAAGAATTACAAATGTAATTACAGCACAAATTTCTGTCCAATAATCTATTCCAATTTTTGCAATCATCAAAGGGGCCAAAACTGTGAAAAATCCCCCTGATAGAACTAATTGTGCGAATAGCTGTTTTGATGTAAAAATTGGGAGAGTTCTAGAAATATTTTTGGGATCTGCAAGCCTTAAGAGAAGTAATCCTGAAGCAACTACACCTGTAGAGTTTCCAAACTCTATCAAACTTTTTTCAAACCAGTAATCATCAAATATAAAGTATGCAAAATAAGCAATACAAATTAAATTCCAAAGTAACCCAAAAATAGTAAAAACTAAGATTATTTTCCAATTTTCAAAAACAATAGAAATATCTAAGCTTGCCATAGCCGAAAAAATCAATAGATCAGTAGATAAAATCCCAATCTCTCTTTGCAAAATATTTGAAATAAATTCTGTATTTTTGGTTTTCTCTAAAATATATCTAATAAAGAGCGAACCTATTAGAATAAAGGGGAATACTGGAAGCGAAAAAATAATTTCTCTAGAAAAGTCACCAAAAGGATTTGAGATATATTTTAAAAATTTAAGTAATAAAACACCAAAAGAAATTGCCAAACCAGAGAATCCAAGATTTATTATCAAAATTCTTAAATCCGCAAAAATTCCAATCTTTGTATTTTCTTTTTGATTATCTTTTTTTTCGGAAATTTCCTCCGTATCTGAAATACCAAAAGTCCTTCCAAGGAAAATAAAAATGCTGCCCAATAATGAAGATGATAAAAGACCCATTGTTGCCATAGCCAGACCGAGATCTAAACCATTTGGGAAACCTAATCTATTAAAACTCTCTCCGATGATTGATGCCGCTCCATGCCCCCCCTCAAAACCAACCTCGATCAAACATCCCATTAGAGGATTAGTATCCATAGTTGGGGGCAAAAAATATTTAACAACTAAACCACCAACAAAAAATTGTCCGAAACCTAGGGAAAGAGCAAGTAAAAATTGATTAAAAATAGGTTTAACTAAACCACTTATATTTGGGATAGGTCTGCCCATCATTAAAGTTGCGAAGACTAATGATAAAAGAGGAGTAGGAAAATTACTCCAAACATTAATTGTTTCTTTGGGCAAGAAGTGTATCGCTCCAAATGGACCTATAGATATGCCTAAAATTCCTGATATTACTGCTATTGGCAGTCCAAATCTCTCGAGCTGAACAGCCAGTTTTAATCTCCTCCCAAAAATCAAGAAAAAAATTATAATTAAAAATCCCAAAAAACTTATATATATAGAATTTGAAAAAATATTTTTATCCTGTAGAGAAATAATATTCAATGACTTCAGAAACATATACTAATAAATCTAAATTAATAAACAAAATTTTTCAAATAAAAAAGGCTCCGGTTAGAGGAGCCTTTTGATATTAAAAAAGAAATTTAGGAATTAATCCTTAAGTGTAACTGTTGCGCTATCAATATTACTAATAGCATTTGTAACTCTCTTAAAGTCAAAGCCTAAAGCTCTTAAAGCGTGCCATAGGTGACCTTGAATAAAGAAAAATCCAAAGTAGTAGTGAACATTAGCTAACCAAGCTCTTGAGGTATAAGTACCATCAGGGAGGTCAACAGTATCAACCCAATAAGGAGAAATACTAAACTTTAATTCAAGTGGTTCACCAAAAAACTCAACTGGATAAACAGTTGTATTAGATGCACTCCAGAAAGCAGCAATAATTGCCATCCAACCTATACCTGCCAAGGACCATGAAAGTACAGCTTCTGCAGATAAAAGACCCTTACCTTTGAATTTGGTATATTCACCAACTTGCTTGGTTGCAATATGCCAGGAGCCACCTGTTATTAAAACAAATGCTAAGAAAGCATGGCCTCCCATCACATCCTCTAAATCATCAATAAGAAGGAAATCTGTCTGGTGATTCCAAATCTCGGCTAGATTTAAATCATACTCAACTTGCCTTACTGCTCCAATTGCTGGGTCATAAACCCCGTGAACTCGAGCCCATTCAACTAGAAGAATAACTGCAAATCCAAGAATAATTAAATGGTGACCAAGAATAAATGTCAATTTATCAGGATTATCCCATTCGATATTGAATTTTCTTGCTCTTGCGACTTCAGAATCTTCTAAATTTCCGGGAAGAAGAAGAGAATGTAAAAGTCCTCCAGCTGCTAAGACCATAGAGGAAACTAAGTGAACAATTGCTATCGCGAGGACAGGCTTTGTATCTCCCATCATTACTCCATCAGCATCAAACCCAATTCCTAGGGTCGCCAAATGAGGAAGTGCGATAAGAGGTTGGTGTCCCATTGGAACACTTGGGTCAAATCGTGAAAGTTCGAAAAGGGTGAAAGCACCGGCCCAGAAAACGATTAATCCTGCATGAGCTACATGAGCAGCAATGAATTTTCCTGAGCGATTTGCTACACCTGAATTACCAGCCCACCATCCATAGGTGGTATCTGGATTACCATAGGTTTGCATTTAGGAATTGATTAGCTTAAACGTTTTGAGAATACTTTATATTTCACCAAACAGTTGAATTCATAACAAAATTGTAAAGGTTAGTAATCCTAGCTATCACTAAACAAAAAATCTTCATAAAGAAATCCAAGAGCATAGAAGGTAGATTTAATGAAGAAAAACTTTTCTCAGAGATATAAGTTTCATAAAATAAACCAGTATTTTCAATTCAAATAAGTTTAAAAAATTTCATTTTGCTGACATTTAACGATGTTTTGTTTCATTAAACCATCCTGTTTATTGCCTCATTCTTAAACAATTATTAAATATGGAATAAGACATCTAATATTATGACTACTTCTCAAAAGTCTTCTAGAAAATTTTCACTAGAAATGAAATCGGAAGTTCATTACAAAAAGGCTGCAAAATCATACAGAAAATCAAAACAATATATTAATATGATTAACTTATATCCAACTTTGCAAAACACTCTAATTGAGTGTAAGGATGAGAATCTAATTGAATAAAAATTTTAAATATTTTTTTCAAATTAATCAAAAAAATATATTTAGTCTTTAGGCTGCGATATTAAAGTTTTCTTCAGAATAAAATTTATTAATTATTTGTCTGCACATTTTTATATTGTAAAGGGCTCTAGGTTTCCAAGGTTTTTTCTGACCGAGTGGAGAGCTTTTCCAATGAATCCCTGGCTTAAGTATTCCATTTTCACGTAAAAAAGAAAGTTTAATTTCAGTTATTCCTAGTTTTTCCGCGGTCAACTCAGACGAGCTCCACATATCCCTATCCCCTAACATTGAATTAAGTAAATATTATTAATCCTTGATAACGTTAATTTTATTTTTTTGAAAGGGGTAAAACTTTTAAATAATTATTAAGTAACAAAAAACCTAGTATTTACAATTAGAGAGAGATTTGAAAGATTTATTTCAAATTAAGAAATATTAAATAGAGAATCTTCATTAATGAATATCTCATCAATACCCTCTTTATTGATGGACTTAAAGTTAACGTATTCTTCTGTTATAGATTGATGCTTTGAAAGATTGATCCAACCCTTGTGCCAATTTCCACTATTTATTAATTCTTCGTATGTAGTTGTTAAGTTAATTTGAGAATCAAGGACAGAAACCATTAAAAAACTAATATTTCCATTTTCTTTAGTCTCATTTACTAAAACAAAATGTCTCAATCCATTTATGGTTTTATTCGAAGTCCAGTAATTTTCCATAATTATTTTTTCTTAATATTCCGCTCAGAATTTTTTCTAGATATTTTCTTATATTCAGTTCTAATTTCGTCTAATAAAAGTTTTCTTCTATCCATATAGTTAACAGAATCTTGTTTAGATAAGTTATATCTTTCTTTTTTAGTTAAATTCATCCAGTTATTAAGATTCTTTTTATTAAAAGTTATTAATTTTTTAGCCTTCAAAACTTTTTGTTTTCTATTTAATCGAAGAAAATTCCTTAAATAAAAGAAAATAAATATAAAAAGAAAAATTATCACAAACTGTAAGAGCATCACTTTGCAAGTAAATTGTTATTTATCCATTTTTCCAATTCAATATCATTCTCAAATGATATAACCTCTTCTTGATTCCCAATACCTGATTGATCAAAGAGCCTTATAATAAATTCACCTTTAACTGCCTCATCATCACCAATTACAATAATACTTTTAGATTTTAGTTTATTTGCCTTTTTAAATTGTTTAGAAAATGAGGCTCCACTTAAATCCAACTCAACTATCAAATCATAATTTCTTAATTTTCTAGATAAATCCAAAGCTAATGATTCAGCAACTAAGCCTTGATTAATAATATAAATATCAGTATTTCTTGGAACTTCAAGATCTTTTCCTGCTAGTAGAATTAATCTTTCTAGACCAATAGCAAATCCAATTGCCGGGGTATTTGACCCTCCCATTTGTTTTATTAAATCATCGTATCTTCCTCCACCGCAAACTGTAGCTTGGGAACCTAATGCGCCACTAGTGATTTCAAAAGCAGTATGGGTGTAATAATCTAAACCTCTAACTAAATTAAAATTTTCCACGTAAGGTATTTTTAAAATCTCCAATTGTTTTTTTAAGTCTGAAAATCTGTTATGACTTTTTTCAGATAAAAAATTAAATAATCTTGGTGCATTTTCAAGAGCTTTTTTTGTTTGAATATTCTTTGAGTCCAAAATCCTCAAAGGGTTTTTAGTAATCCTGTTCTGAGAATCTAAATCTAGAATATCTTTATTTATTTCTAGCCATTTTAAAAAGGATTTTTGAAAATTTGACCTGTCATTTTTATCACCTAAAGTATTTATTTCTAGATTGAGATCTTTTATTCCTAATTTTCCTAAGATATCCCAAGCTAAAGAAATAATTTCAACATCACTTCTAACTGAATCATGCCCTATAAACTCAACGCCTAACTGATGAAACTGTCTTTGTCTGCCTGCTTGAGGTCTTTCGTATCGAAACATAGGCCCCATGTACCAAAGTTTTTGTTGAGGATGATTAGACAATATTCCATTTTGTATTAATGCTCTTGCAACAGATGCGGTTCCTTCAGGTCTAAGAGTGCAAGATCTCTCCCCCCTATCAAGAAATGTATACATTTCCTTACTGACGACATCTGTTCCTTCACCAATTCCTCTTATAAATAATTCGGTCATTTCCAATATTGGTGTTCTTATTTCTTTGATAGATGCTCTTTCAAGTTGCTCTACTAAAATTTTCTCAACGTTTTGCCATTTTATTATTTGATCAGGCAAAAGGTCGACTGTTCCTCTAAGATTTTTTAAGTTATTCAAAGTTCTAAAAAATAATTCAAAATTTTTAATTCAAATAGAAATTAATCTTTGATTGGTTGTTCTGTGAGACAATTTTAATTTAACATTTAGAAAAACTATTGGAAATAAATAAAAACAAAGAGAATCAGCATTGCGGTACAAAACCAAAAAAAATTGCTTTTGGAATAGCACCTCTTGGTATAGTTTCAATAGGAATAGTGCCAATGGGAGTAATAAGTATTGGCATAGTCCCAATGGGAGTTTTTTCTTTTGGTGCAGTAGCAATGGGAATAGTCAATTTATCAGTAGTTGGGATGGGAATTATTTCTGCCGGTGTGACAACAATGGGAATATGGGAGTATTCACCTAATTCTCAAAACAATCATCATAACCATTCCAAACAAATTCAAAATTCAAACAAAGAAAATACGATTTCTGATTTATTTAAAACTAAACAAGAAGCCGAAAAGGCTGCCTCAAAATACGGATGTATTGGAGCGCATAAAATGGGCAATCTATGGATGCCCTGTAAGATGAACTAAATATTTTCTAGTAAACAATTTTTGAATATTAATTCAAAATTTCTACTCTAAAATCGAGATTTTTTGCCTCCTCAATAGTTAATTTTCTTGACCAAGCTCCTTGCACAGGACTATTCCATCTGAATCCAGCATTTTTAGCTAAAGACCTATCTTCATAACTAACCAGTGCCTTGTATAAAAACCTCGGTTCGGTTGCTTTAAGTAAAAGTTCCTCTAAATTATCGCATTTTTTGAAGACCTCAGATATATAAAAGCAATCAGATAAGGCTCTATGTAAATTCCAAACAGGTATTGAAAAAGATAAAGCTAGATCAGTTACTGAGGGTCTATTTTTTAGTGATTTTTGAAAAGACCAATTAATATCCTCCAAACTGCATATCCATTTTTTATTAAGTTTAGGTAATCTTCCTTTCCCAAACCATTTCTTATCAAACTCAACATTATGCGCAACAATGAAATCCGAACAATCAACCAGTTTAAGAAAGAAATTCAATCCATCTTTCCATGGTTGAGAGATATTAGTTACTTCAGCAGATATACCATTAACATGTTCGGCTTCATTATTATTAACTGGGAATAAAAATGAAACTTGTGAAAGCACGCACTTATAAGATACATCAAACAAAATACAGCCTATCTCTATCACTTCATCTTTGTTTTCGTCTAAACCAGTTGTTTCAGTATCAAGAATTAAAATTTTTTTTATTTTTTTATTTTGATTAGCAACACTCTCTTCAGAGGGATAACTGATAACTTGATCCTGAAGAATATCCAATTGATTTAATTCTTTTTTGTTAGATAGATCCAATTAGCTGAAAACAGTTTTATTTATCTTGACGCATTTCAAAAAAATTTCTCTTAAATTAATATAAATTAAGAAACATTATTAGAAATAATTTTTAAACATTTTTAGTTTATGAAAGATGGCTTTTACTAAATATCAATTTAATAATTATTGTTATTGGCCTTCAAATCCTAAAAAAATTGTGGAATTTATTGGAGGAAGTTATCTAGCTTCTAAACCAGATTTAACTTATAGAAGATTCATAGAGAGTTTAATTAATAAAAACTATGCAGTACATGCATATAAATACACTCCACAATTCGACCACCAACAACTTGCTATTAAAGCATGGAGGGATTTCAAGAATTGCCGAATATCTTTATCCAAGAGAATAGGAGCATCAATTCCTTCAATAAGAATTGGTCATAGCCTAGGCTGCAAACTTCATCTGATTTCTCCTGATGGTGGAAGAAATTGCGAAAAATTCATATCAATAAGTTTTAATAACTTCAGTGCAAACAAATCTATTCCATTATTGAAACAAATTTCTCAAAAATTAGAATTCAACAGTGAATTCAGCCCAAGCCCCGAAAGAACTTTGCGATTAATTGAAAAAACATATAATCAAAAAAATAACTTCCTAATAAAATTTAACTCAGACGAATTAGATCAAACAGATAAATTATTTTCTTGTCTGAAAGCAAGAAAAGAAGATAATTCTAAAGGAGTAATGTTAAAAGGGACACACACCATAATTGCAAGCGCAGGACTAAGAGAAAATTTTTTGGGAGACTGGGCCGATGATGAATTCAAAAGAAATACTATAAAAAAAATTTCCAATTTAATTGACGAGTCTGATTAAGATAATTCTTTCAGCTTTTCCAAAACAGAACTGTCTTCAAGAGTGCTTATATCACCGCTAATTTGTTCTCCAGCAGCCAAAGATCTTAAAATTCGCCTCATAATTTTTCCACTACGTGTTTTAGGAAGAGAGTCAGAAATTATAATTTTTTCAGGCTTTGCGATAATTCCAATTTCATTAATAACATGTTTCTTTAGATCCTCTATTAATTCTGAAGAACCGTTCACGTCTTTCTCTAGAGATACAAAAGCAACTATAACTTCACCTTTTAAATCATCTTTTTTGCCAACGACTGCAGACTCTGCAACTGATTTATGACTTACCAAAGCAGATTCTATTTCCATTGTTCCTAACCGATGTCCTGAAACACTTATGACATCATCAACTCTTCCCATAATCCATATATATCCATCTTCATCAATGCGTGCTCCGTCTCCAGCAAAATAGACATTTTTTTCTCCTTTAAAGGAAATATATTCCCAATAACTCTCCAAATATCTCTCTGAGTTTCCGTGAATTGTTCTCATCATTCCTGGCCAAGGTTTCTTAATAATTAAATAGCCACCTTCGTTCTCCTGAACCTTATATCCATTCTTATCGACAATTTCAACTTCGATTCCTGGCAGAGGAAAAGTAGCTGAACCTGGCTTTGTAGCAACGACTCCAGGCAAGGGACTTATCATCACACCACCAGTCTCTGTTTGCCACCAAGTATCAACAATAGGGCACTTATCTCTACCAATAACATCCTTGTACCACATCCATGCTTCAGGGTTGATTGGTTCTCCAACTGTGCCCAAAAGTCTTAGACTCTCCAAATTATATTTATCAGGTATTTGACGCCCAGACTTCATAAATGCTCTTATTGCAGTTGGTGCAGTATAAAAAATAGAAACCTTATATTTTTGAACAATTTCCCAAAAGGCCCCCAAATTTGAGGGCCTTGGCACTCCCTCATACATTAAGGTTGTAGCACCATTAGATAAAGGTCCATAAATTATGTAACTATGACCTGTAATCCAACCAACATCAGCTGTACACCAGTAAATATCGTTATCTTTTAAGTCAAAAATCCATTTAAATGTCAAATGGGACCAAAGATTGTAACCACCTGTAGTGTGAACTACACCTTTGGGCTTTCCAGTAGAGCCTGAAGTATAAAGAATAAAAAGTCTATCTTCGCTATTCATTATTTCTGGTTCACAATGATCTTTTTGACCTTTTAATAATTCGTGCCACCAAAAATCTCTATCATCAACCATTGAGATATTTTTTTGGGATCGTTGAACAACAACTACTTTTTTAACAACTTTATCAGCCCCACTTTCAATGGCCGCATCAACTGCTTTCTTAAGTTCAATCACCTTATCTTTTCTAAAGCCACCATCAGCAGTAATAACAAATCTGGCGTTTCCATCGATTAACCTATCTTTTAAAGCTTCCGAAGAAAATCCTCCGAAGACAACTGAATGAGGTGCGCCAATTCTTGCACAAGCTAACATCGCAAACATTGCTTCAGGAATCATCGGCATATAAATACAAACCAAATCTCCTTTTTTTACACCAATTGCTTTTAATGCATTAGCTGCTTTACATACCTCTTTTAGAAGTTCTTCGTAAGTATATTTTTTGCTATCTCCGGGTTCGCCCTC
>QCBJ01000006.1 GCA_003281645.1 Prochlorococcus sp. AG-347-G20 | reverse complement strand
AAAAGAGACCATTAATAATATTTTAAAATTATTTGGAAATTTAAAAACTGAAGAATTTCCTGAAAACCTTTCAAGAAATCTTGCTGAAGAATCTATTAATAAAGCTTTTCTTTTACTTAATAAGTATCTCAATATAAAAAATGATCAAAAAATATTTTATGAAACTTTAAATGATGAAAATTTATCTGGCTTTATAAAATCCAATTATGAAGATAGAAAATTAGATAAGATTTCTAATTTAAATATTGAAGAGATTTTAGAAATCTTAGATTTACTAAGAATCGCAGGTACTAATTTAGGACTTTTATTAGATTACTTTAGAGATAAATATAGCCTTCAAGATCTTGGAATTAATAAAGGTATTGAAGAGATAATTTCTATCTCCTTAGAATCTGGTATTTCAGCTTCTCTCCTCTTTGATTCAGCTCTATTAAATAAAATATCTGAGAAAGCCTCTTTGGAAATAAAACTTAGTAGATATAAGGGAGAAACGCTGAATCAACTTAAGAAACAATTCTGTCAATTGGATAAGGAATTTATAGAAAACACTTCGATTTATTTGAATAACAATCTTTATAAACCCAATGATGAATGCCTAGTCGAAGAGCCAAGTCAAGGTAGATCACCAAAGCTTTTTACAGAAGGGAAATTAATAAGACATGAAGAAAAAAAATCCAAAAGGCATCTACCACTGAGGTTACTTTTTAAGCAAGCTTATAAATCTATTATAAATTTGCATCCTTGTGTGATGATGTCTCCATCTACTGCAGCTCAGTATTTACCTAAAAAGACAGATATTTTTGATGTTTTAATAATTGATGAAGCTTCACAAATGAAACCCGAGCAAGCCTTTTCATTAATTGCTAGATGTAAACAAATGATTATAGTTGGTGATCAAAAACAACTGCCACCCTCAAGTAGATTTGAGAAGGACTATACATCGGATGAAATTCTCGAGGATGATGTAGATGTGGAATACAGTGAGTCTATTTTAGAATTAGCAGACAAAGTAATCGGATCTAAAAATGCATTGAGTTTGGGCTGGCATTACAGATCTAGACATACGTCATTAATAGACTTCTCAAATTATTATTTTTACGATAATAAATTAACTGTTTTTGCATCAAATGATGTTGGCTCTCAAGTTGTACATAAACCAGTTGAGAATTCTCAGTATAGAGGTGGAGTAAATCTTCCAGAAGTTAAAACAGTTATGGATGCTTTATTAGAACAAATTAAAAGTGATAAAGAAAAATCAATAATTATTGCCACTATGAATCAGCAACAAGAATCAGAAGTAACTCTTGCTTTAGAGGCTGAACTGCAAAATAATAAAATGTTGAGGGATTTTGATAGTAAACACCAGGGAAATCTTGATGAACTTGTAGTTAAAAAGCTAGAAGATATTCAAGGTGATGAAAGAGATGTGGTTATTATTTCAACAGTTTATGGTCCGGATGCAGATGGGAAAATAACCCAAATGTTTGGGGATATTAATAGAGCTAATGGACATAGAAGATTAAATGTCCTTTTCACCAGAGCCAAGCATAAAGTAATTTTAGTAACATCATTAAGGTCTTCTAATATTAAAGAATCCAAAAGAGAAGGTCCGCAAATATTGAAAAAATATCTTGAGTATGCCGAAAAAGGAGAGATTACAGATCTAGATAGGAGAACTTCTGGTACCACTGAAAATGCTTTTGAAGAAAGTATTAGGCAAGCTTTAACTAATAGGGGATATGTTGTGGATGCTCAAGTTGGAAGCGGTGGTTATTCGATCGATTTAGCTATTAGAGATCCTAATGATAAAAGTAGATATATACTTGCTGTTGAATGTGATGGTAAGGCCTACCACTCTTCCTATTCTGCTAGAGCTAATGATCGCTTAAGACAAGAAGTTTTAGAGGGAAAAGGATGGAACTTCTTTAGAATTTGGTCAACTGATTGGAATAGAGATCCTATTTCAGAACTTGATCAATTAGATAAATTAGTTAAAAAATTATCTATTAAATAGGAAAATTAAAGGAAAGAATATAGTTAAGCCTATAAATTAGACTCTTAGAAACGCAAATATTTAATATTAGTGAGCGATATTAGGCAGCAAAGTTATGCAAGGTGTTGCAAATCCTCGCTCAAAGCTCGCTCAGTCTCATTATTCCAAAAGAAAGCAATAAAAAAGAGAGTTTGGGAAACTCTCTAGTATGACTTGGTTTTTAAATGGTCGGGGCGACAGGATTCGAACCTGCGACCTAGTGCTCCCAAAGCACCCGCGCTACCAAGCTGCGCCACGCCCCGCTCATAAGATCTTAGTTCATAACAGACATCTATAAAAGACCAAATTCCAAAATTTTTTATAAAAAATCACTTTTGAGGCTAGAAAATGATTTTTATCACTATTTTGTCACGAGAAAGAATTCTTTGTAGTGACATTAAAAATCTATTAGTTAAATTAAAAATTTAGTGTTCTGGCACTTAAGACTAAAAAGTATCAAATGTAACGCTGAAAGGACCTGAATCCATATAGATGTCTGTTGCTGATGAATTAGTTACTACACTCATTCCGTTATTAGTTACGACAAAAGTCATTTTTAGACCCTTGGTAGTATCAGCAATAATAAGATCAGAACTCATATTCATGACTCCTAACAATTTTACTTGTCCTGAGCATTTTGATAGAGACGAATCATTGACTAACATAGTACCAGCTGAGTTTAATAAATAAGCACTTATTGTGCCTCCTACTACAGTTTCATCCTCTGTGTAAGCAGTACAGTTTCCAGGACCCCCAAAGGAATTCAAAGGTGCTTCTGTTGTGGCATAATCTGCTATATCAGTTGAGGAACTCTCAAATGTAGTTGTTGAATAATAAGTTTTCCCTCCTACTGGCCCAAATTTCCCTTTAATTAAAAAGTCTTTAGAAATTATCATTACTGCATAAGGATATGTTCCCTTAGCTGGTTCTGATGCATATGCTTCACTCAAGTCAATAGAGCCACCTGCACCAAAAGATGCTGCTTCGCCATCTGAGTTTTCATAACCCCAAGTGCAAGTACTATAATCTGGAGACGAACCTGCAAGAACACTGCTGCCTGTAGGATTTCCAGGGTTTTTAGTACAGAAGCCCATTTTGTAAACTGTAACTCCGTATTCATCAGGGGTCCCTCTACAAAATCCACCTCCTGTTACAGCAGTAAAACTTGTTGCATCTCCGGAATCTGAGATACTTGATATTGTTGTGCTAGAAGTATCAGGACATACAGGAGATTCTTCAGCATTTACTTTATTCTGGGAAAAAGATATGGTTCCTAAAAAAGTTAAAGCAAATATAAGGTTTTTTATTAAAGATTTTTTGTTTTTCATTTTGTAGTAATTAAAAGTTGGGTTAAATGTTTTAAGTAAATTTTTCATAAATAAGTTATGATCCTCCAACTCTATTTACAAAGCTATTTTTACTTCTCTCTAAGAGAACATCATATTTACGTTTTACTGGCTGAGTCATTTGAGTGATCATATTTTTCTTGTAATCTTTTTTGCCAAATGTCACAGGACTGCCCGTAAGATTCATTCTTAAACCAAAGAAAGTTTCGTCTGTTCCTGGCAGTAATGAGTTTCTTGTAGTAGAGGCAGCTGATATCTCATTGGATATATAAGCTTCTAAACCAATATGAGGAGTAGCTTGCCAACTAACAGAACCTTCTAAACCAGAATTATCCTGTGTATTTTTGTAGTCCCAATTAAAACCCCTCACAAAGAAAGCAAGTTGTGGATTATTAGGAAGCCTGTAACCTAGTTCAACATCCCAACCATCAACTACTCTTTCTTTGTAAGTAACACCTTTAATAGTTACATCTTTTTCATTAGTTATAGACATATACCAGTTATTTCTAAGCTCAAAATCTTTCCAGAGATATTCCCCGCCAAGACCAAGTCTGCTATGAGCATCACTATAATCTGTCATTCTGTAGTCCCAGAATGCATTGGCTCCCAGCATTGATACATCATTGGGACGATGTCTAATTCCTAAACCTAAATTAGTAGTGGAACCCTCTGCATTAGTTGCAGTTGCTAATCTTGCTTGAGAAAAAGCAAGAGTTTTAATATCACCCTCATCATCTTTAGCTAGTTCTCCAAGTTTCATCAAACTATTTAAAGAGAAACTTGTATCTGATTCTGTTCCGCCGGAAATATTTACGGAAGTCTGAGCAAAAAATGGAATACTTTGAATCGAATTATTAGCAGTTGAATTTACAAAGTCGTATCCGGCATCAGCTAATATTCTTTTACCATCACTAAACATCAAATCAGTATATTCACTTCCTTCTGCTCCATTATTCATTAAAGGAACAAACTTAGTTGAATAAGTTGCTGCATTGATTATATATTCGTCTAATTTATCTTTTGGTTTATATATATCTTGCTTGTTTTCAGTTTTATCAAATTTGATTTCTTCAAATTTGTATTCGTTAGCTGAGAGAGGCAAAAGGGAACCAAAAGAAAATGCTAATAATGCAGAAGTCTTGAAGAGGCTCATTAAATAAAAATTTTTTTTAATTATTAGTGTAATTATCAAAAAAGTCGAGCTTTTAGAGACATATCTACATAATTAAGAGAACGAAACCATTTTTGAGCTATGAATTATTTAATTTTAACTTTAAAAGTATAAACAAAATAAACTTTAAAAATTTTATAGTAAGCCATCCGCGCTACCAAGCTGTGCCACGCAACATTCATAAGATCTTAGTTTGTCCATACCAAGAAATTTTATTACTTAATGAATTGGCTTTGATATTTTTTAAATTACGACATATTTATAATATAAATTTAATTCCACAAAGATATCCATCTAAATTGCTCTCGAGATTTGGAAGTATGAAAAAATTAGAAGATTTAATTCTCAATTATAAGGATTTCAAAAAAAGGTTTCGATTTTAAAGACGTTCTTGAAATTCTGCAATATCCAGAATATTTTTCAGGATCTTATTTTAAAAATGTCTTCAACTCAATTTTTAAAAAATGCTGAAGAATAATTTCCATAGATGCGAGGGGATTTATTTTTGGCTCTGCAATTGCTTTAGAATCATCTAAACCCATGATTGTTACACGAAAACCTGGAAAGCTACCAGGACAAGTATTAACGAAAGAATATGATTTGGAATATGGAAAAATCTCTTTCAATAAAAGTAATGCCCTGAAAAAAATTCAATTCGTTTGTAATTGTAGATGACTTGTTAGCTAAAGGAAGAATAGTTAATTATGTCTCGAGGATGCTTAGAGAGCAGAAGAAGGAAATTCTAGGTTTAATAACAGTTTTTGACTTAAACAAATTGAAAGGAAGATAAAACTTGATTTTCCCGTTCAGTCAATTATTTCGCTTTGAATAACAGTAATAATTAAAATTTCTAAAAAAGAGATGTTCAAACTTAATGTTTATCAGTCATCCTATTAGGTTAGGGGTTTTTTGGTTTTAACTTGACATAGATGTAGGTATATAGACGGTTGATCTTAAATAATTCCTACTGATCCTGCTGTGAAACCAACTGCAAGAAAAAAAACAAATTCAAGTAAATCTCTCGGTAAAGAATTCACTATTAAATTAAGGTGAGTCATTTGACCTTGTGCTCCTCAGGTTTAAATTAAAGAAAATATAACTAATTATTTTTTCTGTTGAGGGAAATAAAAGCTTTTTTTCTTTTTTCTAAAGATTTCAGAAAAGTAAAGCCCAAAAGAAAATTATTTTAAAAATCCTATTAAAATTTTTAATCAAATTAATTTACTGTTCAAATTACATTTAAATGCTATATTTTTTTTATTAAATTAAAAAAATAATAGAATTTATGGATTATAAAAAGAAATCCTTAAATAAATTGAATCAAAAAGAAAGTTACGAAGAAATTGATACTAGATTAGCTTCTGGATGGTATGTAGATGCAGTAGATAATAATAAGAAGAAAAAATATAAAACAGAAAAAGTTTCTTTCAAAATTTCCAAAAAACTATAAATTTTAAAATTAATAATTTCGATAAAAATACAGAACAAATATAAATATATATTGGAAACTGATTGTATAACTTAAGAAAGTGGCACAAAATATTCAAAAATGTATTCGTTGATACTTGATTTTGTATGCCCAAATACACTATCTTGAGGTGTACTTTAAATTTCGTGTGAGGAAATTTATGAAGCTTTTTAAGAGCTTGCTCGTAGCTCCTGCATCTTTAGGCCTTTTAGCGCCTATGGCAGCGACTGCGAACGAAGTCACTATTAATGACTTTAACGCTGCAGAAGAAATTGCAGTTACTAACAGCCGTGTAGACGGTCTTGAAGCTAGACTAAACAACTTTGAAGCTGGTAGTTTTTCAGAAACAACTACTGCATCATTCAGCGTTGACACTGTTCTAGGTGCTATAGACGGTGCATCTAGCG
Source organism: Prochlorococcus sp. AG-347-G20 (assembly GCA_003281645.1). Taxonomy (GTDB): domain Bacteria; phylum Cyanobacteriota; class Cyanobacteriia; order PCC-6307; family Cyanobiaceae; genus Prochlorococcus_A. The sequence continues at coordinate 68,793 of QCBJ01000006.1, read as the reverse complement.
AAACAACAAGTTTAGATTTCCAATTTAATATTGGTTTATCAACAAGTTTCACAGGTGAAGATTCACTTGATATAGCAATTGATAGTGGTTCTCCAAGTCCATCTATAATGTCATCCGGAATAATGGGTTTCGACAGTGGCGGTGCATTAACAGTTGATGGTGTTACTTATTCATTCCCTGTTGGTGGAGCATCAATGGTAGTTGGTGATTCAACTGACTTAAGTACTGCTTTTACAGGAGCTTGTACATATAGTGCATTCACTGATTTAACACCAGACGATTGTGGTACTGGTAACTCTATGGGTGCAGGCGGTAAAGGTGTTACTGCAGCTATGAGTTATGGTTTTGATTCTGGATTCTCACTAGCTGGTGGAGTAACATCCGGAAATGCTGAAATCTTAGGTGATGAAGCTGATGCATTCGGTCTTAACGCTGCTTATTCAGCAGACAGTTACGGAGTAGCTGTTGCATACGTATCTGACGATGGCGGCACAAGTACTGATACAACATTCTGGGGTCTTAACGGTTACTACACTTTTGATTTAGCAAGCTTAAGTGCTGGTTTCGAAACTTCAGATGACGGAACTACTGAAAAATCCGGATACTTCGTTGGTCTAAGCTTCCCAGAAGTTGGCCCTGGAACAGCAAACATTGCTGCTGCAACTACTGGACTATTTGCTGACAGTGAGACTGAGACTCTTGTATATGAAGCGTCTTACTCTTATGCATTAAATGATGGCATGACTATCACACCAGGTATCTTTATCAAAGAGGTTGATGGTGCAGATGATGAAACAGGAGTAGCTGTTAAAACTTCATTCTCTTTCTAATAACTTAGATAGAAAAAACTACACACAAAGAAAGACCTGCTTAATAGCAGGTCTTTTTTTATTAAATTTCTAAAGTTAATGAATTTTTTTGTTTCATACTTTCAGTAACTATAATAAAGATAAATTAAATAAATTGAAAAAAATTGATTTATTAAAAAAAATTGAAGAAGCGAAAATAAAACAAAAAGCAGGAAATTCTTTAGAGGCAAATCAGATATTTCAAGTGTTATTAAAATCAAATAATGATTCTTTTGATTTACTCTACGCTTATGGTTTGTTTTGTAGAGATTTAAAAAATTTTAATTTAGCAAAAAGAGTATTTCTTAATTTAATTAATAAATTTCCATCATCTATCAATCCTTATATTTTATTTGCCGAAATATTAAAAACTGAGAATAAATTCAAAGATGCAGAAAGAGTACTACTAAAGGCAATAAAAATTGATCCTAATCATGGAGATTTACTTTATAATTTGTCTCTTTTGTATTTTGCCTTGAGAAACTTTGATTATGCATTAGTTTATATAGATAAAGCTATTAAATTATCGATAAATAATGATATTTATAAACTGTTAAAGTCTGAGATTTATATCAATAAATCCAATATTGATGAAGCTTTAAATATCTTAGAGGATCTAAATAATAACAATAGAATTAAAAAGGATAAAAACAAAGAAATAAGAATAAATATTCTTTTAGCTAATGCAAATATAAATAAAAGAGAGTTCGAAGAAGCAGAATTAATCCTTTTAAAATTAATCAAAAAATATGAAGGATTAGAATTGGCGTATTTAAATCTGAGTATTCTTTATAACCATGAGAATCAATTAAGTAAAAGTATAAAAATATTAAAAAAGGGAATAAATGTATCTCCTAATTTCATGCCTTTTTACAAGAATTTAGCAACTTTCTACAGAAATTCAGGACAGCTTAAACTCGCAATTGAGACTAATTTATTTATTATTTCGAGAAATAAATTTGACTTTAATAGTTTTTATGAATTATCTGGGATTTATGATTTTAAGAATCATAAAAATGAATTAAATTTTTTATTAAATACAAAACTAGAGAAGCTCAATCCAAACTCAAAAATCTACGCAGCTTTTGCAATCTCAAATTTGCTACATAAGGAAGGAAAATTTAAAGAAAGTGCAAAATATCTCAAGATTGCCAACGACGAAAGCACGAAGTATAAAAAATCTGACTTAAGTCTGAAAAAAAAACAAACTGAATACTATAGATCACTAAAAATTAAAAATTTTAAAAATAAATATTTAGAAAATTCTTCTAATTATATCTTTATTGTTGGAATGCCACGATCAGGAAGCACTTTACTGGAAAACATATTGAGCTTAAATCCCGAAGTAACTGATATGGGTGAGGTTAACTTTTTAGAGGAATCCATCAAGGAAACTAAAGATTTTGAGGATGTTTATGACTTATATCAAAAAAAAGTTATAAATCAATTTCAGTCCTCTATCATTTACACCGACAAAAGTTTATTCAATTATATGTATTGTGCTGTTATTTCTAATTTTTTCCCTAAAGCAAAAATAATAAACTGCATAAGAAACCCTCTTGATAATATTTTATCCATATACAGAGCAAACTTTTTAAAGCAGTCTTTCTCTTTCTCTTTGACTGATATTTCTAGTTTATATGTGAATTATTTTGAAACTATGGAGGAATATAAAATTAAATATGGTGAAAATATTTATGATTATCACTATGAGGATTTAATTGAAAATCCTGATAATGTTATACCTGGGATAATAAATTGGCTTGATTGGGATTGGGACGAAAAATATCTTTCACCGCATCAAAATAAAAGAAATGTACACACCGCAAGTAGCGCTCAAATTAGAAAGAAATTTTATTCTTCTTCTATTGGGATTTGGAAAGAATATAAAGAACTTTTAGAACCTGCAATTGAAATTATCAAAACAAATAAAATTCTTGGAGAAAAGGTTTCACGGTGAAGAGAGTTTTATTAAGTAATAGCCGGCTCAAATTTTGTCTACTGGAGGTTGTTAATTTTAAGCATATAGATTACTTTTAAAATACCTTAAATTGTGTGAGGAATTTTTATGAAGCTTTTTAAAAGCTTGTTAGTAGCGCCAGCAACGATTGGGCTACTTGCTCCATTTTCTGCCTTTGCTGGCGAGGCAAACTTAAATGATATCTCAAAATACTCTAATCTAGAGCATCTTGACCTTGCTAATGCATTTGTAAATGATGAACCAAAGAATAACTCTTTACTTGCTGGTGGAGAAGGTTTAGTTGATAGTGGTAGCTTTGATGGTGGTTTTTCAGAAACAACTACTGCATCATTCAGCGTTGACACTGTTCTAGGTGCTATAGACGGTGCATCTAGCGAAACAACAAGTTTAGATTTCCAATTTAATATTGGTTTATCAACAAGTTTCACAGGTGAAGATTCACTTGATATAGCAATTGATAGTGGTTCTCCAAGTCCATCTATAATGTCATCCGGAATAATGGGTTTCGACAGTGGCGGTGCATTAACAGTTGATGGTGTTACTTATTCATTCCCTGTTGGTGGAGCATCAATGGTAGTTGGTGATTCAACTGACTTAAGTACTGCTTTTACAGGAGCTTGTACATATAGTGCATTCACTGATTTAACACCAGACGATTGTGGTACTGGTAACTCTATGGGTGCAGGCGGTAAAGGTGTTACTGCAGCTATGAGTTATGGTTTTGATTCTGGATTCTCACTAGCTGGTGGAGTAACATCCGGAAATGCTGAAATCTTAGGTGATGAAGCTGATGCATTCGGTCTTAACGCTGCTTATTCAGCAGACAGTTACGGAGTAGCTGTTGCATACGTATCTGACGATGGCGGCACAAGTACTGATACAACATTCTGGGGTCTTAACGGTTACTACACTTTTGATTTAGCAAGCTTAAGTGCTGGTTTCGAAACTTCAGATGACGGAACTACTGAAAAATCCGGATACTTCGTTGGTCTAAGCTTCCCAGAAGTTGGCCCTGGAACAGCAAACATTGCTGCTGCAACTACTGGACTATTTGCTGACAGTGAGACTGAGACTCTTGTATATGAAGCGTCTTACTCTTATGCATTAAATGATGGCATGACTATCACACCAGGTATCTTTATCAAAGAGGTTGATGGTGCAGATGATGAAACAGGAGTAGCTGTTAAAACTTCATTCTCTTTCTAATAACTTAGATAGAAAAAACTACACACAAAGAAAGACCTGCTTAACAGCAGGTCTTTTTTTTAGTAAATTTTAAAAATTTATTTTTTACTATTTAAAATAAAACGATTTTAAATAAAAATGATTTGTAAATTAATTTTTATTATTATATGTTTAGTTAGCTTCTATTTTAAAAATCAGAAGAAAAACTCTTATTCTGAATGATGATTTGAATGTCTCCAATTTTTAAATGTTTAATATGTAGAAAGGATATAGAAAGATCAACAAAAACATTTTGGAGAAAAAAAGGTCACCTATTGTGTTCTACATGCTTGGATAACATAGATAAAAAAAAACTTTGAATTAATAAATTTAGTAAAAAACGTATAGTTGTAGTTCCTTTAAATAACTCTAGAGATATATCCAAATAAAGTGTGATTTATTATTGCCTTAACACTTATTATGGTAAGTCTTCCTGCAGTTCTTTAAAATTTAAGTCAATAATTTTTTGGGTATTAAATTAAGAATTAAATAATTTCTATTAAAAAAAATCCTCAAGTAATCCAAAATTTAAGAAGAACACTTAAATTCGAATTATTTGAGGATAGTTTAGATATGAAAGATATCCTTTAGGTGATCAATTAATTGATGCTAATAATAAAATCTTAAATTCTTTATGAATTTAAAACCAGCCTGGGATGATTTGTCCAGTAGTTACATACGCGCCAACCGCTGCAACGAAACCTAACATTGCTGCCCAACCGTTAAAACGTTCTGCTTCAGGTGTCATGATAAAAATAATGAAGTATATGTATTATTGTAACAGGAATTATGAAGCTTTGTAAAGTAATTTTTAGTTTTTTTGCGGGATTTAATCATTTAGTAAAAATAATTACTAATATTTACAGTTTTGCTACAAAAATGTATTAAGTAACTATTTTTCTAATGTAAGGTATGTTGAAAGAAAAATTTTCAGATAATTCACAACAAGTGAATTGAAGTTTTAAATAAAATTAAATTGTATTCTCCAAAATTTAATTAGATTTAAAACTGTTTTGTTTTTTAAGCTCCCTAAAAATAATTCTAGGTTTATATGGGGATGAATTTGCCTGAAATTTAACACAAAACCTTTAATAATTTAAAGCTACATGTTTTGGGAGATATTTTTTTTAAATTTGAATCTATTTTCTTTCGCTGTTTTGAAGATGAACTCAATAAAAATGTGGGTCGCCTGAGATTCGAACTCAGGACCAGCCGGTTAAAAGCCGGATGCTCTACCGCTGAGCTAGCGACCCATTTTGTAAAATTGAGTACATATGGAATTATCCCTTTTTAAGGTAAAAAAAACAACTTTTTATCTCAAGTTGAACAATAGAAAAACAATTCTTAACTTATGAAATAAAAAATTAAAATTTCTCTCTAAATTTACAGTTAAAAGTTAAAATGATCTAATCGTTAATAGGATTTCTAAAATGCTTAGAACAATCGTAGTTTTTGCACCCATTATTGCCGCTTTAGCTTGGGTTATATTCAATATACAAAAACCAGCAAGAGAGCAATTCAATAGAGACTTTTTGGGCAAGGATTAATCCAATTTGTTAGATAAAGAAGTAATAGTTATTGGTGCTGGTCTTGCAGGATCAGAAGCTGCTTGGCAAGTAGCAAATTCTGGTGTACCAGTCAAACTAGTTGAAATGAGACCTATCAAATTAACTCCAGCTCATCATACTGGTGAATTTGGAGAATTGGTTTGTAGCAATAGTTTTGGAGCTTTAAGTCCTGATAGAGCTGCAGGTTTATTACAAAAAGAACTTAGGATTTTTAAATCATTGATAGTTCAAACAGCAGATGAATTTGCTGTGCCGGCAGGAGGTGCTTTGGCGGTTGATAGATCTAAATTTAGTATCGCTTTAACTAATGCTTTATCTAATCATCCTTTAATAGAAATTAAGAGAATTGAACAATTAGATCTTCCAAGCAAAGATAATATAACGATCCTCGCAACTGGTCCGTTAACTGCTGATGAATTGTCCTATAAAATTCAAGCTTTTACAGGAATCGATGCGTGTCATTTTTTTGATGCGGCTAGTCCTATTATTTATGGAGATACGATTGATCAAGAGATTGTATTTAAAGCTAGTAGGTACGACAAAGGAGATCCGGCATATCTAAATTGTCCTATGGATGAAAATGATTACATCCATTTCAGGAATGAACTTATAGAAGGAGAACAAGCTAATTTAAAAGACTTTGAGAAAGAATCAGCTAATTTCTTTGAAGCTTGCTTACCAATTGAAGAAATTGCTAGAAGAGGAGTTGATACAATGAGATATGGACCATTGAAATCTATTGGTTTGTGGAATCCAAAATGGGGAGATTTATTTGATAGGGAAAATAGATTAAAAAAGCGCCCTCATGCAGTTGTCCAATTAAGGAAGGAAGATTTAGAAGGGAAATTACTAAACATGGTAGGTTTTCAAACTAACCTCAAATGGTCTGAGCAAAAAAGAATATTTAGGATGATTCCTGGTTTAGAAAAGGCTGAGTTTGTACGTTTTGGAGTAATGCACAGAAATACTTTTTTAGAATCTCCAAAATTACTTTTACCTACATTGCAATTTGTGAGAAGAGAAAACCTTTTTGCTGCTGGTCAAATAACAGGGACGGAAGGATATGCAGCAGCAGATGCAGGAGGCTTGCTCGCAGGAATAAATGCATCCTTATTAGCTAAGGGTAAAAAACCAGTAAGTTTTCCTGTTGAATCAATGATTGGTTCTCTAATGAATTTTATCAGTAACAAAAATCAAATATTATCTAATCAGAAAAAGAATAAATTCCAACCAATGCCTGCTTCATTTGGTTTAGTTCCAGAACTAACTAAAAGAATAAAAGATAAAAGATTAAGGTACAAAGCTTATCAAGAAAGATCTACAGAAGCCTTGAATGACTTTAAAAATAAACTAGACTCTTGTTTTGATAAAGACCACTTACTCAGCAAAATTTACTAAGATTAATTATCAAAGATCCAAAAAATGGAATTAAATAAGGAAAACTTCGATGCAATTATTATTGGCTCAGGAATAGGAGGGTTAGTAACTGCTTCACAATTGGCAGCGAAAGGAGCTCAAGTATTAGTTCTTGAAAAATATATTATTCCAGGCGGGAGTGGAGGCTCTTTTAAGAGAAAAGGCTATACCTTTGATGTAGGGGCTTCAATGATTTTTGGATTTGGAGAAAAAGGTTATACCAATTTATTAACTCGTGCTTTGAAAGATGTGAATGAAAAATGCGAAACTATTCCGGATCCTGTTCAACTGGAATATCACTTGCCACATAACTTTAATATTTCTGTAGATAAAAATTATGAGAAATTTATAAGCAAATTATCAGCTAGCTTCCCCAAGGAAAAAAAAGGTATCAAGAAATTCTATGATACTTGTGCAACTGTATTTAAATGTTTAGATTCAATGCCTCTTTTATCCATAGAGGATCCAAGTTATCTTTTTAAAGTTTTCTTTAAATCTCCATTATCCTGTTTAGGGTTAGCTAGATGGTTACCTTCAAATGCTGGAGATGTTGCGAGAAAGTTTATAAAAGATCCTGAACTTTTAAAATTTATCGATATCGAATGTTTTTGTTGGTCTGTAATGCCAGCTCTAAAAACCCCTATGATTAATGCGGGAATGGTATTTACAGATAGGCATTCTGGGGGTATAAATTATCCAAAAGGGGGAGTTGGAACGATAGCAGAGAAGTTTGTTTCTGGTATTGAAAAATTAGGAGGAAAAGTTAGATATAAAGCCAATGTGACTGAAATCGTCTTAAAGGGTGAGAAAGCGGTAGGAGTTAAGCTCTCAAATGGGGAGGAGATATATTCAAATATTATTGTATCCAACTCCACTAGATGGGATACATTTGGATTAAAAGACAATACTAAAGGATTAATTGCTAGCAAAAACGTGCCAAAAAGTGAATATAAGTGGTCAGAAACTTATAAACCCTCACCTTCTTTTGTTTCCATTCACCTTGGAGTAGAAAAAAATCTAATTCCCGATAATTTTAATTGTCATCATATAATAGTTGAAAATTGGGATGAATTAGAAAGCGAAAAGGGCGTTATTTTTGTTTCTATACCTACTTTGCTTGACTCGTCTTTGGCTCCTGAAGGTAAACATATCGTACATGCATTTACTCCCTCATCGATGAGGGAATGGGAAGGCCTATCAAGGAAAGAATATTTGCAAAAGAAAGAAAAATATTGTTCCTTTCTTGTTAAAAAAATATCAACTATTCTTCCTAATCTTGAACAAAATATTGATCATAAAGAAATTGGTACTCCCAAAACTCATAAAAAGTTTCTTGGAAGATATGAAGGTAGTTATGGGCCAATTCCCAGTAAAAAGTTGCTTGGACTTTTGCCAATGCCTTTCAACACTACAAAAATTCAAAACCTTTATTGTGTAGGGGATTCATGCTTCCCTGGCCAAGGCCTAAATGCAGTTGCTTTTAGTGGATACGCATGCGCTCACAAAATAGGTGCAAAGTTAAACATAAACAGTTTTAAATTGCCCGATTAAAAGGATCCTTCTGAAATGATAGAAAAATTTAAAACTCTTTTTTTTGTGAAAAGTTCGTTAATTTCTCTTTATTTAGCGCTTACAATTCCTTTACCAATTATTTCAATCGAAAAATTAAAAATCCCTTCTATTATAATTTTTGCCCTAGGACTTTATTTGATAATCAATATCACTAGTGATTATGTAGAAACTTGCAGTAATAAAATTTCATATAAAAGTAGTTTTATTTCTAAATTCTTAGGAAAAAAAAATTGGGAGATTTCTTGGAAAGATATTAAATTAATCAAATCTTTGCCAACCAGTCAGGGTAGTAAAGTTTATTACTTTAATACTTTTCAAGGTGATAATTTTCTTGTTCCACAAAGAGTGGAGAACTTTGAAAAGTTTTTATTAATTATTTCCAGTAATACTGGGATTTCTATTAATGAAATATCTTACATATCACCACTATGGACATATAAATTACTGACATTACTATCAGTTTTAATGATTATTGGTGAACTTTTTGCTTTTTTTAATTAAATATTATCAATACTGAATCTATAACCTTGTTGTCTAACAGTGGTTATTCCCCCACCTTCTCCCAATCCAGCCTGTTCTAGTTTTCTCCGCAAAGTTAATACCTGAGTATCTACAGACCTAGGACCACCACTGAAAGGCGGCCAGGCCATCCTTAAGAGCTCTTGACGACTCCTTACCATTCCAGGTGGCATTAATAGAGCACAAAGGAGCGCAAACTCCCTAGGGCTTAATTCTACGGGCTTCTCGCTTAGAGTAACTTGTCTCAAAAGAAGATGAACCTCTAAAGGTCCAACCTCAACTTTTTCTTGTAATCCTATCCTTCCCCTTTTTAGGAGTGTTCTGCATCGTGCTGCAAGCTCTTCGAGTCCAAAAGGTTTTCTTAGTACATCATCTGCCCCTTCATCTAATAAGTTTACTAATGATTCAACACCTGATCTTGCCGTTAAAACTATGACTGAAGACCCTAGTTGTTGGGCAAGTCTCATTGCAGTATTATGCTCGAGGATTTCTGCGCTAACTAATAAGTCAGGTGATTGTTCTCTACATAAGTCAATAGCTTCTGCAGCTGTACCTACTGCTGCAGCTAAATGGCCATCTTGGCGAAGCCTTTGAACAAGGACTGTTCTAAGTGTGGGGTGAGGTTCAACAACTAGAACTCTTGAGGGAGTTTGAGAGCTCGTAGGCAATTGTGAACTGCCAGGAGTTGAAGCTAAGATTTGCTCAGTTGATTGCATTCTTAATTACTGTTTGGCCAGGCAATTTTTGATCGTTCTTAATAAGGTATAACAAATGCAAAATAAAAATCAGAATTTATCGAATTATGACATCATTTGAAAACCCCAAAGCAATTCGTCACTTTCAATCAATTTGCGATAGTTGCCAGGACTTAGTTACTCGTTTTCATACCCCATCTGATCTTAAATTATATAGTGATGGTTATCTCCAAGCATTAAGGAATTGCAGTAGTTTAGAGCAAAAGGATCAAGAGAAATTAGAAAGATTAATTGAAAGATGGATTTTAGATCCATCAAGTTTTATTGATCCAGATGGAGATGGAAATAAAGGATTTTTTGATAAAAAAAGGATTTAAAATATTAATTTTTATTAATCAATACGGTATTTATACTCACTTATTGTCTTAAGACGCTAATTCAATTTCTATTTTTTCTTTAAGAGATCCAGAGTTGTACATCTCAATAAGAATGTCTGATCCACCAAGAAATTCTCCTTTTAAGTAAACTTGAGGAATTGTTGGCCAATCTGAATATTCTTTGATACCTTCTCGTATAGCGAAATCACTTAAGACATCAAAAGTACTAAATTCTATCCCTAAGGAATTTAGTATTTGAACTACATTGTTGGAAAAACCGCATTGAGGCATTAATTTTGTACCTTTCATAAAAACCATGACTGGATTAGAGTCAATTAGTTTTTGTATTTTATCTTTTGTTAGGTTGTCCATAATTCAATTTGTAGTTTCTGTTTTTAATGCCAGTGCATGGATAGCCTCTGAAGCTAATTCTTCCTTCAAAGCAGAATATACTAGCTGATGTTGTTTAACTAATGATAATCCATTGAATTCAGATGCAATTACAGTTACTTGCAAATGATCATTTCCCTTAAGGTTTTCAACAAAAACTTGGGAACTTGGAATTTTTTTAGTAATTAATTTAATGACGTCAGCTTTCGTAATCATAGTAAATTTTAATTAACCTTTGTATTTTGTCTCAACAAATCCTAGTTGGATCAATGTTTCATAAGCATCTTTACCTTCTGTACTGTTAGGTGACATTATTCTAATTGTTTCAACAAGTAAGGGTACTGCCACCTCAGGCTTTTCAGTTTTTATATACATAGAGGCTAATCTTTCATTTGATTTTGCCAAAATTTGTAATGTTTGCTTACCTTTCCTTTGCATTTCATTAGGAATTCTCGCATCAATTCCTTTGAAGGATGAATTTAGATCAGAATAAAAAGAAGCAAGTTGCTTGGCTAATTTTCTAGCGTCTAGGTAAAAATCCTTAGCTTTTTCGAAATCCCCGTTTTTAATATATTTGTCACCTTCTTTTATCAAATATTCTACGTTTGAGGTGGAAAGCTTTTTACTCTCATTTGAGAGTACTCTGAAGTCTTCTGGATTCTTTATTTCTGCATGAACTTCATTCTTGTAAGGAACATTTCCAAAAAATATAAATAAAATTGAGATTAATTTTAAGAATTTCATTTTCTTTTTCAATTATTAAAATTCATAGTAACTTATTGAAGATTCATCTACCTACATTTTTTAATGCTTTTTCTTCCTCTTGAGTCATTTTATCGTTTAGAAATTTATTAAAGTCCTTGATCGTAAAGTTTGAGTAATCATTAATTGGTATTGGTTTTCCAAAGGATAAACAAAATTCGCCTCTAAAGTTTGGAGGTATTTTGCTGTAAGCAATTCCAATTGGAATAATAGTAATAGAAGTTGTTTTTTTGGTAGCTAATCTAGCTAATCTATAGAGTCCTTCTTTGAGAACTAATTTTTTTCCGTATTTATTAATCTTTCCTTCAGGAAAAACAACTAGTTGTTCTCCTTTTTCTATAAGATCAATCGCATATCTTAACGCTGAGAGAGATGGCGATAATTGATTTATCGAAAAACATCCAAGTCTTTTTAAAAACCAACCTTGTATTCCTCTCATTTCGGATTTAGTAACCATAAATCTACAATCCTTTTTTGTGACCCTTCTACCCATTGCCATGGTGAGTATTAAGCCGTCCCATCTTGATCTGTGGGTTGGAGCCAAAATGATAGAGGAATTTATGGGAATCGAAAAACCATTTTTTAATATTTTCTTTTTTCTAAAAAAGAATCTCAAAGCAACGTCTTGGGTAACGAACATTGCAATAAATCCCAATACAGGGTTGATTTTATGCCAAATATTTAAGGAATTCTTTTTCAAGTTCTATTTAGTATATTAATAATTTAAGTGTTTGCCTTTTTTTATTAGCTATTATTGGGCGGTTACAAGATTGTCTAGAAACTAAGATTTTCAAAATTATGGCTACTTTAGGAGTAAATATTGATCATATTGCAAATGTAAGGCAAGCAAGGAAAACTGTCGAGCCTGACCCTGTACAATTTGCTTTTTTAGCTGAATTAGGAGGGGCAGACTCCATAACGGTGCATCTAAGAGAAGATAGAAGACATATACAAGATAGAGATGTATTCCTCCTAAAAAATACTATAAAAACAAAACTCAATTTAGAGATGGCTGCTACAGAAGAAATGTTAGAAATTGCCAAAAAAACTCTGCCCAATTATGTAACTCTTGTCCCAGAGAAAAGAGAGGAAGTTACTACTGAAGGTGGGCTGGATTTACAAAGCAATATGCAATACCTTAAGAATTTTGTTGGTAATTTAAAGGATTTAAATATAGAAGTAAGTGCATTTATTGACCCTCTTAGTGAACAGATAAATTATTCCAAAGAAATAGGGTTTGATTTTATAGAATTACATACTGGAAAATATGCTGAACTATCAGGATCTGAACAACATAAAGAGCTCCAAAGGATTATAGAGTCTACACATTTAGCAAATGACATTGGATTAGTTGTTAATGCTGGACATGGCCTCAACTACAATAATGTTAAGAAAATTGCATCAATTAACAATATGAACGAGTTAAACATTGGTCATAGTATTGTTGCAAGGGCTTTAGCGATAGGATTAGAAAAGTCTGTACGTGAAATGAAGTCCCTTATTACATCAAATTAAATTTCAAAATGACAACATATTTTTTCGTCGCGGCAAGTGAAAAGTTTTTAACTGTTGAAGAACCAATTGAGGAGATTTTGAAAGAGAGGACGAGGAACTATAAAGAAAATAATAAAGAAATAGATTTTTGGCTTTTAAAAAATCCATCATTTTTGCAAACTACCCAATTTGTTGATCTAAAAGCAAAGATTCCATCGCCTCCTGCAGCTATTTTATCGACTGATAAAAAATTTATAACTTTCTTAAAGCTGCGTTTAGAGTTTGTTGCTGTTGGGGAATTCGAATTTCCTAATGCAGAAATAACTGATCCATTTAAAGTTGAATAATATAACCAACCAGTAAATTGCTCAATCTGTATAAGTCAAACAAAATTGAAGTGATTAGTGAGCTTTTGGCAGAAGAATTAAAAATATGTCCTCCGCCCATAACTGATAATTTAGAAATAGCTGTTCCTAATTATTTTTTTGGAAAGTGGTTAAGTGAACAAATAACTATAAAAAACAAAATAAGTGCTCTTTATGAATTTAAGACAATATCAAATTTTACGGAATCATTATTGACAAATTTTTTCCCCGGAATTGATATGGGTTTATGGAATTTTGAGTCAATTAAATGGGGCATTATTGATTCATTAGAAGAATTAAATAGCTTTAAAGAATCATTTCCACTCAAAAATTGGATTAATAAATATTTAGATAATGAAAAAACAATTGATGGAGACCTTTATAACCTGACAAAAAAGATCGCGAATAATTTCATTGATTATCTAATTTTTAGACCTGAAATGATTGCTGAATGGAATAGATATGAAATTAATTCACTTAATCTATTTAAGAATTTAAATTCAGATCAATTTTGGCAGCCTATTTTATATAAATTATTAGAGAAAAAGATATCTGAAAAGCCTTCATGTTTATACATGATCAAATTAATAAAGCATTTAAGAAAAGTTAAGAACGTTCAATTTCAAGTACCAAATCAAATTTATATAATTTCCGATAATAACTTATCTAAACTACATATTAACTTTTATTCAGAACTTTCAAAATTTACTAAGGTAAATTTATATTTATTATCTGCAGGAGATGATTTATGGAATAGGATAAATTTTCTTGAAGGTGAGTTGGAATTTGATAATTTTAAAAGTAAATTGATTTTAAACAATACAACTATAGAGAAAATATTTGGTAAATTTGGAGCAAACTTTCAGAAATTAATTGAGGAAAATATTAATAAAGAAGGAATAAATTTAAAAAATAATTTAATATATATTGATCCAACAACTAATTTTAATGATAAGAAAGATATTCCTCTTCTTAATCAAATACAAAAGAGACTAATTGATAATAATAGTAATGATTTTATTATAAATGAAAGGGATGATTCAATATTACTTTTTGAGCATTTTAATCAGAATAGTCAATTAGAATATATAAGAAATAAGGTTATAGAAATAATAAATTCTTGCAAGAATATTAAATATAGTGATATTGCTATTTTATCTCCACAAACTAATCAAATCAAACCTTATCTAAAGTATATTTTCAATAATGAGTTAATTAATGGTGAAAAGATACCTTATTTTTTTATTGATGATGATAATTATGATTCTCCAGAAATTTATAAATTTTTAATTGACATCACTGATATAGCAAATGAGAAAATTACACTTGAAAAAATAGATTATATTCTTTCTAAAAAAGTAACTCAGAATATTTTTGATTTTGATATTACTGAGAAGGATGAAATTATTTTCCTACTTACCAAAGTTGGTTTTCATTGGGGATTAGATGCCAATGAAAGATTAGGGGAAGAAAAAAATACCCTAGAATGGTGCATAAATAGAATTACTTTAGGCTTAATTTATGACAAAGAAGAAAATTTAAGTACTTTTAATTTAAAACCATTTAGTTTGAAAAATATAAGTTTGGATTTGAATAAATGGGTTAAATTATTACTTGATTTAAAAAAATATATTAATTTGCTAAGGGGATCTTTTTCTTACTCAAGTTGGGTTGAAAAGATAAAGTTTGTATTAAAAAGTATTGCTGATTCTAATGGAAATTTTAATTTAGAAATAAGTGAAATAAATAGAATTCTTGATAATCACTCAATACCTTTAATACCTGATGATCTTATTTTGTTAAATGTTTTTAGAGAGATATTAATTTCTTGCATAAATGAAGCTAAATATCAAAGCAAATCACGTACCAACAAGATCCTTGTAAGCGATATTGAGAATGCAAGGCACATACCACATAAGGTTATCTTCTTAATAGACATGAATAGTGTTTATTATCCAAAATTATCAAAGAATGAAAATATTAATTTATTAAATAATAAATATTATTTGGGTGATCCATCAGTTTTTGAAAGAGAGAAATATTTATTTCTTGAGTTGTTAATTGCTTGTAGAGATAAATTTATAGTTTCTTGGGTAAAGAATGACAAAAATAATAAAATATTAGATGTTTCATTTCCTATAAAAGAGTTAATTTCTTTTTTTGATAGTTTTTTAAAACAAGGCAAAAGAGAACTAATAATAAAAGATTCTGATTTAAATAAAAAAGAAATAATTGATATTGACAGTTCTAAGTTAATTAAAAGTAATTATTCTTTAGTAGAAGATATAGATTGGATTGAAAAAAAATCTGATATTAAAAATTACAAATTATCAGAACTGATTTATTGGTTCAAGACTCCACAAAAATATTGGTTAGATAAAAAAAATATTTCTCCCAAGGAAATATTTATTCATCATCCAGATGAGGAGCATATAAGTAATGTGCAGAAGTCGCAACTAATTAAAAAAATAATCCAGGAGTTAGAGATTGATACCCACAATGTTATTGATGATTTAAAAAAATTGAATATTAATGAACAATTGGTTGAAAATGGGATTATTATTCCCAATAATAGTATTTTTATAAAAGAAAAAGAAATCAAAGATTTATTAGAAAGTCTATCTAAAAGTTTGAGTGAAAATAATAAGATTAATAGAATTTATGTTAAATCTAATGCAAATAAAGAAGAATATTTCATAGCTGATGACACCGTAATTGAATTGATTCATGCGAAACTAAGTTTAAGTCGTTTGATAGAGGCTTGGATAAAATCACTATTCATTTTTTCTTTAAAGAAGAATATAAAAAAGACTAAAGTAATTTTTAGAACAGAAAATAATTATAATTCGCAGATTATTCAATCGCCAGGAGCAACGGATTCAAATTTAATTTTGGAGGAATACATAAATATTTTTAAAAATTTTTCTGAAAAATGTTTACCTCTCCCTCCAGAAAGTACTTATAAATATGTAGAAGCAAAAATAAAATCAAAAAATGAGAAAAAAGCTTTTACCGATAGATGGATTGGTAATAAAACTTTTTCTAAAGGAGAAAGGGATAATATCGAAATGAAATTATGTTTTGGAAATAAAAAAGAACCAGACTTCTTTCTGGGAAATAATAATTTTGATAAATTATCATTCAGATTATATGGTCCTCTTATTAAAGCATTAGAGAAATAAATAATGACTAAATTTCAGTTAAAAAATTTTTTTAAAGCTGCTTATGAAATAATCCTTGTTTTTTTACAGTTTTTTATTATTAGTCTCCATTTTTTTAAATGGGATTTTATTCCAGAAAAACAAATAATTCAAGTCACTCTTTTTTCTTATTTTGTGGGTTTTTTAATTATCATAATTGCCTTCATAATATTGTTAGTTGCAATTAAAGACTTAGGAAGAAATTTATCCCCTTTCCCAAGACCTATTAAAAATAGCAATCTTGTTACTAAAGGTATTTATCGATTTACTCGTCATCCAATGTACTATTCTTTAATATTTATTTCCTTTGGCATTTTTATAACAAAGTTATCTATTTATTATTTATTTTTATCAACAATTTTAATTTTAATAATTAAATTTAAGATTGCTTTAGAAGAGCAATATTTGCAGAATAAATTTAAGAATTACTTACCTTATAAAAATGAGGTCAAATATTAATTCAATAAAGAAATGGATATTAATCAAATTAAATTAGATAATAAATTTAAATTAGTAGAAGCAAGTGCAGGAACTGGCAAAAGTTTCACTTTGGCGCATCTAGTTTTAAGAAACGTTTTGGAGAAAAAAATTAAACCAGATGAGATTCTCTTATTAAGTTTTACAAAAAATACGTGTTCTGAATTACGAGATAAAATAATTTTAAGATTTAAGGATTTAAAATTATATTTGCAAAATCATAATGAAAGTAAGATAGATAATACCCTCAAGGATTGGTATCTAAATTTCAAGGAGAAGGAAAAATCTAAGGAAAAAACTATATCCGAAATTGATAATTTTGTTAATGAAATTTATAAATTGCAAGTAACTACATTCCATGCTTTTTGCAATAAAATTATTGATGAATATAGTATTGAAATAGGGGCAACCCAAGATCCATGCATTGAAAATAATATAGATAATTTGTATAAAGATGTAATAGATAATTTGTGGATTGATTATTTTCTAAATCTTAATCCTGAGCTTATTTCAGCAGTTAACAAAAAAAAAATAAGTTCTAGATTTGGAAGTAGGATAAATAAGTCATTTTTTGTAGAAATTTTAAAGAATATAGATCAAGAAAATATTTGTAAATTTCAAATTAACAATAAATATAAGATTAGTGATTTAAACAATTATTTTAATGATTCTTTTTATTTAAATTGGAATGAGTTTTGTGATGAATGGAATAACAAAGGTAAGGAACTATTTCTACAACTTACAGAGTTGGGAAAATTAATTAAGGAAAGTGGTGGTAGAAGTCAAATATATGCAGCGAATCCGAGAAATGATAAGTTTAATCAAATTAATTGTTGGATTGAAGAGATTAACAAAAAGCTGAATTCGAAAAATGTTATTAATTTTCTTTATGATATTTCTAAAGATGATCTTTTATTCAAATATTTTTACAATCAAAATATATACAAAGAAATTAAAAAACATAACCTAAAATTAGATTTTACTAAATTTAATTTATTACAAAATAAAATTTATAAAATAAAAGAAGGGTTCTATACTGAATTTGTAAGAATATTTACCCAATTGGCTTATGTAAAACTAATAGAATTAAAGAAAAGTTTTTCTATTTTCAACTTCAATGATCTTATAAAGACTATAGAAAATAAATTTCTAGATTCAGAAATGATTAATGGTATTACTCTATCTAAAATTCAAAAAAGATTTAAATGTGTCTTAGTAGATGAGTTTCAAGATACAGATAATACTCAGTGGAATTTAATAAAAAAGTTCTTTAATACTAAAAATCATTTTTTACTTTGTGTAGGTGATCCAAAACAAGCGATATATAAATTTAGAGGTGGAGATATTGAAACTTACTTAGATGCAAGATCAAATGCAATCGAAGTTTTTAGTCTTACAGATAACTATAGATCCTCAAACAAGTTAATGGATGTCCTTAATAAACTTTATAAAAATGGACTTAAAAAATCAAAACTAAACTATAGGAAATTAACCTCTAAAATTAATGAAAATATTAATTCTGAATTAAAATTTAAGGATGTTTTTGAAATTGTAGAATTTTCAAAAAAAGAGACTGATTTAGAGGATCTTGTAACTAATTACATAGTTAACTTTATTTTAAATAATAAAGAAATTGATATTAATAAAATTGCGATTCTTACATTAAATAATTCGCAATGCTTAGATTTGAAAAACAAATTAAATCAATTTAACCTTCCCTGTAAAATTCAAAATAAACAAAATATCTTTGATACAGAAGCAAGTTCTTTATTATTTTTATTAATTGACTGTTTATTAAATCCTAAGTTTTTAAAAAAAATAACTTTGCTTGCCGCTTCAAAGTTTATAGAAATTGAATCAGAAGAATTACTTAATGATGGAATTAGTAACAATTTAAAAATTCTAATTAATAAATGTATTACTTGGTCACAGGAACTAAGAGAAAAAGGTTTTTTAAATGTTGTTAATGAACTTCTTATAAATTACAAGTCTTACTCGATTATTCAAGATTCTGATCTAAATTCAAATTTATTTCAACTTTCAGAAATTGTTGAAATAGAATTAATGAATAATGATTTTAATCTCAACAAAGTTTTTAACTGGTATAAAAATCAGTTAGATAATTCTCTAAGAATTTGTACTGGTGAAGATTTTTTGACGAAAGATTTTAATCTACAAAATGGAATAAATCTTTCTACCATTCATAGTAGTAAGGGCTTGGAATTTGATATGGTCCTATGTCCATATCTCTCTATTATTTCTAATAAGTCAAATAAAATTAAAGGACCTATTTGGAAATCAAATATCGATAGAAATATATATATTAATATTTCTAATAATTTTGAGAAGGTTCAAAAATTTAAATTTATAGAAGAAGAAGATTTATTTAAAGAGAGTGAGAGGTTAATTTATGTAGCACTTACAAGGAGCAAATTTAAACTTATAGTTTTTAATGATTTAGAAGATACAAATAATATTTTAAATAATGATTTACTTAAAAATTTGGAAAATATTAATATTTATAAGTCTACTTTTGAAGACAAGATAGAAAAAGAGAAAATAAAAGAATTTTTTGCTAAGTTCCAAACCAACCGATTTAATAATAATCTTTGGAAAATCGATAAAGTTAATAAAAAAATATCTAAGGAATTTAATTCTGATCAATTTATTTCTTATTCAAGTTATTCTTCTTGGATACGTAAAGATAAAAATATTGATGTATTTATTAATGAATATAAGGATTATGAAGATAATATATCAATTATCAAAGAGTCTAATCTTAGGAAATCAAAGAATTATCCTAATTATTTTTCTTATCCAAATCCCTTAAGTGAATTTCCAAAAGGAACTATTGCTGGTACTTGCTTGCACAAAATAATAGAAAGATTTGAATTTAGAAATGATAGTAATCAGGAATTAATTGATTTAATTATTGAGGAATTGAACTATTATCAAATCGATACTTCATTGGCTTTTAAAGTAAAAGATGCGATTTTGCGAATTATAAATTTATCTCTAGGAAGTGAATTACAAAACAAAAAACTAGTTGATATTCCAAATGAATACTTAATTAAGGAGCTTAAATATGAATTAACCCTATCTTATGAAGGTAGAACTATTAATTCTCATGATATATCAAAATGCTTTCTTTTAGATCAGGAATATGAATTTGGAGAAGAATATGCAAACAAAATTAATGATCTTCAAATTATGAATAAAGGCTTTCATTCAGGATGCATTGATTGTGTTTTCCCTTTAGGTAATAAATCAGAAGATAGTAAATGGTGGGTAATTGATTGGAAAAGTAATTTTATTTCTGGAAGTGATAATAGTGATTGTTTGCCTAGAAACTATAACTATGAAAATATGAGAAATGAAATGATTAAACATCATTATCCATTGCAATCTCATCTTTATTTATTAGCATTGCATAGATTATTAAAGTGGCGACTTAAAAATTATCAACCACATAAACATCTAGGAGGATATATCTATTTGTTTTTTAAGGGATTACCAGATTTTGAATTATTTGAAAAATCTAAGTCGAATGATATAACTCCAGGTATTTTTATTGGCAAAGCACCTTTAAAGAGAATTAATTATTTAGATAAACTTTTTTGAATGAATAAAGCTACTAAGGATATTGGAAAGTTCCAATATGAGCATATATTTAATTTAATCTTAGTTATTTTCAAATTCAATGAAAAAAAATATGGGAATTTTGTTAAAGATTCAATAAGAATTTTATTAGAGTTTGAAAAAAATGGTGAAACTATTATTGATTTAGATAATAGTTTAATAATCTTCGAATTATTAGAAGATGGATGGCCTAATAAACATATAGATGTTCTAAAAGATATAGGCTTGATAGGTTCACTTAATTCTCCATTTGTATTAGTAGATAGAAAATTATCCCTATCAAAATGGTCAAAAAAGATAGAAAGAGTTATGAATTTATTTTTTAAAAAAATAGATACCGATAATTTAATGAACTCTTTAATTAATAAAGATGATAATAAAATTGATGAAATTAAAAATATATTTAAATATTCAAACTTAGTTTTTCTTCAAGGAGGACCAGGTACAGGAAAAACCACTTTAATAATAAACTTAATACTAGAACTCCTTAGAATTGATAACTTTTTAAATATTGGTTTGTCGGCTCCAACGGGTAAAGCTACAGCTCGTCTAAAAGAAGCTCTTAATGATAAAAAAAATATTTCCTTCAGCAAATTTCTAGATCAAATAGAATTTCAAACATTACATAGATGGATTTTAAATTCTCAAAATAAATCTCTTAAGTTGAAATTTAAACTAAAAGAACTTGATATTTTCATAATTGATGAAATGTCAATGGTTAATATCGATTTGATTGAATCAGTTTTAAGTTTACTAGCAAAGGACTGTAAGATTATTTTTGTTGGAGATAAAAATCAATTGTCTCCAGTAAATAACTGCTCTATCTGGAATTATTTGTTTGAATATGGAGAAAATAGTTCAATCAAATCTTCTTTTGTAAATTTAGAAAAAACTTATAGAAATATTGGAGATATAGCATTAATTAGTAGTTTAATATTTAATAATGATTGTTCATTACTTAATAAAAAGATAAAAGAATTAGAAAAGGATAACAATTCAAAAGAGGTTACTATTTCAAAAAGTAGAGAAAAAGATATTCCAAAAGATCTATTTTTTTCGATCACAAGTCATCTAAATAAACTATATCTTTCAACTTCAAATTTAAGTAAAAAAAAATATATATTTGATGAAAATATTGATAATTTATTGCTTCATGAAAAAGATTTGGTAAATAGGATATTTCTGGATTTACAAAGTCACTTGATCTTATGCGAAAAAAATTCTGGAACATGGAGTGTTGAATATTTGAATGAAATTATTTTTGGCCAAAAAAAACCATATGACCTTA
Source organism: Prochlorococcus sp. AG-347-G20 (assembly GCA_003281645.1). Taxonomy (GTDB): domain Bacteria; phylum Cyanobacteriota; class Cyanobacteriia; order PCC-6307; family Cyanobiaceae; genus Prochlorococcus_A. The sequence continues at coordinate 46,978 of QCBJ01000006.1, read as the reverse complement.
AATCTCTTAATGAAGGTGTTCCTATAATGTGTACAAAAAATAATAATGAGCTTGGATTGTCAAATGGTGATATCGGAGTAATTATAGGTTTAAAAAATAAAAGAAAATATCTTTTCAGAAAATTTAATGATAATAACGAAGAAATTGTCGCATTAATTGATCCATCTAATTTAGAAAATGTTGTGCCAGCAATTGCCCTTACTATACACAAATCCCAAGGAAGTGAATCTGAGAGAGTAAGTATTTTGTGGTCACAAAAATATAGAAGAAATCAATATGCTGTAAAAGAAAATAAAGATAGTGAAAATATCTTTTGTAGAGATAATTTTGAAAGAAGGTTATTTTATACTGCTGTTACAAGAGCGAAAAAATTTCTAGATATATATTATTTAAATTAAATCTTATTTTTGAGAAATTAGTAAGATCTGAACCCCAAGATGTTAGATTAATAATTCGGCTCTGTAAGGCTAGTCAACAATTCAAGTCAATTAAGATATTTGTTGAATGCCTAATCAGAAGATTATTAGGCATTTGCAATGGCTTCAGAAAAAGTTGGTAACCCTCTTGATAGTGAGCAGGAAAAATCTCAGAATGAAGATGTTTCTCTTCTTGAGTTAAAGAACTTAGAGAACAAAAAAGAGATTGAATCTCAACCATTGGAAGTATCGAAAGGAAATGATAATGGATTTCTCGATTTTGGGTTTAATCAAGCGATCTTAAATTCGTTAAGAAATAAAGGATATAAAAATCCAACACCCATCCAAAAAGCTGCAATACCTGAACTAATGTTAGGCAGAGATTTACTAGGCCAAGCACAAACAGGAACAGGAAAGACTGCAGCTTTCGCTTTACCATTAATAGAAAAACTTGCAGATAATAAAGAATTAAATGCCAAGGTTTTAGTTATGACTCCTACAAGAGAATTAGCAACTCAAGTGGCAGAATCTTTTAAAAGTTATAGTTCAGAATCTAGTAATTTTAAAACGGTAGCAATATATGGAGGTACCGACTATCGAAATCAAATTTCTGCGTTGAAAAGAAAAGTTGACGTAGTAGTCGGGACCCCTGGCCGAATAATGGATCATATAAGGCAGGGAACTTTTAAAATTAAAGACATAAATTGTCTTGTTTTAGATGAGGCAGATGAAATGTTAAATATGGGTTTTCTTGAAGATATCGAATGGATAATAGATCAACTTCCGGAAAATAAGCAGATGGTATTGTTTTCAGCAACAATGCCAAGTGAGATAAGAAATATAGCAAAAAAATATCTAAATGATCCCGCCGAAATATTAATCAAAAGTGTCAAAAAAGAAACTCAATTAATTTCGCAAAAATTTCTATATGTACAAAGGCATCATAAGTTAGATGCTTTAAAAAGAATATTAGAACTTAATAACGAGGGAGTTATAATTTTTGTGAGGACAAAACTACTTACTACTTCGATAGCTGAAGCTTTAGAGAATTCAGGTTATACTGTGGCAGTACTTAATGGAGATATACCTCAAAACCAAAGAGAAAATACTGTAGATAGATTAAAAAAAGGATTTATTAATATCCTTGTTGCAACTGATGTCGCAGCTAGAGGATTAGATGTTGAGAGGATAAAACTTGTTGTTAATTATGATTTTCCTTTTGACAAGGAAACATATACCCATAGAATTGGAAGAACTGGAAGGGCAGGTAGATCAGGTGAAGCAATTTTATTTGTTAATCAAAGAGAAAAACATTTTCTAAGAAACTTAGAAAACTCAACAAGAACTAAGATAGAAGAAATAAATATACCAAGTAATAAAATAATTAATGAAAAAAGGATGGAAAAACTTATAGAGAATGTTAATCAGAGTTCTTTAGCTAAAGATGAAAATGAAGAAAATAAAGCTTTGATTATTGATGTACTAGATAATTTAAAAGAAAAATACGCTATGGATGACTCAAATATTGCAATGGCGGCGATTAATTTAGTAATAGGTAATAAATCATTTTTTGTTAATGAAGATGATTCTTGGATTCATAAACAAAATAATACTGATCGAAATAGATCAACGAGAAATATTAATAATCGTATGAGAAATTCAAATAGAAGAAATAATTATCAAAATGATTCTTTTGAAACCTACAAATTTAATTTTGGTAAATTTGATGGGGTTAGAGTTGCAAATATTATTTCTTCAATCTGTAATTCAACTAATATTAATGGCAGATCCATAGGAAAGATACAGATTTTTAATGATTACAGTTTGGTAGATTTACCAAGAGATCTGCATAAAGAAACTAAAAATAAATTAAAAAAAATTAAAGTCAGAAATTAGGTAAAGAGAATGAAAGCTAGCAAATATAAATTCTTTATTTTTGTGAATCTTATAATCCTATTCAACTTTTTTAATAGTTATTATCTAGCTCAAACGAAACAAAATTCAATAATAAAATTATTCTGTCTTCAGAGTGTCAAAGAGGAAATGTTGAAAGCAGAATTATTATATAGTGAAGAAATTGCGAATGAAACTTGTGATTGTTACTACGAAGAATTTTCACAAACTGCAAGTCATCAAGATGCAAAAAAAAAATGTAAATTAGAAACTAAAGAAAATTTAAATCATAATAGAAAAATTTAATTGTTATTTTATGAGTCCTAAGAACAATCAAAATCCAATTATTAGACTTTATTTAAATCTTATTGAAGAAAGAAGGTTACTTTTTTTTGCTTTTCTTAGTTCCATAATTAATAAAATATTAGATTTAGCTCCCCCTGTAATAATAGGTCTTGCAGTTGATATCGTTGTAAAGGAACAGAATTCATGGATTGCTGGTTTTGGAATAAATGAAGTCCCAGCACAATTGATTTTTCTTGCATTTGCTTCAGGATTAGTTTGGTCTGGTGAATCCTCCTTTGAATATTTATATTCGATTTTATGGAGAAATTTGGCTCAGCTATCGCAACATAAATTAAGAATAAAAGCTTATGAGCATATCCAGGAATTAGATATGGATTTTTTTGAAAATGATAATACTGGAAGGCTATTATCTATTTTGAATGATGATATAAATCAACTAGAGAGATTTCTAGACCAAGGGGCTAATCAGATTGTTCAGTTATTTATAACTGTCTTAATAATTGGGGGCACTATGATTTTTGTCGCTCCCAAAATTGCTTTATTTGCTTTCTTTCCTATTCCAATTATATTTTTAGGATCAATTAAATTTCAAAGGAAGCTTGCTCCAAAATACAGAGATGTTAGAAATAAAGCTGGACTATTGGCATCAAGACTTAATAATAATTTAAGTGGAATTCTAACCATAAAAAGTTTTACTAAAGAAAAATGGGAGCTAAAAAGATTAAATAAAGAAAGTCTCGATTATCAAAGAAGTAATAAGGCTGCAATAAAATTATCTTCTGCTTTTATCCCTCTTATAAGATTTGCAATTTTATTTGCTTTTATAGCGATTCTATTAATTGGAGGTTTCCAAACTTGGAATAAGACACTGGATGTGGGAACTTATAGTTTTTTAGTGTTTATTACACAAAGACTATTATGGCCTTTAACTACTTTGGGGCATGTTTTAGATGATTTTCAAAGATCTATGGCTTCAATAGATAGAGTAATTGATCTCATAGATACGCCTATAAAAATAAAAGATGGAAACATAAAAATTGAACCTAAAGATATCAAAGGAGAAATTATTTTTAATAATGTAAATTTTAATTATCCTGGACGAGATTTAACTTTAAAAAACATAAATTTCAAAATTGAAAATAACTCAACATTAGGAATCGTTGGTTTAACAGGTTCAGGGAAAAGTACAATAATAAAACTACTCCTTAGGATTTATGATAGTAACAATGGGTCAATAACCTTGGATGGAGTTTCTATTAAAGAAATAAATTTGAGGAATTTAAGAAAGTGTATTTCTTTAGTAAGTCAAGAAACTTATTTATTTCATGGCAGTGTACAAGAAAATATTGCTTATGGCTCAATCAACCCAAGTCTCAAAGATATTATTAAAGCTTCAAAGATTGCGGAAGCTCATAAATTTATTGAACAATTACCAGATGGTTATAAAACTATAGTGGGGGAAAGGGGCCAAAGGCTCTCAGGCGGGCAACGACAAAGAATTGCATTGGCGAGAGCTGTTTTAAAGGATGCTCCAATATTAATATTAGATGAAGCTACAGCCTCAGTTGATAATGAAACAGAGGCTTTAATTCAAAAATCATTATCTAAAATAACCAAAGAAAGAACAACAATAGTAATAGCTCATAGATTAAGCACTATAAAAAATGCGGATAATATTGTTGTTATTGATAAAGGTAAAATAGTTGAAGCAGGAAAACATGAAAAACTATTAAATCAGAACAAAATATATGCTGATTTATGGAATGTTCAAGTAGGAATCTAATATGGAATTTCTAAACTATATTAAAAAGTTAAATGATTCAATTACATTACTAAACATACCGTCAACTTTATTCCATCTCTCTTCATTCGTTCCCACAGCGAAAGTGTAAAGTGTTCCTCTATCAATTACGACAGTAGCTAATTCGTGTCTGGCTTGTTCATTTAAATTTAGTTCATATTCTAAATCATAGAAAATATGATTAGTTGACTCCCTTTTGTTGGCATTTAAAAGTTTTACCTCTCTACCTGAACCTTCGGGAGCAATAACTTTATCAATTAACGTTTGACCTACTTCACTTGGGCTTCCTAATTGCTCTAATTGAACCTCTTTATTTACATCAGAAATAACTAAACTTAATGTCTCATTACTATTTATTAGATCATGATAAATAATTTCAGGTCCTCCATCGACTTTTACTCTAGTCCATCCTGTTGGATACAAAAAGGCATATCTTCCATCTGGACTTTGATAAGCTTCTAATCCCGCATTTAGTCCGCCACTACAAGCACTCAGAGTTAAACACAAAAAAATCAAAAATAAATATTTGAAAGGGTTAAAATTAATATTTTTCATTTTGTTTGAAATTACTAACTAAAAACATAATAAGACATTAAAAGCAAACAATTATGGCAATTCAGAATTTTGCGTCTAAATTATCCCTAGAAACAGTTTAATTTTGATTACTTATACCAAACCGCTTTCAAAATTAATTGGTCATTTTGAGAAATTCCCAGGGATAGGTCCCAGAACAGCGCAACGATTAGCCCTGTTTATTTTAAAACAACCTGAAAGTACAATAAGAGATTTTTCAAAGGCTCTTTTAGAAGCACATAGTAATGTTGGTCGTTGCAAAAAATGTTTCAATTTGACTTCAGAAGATGAATGTGAAATTTGTAAAAATACTGAAAGAAATCAAAAACTAATCTGTGTAGTAGCAGAAACTAAAGATTTGCTTGCTTTGGAGCGCGCCAGAGAATTTAAAGGTGTTTACCATGTTATTGGTGGTTTAATATCTCCAATGGATTCTGTTGGCCCGGAACTCTTAGAAATAAGAAGCTTGGTAGAAAGAGTTAGTAAGTCTGAAATAGATGAGATCATATTGGCATTGACCCCAAGTGTTGAGGGAGATACAACAAGTCTTTATATTGGAAAATTGTTAGCCCCTTTTACTAAAGTTACTAGGATTGCATACGGCCTTCCAATGGGAAGTGAACTTGAATATGTTGATGAAGTTACACTTGCAAGGGCCTTAGAAGGAAGAACAAAACTAAATTAGAAAATGAGAGATAATAATCTAATCAAAAAAGAAAATATCTTAAGACTTCCCTCTTGGATTAAATTTCCTATTAGTAAAGCTTCAGAATTCGAAAAAATACAAACACTCATAAAGAAATCAAATATTCATACTATTTGTGAAGAAGCAAGATGTCCTAATAGAGCAGAATGTTATGCCTCAGGAACAGCCACTTTCTTACTGGGTGGATCGATATGTTCTCGTTCCTGTGCTTTTTGTCAGGTAAATAAAGGTAGACCTAGTTCTATTAATATTGATGAATGTACTCAAATCGCTGAAGCAGTGAAAGTACTAAATTTGAAATATGTTGTTTTGACATCTGTAGCTAGAGACGATCTCCCTGATCATGGTGCAAATTTATTTATATCTACAATTGATGAGATTAGAAAAATTGATTCAACAATAAAAATAGAGGTTTTAACTCCTGATTTATGGGGTGGGGGCAAAAATTTTGATGAAACTAATAACCTTCAGACTGAGAGATTGAAGATGATTTTAAAAAAAGATCCAATATGCTTTAATCATAATCTTGAAACTGTTGAAAGATTGCAAAAAGAAGTTAGGAGGGGTGCAAATTACAAAAAATCCCTTAGTTTACTAAAAAAGTCAAAAGATTTTGCTCCTCATATTCAAACTAAATCAGGCATTATGTTAGGTCTTGGGGAAACATTGGATGAAATAAAAAATACCATTTATGATCTTAAAAAAATAGATTGTGATCAAATTACAATTGGCCAATATTTAAGGCCCTCATTTCATCATTTGGCAGTTAAGAAATATTGGGATCCATCAGAGTTTGAATATTTATATCGCTTCTCTAAGGAATTAGGATTCAAGAAAGTATCTTCTGGTCCTTTAGTTAGAAGTAGTTATCATGCGGGTTAACTTTCTTCAATCAAAGAGAGTTTCTTTTCAAGTTTTTTCAATATGGAAATACATTCCCCGTTCATCAGTGTACCTGCACCTCCCCAAACCAATCTTAATAAAAGATCTACTGGGCTAGAACCAACCTCTTTTACAATTTTGAATCCTACTAACTTGAAATATCTTACAAGTTTTTTACTATATCCTTCGCTATCAAAGATAGCTAAAAGTCTTGCTTTGTTGCTTGATTTTTTTTCAATTGCCCATGCCATAGTTGTTGCCCATATTAATTCCGAAACAAAAGCAGGAGCTTTACTAAGGATTCTTAATGTATCAAGCTGAATAGCTCGTTTATTTGAATAAGTCCAACCTTTCATTTCGGCCCAAATCTTAATGATGTTATCTTTCTGTTCCGCTATAACGATTCTAAAGAAACATAATCCGAGAGTTTCTCTTACTTGAATTTTAATTAATAAACCAATGTTACCCGCTAATTTTTCTAATTCTTCAACTTTCATGATTTTGAAAATTAGTTTTTATGGAAATTATGATTTTCCACTTTTAATCTATCGATCTGTTTTTGCCTTTCTTCAAACCTTTTCCTATCGTCATCACTGAATTGATCTATGCAGAAATGACATTGGATACCCTTTCTATATTCTTTTCTTTCTTGATCTTGAATTGAAACTGGCATACCACATGCATGACAAATCGAGTATGAGCCTTTTTCTAATTCTTGATCTAAAGCAACTCTATTATCAAAAACATAACATTCACCTTCAAATAAGTTTTTTTCTTTTGGTATGTCATTAAGATATTTAAGGATTCCGCCTTGTAGGTGATAAATATTTTTATAACCTTTCTTTTTCAGAAAACTAGTAGCTTTTTCACATCTTATTCCTCCCGTACAAAACATTGCTATCTTTGTAGAATCTTTATTTTCTAAATGGGTATCTAAATGATCATCTACCCACTTGGGGAATTCGCTAAAGGTTCTTGTATTTGGGTTAATAGAGTTATGAAATGTACCTATAGAAACTTCATAATGATTTCTAGTATCAATGACTATTGTATTTTGATTTTTAATTAACTTATTCCAATCAGCGGAGCCAATATAGGTCCCATTGTTTTCTGAAGGGTTTATTTCAGAGACACCCATGGTAACTATTTCTTTCTTGATTTTTATTTTTAATTTTTTGAAGACTTTCTTTTTTGAGAAGTTTACTTTAATATTCAAATTTCTATTATCTGCGTATTTATTAAGTAAATTGATAACAATATCAATAACATTTTTCTCAGCACAAATAGTTCCATTAATGCCCTCGCTTGCAAAAATTAATAAACCTGAAAGATCGTTTTCATTTTCGATTTCTAATAATTTATTTTTTAGATCAAGAATTAATTTTTCTTGAAATGGGAAGAAAGAGTAAAGAGAAACTATTTTATAATTTTTGCCTTTCATAAAGAAGATAATGTTTTTTCACAAGTTTCAAAATCTTTGTTAAATGATACTCCAACCTCTTTAAGAAGTTTTCTATCTGATTGAAAAGATGGATTTGAAGTTGTGAGTAACTCATCTCCATAAAAAATTGAATTTGCCCCACATTGAAAACATAAAATTTGGGCTTCTTTTGAGAGCTTTTCGCGCCCTGCACTTAATCTTATTTTACTTTTAGGCATAAGAATTCTTGCCGTAGCTATCATCCTTATCATTTCAATAGAATCAATTTCTTGATTATCTTCTAAACCAGTACCTTCAATAGCTACTAATGAATTGATAGGAACACTTTCAGGGTGTGGATTCATGTTTGAAAGCACTTCCAAAAGAGATGCTCTATCACCATTAGTTTCACCCAAGCCTATTATCCCTCCACAACAAACATTTATTCCTGCATTCCTTACTCTTTTGATAGTATCTAGTCTGTCTTGATAAGTTCTAGTCGTAATAATATTTTTATAATGCTCAGGACTAGTATCAAGATTGTGATTATACGCGGTCAACCCTGCATCAGCTAGCCTGGAAGCTTGTTCTTCTGTAAGCATCCCAGCAGTAACGCATGCTTCCATCCCTAAATCTCTTACACCACTAACCATCTCTAGCATTGCATTAAAAGATTTCCCATCTCTAATCTCTCTCCAAGCCCAACCCATACAAAACCTATCTGCGCCCTCATTTTTTGCTATTTGAGCTCTTGCTAAAACCTCATCAACTTGAAATTGTGGGTGACTTTTGATTTCGCTAGCACTATAAATTGATTGGCTACAGTACGAACAATTTTCCTCACATCCACCAGTTTTTACACTGAATAATGATGCTAATTGAATGTCGTATTTGTTAAATTTTCTGTGAACGGTTTGTGATTCCCACATTAAGTTAATAAGAGGCATATTAAGAATTTCCAATATCTCTTTTTTATTCCAATCGAACCTAATTTCACTTAAAAACTGATTATTCGAAGTAGCCATTTTTATTAGGAAGAATATTGAGAATCTTCAAAAGATTCATTCGGTAATGATTCTATACCGCCGAAACGTCTATTTCTTGATTGGTAATCAATTATTGCTTTAAGAAATTCATGCTCATTGAACTCTGGCCAAAGTACGTCAGAAATATAAATTTCTGAATATGCTAATTGCCATAATAAAAAATTACTTATCCTTTTTTCGCCACTAGTTCTTATTAGTAATTCTGGATCCTTAATCCCTCCAGTTAATAGCTCTGAATTAAATAATTCTTCATTAATTTCACTTGGTTTTATTTCCCCAGCAGAAGATTTTAATGCTAGTTCTTTTGCAACTTTTACTATTTCTTGTCTACCTCCGTAATTAACACAAACATTGAATAAAAATTTATTGTTGTTTTTAGTAAGTGATTCTGAACTAGAAATTATTTCTTTTAAATTTTTTGGGAAAGGAGTCAAATCTCCAATAAATTTTATTTTTGTTGAATCTTCATGTATCTCATTTATTTCGTTTTTTAAAACTTCGCTAAAAAGATTTATAAGAAAATCAACTTCTTTTGTTGGTCTTGTCCAATTCTCAGTTGAAAAAGCATAAACAGTAATTACTTTACAACCTAAATTTTTTGCAGCTTTAAGAATTTTTTTTAATACACTAACACCCTGTTTATGACCAAATGATCGGGGTAAACCTTTTTTAGTCGCCCATCTCCCATTGCCGTCCATAATTATTGCTACATGTTTGGGCAATTTTTGCTTATCTATTTTCATTAATAAGCCACTAATTTTATCGTCTATTACTTTTTCTAAACTCATTAGTTAATCCTTTTTGTTAATAAAAATTTCAGATTTTTCTGACTCTTTTTTATTAATATCACTGATGATATTATCACCCGAGTCTGTCTTTTGGGATAAGACATTTTTACTTAAAGATGTTTTATTTGCTCCCATAGTGTTTTGATTACCAATCAATTTTGCAAGAAGTTCTTGTAACCTGCTGCTGGTTATTGGCCTTTCGAGTTTGCCTTGGTTTGCTAATGATAACGTACCTGTTTCTTCAGAAACAACAATACAAATACATCTGTCAAATCTTTCTGTAATTCCTAATGCGGCTAAATGTCTTGTGCCATATCTACTTATTCCTTGTCTTGAAAGAGGAAGTATTACTCCAGCAGAAATTATTTTATTCCCTTTCACAAGAACTGCTCCATCATGTAAAGGCGTATCTGTTGCAAAAAGATTTATTAACAGATCAGTTGATAATTGTGCCTCAATATTGGTACCTGAATATAAAAAATCTTCAGGTCTTAAATCACTCCCCAAATCTACAACGATTAAAGCACCTCTTCTGTTTTGAGAGAGTTTACCTGCAGTATCAACCAACTGAGTAATGGTAGTTGAAGTTGCTCTAAATTCCTTTGGTGGATTCCCTAGTAATACAGCTAGTCTCCCAGTGCCAAGTAATTCCATTAATCTTCTTAACTCCCCTTGCCAAAGGATCGCTAATGAAAGAGAACAAGCGAGTACAACAGCATCAATTAATTTTGATGTTAGTGGTAAGTATGCATATCTTTGAATAAACCAAGCGGATGATACTAAAAACAAATATCCTCTTAGAAGCCATAATGTACGTTGTTCTTTTACTCTAGAGAATAATAAAAGTCCGAAACCAACAGCAAATAAAACATCTAATAAAAGCTTTAAATTTATAATTCCCCAGAAATTCACACTAAAAACAAAATTAATTTAAATTTACCTAATTTTATTTAATAAAGCGATCAGGCAAAACATCATATTTCAAAAGATCAATTGGACTTTCTCTTTTTTGAATAATCTCTGCTTCTCCATTACAGACTAGAAGTGCCGCGGGTCTCGGAATTCTGTTGTAGTTAGAACTCATTGAATTATTATAAGCACCAGTACCAAAAACACATATTAGATCTCCTGTTTCGCAATTTGCTAGTTCTATCTCCTTAAATAATACATCTCCGGATTCGCAGTGTTTGCCAGCAACTGTATATTTATTTTTAGAATTAATATTAAAGGGGTTTTTTACCAAACATGCAGAATAATTTGATTGATATGTTATTGGCCTTGGATTATCACTCATCCCGCCATCAACAGACAAATAAGTTCTGATGCCAGGAATTTCTTTAAAAGCTCCAATTTTGTAAATTGTAATGCCTGCTGTAGATACTATGGACCTTCCCGGTTCACACATCAATTTTGGCAGATCTAAATTGTGTTTTTTACAAGCTTTAACAACTGAGTTGGAAATTGTTTTTACCCATTCATCGATAGAAGGTGGGGCGTCATTTTTTGTATATTTTATGCCTAAACCTCCACCAACATTAAGTTCATTAATATTATGGCCAAATTTTTTGGCGTCTAAAATAACTTTTACCATTATTTCACCAAGATCCTTATGAGGCTCTAGTTCAAAGATCTGGGAACCAATATGCGCATGTAGTCCTTTTAATTTTAAATGTTTAGTTTCGCTTATGCTTGCAAATAAATTATTCAAATATTCGATTCCAAAACCAAATTTGCTATCAAATGAACCTGTTCTTATGTATTCATGTGTATGGCATTCAATTCCAGGAGTAAAGCGAATCATTATTTCTAAGTCATGATTTAATGAATTTGATACTTCTTCTAATCTTCTTAAGTCATAGTCATTATCTACAATTATTTTGATGTTATTTCTAATTGCGAAATCAATTTCTTTGTCAGATTTGTTATTCCCATGAAAAACAATTTTTTCATTTGGTACACCACCCTTTAGAGCAGTTAATAATTCTCCCTCTGACACTGCATCAAGTCCTAAACCTTCTGATGAAACAAGATTACTCATGAATATAGAGCTATTTGCCTTGGAGGCATATATAGGTAGAGATTCCCCGGGGTAATATTTTTCTAATGCTTTTTTATAAGCTCTACAAGACTTTCTTAAAGTGATTTCATCCAATATATAAAGAGGAGAATCATATTTTTTAACTAACTCTTCAATAGAACATCCACCAACTGATAATTTTCCATCTCCTCCTATGGATGTAGTAATAGGTACAATATTTTTATTAGGACTTTCAAAGTCAATTTTCTGTTTTAAAAAAGATTGTTTTTCTTCCATGGGAGAATTTTAAATATAGTTTTGCCAAAACTGTCATATTTTATAATGACTCAAGATTTGAACTTTTTAAATATACATACATAATAAAATGATATCTATCAAACAAATAAATGAGAAAGATATTGATTTATGTTATGAATTAGATTCGAATACGATTTCCCTATGGAGCAAGAAACAATGGGCTAACGAATTCAAAAAAGAAGGTACAAAAATATTTGGATTATTAATTAAAAATTTAGTCATTGGAATATGTGTTTTTCAGGTTGTTCTTGATGAAGCTCAAATAAATTATTTTGTTGTAAATAAGAAATTTAGGGAAAAGGGTTGTGGTTCATATCTTATGAGCTTTTTAATAAAAAAATGTGAAAAATTAAATCTAAAAAAAATACTATTGGAGGTTTCCCATGTCAATGTAACTGCTGAAAGATTTTATAGTCGCTTTGATTTTTCTACTGTGGGAATAAGAAAAAATTATTATAAAGATGGTTCACATGCTCTTTTAAAAGAAAAAAAATTAACAACAAAATAATATAAAAATTTAATTGTGCGGATTACCAGAATGCCTGAAATTACTATAATTTCTTGCTATATCACTAAAAAATTTCAATTTAATTAAATAAAATACACTTTTGGGTATTCACAAAAGCTCATTCTGAACACAAAATTGACATATTACTGGTAGGTTATTAGTAGAAATTTAATCTTCTAATGTTTGAAAGATTTACAGAAAAGGCTATAAAAGTCATTATGCTCGCTCAAGAGGAAGCTAGAAGACTCGGTCATAATTTTGTTGGAACTGAACAAATTCTTTTAGGGTTAATTGGAGAAGGAACTGGGGTTGCAGCAAAAGTACTTAAATCACTTGGAGTTAATCTAAAAGATTCAAGGATAGAAGTAGAAAAGATAATTGGTAGAGGTTCAGGGTTTGTAGCTGTGGAGATACCTTTTACTCCTAGGGCTAAAAGAGTTTTAGAATTATCTCTTGAAGAGGCACGTCAACTAGGCCACAATTATATAGGTACAGAACACCTATTACTAGGTTTAATTAGAGAGGGCGAAGGCGTTGCTGCAAGAGTTCTTGAAAATCTTAATATTGACCTTACCAAAGTAAGAACTCAAGTTATAAGGATGTTAGGTGAAACAGCAGAAGTTGGCACTGGGGCTAGTACATCTAAAGGGAACTTAAAAACTGCTACTCTTGATGAATTTGGAACAAATCTAACAAAATTGGCTAGTGAATCGAAATTAGATCCAGTCGTTGGCCGCCATTCAGAAATAGATCGTGTAGTCCAAATACTAGGTAGGAGAACAAAAAATAATCCTGTTCTTATTGGGGAGCCGGGTGTAGGTAAAACAGCTATCGCAGAAGGTTTAGCTCAAAGAATACAAACTGGGGATATTCCAGACATACTTGAAGATAAAAGAGTTTTGACTCTTGATATAGGTCTTTTGGTAGCAGGAACAAAATATAGAGGTGAATTTGAAGAAAGGTTAAAAAAAATAATGGAAGAAATTAAATCAGCAGGTAACGTCATTCTTGTCATAGATGAAGTGCATACCTTAATTGGTGCTGGAGCTGCTGAAGGTGCTATAGATGCAGCAAATATACTTAAGCCAGCATTAGCTAGAGGTGAACTTCAATGTATTGGAGCAACAACTCTAGATGAATATAGAAAACATATTGAAAGAGATGCTGCACTGGAAAGAAGATTCCAGCCTGTAATGGTAGGGGAGCCATCTATAGAAGATACAATCGAAATTCTAAAAGGTCTTAGAGAGCGTTACGAACAACATCATCGTCTTAAAATTACTGATGATGCCCTAGAAGCCGCCGCTCACTTAGGTGATCGTTATATATCTGACAGATTTTTACCTGATAAAGCTATTGACCTCATCGACGAGGCTGGAAGTAGAGTACGTTTAATAAATTCTAAACTTCCGCCTGAAGCAAAACAAATAGATAGAGAACTAAGAGAAGTTCAAAAACAAAAGGAAGAATCTGTAAGAGACCAAAATTTCGACCAAGCTGGACAATTACGTGAAAAAGAGATGGAATTGTCTGCAAAAATCAAAGAAGTATTGGATAATAAAAAAGAAACTACAGCTGGAGATCAATCTGATGCTGATAATTCTGTAAAAAGTGATTCTAAACTTCTTAAAAGTCCCCTTGTTAGTGAAGAGGATGTAGCACATATTGTGGCTTCATGGACAGGTGTTCCTGTTCAAAAATTAACAGAAACTGAATCAGTAAAGCTCCTTAATATGGAGGAAACCCTTCACCAAAGACTAATTGGACAAGATGAAGCTGTAAAGGCTGTCTCAAGAGCTATAAGAAGAGCAAGAGTTGGATTAAAAAATCCTAATAGACCTATCGCAAGTTTTATCTTCTCTGGACCTACTGGCGTTGGTAAAACTGAATTGACTAAATCATTAGCTTCATATTTCTTCGGTAGCGAAGAAGCAATGATCAGATTAGATATGTCAGAATTTATGGAAAGACATACAGTTAGTAAACTTATAGGATCGCCTCCAGGTTATGTTGGTTTCAATGAAGGTGGCCAGCTTACCGAAGCGGTTAGAAGACGTCCTTATACCGTCGTTTTATTTGATGAAGTTGAAAAGGCGCATCCAGATGTTTTCAACTTATTATTGCAATTACTAGAAGATGGAAGATTAACTGACTCCAAAGGTAGAACTGTAGATTTTAAAAATACATTGTTAATAATGACCTCTAATATCGGTTCCAAAGTTATCGAGAAAGGTGGTGGTGGTCTAGGATTCGAATTCTCTGGTGATTCAGTTGAAGATAGCCAATATAACAGAATCAAATCGTTAGTTAATGAAGAACTAAAGCAATATTTTAGGCCTGAATTTTTAAATAGACTTGACGAAATAATTGTATTCAGACAACTAACTAAAAATGAGGTTAAAGAAATTGCTGAAATAATGCTGCAAGAAGTCTTTGTCCGATTACAAGATAAAGGCATTAAATTAAATGTCACCGATGCTTTCAAAGAAAGACTAGTTGAAGAAGGTTATAATCCTTCATACGGAGCAAGACCATTGAGAAGGGCAGTTATGCGTTTACTCGAAGATAGTTTGGCTGAAGAAGTTCTTTCTGGGAGAATAAAGGATGGAGATAATGCTTTAGTTGATATAGATGATAATAAAAAAGTTACAATCAACATTTCTTCTGAAGAATCTTCACAAGAGTTAGCAAGTGCTAACTTCTAGTCATTCAAAGTAAATATGCAGTCAATCTCTCCTGAAACTATTTATAGGGGTGCTTATGCTTGGGAACAATCTTTACCTCAAATTACAAAATTAACTAAAAGTCCATTAATTCTAGGTCGAGGGATTCAAACGAATAATTTGAGAAATAATATTTTTAATGATTTAAAAAATCAAAAACTTAATGTTAATTCTGCAAATTTGCAATTTGATTGTTGTTACGAAGATATTTCAAGAGTTAAGAATATCATTTCAAATAATAATAATGATTGTGTTATCGCAGCTGGAGGCGGCAAAGTTCTAGATTCTGGAAAATATATAGCCCAGTCCCTCAATATCCCATGTATTACAGTCCCCCTTAGCGCCTCTACATGTGCAGGTTGGACAGCCTTATCAAATATTTATACGAAGGATGGTCGATTCATAAAGGATGTTGCATTAGGATCTTGTCCGAAAATACTAGTTTATGATCATAAATTTATTCAAACAGCTCCATCAAGAACGCTTGCAAGCGGAATAGCAGATGCCTTGGCAAAATGGTACGAATCCTCAATAACAAGTTCAACGATAGATGACGGTCTTGTTCAACAAGCAATTCAGATATCAAGAGTTTTAAGAGATCAACTATTAATAGATGGAGAAAAAGCGTTTAAGAGTCAATTTGAAAATAATCCTTCTTGGCAAAATACTGTAGAAGCATGTGGACTTACAGCAGGATTAGTAGGTGGTATTGGTGGAGAAAAGTGTAGGACCGCAGCAGCACATGCCATTCATAATGCAATTACTCAGATAATCACCCCTAATAAATTCTTTCATGGTGAGATTGTTGGGGTTGGATTATTATTGCAATTAAGACTAGAAGAAATGAAAAATAATAATAAATTAGCTGATCAATCAATTAAACAATTATTTGCACTCATGAAATTATTGAATTTGCCAACTACTATCGGGCAACTTGGAATAAATGTTTTTGAAAATAATAATTTAGAGAAAATTGCTGATTTTACTTGTCAAGAAAAATCTGAGATTCATTTTTTGCCTTTTGAAATTAATAAACGGGACATAATAGAGGTCATTTCAAATTTTGAACAACAAAAAATTAAAACATAAACAATTTTTTGACTAAAAACAATTTTGAACAATTAAGTGATTTAAATGCAGAATTTTTTGAAAGTGCCAAATTGTCACTATTAGATCCTTTAGGTCTTTATTTGGCAAATGATGTTAAGTGGATAAAACTCAACCAAAATTGGAATTCTTTAAAATTTCCAGTTGTTGTTGGAGGGAAAGGTCAACCTATACTTCTGCTACATGGCTTTGATAGTAGTTTTTTAGAATTCAGGAGAATATATAAATCACTAAAAAGAAATTTTCAAGTTATCGTTCCTGATCTGCTGGGTTTTGGTTTTAGTCCCAGGTGCGCAACAAATGAATACAATTCCTCGAAAATAATTTTACATTTAATTGATCTAATTAAGATCTTAAAAATAACAAAAAATCTAAAAATTATTGGTGCCTCTATGGGAGGCTCAACAGCTTTAAAACTTGCTTTTGAAATTCCTGATTCTATTGATAAAATTATCCTTTTGTCCCCCGCCGGATTGTTTGGAGAACCTAAAAGTATCCCTTTCCCTCTTAATCAACTAGGCGCCTCATTTCTTGGATTGCCTCAGGTCAGAAAAAGTCTTTGTAGGCAAGCATTTGCTTTTCCAGATGAATGTGTCGGTAAGATGGAAGAACAAATTGCTTCAATTCATCTAGGTTGTAAAGGATGGAGGAATTCACTTGCATCATTTGCAAAAAGTGGTGGATTCGCAGGGACTCAAAAATATATCCAAAATATCCCAATTAAAACATTATGCGGAGAAAATGATCGAATTCTTGGAAAAAAAGAGATTAAAAATATAAGAAATATTGAAAAATTAAATTTTGTAGGGTTACAAAATTGTGGTCATCTTCCACATATAGATTTACCATCATTATCTAGTAAAATTATTCAAGATTATTTTTTGGAACAAAAGATTTTTTAATTAATTTAGATATTTGAGAATTATAAAAATATAATACAAAACAGATGGAGTAAAAATGTAACTGTCAATTCTGTCAAGAATTCCTCCATGTCCCGGTAAAAAAGTTCCGGAATCTTTTATTTTTGCATCTCTCTTCATCATAGATTCAATTAAATCTCCAACTAGTGCCATAAGAGAAATTGAAATTCCATATATTATTCCAACAAATAATGGATTTTCCCAATTCATTAAAAATGCGAAAAATATTGCTAGTAAAATTGAACAGGATATTCCTCCAATTAAACCTTCTACAGTTTTGCTCGGAGATATTGGAGATAGAGATGTTTTACCAAATGATTTACCAATGAAATAAGAACCAATATCACTAGCTACAATTAAAAAGCAAGAAGTTAAAGTTAAATGAAGTCCTGTAGTGCTTGATAAGTTCTCAAACGACATAAAACCCTGATTTGAACTTATTATCACTGAATCTAATCCCCTTAACTTAATCCAGTAACTAGGTAAAAAACCTAAATAGAATAATCCAAAAATAGAGGCTGCAATATCTGAAATTGTCCCAGGTTTTGGTTGCAAAAGTAACCAAGTGCATATCCCAACTGAACAGATTGGTAAAATTGAATTTGATATTTCTCCTTCAATCGTACCAATGGTCTCAAGATAAGTAGTAACTATAATAATAAAAGATGAAAATAATGTGGTTTTTGTAGCTGGTCTTATTCCTTTAAATTCTGCCATTCTAAAAAATTCTAATAAAGCTAGATATGTAAGCAAAGCAGTTGCCAATGTAAAAACCCAGCCCCCCAACAAAACAACAATTAAACCAAAAATTCCTATAAGTAATCCACTTCTTAATCTCATATGAAATAGCTATGTTTCTAAGACTCTTATATTAAAATTTACCAGATCTTCGTTGAATAAACTTTGATTATTTATCCAATTAAACCTATCCATATCAATTTTTTCGCCAGGAACTAGTAGAGGTATCCCTGGAGGATAAGGGCAAATAATATCTCCAGATATTTTATTTAATGATTGTGAGAAAGGAATACTCCTAGTCTTACTTCTCCAAGCAATTCCAATTTCGATTTCGGGCGCTTGAACTAATTTAAAGGGCGATTTGAGAACTCCTAAACTTTTTGACTTTTTGTAATTTAATAGTAATTTTTCCCATAAGTTCTCAAATAAATTAAGAAAATCTTTTTGATTTCCAAATCCTAAGCAAAAAGTGAGAGTCATCATTTCTGGCAATTCAGCAATAAGGCCATTTCTATAAAAAAATTTATCTGCAGTAAAACCATCAATTCCAACCTTAGAGGTATTTACTACAATTTTTAAAGGGTCTTGAGTTTCTATGAGAGGAATATTTTTTTTAATTAATTTTTTGTAAATACTTTTTGCATCTAAAATTCTTTTTTGATATTTTGATAAACTTTTTTTATTAAGCCAATCCCTAATAGACTCTTCACAAGAAGAAAGTAATAAGGAACTTGGACTAGTAGTTTGCAACAAATTAATACTTTTGATCAAATTACCTTCATTTATTAGGTCACCTTGGTACCAAAGTACTGCCGTTTGAGTTAATCCATTTAGCGACTTATGCAATGAATTAACTACTAAATCAGCATTTGATGATAATGCCGGTTTTGGTAAATTAAGGTTTTCACAAAAAAGGAAATATGAACCATGGGCTTCATCAACTAAAACAGGTAAATTTTTTTGATGACAACAATCTATTAAAGGCTCTAAATCTTCGGCATAACCATGATAAGAGGGATTTACAAGAATCACCCCTGCAATTTTATTCTCATCAAAACTTAATTTTCTAAATACATTTTCCAACCAAATTTTTGTAATTGGTTTGTAATGACCGGTTCCGGTTGAAAATTCTAGATCAAAAAATATTGGATTTATATTCTGCAGCGCACAGATTTTTATAACACTTATATGAACATTTCTAGGCATCAGTATATATTCGCCTGGATTTGCCATTGTAATTACTGCTGATTGTATTAATCCAGAAGCTCCATTAACTCCAAAAAAACATCCTCTTGCCCCAAATTTTTCAGAGAATTCTCTTTGAGATTTAGCAATTAATCCTCTTTGGGTTAGTGGCGAGCCAATTTCTGGTAGTTCGGGCAAGTCCCAATAACCAGGCGGATTTTTTAATAACTTCACTAATTTCTTTGGTAAAGCTGCCCCTCTGTTATGAGCGGGAAAGAATAAAGACTTTAAAAACTTTTTAGTTAGAAAAGATGAAATGCTCATAAAGTATTATTGACATATATAGAATGAACAAAAAGATTATCTTTTTTGATGTTTTTTAATTTTAATGAAAAGAACTTATTCGAAATATTCAGCAAAAAATGACTTACTTTGGTTGATTTTGAGACCATGGATTTTTATCCCAAGAATTTTATATATCCTTTTAACTTTTATTTTTCTTTTTTTAAGAATACTTTTTCAAGGTAACAGTAAAAATAAAAATGTACAAAAAAATCTCTCAAAATATCTTTTTGATGTAATAACAGATTTAGGACCTTGTTTTATCAAATTAGGACAAGCACTCTCAACTAGACCAGATCTTGTTAGACAAGATTGGCTTACAGAACTTACAAACTTACAAGATAATCTCCCAGCATTTGATCACAAAATTGCTTTAAAAATCATTGAAGAGGAACTTGGATCACCTGCTAATGAATTATTTGAAGAGTTTCCAGATAGTCCTATAGCTTCAGCAAGCTTAGGTCAAGTTTATAAAGCAAAAATAAATAATTCTTATCTAGCTGTGAAAGTACAGCGGCCAGATTTATACTTTCTCATAAGAAGGGATGTTGTAATCTTAAGATTTTTAGGAACTTTTTTATCTCCATTCCTACCGTTAAATATAGGTGTTGGAATTGGAGAAATAATAGATGAATTCGGTAAGGCACTTTTTGATGAAATTGACTATCAAAAAGAGGCCCAAAATGCTTTGAAGTTTGCAAACTTATTCAAAGAAAATCCAAATATTTTTATTCCTAAATTAGAAAAACAGTTTTCATCTAAAAGGATTATCACAACCTCTTGGATTGATGGAGTTAAGTTAAGAGATAGATCTTTACTAGAGGAAAATAACTTAATACCTGCTTCTTTTATAAAAACATGTGTCATCAGTGGACTACAGCAACTATTTGAATTTGGATATTTTCATGCTGACCCACATCCAGGAAATATGTTTGCTCTTAAAGGAGGAAATGCAGATTGTGGGAATTTGGCTTATGTTGATTTCGGAATGATGGATACTATTACAAATTCAGATAGAATTACTCTTATTAAGGCAATCGTTCACATAATAAACGAAGAATATTATCTTCTAGCAGAAGATTTCCAGAAGTTAGGTTTTTTAACAAAAGGACAAGATCTTCAAAAACTTGTTGAACCATTAAAAGAAGTTCTTGGAGGATCTCTAAGCGCTGAGGTTGGTAATTTTAATCTTAAAAATGTAACTGATAAATTCTCAAAACTTATGTATTCTTATCCTTTTAGAGTTCCAAGTAGGTTTGCCTTAATAATAAGAGCAGTTGTTAGTCAAGAAGGTTTAGCACTAAGACTAGATCCTGAATTTAAAATTTTAAAAATTGCTTATCCATATATTGCTAAAAAACTACTTACCGATAATTCTGAAGAGATTTTAGAAATCCTTTTAGAAGTCGTTTTTGATAAAAAAGGTCAAATTCAAATAGAAAAAGTTGAAAGTTTGTTAAACATTTTGTTTAAAGATTCAGAGAATCTTAATTCAGATCTCATACCAGTTGCTAACGCAGGATTGAAGTTATTTGTTAGTAAAAAAGGATCCGAAGTTAGGAAGAATCTTCTTTTAAGTCTTATAAAAGATGAAAAATTAGAATTTACTGATGCGAAGAAACTCTTAGTTTTAATTAGAGATACTTTTAGCCCTCTGAATATTGCAAAAAGTGCGGTGCAAAATATTATTTCTACAGTTTAGTTTTATATTTATATCTTATAAACTTACTTATTATTTTAATTCGATTAGAATTGGTTGTATTGTTTTAAAAATGAGAAGTAAAGAATTTTTTAGCTTTGGAAGATTAAATGAATATTTTGAAAAATCTCTTTTTATTTAATAAAAAATCTGAAAATAATAAAGAATTTAGTCCTGAATTGGTGGACCAATATTTAGAAATTGCAAAGATAGTAAAAGAAGCAAGAATTCAACGAAACTTTACAATTAAAGAATTGTCAGACATTTCAAAAATTCCCGAACTAACTTTAAACTCTATTGAAAATAATAATAAAAATATTAGGCCAGATTATCCTTTTATAAGATCTATATTAATTAAATTAGAGGAATGCTTAGTATTAAAAAAAAATACATTATTAAAGTTAGCAGTTAAAGAAAGAAAAATTTTAAAGAAAGAGAGAAAGGATTTTTTGTTCATGAAATTCGATCTTATCAATACATGGCAAGGAAGTCTTTTATATTTTTTTATATTAGTTCTAACTATATTTATATTAAAGAGATACTTTATTTTAAATGTAAATGTTATTGAGATTCAAAATATTGAAAATCAAATGGTTGATAAATAATTTTTAAAAAATTCTACTTTTGAGTTCTCCCAAAATTATTTCCTAACACACTAAACATTTTTATATTATCTTCTATTTCTTCTAAAGAACGATTCAACTTCCATTTCCAGTTGTTTTTTATGGTGCCAGGTTTGTTTAATCTACTTGAATCGTCTAGAGATAATAGATCTTGTAATGGAGCGATAAAGAGATTAGCATTCGTTTTCATTCCAATTTCTATTAAATCCCAAGAAGGATTTTCTGAAAATTTATACTCATCTTTTATTCTTTTTTGGGATTCATAATCTAAATATTTCCACCATGAAACAGAAGTAGAGTTGTCGTGAGTACCTGTATAAACAACCCAATTTTCTCCTTCAATATTCTTAGGTAAATAAGGATTATCTTCATTGCCATCAAAAGCAAATTGTAATATTTTCATGCCAGGTAGTTCGAAGTTTTTTCTTAATTTCTCTACATCTGGAGTTATTACTCCCAGATCCTCCGCAATAATTGGTAGATAATTACCCCCTAGATCTTTTTTTACTTTATTTAATAGTGTTTTACCTGGAGAATTTATCCATTTTCCAATAATTGCCGTTTTAGAATTGCCATTAACTCTCCAGTAACCTGCTAAACCCCTGAAATGATCAAATCTTAATATGTCCACAAGTTCAAATTGTCTTTGAAATCTTTTCCTCCACCAATTGAAATTAGTCCTTTTATGCCTTGACCAAAAGTAAGTTGGGGTCCCCCATAATTGTCCTGTTGATGAAAAATAATCAGGTGGAACACCACTTTGAAAGATTAAATCTCCATTTTTAAAAATTGAAAATAATGATTTATTACTCCATACGTCGGCGCTGTCTCTAGAGACATAAAAAGGTAAATCTCCTATCAGCTTAATATTTCTTGATTTTGCAAAGTTTTTAATGACGCTCCATTGCTCATCAAGATGCCACTGAATTAATTTTTTAATAAGTATCTCTTCACTTTTTTTCTTAATCCACGATTTTAAGAACTTGTTATTTTTTATTTTAAATTCTTGAGGCCATTCCCACCAAGGCAACATATTGAATTCCTCTCTGATAACAACAAATGTTGCATAATCTTCAACCCATGAATGACTACTGACCCATTTGTTAAAATTAATTTTTCTTTCTTCAGATTGTGAACTCCAACCTTGCAAAAGTAGGAGACCTAATTTTTTTGTTAGGTCATCCGCAATATCAAAATCAAAATGATCTTTATTCTGATTTGTTGGACCTAGATTTTCTTTATCTGAGATGTAGATAAAACCTTTTTCGATTAAATCATCTATATCCAAAAACCATGGGTTTAGTGCAAAACTAGATGGCGAACTATATGGCGAACCTGTAGAGTCAGTAGGTGTAAGAGGTAAAAATTGCCAGTATTCAATTCCATGCTTATGAAGTTTTCTTATCCACTCTTTAGCTCCTCTCCCAAAAGTTCCACATACTCTTCCTCCCGGAATACATGTTGGATGCATAAGGACGCCTAATGATTTTCTTGCAATAATTGACTCTATAGGCATGTTTTCAATATATTTTGATTCTTTAAACTTAACGTGTTTTTAATTCTCTAAATTCAACCTTATACAAATTTTTTTTAATTGACAAATATCATTGCTGATTTTTAAGTCTGTATAAATATAAATTCTAATTTTTAATCAACAACTTTTTGCTTAATTTAGCTGACTTTTGAAAATATCTAGTCATTATCTTTTGCGAAATTCACATAAACGACTACGATGATAATATAGTTTTGTGGTGCAAATTTCGTGACAAGTTTTATCACGGCAATGCAGAGTAAAGAATCGAACTTAAATCTAACTAATAGTAGATTAAGGTTAGTAAGTGGGACAACAAATCCAAAGTTAGCTGAAGAAATTGCATCATACTTAGGGATTGAAAATGTACCTTTAATATCTAAAAGGTTTGCAGATGGAGAACTTTATGTTCAGATCCAGCAATCTATCAGAGGTTGTGATGTTTTTCTTATACAACCTACATGTGCTCCTGTAAACGATAGTTTAATGGAGCTCATGATCATGGTTGACGCTTGCAAAAGAGCTTCTGCAAGACAAATAACTGCTGTAATTCCCTATTTTGGATATGCAAGGGCAGATAGGAAAACCTCAGGAAGAGAGTCTATAACTGCAAAATTAACTGCCAATTTACTAGAGAGATCAGGAGTTGATAGGGTTTTAGCGATGGACTTACACTCGGCTCAAATACAAGGCTACTTCGATATACCATGCGATCATATTTACGGTTCACCTGTATTAATTGATTATCTAGAATCTCTAGATTTAGAAGATATAGTTGTAGTCTCTCCTGATGTAGGTGGGGTAGCAAGAGCAAGAGCATTCGCGAAATTAATGAATGATGCGCCATTGGCTATCATTGATAAAAGGAGAGCTGCGCATAATATTGCTGAAAGTCTAACCGTTATCGGTGAAGTCAATGGTAAAACGGCTATTCTTATAGACGACATGATAGACACGGGAGGTACAATTTGTTCTGGAGCAAATTTACTAAAAAAAGAAGGGGCTAATAGAATATTTGCGTGTGCCTCACATGCTGTATTTTCTCCTCCTTCTTATGAAAGATTAAGTTCTAAGAATCTTTTCGAACAAGTTATTGTGACTAACAGCATACCAGTTATACATAAAGATAATTTTCCACAGTTAAAAGTTCTTTCCGTCGCAAATATGCTTGGGGAAGCTATTTGGAGAATCCACGAAGAAAGTTCTGTTAGTTCTATGTTTAGATAAAAAAAATTATTTTTTACAAACCTTGTAATTTCTTGATTCTCTCAGTTTCAATCTTAAATTGTTTTTCGATCTTTTCAGGAACATTATCTGGACACACTTGAAGAGCTGATTCAACTAATTGCAGAGATGCAATAAATTGTAATTGCTTCATATCAACTGTTTGTTCTTTCTTTTTCTCTATTATTTTCCCTCCATGTTTTTGTGATACAACTGATGCGAAGGTTGCTGAGGCAACGTTTAATGTTTTTGGGAAATCCAGATCAAATCCTTTTCTTGTCGCATTGCATAGAAATGAAACACCCATCCCATGATATAAATCTAAATCATTTTTATTGGCAGGCGAATTTTTAACATTTGCATTTACTTTATTAAATTCATTATTTGTATCAAATAAAAAAGATGAAAAAATTAGAGGAATTGCAAAAATTTTAAATATTTTTATACTCATATTTGATTTATTTTTTATTCACTTTAATAAAGATAACATTTTTTATTTTCAAACTAAATCTGCCACAGAATTTATTTAATAATTTTAATTTCGTGATGATTCTCTACTATTTTAAGCATATCTTTGTTCCATGAATATATAACCCTAAATCTATAATTATCAGAATCAACAAGTCTTGTATGTTCAAGAATATACCAATCTTTGTAAGAAGATTCAAAAATCATTTCGTGTTCGTCGACTTGTTTAATATTTGAAATACCTTCATCATTACTTAGATAAAAATTTTCCCTTTTAAGTTGATGGCCTTTTAAAAATGCATGCATTTCTCCTCTTTCTTTATACTGGGAATTTTCGTCAAAGAAATTATATTTTTTTTCTGGATACCAAGTAAATTTATAATGAGACTCCCATTCAGACTTACTCTCGAGAGCTTGAATATTTATATTCATAATTAAATTATAAGTTTTTTGTGCTTCATCGAGAAAATATGTTCTATTAGATTTCCATAATCCGATATTCCTGGAAAACCACCTTTTTAAATTACTATTTAAGTTGATTTCAGGAGGGTTTTCACCAAAATTTATATTTTTCTTTGGATTAATAGCAACCATTTATAAAAAAGTCCTATTTATTTAATAGCCTATCTGTAAAATAAAAAAAAATATCTTAAGGTGTTTATAAGGATTAACAGCTTTTCAACACTTCAGAGGAATTCATTTGAATGATAAAAAAGAGCTAAAATTAATACTTGTGGCAGCTAGAAATCAACTTTCTAGTAATGATATTAAGTCCCTAATAGCTTATTTAGAATCAGATGATTGTGAATTTGAGACATCTCTTCAGATCTCAGAACCCACAGAGCAACCAGAATTACTTGAATTACATAGATTAGTCGCTATTCCTGCTCTTATAAAGGTTTCCCCTGCTCCAAAGCAAATATTTGCTGGAAGTAATATTTTCTCTCAGTTGCAAAAATGGTTGCCAAGGTGGTCACAGGAAGGCTTAACAAAAAATCTTGGGATTAATTTGCAGCCATCCAAAATTGATTCAACAAGAACTCAAAAAGAGTTTCTATTGGAAGACGAACTTCTTGTTTTAAGACAAGAAAATGAGACATTAACAAAAAGAATAGAATCTCAGGAAAGATTATTAAGAATGGTCGCGCATGAATTAAGAACACCCTTAACTGCTGCTACTTTGGCTGTTCAAAGTCAAAAACTCGGACAAATAGATATTTCAAAATTGCAGGAGGTTATTAAAAGACGTCTTGAAGAGATTGAACTCTTATCTCAGGATCTTTTAGAGGTTGGAACAACTAAATGGGAAGCATTATTTAATCCTCAGAAAATTGATTTAGGTAATATTAGTGCTGAAGTAATACTCGAATTAGAAAAATTCTGGAGATTAAGGAATATTGAAATTGATACTGATATTCCATCTGATCTGCCAAGTGTATTTGCAGATCAAAGAAGAATGAGGCAAGTATTTTTAAATTTAATTGAAAATGCTATTAAATTTTCTAAAGATTCTGGATCTATAAAAATCACTATGATTCATAAGACAAATCAATGGGTAGAAATAACAATTTGTGACAAAGGTGCAGGTATTCCTTTGAGCGAACAAAAAAGAATTTTTCTAGATAGGGTTAGACTTCCACAGACTTCTGAAGGAACTTCAGGATTTGGTATAGGGTTATCAGTATGTAGGAGAATAGTACAAGTCCATGGAGGAAGAATATGGGTCGTATCTGAAGTAGGGGAAGGTTCCTGCTTCCATTTCACAGTTCCTGTGTGGCAAGGACAAAACAAAGAGCAACAATACTTGACGAAAGGTTAGCCTTACTCTTAGTTTTTAATAAGCTGTTATGCTAATTTCCAGGCCCCATCGTCTAGAGGCCTAGGACACCTCCCTTTCACGGAGGCGACAGGGGTTCGAATCCCCTTGGGGCTATTAATTTAAATTTATAACGATCTTTTTTATGATTTTGCTTGCCTATCTACGGCAATTAAATTTTCTGAAAGATCTTTTTTAAGTCTTTTCTCTATCATCCCTATTGGCATCCACTGACAACCTTGAACAGTAAGATCATAAATTAATGAGTTTGTTGAAGTATTTTTAATATTTTGAATTTTCCAACTACCCTCAAACTTTCTGAAATCTCCTTTTATTAAATTAAATTTTAAGAGGCCAAGCTCCTTATCTTCAAATAAATCTATAGTTACTTCAGCTGAAAACTTCATGCCAAGGAAATCCTGAGCCCCAACTTGTTTAAGATGGACATTATTTCCCTTCTGAAATATTTTTTTGCTCGATAAAAGATTTGGTATGTAGAGATTTAGCCGATCATAATCTGTTAAAACACTCCACAAAGAATCAAAACTTGCAGAAGTTGTAAGTTGAGCTGCTAGTCGTCTTGTCCCACCGGAAAACTTCTCCATCGTCTGCTCAATTGTCCTGTAATCATTGTTCTTAGGATGATCTTCTGATTCTTGAGGATTATTCATAAATGAATTTTTTAATTAGATAAAAAATTATTTCTGTGTAACTATACTGATAAAAGCAACAAATACTGAAAAATTAAAATAATTTCTTTTATTTATCCCGATCTCAAAACGTAACCATTTTTGTAAAATCACTACAAATTAAACTACAAATTGATAATCTTTTATTAAAGAAATCTAAAAAATGTATTCACAAGCAAAAGTAATCGCAGGCGGATTAGCTCATATACCAGTAGTAATTGCTGTTTTTTATTTTATACTCACAACTTTTAATAAAAGAGCTTTAAAATTTGTTGAAGAAGCAAAAACAAAAAAACCTGAGTCAAAAGCTGTGGAAACTAAAAAAGTCGCTGTTTCAAAAACAGAAGCTCCAAAAACAGAAGCTCCAAAAACAGAAGCTCCAAAAATTGTTAAGAAAAAACATGCAGATGTTCCAGTCAATATTTACCGTCCTAAAACACCATATGAGGGGACAGTTATTGAAAACTATAGTCTTCTCAAAGAAGGAGCAATTGGTAGAGTTAATCACATAACTTTCGACCTTAAAGATAGTGATCCATTTTTAAATTACGTAGAAGGTCAAAGTATTGGTATCATGCCTGCTGGTGAAGATGCTAATGGAAAACCTCATAAATTAAGACTATACTCAATAGCTAGCACTAGACACGGAGATGACTTTAATGGAAATACAGTTTCTCTTTGTGTAAGACAGCTTCAGTATGAAAAAGATGGTGAAACTATTAATGGTGTCTGTTCTACTTACTTATGTGATATTAAGCCTGGAGATAAAGTAAAAATAACAGGTCCTGTTGGTAAAGAAATGCTTCTTCCTGACGAAGAGGACGCAAACATTGTTATGTTAGCCACTGGTACTGGAATAGCACCTATGAGGGCTTATTTAAGAAGAATGTTCGAACCAACTGAAAAAGAAAAAAATAAATGGAATTTCAAAGGTAAAGCTTGGTTATTTATGGGAGCTCCAAAATCTGCTAATTTGTTATACGAAGAAGATCTTCAAAGATACATTACTGAGAATCCAGACAATTTTAAATATACAAAAGCTATTAGTCGAGAGCAGCAAAATACAAAAGGTGGAAGAATGTACATTCAAGACAGAGTTTTAGAGTCAGCCAATGAACTTTTCAATATGATTGAAGATGAAAAGACACACATATATCTTTGTGGATTAAAGGGTATGGAACCTGGAATAGATGAAGCAATGACTAAGGCAGCAGAAGAAAAAGGCTTGAACTGGGCAGAGTTAAGACCTCAACTTAAAAAAGCAGGAAGATGGCATGTAGAAACTTACTAAATCTTTGATATTTAAATTTAGGTTCACTTCCTAAATACTTTTTGGTTTAGACACAATATGTAGCTAATATTTGAAAAAAAGAGGATTTTAAATAAAGAATACTAAAAATATGCCTTCAACTTTAAGTAATCCTCTAAGATTAGGTTTACGTCAGGAAAGAGTCATATCTCCACAATGCATAGTAATATTTGGTGCTAGTGGAGATCTTACTCATAGAAAATTAATACCAGCATTATTTGAACTATATTTGCAAAGAAGAATTCCTAGTGAATTTGGCATAGTTGGTTGTGCGAGAAGGCCTTGGACTGATAATGAGTTTAAAGAAAAGATGAAAGTAAAGCTATCAAATCAAATATCTGGTAAAGAAAGGGAGTGGGAACAATTTTCTAATTATCTTTTCTATGAACCTGTTGATCTACAACAAAGTGATCATGTATTAAGGCTTTCTAAGAGATTAAATGAAATTGATAAAACACAAGCTACTCATGGGAATAGAACATTTTATTTGTCAGTATCTCCGAATTTCTATGCAAGTGGATGTAAAGCTCTTAAAGCAGCTGGCCTTTTAGATGACCCTAAGAAAAGTCGTTTAGTGATTGAAAAACCTTTTGGAAGAGATTATTCAAGTGCAAAAAAATTGAATAAGATCGTCCAAAGTTGCGCTGAAGAAAGTCAGATTTATAGGATTGATCATTATTTAGGTAAAGAGACAGTTCAGAATATTCTTGTTTTGAGGTTTGCTAACACTATTTTTGAACCAATCTGGAACAGAAATTATATATCAAGTGTTCAAATTACTTCATCTGAAACAGTGGGTGTTGAAGATAGAGCAGGTTATTACGAAAGCTCTGGTGCTTTAAGGGATATGCTTCAAAATCATATGACACAAATGCTTGCTGTTACTGCTATGGAACCTCCTGGAAAGTTTGAACCAGAAGCAATAAGAAATGAAAAAGCTAAGGTTCTTCAAGCTTCAAAACTTGCTGACGAAAATGAACCTTGGAATTGTTGCATAAGAGGTCAATATGGAGAAGGAGGAAATATTTCAAATCGACTAAAAGGATACAGGCAGGAAGATGGTGTTAATTGTAATAGCACAACAGAAACTTATATTGCGACAAAAGTTTTCGTTGATAACTGGCGTTGGCAAGGGGTTCCTTTTTATTTGAGAACAGGTAAAAGACTACCTAAAAGACTTGGAGAAATAGTCTTAACTTTTAAAGACGTTCCTGTTCATTTATTTGAATCAACAATAATAAATCCTGCCCCAAATCAACTTATCCTTAGAATTCAGCCAAATGAAGGTGCTACTTTCAAATTTGAGGTAAAATCTCCTGGCTCTGGAATGAAATCAAGACCTGTTGAGATGGAATTTTCTTATGATGAATCATTTGGAGAACCTTCAGATGAGGGCTATGTAAGATTATTAGCTGATGCAATGCTTTCTGACCCAACCCTATTTACTCGAAGTGATGAAGTAGAAGCAGCCTGGAAAATTTATACGCCATTAATAGAATTGATGGATAATTCTCCTTGGAAGTTACCTATTTATAATTATGAATCTATGACGTGGGGACCTCCTGAGTCTGATCAATTAATTTCAAAAGATAATATTTTCTGGCGTAGACCCTAAATATGAAACCTCAACTAACACTCCAAACCCCTTTAGAGCTGCCTTATCAGGAAATTTCTAATTACCTCAATAAATTATGGATTTCAGAAGATAATGATAATAGTGGAGCTAATACTTTTACATTAATGGTCTGGCAGCCTGCTTGGCTAGAACAATGTTTGGTTCAAAAAGGATTAGTAAATGGCCCAATTACTGGAAATTTAAGTCCAGAGATAATTGAAGTTGCTAAAAAATTTATATTAGATCAAGGACTTCCTATCACTACTTCCCTTAATAGTGAAGAAGTATTGAATTTGTTGAAGAAAAATTTATCTAATAAAGACTTTGATGATTTTAGAGGACAATTTTTTGAATCATCAATAAGTACATTGAATCCAAGAAGATTAATAACTCTAGCGCCAACATTAAATAAAAATTCAGATATCAAAACTTTTGTATCCGCTTACTGTCCATTAAGTGATACTTCAGCTATGCAACCTATATGTGGTGATTTAGTTGTTATTAGAGGGGACTCGGCCTCAATATCTAATAAAGGATTAAAAATAATTGATGGTTTATCAATTGATGAATTACCTTCATGGTTGTGGTGGAATGGAAGCTTAGATGAATCGCCCGAAATCTTCGAATTTTTTACTAATTATGGTCTAAGGTTAATAATTGATACTGCTCTTGGATCGCCTCAAAGATGTTTAAAAGTTTTAGATCAATTAAATAACGCAAATAAAGCTATAAATGATTTGAATTGGGTTAGATTGAAAAATTGGAGGGAATCATTGGCAATGATTTTTGATCCGCCCTCTAGGAGACAAATTTTAGATCATATAACTGATATTGACATTGATATCGCAGGAGATCATATAATCCAAGCCTTGTTTTTGATTTCATGGATTAGCGATAAGCTTGGTTGGTCATTTCTGAGAGTTGAAAGGGATATAGAATCAATAAAAATAGAGTTTGAAAGAATTAATGGCGAAGTAATTTCTGCATCAATTAATCCCTTATCTTTGGGAAATCCAAGTATTCATTTAGGACAAGTTATTGGATTGAGGCTGATTTCAAAAATTAGTGAGGTTCAAAAAAATAACACTTGTGTAATACTTGGCTGTGAATCAGTGGAGTGTATGAGACTTGAAGCAGGGGGAATGGCTAATATGGAATTAATAGAACAAGTTGTTCCAAATTCTTTTTCTACCTCAGAGTATGATGTTAGTAAATTGTTGGGAAGTAGTAGAGGTAATACCAGTCCTCTTTTTGAAAATTCTATTAAAATAGCCCTTCAAATATTTAATGGTTTTAATAACTAATAGATGCCTTGTGTAATATCTTCTCCTTCAACTGATAGTGGAAAAACTACATTATCGCTTTTGCTATCTTGTTGGGCATTCTCAAAAGGTATAAAGTTACAAACTTTCAAGGTTGGCCCAGATTATCTTGATCAGCAACAACTTAGTTCAATTGGCCAACCTATTTGTAGGAATTTAGATATTTTTTTAAGTGGTGAGGAATGGGTTAAAGAATGTTTTTTTAAACATTCTTTAAAATATGAATTCTCATTAATTGAAGGGGCAATGGGTCTATTTGATGGATTAGGGGCAACAACCTATTCAAGTACAGCTAATATTTCTAAACTTCTCAATGCTCCAATAATTTTTATTGTTAATGCTAGAGGTCAAGTAGCTTCTCTTCTTGCGACTATTCGAGGTTTTAGAGATTTTGATAGTGATTTGTCAATGGCAGGAATTATATTTAACAACGTTAATTCAGATAGACATAAAAAATTGATCAAAGAGGTTTTTAAAAATGAAGAAATCGAAATTCTTGGTTTTTTACCATCTGATTCAAAAATAACTTTAAACAAAGCTAATTTAGGTTTGATATCTCCAATGGAAAATGAAAAAGAAATTGATGTTGAATATTTTGCAAATTTCGCCGAAAGAAACCTTGATGTATTTTCTCTTATTAAATTTCTGAAATCTCCTCAAAAGAAAATATTTAATTCTGTCAATTTTAAAGATTTTAAAATAGACAAAAGTAAACCTATAGCAATTGCAGAAGATAAAATCTTTCATTTTCAATACCCTGAAACTAAGGAGTTTTTGAGTGAAATAGGCATTCCATTAATTTCATGGAGTATTTATGACGATGAAGAAATACCTAATGAGGCTTCTTCTTTAATTATCCCTGGGGGATTCCCTGAAAAATATGCTGATCATATAAGTAACTCTACAAAAAGTTTAAATTCTTTAAAGAAATTCCGTAAAAATGGATTTATATATGCTGAGTGCGGAGGGATGATGATTTTAGGAGACTTCATAAAAGATGAAAATGGTAATAACCATAAAATGAGTGGCATTCTGCCTTTTAGATCAAAAAAAAGTAAGCTTTCAGTAGGTTATAGATACATTGAGGGTTTAAAAGATACTCCGATCATTAAACAAAATCAATTAATTCGAGGACATGAATTTCATTATTGGGAAATTGAAAATAATTTATCTGAACTTGATTTTGGAAAGGCTGATCATCAGAAGAAACTTTCTTCCCCATGGAAAATTAAATCTTGGAAAACTGGATACAAAAATGAAGGCTTTTTTGATGAAAAATTACATGCAAGTTGGATTCACTTACATTTGCCAAGTTCTCAAGAAGTCGCAAAAAACTTTATAGATGCCACCCAAATTACTTTTTCAAAGCATTCTTAATTTATTACCAAATCAAATATTTTGAGAGGAGAACCTAAAAAAAACATTCCAGGTAAAGTGATTAATGGTCCTAAAAAACTCCCTACCATGACCTCAATTTTTGTATGGCCTAGGGTTTCTTTTAACAGTAATTCGGATTGAGGGTCTAGTTTTTTTGATAGTTTATTAATTTCTGCGGCTTGAATCCCAGCTGATTTTCGAACACCACTAGCGTCGTACATAACTATTAGTGCTACAGCAACTGATAATGCGAATATTGAGCTATCAAATCCTAATTCATAACCTATACCAGATGTAGCGCCTGTTATTAAGGCGGAATGACTTGAAGGCATACCACCCGTCTCGAACATAATTCCAAATCTTATTTCACCAGTTGAAAAGAAATTGAATACGATCTTAAAAAATTGAGCTAGCAAACAGGATAATAGGCTCCAGAAAAGAACTGAATTATTAAAAAAAGAAAAAAACTCAGGCATAAATTAAAAAAACATTATCTATCTCTATTTGTAATAAAGTCAGCTAAAGATATTAAATACTTTGCATCCGCACCCCAAGGTTCAATTGCTTTTTTTGCTTTTGCAACTAAATCAAATGCTCTTTTCTTTGACTCCTCCATTCCAAGTAATTTAGGGTAAGTAGTTTTGTCAGCTAAAAGATCTTTGCCAGCAGTTTTACCAAGCTTTTCACTGCTGGAAGTTAAATCAAGAATATCATCTATTATTTGGAAGGCTAAACCAATTCCCTCTGCATATGTTGTCAGAGCTTGTAATAGTTTTTCGTTAGCTCCTGCGATCATCGCGCCTGTTCTAACGCAGGCCTTCAATAAAGCCCCAGTCTTGTGAAGATGAATATATTCGAGAGTTTCAAGATCGACTTCCTTTCCTTCGCATTCCAAATCAACAACTTGTCCCCCGACTAAGCCTGGTGCACCAGCAACTAAGGATAATTCGCCAACTACATTTAATAATCTATTTGGATCGACTCCAGGGCTTCTTAAAGAGACCATTTCAAAGGCCCTAGTTAATAAAGCATCGCCTGCAAGAATAGCTATTGCATCTCCATATACTTTATGATTTGTTGCCCTACCTCTCCTCAAGTCATCATTATCCATGGCGGGTAGATCATCATGAATCAAGGACATTGTATGGATCATTTCTATTGCTACTGCAGTAGGAACTGCAAGAGAAGGTTCTCCTCCAGCCAGTGCACAAGATGCTAAACATAAAATTGGACGTATTCTTTTCCCTCCAGCTAAGAGGGAATATCTCATTGATTCTCTTAATATTTCTGGATTCTCAGGACCTAAAGAAAAATCAAGTGCTTCTTCTACAACCTTTTTTGTTTTTTTAAGATATTTTTCAAAATCAGAAATACTATTTATAACTTCAGTCATTTTATACCTTTAGTAAAAAAAATTTCATCTTGGAGTTTATGGCAAAAGGTCATTAAGAGTTGATGATAAACCAAATTGTTTTTGCCAGCTAAAAATAGTATTTACTAGTAACATTGTTACTGTCATTGGTCCAACACCCCCTGGGACAGGTGTGTAAGCAAATACTTTAGAAATAACATCTTCTAATAATACATCGCCACATAATCTGGTTTGATTTTTATCGGAACTTTTTAATCTATGTATTCCAACATCAATAATTACTGCTCCTTCTTTCACAAAACTAGAATCTACAAGATTGGGTTTTCCTGCAGCCGCAATTAGAATGTCGGCTTCTCTACAAACTTTATTCAAATTTAATGTTTTAGAGTGAGTAATTGTTACCGTGCCATTTAGGTTCAACAACATAAGCGATAGGGGTTTCCCAACAAGCAAACTTCTTCCTATGACAACAATTTTCTTGCCTTCAATTGTGATATTTTGGGATCTTAATAAATTAATAATTCCTGCTGGTGTGCATGATCTCATCGCAGGCTCATTTTTTACTAGTTTGCCGATGTTTATCTCATTTAGTCCATCTACATCTTTGCTTGGATTAATATGGCTGATCAGTTTTTGCTCGTCAAACTTCTTTGGGATAGGAAGTTGTAGTAACATTCCATCAATATCTTTATCAGAATTAAGTCTGATTATTAATTGTTCAACTTCTTTTTGCTCTACACTATCTTTTAGATGAAAGATAAAGCTCTTTATTCCAACCCTTGAACATGCTTTTTCCTTATTATTAACGTAAACACCACTCGCGGGGTCTTCACCTATTCTTATTACAGCTAAACCGGGAGCTCTTTTTGCAATTTTTTTATTACTCGAGATAAAATTAGATAATCTTTCTTCAATTTCTAGAGATAGTTTTTTACCGTCTAATTTTAATGACATTTAGAAAAACATCTCCTTTTTTCACCTAGCATGCCTATAATTTTAAATTATTCAAATAGATTTATCTATATTCTGTGCAAAACATCATAACTACCTTAAAGAAATTGTTTTATCTGTGGAAGAGAAGTCAAGTCCCTGTAAAACAACCAACTAAAATTTCAAGAATAGATAATCTCATAATTTTTTTAGTATGCATTTTAATTTCAATAATTTCTTCTTATAAACTACTTCTTATCTCGCCTTTAAATATCGAAGATATTTTTTCTTGGTTTTTGACCTTTATTGAAATACTTATTAGTTCTGGAGTTTTGATATTAGTTTCAAAAAAAGAGAATCCTACAATTTCCTCAAGACAGATCTTCTTGATCATTACTCTTCTTTTAGCAGTACAAGTTACGAAATTAGCCTTAGCTTCAACCATAAGTCCATTATCTATGATAATTCCACCTGCATTAATAATATCTCAAGGAATGGGAACCATAACAGCTTTAGCTTGGGTATCAATAGCGAGTCTTATTTGGCCTGATCCAGAAATTGTTATCAATAACAATTTATTTTTTATTTTATTAGTTTGTGCTTCAATAGTATCTCTTCTTGGAGGAAGAATAAGAAGTAGAGCTCAGTTACTCCAATTATCAATTTTTGTGCCCATAGGATCTTTCTTGAGTCAATGGATATTGATTGGTAAAGATAAAATATTTCTTATTAATAATAAGCAAGATTTTGTTTTAGCTAATGGGGAAATATTTTCTGATTCCTTGCTATTGGCTATAGCTATGCTTTTTACAATTTTATTTATTCCTATTTTTGAATCGATATTCGGATTATTAACTAAAGCAAGATTGCTCGAATTGGCTGATAAGGAGAAGCCTCTAATTAGAAGATTGTCTCTTGAAGCTCCTGGTACTTTTGAACATACTTTACTTATATGTGGTTTAGCAGAGGAGGCAACAAGAATGATTGGTGGTGATTTTGATCTTATTAAAACTGGAGCGTTATATCATGATGTTGGCAAATTACATGCACCTAACTGGTTTATTGAGAATCAGGATGGTTCAAAAAATCCGCATGACGAATTAGATGATCCGATTAAAAGTGCAGAAGTATTACAAGCTCATGTTGATGAAGGATTAAAATTTGCAAGAAAAAATAGACTACCTAAGCTGATAGCTAATTTTATTCCTGAACATCAAGGTACCCTTAAAATGGGATATTTTTTTCAAAAAGCTAAAGAAAAAAATCTCGACATTAATGAATATTATTTTAGATATAAAGGCCCTATTCCTCAGTCAAAAGAAACAGCAATTTTAATGCTTGCCGATGGATGTGAAGCAGCACTAAGAGCTATGAATATTAATGCATCTGATAAAGAAGCTTTGAAAACAATTTCTAATATTATCTACTCTCGTAAAAAAGATGGGCAATTAGATGATAGCAATTTATCTAAAGGAGAAATTTTTCTAATAAAAAGGGCATTCTTGAATGTGTGGAAAAGAATTAGACACAGAAGAATTCAGTATCCAACTGGCAAGAATAATACTTTTTCTTAATTTTTAAATTTTATAACCTAATACTTCTTCGATGTTTCGGATTACACCAATAAAGAAGAGCTAATGTACTTAATAATGTTGTTAAAAGAGTAAATCCACCAACTCCATAAATGTCTTGAAGAGTTATGAGCCTTACAACTGAATAAGGACCCATACCAGAGATTACCATTGATAAAGATACCAGAGTTAAAGTTACTCCCCATTTTCTCTCTGCTAAAAGAGCTGCTGAAGAAACTATCCCAACAATTGCAGCAGGCCATCCAAGACTTATTGCAAGAGTTATATTCGCAACTTTTAGTGGAGGTCCATAACTTATTATTAATGCGATTATTGGAAGTGCAATTATGTTGCCGATTAAGCCAACCCACGAAAGTGCCCAATATCCAAGTACCCTTTCTCTCATTATTTATTGCTTTAACTATTAGTTAAATCTACATTATTGAGAGACTATTATTTAATGCTACTTAATAATCCTATGAAAATAATTTAATTTGCAGGATTAGATAGAAATTTATTATCAGAATTCTCTAAATTATCAAATTGTGGATGAATTGAATTTTTTTTCTCAGAAAATACAAGTCTATTTAAAGCATTAACGTAAGCATTCGCTGCAGCAACTACAACGTCAGTGTCAGCAGAATGACCAGAATATATTTTATTATCCCTTCTTATTCTTATTGTTACTTCGCCAAGAGCATCAATTCCTTCTGTTACCGACTTAACAGAAAATTCAATTAATTCATTAGGAACTTTAGCTAATTTATTTAAAGCCTCGCATACAGCATCAACTGGCCCAGTCCCTATTGATACAGCAGTATCCTCACTATTATCTTCTGTGTTTAGAAGCGAAATGGTTGCAGTAGGTTTAGAGGCGTTACCACAACTTACTTGTACTAGACTTAATTGAAATTTAGCTTCTGGTAGCTGAACTTGTTCACTAACAATTGCTTCTAAGTCTCTATCAGTAATTTCTCTTTTCCTATCAGCTAAATCCTTAAAACGAGCAAAAGCATCATTTAAATCTTCTCGGCTTAAGTCATATCCCATTTCTTCTAATCTTGCTCTTACCGCACTTCTTCCACTCAGTTTCCCTAAAGATATTTTGTTGTCACTCAAACCAACAGTTTTTGCATCGATAATTTCGTAAGTTAGTCTATTTTTTAAAACCCCATCCTGATGAATGCCTGACTCATGAGCAAAAGCGTTAGCTCCCACAATCGCTTTATTAGGTTGTACAGTCATTCCAGTTAGGTTAGAAACAAGTCTAGAGGTTTTTGTTATTTCTTCTGTTCTTATTGCCGTAAGAGGAGTTGGGGAATCTGGATTTCTTTTGAAAAAACTATTAAAAAAACTTTTCCTAACATGAAGTGCCATTACTAATTCTTCTAGAGAGGCATTCCCCGCTCTTTCTCCAATTCCATTAATAGTACATTCTAATTGTCTTGCTCCATTTTTTACTGCCTCAAGAAAATTGGCTACTGCTAAACCCAAATCATTATGACCATGAACCGAGATTACTGCCTCATCAATATTTGGAACATTTTTATTTATATCGGCAATTAAGTTGCCAAATTCACTAGGAGTTGTAAACCCAACAGTATCAGGGATATTTATTGTTGTTGCTCCTGCAGTAATTGCTAGTTGAATAACTTCGTATAAAAATTCAGGATCACTCCTTGAGGCATCTTCACAAGAAAACTCAATATCATCTACTAAGGATTTCGCATAATTAACCATTTCTGGAACTATTTGAAGAACATCTTTTCTGGATTTTTTTAGTTTATGTTTAAGATGAATATCGCTTGTGGCAATAAAAGTATGTATTCTTTTCTTG
Source organism: Prochlorococcus sp. AG-347-G20 (assembly GCA_003281645.1). Lineage (GTDB taxonomy): Bacteria > Cyanobacteriota > Cyanobacteriia > PCC-6307 > Cyanobiaceae > Prochlorococcus_A. The sequence goes on along the minus strand of QCBJ01000006.1, from coordinate 7,906 downwards.
GGAGCTGGACTTACTGCTTCGTAACATGCTTTTATGTCTCCTTTAGACGCCCTAGCTAAACCACATATTGTAGGGCCATTTTCTTTCCCTACGACATTAGCAATTTTATTAACAGCTTTAAAATCTCCTGGACTTGCGAAAGGGAATCCAGCTTCAATAACATCTACTCCTAATCTTGCTAACTGATGGGCGATAGCAAGCTTTTCTTCAAGATTTAAACTGGCACCAGGAGATTGCTCTCCATCTCGAAGAGTCGTGTCAAATATCAAAATTCTTCCAGGATCTTTTGACATCAGAGAGAATAACCTAAACTTATATTAAGCTAATTAAAAAAATTTGACTAGATTTAGTTCAATAAAAATTTTCTGAAAGTTTATAAGTTAAATAATATTGGTTAAAATTCTGGAAAAAAATATCAAATACTTAAATTTTTAAAGTATTGTTTTAGGATTAAAGCCTTTTTTATAAAAAAATCTCGATTTTTTATAGAACTAATAGGCATAAATTTAAAAAGTATGAATGGGCAATACTCTAAAAATAATTTTTTAGGCCAGTTAGCGATAGTTTTACATGCTCATCTACCTTACGTCAGAAAAAATGAAAAAAACTCCTTAGAAGAGGATTGGTTATTTCAGGCGATTTTAGAATGTTATATACCACTACTTCAATCAATAGAATCTTCCAAAAATGAAAATCCTGAAAATACAAAACTTACTATTAGTTTGTCTCCAACATTATTATCACTTCTAAACAATAAACAAATTCAAGAAACTTTCCCAAGCTGGATTAAAACAAGGAATGATTTCCTAAACGAACTGCCACTAGAAGAAAAAAATGCTTCTGCATTTTTAATGAATAATCTTAATGATAAATACTTATACTGGCAAAATTGTTCTGGAAATTTAATTGAGAAGTTTAGGGCTTTAAATAACTCTGGCAATTTGGATATTCTTACTTGTGCTGCTACTCACGGATATCTGCCAATTTTAAGGGAGAATCCTGAAACTGTAAAAGGACAAATCAATACAGCCATTAGGAGCCATGAAAATATTTTTGGAACACTGCCTTTAGGTATTTGGTTACCTGAATGCGCATATTATGAGGGTCTAGATGAAATATTATTTAATTCTGGAATTAGATATACAATCTTAGACGGACACGGGATTCTAAACTCTACACCAAGGCCTAGGTATGGTGTATATGCACCAATATGTTCGAAAAAAGGAGTGGCATTTTTCGGGAGAGATAGTGAGTCAACCTTGCCCGTTTGGTCCGCTAAGGATGGGTTTCCGGGCGACAAAGTTTATAGGGAATTTCATAAAGATTTGGGGTGGGAATTACCTCTCTCAAAGCTCCAAAAAAAGGGTATTTCATCAAAAAGACCTTTGGGTTTAAAGTTTCATAAGATTACAGATGAAAAAATTTCTTTAGGGGGGAAAGAGTTTTACCTTGAAAATGAAGCCAAAAATAAGGCGGCAGAACATGCTGATACCTATCTTCTAGCGAGATCCAAACAACTAGAAAAATTGACTTTATCCTCTTCCTTTAAGCCTTTATTGGTAGCTCCATTTGATGCAGAGTTATTTGGCCATTGGTGGTATGAGGGACCTTTTTTTATTGAAAATATACTAAAGAACTCTAGTAAATATTCAATTAAGCTTACAAATTTAAAAGAATTCTTAGTGCAAAAACCAAATCTTCAGATTTGTGATCCATCGCCATCAAGCTGGGGGCAAGGTGGTTACCATAATTATTGGATTAATGATGCAAATGCGTGGATCGTTCCAGAAATCACCAAGGCAGGCTCAACATTTGTAGATTTGTGCTTGGAAAATTCTAATAATGATTTATCTCTAAGACTCTTCAAGCAAGCTGCAAGAGAATTACTTCTTTCTGAGTCTTCTGATTGGAGTTTTATTTTAAGAGCTGGAACCACAACTGAACTCGCAAAAGAGAGAATAGAAAGACACTTATTCAGGTTCTGGAAATTGGTTGAAATGATTAAAAATCACTCTAATATTAATTTAAAATTTCTTGAAGATATTGAGGAAGAGGATAAAGTCTTCCAAAATATTAATATTGATGATTGGCGCAAAAAAAATACTAATTTAACTTGAGCATTCCTAGTTTTACTTTTAGAGGTGAATTTATAAACATCTTACTCATAACGTAAATTAGTTTTGGAAGTGGAAGTGTATTAGTAAGAAAACCTACCCATTCATTGGTGGATAATCTAAAGAAATTTGTGAAAAAGCTTCTTAATCTACTTTCGTCAAAACTCATCAATCTTCTTAGACCATATTGGTAAAGTTTATGCCTTTGTGTTAACTCGTAAGGCCAAAGGATTTCCCAACCTTTTGAAGCTAACTCAAGTGAACTTAGTTGAGGTTCTTTTAAAAAGATTGCTAATTTTTGTGCAAGAAGTGGAGCCCTTCTTAATAAAGATCCAACCATGTATCCTGATGCAGGATGAACCATACTTGCAGCCCCTCCGAAACCAAGTACAAATTGTTTTTTAAATGGGAGGGGTAAATTCATAGGGAAAAGGCAATTCTCTTCATGAAAAATTTCACTTACCTCAATACCCTTACCATTAAGTCTTTTATAAAGTCTTTTTTTAAGACTTTCTTGGGATAATGCAGGATAACTGGCTAATGAAGTTTCTTCAACAAAAAAAGTCTCGTTGCCAAGATCCATTGCATAAAGAAAGGAAGGAGATGATAACTTTTCTTCATTGTTTAAATGATTTGGACGAAAATCCATTAGAACAAATTGTTCTTTATTAACAGGTGGTGATGTAAATTTACCTACAATTCCGTAAGCAGCTTGTTGAGCGATTTCATTTTGATCTGGTCTTTTTACAAAATTACTTTTATGACCGCTTGCGTCAATAACTAATCTCGCCTTTATTTTGAGACCTGAAAAACAAATTACCTCAGATAGTTTATTTTTTTCTTTAATGTCTTTTGCTGTCTCATTCAACCATTCAATTCCTTTACATTTTTTTAAAAGGTCATTTTGGAAGGCTTCTTGATTTATTAAACCATAATCGTAGTTGTGTTTTGTCGGAGTATCCCCTTTTTTATTTTCCCCATCTCCAAAAAAACTAACTGTTTTACACCATCTATGAGATAACAAGGACTCTAACCCTAATTCTTCTAATTCAGATGCCCAGATACCATATGTATTCTCCCATTTTTCATTTGGAGATTTTGTTGATATTCCCTTAATATTTAGATCCTGCTTGGCTAATTCTGAAGCTAGACATAATGCTGCAGGACCTGAACCTAAAATTAAAATATCAAGTATTTCCATATTATTTAGCTAACCATAAGGCTTTTAATTTTGTTCAACTGAGCTGGGTTGATCTTTATCCTCTATTTGTTCACGAGGTACCAACACCACTTCAGATAAATGATCACCGTCATCTAATCTTTGTAATTTTACTCCTGTAGCTGCCCTAGATTGCTGAGAGATTTTATCTGCGTTTGTTCTTACTATTACGCCTTTTTCGGTCACAAGTAGTAATTCTTCTCCCTCTCCAAGGACCTTTAAACAAACTAGCTGATCATCTTTAATTCTAAATTTTATTGCTCTCAAACCCATGCCTGCTCTTTTTTGTAATCTAAACTGAGTTACAGGCACTCTCTTCCCTAGTCCAAATGCACTGGCTATTAATACCCATGGACCATCTGAAGAGTTTTCCTCAACATTATCATCAAGTTCTTCTGTTAAATCCTCAATTTTAGCCAATTGATCAACCAAATTAGATGTTAAAACATCCATAGAAACTAGATTGTCTCCTTCTCTCAAGTTCATTGATTTAACCCCTCTTGCTGTTCTACCAAGTGGTCTTAATTCATTGATATCTAGTCTGAAATGAATCGCCATTCCTGTTTTAGATCCAATTAAAACACTATCACCTTCTTTTGATAATCTAACCCAGGTTAGGGCATCTCCATCCTCAAGATTAATAGCTATTAGTCCATTTGAGCGAATTTTTGAGAAAGCAGAAAGTGCAGTTCTTTTTATAAAGCCAGCTTTGGTTAGCATTAATAAATAACGATCGTCAACAAAAGAATCCACAGCAACTAGTGAAGTAATTTTTTCTTCTCTTGGAATTGGGAGAAGTTGAACTGATGGAGTCCCTTTTGCCGTTCTGCTACTCATAGGAACTCTATATGCTGGGAGAGCATAAGATACGCCTCTATCACTGAAAAGCAAAAGAGTATCATGATCATTACAGCTTATAAATAGTGTTACGTCATCATCTTCTTGTGTCTTTGTTCCAGCTTTACCTCTTGACCCACGACTTGTAGATTCGAATTCATTAACAGGCATTCTTTTTAAATATCCTGCTTCAGTTAATAAAACTACAGATCTGTCATTAGCGATAAGATCAATATCATCAAGACCACCTCCTAAATCAAGTATTTCTGTTTTTCTTGGAGAGGAAAATCTTTCATCGATTTTATTAAGTTCTTCAAGAATAATTTCAAAAATTCTTTCTTTACTATTTAGTATTTGCTGATATTGGTCGATTTTTTGTGTTAATTCATCATGTTCTGCTTTGATTTTATCGGCTTCAAGAGCTGTTAGTCTTCTTAACTGCATTTGTAGAATTGCATCTGCCTGTGTTGAAGATAATTCATGATCATTTTGCAATTTTTCTCGAGCTGAAATCGAATCTTTCGCTGATCTTATTAGATTGATGATTTCATCCATAGCACTTAAGGCTAATAAAAGACCCTTTACAATATGATCTCTTTCTTCTGCCTTTTTTAATAAAAATCCAGTTCTTCGTCTTATTGTTTCTACCCTGAAATCAAGAAATACATCTAACATTTTTCTAAGTGAAAGAGTTGTGGGCTCTCCTTTAACTAGGGCTAGAATATTTGCACTAAAATTATTTTGTAGCGGAGTTAACTTAAATAAATTATTTAAAACTACTTGAGGATATGCATCTCTTTTTAACTCGATAACAATTCTCATACCATCTCGATCACTTTCATCTCTAATATCAGAAATACCCTCTAATTTTTTTTCATTAACCAAATCTGCAATTCTTTCTATTAAGCCAGCTTTGTTAGTTTGAAATGGTAGCTCAGTAATTATTACTGCATCTTTTTCTGCTCTACCAGCTGATTTGACTTGCTCAATATTTGCTACACCTCTCATAGTTATCGAACCTCTTCCTGTCTTGAAAGTTTCCCTTATACCGTCTCTTCCTAAGATTTGACCACCAGTTGGAAAATCAGGACCCTTTATAAGTTCAAAAAGTTCTCTATCTTCAATCGCAGGGTTTTGGATTATTGATTTAAGGCCATTAATTAATTCCCCTAAGTTATGAGGTGGAATATTAGTTGCCATTCCTACTGCAATTCCAGATGATCCATTAAGGAGAAGTTGAGGGATTCTGGCAGGTAAAACTGTTGGCTCTTGTTGAGAACCGTCAAAATTATCGGCGAAATCTACAGTTTCAGATTCAATATCCTCTAGTAAACTTTCATCTGTAAGAGACTTTAAACGAGATTCTGTATATCTCATTGCTGCTGGAGGGTCGTTATCTACAGAACCAAAGTTTCCATGGCCATCTATGAGTGGCATCCTCATAGAGAAATCCTGTGCCATCCTAACCAAAGCATCATAAACAGCTGTATCCCCATGCGGGTGGTATTTACCAAGCACTTCTCCAACAACTCTTGCACATTTTCTGTAAGGCCTACCGCTAGTCAAACCAAGTTCATACATTGCATAAAGAATTCTTCTATGAACAGGTTTTAATCCATCTCTTGCATCTGGAAGGGCACGTCCAACTATAACGCTCATTGCATACTCAAGATAAGAGTTAGACATCTCGTTTCTTAAGTCAGTCTGAATAATTCGGTCGTTATCTTCGCTTAATCCTGAGTTATCAGAATCTAAAATATCAGACATACAAAAATCCTTTTTTTAATAATAATCGCTGATTGTCATAATGAATAAAAAAAAAGATTTATTTAATTCCCAAATACTCACATTTACACACAAATCAAAATAAAACCTGTTGTTTTTGAATAAACCTTGGCTTATTACCCCTTTAGTTGTTAATTTAATCAGAATAAATGAATAATTCCGTGAATATTGAAATTGGTTTAAATAAAAAAGTCAGAAGGGCTTATGGCATTGATGAAATAGCTTTAGTCCCCGGTAAAAGAACACTTGATTACGATTTGACTGATCCCTCTTGGTCAATAGGTGATTTCAAAAGAGAAGTTCCGATTATAGCTAGCGCGATGGATAGTGTTGTTGATGTAAATACGGCTGTAGAACTTACAAAATTAGGATCCCTTGGGGTTATTAATATGGAGGGCATACAAACAAGATATGAAAAACCTGATGAAATATTGAATCAAATAGCATCAGTCGGGAAGAATGATTTTGTTCCATTAATGCAGAAGATTTACAGTGAACCTGTTAAGGAGGGATTGATCTTACAAAGAATAAATGAGGTCAAAGAAAGAGGAGGCATCGCAGCCTTTAGTGGGACTCCTCAAGCTGCTATTAAGTTTAGAGGAGCACTTAATAATTCCAAAATAGATTTATTTTTCCTTCAAGGAACAGTTGTTTCAACTGAACATCTTGGTATGAATGGTAAGGAAACCTTAAACATTAAAGATCTCTGCCAATCTATGAATGTCCCAGTTTTAGCGGGTAATTGTGTCACTTACGAAGTTGCAAAACTTCTCATGGAAGCTGGAGTTGCAGGATTAATGGTTGGGATAGGTCCTGGAGCGGCATGTACATCAAGAGGAGTATTAGGAATTGGAATCCCTCAAGCAACTGCAATTGCTGATTGTAGTACGGCAAGAAATGATTACCTCAAAGAAAGTGGTCGTTACATCCCTATAATTGGTGATGGAGGAATTGTGACGGGCGGAGATATTTGTAAATGTTTGGCATGCGGTGCAGATGCCGTAATGATTGGATCCCCAATAGCTAAATCCTCAAAAGCTCCAGGTAAAGGATTTCACTGGGGTATGGCTACTCCAAGTCCTGTATTGCCAAGGGGCACAAGAATTGAAGTTGGGTCCTCAGGATCCTTAGAAAGAATAATTAAAGGCCCTGCCATACTTGACGATGGGACACATAACTTATTAGGAGCTATAAGAACATCAATGAGTACTCTTGGGGCAAAAAATATTAAAGAAATGCAAGAAGTTGAGATAGTTATCGCACCATCGCTTCTTACAGAGGGTAAGGTTTATCAAAAAGCTCAGCAGCTTGGTATGGGGAAGTAGTTCATCTTGAGAAAGTTATAAAACCTTAGTGAATTAGGCATTAAATTGAACAATTTTCTAATTAGGAGTTATTATAAAATGATGGGGGAAACCCCATACTCCTCACACACTAAATCGCCCGATTAATCGGGCTTTTTTAGATATTTTGTTACTTATATTATTTTATCTGTAATGAAATCATCACTTAAAAGAATTGCCTGCTAAATTTTCAAAAAGGAATACTTAAATTATGTCATCAGCTCCAGCCGTAACTGATTCTTCATTTGACAAGGATGTACTGCAAAGTGATCTTCCAGTATTGGTCGATTTTTGGGCACCATGGTGCGGTCCATGTAGGATGGTTGCACCAGTTGTAGAAGAAATCTCTAAAGACTTTGAAGGGAAAATTAAAGTTTTTAAATTAAATACAGATGAGAATCCAAATGTTGCCAGTCAATATGGAATTAGAAGTATTCCTACATTAATGATCTTTAAAGGAGGTCAAAAGGTTGATACCGTTGTTGGGGCTGTACCAAAAGCAACTCTTTCGAGCACTTTAACTAAGCATTTATAAATTTAAAAGCTTTGCATAAAATTGGACTAATAGACTATGGAATGGGAAATATTCATTCCGTAACAAAATCTCT
>QCBJ01000005.1 GCA_003281645.1 Prochlorococcus sp. AG-347-G20 | reverse complement strand
GTATCTGCAGGAGACAAAATCCCTAGAAAAGGGGGCCCAGGGATAACAAGGTCGGATTTATTATTAATAAACAAAATTGACTTAGCAGATAAAGTTGGTGCAGATTTAAATATTATGAAAAGTGATACTGAATTTATGAGAAAAGGGAAACCTTGGTTTTTTACCAACCTAAGTAGCGGCATAGGAGTTGAAGAAATAACTCAATTTTTAGAATCACAGATACCCAACAATCGAAACTAGAAAAATGTTTATTACTAATATATTGGATTCAACAAAAAGTTACGACTGATACAAAACTAATCCTCACTCGTTAATAACTTTTACTTTATCCCCCTAATGAGGGTCAATTACCTAATTTATCCTAATTCATGAGAATTTCAAGGCGTATTTTGGCAGGTTTAGCTACTGCCTCACTTGCTGTCACAGCAACTTCCTGTGGTGGAGGCGGAACCTCCGGAAGTTTCGATGACACAGTAACCGTTGGTATTTTGCATTCGTTATCAGGAACAATGGCTATCTCTGAATCAACTCTTGTTGATACAGAAAAAATGGCTATTGAAGAGATAAATGCTGCTGGTGGTGTTACAGTTGGCGGCAAAAGCTACAAAATAGAATACATAGTTGAAGATGGTGCATCTGACTGGCCAACTTTTGCTGAAAAATCCAAGAAACTTATAGACCAAGACGGAGTTCCTGTCGTATTTGGTGGATGGACATCTGCAAGTAGAAAGGCAATGTTACCTGTCTACGAATCAAAAGATGCGTTCCTCTATTACCCAATTCAATATGAAGCTCAAGAATGTTCTAACAACATTTTCTATACAGGAGCCACACCAAACCAACAATCTGAACCCGCTACAGATTTCATGTATAAGCGTTCTCCTGCAGCTGGCGGAGATTTCTTCCTTGTAGGTTCTGATTATGTTTTCCCAAGAACTTCCAACACTATCACAAAAGCTCAGGTAAAACAGTTAGGAGGTAAGGTTGTTGGAGAAGATTACCTTCCATTAGGAAATACTGAAGTTGCTCCAATTATCTCAAAAATCAAAAAGGCACTTCCTGAAGGTGGAATAATCATTAATACACTTAATGGTGACCAAAACGTTGCATTCTTCAAACAGATTCAAGACGCTGGTATCACACCTTCAAGTGGCTACTACGTAATGAACTATTCAATTGCTGAAGAAGAGATTAGTACAATTGGTCCTGAGTTCCTTGAGGGTCACTACGGCGCATGGAACTACATGATGTCAATTGATACTCCTGCATCTAAGAAATTTGCGGCAAGTTTCAAGAAAAGATGGGGAGCCGATCGTGTTGTAGCTGATCCACAAGAATCCGCTTATAACATGGTTTACTTATGGAAACAAGCGGTTGAAGATGCTGGAACATTCGACGACAACGCTGTAAGGGAAGCCCTAGTTGGACAAACATTTGATGCTCCACAAGGTCCTGTCGAAGTTATGCCTAATCACCACTTGTCTCAAACTGTAAGAATTGGAGAGATTAATGCAGAGGGTGGATTTACAATTCTTGAAGAGACAGGAGTTGTTCTTCCTCAAGCATGGAACCAAAAGCATCCAAGTTCAAAAGGATTTGCATGCGATTGGACAGATCCTTCAAAAGGAGAAAAGTATAAGCTTTAATTTCATTTAAAACCTATACTTCAAAATAAAAGGAGGTTAACACCTCCTTTTATTTTATATAATCAAATATTTTCTTTTTCTAAATTGGAGTTACTTCTCGATAGTCTTTTTAACGGTGTTGCAATCGGATCTGTACTACTTGTTGCTGCATTAGGTCTAGCAATTGTTTTTGGTCTTATGGGTGTAATAAATCTTGCCCATGGAGAACTTATGATGCTTGGGGCTTACACAACATACGTAACACAATTAATTTTCAAATTACCTTTATTAAAACCTTTTTATAATTCGTACATAATAGTTTCTATTTTCCTCGCTTTTATTGTTAGTGGAGTAGTAGGTATTCTCCTTGAAAAAACTATAATAAGAAAGCTTTATGGAAGTCCATTAGAAACACTTCTCGCAACTTGGGGTGTAAGCTTAATTCTTCAACAATTTGTCAGAAGTGTACCTTTAGCTTACGGGACCGGTCTGGTTATAAGTCTGATAATTGGTTTATTCTTACCATCAACATTCCCTTCAAAAATAAAAGAATCAATAAATTTCAAATATTTTAAATTTAGTTCTTGGATATTTGCGGCTTTAACTGGGGTCCTGACAGGTAGCTTAATCTCATCTTCTGTCAGCAAACTTAGTAGAGCAAGCGCTCGAAATGTTGATGTAACAGCACCCTCATGGATGAGAGGTCAAGTAGAAATTATTGGCACTGCATTTCCTAAAACAAGATTAATGATAATAGTCATTACTCTAATCTCTGTAATAGCAATAACATTATTTCTTAATCAAAGTGCTTGGGGGATGCGTATAAGAGCAGTTACTCAGAACCGACAAATGAGTGATTGTCTTGGTATCTCTACTGAAAAAGTGGATATAATTACTTTTGGAATTGGATCTGGCTTAGCAGGAGTTGCTGGAGTAGCAGTATCTCTTTTAGGTTCTGTAGGACCAAATGTTGGAGGAAACTATATAGTTGGTTGTTTTATGGTTGTAGTGCTGGGAGGAGTAGGAAATTTATTAGGAACAGTACTTGCTTCATTTGGAATAGGAATAATGACTGATTTAATTGGAGCTGGAAGACTCTTATCAATATGGCCAGATATGCCTTTACCTTTATCAAACACAATTAACTTTTTTGCGACCACTAGTATGGCAAGAGTAATGATATTTGCACTAATTGTTATATTCTTACAATTTAAACCTACAGGTTTATTTCCTCAGAAAGGAAGGATGGTTGAAAACTAATGTCCTTAAGTAAAATTAAATTTGATAAAAAAATAGTATTATCATTTTGGATAATATTAATAGCCTTAATTATTGCAGCACCAACTATACTCCCTGTATTTAGACTAAACCTTCTAGGTAGATACTTATCCTTATCCATAGTTGCACTTGGTGTTGATCTTATCTGGGGATATACAGGTTTACTAAGTCTTGGACAAGGTATATTTTTTGCACTAGGTGGATATTGTGCAGCAATGTATTTGCAAATAACCAGCTCCTCTGAATTTCCAAATAATATTCCTGAATTTTTTGCTTTATATGGTGTTGAAAAATTACCTTTTTTCTGGGAACCGTTTAGATCGCCTGTTTTTACCTTCTTCGCTATCTGGATAATTCCAGCATTGGTTGCTGGTTTAATTGGATTTCTTGTTTTCAGAAATAGAATCAAAGGGGTTTATTTTTCTATTCTTACCCAAGCTTCTCTTCTTGTATTCTTTAACTTCTTTAATGGACAACAAAAACTTATAAATGGAACAAATGGATTAAAAACAGATGTAACACAACTATTTGGTCAGATGGTAGGCTCTGAGTCTATGCAAAGAATATTCTTTTGGATAACCGCCATACTAGTAATAGCCGCATGGTTTTTTGCAAAGTGGGTAGTTAAAGGAAGATTTGGAAATATCCTTATAGGAATAAGAGATGATGAACCAAGAGTTAGGTTTACAGGATACAACCCAGTTATATTCAAGACGATAATATTTTCTATTGCTGGAGGACTTGCAGGAATTTCAGGAGCTTTATATACCGTTCAGTCTGGAATAGTATCCCCTCAATTTATGACGGTTCCCTTTTCTATAGAAATGGTTATATGGGTTGCTGTTGGAGGAAGAGGAACTTTATTGGGAGCGATACTAGGAGCAGTTTTCATCAACTATGCAAAAAGTCTTGTAAGTGAAGCTTTACCTGCTAGCTGGATGTTTATTCAAGGAGGGTTATTTATATTAGTTGTAACAGCTCTACCAGAAGGAGTTTTAGGATGGATTCAAGGAGATGGTCCTAGGAATCTTCTTCAAAGATTTGGTTTGAAAAGGAAGATTGAAACCTATCCAAGCTTAGAAGTTAACAATAAGGAGGGAAATAATGAATAATAAAGATCTTCTAAATTTAATAGATATTACTGTTAGTTTCGAGGGCTTTTTAGCTCTCAACAAACTTAATTTAAATTTGAAGAAAGGAGAATTAAGAGCTGTAATAGGACCCAATGGCGCAGGCAAAACAACATTTCTTGATGTAATAACTGGAAAGGTTAAGCCAACAAAAGGTGAAGTAATTTTTAAAGGGAAATCTTTAGTAGGTAGAAAGGAGCATAAAATAGCAAGACTTGGAGTTGGAAGAAAGTTTCAAAGTCCAAGAATCTTTGAAAATCTAACAGTTAAAGAAAATCTTGAAATATCGGTGACAACTCCTAAAAGTCCCTTAAACCTTATTAATAAAAGTATTAAGAATGAGCAGCTTAATGAGATTGATCGTCTCATGAAGATTGTTAATTTAGCACAAAAAGTTGATTCTAAAGCTGGATCTTTATCACATGGCCAAAAACAATGGCTCGAGATAGCCATGTTAGTAGGACAGAAGCCAGATTTAATGTTAGTAGATGAACCTGTTGCCGGTTTAACTGATGAAGAAACAGATCTTACAGCTGATTTATTAAAATCTTTATCAGGCGAAAATACAGTAGTGGTAATAGATCACGATATGGAATTTATAAGAAGACTTGATAGTAATGTTTCAGTATTAAATCAGGGCACAGTATTATGTGAGGGAACTATGGAAACCATACAAAAAGACCAAAAAGTTATTGATGTTTACTTAGGAAGACCTGAGGACTAGTTATGGAAAATTTACTCGAAATAAAATCGTTAAATACTTATTATGGCGAGAGTCATATTCTTAGAGATGTAGATTTAAACGTTAAATCAGGAGAAATGGTTTGTTTGATTGGAAGAAATGGAGTTGGCAAAACAACTTTATTGAAATCACTAATTGGTTTGTTAAAACAAAAAAAAGGAGATATTTATTTAATTGGTGAAAATATCAACAGAAAAGCACCTCATCAGAGGGCTAGGAAAGGAATGGCCTACGTTCCTCAAGGGAGAGAAATTATTCCATACCTATCAGTTGAAGAGAATCTTATGTTAGGGATGGAGTCTCTACCAGGTGGATTATCTAAGAACAAGAAAATAGATACATTTATCTATGATCTCTTCCCAATCCTTAAAGATTTTCTTCAAAGGAAAGGAGGAGATCTTAGTGGAGGACAACAACAGCAACTAGCTATTGCAAGAGCATTGCTAGGCAAACCTCAACTTCTATTGCTTGACGAACCAACGGAAGGTATTCAGCCGAATATAGTTTTAGACATTGAAAATGCAATTAACCAGATAATCAAAGATACAGGAATTGGTGTTTTGTTAGTTGAACAGCACTTGCATTTTGTGAGGCAAGCCAATAGATATTATGCGATGCAACGCGGAGGTATTGTTGCTAGCGGAAATACTAGTGAGTTGAGTCAGGCAGTTATTGATAAATTCTTAAGTGTTTAAATAAATTTTTATTTTTAATTTCTAAAATTTTTAATCATTTTTCGCATCTTATTAGGTCTATACTGTTTGGATGTTCATTAATATACTTATTAAATTCCATTGCTAGTGTTCTAGCCTCGTAAGCGTCAAAAGCATAAAAACAATTTTCTAATCTTATATTTTGAAAATCACGATAATGCACTGTATACGGCTTCAACATATTATTTTTGTTCATATTAATTTGCTAAAAAGCAATTATGTATATTCCAACCATGCATATATTCGTAAATTTAAAGCACAACTTTTGTTGTTATCAAAATATACTGGCTTAAATTATGTAATTAAAAATACTTTGTAAAGACAAAAAGTAATTAATCTATTTTTTTTTTAGAATCTTGCTTTTTACCTTCAATTAAAAATACAAATTTTGATAAAATATAACCAAAAACTGGGACCCATAACTTTTCATATAAAAATTTCATAAAAAATTAAGCAGCTAATGATTCGCTATCTTTAATTTCAGTTTTATTAATACGCTTCAAATCTATAGAATTAAATAAATGTTGCATAAGAAGAAAATCAAGTTCCCCTTTCAACAAATTAACATCTGATGAAAGTAGATCATCAACAAAATAATCAAAAGTATCTGTAAGAGGATTCACAATTAAAAATTTATTTTTGCCATTATCATCGCATTAACAACAAAAGTCAACCAAATTTGAATATTAATTTTTGAATTTGTTTAAAAATAATGAATAAAGACTAAAAAATTAAATAATAAAAATAAACAAGCAAAATAACAGATTTAATATCAAGCTTAGGGTTTTTGAATTAAATTTCATTTATCTTGCTTTTCTTAATTTTATATCTCTCCTGATTAGCAATATCAAAACAACAATACACATATTTGCTAAAAAGAAATTTAAAGAATTCATCATCAAACCATTTAATATATTTATAGCAAGACTATTGATGTGCCAATTCGTAAAGAATCACTTAAAAATGTTTAAACGCAATAAATTTTTATAACAATCAAATTTGATATTAATAGTAAATTTTAAATATTATTTTTTAATTAGTTCGAAGTAACCATTTTTATTTAATAAGTACTTATCAAACCAAAGGCTTAATAGATTGTCTAATCCTATTCCATTCATTTTATTTATTTGCGAAGTCTTATAGTCTGAGAGTGCAAGCAATAAATACGGAAAAATCATATCAGAAACGCCTTTTGGCAGTTTTTCTAAAGGTACTCCATGAGCTCTATCCCATAAAATTTGCATATCCTGAGAGAACAAAGAACTCCAATAACTAAAATTACAATATAACTTTTCTGGAGGGAGGAGATTTACAGATAAAAATGGGAGAGATGAATTCATAAGAATAAATATTTTATAGATTATTGAATTTAGGTTTTTGAAATGGTGAAAAAATTTTTAATATGAAAATCTCCTACTAAATACAAATAAAATTTAACGCACTGTACAGCACTAAGCAACACTTTTCAAGTATTATATTTATCCATCATTTCCTGAAATTTAAGAAATAATAAAAACTTTTTATAAGTTTGCAAGTCAAAAGTCTCCTGAGTCTCTTCATTTAAATGGGTTGATTTACCAGAACTAAAAGGATTTCCTAATTCAGTATCAATTGAGAATTCTTCATTATCTATAAAGCTAGTAGAATTATCAGATAAGGGTTTTGAATTATCGTTATTCTTCAGATATGATTGAGTTACTCTACCATTTTTTTTATTAAATATACCTCTTATAGAAAGTGCTTCTTCTACCAAAATACTTATTATTTTTGAATTACTTAAATTGTTATCTATGCTCAATTTGTCGATTATTCTCATAACATCTTCTCTAGGAATAAAACCAACTCTTTTTTTCTTGGTAGGCATTTAAAAATTAACTTAAGTTCAGCACTTGACTGTCATAAGTGTTGCACTATATTCATTATAAGTCAATTAAATGCAAATGATTCTACCAACAACCTTACTTTTAGGAGCCCTTGGATATCTTTTCTACACCTCAAAAAGAGAACTTTCACTAGATCATCATGATCTTATAGAAAACAAAAAAGAGAACGATGATTTGTATAAAGATTTGGAAGATCTATTTATTTAAAATTACTGCATAGATATTAAAGAACTTTGTTTCTTGACTAAAGATATACAAAACCTTAAAAATAATTAGAATGAAGTAATAGATATAAAATCAATGACTGTCCATCAAGATTACGAAATAAAAATCAATCTAAATGAATTGATTGAGAAGAGAATTCCATGTTGTGATTTACTTCATCCAGATCATTGTCTAACAGAACAACAAGTCTCTGAAATTGCACATGATATTCGTATGGATTTAAATTTGCATGACCTTTACAAGCAAGTGGATCAACACATCATGAATTACGTAAATGCAGCTGGTATTGATAATAAAGATCATTGGGTTGAACCTCATCTTCCAGATTTGGATAGAGATTTAAAAGAAGAAGTAGGTATAGAATTTGATTAATTTTTTCTTACAAAAGAGGTTAATATATGTATTTTTTTTCTAAATCATTTATTAATTTATAAATACTTTTAGCTGATCTCTTTCTTTTTTTTAAAATTGTAAAAAATATAAATCCAATCAATACCGCAAGAATAGGTGTGAAAATAATAATTTCATGATTCATAACCATCTAACAAAATATATTATTTAAATTATTAAAAAGTCTGGATCAATAAAATAGGTACTTTATACAAATATTTCACTATAAACAATTAAGATTTTTTATAAATAAGTGAATTAATTAAAATTTTTTGTAAATTATGTAGATAGAAATTTTAAATCAATAAAGATAATGATTAATTATTTTGCCTTAACAGTAACTGAGATGGGGATCGGTAAAATAGAGTTAGCAGTTATTGGCGCAGTAATTTTAATATTTCCAATTTTATTTGTTTATGCATCTAAAAACCTTGATGCTAAGGGCGTTTTCGAATGGATGATGGAGAAACCCAATGATTGGATAGGTAAAAAATAAGCCTTTAAAAATTTACATTTTTCTAGTTAAATTTTAAATTTTCTAAATTACTTAAAGCAAAATCATAAACCTGGCAATTATTCTCTAAATCATTAACTATTGAATTTTTTAGTAGAGAATAATCTATCAACTTATTGAGTTTATTATTTTTAAATTCCTTATTAGTTTCTCCAATAGCAAATGCCAAAGCTCCTTCATAAGAAATACCGAAGTTGCTAGTGTTGCAATAAGTTCTAGAGAATTTGCTAGAAATCTTTTTAGTATACTTTTCAAGAGTTTTTGAAGAAGTATCTAAGGAGTAAACTGGACTACTAAATAGAAAAAGCAAAGTTAAAGTAAATATCACAAAAACTTTTTTGATCATAATATTTCAAAAATTGCAAATTTAATATAGTTTAAAATTAAACTCTGCCGACTATGTTTTATTAAAAATTATAGAAATTAAAAATTTATTAACCAGAACAGCTATTTCATATTTTGGATGATAAAAACTCTCTAAATGAGTATTTTATAGTTTGAATTTTTTTTGGTAATTTTTTTAAAAAACGCCTAAATGCTTTTGGCATAATTAAAAATCCATATTCATAATTAATAGATAACAAATAATAAATGGGTATTCAATAAATAACTATATAAAAATAAGTAAATTAATTATTAAATATATTGATTGAGCTATGGAAATGTATTTAAACATGAATTATTGTTTAATTAAGTATTAAAAACAAAATTAATATGGCACTACCAGAACTTATTTATGCTCCTATAGATGGCGGAACAATACATAGATATGAAATTAGTGGTGGCAAGAGAAAATTTTTAAGATTTATAGGTTGTTACTTGGGTCAATGTAATTTCCACAAAAATGTTGATGATGCTATTGATTACATAAAAAATTTGAAAGAATCACAAAAGATACAAAAAACATGAAATAAAGATACATAGTTACGATAGAGACTCAATATTTTTCGATAAATACATAATTATTGCTACAAATAATAGAGAATTTTTTTTTTATAAGAAATTGATTATTTACTTGGGTTATAGTTCCGAAAGATAAACAGTCAATTAAAAAAAGAAATTAATTTATGGAAAACAGACAAATTAATTTTTTTAAATCAAAAGACTTTAATACCGTTCTTAAGCCATTTAAAAAAGGAACGGTAGTAAAAATTGACTCGTTTGATATTAGAGAAACTCAAAAAGATTTAAATATAGGTTTGTTTGGTTGGTATGCAATTTGTCCCTCTAAAGAACTAAAAAAAAATAAGCTATATTATTTTTCACTCTATGATGAGCCTCTAGTTCTTTATAGAGACGAAAATAAAAACGTTAGGTGCATTAAAAATATTTGTCCACATAGAGGGGCCTCCTTTTTTGGAGGTACATTATCAGATGGAGTAATAACCTGCCCATATCATGGAGCTAAGTTTTCATCTGGAGGAAGTTGCCAAAATCTCGACAGAATAACATGTCGCCATATAGTTGATCATAACTACGATAACTACGCCAAAAGGATTCATTTATCTCAATACAAAACTTCAGAAAAAAATGGATATATTTTTGTACATTTTTCTAAAAAATCAGAGACTGATTTAAATAATATAAGTGAAGAGACACCTATAAGTAACTACGAATTATATGAAAATGGTTTTTCACATAAGGATTATGTCTTTGAGGAGGTATTAGTCGACTTCAAATGTGATTGGTCAAGGATTATTGAAAATCACCTTGATATCCTTCACATCTTTTGGGTTCATGGAGATACAATCCCAGATAAAGATGTGAATAAAAACGTATTAGTTAGTTTTAACCAGAAAATTAATATTAATCCTTCATACATCGAAAGTATTTATTATTACAAGAATGACCCTGCAAAAGAATTTATTCGGATAAAGTACATACCTCCAGGAAGGATATTAATTTACAAAGGCGATCCTTCCTCATCAAGATATTTACAAGTTTTAGATCATATCCCTCTAGGAAATAACAAAGCAAGAGTGATAGTAAGACACTACAGGAAATTTCTACAAAATAAACTTCTTAATAATCTCTTATTATTTAAAGAGACTCAAAGAAAGATTTTTTATAAGATATTCGATGAGGATTATATGATTTTAAAAACACAAACTTATAATCACGACATGGGATTTATAAGTAAGGATGAAATAAAATTATTGGGAGAAGATAGGATAATAAATTATTTTTGGAAGTGGTACAAGAAGTCTGAAGATAAAGATGAACCATGGAAAAATATTAACAAAACCCAAAATCTTGATGTATACGACAAAGTTATATTGAAATATCCTCCTGAGATAAAGAAGTTAGAAATTGCAAATAATATTGATATTATTAGAAAAACATTTGTAAGATTTGCTGCTCCGCTTATATTTTTTATGTTAATAATATAATCCATGAAGAAAGTAGATAGACCTTCATGGTTGAATTGGCTTTATCTCCTTATATTTATTTTAAGCTCGATTCAATTGATTATATTTTGGAGTAATAAGTTTTAGTGTTTAATAAATTTTGGTTTGACGCAAAAAATATAAATTGTTTTAAAAATGGTTTTAGAGTAATTAAAGATTTAAATTTAAAGATATCTTATTCAGAAAATGTAATATTAATTGGACCAAATGGTTCAGGTAAATCATCTCTAATTGAAATAATTAATAGAAACTTATACCCAGTAGTAGCTAATGAATCGAAACTAAAGATATTTGACAATGAACTTGTAAATTTATGGGAACTAAGAAATAAAATAAGTACCGTAAATAATGATATAAAAAATAGAATAAATCCAAATTTACAAGTTTTTGATTTAATTTTAAGTGGACTATATGGAAGATATTGTTACGTACAAAAAAAATCTGAAAGAGATTCTTATAAAGTAGAAAAAATCATGAAGAAAATGAATATTTCTAATTTATCTAAAAAGAATTTTTCCTTTTTATCAGATGGAGAAAAACAAATTTCTCTCATTGCAAGGGCATTAATCAAAAAACCGGAAATTTTAATCCTAGATGAACCAATTGCAAATTTAGATTATAAATCAAAGTTTTTTGTAATTGATAAGGTTAATGAATTATCAAAATTAAATACTAAAATTTTATGCGTCACTCATGATATTTCAACGATTACCAAAATTTATGACCGGGTCATAATGCTAAAAGATGGCAAAATAATCGCTGATGGAGATCAAAATAAGGTTATGAATAGTGAAAATTTTAATAAGTTATTTGGTATTCAAGTAGAGGTAACTTATGATAATGGAATTTGGAATATTAATAGATTATCTAAATAACAATTATAAAAATAGCTATCGCAATAGCAAGAAATACAAATTTTTTACTTTTTAAAAATGAAGAGGATTTATTTTTAAATGCAGAAGATCCACATTTAGAGCAGACCATCTTACCTCCTAAAGATCGGTCTGAGACGAATGAAGAACTTCCACAATTAAAGCAAACTCTATTTGCGATCATTTAAGAAAAATTATTTAGAATTTCTACCTAAATTATATTCATAAATACTTTGTAAAGAAAAACTTCAGAAATGTGATGATAATGAGAATCTATTGCAATAAGTAATTTTATAGTGCATAATTGATAATAATTCTCATTATCAAATTTAAATTAATGAATTTCCATAGTTATGGAGAATCTCCCTCAAAATCAGTAAGAATAATAACTGGACAATCCGTATTAATAGATCCCTCATCAAGACCAAAAGGGACATGCCTAGAAGTTGAAAGTGGAATTGCTAGAGTTTATTGCCCTTGTGAAGAAACTGAAGGAATGACACTCGCATTTTTACAATCAGGAGATCAATTAAGAACGGACCTTTTATGTAGCGAAGGTGTCTGTGTTGAAGCACTAACAGATTTATCATTTCACAGCAATGTGAATATTGATGAGAATATTGGTTTCGATGCAGTAAATGAATGGACTTTGCAACTCCTTAGGATTAGACACTTAGGAAATGCAGAGCAGAGATTACAAGCGTTGTTTTCAATACTAGTAAATCGTTTAGGTAGGAGATGTGGGCAATGGTGTGAGTTACCTTTTAGGTTAACCCACGAAAGAATTGGTGAATTAATCGGTTCTACTCGTGTAACGTCAACAAGATTAATTTCTAAATTAAGATCATCTGAGTTATTAATAGCTCCTATTGGAACACAAACAGTCAGTGTTGCACCTTCTTTTATTGAAACATCGCCGCTATAAAAACATGCAGGAATCACAATCACTTACAAACAACTTGTTAATGGAAGTTGATGTTTTATCGAATAGACTCAGAAATATCAAGCAATCCTATAAAACTACAGAAAATAAAGCATTGAAGGGAAGATTATTTGCTGAAAACAAAAATATTTTTAAAAGAGTTAATGAGATTTATAAAATAGCTGAACTCTTAAATAAAAATAATGAGAAAATTAACTTTTCGAATTTACTTTTTGAAATAACCAAAAGGACATTGAATGAAAATAAACTTGAAAGTAATTTATTTTTTCTTTAAATCACTATCTATTAGTAATATTGCCGAAGGTTGATTAGAAGCAAACTTTACCTTGCCCAGTATGTTCGCAAATTCATCTTCTGATTGTGTTTGAGCCTCTATAATAGGATCTAAAAATACGTTAGTTCTTGTATCTGAAATTCTTTCTGATATGGAATAAAGTTGTTGTAGAGATGAAGTTAAATCAGCCTCCATATTAAAAGAATAAGAAATCAGTTCCTCTATAGAATCCCATGTTTGAACAGGTGCAGGAATTTCATCTAATTTTACGCTTTGTCCTCTTGCGATTAAGTAATCTGCAAATTTCTGAGCATGTTCCATTTCGCCTTGTGATTCACTAAGAAAATGAGAGGCAAATCCATTTAAATCACGTTCTTGAAACCATAGATACATAGAAAAATATTGAACATTGGCAAATCTTTCCATTGTTAGATGTTCAAAAATGTTATCCAATAAAATATTATCTATCGGTTGAGCGACAGCTCTTCCAGATGGACCAAAATTAATTAATTTCTTTGTTTTTAGATTATTTTCATTCATTTTTGGGATAAGTATCTAAATAAATAATACAACATTTTGTATAAATTAGTAATTAATAAATCCTTTAAATTAAATTTAATAATATGATAATGAAAATCACTCGCAATACTATAAATGAATTCAGAATACAGTTTTTCTGAACTGCTATTAACTAAAAAAATATATAAAAGTAAAAAAAAGAAATGTAAAAAGAAAAAATGCTCTAATTGGAAGGGAGGCAAGTGTAATTGCCTATAAATAAATTCTATATATATACCTTATGTGCTCCAGGATATAAAAAATAATAACTATTTTTATTTATAGAAAGAGAACATTTATCACCATTATTTAGAAAATTATTAATATCAGTTCTAACCCGTAATATGTTTCCATTAATAGATACTTTATATATAAGAAATTCTCCAAGAAATTCTTTAGACATAACAATCGCATCACCAGATTCTGATCTTTTAATTGAAATAAATTTAGGCGAAATTGACATACTTTTGATACCTGTATTTTTCAGATACTCTGAACAATTTATTTCACCTAAACAAGAAATATATGAATTACCATTTTTTTTGAGATTAATAATATTATTACCCAAAATAAAACTACTAACAAATATGGTCTTGGGATTATTTAGAAGGTTTATTGGCGTATCAATTTGATGTATTTTCCCATCATTCATGACGGCGACCTTATCGCAAATTGACATCGCTTCTTCCGGATCATGAGTAACCATCAATCCGCTTGCATTACAACCTTTTAGGATATTAGGGAGTTCACTTCTCAATTTTAGTTTGACATGCATATCAAGACTACAAAAAGGCTCATCTAATAAAATAAAATTTGTACCTGGAGCAAGAGCTCTCGCAATTGCGAGTCTTTGTTTTTGGCCTCCAGACAGTTCATGTGGGTACCTTTCAACAAAACTATCAAGACCAACAACATTCAATAAATAATTAACTCTAGATCTGTCTTTTTTGTTTTTCAAACCAAAAATTACATTTTCCAAAACAGTTAAGTGAGGGAAAAGTGCATAGTCTTGAAAAACCATACCAATATTTCTTTTCTCAGGACAAAGAATTTTTTGACTACTTGAAATTTCCTTATCATTTAGAGAAATCATCCCACTAGAGGGATATTCGAACCCCGCGATTAATCTTAAAAGAGTAGTTTTTCCGCAACCAGAAGGACCAAGCAACCCTAACAATTCGCCATTTTCAATTTTCAGGTTAATTTGGTTTAATATCCAATTTGAACATTCTCGCTTATCATATTTATGATGCAAATCATCAATTATTAACGCATCATTTTTCACTAAGTTCTTCTTATTCAAATATATTAAGTTAGCAGAAAATATTCACCTAAAATGTCCCATGTATAATTTTATACACCATTTAATTTTCAAATTTAATGAGAAAGTCTGAAAGAGCAGAAATAATACGCAAGGAACTCAAAAAGCTATATCCATCGCCTCCAATACCCCTTGATCATACAAATGCATATACTCTTCTGGTAGCCGTAGTTTTAAGTGCACAATCAACAGATAAAAAAGTTAATGAATTAACGAAAAGCTTATTTAAAGTTGCAGATAATCCAGAAAAGATGATGCAGCTTGGTATTAATGGCATTTACGAATACATAAAATTTTTAGGTCTATCCAATCAAAAATCAAAGAATATCTATAATTTATCTAAATTATTGATTGAGAAGCATAATGGTACGGTCCCAGATTCTTTTGAGAAGCTTGAATCTCTTCCAGGGGTAGGTCATAAAACAGCATCAGTTGTAATGTCTCAAGTGTTTAAAATACCCTCATTCCCAGTTGATACTCACATACACAGGTTGGCACAAAGATGGGGCCTATCAAATGGCGATAGCGTAGTTCAAACAGAAAAAGACTTAAAAAAAATATTTCCTATTAATGATTGGAATACTTTACATTTGCAAATAATCTTTTATGGCAGAGAATACTGTACAGCAAGAGGCTGTGATGGAACAAAATGTTATTTATGTCGCACTCTTTATCCCAAAAGAAAAAAGAAATTTATATGTAAAAAGCCTTAAGAAATTTATATAATATTAAAATTAGTTTTTTAAATCATGAAAATAGCAATTACTGGTGCATCGGGGAAAACAGGTTATAGAATTTCCGAAGAAGCAGTTAAGAAAGGATATAAAGTAAGGCAAATCATCAGAAAGAATTCAAAAGTCTCAGCAGGACTAGAGCGTTTAGAAACAATAAGGGTTTCTTTAGACAAAGAAGGGGAACTTGATAAAGCTTTAAAAGATATTGATGCTTTGATAATTGCGACTGGAGCGAGAGCATCATTAGATTTAACCGGTCCTGCAAAGGTTGATGCATTAGGTGTATACAGGCAATTAGAGAGTTGCAAAAGAGTTGGTATTAAAAGAGTTATTCTAGTTAGTTCCCTTTGTACTGGTAAATTATTTCATCCATTAAACTTATTTGGTTTAATTCTTATTTGGAAGAAATTAGGTGAAAACTTTCTACGCAATTCAAATTTTGAATGGACTATTATTAGACCTGGAGGATTAAAGGAAAATGAAGATATTAAATCAGAAAATATAAATTATTCAAAAGAAGATACTCAAATTAATGGATCAATACCAAGAAGATTAGTTGCGCAATGTTGTATAGATTCTTTAAAAAACAAAGAATCCATAAATAAATTAATAGAAGTTACAAGTTCAAATGATAATAAAAAGATATCTTTTAAAAAAGCTATGCAAATGATTTAAAAGATGTAAATATATTAATTAAAACTTATGAAAATAAATCCCAAAATTGACGCATTACAATTAATGCTTACTGATTTAAGAACTAGAAATGAGCCAATAAGACATAAAGCTGCATTTAAAGGTTGTCAACCAGAATTTCAAAGTCTTGTATCAAGATTAATAAAGCAGTTAGAGGACGAATTGGTTGCTGAAAAGCTTACTAATCGTGATAGTTAAAAAATTTTGATTACTTAAATGAAATTAAGTTATCAAATTTTGCTTGTTCTGAAAGTTCATCATATCCTCCAAAAAATTTATTATCCAAAAATATTTGAGGGAAAGTATTATGGCTACTTTGAGCCATAATTTTTTGAAAGCTCTCATCATTGTCTACAAGAGTAACTTCATGAGGGATAGATAAAGAATTAAGCAATCTAATAGCTCTTTTAGACCAAGGACAATCCTTTAAAATATATGCTTTTACACGTGATTCATTAGTAATTAAATCATGATTTGAGATATTAATAATTTCCTGTTCAAAAGAAAGTAAAAATATATCAGTACCTTTTTTTACAATACATCCCTCCTCTAGATGCCCGCCAAACACACTACATCCCTCATCTGCAAAACTCAAATGTAAATGAACATCTCCTTTATTAAAATGTCCGTTTAAAGAAACTATTTCTAGATTTCCTTCAAATTTATTTATCTCTTGATTACCTGGGCATTGAATACAAACTGTTCTAAGATTACCAACCACTCCAGAAACATACCCGTATAAATTATTCGATAAAGAATATTCTTTAATTGAATTTATCAAATCAGATTCTGGAGATAGCTTTAGGCTATGAGGCTGCATTAGATATAAGGAATAATTTTGTAATATAAAACATCACCATTCATAAAGAGAAGTTGAGTTTATAATCTTTAGGATTCAGATTTAAATTAAATTTAGAATCTAGCATCAAAAACCATTTAAAATTTTTACTTAAAATTTAAGCTTGTTGAGAGTGTAATATATTTTTTATATGCAAAAACTAATTTGTTATTAAGAAAAAATTTTAAAAATTTGGCATTGAATATTCCCAATTTATTATCGATATCTCGCCTTTTCCTTGTATTTCCATTAATACTTTTTTTAGAAATTAACAGACCTTTTTATGTCTTTATATTGATTATTATTGGAGGTTTAACTGATTATTTTGACGGGTTAATTGCAAGGAAATTTAATCTTAAAACCAGATTAGGAGCTATCCTTGATCCCTTAAGCGATAAAGTATTCTATTTAATTCCTTTGACCTTCCTTTGTAAAAATAATTTTATACCCTTCTGGTCTTTGTCATTAATCTTATTTAGAGAATTAATTATCTCTAGCCTAAGGAACTCTACAAAAGACGGTTTACCAGCGTCAATGTTAGGAAAATATAAAACATTTTTCTTTTTTATTTCAGTAATTACCTTCTTTACACCATTAAAAATTACCTTATTGAATAATTTGGCTTTAATTTTTTATTGGTTAGGATTCATCCTGACATTAGTGACTTTATTAGGCTATTTAAGAATTAAAAAGAATATTATCTGAATTTTCATCAAACTCCTCACTCTTTTTATTATTAAAATCATTCACAAAACTATCCTTTAGACCGTTTAGTAAATCAAAAGTTGGCGCCCACTCTAAATCACGTTTTATCTTAGAGATATCAGTCTGATAATGATTTAATCTAATTGGAAATCCCTTTCGAGACTTAGGATCTAATTTTTGATAATCAAATGTTCTTAGAGAAATCTCATTTTGGTTTAAACCAAGAACTTTCGCACAGAAAAAGATTAAACCCTTGATTGTTACTCCTTTTTCACCTGAACAATTGTAAATATTATTTCTGGAATTTTCATAATTTATGCACCTAATCATTACATCAGTTAGATCCGAAACATGGCCTAGCTGAGTAATTAAAGAACCGTCACCAGGAATTGGTATAGATTTTTTAGTAAATAACCTTTCAAAAAACCAATTTTCAATTTTATTGTAATTTCCTGGTCCATAAATATAAGTAGGTCTAAAACTTGTAAAAGGAATTTTTTGTTTTTTTAACCAATTTTCTGTCTCAAACTTTCCTTTATGCCTACTTTCTGGATCAATTGGATCAACTTCGGATAAGGGTAGTTCAGAATTATCTTTATAAACACCTGCAGAGCTTACATATATATATCTCTGGAAAGAGTTATCTAAATTTTCTATAAGAAGTTTGGTTTGTTCTAACTCTCGTCCAGAAATATCAAAAACAACATCATACTTTTCATTTCTTAGCTTGACGATATCTTCTGAATTATTTCTATCACCCTTAATTAAATTTGTTTTTTCAGGATTACTTTTATTACCTCTCGTGAAAATATCAATATCATGATTTTTACTTAATAACTTTCCAACCAAAGACTTGCCAACAAATCTAGTACCACCCATTACAAGAATTTTCATATTCAAAAAATATTTAACTGAAGTAGTAATCTTAAAGAGAATTACATATTGAATAGTACTACTAATAAGTAATTAATGAAAAGGATGATTCTATGGACCTAATACCAGCAATTGATTTAATGAATGGTAAGTGTGTAAGGCTTTTTAAAGGCGACTTTAATAAAAGAAAAGACTTCACAAAAGAGCCTCATGAGCAAGCTAAATTTTGGGAAAGCGAAGGAGCAAAATATATACATATAGTTGATTTGGATGCTGCAAAAACTGGATCCCCAACAAACGATAAATCAATAAAAAAGATTGCAAAAACAGTAAACATACCTATTCAAATAGGTGGGGGTATAAGGTCTCAAGAAAGGATAGAACAATTATTTTCTTATGGTATTGAGAAAGTTATCATGGGAACCTCTGCAATAGAAAATAAAGAACTAGTTAAAGACTTATCAAATAAATTTCCTGGAAGGATAATTGTTGGGATAGATGCAAAAAATGGGAAAGTTAGTACAAGGGGGTGGCTTGAGCAATCTAATATTTTTGCCACAGATCTAGTAAAGGAGTTTTCTTCATTTAAAATTGCTAGTTTTATTGTTACAGATATAAATACAGATGGGACTTTAGAAGGGACAAATGAAGAATTCATAAAAAGCATACTTGAAATTACAGATATTCCAGTAATAGCCTCAGGAGGTGTTGGTTCAATTTCTGATTTATTATCCTTAGTAAAATTTGAAAACTCTGGACTATTTGGAGTAATAGTAGGTAAAGCTCTATATGAAAATAAATTCACGATAAACGAAGCGAATAATATATTGTCATCAGAGAGATTAAATGACATTGATTTAAACACAAATTACTACGCTTAAAAGAGTATAAAAATTGATTTAAGGCTGGTGTTTGCAGTAATTGTTAGTTAATTTTGTATAAGAGATAAGAAATCTAGTCTTGGAATTAATTTCAAAAAAGTCGATATTGATTATTGCTCCAAGCTTAATAGCGGAATCTTTATCCCTTAAGTTAACATCACTAGACCAAAATTTAGAAATTAATTTTAATAATGGAACAGGTTATAAAACTCCAGATTTAGTTATATGGAATGTTCTTAATTTCCAATCAGAAGATCTTATAAGGTTAGAATTATTAAAATTAAGAGAAAGATATGATGAGTCAAAGTTTCTTATAATTCTCTCTGGCGAACTTGTTTATGAAGCAAATACCCCTCCATCGCTAAATGCTGAAGGTTTTCTTTTAAATCCCAGTGCAGAAAAAGTTCTTGAATCTATTGATACCATTTTAAATGGAGGAAGGGTATTTGATATTGAAAATAGTTCCCGAGTTCAATTAAACAAAAATAAGCCTCTCTCTTTTAGTCAAAAAATTCTAACTTCAGGTCTTAAACAAATAGATTCTGAAATTAACTATATTTTCAAATATGTCAACTCTGATTCAACACCAGAATTTTATAAATTCATTTTAAAAGGAAGATTAAGAGAACTTATTACTGCAAAATCTTTTCTAATTTTCTTATGGGGTAATTCACTAGAACTCTATACAGAGGCAGTTTACACTGAAAATAAAATTAATCTTGAAAATAAGAACACTGTTTTCATTAAAGATAAAAACACCGCAGAAGTATGGAATTTGATTTTAGATAGACTAAAAGAAAGGTATAGCGCAACTAACTTACAGGTTGAATTTAATAATTCATCAATAATTCTCTCTGGAATAAAGAAAGAATTCATTTCACGACTAATTTGCAAAATGTTAGATGAGTTAGATAATTTAGTCAAAAATATTAAGGAAAACTATAAGGAGAAAGATTTTAAAGATGATTTAAATTCTCTTATAAAAGAACTTAAAGTCAATACAATTTCAAATATCACAGACAGTTATTTTCGATTAAAAAAAGGAGGCGAATCTATTTCAATAAATGATTTTATTTATAGTGAGGTAAGTTGCGAAGAGATAGATAGAGAATCACATGAATCAATTATGTTTATTGAGCCAATTATTAAAAATGAAGCTCTTGACTATGATGGGAAATTACTCCCTCTATATGAAACAGAATCGTTTTTGATCCTTGAAAATATTATTTCAAACTGGACAATAAGGAACTGTAATTTATTAGCTTCTGAAATCTTTAATATTTGTTCTTCTTGGCCTGAATTAAGAACTGTACTTATAAATCCCGAATTACAATCGACAAGAAATTTTGAAAGATTTAGAAATAATATTAATAACTACAATCGCTGGCATGACTATATCTATATGCCTATCTATTTATATGAGAGTAAACGAGAATATATTGATATTATCGATAAAAAATTTACCCGTTATTTTAAAAATGAAAATAGGGAGAAAGAATTAGAGAATCTAGAATGGCTACAAAAACAAGTTACATTGTTAGTTGAGATAAGAGATGCCGTAGCACCGCAGTTAGAAGTTGCTGTAAAATATATCGGTAATCTTTTCGTAACTTTCCTTACAAAGGTCGTTGGTAAAGCTATTGGTTTAGTGGGGAAAGGAATCCTTCAAGGATTAGGAAGATCAAGTTCAAAGTAAGTTATTAAACTTTAATGAAAATAATTCAATGGATCCTGATAGCATTAATTTTCTTAAGCCCATTTAAAGCAAATGCCTCTAGAGATACTGATAGTTACGATGGCAACATTTTTCCAATATACGCAGGTAATGGGGCTATAGTTCCTCCCCAGACAACTCTTCAGGAATCATTAAAAAATAAAAGAGTTTCAGTTTTATTTTTTTATCTTGACGACAGCTCGGATAGTAAAGCTATGGCTCCTATAATATCCGGTTTAGATTTGATATGGAGAAATAATATAGATATCATTGCTCTAACTACTGATGAATTACAGGATAAAGAAAAGTCTGATCTTAGAAATGATCCTAATTATTATTGGAACGGATTAATTCCACAAACCATTATTTTAAATAATAATGGTGAAGTTAAATTTGATAAAAATGGAATGATTAATATCGATGAATTAAACAAAGTTATAGGAGAACAAAAGGGAATTGATATAGAAGAAACGACATTTTCTGTAGAAAGTTTTAATGAATACAACAGCATCATTTCTGAAAAAAAAAATAAAAACAAAAATTAATTAAAAAAAATGATATTAATAAATATCTTCTTAGTTATTTTAATATTTTTAATTATTTCAGATTTATATATTAAAAACTCGCCTAAATCAAAGTTAAATCTGGTACCAATAAATTACAAAATCAAAAAAAAGGATGGTTTAAACGAATTAATTATTGATTTAAAAATAACTAATAAAAGTAAAACCAAAGAGACGATGGTTTCTAATATAAATTTTGAATTAGATTTTTTTAAAAGTAAAGGTAACCAATATTGCCAAAATTTTAATTATCAAGAAGATATTTACATATATGAAAATAATAAAATTAAGAATTTAAATAATTACTGGCCAACAACAATTATCAAGTCAAATTCAGATTTATTTGTAAGAATAATATATAAATTTGGCAATGATAATTTTAGAAAAAAAATAAAATATCTATGGTTAAAAATATATTGGGAGAACTATGGACATTTTGGTATTTCAAATAATAAGGATTGTTTCTTAATTAATTTAGATGGTCAAAAACAAAGGCCGAAAGAAGTTTTTGAAATTCCAATAAATAATAAATATAAAGCTTTTGCTATTAAAACTGATTTACTTGGTTGTTTTGATAACCCAGTAAATACTGTGATTGAATACTGCAAAGGAATTGTAGAAAAAAATGATATTTTAACTATCGGTGAGAGTCCGCTAGCGATTATGCAAAATAGATATATTTCCCCTCAAAATTTAGAATATAGTTTATTTTCGAAAGCTTTATGTTATTTTTTTCACCCTACAAGCAGTCTCGCAACAGCTTGCGGGATGCAATTATTAATAAATAGAATCGGAGTCACAAGAATAACCTTTGCACTATTTGTTGGATATCTCTTCAAATTAGTTGGGATTAAGGGTATGTTTTATAGGTTAACTGGTTCAGAATCATCCCTCATTGATGATATAAGCGGCACAGTTACACCTTACGACAAGAGTATAGTTATGGGTCCTCTCAATGCGGATTTATTTTGTAAGGAGGTTTCGAACTATCTAAATATAGATGTTGCAGTTGTCGATGTTAATGATCTTGGAGGTGTGAAAGTCTTAGCAAGTTCAAATAAAAAAGTAAATAAAATACTTAAAAAAAACTTATTATCTAATCCAGCTGGCAATGGAGATGAAAAAACCCCTATAGTATTAATAAGAGAAAAAAAGTAAATGAAAAAAGATACCTCTTACTCTTTTCAATCTAAAAAAGGAATGGAAGTAACTTTTGAAGAACTCCATATACGACACATTAATCTTTTAATAGATATTAAAAATAAGGAATTGAATAATTGGTTTTTAAAGATGGCAATTATCAATACCTTTGATGACTTAAAAATCTTCTTGAATAATCTTAAGAAAAATAAAAATAAATGCATAATTGCTATATATGGAAACGAAATTATTGGTTATTTGAATATTTTTCCTTTAAACAAAAAAGAGACTTGCTTAAAAATATCTAAGCCCAAGTTGATTAATAGCAAGTGTTCTTTAACCGATAAACAATTAACTTTAGGATTGATAAAAAAATCTATCTCAATAAAAGAAATCAAAACTTCAAGTTGGATAATTAATTCAGATATAAATAATGTTGACCTCATATCAAACTCAAGAGAATTAGGCTTTCAACCTTTAGGAGAGATAATCCTTTGGGATGGTTCTGATCTAAATAAACCTAAAAATCAAAATACCAATGCCTATACATTAATTAATGAATTCCAAAACATTACCAAACAAAATATATTAAAAATAGTTAATTTCATAAGATCAAATCAATCTCCCTTAATAAGAAATATTTTAGATTTTGATCAAGACGACATTCTTAAAAGAAATAACTCAAAGAGTGGTGCTTTAATACATGAAAATTCAGTTTTATGTACAATTTTAAAAGATATTAATTATCAAAATGAGGAAATTTATACTTTAACTATAAGTAGATATTGGGATAAGAGATTCAATTCTATTTTAAAAGAATTTATAAAAAGATTTTTTGAAAAATCACCTGTTTCATATTTAAAAACCTATAAAGAAAATTCTCAATTAAATATTTTTCTCGAAGAGTGTAATATCAAAGAAAAAAATCAAGAAATAATTCTTATTAGGAACACAATAATTAAGAATGAAGCCAAACAAGTAAATATAATAAATCAATCTTTGGAATCAATCTTTGAAAAATTAAGTCCACAAGGTAATCCATATCCATCTCCTTTTCCATTAAAAACAAAGTGAAATTTTGCAAACCCAAACCCAAGTCAATTTTGAGTTTGGATATAGGTACCAAAAGAATAGGATTAGCTTATTGTGATCCCCTCTGCATAACATCAAATATACTTCCAGCAGTAAAACGATTTGAAAATAATCAAGAGATTAAAATCATTAGAAATTATATAAATGAATTTAATTTGTCTGGTTTTATTGTGGGTATTCCGCTAGATGAGGAAGGTCAAATGACCACTCAAGCTATTGACTGTAAAAATTACGGTCAATTACTTTCAAATGAATTAAAGCTTCCATTTTCTTATGTCAACGAACATAGTTCAACTTGGGAATCTTCAGAAAGATTTGGAATAAAAAAAGATAAATCTGGATTGATTGATAGTTTTTCAGCAAAAATAATACTTGAACAATGGATCGAAGAAGGTCCTGAATTAGAAGAAATAGCTGGTAAACGTCAGATAAAATATTAGTATTAAAAAGGATAGATAATTTTTAAATGAAAGAAGCCAATTCAAATGATAATTATGATGCACAGACTCTTTTATTAAATGACTCAAATGGAAACGAGCTATTTTGTTATCTTGAACAATTAGTAAGTGTTGAAGGCCAAGAATATGCTTTATTAACGCCAGTTGATACACCAGTAAGTCTTTTTAAGATAAATGAAAAAGATGAACCTGAACTAATTGAGAAAATAGATAAAAATGAACAAATACTAAAAAATGCTGAAGCAGTCCTTCAAGAACATGATTTAAGACTTATCAGATCAGCAGTTACATTAACAGTATCAGGAGAACTTGAAGAACCAATTTACGATGAATTAGAAGAAGATTACGTCGATGATGATACTGAGAGTTATGAATTGCTAGTTAACTTTAATCTTTTTGATCAAGAATATGGCTTATATATACCACTAGATCCTTTTTTTATTGTTGGTAAATTAAAAGACAAAGGTGCCTTATTAGTTGAAGATGATGAGTTCGATAAAATTCAACCTTTGATTGAAACTGAGCTTGAAAAAAGTAGTTCTTAAAATAAATGAGATCTATCCTAAATGTCAATTGGGATTCAAACTTACCAATATATAATATTTCTCAATCTGAGTTGCAAAAAAAAGGAATTAATTCTTTATTGCTAGACGTGGATGGGACTCTAGTAAATAGAAAATCAAATATGATCCCAAAAGCTGTAAAAAATTGGATCATAGAATCTAAAAAACTTTTCTCCTTATATCTAATAAGTAATAATCCATCAAAAAAAAGAATCGCAAAAATAGCGAAAGAATTAAATTTAAGGTATAAATACAATGCATCAAAACCTAGAAAAAAAGTAACTTTGTCTGTTATCAAAGAAATTGGCAGAGAGCCAAAAAATATAGCCATTATTGGCGACAGAATTTTTACAGATATTATTGTTGGGAATAGATGTGATATAAAAACAATATTAGTTAAGAGATTAAATAGAGATGGCTTGCCTATAAAATTTAATTTAACTTTGACAATAGAAAAATTAATTTCTCAATTTATAAAATGAAAACTTGGGTTATAAAAATTGGTACTAGTATTTTAAGAGGAACAGAGGAAACATCTACAGAAGAAGTTATTGAAAACCTTTCAAGATCCTTTACAAGTTTTCTTTCAAAAGGAAACAAGTTAATTTTAGTAACTAGTGGAGCCGTTGGATTAGGTTGCCAAAAGTTAAATATTAAAACAAGGCCAAATGATTTAAGTACCCTTCAAGCTACTGCTGCAGTAGGTCAAGTTAATTTAATGTCCTTATACGATAAAGTATTTAATAAATTAGGTCTTAATATTGCTCAAATTTTAATAACTAAAGCTGATTTCAATTCACGAGAATCCTTTAATAACGCTTCTAAAACTTTAAAAAGATTAATCGATTTGAATGTTATTCCAATAGTAAATGAAAATGATACCGTAGCAAATGAAGAGCTTAAATATGGAGATAATGATACCCTCTCTGCCTTAGTTGCCTTGGCTATAAATGCTAACAAGCTTATTTTATTAACCGATATTGAAAATCTATACTCAAAAGATCCACGTAATAATAAAGATGCGCAACCTATTAAAGAAGTTCATAATAGTGAATTAAGGGAAATTAAAGATAAAAATATTCAAAACTCAAATAATGAATGGGGAACAGGAGGAATTTCTACAAAATTAATTTCTGCAGAAATAGCAACAAAAGGAGGAGTCGAAGTCCAACTAATTGATGGAACTAATAAACAAAACTTAATTGAAATATTTAATGATAATAAAATTGGAACCTTATTTTATCCAGTTGAAAAACCTATTGGAAACAAAAAAAGTTGGCTTTCACATGCAATTCAAACAGTAGGGAAAATTACTTTAGATGATGGCGCTTCTTTTGCAATTAAAAAAAAAGGTGCCTCACTTTTATCGGTTGGTATTAAGAATGTAGAAGGAAACTTTACGATTAATCAGGCAGTTAAAATCGTAAATACAAATGATAAAGAAGTTGCAAAAGGTTTAGTATCAATAAGTAGCGACAAATTAAGAAGTATCTTAAATAATAAAGAAAATAACAACTCCTCGATAATTGTCGTTCATAGAGATGTTCTTGCTCTCTCTTAGAAAAAAATTAAAACTGAAAAATGCTTTTAAGTGATTTAGTTGATCTAATAAAAAAAGGAAATTCAAATTTTATTAGTGACAATATTTTCGAAGACTTAAATATAGATGATGCTGCCTCATTAGATGCTGCAGTTAAACATCAAATATCTTTTTTAGAAGAAAATAATATTCTTAAAGAAAAATTAGATCAAACTAAAGCATCAGCAATAATAACTACTAACAATGATGAAATCGTTAGTGCCCTAAAAAAACTCAATATATCTAACATAATCGTTAAAAATCCAAGAATTGCATTTGCAGAAGTATTGGATTATTTATATAAAACTATCAATTTCAAACCAGGAATTCATGCTTCAGCAGTTATAGATAAAACAGCAATAATTGGAGCAGATTGCCATATTGGACCTAATGTCTATATTGGAGAAAATACCGTAATTGGAGACAAAAATCATATTCTTCCTGGATCATCAATTTTAGGCAATGTTCGAATAGGGAATAATAATATAATTCATTCAAATTGTGTTATTTACGAAAATACCACTCTAAAAAATAATTGTGTAATTAATTCAAATTCTGTTATTGGATCAGAGGGATTTGGTTTTATTCCTGAAAATGGCAAATGGGTAAAGATGCCGCAAAAAGGTGGAGTAAAAATAATGAGTTTTGTAGAAATTGGAACTAATTGTTGTATTGATAGACCCGCAGTTGGATTTACTTTTATTGATGAGGGAACAAAGTTGGATAATTTAATACAAATAGGTCATGGGGTAA
Source organism: Prochlorococcus sp. AG-347-G20 (assembly GCA_003281645.1). Lineage (GTDB taxonomy): Bacteria > Cyanobacteriota > Cyanobacteriia > PCC-6307 > Cyanobiaceae > Prochlorococcus_A. The sequence goes on along the minus strand of QCBJ01000005.1, from coordinate 48,495 downwards.
AAATTGGAAAGAATTGTGCATTTGCAGCTCAAGTTGGTATCGCTGGAGGCGCAAATATTGGAGATGGCGTTATTTTGGCAGGGCAAGTAGGAGTCAATAATAGAGTAAAAGTTGGTAATAATGTCATTGCGAGTTCAAAATGCGGAATCCATTGTGACATTGAAGATGGCAAGGTAATAAGTGGTTTCCCCGCGATGGAAAATAAATCATGGCTAAGGAGTTCAAGTATTTTTAAAAAATTACCAGAATTAGCAAAAAAACTTAGACAATTAGACAAGCAATAATTTATTGTTCTATTAAACAAAAATTTAAATGAAGAAATATAAGATTGTTTTATTGTCAGGGGACGGAATTGGACCAGAGATTTCAGAAGTTTCAAAAAAAGTTTTAAAAAAGCTTTCAAAAAATCATAATTTCGATATTGAAATTATTGAAAAATTATTTGGAGGGATAGCATATGAAAAATATGATACTCCTGCTCCAGATGAGACACTAGATCAATGTAAGAAAAGTGATGCAGTACTTTTAGCATGTGTTGGAGATATTAAATATGATTCTCTTGCAAGAGAATTAAGGCCAGAGAGTGGGTTACTAAAGTTAAGATCTGCCCTAAACCTTTTCGCAAATATCAGGCCTGTCAAAATAAGAAAATCTCTATTAGATGCAAGTACATTAAAAAAAGAAATCGTTGAGCATGTAGATCTTATTGTTGTAAGAGAATTAATAGGAGGAATTTATTTTGGAAAACCAAGAGGACATATAACAAATACAAAAATCCCAAAAGCTTTCAATACGATGGTTTATGATTCGACCGAAATAGAAAGAATAACTGAAATAGCAATAAAAATTGCTAACCAAAGAAATAAAAAAATATGTTCTGTTGATAAATCAAACGTTCTTGAGGTTAGTCAATTGTGGAGAGATACAGTTTTAAATATCACCTCAAAAGATAAAAATATATCTCTAAGCAATATGTACGTTGATAATGCAGCAATGCAATTAGTTAGAGATCCTGGTCAATTTGATGTAATTTTAACTAGTAATTTATTTGGAGATATTTTAAGCGATTTAGCCGCAATGTTAACTGGTTCTATTGGTATGCTTCCATCTGCTTCTTTAAACAATAATGGCCCAGGCGTTTTTGAACCTGTTCATGGTTCGGCTCCTGATATAGCTGGTAAAAACATAGCTAATCCTATTGCAATGCTTTTATCTGCTTCCATGATGTTAAAAATTGGATTAAATGAAAAAGAAGCTGCAGAAAATTTAGAAACTGCCATTGATAAAGTTTTATCAAAAGGATTTAGAACAGCAGATTTAGCTGATGGGTCTACTGAAGTTTTATCTTGCAGTGAAATCGGAGATAAAATAATGGATGAAATTTAAAAAAAAATTAATAAATAAAAAAATATTTTTAAGTAAAACATAAAGTTGGCATATGACCTGTCAGAATCATTAGATATTGTTTTTAAAAAATGTCAAAACGTCATCCAGTAGTCGCTGTAACAGGATCTTCAGGAGCAGGAACAAGTACAGTAAAAAGAGCCTTTGAGCATATTTTTGCTAGAGAAGATATTGTTCCCGCAGTTGTTGAAGGTGATAGTTACCACAGATTTGAAAGAATGCCTATGAAAAAAGCTATGGCAGACGCTCTTTCAAAAGGTGAAAATTTCTCACATTTTGGTCCAGATGCTAATCTTTTTGACAAGCTAGAAGAACTTTTTAAAATCTATGGTGAAACTGGAGGAGGAAAGAAAAGATATTATCTACATAGTCTTGAAGAAGCAGAAGAACATAATACAAGACTTGGGACATCTCTAGAACCTGGGCAATTTACTCCATGGGAAGATATTCCTGAGGGAACAGACGTACTTTTTTATGAAGGTTTGCATGGCGGGGTAGAAGGTGATGGATACAATGTTGCCTCTTTTGCTGATCTACTTGTTGGAGTTGTTCCGATAACAAATTTAGAGTGGATTCAAAAAATCCATAGAGATAACGCAGAAAGAGGTTACTCAGCGGAAACCATTGTGGATACTATATTGAGAAGAATGCCTGATTATATAAATCATATATGCCCACAATTCAGCAAAACCGATATTAATTTCCAAAGAATTCCCACAATTGACACTTCTAATCCTTTCATATGCAGGAATATCCCAACTCCTGATGAGAGCTTTGTGATCATACATTTCAGAAAAGGGGCAAGAGAGAAATGGGGGATTGATTTTCAATACTTACTTGGAATGATTAATGATTCATTTATGTCAAGTCCAACAAGTATCGTAGTAAATGGAGGGAAAATGGGATTCGCAATGGAACTAATTCTCACTCCAATAATTCATAAAATGATTGAGGAGAAAAATAAATAATAATAAATTTTTGATTATCAACTCAAATCATTATTTTTTAATTTTGAGAAGTTTTTAATCTAGAGGATCTCAAATTTTTATATATCTTTCTTGATAAAAGTACCTTACTTAGATTTAAATAGAAAAAACAGGAAAAGTTGTGTCATTAATCGACTGGTTTGCTGCAAGGCGTAAAGATCAATTTGTTGGGAAAGTTTCCCAAGATACTGACGAAGGAGATGGTTTGTGGGTTAAATGTTCAGAGTGTTCGCAAGTAGCCTATAGAAAAGACCTAATTTCAAATTTCAATGTTTGTAGTAATTGTGGACACCACAATAGGATTAATAGCGATGAAAGGATTAATATAATTGCTGATAAAAATTCATTCAAAGAATTTGATAGTTCACTAAGTCCTACAGATCCTTTGGGTTTTAAAGATAGAAGAGCGTATGCTGATCGAATTAAAGAAAGTCAAGCAGGTACAGGTTTAAGAGATGGGGTCGTAACAGGTATCTGTTCTGTGAATTCAATGCCTTTAGCATTAGCTGTTATGGATTTTAGGTTTATGGGAGGATCCATGGGTTCAGTAGTTGGTGAAAAAATTACAAGGATAATTGAGAGAGCAACTTTGGAAAATTTTCCAATTCTTATTGTTTGCGCATCAGGAGGAGCAAGGATGCAAGAAGGTATGTTAAGTCTCATGCAAATGGCAAAAATATCTGGAGCACTAAAAAAACATAAAGAGAAAAATCTCCTATATATGCCCTTGTTAACTCATCCAACTACTGGAGGGGTAACAGCCAGCTTTGCGATGTTAGGTGATTTAATATTGGCTGAACCTAAAGCACTTATTGGATTTGCTGGAAGAAGGGTTATAGAACAAACATTAAGAGAAAAATTACCCGATAATTTTCAAACAGCTGAATATCTGCTTGAGCATGGTTTTGTTGATGTAATAGTGAAAAGAAAAGATCTCAAGGATACTCTGACTAAAATTTTAAAAATTCATGGTGTAAAAGAACTTGCAGAATCAAATATATAAAATGAGAATAATATCTAATTTATTTTATTTTTCTTTAAGCCTTCTTCTCTTTATTTTAAACTTTGCCTCCTATTCATATGCGATAGGAAATGTTGATTGGGTTCTCCTTAAAGAGAATGATGATGGGAAAGAATGGCTTGATAAAGGGAGTATTAAGTCGCTCCCAAATGGTGAAATAAGTGTATTAACAAAGTTCTTTAAGAATCCAACTAATTCTGATGATGATGGAGAGTTATCACTTTATGTAATGAGAATTAATTGCAATGAAAAAAAGTTCAAAGATAAATCAATAAATGGAATTCCTCAATTCAATTCAAAATGGCAAACTTCTAATAATGATGAACTTATAGATGTTGTTATTGAAAATAGCTGTTCAGAGTTTATTAATAAATAAGAATGAATACTAAAAATAAAAAATTAAAAATAGCGATCGCTGGACTAGGATTTGGGAAAAAAGTCCATTTAGAGGCATTAAAAGAGTCTGATCATTTAACTCCTGTAGCAATTTATCATTACGAGAAAAAGCAAAAATCGATATTAGAAAAAGAAACGGGCTTAGATTTTTTTCACAATTGGGAAGACTTAGTTAAATCTCCCAAAATTGATGGAATTATTATTGCCACTCCTCCTGAATCAAGATTTAAGTTAGCAAAACAAGCTCTTGAGAATAATAAAAATTTGCTCCTAGAAAAACCTGTATCAATATCGTCCCCTGAAATAGAAGAACTTCAGAGAATATCTTTGATTAATAATTTAAGCGTATGTGTTGATTTTGAATATAGAGCAGTACCTCTTTTCCTTCAGACAAAAAAACTTATTGATGAAAATATCTTAGGAGATATATATTTAGTCAAATTAGATTGGTTAATGGGCAGTAGATCCGACCCCAAAAGATCCTGGAATTGGTATTCATTGGAAGAAAAAGGTGGAGGAGTTATTGGCGCTTTAGGTACTCATGCATTCGATATGTTGAATTGGTTTTTTGGAGAAGCAATAAACGTGTCTGGCAAGTTAGCAACATCAATAAAAAAAAGACCTTTACCTAATTCATCTGATTTAAATGATGTTACGAGTGAAGATGTATGTCTCGCTAATATAGAAATATCAAACTACAGCTCAAATCCTATTCCATGTCAGGTATCTTTATCATCAATTTCTAAAAATGGTAGAGGATTTAGTTTAGAAATATATGGAAGCGAAGGTTCACTAATTCTTAAAAGCGAAAACCAAAAAGATTATGTACATGGTTTTAATTTGAAATATTCAAACAACGAAAATAAAATACAAAATCTAACTGCAGATTCAAGTTTTAATTTTGTAAAAACATGGACTGATGGGAGAATAGCTCCAGTTTTGAGAATTCAAAATTTATGGGCTCAGAGTATAATTAATGGGATACCTGTAATCCCAGGCTTATGTGAGGGACTTGCTAGTCATAAAGTTTGCGAAGCCATAAGAGAATCTTCCAAAAGTGGATTAAGTATCAAAATTTAAGGCTATACATTTATAAGTAGCAATTATCACCCGATAAAGTATTGGATTGATTTTATTTTTTTTTCATATTCTGGAAAAATCAATTGAACTGAATTATTAAAGAATGGCTTTAAATTATTACAAAAATGAGCTTAAAGAAAATGCTCAATTACTAGCTTCTAAAGGAAAAGGAATATTAGCGGTAGATGAATCCACTAAAACAGTAGGTAAAAGACTCGCTGGAATTGGCGTTGAGAATACTGAAGACAATAGGAAGGCATATAGAGGAATGCTTTTTACTACAGAAGGTCTTGGCAAATATATAAGTGGAGCAATCCTCTTCGAAGAAACTCTTTATCAGAATCACCAAGATGGCGAGTCAATGGTTAAGAAACTAAATGATTTAGGTATTATTCCAGGTATAAAGGTCGATAAAGGCCTAAATCCTCTTCCAGGAGGAGGAGATGTAGAAACTTTTTGCTCTGGCCTAGATGGGTTAGTTGAAAGAGCCGCAAAATATTATGAACAAGGTGCCAGATTTGCAAAGTGGAGAGCAGTTCTGCAAATTACAAATGATGGTTGTCCTTCAAAACTATCAATTCAAGAGAATGCTTGGGGATTAGCAAGGTATGCAAGATCAGTTCAAGAATCTGGGTTAGTACCAATTATTGAACCTGAAATCTTAATGGACGGTGACCATACTATTGAAAAAACTGCTGAAGTTCAAGAAGAGGTAATAAAGCAGGTTTATATTGCCTGTCAAGCAAATGGAGTTTTTCTAGAAGGCACTCTATTAAAACCTTCTATGACTGTTAATGGAGCAGATTGTCCAACAAAGGCTGATCCTATGAAGGTTGCTGAAATGACAATTAGAACTATGGAAAGATGCGTTCCTGGATCTGTTCCTGGAATAGTTTTCTTATCAGGAGGGTTAAGCGAAGAAGCTGCTTCTGTTTATCTAAATAATATGAACACTCTTTACAGGAAAGCTTTATGGAATGTTTCATTCTCCTATGGAAGAGCATTACAGCACTCATGCTTAAAGGCCTGGAAAGGAAGCGACGTTGAAGGAGGTCAAAAAGCATTAATAGCAAGAGCTCAAGCAAACTCTGAAGCTTCAAAAGGTGGCTATGTAGCAGGATCTCAACCTTCATCTGATGAGCAATTGTTTGTAGCAGGCTACACTTACTAACTAAAAAATTCTAAAAATATACTCTGGGTCATAAGATTAGTTTCTTTAATTTAGTATTTTGTATATCTAATGACGTGACATTTGATACCTCTTTATACTAAACTCTCGGAAACATATGCTTTATATAGCATTTAACTTATTTTAATTATGGCCCTCGTTCCACTAAGACTACTTTTAGATCACGCTGCTGAGAATGGTTACGGTATTCCAGCTTTCAATGTTAATAACCTTGAGCAAGTTCAAGCAATCATGGAAGCAGCATATGAAACTGATAGTCCTGTAATCCTCCAAGCTTCAAGAGGGGCAAGAAATTATGCAGGAGAAATTTTCCTACGTCATCTAATTCTTGCTGCTACAGAAACATATCCTAATATTCCAGTAGTAATGCACCAAGACCATGGTAATGAGCCATCAACATGCTATTCAGCAGCAATAAATGGTTTCACATCAGTAATGATGGATGGTTCTCTAGAGGCAGATGCAAAAACACCCGCTAGTTACGAATATAATGTTGCAGTTACTAAAAAAGTAGTAGATTTTGCTCATTCAGTTGGAGTTAGTGTTGAAGGAGAATTAGGTTGCTTAGGTTCATTAGAAACAGGGAAAGGTGAAGCAGAAGATGGACATGGATTTGAAGGTGAACTTTCTACAGATATGCTTTTGACTGATCCTGAAGAAGCTGCAGATTTTGTTGCTAAAACAAAAGTTGATGCATTAGCTATTGCTATAGGTACAAGTCATGGTGCTTATAAATTCACAAGAAAACCTACAGGAGAAGTTCTCGCGATAAGCAGAATTGCTGAAATTCATAAAGCACTTCCAAATACCCATCTTGTAATGCATGGATCTAGTTCAGTTCCTCAAGAATGGTTGGATATCATTAACAAATATGGTGGTGAAATTCCTCAAACATATGGTGTTCCTGTTGAAGAGATTCAAGAGGGAATTAGAAATGGAGTTAGGAAAGTCAACATTGATACCGATAACAGACTTGCTTTCACTGCCGCGGTTAGAGAAGCAGCATTTGCTGATAAGGCAAACTTTGACCCAAGACATTTCAACAAACCTGCCAGAAAATACATGAAGCAAGTTTGTCTTGATAGATACAAGCAGTTCTGGTGCGAAGGTCAAGCAAGTAAGATCAAACAGAACAGCACTAATTATTTTGCTGATCTTTACGCAAAAGGTAATTTAGATCCAAAAGTAAAAGCTGCTGTTTAATTTCTTCCCAAATTAAATAAAAAAGACCTCCAAAACTGGGGGTCTTTTTTTTTTATTACAATATTAATGATTTTAATGTAAAGAGACCATCAGTCCCACCAATTATATCGTCACATGCTCGCTCTGGATGAGGCATTAAACCTAGAACATTTCCCTTTTCATTAGTAATGCCTGCGATATCGAATGAGGATCCATTGGGATTATTTTTATATCTCAAAGCAATCAAATCATTATCTACAAGTTTTTTTAAAGTATCAGAATCACAATGATATCTTCCTTCCCCATGCGCTATTGGCAACTTAATAGTTTGTTTTTCATCTCCATTATTAAACCAACCTCCTTTTGAAGAAACAATATCCAGTTCAACGTCATCACAGATAAAATTTAGATTTTTATTTGCAACAAGAGCACCAGGCAAAAAACCTGATTCTGTCAAAATTTGAAACCCATTACAAATTCCTAAAACTCTTTTCCCACTTTTAACAAACTCATCCAAGGCATTTATTAATGGAGAGAATCTCGCAATTGCTCCGCATCTTAAATAATCACCATAGCTAAATCCTCCAGGTAAAACTATTGCATCTACATCACTTAAATCTGAAGACTCATGCCACAAGTATTTTGTTCTTATGTCTAAACAACCTTCCAATGCCCATGAAACATCACGATCACAATTAGAACCGGGGAAGACAACAACTCCAACAGTAAAATTATCCATCTTATAATTTTTCTAGTGAATACTCATAATCTTCAATAACAGTATTTGCGAATAACCTATCACACAATAAATCAATTTTTTCTCTTACTTCGTTTTCACCATTACCTTCTATTTTTACCTCAATCATCTTTCCTATACGTAGTGATTTTATTCCCTCGGCTCCAAGTTTTATAGAAGCAAATTTGGTAGCTTCCCCTGCTGGATCTAAAACTGAGGGTCTTAGTCTTACAAAAACTTTTACAGCAAATTGATCCAATTAAAAATTTATTTCTACTAGAAGATTAGTTTAAATCTTAATAAAAAGTACTATTGATTAATAAACAAATATTTTTACCTTAAGGTTTTCTGAGTTATTAAATGTTTATGTAGCCTCTACCAAAACAAACTAAGCAAGTTCTTCTAGAATTTTCATGTGTTTTAAAATTTCCTGCCCCTCCACATTTTGAACATTTTATTTTATCAATTGATGTAACTTCGTCAGAGATTATTTTTTTTAAAGCAATTTTTGAATTTTCCATCTTGGACTGATTACTGTAGTAAGTATCCCGACGAATTACTATAAAGTCAATTTGCTATTTTTTGGTCACTTGAAATCTTAAATTTCTCTTTAATTTTTCTATTGAAAGTTTTTATAGATTTTTCATCAAAGGAAATTATTACTAATTCAAGCCCAGCATTATCATTTGGTCTCCAACAATTGTCTGGAGCTTCTTCAAACCAAGTATTAATTTTCTTTCCAACAATTTGTATTTGTAAAGGCAATGTTTTGTTTGGGATCCAAATACGTCCTTTTATTCGAAGAATATTTAATTCATCCAAGATTTTTGACATCTCCTTTTCAAAGTCATTTTTTTCAAGGAAATAATTTAATTTAAATGAATCTGATACGAGCTCAGCATGATTATGGTCATGTTCTTCAGTTAAAAATTCTTTATAAGTCTCTTTTTTAAAATTAAAATCAAATAGATAATTTAAATCAATTTTGCCATTCTTGGATTTAAGCACTGGTGTAGATGAGTTTAGACTTCCTTGAATTTTATTTTTTACAACGTCAAACTGATCATCATTTAAGATATCTGATCTAGAAACTAAAACAATATCAGAAACTTCTAGTTGCTCCTCAAAAAGTTCATCTATAGTGGCGTTGTGATCAATTTTATCTGTTTCATTATATTGTTTTGTTATTTTATTTAAATCATTAATTGGTAAACCATTAAGCATTGATTCCCCATTAACGATACCAACAACGACATCAAGATAGATGGAAGACCTAATCTCAGGCCAGTTAAGTGCTTGAATTAAGGGAATTGGTAGTGCCAGGCCACTTGTTTCAATAATTATTGATTCGATAGGAGGATTAAATTCTAGGAGAGCTTTTATTGATGGAACAAAATCATCTTGAACAGTACAGCATAAACATCCATTGTTTAATTCGATTACGCAGTCTTCTTTGGATTCATTACATTTATCACAACTTTTAATCAAATCACCGTCAATTCCAACATCACCAAATTCATTAATTATTAAACCAAATTTTTTATTACTCTCTTTTAATAGATATCTAAGAAAAGTTGTTTTACCTGAACCAAGAAATCCTGAAACAACTATAACTGGTATTTTTTTTTTCATCTTTGATGATTAACAACCTAAGCTATATTCTGTACTCTCTCCTGTAGAACTATTTGTGCCATTAGCAATCGCACATAGTTGTTTTTGTTGTGTACGACTAAGAACAGCATCGGTAAAATCTGCACCATCTATTTTTGCTCCTTCAAAATTACTCTCCATTAATAAGGCATTTGTAAAATTAACATCCGAAAGATCGGCATCTGTAAAGTCTGTTGCATAAGCTAGTGCATCTCTTAAATTGGCTCCAGTAAACTTTGAGTTTTGCAATTTACTATTATTGAACACCGCTCCCTCTAAATTACTTTCACTGAAATTAAACCCATTCAAATCAAACTTAACGTATTCGTTACCGCTTAAATCTTGTCCATGCATATCTGGCTCTAAATTAAGGTCTTGTTGGTTTCTAATCTCAGGAGGTCTTTTAGCCCATGCAGAATTTACAGAATTAAAAAATAAAATCCCAACGAATAACAAAGTAATTAATGCATTCTTTAGTGAGGGGAAAACGATTGATTTAATCATAATAAGACTGTATTTTAGAACTTAAGTATTTAAAGTTTGTAAGAGTATCTTAAAGGAAAATATATGGCAATGTCACTAAAGGTTATTGTTCCTCCTCATCCATTAATAAAACATTGGCTTTCAATATTGCGAGAAAAAAATACTCCAAATATTTTGTACTCAACAGGATATGAGCAATTAGGGAAATGGCTTACATATGAAGCATTACGTAATTGGCTGCCATATAAAAAAGAAATAGTAAATACTGATAATGGGGACGCTGATGGATTCTTTATTAATAATGATTATCCAATAAAAGTGCTCGCAATGTTGCCCGAAGGGTTATCTCTTTGGTTTGGATCTAAAGAAGTAATTCCTAATTCAACCCTCTCATTAGGAGAACTTCCAAAAACTATTGAGTCAAATGAAGGCATTATACTTTACTCAGAACAAATAACGAAGACATCAGCAACATTAGAAACTTTAATTAAATTAAAGGAATTAGGTGTTGATTCCAATAGGATTATTTTAATAGCTGCTATTTGCTCAAATAAAGGGTTAAATGAAATTGGGAAATTATTCCCTAATCAGATAATTTACACCTCTTGCATAGATGAGGAAGACGAAAAAACAAAATTATTAGTACCGGGTATTGGGAATCCTTTATTGCGTTTGAGTACTATATTTCAAGATAAGAACTAATATAGAATATAGGAGTAATATTTTACCAATGTCTGAATACAGAGATTCGTCTTCAAATAATCTTTTATCATTAATAAGCGGTGCTTTTATTGGAGCAGCAGGTCTAGCTTGGTGGTTAATATCCGAAGCAGACAAAAGAAAGGAGGAAAAAAAACAAAAAGCAATGATGTATTCCTCCAGAATTCAAGACGGCTCTGAAGCGATTGATTCAAATGAAAATATAAATGAAGTTGAAGGAGAGAATCTGGAGAAGAAAGTTGAGCAACTTAATTCTGCAATTGCTGATGTGAGGAAGCAACTTGAAGAGTTGGGGCAATAGAATAAATAAGGTTCTCAAATAATATGAATAAACTCAGATCATCTGCAATAACCCAAGGTGTGCAAAGATCCCCTAACAGATCGATGTTAAGAGCTGTTGGATTTAATGATGAAGATTTTAACAAACCTATTATTGGAGTTGCAAATGGATACAGCACCATAACACCATGCAATATAGGTTTAAATAAGTTAGCTCTCAAAGCTGAAGAATCAATTAAAAGATCAGGTGGGATGCCTCAGATGTTTGGGACTATAACAGTAAGCGATGGAATTTCTATGGGAACAGAGGGCATGAAATATTCCCTAGTTTCAAGAGAAGTTATTGCTGATTCAATTGAAACAGCATGCAATGCTCAGAGTATGGATGGGGTACTTGCTATAGGTGGATGTGATAAAAATATGCCCGGTGCCATGATTGCTATTGCAAGAATGAATATTCCCTCAATTTTTATATATGGAGGGACAATAAAGCCTGGGAAATTGAATGGAGAAGATCTTACTGTTGTTAGTGCATTTGAGGCTGTTGGCCAATTAACATCAGGCAAAATTAATGAAGAAAGGCTAATCCAAGTAGAGAAAAATTGTATTCCTGGTGCTGGTAGCTGTGGAGGAATGTTTACAGCTAATACAATGTCTGCGGTTATTGAAGTCCTCGGGTTAAGTCTTCCTCACAGTTCCACTATGGCTGCTGAAGATCTTGAAAAAGAACTAAGTGCAGATAAAAGTGCTGAGATATTAGTCTCTGCAATAGAAAAAGACATAAGACCTCTAGATCTAATGACTAAGAAAGCATTTGAAAATGCAATATCAGTAATTATGGCAATTGGCGGATCAACAAATGCGGTATTGCACATCTTAGCTATTGCGAATACTGCAGGAATAGATATCAACATTAATGATTTTGAGAGAATCAGGCAAAAAGTACCCGTTATTTGTGACCTTAAACCGAGTGGTAAATATGTGACGGTGGATCTTCATAAGGCAGGTGGGATTCCACAAGTAATGAAAATACTTTTGAATGCAGGATTAATTCATGGCGATTGCAAAAACATTGAAGGCAAAACCATCTCAGAATACTTACAGAATATTCCAGATAAGCCTCTAACAAATCAAAATGTCATAAGAGCCATAGATAACCCTCTTTATAAAAAAGGTCATCTAGCGATATTAAAAGGTAACTTAGCGAGCGAAGGTTCTGTAGCCAAAATTAGTGGAGTAAAAAACCCTGTATTAACAGGTCCCGCAAAGATTTTTGAAAGTGAAGAGGATTGTTTAAAATCGATATTAAATAACGATATCAAAGCTGGTGATGTTGTTGTTATCAGAAACGAAGGTCCTGTAGGAGGTCCAGGAATGAGAGAAATGTTAGCTCCAACATCTGCGATTGTAGGTCAAGGGCTAGGAGAGAAGGTGGCTTTAATTACCGATGGCAGATTTAGCGGGGGCACCTACGGTCTTGTTGTGGGTCACATAGCTCCAGAGGCTGCTGTAGGAGGAAATATTGCTCTAATAAAACAAGGTGATTTAATTACAGTAGATGCTGTAAAACAACTAATTGAAGTTGATTTATCTGACGAAGAATTAGAAAAAAGAAAAAAAGATTGGGTAAAACCTATTCGAAAATACAAAAGAGGAATTCTTTCAAAATATTCAAGAATCGTAAGCACATCAAGTTTAGGGGCTGTTACTGATTTATAAATCAACTCAAATTTTATTTTCTTACTCAATAAAACTTTTTATCCTATTTGCTAAATTTTCCAATCTAGAGCTGTATTTTGGTGAGTTGCATTTTTTCCCATTATTACTATCCATCCATAATGTTTTAACTCCACACCACAATATTGGTTCGTCAGGGAAATTAAGCTTAGAAATTACTAAAACCAACTCTTTATTTGATTTAAAAAGTTCTAATTCAAGATCATAAATTTCTAATCTTTTACCTTCTTTATCTCGGCATAAGATATTTACTGTTAAATCAATATCTTCAGCTTCGAATTCGTATTCACCATTTATTTTTACTACAGAATGAACAAAAGGTTTATTTGTTAAATCTGCTGACTTAGCGATTAAGCTCTCTATATTTTTAGGTGGATTTTCAAATAACACTTATTGATTTAATCAAAACTTTTATTGAACCCTGTTTAAACTCATTATTAAGTAATCCATCATCACCGAACTTAGAGTGTAGAAATTGCAATCTTTTAATTTTAGATGGTTTAAATTTAAATGGAAAACGTACTTTATTAGCTCTTACTGAAGGTTTTAGCTCACTAAAAGGAATTTGAACATTTGTTGTCCCGAATTTTTTTGTTGGGAATGATTTAATCCATCTAAGTCCACCCGGAATAAATTCGGTTAATCCTAGGAGATCATCTTCACAAGCGACAGCAAATTTAAAAGTTCTTCCTTGTCCATCAATATTTAATTCAAAGGATGAATACTCAGATACATTTAAAGAAGGTTTATATATAGACGATCTACAACTAACAAATCCTCCAGCTTTCTCGACAATATTACCCTTTAATATCAAACCCGAATTTGAAATTTCACAAAAAGCTGAACTTGATCCACCCATAACAGTATCATTTAATGTTTTCCAACCATCGAACTCCTTTTTCTGGAATAAAAATTTTTTCTTACTCATTAAATAATTTAAGTTGTTAATAGACTTTAACTAAATTTCTAATTCTTTTGCTGATTCTTGATCACAAAATATTGAAATTTGATTAATAGATTTTATTAATTTTGATGGTGTTCTATCTGGTGGCTCTTTTTCATCTAATAACCTCTGAAGAGCAATTCTTTTATTGGCTCCACTAACCAAAAATAGTATCTTTGATGAGGCTGAAAGGACCTTCGGAGTTAATGAAATTCTTTTTAATCCTTTGCCTTCATTAAAAATCACGAAATCATCTACATTATTATTTTTTTGGTAAGGAAATAGTGAAGCTGTGTGACCATCGTCTCCAAGACCTAATAAAGTTAAATCAAATGAGGGAGGGTTTGATCCGCATTTTTCAAATAATTTAGAAATAAATTGATTTTTTGTAGCTTCATCATCAGCGTTTAATTCATTGAAAATTTCATAAAAATAAGCTTTAGATCCAAAATTAGTTAACAAAGAATTTTTCAACATTAGCGAGTTACTTAATTCTGAATTTGGATTAACACATCTTTCATCTCCTAAAAACACATCAACTAAATTCCATTTAAGATTGCTTTTAGAAAGCAGTTGATAAACAGTCTTAGGGGTTGATCCACCACTTACACAAAATTTGAACCTGTCATTCTTTTTTAAAGTATGGATAATGTGACTTTCAATAAACTTAAAAACAGCTGTTGATAGTTCTAATTTGTCTTTGTATATATTTATGGTAAATCCATTTTTGACCTTTTCAATCATTTCATCCATTCAGTATGAAAACTACCTTCCTTATCAATTCTTTCATATGTATGAGAGCCAAAACAGTCTCTCATTGCCTGAACGAGATTCTGAGGAAGTCTATTTGTTCTATAACTATTTAAATAATCTAAAGTACTGGATAAACATGGGACTGGTATACCTGCCTTTGTGGATAGAGAAACTACTTTAGATAAGTTATCTAATCTAGTCGCAATTTCATTATTAAACCAATCATCAAAAATTAAATTTTTTAGATTAGGGTCTTTGTTATAAGCATATTGAATTTTACTTAATAATTTTGATCTTATTATGCAACCACCTTTCCATATTTGAGCAATTGACGGCATATTCAAACCATAGTTATATACTGCAGATGCTTCTCTTAAAATATCCATACCTTGGGCATAGCTAGCAATGGTGGCAAGGACTACAGCATCAAATAAAGGTTTCATTCCATCTGATATATTTCCTAAATCAAAATCCTCTATCTCTTTAGATGGAATAGTTTTTTCAATCTCACTACGTTGCTCTTTTAAAGAACTCATCACTCTTGCATTTAAAGATGCATAAATAGTTGGGACTGATACCCCCAGTTCTAGAGCACTTACAACAGTCCATAACCCTGTACCTTTCTGGCCAGCTTTATCTAATATTTTTTCCACGACATCATCTCCAGTTATCTCATCTTTTGTATTTAGACAAATCTCTGTTATCTCAACAAGATAAGAAGCTAATTCATCAGTATTATTCCAAATACCAAATACCTCTGACATCTGCTGTCCATTCATACCTTTGACTCTCTTCATAAGGTCATAAGCTTCTGCAAGTATTTGTTCAATTCCATATTCAATTCCGTTATGAACAGTTTTTACAAAATGACCTGAGCCTCCTGGTCCAACATATGCAACACATGGTCCGTCTTCAACTTTGGCAGCCATTTTTGTTAATAAGCTTTCTATTGCATCATATGAAGCCTTAGTACCACCGGGCATCATACTTGGACCCTCTAAAGCTCCTTTGGCACCCCCTGAAACTCCCATTCCAATGTATCCAAAACTTTTACTTTCAAGAGTATTAACCCTTCTTTCTGTATCTTTAAATTGAGAGTTGCCGCCATCTATTAATAAATCTCCTTCCTCGAGATATCCAGAAATATTATCAATGACAGCATCTGTTGCGGGCCCAGCTTTTACCATCATTAGAATTCTTCTAGGTCTCTCTAGCTTATTAACAAATTCTTGAAGAGTTTCAGCTCCTTCTATATTCTTCCCAAGGCCACGACCTTGTAAAAATTCTTCGGTTTTTGAGTAAGTCCTATTAAAAACTACACTAGAAAATCCATTTCTCTCTGCGTTAAGAACTAAATTTTCGCCCATAACACCAAGACCTATTAAACCGAAATGTGCCTTGGACATAAAAAATTAAAAAAACTCAATAAATATAGTTTGCCTGCAACTCAACAAAATTGCTCAAAAAAAATACTTATGTCAGCGAAAAATGATGGAAAAGATTTAAATAACAGTTCCGTTTGCAATAGTTGCATTTTTAACTACTACAACAATTCCATTTCTGATATAAAAGCCTAATTCTGGCTTATCTGCTTCTTCTATTCGATCTTTATTAATGATCACGACATTATCACCAATTCTTGTATTCTTATCAAGAATTGCTCTTTTTACAGTAGTCCCTTCACCTACTCCAAGAGGCGTTCCGCCGCCTTTTCTTAATTCGATCCTCTCTTCAGGAGATTCAAAGAAATCGGCTCCCATAACAAGTGTATCCTCAAGAACCGAGTCACTTTCAATCCTGCTTCTTACACCTAAAACACAATGTAAAATACTGCATGACTTCAAAATTGTACCTTCACAAACAATTGAATCAGTAATTTGAGCATCTACAAGTTTAGAAGGGGGTAAAAATCTAGGTCTAGTATAAATTGGAAATTTTTCATCATAAAAACTAAATGGGGGTTTTGGTTGCTCAGTCAATGCAAGGTTTGACTCAAAGAATGCCCCAATGGTTCCTATATCCTCCCAATAATCATCGAATACATAACTTTTAAGGGTATCGCCTCTATTGAGGGCTTCTGGAATTATGTCCTTACCAAAATCCGTGTAATTAGGAAATTTATTTAGAAGATCGAAAAGAGTATTTCTGCTAAAAACATAAATACCCATAGAGGCTAGATATGGTTTTTCTGCAGCTGACTCCTTGCTTAATCCAAATTTTGAAGTATCTACTGCCATAGCCTTCAACTTCTCTCCAGTAGGCTTTTCACTAAATTCTTTTATATTTCCTACATCATCGGTTCTCATCAGGCCAAAACCTTCTGCTTGAGCTTCATCAACAGGCAAAGCTGCAACAGTTAAATCAGCACCATTATCTCTATGATGTTGAACAAATAAACTGTAGTCCATTCTGTACAGTTGATCACCTGACAATATTAAATATTCATCAACATCCCATTCTTGAAATAACCATTGGTATTTTCTTACAGCATCAGCAGTACCTTCAAACCACTTCGGACTATCAGGAGTCTGTTGTGCCGCTAAAACCTCAACAAATCCTTGGCCGAAAGGGCCATTTAAATTATAGGTTCTTCCTATATGTCTATTTAGAGATGCACTATTGAACTGGGTCAATACGTACATTTTTTCAATGCCTGAATTTATACAATTACTAATCGGAATATCTATCAAACGATACTTGCCTGCCAATGGCACAGCAGGTTTAGCCCTCATTTTTGTTAGAGGATAAAGTCTAGAACCTTTTCCTCCTCCGAGGATTATGGCCAACACACGCTTCATTCAATCTAATGGAGGTAGATATACAACTACTTAAAGTAACTGATTATGGGCATATTTAGAAATACAAATGGTCAGTTTACAAAGGTATTTCGATAAATCACTGGAAAAACTTAATATAAATCAAAAAAAATTAGTTATTTTTATCCTCCTCTATCAAAGAAAACAATTTTTCAACGATTTTCAAAGAAACTTGTCTTTCTTCTCTTGATTGAGGACTTCTCAACTTGGTGACCGGCGTATGAAGTATTTTATTAATTATTCCTTTAGTCAGAGCTTCCACAACTTTTCTTTCTCGAGCCGAAAAATCTGGTCCCATTCTGCTAAGTGCTTTTTGCAATTCCTCTTTTCTAATTAACTCCAAATCTGATCTAAGTTTATTAATTACAGGAACGGCCTCTAAACTTGCCCACCATTCTAGGAAAATGATCCTTTCTTCTTCCACTAAAGATTCCGCTTCCTTTGCTATTTTCTGTCTAAATTCTTGATTTCTTGAAACGACCTCTTGTAAGTCATCAACATCAAATGATTTTACAAATTCATGTTCTTTGACATCATTAGATATATTTCTCGGTACACCAATATCAATAAATTTAAGTCTATTACTCAAATTTATTTTTTCAATTTTTGTGAGATCAATAATTGGCTCTTCAGAAGCGGTACTGGTGAAAACAAGCGAAGATAATGATATGTTTTCTTCCAATTCGTTTAACCCTTTACAAACAATCTCTAAATCAGGGAAGTCTTGAGCAAGATTTAATGCTCTATCAATATTTCTATTTAAAAGGATAAGTTTATGACATCCTTTTGATTTTAAATGAGTTATTAAAAGCCTACTCATTCGTCCGGCGCCAACAACAAGAACGTTCTCTGATTCCAAACTTACAAGAGTATCAAAACCCTTTTCTTGTCCAATTTTTAATTGAGCTAGTTCTACCGCTGCTGAACTGATTGAAACAGCTCCAGTTCCTAAATTTGTTTCGGATCTTACTTTTTTACCTGTACTAACTGATTGAGTTAATAATCTATTAAGAATTGGTCCAGTAGATTGATTCTCTTGACCTAATCTCATCATTTTTTTTACCTGCGAAAGGATTTGTCCTTCCCCTAAAACAAGGCTATCCAGTCCTGCCGCGACTTTCATCAAATGCAAAACTGCTTCTTCCTGTCTAAAGCAAAAAAGATGTGGATTTAAATTTTCAAAAATAATTCCAGAATATTCTGATATGAATTCTTTAATAGATGAAATTCCAGTATTTTTATCCTTTACTAGCGCATATATTTCCAGCCTATTACAAGTACTTAAAATTGACACCTCTAATACATCAGAGAAAGCTTTTAATGCTTTCAATGACTCTGTAATGGATTGGTCAGGAATACTTAACTTCTCACGCACTTCGACAGGTGCCGTGCGATGACTCAGTCCGACGACAACAATATGCATAAAATCAAAAGTGAATTTTTAAAGGCTGATACTCTTAGCACCATCTTTTATATGGACAGTATTTGTGAACCTTGCAGTACTATCTAATGTACTAATAACTAGACTACTTGTTCTAACACAATCCCTTTCAAATTTAACTCCATCAAATAATAAGCCATCAGTTATTCCACTTCCAGCGAAAACAACATTTTCTCCCGATGCCAACTCATTTGCTTCATATATTTTATCTATATCTGTTATGCCCATTTCATTAAGACGTTTTATATTTCCTTCTTTTGTGTAATCAGCCCATTCAGAGGTTTGAGCGATTGCTGGATCATAAACTAATTGTCCTTGAAAGTGTCCGCCGAGAGCTCTCATTGCAGCAGCGGAAATAACACCCTCTGGAGCTGCACCTATACCCATCAAGCAATGTGTTCCAGTACCAGCAAAACCACATGCAATCGCAGCTTGAACATCACCATCAGAAATCGGTTGTACTTTTGCACCACATCCTCGAATCTCTTTAATTAAATCTTTATGCCTAGTTCTATCCATTACAACTACAGTAAGCTCATCAATAGAAAGGCCCAAGCAATCACTTAGTATCTTCAAGTTTTCAGTAGCTGAATTTCTAATATCTACTTTACCTTTGGCCGCGGGAGGCGCAGCTAATTTGTTCATGTAAAAATCAGGCGCATTGAAAAGACCACCCGTATCAGAGGCAGCTAAAACCGCCATAGAACCTCTTTGATTATTCGCACAAAGATTTGTTCCTTCACAAGGATCTACTGCAAAGTCAACCCCTGGGCCATTTCCACTGCCAACCTCTTCACCTATATAAAGCATAGGTGCTTCATCTCTTTCACCTTCTCCAATAACAATTTTCCCTTTCATTTCAATTTTGCCCATTCGCAATCTCATTGCTTCTACAGCTGCAGCATCAGCTTCATCTTTTTGACCAAGTCCTGTTAGTTTTGCTGAGGCAATAGCTGCCTGCTCGACAACTTCGAGAATTTCTTGAATTAAAGTTTGATTCACAATTAAATTTTGAGGATTTTCTTAAAGGTTTTGAGTATGATCTCATAAAAAATGTCATTTTTTATAAGAATTATTATGCTAGTAAGCTTTTTTTAACTCTTTACAGGTGATACTTTATCAGGCCGTGACTTGAAATTAGGAATAAACAACTAAATATAGTATCTTTATTAAATATTTTAAAAATTAAATGACTGAGTCAAATCAAACAACTTTAGCTGGTGTTAATAGACCAATTCAAATAATTCCTTCAGTTTTACCAGCAGATTGGGCAAATATGGGGGCTTGTGTGAAAGAGCTCGAGGAAGCTGGGGTAGATAGAATTCAATTTGATGTAATGGATGGGAATTTCGTGCCAAATCTTACATTCGGTCCTGAAATGATTGCGGCATGCAGGAAATATTGCAATGTCCCTTTTGAAACTCAATTAATGGTGAGTCAATACAACTGTGAAACCATGCTTGAATCTTATGTAAAAGCTACAAAGGGAGCGAATGGTGAACAAGGAGTAGTAATAGCTCATGCCGAAGCAAATATTCATTTGCATAGGGTTCTCGGAAGAATAAGAGATTTAGGAGGATCTCCTTCTGTTGCATTAAACCCTCATACTCCTTTTGAAATGATTAAAAACATTATGGATATGGTTGATCATGTTTTAGTTATGACAGTTAATCCAGGCTTTGGTGGACAAGCTTATATACCAACAATGCTTAATAAAATCAGAGAAATAAGAAACTTTGTTATCGAAAAAAACTTAAATGTCGACATTGAAGTTGATGGGGGAATAAAAGCAAATTGGACTATTTCACAATGTGCAGATGCTGGAGCTAATTGTTTTATTGCAGGTAGTGGAATGTTTGCTTACCCAACATTAAAAGAGGGATGTGATGACTTGAGAAAAGTTGCACAAGAAGCTCAAAGGGGGAATGTTCTTTCTGAACCTCAATAAATATTCTGGGAGATTAACAAATCATCCAAATATCCAGCCAT
Source organism: Prochlorococcus sp. AG-347-G20 (assembly GCA_003281645.1). Lineage (GTDB taxonomy): Bacteria > Cyanobacteriota > Cyanobacteriia > PCC-6307 > Cyanobiaceae > Prochlorococcus_A. Next base: position 27,690 of record QCBJ01000005.1, on the reverse strand, counting down.
AACTATGTAACCCTATTCCTAAGAAATTAACTCCTAAATAACATACTAAAACTACTAAAAAGCCTGTAGATGCTAATAATGCTGGTCTACGTCCTTGCCAACCCTTGCTTATTCTCATATGCAGATAAGCGGCATAAAATAACCATGAGATAAATGCCCATGTTTCTTTTGGATCCCAACTCCACCATGTGCCCCAAGCCTCATTAGCCCAGACCGCACCTGAAATTAAACCAAGAGTTAAAAGAACAAAGCCGATTAATATAGAACGATAACTTAATGTATCTAATTCTTCTGAATGAGAAAATTCAAAAGGTTCAACTAAATCATTTACAGGATAGCTATTTGAAAGTTTAAATCCTCCTATACCTGTAGAACTACTTCTGATTTGAAGCGGCTTATTTTTATTAATAAACAAAACTGACATTGAAAGTAAAGAACCTATTATTAATGCTGCATAACTAAGCATTACGACACTAACATGCATTACTAACCAACTAGACCTTAAAGCTGGAACTAAGTTGGAAGATAATTTCAAATCCTCAGGTAAAACAAAACAAGCAAAAGCAACAGTCAGTAACTCAATAGGTATAGCAATTGAGGGGATTATTGGAACTTGGTATTCTCTTTCAACCAATAGTTGACCAAATGTGATACCCCAAGTAAGGAAATAAAGAGATTCATACAAATTGCTGATAGGAAAGTGGCCAGAAATTGACCACCTAAAAAGTAGTTGTAATGTTATCAATAAGTTCACTAAAATCGTAATAAGTCTTACTGTAGAAGAAGACTTTTTTTTAAAAACTGCACCTAAAGATATTGGTAAGTTAACTAATAAAAAATAAAAAACTAAAAGACCTAAAACTGAAACAGGTTCATATATTAAATTTTTAAAAAAATTATCTAGTATCATTTCTAGAAATTTCTCAAGTTTTAATATTCAATAACAACCAAATAATAATTAAAATCATTCATATATGAGTAAATCTTTAATAATAAAGTTTTAATTTATTTTAAAAAAGCATTTCAAAGTTTGAAATTATCTCCTAGATAATACTTCTTGACTATTGGATTATCAGCCAATTCACTTGATGAACCGTAAGCTAAAATTTTCCCTTCACTTAATACATATGATTTGTGAGTAATTAAAAGGGTTTCCCTCACATTATGGTCTGTAATGAGAATCCCGACCCCATCACTACTTAATTTAAGAATTAGTTTCTTTAGATCATTAACAGCTAGAGGATCGATCCCAGCAAAAGGTTCGTCTAATAACAAATATTTAGGTCCTTTTCTGCCTACAGTGAGAGCCCTAGCTATTTCACACCTCCTCCTCTCTCCTCCTGAAAGTTGATAACCATAATTATCTACAAAATTATTCAAATTAAATTCATTAATTAATTGTTCTCTTCTATTTCTTATAGCTGCTCTACTATAAGATGAATTTTGTAAAGCCAAATCTATATTATCCTTAACAGTGAGGTCTTTAAATATACTCGCTTCCTGAGTTAAGTACCCTAACCCAAGTCTTGATCTAATTGGTAGAGGAAGATTGGTAATATTTTTCCCATTCATTAAAATTTCACCTTTATCTGGTTTTATATTCCCAACTGCAAGATTAAAAGTTGTAGTTTTACCAGCACCATTAGGTCCCATCAAACCTACAACTTCCCCTGGATTTACAGTTATGGAAACATCATCTACGATTAATCTTCCTTTAATTGAAAGGGATACATTATGAATATTTAGGTTCATTTTTCATGAGATCGATTAGTTTTCCTCTTTTCTTGAAAAAAAAATGAAATAGATAATAATAATTTAATTGAAGATAAAGATATATTCATCAAATAGGTTTCAAAAAAGGCTTATCGTTCTCGTTTAATAGCTCTTTATATTGTAATTTTCTCAATAAATCTTCCAAACATTTGCAGAAAGATTCAAGATCAATCCCCAAATCAATCTTGGTTCTAGTTTTTATTCTGCCTAAACCCTCTCCAAGCAAAATAGTAGCTCCATTTAAATTTCCTTTACTTAAGTGAAACTGAGAAACAGATACTTGTAAAATTCCTTGGATAACTTGTCTTTCGTCACCATCTACGGAATTCCATATTTCTTCAAAAGCATCATGAGCCTCATACCATTCATGATTATTAAAAAGATTTAGAGCTGTAAAAAGGGAATCTTGAAAACTTTTTGTACTTTCTTCGTTCATTAAACCAATTACTAATTTTTTTTCTTTTTATTTATTTTTCTCATTCTTATTGTATCCGGTGTTACCTCTAGCATTTCATCAGGACCAATATATTCGAGTGCTCTTTCAAGGGTAATATCGACAGGTGACTGCAAAGTATCAAGTTCCTCTGCCCCTGCAGACCTCATATTAGTCAACTGCTTAGTTTTACATATATTCAACTCAAGATCTTGAGGTCGATTATTCTCTCCAATTATCATTCCTTTATAAACTTTAACTCCAGGTTTAATGAAATAGACTCCCCTATCTTCAGCATTCTTTAAAGCATAAAATGTGGCCACACCTTCCTCAAAAGCTATAAGAACTCCATTCCTTCTGGTTTCAAAGTCTCCTGTTTTAGGTTTATATTCATAAAACGAATGACTCATGATACCTTCACCTCGAGTTATCCTTACAAATTCCCCGCGAAATCCAATTAATCCTCTTGATGGAACAAGAAATTCTAATTGAGTTCTACCATCTGAACTTGTCTGCATGTTTTTCATCTCTGCCTTTCTAGATCCAAGTTTTTCGATGCAGGAACCAACAGATACTTCAGGTACATCTAAAACCAAAGTCTCTATAGGCTCACATTCAACATTATCAATTTCTCTGAAAATTACTTGAGGTTGTGAGATTTGAAACTCAAAACCCTCTCTTCTCATGGTTTCAATTAATATCCCTAGATGTAATTCTCCTCTTCCTGAAACTGAAAACCTGTCAGGAGAATCAGTTTCTTCTACTCTCAAGGCAACATTTGTTAAAAGTTCCCTCTCCAATCTATTTTTTAATTGTCTACTAGTAACAAATTTCCCTTCCTTACCCGCAAATGGTGAATCATTTACAACAAAAGTCATATTTAAGGTAGGTTCATCAACTTTGATTAATGGAAGAGGATGAGGGGAATCGGGACATGCTATGGTCTCATCAATACTGACGTCATCGAAACCAGAAACAGCAACAATATCACCTGCAAATGCTTCATTTATATCAATTCTTTGTAATCCTTCAAATCCTAAAAGTTTACTAACCTTACCCTTAATAGTTTTTCCGTTTTCTTTAATTAAACTAGCCTGTTGGCCATTTTTTATAGTCCCATTGTGGATCTTTCCAATTACTATTCTGCCTAAGAAATCAGAATAGTCCAAAGTAGTTATTTGTAGCTGAAGAGGCTTATTAGAGTCACCTATTGGAGGAGGAACGTGTCTGATAATAGCTTCAAAAAGAGGCATCATATTGTCACTATTAGATTCCATCTCTTCTTTTGCGAAACCAGATAAGCCACTCCCAAAAAGATAAGGGAAATCACATTGATCATCATCAGCTCCTAACTCCAAAAACAAATCAAGGACCTTATCAATTGCTATTTCTGGTACTACTCGTGGTCTATCAATTTTATTTACAAAGACTATAGGCCTAAGTCCTTTTTCTAATGCTTTTTTTAAAACAAATCTTGTTTGAGGCATAGGACCCTCATTTGCATCAACAATAAGCAGACAACCATCAACCATTCCCAAAACCCTTTCAACTTCTCCTCCAAAATCAGCATGTCCAGGTGTATCTATAATATTAATTCTGGTGTCTTTATAGTTAACGGCAGTATTTTTTGAGAGAATTGTTATCCCCCTTTCTCTTTCAAGATCATTTGAATCCATTACGCATGTAGGGATAACTTCATTGTCTCTAAATATTCCTGATTGAGATAACAATGCATCTACAAGTGTTGTCTTCCCATGATCTACGTGAGCAATAATTGCAACATTTCTAATTTCTTTTATCGAAGATGACATTTATAGAATTTATATAAATAGTAGATTAACTTTATTAAGGCTAACTCAAAGTATGCTTATTATGAGAATTTTCTCTTTAAGACTTTGAAAAATATAATCTAATTGAATAATTAAATCAAACAATTAGATTTATAATTTTCTATTTGCGCTTTCAAAAACTTTTAATGCTTCAATTGACCCCTCATATCTCCAATGCCAGGGTTCGTAATCTATATATTTATTATTTTTATTGAACGATAACTTAAAGTGAAACTTAGCTGCATTTTTTATGAGCCATCTAAAGGCGTCAGTATTTTCGAAGTCGGTTTCAAAGTCTGTCTCTCTTTGAGTAGCATCACCAATATCGATTGCGAAACCTGTACTATGTTCAGAATATCCTGGAGGGGCTGAAACTCTAGCTCTTTCTGCCGCTTCTTGATTTCTAATAGATTTTAAAGAAAAAAAGATATCTTTTTGCAAATTTATTGATCTATAACCACTCAAGAAGACCAAATATATCCCATCCTTTTTTGCTTCTTCTCTCATTTTTAGTAGAGAATCGCTCATATCCAAATGAACTTCAATATTAGGCTCAATTAAAATTAGTTTCTCTTTAGGAGTTTCCTTATAGGGAAGATGGCCCAAAATTCTGGCATCATGATTTCTTTTAACCTCAAATTTAAAATTATTAAGAGGTATTAATTCTACATTTCTAATAAATCGCAATGCAGCGACAGAAAATATAAGGAAAAGAAATGGAGAAAATATTAATAATTTTTTTAATAATGTTGAATTTGGATTGTTTAAGTAAGTTCTTTTGGCAAGTGGTATATCAAATTGATCGATATCTTTGTTTTGTTCCAATATTGAGAAGTGAATTTGGAAAAGATATTTCGATATTAACTATTATTTTAAGAAATGCACTTTTATAAGCAAAAAAGATGTAGTTTTTATATACAGTATTATTTTTTTTTCATATGTTGAGGGTAGCTGTTATTGGTGGAGGTCCAAGTGGTTCATGTGCGGCAGAAATACTTGCTAAAGCTGGAATAAAAACTTGGCTCTTCGAGAGAAAATTAGATAATGCAAAACCATGTGGAGGAGCAATTCCACTTTGCATGGTCGAAGAATTTGATTTACCTGAGTCAATTATTGATAGAAAAGTAAGGCATATGAGAATGATATCTCCATCAAATAGAGAGGTAGATATAAGCTTAGATAGAGTTTATGGTAAAAGTGATAATGAGTTTATTGGGATGTGTAGAAGAGAAGTTATGGATGCCTTTATGCGCAATAGAGCATCAGACCTTGGTGCTACATTAATAAATGGATTAGTTACTTCTATTGATACTGGCGATAATAATCAAGGGCCATATAAGCTTTCCTACTCAGATTTTACGAATGGAGATAAAAAAGGGGAACTCAAAGAGCTTACTGTTGACCTTTTAATCGGAGCTGATGGAGCAAATAGCAGAGTCGCAAAAGCAATGGATGCTGGAGATTACAAAGTTGCCATAGCATTTCAGGAAAGAATTAAATTGCCTAAAGAAGAAATGAGTTACTACGAAGATCTTGCTGAAATGTATGTCGGAACTGATGTTTCTCCTGATTTTTATGGGTGGGTATTTCCTAAATATGATCATGTTGCTGTGGGAACTGGAACCATGCAAAAGAATCAGTCATTAATTAAAGGACTTCAAGAGGGTGTAAGAAATAGGGCAAAGAAAAGACTTGTTAATGGTGAAGTAATAAAGGTAGAAGCTCACCCTATTCCTGAGCATCCAAGGCCAAGAAGAGTAGTTGGGAGAATGGCATTAGTTGGGGATGCAGCTGGTTATGTTACAAAAAGTTCTGGAGAGGGTATTTATTTTGCTGCAAAAAGCGGAAGAATGTGTGCTGAAGAAATTGTTGAAGCATCAAAAAACGGTCAAGTAATTCCATCAGAAAAAGATTTAAAAAACTACCTAAAAAAGTGGGATAAAAAATATGGCACAACTTATAAGGTGCTAGAAATCCTTCAAAATATTTTCTACAGAAATGATTCTGCTAGAGAAGCCTTTGTTGAGATGTGTGATGACATGGATGTACAAAGACTTACTTTTGATAGTTACTTATATAAAAAAGTTGTATCCATGAAACCATTACAGCAACTTAAAATTACAATGCTTACACTTGGTTCGATTTTAAGAGGGAAAGCCCTAGCACCTCATAAATATAAACCCGTTGATAGTGCTGTTAGGGAAAATAAAGAAGTAGAAAAAATGCTAAAAAATTATTCAATAAAGGGAGGCATTAAAGTTAAGAGTTCAAAAGTGTAAAGTCGGCTATTTTTAGAGAATAATTTCTAATTAAGCTCAACAAATTGAGTCTATTATTTCTTATTTTTAAATCCTCTGACATTATTAGGACCCCCTTTTCATTATCAAATAAATCCTCGATAGTGTTTACATTAATCTCAAACAAATTTAGAAGTTCCAAATAATTGCAATAACCTTTCGAAAAAAGTTTTTCTAATTCTCCAATAAATTCAAAAACTTTCAATTCACAATCTTTTTCAAAAAGTTTTATGTTTACATAATCTCTTGTTGAGAGAACGTCTCTTGAAAGATCACTATTATTTGCTAATTTGCTTACCCTAGTAATTACCTTCTGGATTTCAACAAAATTACCCTTTTCGTTAAAATTAACAATAGATTTAATCCTATTTTTAAGATCAACAATATTCAATACTCTTTTTTGAGAAAATTCATCAGAAGAGCAGATGGCCTTTATTAATTCTTTACTTAGTGATATTTCTTCTAGATGACTAACAATTCTTTGAACTAAAAATTCATTTAAATCATTAGATACTGTTTCTCTTGAGAAGTTTAAATTCGGAAATACGATTTTCCAAAAATCAATAAGTTCGTTGAATAATTTATCTAAAGGTAAATCAATTTCATAATCCCAAATTATTTTAATCACTCCATTCAAATTTCTTCTTAAGGCATAAGGATCAGATGATCCGCTTGGACGCTTACCAGAAATAAATATACTTATTAAAGTTTCGACCTTATCTGCTATGGAAACTATTGCACCATATTTTGTGGATGGCAAAGCATCTTTATAAAAAGAAGGTAAATAATGTTCAGCGACAGCCAAGCAAACATCCTCACTAAATCCCTCATACTTAAGATATTTACCACCCATTATTCCTTGCAGCTCAGGGAATTCGAAAACAATTTCGCTACATAAGTCATTTTTACAGTATTTAGCAGCTTCTATTATTTTTTTTTCTTCTAAAGACTTATCATTTAAAAATTTAAGAATTTTTTTAGTAACTTCCTCTATCCTTTCTACCCTCTGAAATATATTTCCAAGTCCTTTCAAATAGGATACAGATTTAAGCTTTTCATTTCTTTCTATTGAAGCAACTTTTTTGTCACTTTCTACGAAAAACTTTGCATCTGAAAACCTTGCCCTTAATACTTTCTCATTACCTTTAGCAATATTATTATTTGATTCTTCAAGACCATTTGAAATAATGCAGAAAGTTGTACTAATATTTTTTTCAGAGCTTAAATCTAGTTTGGAAAAACTTTTGTTTCTCAATAAAAGAGGAACGTATCTCTGATGACTTTTCATTACTGTTGAGAGAACTTCCACTGGAAGATCAAGAAATTCTTCACTGAATTTTCCAACTATTAAATCTGGCCATTCAACTAAATCAGTTAGTTCATTTAGTAATCCTTCTGAAAGGTCAGGTTTCAGATTTAAAGATTTAGATGCCTGATTTATTAAACTTTCAATTTTTTCTTTTCTTTCATGTCGTTTAACTAAAACTCTATTTTGTTCTAATAATTCAAAAAAATTATCAGCATGCTTAACTTCAAAAACTTCATTTATTAATCTATGACTTTTTGATTTATTACTTATTTGAATTTTTGGATCACATTCATCAAATTCAAAATCAAGAATTTCATCATTATAAATAGAGGCAATCCATCTAATAGGTCTTGAAAATTTTATGTTCCCAGCACCCCATTTCATAAATCGAGGGCCTTGAAGACTCTTTACTAATTTTGGGATAATCGAAGACAAAGAAATTCTTGTAGATTGTCCTTTCTCAATTTTCTTTCCAAATACAAAATCACCCTTTTCCGTACTTTTTATTTCAAGTTCACCTACATCTATATCTAAGCTATTAGCAAATCCTAAAGCAGCATTAGTAGGACATCCATTTAAATAAGCTGAATTTGATTTAGGCCCTTTTCTTTCTATTATCTTATCTTCTGCATAATCAACTAAACCTTCGAGAAGTAGAACTATCCTCCTTGGTGTGGAGGTAACAACTATATGTTCGAATTTGATTAACTTTTTATCCAATTCAAATTCTATTAGAGATTTAAATTGCTCTAGAACAGAATGAGAAAATTTTGCGGGCAACTCTTCTGTTCCTATCTCAAGTAAATATTTAGACAAGAAAAAAATATAACTTCACTTACTATAATTTACTCCAGTTAAATAAGCTTTTCGCTAATGTATAAAAAGAGATATTTTTTGGTCCTTTGATCAAAGTTGAGAAAGTAAAAAAGAAAAAAGATCCTGCCAAGGAAGAAACTGTTTGTTTGGCAAATGGACTAGAAGTTTCTAAATTTGAAAATTTTAAAAAAAGTAGCAAATTTCTTAAGGAGCCACTTGCTACGGAATTAGTCAATGAGAGCGATCATTTTACCAATGATGCAGTTCAGTTATTAAAATTTCATGGTAGTTATCAACAAGATAACAGGGAAAATAGAAGGCCTGGCAAAAGTAAAGATTGGCAAATGATGCTTAGGTTAAGAAATCCGGGCGGTGAAGTCCCTGGGAAATTATTTTTAGCATTAGATGAATTATCTGACAAACTAGGTAATGGAACACTCAGGGCTACTACAAGACAAGCCTTTCAAATGCATGGAATTAGAAAGGAGAACCTAAAGGAAGTAATTCAAACAATAGTAAATTCAATGGGCTCTACATTAGCTGCATGTGGAGACATAAATAGAAACGTTATGGCACCCGCGGCTCCATTTGATTCGCCAGATTATAATATTGCAAGAGCATTGGCAAAAAAAGTTGCAGATCTTCTCACCCCAATCGCTGGCCAAGGCACTTTTTTAGAGCTTTGGGCTGATGGAGATTTAGAGTACACCATAAAGCCTGACAAAGATATTGAAGCAATTAGGAAGCTCCAATTCAAAGATAATGTTTTTAGTGGAATAAAAGATGAGCCTCTCTATGGTTCAACTTATTTACCGAGAAAATTCAAATGTGCGGTTACAGTTCCTGGGGACAATTCTGTTGATCTTCTTACCAATGACATAGGCATAGTTGCCTTTACCTCTAAAGATGGAAACTTAGAAGGGTGTAACTTCTATGTAGGAGGTGGTATGGGTCGCACTCATAATAATGAAGAGACCTTTGCCAGAATTGCAGATCCACTTGGATATGTTGAAGAACCTTATATTTATGAATTAATACAAAGCATTGTGGCTATTCAAAGAGATTATGGTGATAGAAAATCAAGAAAAAATTCGAGAATGAAATATCTTCTTCATAGAAAAGGTATTAAATGGTTTAAAAAGATACTTTCTGATAAGTATTTCAAAAAAGAAATTAAAAAAATTAGAAAAGAACCTGATAAGGTTCTTATTGATTATCTAGGTTGGCATAAACAAAATGAAACCTCCCATTTCGTAGGTTTACCATTATTATCAGGTAGATTATCTGGAGATAAGAAGAATACCATCACAAGTATTGTTAAAAAATATAATTTAGATTTAAGACTTACACCAAATCAAGATATTTTACTTTGTAATATCGCCAATAAAAACAAAGGTGAAATTCAAAAATCTCTATCAAAAATTGGATACGAAAATTTAGAAAACATTAATGAAATACAAAGACACGCTTTAGCTTGTCCTGCTTTACCACTTTGTGGTCTTGCAATGACTGAAGCTGAAAGAATATTACCTGATGTATTAAAAAGAATTGAAAATTTACTATTAGATCTAAAAATACAAAAGACAATATTATTCAGAATGACAGGATGTCCGAATGGATGTACCAGGCCTTATATGGCCGAATTAGCACTTGTTGGAAGTGGGCAAAACAAATACCAATTATGGTTGGGTGGAAGTAAAAATCTACAAAGGCTTGCTAAACCATTTTTACAAAGAATGGAACTTAACGATTTAGAAAAAACTCTTCAACCATTATTTGATAATTGGAAGAGTAATTTGGATTTAGATTTCGGAGATTTTATAAATTCTCAAGATGAAAATTATATATTGAATTTACTAAATGAAAATCAATAGAATCTAAATTTTTCCATAAAGGGCATTTGCTTTTTTATTTTTCCAAGCCCATAATTGATCACCATAACTAAAATGCCACCATTCATTAGGATGTTGAGCAAATCCGAATTTAGTCATAATATCCCTTAATAAATTTCTTCTACTATTCCAAATAATTGCTTCTTCATTCTTTATGTTTGCATAAAAATAAGGATTTGAGGTCTCATCCATTTGATCAACCATGCTACCCATTTCAACAAGATTTCCGCCCTTATCTGATAAACAAACATCCAGTGCACCCCCAGTTGAATGCGGGGGAGGACACCTAGTGTCATAAGAAGGATATGCCCAAAATTTTTCAACTTTTTTTAAAATGGATGGATATGATTTTATATTTTCAAAAGAAATATCAATATCGGATTTTTCACACTCTAATAAAAATGCTCTTTTAAACATAAATTCCTGAACTTCTAAAGGTCGCCAACTGTCATAAATTAAAAGGTTAAAACTACTCTTTGATATCAAATAATCATTTACTTTTAATAATCTATTTACGACCTCCTCTCTTAATTTCCAAATAGAAGTTTTATCTTTGTAAGGTGCTCCTAAAAGAGAGTAAGGGTGGGGATCTAAAAACTTTAGGCAGCTAGGTATAGCTATTAATTTATCTCCATTATCTTTAATTGGTATTTTATTCCAAATTTTCAACTGAAATTTGCAATTGATTTATAGTGGCATATATATCAAAAATTACAATGATAGTTTTCAATTTAAGAAATCATGAATGAATTTATTATCAGAATTATCAATAAGTATATTCCGTAAAGCAATATTTTCTTTTAAATCAGGATCATCCCTAACAATCTTAATAGCCTCTTCACGAGCCTTATCAATAAGAAATTTATTGTTAGGTAAATTGTCCAGTACAAAATCAGGCAATCCGGATTGTCTATATCCTAAAATCTGTCCTGGTCCTCTAAGCTCCAAGTCTTTTTCAGCAATATAAAAGCCATCATTAGATTTTTGCAAAACACAAAGTCGTTTATTTTCTAATCCATTTTTATCGGGGGTTACCAGATAACAAAAAGATTTTGTTGATCCTCTACCAACTCTCCCCCTTAATTGATGTAGCTGAGACAATCCAAATCTGTCCGAATTATAAATAATCATAATTGTGGCATTAGGCACATCAATGCCAACCTCAATTACTGTGGTTGAAACCAATATATTAATTTCATTCTTTAAAAAAGAATTAATTACTTCATTCTTTTCTTGTGAACTTAATTTGCCATGTAACAATCCAACTTTTTTGTTAAAAAAGACCTCTTCTGATAAATGTTTGAATGTTTTCTTTGCGGAGCTTAGATTCATTTTTTCTGAATCTTCTATAAGTGGCAAAATCACATAAGCTTGCTTTCCCTTATTGACCTCATCTTCAACAATTTTGAACAAGTTAGTTAGATCATCTTCTGAAATTATTTTTGTTGTTATAGGAACTCTCCCAGGAGGTAGTTCTGTAATTTGACTCACATCTAAATCACCATAAATAGAAAGCGCAAGAGTTCTTGGAATTGGTGTTGCTGTCATTGATAACAAGTTAGTATTTTTCCCTTTATTTAGTAATCTATTTCTTTGAGTAACGCCAAATCTATGTTGTTCATCAATTACGACCATACCTAATGCATTAAAGATTACTTTATCCTCAAATAATGCATGAGTACCTACGAGGATATCAACTAATCCATTGTTCAAATTAGAGAAAATTTCCTTTCTCTTTTTTTGAGGAGTATTCCCAGTAAGTAGTTCAACAGAGACTAAAAGGGGGTTCAAATATTTTAATAAATTTTTATAATGTTGTTCTGCCAATACCTCAGTTGGGACCATAAATGCACCTTGCATGTTTTTTTCAATGACAAGTAAAAGAGATGCTATTGCAATTATGGTTTTACCGCTTCCCACATCTCCCTGAAGCAATCTAGACATTGGTAAGGGATTAGACAAATCTTTCTTAATTTCATTTAAAACATTTACTTGAGATTTTGTTAATTCAAAAGGAAAATTATTTAAAAATTCTTTTAATAAAGATTTCTTTTGAGGTAATTGTTGGATAGTTACATTTTTGTTCGTCTTTCTTTTTCTAAGTAGGAACTTAATTTGCAGTAGAAACAACTCATCAAAAACCAAACGTTTTTTTGACTCAATAAGTGCCTGTTGCGATGGTGGAAAATGAATATTAATCAATGACTCTCCTTTTGATAATAGAGATAATGAATCAAGTTGCTTTTTATTTAAGATTTCTGGATATTGCTTTGCATAAATTAGTACCTTTTTCATAAGTTTTATAAAACTCATATTTGATAATGCTTCACCTAATGAATACAAGGGTAATATTTTGCCTGAGAAATTAAAATTATCATTGTTATCCTTAAAAATTTCAATCTGCGGATCTACAAAAGTTTTGCCATACTCTGTCAATTTAACCTTACCGGAAATTGCTAATTTGGTCCCAGGAGTATACAAAGATTTTTGAGATGCGAAGAAGGAGTAAGATCTAAATCTTCTTCCTAAAAAAAATTTTGTAACCTTTATTGAAGACGTTTCATCAGAAACTACAAAATTCATTATTGACAAATTACTATTCTTTTTACTCTTGTGAATATAAAATCTTTTAACATTTGCGATGCACGTGTATAAATTATCTGGTTTTAAATTTATTATCTTAACTCTATTGGTATAGTCTAGATATGTTCGTGGGAAATAATTAATTAGATCCTTTATATGAAATATCCCCAATTCATTAAGCTTATTTTTATAAACTTTACCTACATTTTTTATTAATAAAATATCTGAATCAAAAGACAAACTTGAATCAGCTTTATTCAGAAAAACATTATTAGAAATATTATTAGAACTTTCTATTTCTATAGTTTTACCTAGTTTATAAAGATTTTTTCTTGTATCTATAATTAACCTTTTTCTTTGATTTTCATCTAATTTATTGTATTCATTATATTTTTTAGAAAATTCATAAAATATCCTTAAATATTCTTCTGAGATATTTAGATTATCTAGTTTTTGCAATGATTCATGCAAATAATCATTAAAGTATTTTTCTCTTCCTAAAGTATTAATAAATTTGTTTTCAGTTTCAATAGTAAGAGACTTTTGAAGAGGTCTTATCCAATCTTTAATTAATTTATTATTATTCTCGCTAATAGTCACATTTGAAAAAAGAGTTATTTTTTCAACGTATCTTATTCAAAGTTATTTCTTTTTGCCTCCAATATGTCTCTTTTTTAATCAAACGCTGAAATTGATTTTTTAGCTCATTTATTCTGTTCCTTTGAATAGAGAGATTTAAATTTTTAAACTCTAACTCAACCGTAGATATATTGAAGAAAATAATGCTTGGAAAATTATTTCCGTTTAATAATGACTGATTTAAGTTTAATTCGAAATAAATAACAAAAGGATATGGATGTTTTACTATAAAATTTTTGCCTACTAAGTAATTAAAGGAATCTTTAGATATCATCTTTTTTATTAGATTTGCCTTGAATAATTCTTGGTTAATATTATATGAAAGATTCAATAGTAAATTTTCCAATGACTTGTCAATTAAATCAAAATTTTTGAGAATCTGATTTTTTGGGGAATTATCCATTTGATTGATATTTTCTTTTTCTGGATGTCTTGGTTTCCCCCCCTTTTCTTCTCCTATCAATTCAAGTAAGGAGGAAATATATTGTTTTTCAACTCCTAAATTTTCAAAAATATTATTTTTAGATAAATAATTATTATGGTCGTTATTATCTAAATCAAGTGATACGAATTTCTCATAATCATGAGATTGATAATATTCAGAAGTATTTGAAAAATCTTTACTAATTTCGAACTGAGTAGGTTCTTTTAATTGAAAACCATCTTCATATTGAAATTTTTCTTTTTTATCATCCTTTGTTTTTGTGGAACTATCAAAAATAGTAAAATAAATTTCCTTATTTATATTTTTTTCAATTTCATTTATTTTTAATTGTTCTATTGTTAATAAAGGCAAATTCTTAAAAATTAGCTTACTTATTTTTTTTTCAAAAAGACTACAGAATTCATTTTCATTTAAGAAATTATCATTAATTGTTGGATAATTATATATTTGGTAAAGGCCTTTTTCTACAGAGATGAAAAGTAGATCTCTTACGAGATTAAGATAAAGTTCATATTCCCTATATATATTTCTAGTTAATATTCTTTTTTGTATATCTGCTCTCTTTAATTGAGAATTAATTTTATCTATACCTATGTAATTATTGAAATTATTCAAATCATTCAAGTGACTAGTTTGATTGCATTGATGCAACCTCTTCAGCGAAGTCCATCTGATTTTTTTCGATACCTTCACCCAATGTATATCTTGTAAAGCGTCTTACTTTGATATTTTCCCCAATTTTTGCAGCTGCTTGTTTAACAAGATCCTCAACTGTTAGAGAACTATCTTTAATGTAGGGTTGTGAAAGCAAAACAAGCTCATTAAGTCTTTTTGCTATTCTCCCTTCAACTATTTTTTCTTTAATTTGTTCTGGTTTTCCTGACAAATCATCCCTACCCATTTCAATCTGTTTTTCTTTTTCCACAACATCTTCTGGTATTTCATCAATTGATACATACTCAACATTTGGACAGGCTGCTACTTGCATTGAGACATCCTTCAAAAGAGATTGGAATATATCACCTCTAGCAACGAAATCAGTTTCACAATTTAACTCTAGTAAAACTCCCACTCTTGATCCAGTATGTATATAACTACCAATTGACCCTTCGGCCGCTACTCTTCCCGATTTCTTTTCAGCACTAGCTATGCCTTTTTTTCTTAACCATTCCAAAGCTTTTTCTAAATTTCCGTCAGTTTCGTTTAGTGCTTTTTTGCAGTCCATCATTCCTGCGCCAGTTTTGTCTCTAAGATCTTTTACAAGTTTTGCTGTAATGTTTCCCATTTGAAGTAATAAAAAATTGTGAATAGTGAGTTTTAAATTGGAATTTAATTTTTTCTTTCGGCATTAGAGCCCTTTCTACCCTCATTTATGGCATCTGCAAGTCTTCCTAAAATAAGTTGAACTGATCTAACGGCATCATCATTACAAGGAATTGGCACTTCACACAAATCCGGATCACAATTTGTATCCAACATTGATACTAATGAGATATCTAATTTTCTAGCTTCTAATACTGCATTAGATTCTCTTCTCTGATCAACCAATACAACTACATCTGGTAATCTTCTCATGCCTTTAAGTCCACCTAAGTATTTTTGTAATCTTTCAAGTTCTCTCCTTAATACTGCAGCTTCTTTTTTAGGCCTCATTGCTATTGAACCACTACTTTCCATTCTTTCTAGATCCTTTAATCTTTCAATCCTAGCTTTCATTGTTGTCCAATTAGTCAGCATCCCTCCAAGCCATCTTTGATTTACATATGCAGCTCCACAGCGTGTAGCTTCCTGAGCTACAACATCTGATGCTTGTTTTTTTGTACCGACAAATAGGAAACGTTTACCGCTTTTTGCTGCGTTTCTCGTCCATTTATACGCATTGTTCATGCACAATGCTGTTTTTACAAGATCAATAATATGAACTCCATTTCTAGCGCAATATATGTACTTAGACATCTTGGGGTTCCAACGTCTGGTTTGATGCCCAAAATGAGCACCAGCTTCCATCATTTCTGATAGTGATACAACAGCCATAATTTAAAAGGGTTTCGGGTTAGCCTCCATCTGACGGGAAATTAATATTAATAAATCACCCGAAACTGTCAGATGTGTGGATTTAATTTCAATGATTCTAGCAAGTGATGTGTATTTCTAAAAGTTTTTTATCTTGATTTGGTTAACTGTTTAATGTAAATCATATTTAGAGGGATCCTAAGTATCTCAAGTGCAAGTCTATTTCTTCTCATGTTTACTAGGAATCTTAATAAAGGAAGGATTCTATCAACATTAATTAGTCCTCCCAAGGTAAGAATTTGCCAAAGTAAATTATGGAGAGGAGTTAATTGAATCATAAATCTAACCCTTAAATTTTGATGTTTCTTATAAAACACTAAAGCCATTTTTGCTCTCTCTTTTTCTTGAGCTATTAGTGAATCTATTTGTTCGCAATTAAATGGAGGATGCCAATGAAAACCTACTGCATTTGGACATTTAATTAATTTTGTCCCAATTTTTTTTAATCTTTCCCCAAGTTCTAAATCCTCCCAACCGTAAAGACTAAAAGAAGTATCAAATAATCCCACACTTAAAATCAATTCTTTTGATATCGCAACATTCCCAGTAGCAAAGTAAGCAAAAGAAGTGTCCATTATTTTATGTTTTTCGCTCTGAGGATTTAGAAAATTAGATGTATTGACTACAGAGCCATAGGTAAAACATTTTTTATCATTTTTTCTCCAAGAGGAAAGTAATTTTTCTACGTGGCAATTTATAAAATTGTCTAAAACAATAAGATCACTATCAATGAATATAATAATTTCATATTTTGATTTAATTACTCCAAGATTTCTTCCAAGTGCAGGCCCTCCATGTTCTTGCTGAAATAGAATAACGTGTGGGAGATTAGCTTTGTTTTTATTTATCCATGAGGTTGTCCCATCAGTGGATCCATCATCAACTACTATTACTTCATAATTACTTATATTTTTATTTAAATTTTGATTCTCAAGCGCAAAGAGACATTTCTCTAATATAGGTAATCTATTGTAAGTCGGTATAACAATACTTACATTCATGATTATGTTTTAAATATGCATAATATATTGGACCCCAAAAGATAAAATAAAAGATATTCCCTAATCAGCTGCACCGCCGTTATTTGCTGTACCTGTGACGTTTCCACCATCAGGTCTTCCATCACTTCTTAATTTCCTTTTTTTGAATTTTCTAGCATACGCTCGATTACGTTCCTGCTTTTCTTTTTTTAGATTCCTTCTCTTAGACATGAAATTTTAAGCTTTTAATTATATTAGCTCACTATGAGCACCATATATTTTACCATCTTCCATATTTAATATCCTATCAGACATATCAGAAATTCTTGGATCATGCGTCACCATAAGTACAGAACAATTTTGCTCTTTAGCTAGTTTTCTTAAAAGGGTTACTATTTCTCTTCCCGTGACGCTATCTAAAGCAGAAGTGGGCTCGTCAGCTAATAAAAGTTTTGGGTTAGCAGATAAAGCTCGAGCAATTGCTACTCTCTGCTTCTGCCCACCAGATAAGTCATTTGGCAACTTTTTATGATGCTCTTCTAAACCTACTGCTGACAACCAATTCCGTGCTATTTCACGTCTTTGTAAATATGTTAAACCTTTTATTAAATCGGCACCCATCTGAACATTTTGTTCTGCTGTTAAACATCTCAGAAGATTGTGACCTTGAAAAATCATTCCAATACTTCTTCTAAGAATCTGACGGGTTTTCCTTGATGCTCCATTTAACTGATTATTTAATACGGTTAAATCTCCACTTTGGCATGTTCTCAAGGCACCAATTAATGTTAAAAGAGTCGTCTTACCACATCCAGAAGGTCCTTTTAAAAGAACCAACTCTCCTTTATCAATATCTAAATTAACTTCATTGAGAACTTGTTTTTTATTCTCATTTTTTCCATAAAAGTGACTCAAATTATTTATAGAGACTGTTTTAGGGTTTTTAACATTATTTTTTGATTTATAAGCTTTAACCATTTATCTTTGATTGTTAAAAAATTTCAGCAGGATCAGCGTCAACTAATTTACGCATCGCAACAGCTGCAGACCCCATACACATAACTAAAACTAATACGAAAATTAAAGTAGTTTTATCTGCGTCCATTATTATTGGGAGTTTAGTAGAACTTCTTATAACTGAGTAAAGTATTTGACCAGAGAAATAAGCAGGTAAATATCCAAATAATGCCAACAAAAAACCCTCTCTAGCTACGACAAAAAAAAGGGACTTAAGTCTATACCCCATTGCCAATAAAGTGGCGTACTCTGGCAGGTGATCTGTAACGTCACTATAAAGAATTTGATAAACAACCACGCATCCCACAACAAAACCCATCAAAGCTCCCAAACTAAATATAAAACCTATTGCAGTACTATTTTTCCAATAATTCTTTTCAAATTCTATAAATTGATTTTTCGTAAGAACCCTAACATCATTTGGGAGTGAGTTATTTAATATCCTTGAAATCAATTGAGGATCAGATCCTTTTTTAAGCTTTACCAAACCAATTTCTATACTGCCAGGAGGATTAGCAGGAAAAAGTCTTAAGAAGGTTTCTCGACTAGTTATCAAATTACCATCTGCACCAAAAGATGGTCCCAACTCCACAAGACCCTCAACAATTACTCTTTTCCCAGCAACCTCAGTTTCAACTTTTTTTTCAGATAAGAACCATTCTTCAATCGGTCCAAATTCAGGTCTAGATAGTTTGTCAAAAAGAACTCTTGATGGATTTCTCAATTTATAAGCTTTCTTTGAAAATCCCTTATCTAAAAGAAGTGAATCGGAGGGATTAAAACCTAATGCAAGTATTGATCTAGTTTTAAGATTTTCGGGATTTCTCCAAAGTAAATAATTTAGATTTACGGGGGTAGTTTTTTCAACATCTTCTACAGCGAGAGTTTGAATTAATCTTCTTTTTGGGAATCCACTCATGCTTATAGAACTTTTTGATCTAGGACTTATCAAAACAAGATCGGCATCTAGAAGTTTATGAATAGTTACGCTCGTATCAAATAAACCATCTCTAAAACCTAATTGCATAAACATCAAAATCCCTGCAAAACTGATTCCAGCTATGGCAACTGCTAGCCTTAATGGTTGCCTTGTTAATAATAACCAGGCTAATGGTATTTTTCTAAATTTTAAAAAAGAAAAATTCATTAGGGAATAAATTTTGCAATCACTTTCATTCCAGCATAGTTTTGAACGATATCTATAGAATCTTGATCTAGTTTTACTAGTACCTCGATAATTCGCGAATCAGCATCCCCTGTTGGATCGGTCGATAAAACTTTTCTTTGTTTTACCTGAGGACTAATCCTAATCACCTTTCCCTTAAGATTTTTTTGGAAACCGCCATTCTCACTGCTCAATTCAACATTCTGAGAGATAAAGACTCTATCGATATCGGATTCATAAACCTCTATCAAAGCTTCCATTTTTTGACTAGAACCAATATCCAAAATCCCTTCATTTTTAGGCCTCTCACCAACTCTCGTATTTATTCCAAGGATAAAACCATCAATTGGACTCCTTAGTTTGGAATTAAATAGATCTATCTTGATATTTTTTTGATCTCCGATAAGTTTTATTTTCTGTTTTTGCAATTTCAATAATTCATCTTTTCTCTGTGAAAACTCTACAAAAGAATATACATCTTTGCTTAAAGCTAGCTCATACCTTTGAATTTGATCTTTCTTTAGGGTGATTTCTTCGTCAATAGTACTAATTAGATTTTCATTTCTTTCAAGATCAGCAATTAATTTTTCTCCATTTTCAAAAATTGCTAGAATATCACCTTTTTTCACGAAATCTCCTTCATTTACTAAAATTTCGACAATTCGAGGAGAAGAGCCAAACTGACTTATTGGAGCTGCCAATTGCCTAATCTCTCCAGAGGGAGAAAGTTGACCTAGTGCGGCAACAGCTGTAATAGGAGTTATGAAATCTGAATTTATTTCCTCTTTAAATTTTGAACTAGATTTATTATTTCCAGAACAGGAAATAATCCCAAGAGATATTGGTGTAAATAATAAAAAATAAATAAATATATTTTTTAATGTTTTTAATTTCATTAAAAATCGAATAGTACTGTTTTTATATAATTATTGACCCATTTTTCATCAAAATATTTTAGAAGCACCATACTAGTCTTTTCATTTTTCATTTGTTGAACACAATAATTTTTTTGAAAATCTATTCTCTCTTGGATAATTCCCTCATTAACTTCCGGTTTAGCTTTCTTACTTAATTTGATCAAAATAGAGAGGTATTGATCCACAACTCTACAAAAATCATTTTTTTCAGATTTTCTTTTCAAAGAAGCAAAAAGTACATTATTAGAAAAAATACCTCCCCATTTAGGAATCTCTCTCAAAGAGGTAAAAGAACTTTTATCAACTTCAGAAAGTAATTTTTCGTATTTCAAACCTTGGTTTTGTGATGCCGGGGATAAATCAACAATGGCAGCAGAAACAATATCATTTATTTTTACCAAATCCATCCCAAAAATTGGGATATCAAACTTTGGATCAGGGAAAAAAACGCAGTGTAAAATTTTAAGATTCTTTGAAAATTCTGCTACTTCAATATGTAACTTTCTAAATCCTTTTGCTTTATAAAATTCATTTTCAATATACAGTTCTCTGCCTACTTCATTAGATATTATGTTAGTTAGATTTGGATCAATTTTTATACTCTTAAGGTCCTCAAGAATGGATCTATGCTCTCTAATATTTTGTAATAAATTCAAAATAAGAGGGTCGGTTAATTTTTTTTTAGTTAAAGATTCAGACAACAAGGCTAAAAAGTACCAAAATAGAATTTAAAGAGAGAAACGAAATGAAAGTAGGAGACGTTAACTACTACACTCATTCAAGCAAAACTAGATGTGTGTTTGTGGATAATAAAGAATTGCCGCTTATAAGCATTGATATTTGGTGCAAAGCAGGTTCTTCATTTGAGGATGTTGATAAAAACGGCACTGCTCATTTTCTAGAACATATGATTTTTAAAGGATCTAACAAAATAATGCCAGGTGAGTTTGACCATAAAATTGAATCACTAGGCGGATTAAGTAATGCTTCAACAGGTTATGATGATGTACATTACCATGTCTTAGTTCCACCAAGTAACTTTAAAGAATCACTTGCTCTTTTGACAAATATTGTCGTTGCTCCAGATTTTAATCCTGATGAATTTATAAAAGAAAAAGGGGTAGTTATTGATGAAATAAAACAACAAAATGATCAGCCTGAGGAAAAATTATTTAATTATTTTTTAAAAAGAGTATGGTTAAGTCCAGATTATGCCAATTCGATTCTGGGAACAGAACATAGTATTAAAAACTTGGAGATAGATGACCTTGTGAAATTTCATAGCAAACATTACACTAGCGAAAAAATTTGTATTGCAATTGCTGGGAATCTCTCTGAAGAAATTTATAAAATCTTTGAAAAAAGTGATCTATCTGGCATCAAAAAAAGTCCAAATATAATTAATCTAAATAAAAAAACTTCTTTAAAAATTAGGAATGGTAGAGAGTCAGTTAAGTTTGATAATTTAGAATTTTCAAGAATATTTATGGCTTGGTTTATCCCAAACCTAAATGATCAAAAAAATATTATTGGACTAGAGATATTAGCATCAATACTCTCTGTTGGAAGAAACAGCAGATTAGTTAAAAGTTTAAAAGAAGATAGTAATCTTGTTGAATCGGTATATGTAGATGTAAATGCTGGAGAATTAGGTGGATTATTTATGATGGAGGCAAGTTGTGAGTCCAAAGATATTTATTTAGTAGAAAAGCAAATTAATACAACAATAGATGATATCTCAAATTGTAAAGCCTTAACTCTTGATGAAATAAAAAAAGCAATAAACATTGTCAAAAGTAATTATATCTTTAATTTAGAGACATCTACACAACTCTCTTCATTTTTTGGAAATGAACTTCTTTGGGGGAGAAAATCTTCAATCAATAATTTAGAGAGTCATTTAAAATATTGGAATGACTTGAATAACTTCAAAGAGATTACAGAATATATCCGTGGAGAAAAATTTACTTTAATTGCATCCCCTGGTAAATGTTAAAACGATATTTTTTAAATAATAAAAAAAGGAATTTTTCAACTGCTTCAATTTGGATTAAAGGAGGAAGTAATGTAGATAGTGTTGGCAAAAAAGGTATAAACAAGATCCTCAGTTCATTACTTACCAGAGGATGTGAGGGTTTTAATAATTTCACTCTTTCGGAGTATATTGAGTCCTATGGAGCAGAATTAAATCAAGAAGTATTTGAAGATGGTATTTCAATAAGCATTAAATCCCTAAATGAACATTTCAGCAAATTATTCCCTTTATTAGATTTAATAATTTATAAACCAAATCTCTTAGAAATTGAATTTCAAAAAGTTAAAAAATCCTCAATTAACTTTATAAAAAAAGATAAAGAGAATCCATTTAATATCTGTTTTGAAAACTGGAAAAGAATTGTTTACTCAAATCATCCTTACGCCTTTAATACAAATGGCAATGCAAATGATGTCTCAAAGATTACCTATGAAGATGTTTTGCTTGAGTTTAAAAATTTTAAAAGTCGAGATAAGTATTTAATTTCAAATAATATAGAAATAAATGGAGTAAATATAGAAGGATTAAAAAACCCCCCCTTAGAAGAAAAATCAATAACTATAAATCACGATTTAAGTCCTAACAATAGATTTGATTTTAATAATAATGATTCAAATCAAACAATAATAATGTTGGGTAACCAAACTTGCTCTCGCAGAAGTAGTGAATATTTGCCTCTTAAGGTTTTGGAGGCATATTTATCTTATGGAATGAGCGCTGCTTTATTTAAACTTTTTAGAGAAAAACATGGCATCACTTATGATTTAGGTGTTTATTATCCTATCAGAAGTGGGAATGCCCCATTTTTAATTTATTTATCAGTATCTAATAGGCAAGCCCTTTTTGCTTTTGAACTTTTATCAACACTATGGAAAAATTTACTTTTTAATCCGTTGACTGATGCTGAAATATTTCTAGCAAAAGAAAAACTAAAAGGTTCTTTTCTATTAGGGAATCAATCACTAGATGAAATTTTACAGAGAAAAATACAATTAATAAGTTATGGTATTTCACCAATTTCCGAGATCGATTTAAATTCAAAAATAGAGAAAATATCTTCGTTAAATATTCTTAAATTAACTTATAAGTATTTTTCAAAACCTTTTCTGAGTATTTCGGGAAATGAAAAAATGTGTTTAGAAATTTCTAACAACTGGGAAAAAAACTTTTAAATTATTTTTTTTCAATCTTATCAATATCGATTAAAAACGAACCTCTTCTAAACTTTACTTCAACAGTATCTGGGGATTTGATTGATAGGATTTCCCCAATTTCATCAATTGCCACTAGATCGGGTGGTCTTAACATCGGCATATTATCTGAAGTCTTTAAGTAGGAGACTGGTGCAATCAACTTAACCTTATCGTTGATCTCAAATTTCATTTATAAAATGGATACATTCAAGAGTAGTATAAGCATAAAGTTAGAGAAAATATCAACGAAATGCATTGATTCATTCTACAATCTTATAATTAACTTTCTACAAATTAATGAATCAGAAATTTAAAACATTAATTTTATGGGCTTTACCTATCATTTTAGTAATAGCGCTTTCCTACCAATTTTTATCTTCAAGCAATGTTGATTCCCTAAAATCTAACGGGACTACTGTTGCTCCAAGAAATTCTGCGGTAGCAAGAGTTAGTTACGGAAGATTTTTAGATTACATTAATTCAGGAAGGGTTACATCAGTTGATATTTTTGAGGGAGGCAGAAATGCAGTAATAGAGACAATAGATTCGGATTTAGATAATAAAGTTCAAAGGTTGCGTGTAGATCTTCCCGGCTTAACACCAGAACTTATAAATATTTTAAAAAATGAGGGGATTAGTTTTGATGTTCATCCAGTTAAATCAGCCCCCCCTGCATTAGGAATTTTGGGTAATTTACTCTTCCCAGCTATCTTAATTGGAGGTTTAATTCTGCTTGCGAGGAGGTCAAATGGTATGCCTGGAGGTCCTGGGCAAGCAATGCAGTTTGGAAAAACAAAGGCGAGATTTGCAATGGAAGCCGAAACAGGAGTTGTTTTTGATGATGTTGCAGGTGTTAATGAAGCCAAACAGGATTTGCAAGAAGTTGTCACTTTTCTGAAAAAACCAGAAAAATTTACTTCTGTAGGAGCAAGGATTCCGAAAGGGGTTCTATTGGTAGGACCTCCTGGTACTGGTAAAACTCTTTTAGCAAAAGCAATTGCAGGTGAAGCAGGTGTACCATTCTTCTCATTATCAGGCTCTGAATTTGTTGAAATGTTTGTTGGTGTTGGTGCTAGTAGAGTTAGAGACCTTTTTAAAAGAGCAAAAGAGAATAGTCCTTGTTTAATTTTTATTGATGAAATCGATGCTGTCGGAAGGCAAAGAGGAGCAGGTATTGGCGGAGGTAATGATGAGAGAGAGCAAACTCTCAACCAATTACTTACTGAAATGGATGGCTTTGAAGGTAATAGTGGCATAATAATTATTGCAGCCACAAACAGGCCCGACGTTCTAGACTCAGCTCTTATGAGACCTGGCAGATTTGATAGGCAAGTAACTGTAGACGCACCAGATATCAAGGGTAGACTATCAATATTGGAAGTTCATGCTAGGAATAAAAAACTTCAAGAGGACTTAACACTTGAAAGTATTGCGAGAAGAACACCAGGGTTTACTGGAGCAGATTTAGCAAATTTATTAAATGAGGCTGCGATATTAACCGCCAGGAGAAGAAAAGACTCTATCAGTATTTCAGAAATAGATGATTCTGTAGATAGGATTGTTGCAGGGATGGAAGGCTCTCCATTAACAGATGGTAGAAGCAAGAGATTAATTGCTTATCATGAAGTCGGCCATGCTCTCATTGGTTCACTTGTGAAAGCACATGATCCTGTTCAAAAAGTAACCGTCATTCCAAGAGGTCAGGCTAAAGGATTAACTTGGTTCACCCCAGACGATGAACAAACCCTTGTTAGCAGGGCTCAACTAAGAGCGAGAATAATGGGTGCTTTAGGAGGAAGAGCTGCTGAAGATGTAGTTTTTGGAAAAGGTGAGATTACAACAGGAGCTGGAGGTGATTTTCAACAAGTTGCTTCAATGGCCCGCCAAATGGTTACCAGATTTGGAATGAGTAATTTAGGTCCGATAGCTTTAGAAAGTGGCAATCAAGAAGTATTTGTTGGTAGAGATTTAATGACTAGAAGTGAAGTTTCAGATTCAATTTCTAAACAAATAGATGAAAGTGTAAGAATAATGGTAAAGGAATGTTATAAAGAAACTTACGATATAGTGAGCAAAAATAGAGAAGCTATGGATAAGATAGTGGATCTATTAATCGAAAAAGAAACATTGGATGGTGAAGAATTTATAAGTATTCTCTCCAAATTCACTAAAATTCCTGAAAAAGAAAGAACACCTCAACTATTAAGCTAGACTTTAAATAGGTTTTTTGTCTAGTACCAAATCAATTAAACCGTACTCAACAGCTTCCTTTGGGGACATATAAAAATCTCTATCAGTATCTTCTTTGATAGTGTCATAGTCCTTTCCTGTTCTCTCTGACAATTCAGTATTGAGTCGTTCTTTTAAGAACAAAATTTCATCAGCTTGAATCCTTATATCACTTGCTTGTCCTCTAGCACCTCCGAGGGGTTGATGGATCATTATTCTTGAATGTCTAAGGCTGCTTCTTTTACCTTTAGTGCCTGCTGCAAGTAAAAATGCACCCATACTTGCTGCTAAGCCTACACAAACTGTATGGATGTCAGGCTTAACATGTTGCATTGTGTCAAAGATACCCAATCCATCATATACGGATCCGCCTGGTGAATTTATATACATATAAATGTCCTTATCTGGATCCTCTGCTTCAAGGAACAATAATTGAGCAACAATTCTATTAGCAGTTTCACTAGTAACTTGTTCTCCCAAAAAGATTATTCTCTCTCTTAAGAGTCGCGAATAAATATCAAAGACTCTTTCACTACCGCCAGATTCTTCTAATACAAGAGGGATCATAATAATATTTATCTGTTTATTAGATATTAACGATATTGAGTCAACATACGCTAACCTTATTAAGGTTTACATATAAAAAATTGAAAGAAAAATTGACTGTTTCAGATAGCAAAAAGTTATTTCATGAAAAATTCCCTTACGTTATCCCAGGTTTATATAAAAGAATAGTTGATGAAATGCTTGTCGAACTTAATCTTCTAAACCATCAAAATGATTTTACGCAAGATTATCTCTTTTGCGTCGGTCTCACCGAAACATTCAAAGAATTAATGAAAGGATACAAACCTGAGAAACATTTAGACCTTCTTTTTGAATCGTTATGCAGTTCTACAAATTTTGAAGCAAAGGAAATTAATGAAATATCTCAAAAATCTCAAAAGGAATTCAAGGATAAAGCACCTAAAGATATTTTGAAATTATTAATAGAAAAAAGCAATTCTAAACTTTATCCATCAAGGATTTTGAACTTAGGGATTTATATATTAATTTCAAACCCCCAAGATCTTAAAGAGAAAGATGAATCGAAGACAAATAAGATAATTTCTGATATTTTTGAAAAATTAAACTTATCTACTAATAAAGCAGAAAAAGATATTGGAATTTATAAAAGCAGTATTTCAAAAATGGAACAAGCAAAAGAGTTAATTGAAGAACTCAGAATTAAAGATAAGAAAAAAAACCAAAAATAATATCTATTTTTTTAACCTTTTTTTATCTTTCCAAGAGACATAGGATATATAAATTACACCAAATGTTATAAATATGAGTAAAACGAATGATGCTAGGATAAGAAATTTACTTAAATAGACTTCAAAAGTTAAAAATGAAATCATATATCAATGGAACCATCTCCATTTCTTCCCCAAACAACCATTGCAATTGAAAAAGTAAAAATTGCAGCCAATGCTGCCCAACCTATTTCAAGATCTAGAGGAAGATCTTCTAAATTGATAATTAGATTATCAGTGAAAACTATAAACGGTTATAAAGCAATAGCAAGAAAAGGTAAAACAGCCCAAGAAGTGTTTATTTCAACAGACTTAAGTAAAGATGAATTGAAACAAATTATAGATATTTATAATAAAAAGTAATTAAATTAAAGAAAATTAGAAAATAGTCAGGAGAGAATAAATGAAATTGGTATTAAATTTTTCTATGTTTTTATTGGCCTTTTTTTCATTTAATAATGAATCATTCTCACTTACTGACTTCCAAATAAAAAGATTTTGTAAAAAGGAGAAAAGGGTATCTTTATGCATCAAAAAATTACAAGAGAAAAGATCTGATCTCCAAGAAGGAAAGCTAATCGAAATACCTGTAAAACCTTACAAAGGGTAATTAGAAATTGAATTTAAATTTCAAATTCTGATTCGAAAAGATTAAAGGCATTTTTGTAGCTTGTGAGAAGTTCTTCAGAATTATCAGAAAATCCTTGTCGCTCGTAATCTTCTTTTAATTCATCATATAAGAAAACCACTTTGTTGAAAGCGCTCATATA
>QCBJ01000004.1 GCA_003281645.1 Prochlorococcus sp. AG-347-G20 | reverse complement strand
ATGCAATTGAATTAGATAAAGATTTAATAAATTTATTAAATGATAAATTCAATAATAATGATAAGTTTTCACTGCAGCAGGGAGATATTCTTTCTGTAAATTTAGATTCGATTAATAAGAAGATTACAAAAGTGATTGCAAATATTCCTTACAATATAACTGGTCCAATATTGGATATTTTCATAGGTCGATTGGGCATTATAAGAAACTATAATTACGAAAAAATAATATTTTTAATGCAGAAAGACGTTGTAGATAGGATTTTGTCAAAAGAAGGTAGTCCCAATGCTGGTGCGCTTAGTATAAGAATGCAAATTTTATCAAAAATAAAAAGAATATGTGATGTGCCGCCTTCATCATTTAGTCCGCCTCCAAAAGTTTTTTCTTCTTTAGTAGTTTTCGAACCAATTAAAAATGATTTAAGATTAGATATTGGTCTAGAAAAATATATAGATAAACTTCTTCGAATTTCATTTAATTCAAGAAGAAAAATGCTTAGAAATACTCTTAATTCAATACTTTCAAATGAAGAGATAAATGAATTATCTGAATCTTCAAAAGTTTGTTTTAATTTAAGACCACAAGATATTTCAATTGACCAATGGATTAAGCTTGCAGAAAATTGTATTAAAATTAAAAAATAAAAATTTAAGTATATGCAAGATTTAGCTAAAAAGAAAATTAATATAAAATCTCCTGCCAAAATAAATTTGCACCTTGAAGTTATTGGTAAAAGAGAGGATGGATTTCATGAGTTAGCAATGATTATGCAAAACATCGATCTTGCTGATTATTTAGAATTTAAAATTAATAATGCAGGTTTAATTAAACTTGAGTCTGATTGTAATGATTTAAGCCTATCTGATGATAACTTAATTGTTAAATCGGCAAACCTATTAAGGAAAAAATCAAATATAGATTACGGTGCGAATATATTTTTAAGAAAAAATATCCCAATTGGCGCAGGATTAGCTGGTGGATCCAGTAATGCAGCAGCAACATTAATTGGTCTTAATAATTTATGGGATTTGAAATTAGACCAAGAAACTTTATGTTCATTAGCATCAACTTTAGGATCTGATATTCCCTTTTTTATAAATGGTGGTATTCAATTATGTTTTGGAAGAGGCGAAATTTTGGAGAAATTAGATTCAACCCTTGAATATGGAGTAATTCTTTTAAAAAATCCGAATGTATCAGTATCAACTGCTGAAACTTATAAAAAATATAGTAATAGATTTTGTGATAAATATCTTACTGATAGAGAAATAATTGAGAACATAAGAAAAAATTTAAGAGATAATGGCTTAAATAACTTAAATTTTGATAATCAACATTTATCTATTAAAAATGATTTGCAGTTAGTTGTTGAAAATGAAAATGATTCTGTAAAGCAGGCATTATATTTACTTTCTAAATTAGAAAATTGTCTTACATTTTCAATGAGTGGATCAGGCCCTACATGCTTTGCACTCTTTAAAGATATAGAGACTGCTAAAAAAGAATTAACCGCAAATTATAAAATGTTTAGAAATAAAGGATACGATTCATGGGTTTGCACTTTCCTTGAAAAGGGAATAACATTCATTTAAATTTTTTTTATTCAAATTTTATTGTGGCTGATAATAGAAATGAGAATATTGAAAAAAATATTCCCGAAAAAGGACCATTAAATTTTATTGTAGGATCATTAACTAGTTTTTTATTATTTATATTTTTTTATTTTTTAAGTAATAAAATTGCAATTTATTTTTCCGTACATAAACCATCTAATTCTTCTGAAATAGTCCAAAATATTTCTTCTAGTATTAATACCTTAATAATTGGATTATCTTTTTTGCTAACTTTCTCTTTTGCTTTTATAGGTATAGGACTTTTTATTGTATTTATTCGAAGTTTTTTTCTGAAGAAAAATTGAATTGCCAATATTATTAATAAAACACTTTCTTTGAATGTCTTTACATGACTTAGGCCTTTTAGTTCTTTTACTTTCGCCTGGAATGATTTTATCAATATTACTACTCATAACCTTCGCTGAAGGAGGTTGAATTATTCAAAGTGGTAGGATTGTATATGTGATTAATTAGGTAATTAATTGTGGCTGGAACATTATTATTTAATGCTTTGAAAGAGGCGATTGATGAAGAAATGGCAAATGATGTAAATGTTTGCGTAATGGGGGAAGATGTTGGTCAATATGGAGGATCTTATAAAGTAACTAAGGATTTATATGAAAAATATGGAGAGTTAAGAGTCTTAGATACTCCAATTGCAGAGAATAGTTTTACGGGTATGGCTGTTGGTGCAGCGATGACTGGCTTAAGACCAATAGTAGAAGGTATGAATATGGGTTTTTTGCTTTTAGCTTTTAATCAGATATCAAATAATATGGGTATGCTTAGATATACAAGTGGCGGAAATTATAAAATACCAGCAGTAGTTAGAGGACCTGGAGGAGTTGGTCGTCAACTTGGTGCTGAGCATAGTCAAAGACTTGAAGCTTATTTTCATGCAGTTCCTGGCATAAAGATTGTTGCATGTAGTACACCTACAAATGCTAAAGGTTTAATGAAAGCAGCTATAAGAGATGATAATCCGGTTCTATTTTTCGAACATGTTCTTCTATACAATTTGTCTGAAGAATTACCTGAGGGTGATTATACTTGCGCTTTAGATCAGGCTGACGTTGTAAAAGAAGGAAAAGATATTACTTTATTGACTTATTCAAGAATGAGACATCACTGCCTTAAAGCTGTTGAAGAATTAGAAAAAAAAGGAATAGATGTTGAGTTAATAGATTTAATAAGTTTAAAACCATTTGATATGGAAACCATCTCAAAATCAATAAGAAAAACAAATAAAGTAATTATTGTTGAAGAATGTATGAAGACTGGAGGTATTGGCGCAGAATTAATTGCCTTGATAACAGAAGAGTGTTTCGATGATCTTGATGCCCGACCAATTAGATTATCTAGTCAGGATATTCCAACTCCTTATAATGGAAATCTTGAAAACTTGACAATAATCCAACCACATCAAATAGTTGAAAAAGTTGAAAACTTAATTAGTGGGAGTATATAGACAATGAAAAAAAGGCAAGGTTGGCTTTTTTTTATTATATTTCTACTTACTTTATCTGTTTATCTATTAATAAATTATCCCTTACAGTTGGGATTGGATTTACAAGGAGGTTCTCAGCTTACTCTACAAATTATTAAAGAGGAAGGCAAGGTAACGAAGGATGAACTTGATGCAGTTAATTCGGTTATAGATAGACGCGTTAACAACTTAGGAGTTTCAGAATCAAACTTGCAAACCCTGGGTGGAGATCAATTAATTTTAGAATTACCTGGAGAACAAAATCCATTAGTTGCTTCAAGAGTTTTAGGAAAGACTGCTTTATTAGAGTTTAGGACCCAAAAAGCAGGAACATCTACCAATTTGAAAACTCTGCAACTTCAGAGATTAAATATTAAAGAAATTATTGATCAATATTCCTCTTCAGAAAAAAGTCAATATGATGATAATTTCTTAAAAATTATTCAAGATGTTCTTAAAGAGATAGAGCAAGAACTAAATTACTCGACAACTAGTAATGATTTATATGGGAAGTTAATTGAAATTAAAAAGTATGTTGATAAAGAAATTACAAATTTATTTATTAAAACAGATTTAACTGGTAAGGATCTTATTAACGCAGGTAGGAGACAAGAACAAACAAATAGTAATTGGGAAGTTTTATTAACTTTTAGTAATTCAGGAGGTGAAAAGTTTGCAGAAATTACAAAGTCAATTGCTGGCACTAATCAACTATTGGCTATCATTCTAGATGGTGAATCAATAAGTGAAGCTAGTGTTGGTAATCAGTTTGCAATTACTGGTATTACAGGTGGTTCAGCAACAATAAGCGGTAATTTTAGTGCTGAAAATGCTAGAGAATTAGAAGTTCAACTTAAAGGAGGCTCATTGCCATTGCCAATTGAAATAGTGGAAACTAACACTATAGGGGCTCTATTGGGATCCAAAAATATTTTAAAAAGTCTTTATGCAGCTATTAGTGGATTAATTTTTGTTGGTATATTTATGATTTTTAATTATAGGATTTTAGGTTTCGTTTCAGTTCTATCCCTAGTACTTTATGGTTTCTTTAACTTAGCCCTATATTCTTTAATTCCTGTAACTTTGACTTTACCTGGAATATCTGGGCTTATACTTAGCATAGGTATGGCTGTTGATGCAAATATTCTAATATTTGAGAGAATTAGAGAAGAATTATATGATGGCAATACTCTTACAAGATCTATTGATAGCGGTTTTCAAAGAGCTAATTCATCCATAGTTGATGGACATATTACAACTCTTCTAAGTTGTTTTGTATTGTTTTTATTAGGAACAAATTTTGTTAAAGGTTTTGCGGCAACATTAGGTATTGGAGTTCTAATAAGCTTGTTTACCTCATTAAATTGTTCTAAAACTATTTTGCGATTTTTTACAACATATCAATCTTTAAGACAAAACAATCTCTTTCTACCCAAGAATTATTTTTCAAATTAAATTTTATGTTTCTAATTTTCCAATGAAATACAATCTTGAACTAATAAAAAATAAAAGAAAGATAATTAGTTTTTCAACTTTTCTTATTTTGTTAAGTCTTTTAGGAATTTTATATTCAACTTTTAATACTTCTTATAAGAAACCTATAAATTTAGGGATGGATTTTGTTGGAGGAAATGAACTAAGAATAGAAAGAGTTTGTGAAGAAGAATGTTCTAATCTTTCCCCTGATTCAGTTTTAGAAAATTTAAGAGAGATCTCTAGTAATAAAAACTTTATAAATAATATTAAATTACAATTCCAAAATAATAATAAATTAATTTCAATAAGAACACCTTATTTGAGTATCGAAGAATCAAATAATTTAATTACTAATCTTGATAATATTATTGGACCTCTAAATTATGAGAGTAAGGATTCAAGATTAATAGGCCCAAAGCTTGGGAAAAGATTACTTACCAATAGTGTTACTTCATTGTTAGTTTCTTTATTTGCAATATCTTTATATATAACTATTAGGTTTGATAAAAAATATGCATTATTTGCATTATTAGCTTTATTCCATGATTTATTAATTGTTTTTGGTATATTTTCCTGGTTGGGAATTATATTATCTGTCGAGGTAAATAGTTTATTTGCGGTTTCCTTGTTAACTATTGCTGGTTATTCTGTAAATGATACTGTTGTTATTTTTGATAGAATTCGTGAGAATTTAAAATCAAAGGAAATAGGCCATAATGAAACTATTCAATTATCGGTAAACGAATCATTTAGGAGAACAACTTTTACCAGTATTACAACCCTTATCCCTTTATTAAGCATAATTTTGTTTGGATCTTACTCGCTGTTTTGGTTTTCTTTGGCCTTATCATTAGGAATTATTGTTGGAAGTTATTCAAGTATTTTATTGGCTCCATCTTTGTTGCTTAAAGACTGAACTAAAGCTTCTAATTTTATGAAATTGAATTACTATTTGATAATTTTATTTTCTTTAGTTTTAATAGATCTTTCTACTGAGCTAAGAATATTATTTGATCATTTTACTTTTAGTTCTCTATATTTTGCTATAGGTAAACATCCCTTAGCTATCTTTATACTTTTCTCCTACCCATATTTATATAAAAAATTAATTAAGTAGTTTTTAAATATCTTTAAATGATTCTTTGATTAAAACCTGTATTACTACAGCTAATGGAAGAGATAGTATTAAGCCTAATGGACCAAAAATGAAGGTAAATCCAAATTGTGATATTAATGTCAAACCAGGAAGAAGGTTTGCTTTTTTCTTCATTATAGATGGCATTATTATATAGCTTTCAATATTTTGAATGATTACATATGATCCTAAAACTGCCAGTGGTTTCCAAAAATTATCTAGTAGTGCAATTGATATTGGAAATATACCACTAATAACTGGACCTATATTCGGAATTATATTAAGAACCATTGCTATTAAAGCATTTGAGACAACGTATTTGACATCTAATATAGATAAAACTATTAATGATAATAAACCTACTGATAATGAGCTTATGACCATAGAAAAGGTCCAATTTGCTAATGCTATATTGCATTTTTCCAGAATTTTTCTAAATTTGTTACGGTAATTTTTTGGTATTAATAGAAGTATATTTTCTTTATATTGTTTTGGTTCAATAGAAATCATCAAGCTAACAGCTAAGACGAATATTAATTTCAAAAGACCTGAACCCAGATTTCCCGCTATATTTATTAAATTCTTAAAACTTTCTTGAATAGCTTTTGCAATAGTTGAGACATCAGGAATGGTAACTACATTATTTATAAGATTGAATATGTCTATAACGTTTTCTGATTTTTCTCCATAAAACAGGTTATTCAGGTTGTTTAGATTTGTATTAATCAAAATATTTATTTTTGATAAGCCATTAGGAATATCAACTAGTATTTCATTGAATTCTTTTATGAAGGGAGGCAATACAAGAATAAAAATAGTAAAAACTATTATTGATATAACAGTTAATACAAGAAACAAGGAAAGTGATCGAGGAATTCTCAATCCCTTTTGCATTTGATTACATAAATTACATACAATATTTGAAATTACTAAAGAACAAATTATTAGTAGTAGAAAATCCCTTAAGGTCCATATTATTAACGAAGTGATTAATATTACTACTAACTTGAAATATGATGAACTACTCAATTTTCAAAATATTCTAATTCTTTTCAGAATATCCTAATCCATTTGATTTGGCATAACTATTTGCAAATCTCATAAATCTATCAAAGTCTGATGTGTTCTTCCAAATATAAACTGCCTCTAAAAATATGGGTTCTCCATCAACAAATTTTACTTTAACTTCCCTAGTTAGTATTTCACCTTCGGAATCAATCATACGCATACCTGTGATTTCTCCGTCTGTAATTGAAGATAATGCCTGAGGTTTTTCGAACAAAAATAATGCTTGGCCGGTGGTACCATCTTTACTCCTAGTCAGTCTTATTTCAGGCACTACTGGTTCATCAGTTCCCTCATAAAATTGTATTTTTGCAGTTTTATTTGCTGTCATAATATGTGGTTAATAATTTTTTATCTTAGGCAATATTTTTTGCATTCGTTTGTAATTTTTTTATAAAACATTATTTATTAACTCTAGAATCCTTTCATCATATTTTCTGTCAGTTAAATCTAATAACTTTATATTTGTTTTGCCAACCTTTTCAAATTCATAACACTTATCGTAATAATCTAGAACTGATCTGCAAACTAAGTCCCATTTCTCATTATTTATTGATTCCAGAGCTATTTTTGTTCTCTGAGGTCCTAATCTTTTTTTTATTCTTAATACAGATTCTTGGAGTTCCTCTTTCTTAAAAACACTATAAGTATCTATCAACTCTTCTAACCTGTTAGATTCGCTTCTTAAAATTTCAATTCTCCTAGAATGTTTCATCTGATTGAAGAATTCATGAGGAATTTTGCACTTACCTATATTTGCGCTTTCAGCTTCTACAAAAATATTATTAGAACAATTAAAAGAATTTAATTTTTCTGCAATTATATTTTCAAATTGTTCATTTGAAGGTTGTTCTTTCATGCCTAATCCACCAAATGTACTTCCCCTATGACAAGCAAATCCTTCAAGATCAATAGTTTGATATTTATATCTCTCTAATAATGATAATAATCTTGTCTTCCCTGTTCCTGTTTTCCCGCCAATAACTACTATATTCAACTTTTTTGAGAAACTATTTAATACCCATCTTCTATATATTTTGTATCCTCCCT
Source organism: Prochlorococcus sp. AG-347-G20 (assembly GCA_003281645.1). Taxonomy (GTDB): domain Bacteria; phylum Cyanobacteriota; class Cyanobacteriia; order PCC-6307; family Cyanobiaceae; genus Prochlorococcus_A. The sequence continues at coordinate 77,988 of QCBJ01000004.1, read as the reverse complement.
TAAGTGTTATTGGATTTAATTTATATTTTTCTAGTAGCCAAGCAATGCTTTGTGAACGCATTCCTCCTCTAGAGCAATATATTCTAATAAAAAATTCATTATTTTTTTTAGGAATAGTTTTATAAGACTCAATACTCATGAATAAATTATCAAGAAGTAATTCCATTTTTTTTTCAAAAAATTTTAATCCCTCTATGACTGCTTTTTTTCTGCCTTCTATTTTATAGATCTTGCCAATTATAGATCTCTCATCATTATCAAATAGTGGAATGTTAATAGAATTAGGCAGGTGTCCTTTATAATATTCACTCGGGCTTCTAACATCTATAAGTGGTCCTTTAAAACTTCTAAATTTCTCTAGTTCTTTTCTTTTGAAATACATTGATAGTTTTTATTTTTTTAGATTGACTTTTTAAAATGAATAACAAAGAACAAGCTAAGTATAATAATGCTACATTAGATCTGATAAAAAAATTTGTAGATTCCAATCAAAGAAAAAGAATAAATTCATTAACTCAAATAGAATCTGAAGTCGAAAATATTTTTAATCTTGGCCCTTCACTTTTTGATATTTTTGATAGTGATGGAGATGATTGGACTGCCGGTTGGATATTGCAAGTTTTAAAAAAATTTAAGCCTGAATTCTTTGAAAACTCCAAATTCAATAATTGGTTTAATACATATTCAGATATTGATATTAATTATGAAGATTTGCAATTGATGTTGGTTGAGCAAAAATTTGAAGAGGCTGATAGATTGACAAGTTCCTATTTACGAAAATTAGCTGGAAAATTAGCTGAAAAACGTGGATATGTTTTCTATAGTGAAGTTAAGAATATGTCATGTAAAGATCTAGAAACAATAGATAGATTATGGACTATTTATTCTACTGGTAGATTTGGATTCTCAATTCAGGCAAAGATATTAAAATCAGTAGGGAAAAAATATGAATTAATGTGGCCGAAAATTGGTTGGAAAAAAGAGGGCTTATGGACTAGATATCCTGGATCTTTTTGCTGGTCATTGGATGCTCCTGATGGGCATATGCCTTTAATAAATCAACTAAGAGGAGTAAGACTTATGGATTCCATCCTTAGACATCCTGCTATTTCAGAGAGACATAATAATATTCTTTAAATTGAGGTATTTAATAAGTTAAAATTAAGACAGTATCAAAATATTATTATGTCCTTATTTCGGGGCAAAAATATTTTAAAAAAATTTTTTAATAGACCAAGGATTAACTGGTCAAACTACGAATTCGAATCATCATTACAATTAAATGAATTTGTCGATCAATTATTAGAACCTATTAAAAATTCTCAATCAAGTTATCTTATTAAACTTGGTTTACATGAAGCTCTGGTTAACGCAGTAAAACATGGTAATAAATTAGATCCTAAAAAAAATATAAGAGTGAGGAGAATAATTACTCCTAATTGGTGTGTTTGGCAAATTCAAGATCAAGGTAATGGTTTAGAAATAAAAAAAAGAGACTACAAATTACCAAAAAAAATAAGTAGTGTAAATGGCCGTGGCCTATACATTATTAATGAATGTTTTGATGATATTAGATGGAGTACTAAAGGTAATAGGCTTCAGTTGGCTTTAAAAAGGTGATTTTTACTGGGGCAAGGTTGATCTACATTAATTTCTTTTAACCATTTAATACTTTCTTCTAAATACTCAATAGTTTCCTTCTCATTACAAGAAATAATTAAGTGGCATAATCCTGCAGAAATTAGTTCTGCAGATCGTTTATATTTATTTCCTTTATCTTTATGCCATTTAGAATGATCAATTTTTAATTTGTCATTAAGACTTTGAACAAGCTGAATAGTATCTTTATCCCAATAGGTCATAGGAGTTTTTATTTACTTTACAGCAGACCATACCTTAGTCATAAAAAAGGAATTTGAGTTTACATCTTTAAAACCTACATCCTCAATTTTAGAATCTATATCCTCTTTTATATAATCACAATAAAAAGGCTCATGAAAAGATTTATAGAAGCTTTCCATTACGGATGTAAAGTCAGGTGAATCACTTATTTGAATTGAATCAGCTAAAACTAATATTCCGCCAGGTTCAAGAACTCTAAAAAATTCATTTAATACTTTAGCTCTAATTGTTCTAGGTAATTCATGAAATAAGTAAACACAAGAAATGCATTGAAAACTATCATTTTCAAAAGGTAATTCCTCAGCATTTCCTTTTATTAACTGAATTAAATCTCCATCTAAATCTGAAATATATCTACTTGCCTCTTTTAAGTATGAATCAGATAAATCAATTCCTGTAATTTTTTCTTTAGGAAATGCGGCTCTTAATTGTTTTAATGTTCTTCCTGATCCTGTAGCCACATCAAGTATTTTAATAGAACTTTTTTTTCTATCTCTAAAAAATTCAAGACCTTCTTTTATTGGCTTAATTATTCTTCTCCTCATTGAGTCAGCACTACCATTGAAAAGTATCTCAACTTGTAGGTCATAAATGCTAGCTGAAAAATCTGATAAATAACCATCTGTTTGATGATGAAAATTTCTCAAGTAATATTGAGGATAATTATCTTTATCTATTGATTTTGGAAGATCATCAAAGTTTTGTTTTCTGCGTCTATCCCATGTATTAGGCATATCGAGCCAAATTTTAGGATATTGAGTTAGATATCTAAGCCATGGTTCGGCAAACAATAATTTTTTTGGATATAAATTTTTTTCTGCATCATTCCAATCTTCTTCTCTTAGGATATCCATTGATTTTTGGATTTGCATTAGAAGATCCTTATCTACATCAAAATTTTCAAGCTTTGAATCGGGAAGAATTAAGTTCATTAATCTTGAACTGATCTGCTTGTGAGCGAAACCTGCAATGCTTTTACTTTGTTGTAGCGTTTTATATGCAATTTTTGAAATTGATTCCCTAGCCATTTTTCAATTTATATATTTATATTCCAACAAAAAAAAAATCAATTTGAGAATATTTTGTGATATTTCTCAAATTGATTAATTTAAACTAATGTGTTCTTTCAATTATGCATCGTAATACATGAAGAATTCATGGGGATGAGGCCTTTGTCTTAGTTGTTGTACCTCTTCGTATTTTATATCGATAAAGTTATCAATAAAATCTTCAGTAAATACTCCACCAGCTAATAGATAATCCTTATCTGCTTTTAGCGCATTAAGTGAATCATTTAGAGATGAAGGTACTGTATCAATTTTTGCAAGTTCATCAGCTGGAAGTTCAAATAAATCTACATCTACTCCATCACCAGGATCAATTTGATTTTTAATTCCATCAATACCAGCTAGCATCATTACAGAGAATGCTAAGTATGGATTTGCAAGTGCGTCACCTGATCTGAATTCTAATCTTTTAGCTTTAGGGCTTGGTCCTGTTAAAGGTATTCTTACCGCAGCTGATCTATTACCCTCAGAATAAACTAGATTTACAGGTGCTTCGAATCCAGGTACCAATCGTTTATAACTATTAGTAGTTGGGTTAGTAAATGCTAGGAATGATGGAGCATGTTTAAGTATGCCTCCGATGTACCATCTTGCTGTTTGAGATAAATTTGCATAAGATCCTTCACCAAAGAATAGTGGCTGTCCACTCTTCCATAAACTTTGGTGAACATGCATTCCTGTTCCGTTGTCGTTAAAAACAGGTTTGGGCATAAATGTTGCTGTTTTTCCATATTTTTTTGCAACATTTCTGACGACATATTTATAAGTCATAACATTATCAGCAGCATTTATTAACGAATCAAATTTCATTCCGAGCTCGTGTTGGCCGGCACCAGCAACTTCATGATGATGTTTTTCTGTGGGGATACCTAATTCACCCATAAGAAGAAGCATCTCAGATCTGATATCTTGCGCAGTATCATTTGGAGCTACTGGAAAATATCCTTCTTTATATTGTATTTTGTATCCTAAATTTCCCCCTTCTTCAATTCTCCCTGTATTCCATGGTGCTTCAATAGTATCTACACTATAAAAACAACCTCCTTCTTTAGAGTCATATCTAACATCATCAAATAAAAAGAATTCTGGTTCTGGCCCAAAAAATGCAGTATCTGCTATACCAGTCGAGTCTAAATATTTTAATGCCTTTTGAGCTAATGCTCTTGGACACCTATCATAAGGTTCCCCGCTTCTTGGCTCTTGAATAGAGCAAATCATACTTAGAGTTTTATGTTTATAAAAAGGATCTATCCAAGCTGTACTTGCATCGGGCACCATTGACATATCCGAGGCATTAATTGCTTTCCAACCTCTTATTGATGAGCCATCAAATGCCAAACCCTCTGTAAAAGAATCCTCCTCTATCATGTCTGATGTAAGAGTTAAATGTTGCCATTTTCCATGAATATCAGTGAATTTTAAATCGATGAGTTCAATTCCTTCGTCTTTAATTTGACTTAAAACATCTTGAGGAGATTTTGACATAATTTTGTAATACCTTATATGAAATTAATAACTTGATGATTCTTGTTATGTATCAATGGTAACTTTTTTTAAGACTTGATGTCTTCTTTTAGTGTTTCAAGTCATAAGTTTAATAATTGTTTACCTAAATATTTAAATTGAATGAATTTCTTTAAATAAATATCGCTTATGTGGCGATATTAGTTTAATTTAAAAGTAATTGAATGTAATGCTTTGACAGAAGCAAAACTTATTTCGGCTTTAAATGAAGAGAATTTATCTCATTTCTCAAAGACTTATGTTCCCTCTAGACTTTTATTAGGTCCTGGACCTTCAAACGCACATCCAGAAGTCTTAAGTGCTCTTTCTTTGAATCCTATTGGTCACTTAGATGAAGCATATATTTCATTGATGTCTGATGTTCAACAACTTCTAAGATATACCTGGCAATGTAATAATCGTCTTACTCTTCCAATGAGTGGTACTGGAAGTGCAGCTATGGAAGCATCAATAGCTAATTTTATAGAGGAAGGAGAAAAAATTCTTATCGCTAAAAAAGGATATTTTGGAGACAGACTTGTTGATATGGCTACAAGATATAAAGCAGATTTATCTGTTATTGAAAAACCTTGGGGTGAATCCTTTTCTTATGAAGAAATCAAGTATGAAATAGAAACTAAAAAACCAGCAATTTTTGCTATTGTCCATGCTGAAACATCAAGTGGTGTTTTACAACCTCTAGATGGTATTGGGGATGTATGTAGAAAAAATAACTGCTTGTTTTTAGTTGATGCAGTTACTTCTCTTGGAGCTCTAGAACTATTGATTGACGAATGGAAAATTGATCTAGCATACAGTTGTAGTCAAAAGGGATTAAGTTGTCCCCCAGGATTAAGTCCTTTTACGATGAATAAAAGAGCTGAAGAAAAACTAAATTCAAGAAAAACAAAAGTACCTAACTGGTATTTAGATTTATCTCTATTAAATAAATATTGGGGTTCTGATCGTGTTTACCATCATACTGCCCCTGTAAATATGAATTTTGCTATTCGTGAAGGTTTACGATTAATTGCGAATGAGGGTTTAGAAAATGTTTGGAAAAGACATAATACTAATGCAAAGAAACTGTGGAATGGGTTAGAGAGTCTTGGAATGGAATTACATGTATCAGAGGATTATAGATTGCCAACTTTAACCACAGTTAAAATCCCTCCAGCAGTTGATGGTGACGGTTTTAGAAATCATCTTTTAAGAAACTTTGGAATAGAAATAGGAAATGGACTTGGAGAATTGTCAGGTAAGGTATGGCGCATAGGATTAATGGGCTTTAACTCAAGTGAGGAGAATGTTGATAGATTATTGAACCTATTTGATACTGAGTTAAAAAAATATTCTATTTTTGAGTCCTCAACTTTTTAAACCATAGCTGTAAAACTTGACTGCATTCGTCTTCTAAAATACCTCCTACAATTTCCATTTTGTGATGAGCACTTTCATGTTTTGATAGGTCAATTGAGCCTCCCAATCCACCTCTTTTCTTATCGTAAGCCCCGAAAATAACTTTACCCATCCGCGCTTGAATAAGAGCAGAGGAACACATGGTACAAGGTTCTAGATTTGTAATAATAGTACATTCATTAAATCTCCAATCGTTTTTTATTAGAGATGCCTGCTTAAGTGCCATTATCTCTGCATGACCTAATGGGTCTTTATTTATATTCCTTCTGTTAACCCCTCTCCCGATACATCTTCCTCTCTCATCTAAAATTATTGAACAGATTGGTAGCTCAACTTTCCCAATTTCTTTTGATCTTCTTAATATCGAATTCATCCACAAAATGTAATTTGAATTATTTGTTTTTTTTTGTTGATCTTTATTACTATCTCCATTTTCAAAAATATATCTCATTTACCAATATTGAGAATAGAATTATTAATAGATATCTTATCTGATGGCTGAAGATTTAATTAATAATAAAGATATATATTTCCCCTCATATTTAGGGACTAATGACAAATTGATTACTCTTCTGAATAGAGCAAGCCAAACTCTTTGTGACTGGTTCTCTAAAGCTGATAAAAATGGTCCTTTACCTTTTGATGAGAATTTCAAGTGTATTATGCCTGCGGAAGATGGTAACTCTGAAGAAGATTTGTTTTCTGAGATTGAATCTCTTTTGAATAATTCATTTAATCCCGTTCATCCTGGTTCACTAGCTCACCTTGATCCCCCACCTTTGATTTTCTCTATCTTGGGAGATTTAATTGCTGCTGGTTTAAATAATAATCTCCTCGCTTACGAGTTATCACCAAGTGTAACTTTGCTTGAGGAATCATTATGCAAATGGTTTGCCAAGAAAATGGGGTTTAATGATCTCTCAGGAGGTATAGCTGCTAGCGGAGGTACATTAAGTAATCTTAATGCCCTTATAGCAGCTAGAAATAATGCTGGATTAGCTACAAATCCTAATTCTGTATTACTTGTTAGTGAAGATGCTCATTCTTCCTTCGTTAAATGTATAAGAGTAATGGGTCTTGATACTACCAATCTTGTCAGGATTAAAACTGATAATCAAGGTAGAATGGAAATAAACGATCTCAGAAAGTCTTTAGATAAATGTAAAATAGAAAATAAAAAAATATTTGCTATTGTTGCCACCCTTGGGACAACTGTAAGAGGAGCCATTGATCCTATTAAAGAAATAAGTGAAATATGCAAAGAAAGAAATATATGGCTACATATCGATGGCTCTATTGGAGGCATTTTTGCTGTAACCTCTATTCCAATAAAAGGTATAAATAATATTAGTCATGCTAATTCGATAACGATAAATCCGCAAAAAATCATTGGCATTACAAAGACTTCATCTATGTTATTGGTTTCAGATATGAGTACTTTAGAAAATACTTTTAATACTGGACTACCATATATATCATCTAAAAAAAATATTATAAATAGGGGAGAAATTGGCATACAAGGTTCTAGACCTGCAGAGGTTATCAAACTATGGCTTGGTTTACGTTTTTTAGGTCTGAATGGAATAGAAAATATATTAAAATCATCAATTAAAAGAAAAGATTTTTTTATAAAAAATATTAGTAAGAATAAATTTGATATATACTCAGGTCCTCTTCATATTGTTTCATTTATACCAAAGAAACTTGAGCCAGAAGATTCTGATACATGGACTCAAACTAAAGTTAATGAACTAATTAACCATAATTTTATGCTTTCGAGACCAAAATTTAAAGGTAAATATTTTTTAAGGGTTGTCATGGGAAATTACAATACAAAGGAATCTCATATTGAAGAACTTTTGAGACTTTTAGATGCCTAACTTATGAATATGGGTAGACCAAAAATTATTGCAATAGTAACAGGGTTTATATCTATAGCTATTTGCATTGCTTATTTACTCTTAATAACTATCTTTGATTTCAGAACTTATCTTAATGATCAATTATCCAATTTTACATAGTAAATGGAGGCAAACTTTTATTTGATTTAAAATACTTTTTCATTTCAATTTTTGAAATAGCCTCTCTTACGAAATTGTTTAAAATGTCCTCTCTCTTACTTATTCTATAGATCTTATCTACTACTTCTTGGATTCCTCCATCTCCCCAATCTTGCCCATTTTTAAAATATTCAATCAAACTTAGTCCTACTATTCTTATTAACCAGCCTGCTGTAACTGATTGTATAGATTTAGATAATACAATTTTAGTCAAGCTTGTAGCTAAAGCATTAGATAGAATGGCGAGACCACCTTTTAGTATGCCTTGTTTAGCCAATGCGCTAAGCAATGAAGTCGATAAATCTTTTGCATCTTTTTTTGTAAGCTTTATTTCATATATTTTTGATAATTCCATTATCATTTGAAGGTTTACGGAGGTAGTAGTAAGAAAATCAACAGCTGGTAATGGATTAACTAGTATTACCCCTCCTGTTATCCACATATATTTATTAATCACTTTATTTGACATTAAATATCTTTGTTCTTGCACGAAACTTTTACTTTTAATGCCTAACTTATTTGAGCGAAGAAGAATATTATCTGCCAATAACTCTTCACCATTATTATCGAGCGTTTCAATTATTTTTCTAAATAAACTTCCTACCTCTGGAACTAAATTTAAAGCGTCTGATTTTATATAGGGAGATTGTTGAGGTATAGCAATTGTTTGAACAACAGAAATTTTATTTTTTCTAGCGGAAGTTATGGAAATTATATTTTCTTTGATGAGGTTATTTTCATCTTTAGACCTCAAATCACATTTATTTATAACTATTATTATTTTTTTTCTTAATTTCAATAATTCTTTAATTAAATAGTTTTCGTATTTATTTATGTCCTGATCTAACACAAAGAGAACTAAGTCGGAATTTGATGCTTGTATAATTGTTGCTTTTTCTCTTTCTTCTCCTAATTTAGATGGTTCGAATAAACCCGGAGTATCAACTATATTAATGTTTCTTTTTAAAATTGGGATGCGAATCTTATAGCTATTAATTTCCTTTGTTGTACCTATTTTTGCTGAAGTTTGTCCGACAATATTTTTTAATAAAGATCTTGCTATAGATGTTTTTCCTGAGGAACCTGCTCCAAAAAGAGTAACTTTATAATCTCCTGTTTTTAATTGGGACTCTAGTTTGTTTTTTTGGTAATTTAAAAGTTCAACTTTTACTTTATCGTTAATTTTTTTATTAATTTTCTCGACCGCTTCCAAACTTATCTTGGCAGCACCATAGGTATTTTTGAATGAAAGTGTATTTTTTTTATTTTTATATATAACTTTATAAACTAATTTTTTAAATAATTTTTTATCAATATTATAAAAGATATAAATAATTACTATTAAAAAAATAAGGGTATAAATATTTACTATTCTTATAAATATCGAAAATAAAATATATAGAAATAATAATAATAATATATATTTTATATACTGTAATTTCAAGTAATTCATTTTATCGATTATTTTTAAAAATGTTATACAGTAAAAAAATAAACCCAATATTAATAGATATATCAGCAATATTAAATACTGGAAAATTTATAATATTTAAATTTATAAAATCAACCACAAAACCTTTATATATCCTATCTATACCATTACCAATAGTTCCCCCAAGTATAAAGCTGTAAGAATATAGATCGAACGAGTTTAAAGTATCTTTCTTAAATATTAAATAAATAAGTAATATTGAAAACAAAATACTTATTAAGGATAAAAATATTCTACTACCACTAAATATGTTAAATGCTGCACCGTAATTTTTTACAAAGTCTAATTTGAATAAAAGAAAATCTTTATTAATAAATAATTTTTTATTATAAAACATTAAATATTTTGTAAATTGATCTATTAGAACAATAAAAATACTTAGAGATAAAAAATATATTTTTGCTTGTATTTTATTAATCATTATTTACTACGTTTTAAACGTTCTATAGGTTTAATAAGTAATAAAAGTGGAAAAAGCATTAAAAAATGATATCCAATCTTACCTAATGAGTATTTCCCTAAATTATATAAAAATAAATTAAATTGACTGTAGAATATGATTTGTATGAAGTTGTAAAATATTCCAGTTAAATGCATAGCACCTATCGCTAAAAATCCATTTTTTAAAAAATTTCCAATGTTTATTTTATTTCTATTATTTAGATTATCAATTATTTTAATTAATGGATATAAACCTAATAAATAACCAAAATTTGGAGTGAGCAAATAACCTATTGAACCTCCTTGATGAAAGACAGGAAATATAAATACCCCCAAAATTAAATATATAGAAAATGCTCTGAAAACAACTTTTTTATGAAATATAAGTGTTAATAAAATTATTGTCGGAATTTGCCATGTGATAGGCAACTCAAAGTTATAACTAGATTTATATATAAAAGGTAGTGGAATATAAACAGGTAACATTGAGGTTATTACTAGTGATTGAAGACTCACCAGTATCTCAATAAATTTATAAAAATTGAGCATTATTATAAATTTAATTTATAAACTTCTCAATGCAACAATTGGATCTAACTTAGAAGCTCTTTTTGCAGGTAAAACGCCAAAGATTAAACCTATTGATCCTGAAATGATCATGGTGGAAAAAGTAGTTGTAATTCCTACTGATGCAGGAAGAGGTGTTATCAGAGATAAAAGAAAAACACCTGATAATCCAGTAGTGGTTCCAATTAATCCTCCAATTGTAGATAAAATCAATGCCTCAATTAAAAATTGAACTAATATATCTGACTGCTTAGCTCCTATTGCTTTTCTAAGTCCAATCTCTTCCGTCCTTTCGCTTACAGAAACGAGCATAATATTCATGATTCCTATACCTCCAACCACTAAAGATACTGCACCAATACCAGCCAATAAAAACGTTAGTCCACTTGTTATGTTGGTTACTATATTTAATGCATCTTCTTGTGATCTAACCGCAAAGTCATCATCTCTGATTATTTTATGTCTTTGCCTTAATAAGTTAGTAATCTGAAATTTAGCTGCACTAGTTGCATTTTTATTTATCGCTTCAACACTAATGAAGCTTAAACTTACTCCATAAGTAGGGTCCTTCCCTGTAATCCTATTGACCATGGTGGTTAATGGAATATATGCATTTTTGTCTTGATTACTTCCAAATACAGCACCTTTTGGTTTTAATATTCCGATAATTTCATAAGTGTGGTCTTTAATTCTAATTTTTTTTCCGAGTGATGAAGATTTATCTTTGAAAAATTCGTCTTTAAGATCAGGACCTATTACAACATAACTTCTTGCACTATTAACATCATTTTTTGATAAAAATCTACCCTTATCTACTTCAAAACTTCTTACTTCAAGAAATTCAGGAGTAACTCCAGCAATTGATATATTTAAACTTTTAGAATTTGATTGCACTATTTCGTTAGCAGAAATTTGAGGAGCTACTTTTTTAACTGTTGGAACTTGATTGCTTATTGCTATTGCATCTTCTAAAACTAGGTTTTTAGGAAATGAAATCCCTCTTCTTCTTGTGTCATTATTTCCGGGAACAATGAATAAAACATTGGCACCTAAATTACTTAATTGGTTTTTTGCTAATGTTTGAGCACCTCTACCAAGTCCAACAAGTGTAATAACTGAAGCATTTCCTATAATTATTCCCAGCATTGTTAACGAACTTCTCAATTTGTTCGAAACTAATGTTTTTGTGGCCATACTTAAGGCTTCTTTTATTGAGATATTCCTAGACATATTTATATTTATCTATTGCATCATCATCTTCAAGTTGTCCCATATATATAACACCTTCATTAAGCTGGAGTGTAATAAGGTCGCCATTACTGATTTGATGATTATCGATATTTTCTAAATTACAAACTGTAGAAATCTTTTTATTATTTTTGTTGAACAAAGCATAAACATCATTTACATTTAGGTTCGTAACAATGCCGCCAATATTTTTACTCAGTGGAATATTTTGCATTAATTCCTTCGGAACAAATAATATTTCTCCTGGGCAAATTAAGGACATATCAAGATTATTTTTAATTATTCTTGCTTTACCTGTAACACCGATTTCCCCTATTGAAATTCCTCTTGATACAATCTTTCTTACTAAACCGACTTTTATTAAATCTGTTGAGCCGCTAATTCCAGTTAATGTACCTGCGGTTTGGACTACTAAATCTCCTTGATTTAGGATCCCCATCTCCTGAGCAATTTGCATAGCTAAACTAAAAGTCTTTGCTGTTCTTTGATCATTTTTAACTACTATTGGAGTAACTCCCCAAACAAGTTGCAATCTTCTCGCTACACTTCTCTCTGTAGTAGTTGCCAAGATAGGTGTTGGCGGTCTGAACTTACTTACATTTCGAGCGGTAGAACCTGATTTAGTTAATGGGATTATAGCTCCTGCATCAAGTTGTCTAGCTATATTACTTACTGCTGCACTAATAGCATTTGGAATCGTACTGGGTAAGTGGCTTTCAATAGCCTTAAGTGGATAATCCCTTTCAATTCTTCTTGCTATAGTTGCCATCGTTTCAACTGCCTCTACAGGATAATCGCCAACTGCAGTTTCGTTTGAAAGCATTACAGCATCTGTACCATCCAGAATTGCATTTGCAACATCACTAACTTCGGCCCTAGTTGGTCTTGGGTTAGAAGCCATAGAATCAAGCATTTGAGTCGCTGTAATTATTGGGATACCTAATGTATTAGCTTTTCTTATTAATTCCTTTTGTAAAAGAGGAACTTCTTCAGCAGGCATTTCTACTCCCAAATCACCTCTTGCAACCATAACCCCATCACATAAGGGTAATACTGAATCGATCTGATCAATTGCTTCAAATTTTTCTATTTTTGCGACTACAGGAGTTGAATGCCCATTTTTGTTTATTAAATCTTTTATCTCATTTATATCGGATGGATTTCTTACGAAACTTAGTGCTATCCAATCAACTCCTTCAGATAAACCAAATTTTAAATCCTCTTTATCTTTTTCTGTTAATGCTTTTACTGATAATTGAACATCTGGGAAATTAACACCTTTATTGTTTGAAAGAACCCCTCCTACAGTTACAATACACTCCAAATTATTAGCTTTTTTATCAACTTTTTCTACAACCATTTCTATTTTCCCATCATCTAATAGTATTCTTTTCCCTTCGCTAACTTCTTGAGAAAGTTTGTCGTAGGTTACATTTGCAATAGTATTTGTACATTCAACTTCATTTGATGTCAGTGTGAATTTATCGCCTTTTTTAACTTTTACTGGCCCATCTTTAAAGCGCCCTAATCGTATTTTAGGTCCTTGAAGATCTTGCAATATTCCAATATCTATATCTAACTTTTTTGATACTTCCCTTATGGTTTTTATTCTCTCAGCATGATCTTTATGATCTCCATGTGAGAAATTTAATCTGAATGTTGTTACTCCAGCTTTAATTAAATTTGTAATTATCTCTTCAGATTGAGTTGCAGGGCCAATAGTTGCTACTATTTTTGTTCTTCTTTTTAAATCAATATTCGACATATATAGATAATATTGCTAGATATAAATAAATTTACCATACCCAAAGTTAGTTATTTAAGTCATGGATTTTAAAACTTATCAGAAAAAAGCTAGAGAAACAGCACAATATCCAGATTTAGGCTCAAATAATATTTATCCAACTCTTGGTTTAGTTGGAGAGGCTGGTGAGGTGGCAGAAAAAGTGAAAAAGGTTATAAGAGATAAAAATGGAATATTTGATAACGAATCAAAATTAGGTATTAAAAAAGAGTTAGGAGATGTTTTGTGGTACATATCAAATCTTTGTACAGAATTAAATTTCAATTTAGAGGATGTTGCATTACAAAACCTTGAAAAATTAAAATTAAGAGCTGCTAAAGGAAAGATAAGAGGTTCTGGAGATGATAGATAAATCAGCTATAACCTAAGCTCGCATACTGGAGATTTGTAATTAAATTTTGTATAACATTTAAAAGTAAAAAAGCTAATAAGGATGAAATATCAAATCCACCTATTGGAGGGATAATACCTCTAAAAATGTTTAAATAAGGATCTGTGATAGAAGTTAATGCAGATAAAACACCGTTACTCCAATCAATACCTGGAAACCATGTAAGTAAAATTCTTATTATCAATATGAAAGAATAAATTGATAAAGTTTGGCCCAGAACTCCAAAAATCTCAGTTAGCATTATCTTGTCGTAATTTTATATATCCTAACATTTACTTTTTATTGCTGCTTATTATCACTGCTTCCTATATTTGAAAGATATTCATTACTTACAGCAAAAGTTTGAAAAAACTTTTCTGATAATGATAACCAATATGATCTACCATCTTTTTGCTTTCGTTTGACGATAAATTTCTTTTCTAATAATTCTTTAATATGATCATATGCACCTGAACCTCTAAGAAGTATAAGATCCGATTGTAGGATCTTTTTTTTGATCGCAATAGTAGCCAATGTCCTTAATTCGGATGTTTTCAAATCAGAAGGAAGTAAATCATCGACGAATTCATTAAGACTAGATTTTAGTTCGAGAGAAAAACTGTTATTAACTGCATTTAATTCAATAGCTGAGTTTGGATTAGAGTATTTATTTATTAGATCTTTAATTGCATCATTTATTGAGCTTATATCAGAATTAGTAATTTCTGAAAGATCCTTTTTTGTTATTGGTTTGCCTTTCAAATATAGAACAGCTTCAACTTTAGTAACTAGATCTATATCAGATATTGGCGTGGTATTTAGATCAGAATGATTGATTTTAATTACCGAAATCTTTCCTAATTTACCTTAAATTTAATCTGATGCACCAAGGAATAATTTATATGTATCGTTTTGAGTTTCATCCCAAAATTTATAGCCTAGAATTCTTACAAATTTATTCCATTCTAAAATCTCATTTTTATCGATTAAAACTCCAATAACAATTTTCCCAACATCAGCTCCATAATTTCTATAGTGGAATACGCTTATAGACCAATTAGATTTCATATTTTTTAAGAAGTTTATTAATGCGCCAGGCCTTTCAGGAAACTCAAATCTGTATAAAAGCTCAACAAATTTTCTATTATCAATTTCTTTAAAATTCTTTGGTAATCTTCCACCTACCATATGTCTTAGATGATTTTTAGATAATTCATCATCACTTATGTCCATAAATGAGTACTCCGAATTTCTAAATACATTTAAAAGATTTTTTTTATCATGTAAACCATAGACTTGAACTCCTACAAAAATCTGGGCATTCTTAGAATTCGACATCCTGTAGCTAAATTCAGTTAAATTTCTATTATCAAGTAACTTACAAAAATCAATTAAACTTCCAGCACGTTCAGGAATTTCAACAGCCATCATTACTTCTTTACACTCACCAAGTTCTGCTCTTTCTGCGACAAATCTAAGCCGCTCAAAATTCATATTTGCACCACAAGCAATCGCAACCATTTTTCTATTTGAATGATTCGAATTTAAAATATCTTTTTTCATCCCTGCAATTGATAATGCTCCTGCGGGCTCTAGTATTGATCTAGTATCCTCAAAAACATCTTTTATAGCTGCGCATATTTCATCAGTATTAACAGTAATCATCTTATCTATATATTTTCTGCCAATATCAAAAGTATTTTTACCAATTTTTTTAACCGCCACTCCATCTGCAAATTGACCAACAGAAGATAATTCCACAATTTTTGATTCTTCCAATGATTTTGTCATAGCGTCTGCATCTTCAGGCTCCACCCCAATTATTTTTACTTCAGGCCATATCTTTTTAATATATAAGGATATGCCTGATATCAATCCTCCACCACCAACAGCAATATAAATGGCATAGGGTTTTTCCTTTAGTTGCTGTTCAAGTTCAATAGCTATTGTTCCTTGTCCTGCTATTACATCTGGATCATCAAAAGGATGAATAAAACATAAATTTCTTTCTTTGCTAATCCTTATTGCTTCTTTGTAAGTTTCATCATAATTATCACCAAATAATATAACTTTTGCCTTTAACTTTTTCACTGCATTAACTTTTACAAGAGGTGTTGTAATGGGCATTAATATTGTCGCTTGGCAATTTAGCTTGAGAGCACTAAGAGCAACACCTTGAGCATGATTACCAGCACTTGAAGTAATTACTCCCTGAGAAAGCTGGGAATTGGAGAGCTTACTCATTTTGTTATATGCACCTCTTACTTTGAATGAAAATACATCTTGAAGATCCTCTCTTTTTAGAAAAACATCATTATTAAGCGTATTACTCAAATTATGTGCTTTCTCTAGCGGTGTTTTTTTAGCTACTTCATAGACTTCCGCTTGAAGTATTTTTTCAAAATAATCATTCATATATATATTTTTAGCATTAATTATTAATCTAATAAAACATTACATGATCTATTTCAAAAAAAATACTCATTTTGCACCTCTACGTTTTAGATTATATAGATACCAATTTTTGTTAAATGCTTTTAAGTGAGTTAAGTCATCCAAATCAACTTCATGGCTTAACAATTTCACAATTAGAGGAAATTGCCTGTCAAATTAGAGAGAGACATCTTCAAGTAGTTTCTACTAGTGGTGGACATCTTGGTCCTGGTTTAGGTGTTGTTGAACTTACATTGGCTTTATATCAAACTCTTGATCTTGACTTCGATAAGGTTGTTTGGGATGTAGGACATCAAGGTTATCCTCATAAATTAATAACTGGACGTTTTAGTAAATTTGATTCCCTTAGACAACAAAATGGAGTAGCAGGATATCTCAAAAGAAGTGAAAGTAAATTTGATCATTTTGGTGCTGGACATGCAAGTACATCTATTTCTGCTGCTTTAGGAATGGCAATAGCAAGAGATAGAAAAGGTGAAAATTATAAATGTGTCGCCGTTATTGGAGATGGAGCATTAACTGGAGGAATGGCATTAGAAGCTATAAATCATGCAGGTCACTTACCAAATACTCCTTTAGTTGTAGTATTAAACGATAATGATATGTCTATTTCACCTCCAGTTGGAGCACTTTCATCTTACTTAAATAAAGTAAGAGTTAGTCCACCATTGCAATTTTTGTCAGATAGTGTTCAAGAAAGTGTAAAAAATATTCCATTAATTGGTAAGGATATTCCAGAAGAACTAAAAAATATAAAAGGAAGCGTTAGACGTCTAGCAGTACCTAAGGTCGGAGCTGTTTTTGAAGAACTTGGATTTACATATATGGGTCCAATTGACGGACATGACATTGGAAATTTAGTTAATACTTTTAACGCTGCTCACAAACTTAAAAAACCTGTACTTGTTCATGTTGTCACAACAAAAGGTAAGGGTTACCCTTATGCAGAAGCTGATCAGGTTGGATATCATGCACAGTCAGCATTTGATCTAACTACTGGGAAATCTATTCCATCTAAGAAACCTAAACCTGTTAGTTATAGTAAAATATTTGGTCAAACCTTATTGAAAATATGTGAACAAGATAGCAAAGTTGTTGGCATTACAGCAGCAATGGCTACAGGGACTGGTTTAGATATATTACAAAAAAATATTCCAGATCAATATATCGATGTAGGAATAGCAGAACAACATGCAGTTACTCTTGCGGCAGGAATGTCCTGCGATGGTCTTAAACCTGTTGTAGCTATTTATAGTACTTTTCTTCAACGAGCATTCGATCAATTAATTCATGATGTTGGTATACAAAATTTACCAGTATCGTTCGTACTTGATAGGGCTGGGATAGTTGGAGCTGACGGTCCTACGCACCAAGGTCAATACGATATCAGTTACATGAGATCTATACCTAATTTTGTATTGATGGCCCCTAAAGATGAATCAGAATTACAGAGAATGTTAATAACTTCTATAAACTATAATGGTCCTACAGCACTAAGAATACCCAGAGGCTCTGGGTTAGGAGTGGCTGTAATGGATGAGGGTTGGGAACCTTTAAATATAGGCGAAGCTGAAATACTTGAAGAAGGAGAGGATATTTTAATTATTGCTTATGGTTCAATGGTCGCATCAGCTATCGAAACAACAAAGATACTAAAAAATATGAACATTAATGCATGTCTTGTTAATGCAAGATTTGTGAAACCTCTCGATAAAAATCTTATTATGCCTTTAGCAAGTAGGATTCAAAAAGTTGTAACTATGGAGGAGGGAACCCTAATAGGTGGATTTGGTTCCGCAATAGTTGAATTATTAAACGATAATGAAATAAACATTCCTGTATACAGAATAGGTATACCCGATGTTTTAGTTGATCATGCTTCACCTGATCAGAGTAAAGAAAAATTAGGACTTATGCCTGATCAGATGGCAGATAAAATTGTTAAAAAATTTAAATTAGATAATTAAAAATTTAATAAATAAATATTTATAAAACACCACGTGAGGCTAATCCTAAGATTGCTCCAATTCCAAAAATATGACCTAGGCAATTAGCACCTACAACTGATGCGTGACTTAAACCACCAAAGAATTTTGAATTAGGTATTTCAAAACCTTCATTAGGTTTTCTTATTGTTGCTCTAGCAATTGCATAAGCAAAAACATTACATGCAATCATTACGACGGCACACTTTGGAGACCAAGAAAAAGTTGCTGGATCTGCAGCTGCAAATAATGTAGTAAACATAAAAAATCGTTATTTTTCTATTATTCTCTAATACTTTTACCAAAAAAACACAAAATTGTAAAAGGTCTTAAGAGTTGTTTACTTCTAAACTATTTAAAAACTTTATAAATCCAAACAAAATAACAAAATCACTTAGAGTTAGGAAGGATTCTGCAAAGCCATGCAGGAAGTCCACCTCAACAAGGGTTTTATCATAGTAATTTAGTGTGAAAATAGATACCAATATAGTTATGAATACGAATAAAACAGTTATGGAAAATCCAGTTTTTACAAAAATATTAACAGATTTGATTTTATATAAGTAAAACAAAAATATTGCATATGGAATTATTGATACTGCAAACAATAATGTATTATCAATTGAACCTAATTTTTCTATAAATTTAAAAAATAAATCATTCATAAGTCTCTTCCTTTTTAAAAATAGTGAATGATGCGAGAGCTAATGTTGTATTACCAATAAATGTAAATATCCCTTGAAGCGTTACTAATCCATACAGTACATCTTGATTATCATAGATATGCCAAGTAATAGCGCACATAGCTCCTATTAAGTTTGGAACCATAGCTAAGCTTAACCAAAAAAATAAATTGTATTTTTTATAAGTAGAAATTTTGTATATAACAAAGATGGTAAATATCCATTCAATGACCGAAGAGATGTGAATTAACCAAGTTCCAAATGAAAGTTCGTGCAAAATTTATATTTTTTTCTTTAGTACATTAAGTACTTCTTTTGCATGATTTATAGGTAAAACGCTTATCCATCGATAAGAAATTTCCCCTTCGGGAGAAATCAAAAAAGTATTTCTATCAGAAAATGGAGGAATCCATGAACCATACTTGTCGCTAATAATTCCTTCAGGATCGGATAATAAAGTATAGTTTATAGATTTCTCGCTGCAGAAACTTTCATGAGAATCTTGATTATCAGCACTAATACCAACAATTTCGGCATTATATTTTAAAAAATCTTTTTTTAATTCCGAAAAACCTTTAGCTTCAAGAGTGCAACCTGCGGTAAAGTCCTTTGGGTAAAAATACATAACAAGCCACTTACCTTGAAAATCATTTAATTCCCAAATATTTTTTGATTTAATGTTTTTATTAAAACCTTCTAATTGAAAGTTTGGAGCAATATCTCCAACTTCAGGAGCAAAGTCAAAAGCGATTGCTGAATTACAATTAAATAAAAAAATAAAAGGTATTAATATACTTACAACTAAATTTCTCATCAAATTTAGAATTTTTTTAAATCAACTCCATTTGATTTAGCAAATTTATCTAAACCTACTTTTTGTATAGACTTTAGTGCTTTGGTGCTAATTTTAATATTCACCCATTTTTTGCCTTCTTCCCACCAAAGTCTCCTTTTTTGGAGATTCACTTGTTGCAATTTTTTTGTACGAATATGTGAGTGACTCACTGCCATCCCGTTATTAGCTTTTGCACCGGTCAGTTCGCAAACTCTTGACATATTTATTGAGTTATATCTTTAAAAATTCTAACACATGACTCAATTTGTTGAACTAAGTAATTCTGAAATTAATTCGGCATTATTATTTTGTAAATTAATTATCTGTTCTTGATCTAATCCACCAACGGAAAGCTTAGCCATATCGTAAACATGATTAGCAATTTTAGATGCCAATGGATTCTCAATAGGATCTTTTTCATCAATAATTATTTTGTTGCCTGTAATTTTATTAAGACCAACAATAAGTGGATGTTCTTTGTTAATTAAGAGCACATGATATTCAGGTAAGCCAGGCATCTTTTGTTCCATGTAAGCGCCCATATCATTAATTCTTCTCATTTGTTCTGGAAGCAAGATCATAGCTGGCGGAGCATCTTTACTTGAAAGTGACTGCACTTTAACTGTTACTTTCTCATTGTTTAGGGCCTTAACTATCGTATCTCTAAGATTATCTGTATTTGATTTGCCATCCTTATCTACAATTTCTTTAGATTCTTTATCTTCTAGTTCATTTATTTCTGAATCTACTCTTTGGAATTGATAATCTTCGTTTTTACTTTCCAACCATGGAAGAAATTGTGCGTCAATTAAGGGATCTGATTTAATAACTTCTTTATTATCAGATAAACAGATATTTAATGCACTAGACTGAGCAATCAAATCTGAACAGTAAATTATTTTTTTAGAATCAGTTAATTTATTTCGCTCTTTGTAATTTGCGAGAGTTGTGAAATATTTATCATTGGACTTGATGAGGGATTTATTTTCAATATCTTTTGTTATGTCTTTCTCTGAATTTATTATTGTTTCGAAAATTATACTGTTATTGACTAAATCAGCAAATTTTTCATCTTCAATAGCACCAATTTTAATAAAAGCAGAGATTGAATCCCAAATTTCTGCATAAAATTCTGGAGAATTTTTTATCAAATCCTTAAGTTTATTAGCAATTTTTTTGGAGATAAATGATGATATAGACCTTACTTTTCTATCTGTTTGTAATGCACTTCTACTAACATTCAGGGGTATATCTGTAGAGTCAATAACTCCTCTTAGAGGTAAAAGGTATTTTGGTACTATCTCTTTAATTGAATCGCTTACGAATACTTGATTGCAAAATAGTTTTATTTCTCCCTTTTCCCAATCAGCTCTACCTGACAACTTTGGAAAATACAATATCCCTTGTATGTCATATGGATAATCTGTATTTAGATGAATCCATAACAGTGGATCTCCCTGGAAAGGATAAAGGTATTTATATAACTCAATATAATCTTCATCTTTTAATTCACTAGGTTGTTTTCTCCAAGGTGGATTTTTCTTATTGATTGTCTCTCCTTCTAATAAGACATCTATTGGCATAAAATCACAATATTTTTTTATTAGTGATTTAATCCTTTCGGGCTCGATAAACTCTTTTTCTTCTTCAAGTAGGTGAAGAATAACATCTGTACCAATTGTCTCTCTTTCTGATTCCTCTAACGTGAAATTTGGCGATCCATCACAAGACCATTTGAAAGCTTTTGATACTCCAATTGCTGATTTAGTTAATATATCAACTCTATCTGCCACCATGAAACTTGAATAAAAACCAAGTCCAAAATGGCCTATAAATTCATCATTATCTTTTTTATATTTTGTTAGGAATTCTTCTGCGCTAGAAAATGCTACTTGGTTTATGTACTTTTTAATTTCTTCATCATTCATTCCAATTCCATTATCAGAAATTGTTAGGGTATTTTTTTCGCGGTCAATAGATATTTTTACTTGAGCTTCTTCAGTATTTTCACAGTCTCCTGCCATAGATGCCATTCTTCGTTTACTTATTGCGTCAACACCATTACTAACAAGTTCTCTTAAAAAAATTTCATGGTCAGAATATACTGCCTTCTTGATAATTGGGAAAATATTTTCGGTATTAATACGAATTTCGCCTTTTTCCATTTAAAAAAATCAAATATATTAAATCCTATTTCCTAAAAACTAGTTAATCAAGTTTAATTAGGAGTATTGTCCGAACAATATATGAATTTAAAAACCTAAAAAACTTTTAAAAGGTTTTATTTAACCCACAAAATCTCACTACAGTTGTTTTCTTTCATTATTTGATTAGCTTTACCCAAGTCATTGCATGGATTTAA
The DNA here is from genome assembly GCA_003281645.1 of Prochlorococcus sp. AG-347-G20. Lineage (GTDB taxonomy): Bacteria > Cyanobacteriota > Cyanobacteriia > PCC-6307 > Cyanobiaceae > Prochlorococcus_A. The sequence goes on along the minus strand of QCBJ01000004.1, from coordinate 55,796 downwards.
ATGTAAGATGGCAATATTACCTCTTTTCTGAAGTTCTTTTTGTTCATTCATACCTTTTTCTAACAGGAAAGAATCTTTAAACATCAATATAATCTTTTTTTTATCTGTCTTTTCTTCCTTAATTAAATTTCTTAAAATGTCTATTGAAATTGTAAATCCAATCCCATTTAGGAATTTTTCATTAGGACTAAAGGATCTTACTAATTCGTCATATCTTCCGCCTTTAGCAATTACGCTTTTATTATTACCATCATCCCCAATAAGTTGAAAAACTATTCCTTCATATAAATTTAAGTGAGGTTGAAACGTGGGATCAAGTTGTAATTTAACACCGTATTTATTTGATATTTTTGATAATGTTTCAAATAAAAAATTTAAGTCGTCTAAAATTTTGCTAGTGCCATATTTAGTTTTCAATTTTTTTAATATTGTAATTGGTTCTCCTCTTGTAAATAAAAGATCCTTAAGAATATATTTATCATTTTCATCAATTTCTAATTTAAATAAATTATCTTGATCAAAATTAACCAGACTTTTCTTAATTTCTTCAAAATTATTATTCTTATATTTGTTCAGTATCAAGTCCATTATTTTTGTGGTGCTTACAAGTAGGTATAAGTTACAACCATCCTTCAAATTAATATTATCGATTGCATCAAACAAAATATTAATAACTTCAATTTCTGGGTATTTTGTATCATATCCAATTAATTCAATTCCACTCTGCAGTTTTTCTTGTAACTTAAATGAATTTTTATTATTTTGTTTTTTATCAAAGACCATTCCATTGGTAAATAATCTTATAGGTCTTTTCTTATTAATTAATCTAGTAGATGACAATTTAACAATAGATGTTGTCATTTCTGGTCTAAGACATAATGAATTATTACTTACTATTCCCACAACCTGATTTTCTTCAATAACTCCACGTCCTTTTATCGTCTCTAAAGTATTTATAAATGATGGTGAAACCTCTTCATAGCCCCATAGTTTATAAATACTATTTAAGGTATTTATGATATTAGTGTTATTTTTTACATCGACTAATTTAATTTCCTTTATATCTGTCATTTTAATATTTAACGAATTTTAGGTATAGAGTTTTTTATTAAAAGGAGTAACTTTATCTAGTTCATTTTTTAATTCATTTTCAAGGCTGGGAGAACAAGCTAAAATCCTTCCAGAACTTAAATTAAATTTGCCTGATGGATAATCTGAAATAATTCCACCAGCCTCGTTTACAATGATAGCACCGGCTGCGAGGTCCCATACCTCCAATCCTCTTTCCCAATATCCATCGACCTTGCCTGAGGCAACAAATGCTAAGTCAACTGCTGCTGCTCCTCCTCTCCTGACACCTCTAGTTTTATGTGTTAAATAACAAAATTCAGCATAATTATTATCCTCTGTTTCAAATCTGTCATAAGAGAAACCAGTTACAAGTAGGCTATCAGAAAGTTTAGAAGGATTCGATACTTTAAGTTCACTATCATTGCAGAATGACCCTAAACCGATACAGGCTGAATATAATTCATTTAAATAAGGTACTGATATAGCCCCTATAATTGGTTTGTTTTTATATACAAGGCCAATAGAAGTTCCAAAAAATGGATATCCATGAGAATAATTTGTTGTCCCGTCTAATGGGTCTATACACCATGTTAAATCCGAGGATTTGTTTAATTTCCCTGATTCCTCTGCATTGATTGATATGTTTGGGGTCTCTTCTAATAAATATTCTTTTATTTTATTTTCAACTTCCAAATCTACATTTGTTACTAGATCACCTTTCCTACCCTTTGATGATATTTTCTGAATTTTATTGTAATTAATTTTTAGAATTTCATTACCAATTAGAGCGGAATTCTTGGCTATTTCATATAGGCTGGATAAGTTTACTTGATTTACAATTTCGTTTATTTCACTTAATTCAAACATAATAATTAATCTTCCTCAAATTCCCAAGGCGGCGCAATTCTTGTATTTCCTCTCCCAAAATATTGTCCAAATTGCAAATCGTAAACTTCATCTTCATATGTAGTTTCAACCTCAAGATCTGAAGTTGCTTTAGCGACACAAAGAAGCGCATAACCTTTATCTTTTAAGGCTTGTGATACACCCATTGCTTCAGGTTGTAGCAAAGTGCCAGATATTATTTTAACTGCACAACTTGTACAGCAACCATTTCTACACGAAAATGCAAGTTTGAAACCTTTTTTTTCAAATTCCTTAAGAATGTACTGATCACTATTAACCTGCTCTTGGTAGACCTTTCCGGTTTTCTTATTTTTAATGGTGACTGTGAAAGTCTTATTCAAATAACTTTCCTCAAAAATGGGATGATCAAGGGTTAAAATGGTTATCTTGGGAGAGGTGGCCGAGTGGTTGAAGGCGCAGCACTGGAAATGCTGTATAGGGGCAACTTTATCGAGGGTTCGAATCCCTCTCTCTCCGTTATATATTAGTTTATGCTGGTTAAATACATCAACACCTTTAATCTGTAAAAAATGTTTTAAATAGATAATAATCTTTTTGACAAGTTTTAAATAATCTTATTTATTTAAATTAAGTTGAAAATATTTGATTTTTATTATTATATGTAAATATCTAAAATAAAAATTAATTAAATTATTAGTAAATTTTGCTTTAATTTAGCGATCTAAAATCATGGGGCAAATAGTTGGAATTGATTTAGGTACCACTAACTCTGTTATCGGAGTAATAGAAGCTGGTCGTCCAATTGTTATTGCAAATTCTGAGGGTTCTAGAACTACACCTTCCATAGTTGGATTTACAAAAGACAAGGAAATAGTAATAGGAGACCAAGCAAGAAGACAACTTGTTCTAAATCCTAAGAATACCTTTTATAACCTAAAAAGATTTATTGGCAGTGACTGGGATGAATTAGATGATAATAGTATTTCTGTTCCTTATAACGTAAAGGCTAATACCAATGGAAGCGTTAGAGTTCTTAGTCCAAATACTGAAAGAGAGTATGCACCAGAAGAATTAGTGAGCTCATTGATTAGAAAATTAATTAATGATGCTGAAACATATCTGGGAGATACTGTTGATTCTGCAGTTATCACTGTCCCTGCTTACTTTAATGAATCTCAAAGGCAAGCTACAAAGGACTCTGCAATATTAGCTGGTATTAAAGTAGATAGAATTCTAAATGAACCTACTGCCGCTGCTCTTGCTTATGGTTTTGAAAAAAGTTCTTCTAATAACGTTTTGGTTTTTGATTTAGGAGGAGGAACATTTGATGTCTCATTATTAAAAATTTCCAATGGTGTATTTGATGTTAAAGCCACATGTGGTGATACACAGCTAGGAGGAAACAATTTTGATTCAAAAATTGTTGATTGGCTTGCAGAAAAATTTCTTGCTAAACATGATATTGATCTAAGAAGGGATAGACAAGCTTTACAGAGATTAACTGAGGCTGCTGAAAAAGCTAAATGTGAATTATCAGGATTGCAAAAAACAAAAATATCTCTACCATTTATCACAACAAGTAATGAGGGGCCGTTACATATTGAAGAAACTATAGATAGAAAAATATTTGAATCATTATCACAAGATTTACTAGATAGATTGTTAGAGCCTGTTCAAATTGCTTTAGATGATTCTGGATGGAACGCAGAAGATATTGATGAGGTAGTTCTTGTAGGTGGTAGCACAAGAATCCCAATGGTTCAACAATTAGTAAAGACTCTTGTTCCAAATGATCCTTGTCAATCTGTTAATCCTGATGAAGTCGTTGCAGTAGGAGCTGCGATACAAACTGGAATTATTAGTGGTGATTTACAAGATTTACTACTAAATGACGTTACTCCCTTATCTTTAGGTCTAGAAACTATTGGTGGTCTTATGAAAGTACTTATTCCTCGTAATACGCCAATACCAGTCAGACAATCTGATGTTTTTAGTACTTCTGAAGCTAATCAATCTTCTGTGGTTGTTCAGGTGCGGCAGGGAGAAAGACCTTTAGCCTCTGAAAATAAATCACTTGGTAAATTTAGACTATCAGGAATACCTCCAGCTCCTAGAGGAATTCCTCAAGTCCAGGTAGCATTTGATATTGATGCTAATGGTCTTTTAGAAGTAAGTGCAACTGATAGAACAACTGGAAGAAAGCAAACAGTTTCAATTTCTGGAGGTTCTAATTTAAATGAACAAGAAATAAATTCGATAATTGAAGAAGCTAAAGCAAAAGCTAATGAAGATAGGAAGAGAAGATCTGTAATTGATAGAAAAAATAGTGCTTTAACTCTTATTGCGCAAGCTGAGAGAAGACTTAGGGATGCTTCATTAGAATTTGGACCTTATGGGGCCGAAAGGCAAAAAAGAGCTGTTGAATTAGCCATTCAAGATGTTGAAGATTATATAGATGACGATGATCCTCAAGAATTAGAAATTTCAGTAAGTGCTCTTCAAGAAGCATTATTTGGCTTAAACAGAAAATTTGCGGCAGAAAAGAAAACTGATAATAATCCCATACAAGGCATTAAAAATACATTTGGATCATTAAAGGATGAACTCTTTTCTGATGATTATTGGGATGATGATCCTTGGGATAATCAAATGAATAGAAATTATAGAAATTCGAGGTATGGTAATTCTAGGGACGATGATCCATGGGACAATGACTACTTCCTCTAAAAATGACTATTTATCGATATTGGGTTTATCTCCCGATTTCGATGATAAAGAACTTAAAAAGGCCTTTCGAAGAGAAGCAAGAAAATGGCATCCAGATTTAAATAAAAATGATCTTAATGCAGAAGAAAGATTTAAATTAATTAACGAAGCATACGAATGTCTAAGTGATCCCAATATAAGGAAAAATAGTTCGGATGAAAATGTCAAGGATGATTACGAAAATAATAATTTCAAGACAGGTTTTCCTGATTTTCAAGATTATCTTGATTCATTATTTGGATATGAATACTCTTCAAAGAACTACGAGGAATATGATAATGAACCGTTTGATGATGAATTGATAAATACAAATAATGATGAATTCAATAATTATGAATATCCTACAACCTCTCCAGAAGAGCCGCCTCCAGTTAAAGTTGACCAAGATATTGAGACAATTATTGAATTAACTCCTTCTGAGGCCTTAAATGGATCCTCAATTTTAATAGAGCTTGAAGATGAAACAGTAGTAGAAGTTGATACACCTCCTTTTGCTGGTGATGGATGGCGATTAAGACTTGAAAATATCGCAAGAGGAGGTAAAGATCATTATCTACAGTTAAAAGTTCAAACAGAAAGTGGTCTAAAGATTGATGGTTTAAGAGTTATTTATAAATTAGAGTTATTTCCTCATGATGCTCTTCTTGGTTGTGCAGTAGAGGTCCCTACCCTTGATGGAAATGTCACACTTCAAGTACCACCAAAATCATCTACGGGAAGAATGTTACGTTTGAAAGGTAGGGGTTTAACTTTCGAAGATAATGTAGGTGATCAATATGTTGAAATCTTGGTAGTCATACCTGCTGATATTAATGATGAAGAAATTGCTTTATATACAAGATTACAAGAATTATCACTTTCTGATTCTTAATTAAATAATATATAATTGATAAAAAATCGCTATTTATGAACATATTTGTTCTTTTATATAACTCAGGAACAGATAAGGAAGGAATTCATTCAATCGAACTTAAAGGAAGGACAATTGTTCTTATGTTTGAAGATAAGGATGATGCAACAAGATATTGTGGTCTACTAGAAGCTCAAGATTTTCCTTTACCAACAGTTGAGATGATCAACATAGAGGAAATAAAGGATTTCTGCATTAAATTAGATTATGAATTCAAATTAGTAGAAAAAAATTTTATACCTAAAACCGCGGAAGATAGGTTATTAATTTCACCACCCCAGAAAAACATAGAAGTTGAAAATTGGGAGGAAGACAAAAATAGTAATAAAGATAAGATTGATATAAATACCATTAAGGAAAACCTTGAAAAGTTGCTTTAGCTATTAAAATATAAATTATTAAACAAATAAAACATGACAACTGCATTATTTGAGACAGAAGTTGGAAACATAAATATTGAATTTTTCTCTGAAGACGCACCTAATACAGTTAAAAACTTCACGAATTTGATAAGTGATGGGTTTTATGATGGTCTAGCGTTTCACAGAGTCATACCTGGATTTATGGCTCAGGGTGGATGTCCAAATACTCGTGAAGGAGCATCTGGTATGCCTGGAACTGGAGGCCCTGGATATAATATTAAATGTGAAATTAATTCCAATAAACATCTAAAAGGTTCTCTTTCTATGGCTCATGCAGGAAAGGATACAGGTGGTAGTCAGTTTTTTATAGTTTATGAACCACAGCCTCATCTCGATGGGGTTCATACTGTTTTTGGTAAAACAGATGATATGGAAGTAGTGTTAAAACTTACAAATGGTTCAAAAATTCTAAAAGCTACTTTAAAATAGTAATTTAGCCTTCAAAAACAATACTAAATGTTTCTTTATCTAGATTAAATTTTCTGGTTGATGAATATAATATTTCATTGTTAATAGTAAATTTAGTATTGATTAATTTGATGCTACTTTTTGGGTGTAGTGCTTGTTCAATGTTTCGAGAAATAATTATTCCAATCTTTGTACTTTTTTCATAATTTGATAAAAACTGAATAAATAATTCTATATTCTTTATTTCTTCATCAGTAATGTTGGAATTGGTTCTATTCTGATCATGTAAAATGCGCCAAACTAACTTTGGTCGATTCCAAAATGCCAATAATCTTGGAGTACTTTCCAATTTAATATTAATGTTCTTATTACTACAGAATTTTATAACATTATTTTTTATTGGAACTAGATCAATAGATTTATATTTTCCGTCAATAAAAATTGATATAAATGGATCGATATCCCTGGAATTAGGATTATCATCATCTATCATGTGGCCTAGTTTCGTTTTTTTAACACTCAAATATTCTGCATTATTGTCGTTTGGACAAATTACTAATGGAACTCTCTCAATAACCTCTATTCCATAACCACCTAATCCAGCAATCTTTCTAGGATTGTTTGTAAGTAGTTTTAGTTTCTTTATCCCTAGATCGGTTAATATCTGTGCTCCAACTCCATAATTTCTGAGATCAGCTGGAAAACCTAATTTTTCATTAGCTTCTACAGTGTCTAATCCACCATCCTGTAAGCTATATGCTTTTAATTTATTTATTAGACCAATACCTCTTCCTTCTTGTCTTAAGTAAACAACAACACCCTCTTCCTCCTTTTCTATTCTTGATAAAGCAGCTTCTAACTGCGGTCTACAATCACAACGTAATGATCCAAATGCATCTCCAGTTAAGCATTCTGAGTGCATTCTTACTAATACAGGTTCACTTAATTTTGATGATTTTTGTTTAACTAATGCAACGTGCTCTGAACCATCAAGTTCATTAACATATCCATAAGCTTTGAAATTACCAAAAATACTTGGAAGAACAGCGTCGGATTTTCTAAAAACAAATCTCTCAGTTTGAAATCGATAACTTATTAAATCAGCGATGGATATTAATTTCATTCCCCACTGTTTTGCATACTCTTTAAGTTGTGGAAGTCTCGACATGGAACCGTCAGGATTTTGTATTTCACAAATCACTCCAGCGGGATAAAGACCTGACATCGCCGCAATATCTACTGCAGCTTCGGTATGACCTGCCCTTTTTAATACTCCACCTTTTTTAGCTCTTAATGGAAAAATATGTCCTGGCCTCCTTAAATCATCAGGTTTTGTATTTGGGTTTATAGCAACTTGAATCGTCTTTGCCCTGTCTTCAGCTGAAATTCCAGTAGTAACATTATTTTCAGGTCCAGCATCAATTGATATTGTAAAAGCTGTTTGATTTTCATCTGTATTTCTGTCTACCATTAATGGCAAATCCAAAGAGTCAAGCTTTTCACCTTGCATAGCTAGGCATATAAGACCACGTCCCTCGGTAGCCATAAAATTAATTTGCTGTGGAGTTGCAAACTGCGCCGCACATATTAAATCTCCTTCATTTTCTCTTCTTTCATCATCTACAACAATTATGCATTCACCATTTCTTATCGCTGCCAAGGCATCACTTATGGGATCAAATTCAATTTTAAAAGATTCATTTATATCCAAAATTGTTCCATTATTTGATTTGGGACTTGTTTCTTTCATTATTCCTATCAATATAGAAAAATAGTGTTTTAGTTATCTTTAATTCAACACTTTATAATCCTATCTCAAAGTCTGCCAATTCAAAGAAATGAATGTTGCAATAGTAGGTGCTACTGGTTACGGCGGTATTCAAGCGGTAAATCTATTAAAGAAAAATAAAAAATACAAAATTACATTTTTAGGAGGTAATAAAACATCTGGATCAAAGTGGAATGATAATTTCCCTTTTATTTATCTAGATAATGATCCTTATATAGAAGATATTTCAGTAGATAATATTTCAAAAAAGGCAGATTTTGCATTGCTTTGCCTACCAAATGGCCTATCTTCAACATTGACAAGAAAATTATTAGATAGAGGAGTTAAAGTTATTGATTTATCAGCTGATTACCGATATAAGTCCTTAGACGAATGGAAAAAAGTATATTCCAAAGAAGCTGTTATTTATAAAAGGAATGACGATGATTTATGCAAAGAGGCAGTCTATGGTCTACCTGAGATAAATAAAGAAGCCATTTCAAAAGGAAGATTAATTGCATGTCCAGGATGTTATCCAACATCTGCTCTTATTCCATTAGCTCCTTATCTTACTCAAGGAATTATTGAAAATGAAGGTATAGTGATTGATTCTAAAAGCGGAACTTCTGGAGGTGGTCGAGAACCAAGCCAAAAGCTACTTTTATCAGAATGTGGAGAAGGTCTATCAGCATATGGATTGATAAACCATAGACATACCTCAGAGATCGAGCAAGTAGCATCTTTTATATCTGGAAATAAAATTGAACTGCTCTTTACTCCTCATTTGGTTCCGATTTCAAGGGGTATGCATTCTACTATATATGGGAGATTAAGAGATCCAGGATTAACTTCTGATGATTGCAGAATTCTTTTGGATAATTATTATAGAAATTTCAAAAATATTAAGGTCTTACCTGTAGATACATTCCCATCAACAAAATGGGTTAAAAATACAAACCAAATATTCCTTTCTGTTAAAGTCGATATTAGAAATGGAAGGATTATTATTTTATCTGTTATTGATAATTTGTTAAAAGGACAGACTGGGCAAGCAATTCAAAATTTGAATATTATGAGTGGATATTCAATGGACGAAGGTCTTGAGTTAACTAATAATTTTCCATAAAATTACTTCTTATCAAAAAACCAGCATGAGAGATAGAGTGAGGTAAAATTTTATGCTCAAGGATCTGTATTCTTTTAGTAAGTGATTCAATATCATCATCATGTCTAATTGACAATGCAGCTTGCATTATCAAAGAACCACTATCTACCTCCTCTTCAACAAAATGTACTGAACAACCAGTTATTTTTGACCCCTCTAATATAGAGTCCTTTATCGCAGAACCACCCTTATATGCTGGAAGTAATGATGGGTGAATATTAATAATTTTATTCTTAAATTTATTAATGAAGAAGGGTGTGACAATTTTCATCCAGCCAGCCATTACAACCAGTTCAACATCATAATTAATTAAAATATTTACAATTTCTAATTCAAATAGCTCTTTTTGCGTAAAGTCTTTACTTCTTATTACTTTGTGAGGTATTTTTACACTTTCAGCTCTTCTTATACAACCGGCATCATCTTTGTTAGTAATAAGAACTTTTATATCTATATCTAATTCTCCTTTTTCTGATAGATTAATCAACTCTTGAAAGTTTGTTCCATTCCCAGAAGCGAGTACACCTATCTTTAATTTTGGCGAAAATTTTTTGAATTCAGATATCTCAGGTGAAATAATGTAATTAAATGATTTATCCAAAGTTTTTTATTTTATCCAATGATAAATTCATTTGAAATAAAAAAAAACCTCTACTTTAATTGTTTATATTCAATAACATATTTAATTGAAGATAAAAAATTAAAACAAATTTAAATGATTCAAATCTATGTTCTATCCGTATAGATATAATTAAATAATAAATAAAAGATACAAATATATAAAATGAATGGAGATTTAAACTCTTGGGATAAATTTTGTAATTATCTTTGGTTTGATAAAAAATTAAATATTTGGTTAGACATAAGCAAAATTAATTTCACAAGTAAAGATATTAAAAATTTAGAAGAGAAATTTGTAGATGTTTTTTCATCAATTAAGGAATTAGAAAATGGTGCAATCTCGAATATTGATGAAAATAGACAAGTTGGACATTATTGGCTAAGAAATCCACCAATTTCTCCGTCTTCATTAATAGCAGATGAGATCAGTGCGGATATTAATGAAATCTCTGAATTTGGAAAACAAATTTTAAATGGAGATATTAGGAATAAGAATAATAAGAACTATACTGATGTTCTATGGATAGGAATTGGTGGAAGTGGATTAGGCCCATTACTTATTACAGAGTCACTTCAGAAGTGCTCTAAAGGCTTAAATTTTTCTTATATCGATAACGTTGATCCTTTTTTAATTTGCGAAAAGTTAGAAGAGTTATCTGAAAAATTATCTACAACATTATTTGTAGTAGTAAGCAAATCAGGTGGCACGCCTGAACCAAGAATTGCTATGGAAATTATTAAAAGTTATTGTGAAAAAAATTCTCTTGAATGGAATTCTAATGCTATTGCTATAACAATGAAACATAGCAAGTTATTTAAAAAAGCCACTTCTGAAAATTGGTTAAAAATATTTAATTTGCAAGATTGGGTTGGAGGAAGAACTAGTATTACAAGCTCTGTTGGATTACTTCCATTGGCTCTTATAAATGAAAATATATTTGAATTTATTAGAGGTGCATTATTAATGGATGAGGCCACCCGCACAATTGATTTTAAAAATAATCCCGCAGCATTATTAGCATCTGCATGGTATTTAACTGGGGATGGAGTGGGAAAGAGAGATATGGTCGTATTACCTTATAGAGATAGGCTACAGGTATTTAGTAAATATCTTCAGCAATTAGTAATGGAATCATTAGGTAAGAAATTTAATAGGAATGGTGAAGTAGTTAATCAAGGTATTTCCGTTTTTGGTAATAAAGGATCTACAGATCAACATGCTTATGTTCAGCAACTGAGAGATGGTATTGATAATTTCTTTTGTATTTTCATTGAATTATTAGACTCTCCATCTACAAATATTTTTGATGAGAAAGAGAATCCTAAAGAATATCTTTCTGGTTTTTTGCAAGGAACAAGATCTGCACTCTCTAGTGAAAATAGACAAAGTATCACTATCACATTAGAAAAATTAAATTGTTTTTCACTAGGTGCCTTAATTGCTTTATTTGAGAGGGCAGTTTCCTTCTACGCTGAATTGGTAAATATAAATGCATATGATCAGCCTGGAGTTGAAGCTGGAAAGAAGGCAGCGGCAAATATTATTGAGTATCAACAAAAAGTAAGTAATTTATTAGATGAAGGAGGAGAATATTCTATAAATGACATAACAACATTATTTGATAATTCAGCGAGTGAACCTATATTTTTCATAATCCGTGAAATGTGTTTCGGTAATGATGATTATTTAGTTAAGGGCGATTGGTCCAATCCAAATTCATTAGTTATTAAAAAAACAAGTTCTTAAACAACAATATTCATTATTTTACCTTTAACAATAATTATTTTTCTTATTTCCTTATCTTGAGTCCATTTTAATATGTTAGTTCTTTTAAGAGTCAATTCTTTAATTTGATCTTCACTCATATCATTATTAATATTTACTTTGTCTCTAACTTTCCCATTAACTTGTATTACTAGTTCATATGAATCTTCCTTTAGTGCTTCTGCATTAAATGAAGGCCAATGTTCTAAATGCACAGATTTTTTAAATCCTATAAGATGCCATATTTCTTCAGCAATATGAGGTGCAAATGGAGCCAATAATATACAAAATGTTTTTAAAGCTTCTATTTTTAAATTTTTGTTTACGTCATTAATGGAATTTGATAATGAATTATAAAACTTCATTAATTCTGAAATTGATGTATTAAATTGATTATTTAATATGTCATTCGAAATTTCTTTTATGGCTATATTCATTGACTTTATTAAACTTTTTTCTTTATCTGGATAGAAATTTGATTTACTATTTATATCTTTTGCACAATTAATATAAAGCTTCCAAATCCTGCTTAAAAATCTAAATTGTCCTTCAACATCTGTATCTCCCCATTCCAAATCTTTTTCTGGCGGTGCTTTAAATAATATAAACATTCTTGCTGTATCTGCTCCATATTTTTTAATTACTGATTCAGGGTCTATTCCATTATATTTTGACTTAGACATCTTCTCGAAAAGAACTTCGAGTTTGGTATTGTCAATTGGATCTGTAGGATTTGATAGGTCATTAATATCGGAAGGAGAAACATATTTACCCGTTTTATTGTTTTTATAGGCTGCGGCCTGAACCATCCCTTGCGTTAATAATTTTTTAAATGGTTCATCAATTTCAAATAGTTTATTATCACGCAAAGCTTTAGTGAAAAATCTTGCATATAGCAAGTGCAATATTGCATGCTCTACTCCTCCAACATATTGATCTACAGGCAACCATTTATTAATTTCAATCTTTTCAAATGGCTTATTCGAACATTTTGAAGATGGAAATCTTAAAAAATACCATGATGAACACATAAAAGTGTCCATAGTATCAGTTTCTTTTTTTGCCGCTATGCCACATTTTGGACATGTTGTATTTATCCAATTATTATTATCACCTAAAGCATTAATCTTGTTAGCTGAGATATCTATATCTTTTGGTAATGCAACAGGTAATTCGGATTGGTTTAAAGGAACAGATCCACATTTTTTGCAATTAACGATGGGAATCGGACATCCCCAATATCTTTGTCTAGATATTAACCAATCTCTTAAACGATATTGAATTTTATTTTCAGCCCATCCATTATTAACTCCCTCCTCTGAAATTTTTAATTTAGCAATAGTATTTGCTATATCATCGTATTGATGTGAATTAATAAGATATCCATTTTCCAAATAAGCTTCATCAAGCACTTTAGTATGTTCACTTTTATCCTTTATTATTACCTGTTTAATATCAATATTATTTTTCTTTGCAAATTCAAAATCTCTTTGATCATGAGCAGGCACGCCCATAACAGCACCTGTACCGTATTCATCGAGGACATAACTTGCAACCCAAATAGGAATATGTTCTGAATTAACTGGATTTATTGCTATTAAACTAGTTTTTATTCCTATTTTTTCAAGTTCATTATTTTTATTATTTTTCAAATATTGTTTAAGTTTTTCTATATCTTGTAATGTTTCCTGATCAGAAATATTTTTAATTAATGAATGATTAACAGAAATTGCTAAATAAGTAACTCCAAATAAAGTATCTGGCCTTGTTGTAAATACAGTTATTTTCTTTTCTGGATTGCTATTGATATTGAAATTTATATTTGTACCAATTGACTTTCCAATCCAATTATCTTGCATTATTTTTACTCTTTCTGGCCAGTTATCTAATTTTTCTAAATCATTCAACAACTCATCCGCATAATTCGTAATCCTTAAAAACCATTGCTTTAATAATTTTTTTTCAACTACTGCACCAGATCTCCAAGATTTACCCTCTGAATCAACTTGTTCATTAGCTAGGACTGTATTATCTATAGGATCCCAATTAACTTCTGATTCCTTTTGATATACAAGACCTGCCTTGTATAACTCTAAGAATAGATATTGCGTCCAAATATAATAATTTTCATCACAAGTTGCAAATTCCCTATCCCAATCAACTGATAGTCCCAAAAGCATTAATTGCGACTTCATATGAGAAATATTTTTTTTAGTCCAGACACTTGGACTAATTCCTCTTTCAATAGCTGCATTCTCAGCAGGTAAACCAAAAGCATCCCAACCCATTGGATGTAAGACAGATTTGCCCTTAAACCTTTGGAACCGAGCTATTAAGTCTGTAATAACATAATTCCTAACATGCCCCATATGAAGATTACCTGAAGGGTAGGGAAACATTGATAAGGCATAAAATTTATCGCTATTCTCATTTAATTCATTGGTTTTGTATAAATTGTTTTCTTTCCATATTGACTGCCATTTTTTTTCTATTTCAGATGGATTATATAAATTAGTATCAGCCTCATATTGTTTTTCGGGAGAAATCACTTAATTTTTATTTGTTAAATTATTATTTTAATATCCATTGTATAAAATAGAAATAGATTGTTAAAAGGAATAATTTATAATTAAAATTTAAAATATAATTTCTACAAATGAAAAATATAACTTTTGGAAAATATCAAGGGAACGGAAATGATTTCGTAGTAATTGATTCTAGAGGAAATGATTTATATAAAAATTTCATGACAAATAAAATATTCGATATAAAACAAATTTGCAACAGGCAATTTGGTATTGGTGCAGATGGTGTGATTTTTATAGAAGAACCTAATGAGGATAATTATGCAAAAATGATAATTTTTAATTCTGATGGTTCTGAAGCACAAATGTGTGGAAACGGAATTAGGTGTTTAGTTGAGTATCTCCACGTAAATGATTCAATGAATAACAAAAATATAGAATATAAAATTGAGACTAAAGCAGGTTTAAAAATTGCAAAATATATAAATGATGAAATTACAGTAAAAATGGGAGTTCCAATTTTAGAAAGTCAAAATATTCCAACAACAATTGAAAAAAAAATTAATTCAATTCCTTCACACGATTTTATTGAGAAAGATTTTAATAATATGGGTTATGCCGTAGGGATGGGAAATCCTCATTTAATATTCTTTGTAAAAGACATAGAGTCAATTGCTCTTTCCAGACTTGGTCCTATTTTTGAAAAAAATGAATTATTTCCTGAAAAAACTAATGTACATTTTTGCCAAATTTTAAATAGAGATAACATAAAAGTAAAAGTATGGGAAAGAGGTGCAGGACCAACATTAGCTTGTGGAACAGGTGCCTGTGCTATTCATGTAGCAGCTTATAAATTAGGCCTTTGTAATTCACAAACTATAGTAACTTTACCAGGAGGTAATCTTAAAATTGATTGGTCAAAAGACGATTGTGAAGTCATGATGACCGGTTATGCTAAAAAGGTTTTCTCAGGATCAATGTTAGTAAATTAATGGAAAATAATTTTATCTATTTAGATAATGCATCTACAACTCCATTATCTGAAAATGTTTTAAATATAATTAATTCAACTTACAGAAATTATTGGCATAACCCTTCAACTACATATGAGCTAGGGATAAAATGCTCTACATATCTTGAAAAAATTAGATCTAAAATTGCTTATATATTTGAAGCAGATCCAGAGGATATAATTTTTACATCTGGTTCTTCGGAATCAATAAATATTGTATTTAATAATATTTATGAGAACTTTAAAAATGGTAGAATTGTTATTTCAAATGTTGAACATCAAGCTACAACTATTTGTGCTAATAAGCTAAAAAAACAAAATTGGGATATTTACGAATGGATGGTAAATAAAGATGGAATTTTAAATATTTCTAATATCGAAAAAATTTTAAACAATGAAACTAAGCTTGTATCAATTATTTGGGGACAAAGTGAAATTGGGACAATACAACCTGTCCAATTTATTGGTTCCAAATGTGAAGAATTAAATATAATGTTTCATTTAGATGGAACTCAAATATTAAGTAATGGAATATTCAGTTGGAAAGATCTTAAATGTGATTTTTTAAGTTTATCTGCTCATAAATTTGGAGGTCCAAAAGGGATCGGTATTCTTTTAACAAAAGAAAAGTCTAGACAAATTTTAAAAAATAACGACATATCACTTACTCAGGAATTTTCAATTAGACAAGGTACACAAGCTTTGCCATTAATCGCTGGAATGTATGAATCTTTAAAGAATATAAAAGGAAAAATAAAATTATATGATTTCATAACTGAATTTCCTTCTAATAAAGTTAATAATCTTAAAAATTATTTTATTCAAAAAATTAAGGATAATAATCATATAAAGATTACAGGTAGTATAAACAATAGACTTCCCAATCATATTTCGTTTCTACTATTAAATAAACTATTTGAGCCTATAAGAGCCTATAAGATTGTTAATTTCATGTCAGAAAATAAAATAGCCATAAGTAGTGGAAGTGCTTGTTCAAGCTCATCTGGGAAACCTAGCTCAACACTTAAAAATATTGGTTTAAAAGATGATGAACTATATTCAAATATTCGTGTTACTTTAGGTTCAATAAACAATAAGTCAGAAATAGATAAATTTTTAGAACTTATTCAAGTATGTATTGACAAATTTTAATGGAAACAAATTACAAACTACCTAAAGATTTAAATGAATCTCTTAAGAATATGGAGGATGCAATTATTCCAAGTTTATTAGATTCAAATAAAAGATTTACTATAGAATTTAATTTTGAAGGATTGAAATTTAACAGAATTGGAATAACTATCTACAAGATATTGTCTAAAAATAATAATGTATTCATAACATTTGCTGATCAAGGTGCTGTGGCTTTGGCTCAAAGAGACTATCCAGATATCAAAGATAATATCTTTACTTTTAAATCATTTAATGAATCAAATAATATAAGTAATATTGATAGTAAAATGATATCGATAATACCTCAGCCATATGATTTCGATTCATTTGAACCAATGTCTGATAATTATCAAGGTACGCATTATTCATTAAATCCAAAATTTGAAGATGCCAATATTGGTATTGGAAGTGTTATTAGAGAGCGACGTAAAAACTTTGTCAAAACATGGAAAAATATTTATTTTCTTCAGCCTTTAAATAAAGCTGCTCTTATGCATATTTATCCAAATAACTGGTTGCTTTTCAAAGAAGAAAATAAAAGATATTTTTTTAAAAAAGAATTTGAAATTAAACCCGACAATGAATCTATTTTTGTAAATTTATAGATTGAATGTGATTAAAAAAATTTATTTATTTTTCTTAATTCTTCTTGTATTGGTAACATCTCCTTTCTTAATAAGATATTTACTAGCAAATCAGAAAATAACTATTTTAAATAGTATTTATTTTAATTTCCCGGGAATATTTACTAAAAACAAAATATGTCCTTCTTATGATTCTTTATTGAATCAAACGCTTGATGATTCATTTAGTGTTTCAATTATTAATAATAAAGGGGAAATAATTAGTTCCTACAATGAGGATGTTCCAAGGTTGCCAGCATCTAATCAAAAATTATTCTCATCAGCTTATGTTTTAAGTAAATATAAATTAAATAATAATTTAAAAACTTCCTTATTTAAAAATAAAAACGATTATTATTTACTCGGTCAAGGCGATCCAGATCTTAATTATGAACATATAATCGAACTAATTTCAAATGTTAAAGAAAATAAAATTATAAACTTTAATATTGTAGAAATTGACTCAAAATTATATTGGCCTAATGGTTGGACAAATACCGATAAACTTTATGAATATGGATCTCCAATTACATCTCTTGCAATTGAAAGTAATCACAATAAATATGATGATATCTATGCATTAAAAAATTTTATTAAAAATTATTTAAGAAATAAATTTCCAAATTCAAAAATATATATAGATTTTTTTGATTCAGAAAGAACTTTTTATTTAAAAAATATTAAAGAGATAAATAAAATATATTCAACACCAATTCTTTCATTATTAACTCTAACAAATTCAGAAAGCCATAATTTTACAGCTGAATCTCTGTTTAAAAATGCCTCAAATACATGGAACGATAATGACTATATAAAATTGAAAAGATGGCTTATAAATAAAGGCCTCCCAGCAACTAATGCATACTTTGCAGATGCTAGTGGATTGTCTAGAAAAAATAAAATTACAACAAAGTTAGTTGTATTGTTTTTAGATAAAATGAGATATTTTAATGATTTTAAAGCTTATCAATCTACACTTTCAATTACGGGAGTAAGAGGAACATTAGCTAAAAGATTTGTAAATAGTGAATTATCTGGAAAGTTTTTTGGCAAAACTGGGACTCTTTCAAATGTCTTTGCATTATCTGGCTTTTTATATAAAAATGAAAAGCCAATAATTATTAGCATTATCCAAAATTCTAATAAAATTGAAAAAGAAAAAGCTTTTAAATTATTACGTGATCTTTATTACTTGAAATCTTGTTAATAAAAATATTATTTAAAATATTCTTTTAAATCCCTCTCAACAGAGGGGGGTACCATGTGATTAATTTCACCACCAAATTTTGCAACTTCTTTTACTAAAGAACTACTAAGAAAACTATAATTTGTATTTGTAGATAAAAATATAGTTTCAATATCATTATTAAGAGATTTATTTGTATGAGCAATTTGAAGTTCATACTCAAAATCACTCATTGCTCTTAATCCTCTAAGAATAAGATTAGCTTTTAGATCATTTGCACAATCAACAGTTAGACCAGAATAAGAAATAACTTCAATATTAGGTAAATGAGAAAGAGAATTTTTTATTTGTATTATTCTTCTTTCAAGATTAAATGTTGGTGTTTTAGAAGTATTTTCTAAAACAGCAACTACTAGATTGCCAAATATTTTTTCAGCCCTTTCAATTAAATCAAGATGCCCGTTTGTTAAAGGATCAAATGTACCTGGATAAAGAATTTTCATGAATTTATTATGATCGAATAAGAAATTTAGTTAAAATAAGATTATTAGATAAATCAATTATGACATTAAATCTAGAAGCAAAAAAAATCTTATTAAGAAAAATACCTCACGGATTATTTATTTGTGGCGTTAGAGACGAGGATAAAAATGAAGTAAATGGATTTACTGCAAGTTGGGTGACTCAAGGTTCTTTCACCCCACCATTAGTTGTAATGGCTGTTAGAGCAGAGGGTTCTAGTCATGAAATAATAAAATCCAATAATAAGTTCTCATTAAATGTGCTTAAAAGTGATCAAAAGGATCTAGCAGCTATTTTCTTTAAACCTCAAAAAGCATTAGGAGGTAGATTTGAATCTGTTGAATTTAATTTAGGTGAGCTTGGATTGCCTATTTTAGTTGATAGTGTTGGTGGAGTTGAATGTAATGTTGTTGGAAGTGTTATGCATGGAGACCATACCGTTTTTGTAGGAGAGGTTCAATCTGCTTATCTGAATAATGATGTTGACTCACTAAATTTATCTTCAACTGGCTGGAATTATGGAGGATAATTATTTTAAATGAGTAATTCCTCTATCGAAAAAATAGATAAAAAATATAATTTTAAAATTGAATATAAATTAATTAATAATAAGGAGTTATTAAAATCCAGATTATCCGAAATTCCAAAGTCATCTGGGTGTTATCTTTTTAAAGATATTGATAATAACTTACTTTATATCGGTAAATCTAAAAAACTACGCAGTAGAGTAAGTAGTTATTTCAATAATTATTCAGATTTAACTCCTCGATTAAGTTTGATGGTTCGTCAAATAACTGAAATAGAAATAATAGTCACAGATAGCGAATATGAAGCATTAAATTTAGAGTCAAATTTGATTAAAACAAACAAACCATACTTTAATATTCTTTTAAAGGATGATAAAAAATATCCATATCTTTGTATAACTTGGAGTGAAAAATATCCTCGAATATTTATTACAAGAAGAAGAAGAAATAGAAATAATTTAGATAGATATTATGGACCTTATGTTGATGTCGGATTATTAAGGAGAACATTATTTACAATAAAAAAAATATTTCCACTTAGACAAAGACCAAGGCCAGTCTACAAAGATAGAACTTGTTTGAATTATTCAATAGGAAGATGTCCAGGTGTTTGCCAAGAAGTTATTTCATCTGACGATTATAAAAAAATAATGAAACAAGTATCTATGATATTTCAGGGAAGAAATGATGACTTAGAAGTATTTTTACAAAAAAAAATGCTCCAATTTTCCAATGATTTAGATTATGAGAATGCAGCAAAAATAAGAGACCAAATTTCAGGATTAAAATTATTAACTGAATCACAAAAAATATCAATACCAGATTCTTCAATTAATAGAGATATCTTTGGAATAGTTTCAGAAAAAAATGTAGCTAGTATACAAATTTTCCAAATGAGATCTGGTAAGCTCATTGGGAGAATTGGCTATAGTCAAAAATTATATAATGAAGATGAAAATCTTATTTTACAAAGGATATTAGAAGAGCATTATATGAATGTTGAAGCTGTAGAAATACCATCAGAAATTCTTATTCAATATAATCTTCCAAAACAAGTAACCATAGAGGATTGGTTAACGGAACTAAGAAAAAAGAAAGTAAAAATCATAATCCCAAAAAGAAATAAAAAACATGAAACTGTAGAAATGGTTTTAAAAAATGCGAAATTGGAATTAGATAGAATATTAAATGGGATACAAGATAATGAATCATCAATTGAGGATCTTGCCCAAATACTTGAATTAAGCGAACAACCTAAAAGAATTGAAGGTTATGATATAAGCCATATTCAAGGAAGTGACCCTGTAGCATCACAAGTCGTTTTTATTGATGGGATTCCTTCTAAACAGCATTATAGGAAATATAAAATTAAAGATCCAAACGTTTTTGTAGGACATAGTGATGATTTTGCTTCGATATATGAAGTAATACATAGAAGGTTTAAAAAATGGTCAATATTTAAAAAAAGCGGAGGGGATTTTTCAATATTAAACGATAAAACGAATAGTAAATTAGACAATGAACTTCTATCAGATTGGCCTGATTTAATAATGATTGATGGAGGAAAAGGACAGTTAAATGCAGCTATTAAAGCATTAAAAAAATTAAATCTTGAGCAAGAAGTAACTATATGTTCATTAGCAAAAAAAAATGAAGAAATATTTATTCCAGGCTTTACTAAGTCTCTTGATACTGATGAAAATCAAAAAGGAGTTCTTCTATTAAGAAGGGTAAGAGATGAAGCTCATAGATTTGCATTATCTTTTCATAGAGACAAAAGATCTAAGAGAATGAATAGATCTCAATTGTCCCAAATCAGCGGATTAGGTCCATCAAGAATAAGAGAATTGCTTGAGCATTTTAAATCAATAGACGCGATAAGAATAGCTAGTAAAGAGGATTTATCAAAAGTTAAAGGACTTGGAAAAAATTCAGTAAATGATATATATGAATATTTTAACGAGTTATAAATATTAATTAATTTTTGAAAAATAGATTTCTTGATATTGTTAAATATAACTATATTTAAAATATATATTTTAAATTAATCTAGTAATTTGGCAGCTGAAGCATATCTCTGGTTTAAATCACTTCACATTATTGGTGTAATCGTTTGGTTTGCGGGACTTTTTTATTTAGTAAGACTTTTTATATATCATGAAGAATCTAAAAATATGGATAATGAATTAAAAATTGCCTTTAATAAACAATACACATTGATGGAAAAAAGGCTGGCGAATATAATCACAACACCTGGGATGATATTAGCTTTAAGTATGGCTATATGCATGGTTATTATGCAACCAAGTTGGTTAAGTGAGAAGTGGTTGCAAATTAAAATTTCTTTTGTTTTAGGATTAGTAATTTATCATTTTTATTGTTACAAAATAATGTATTCATTACAAAATGGTAATTCAACCATTTCAGCAAAAAACCTTAGATTATTAAATGAATTGCCTACTTTATTATTATTTATAATTGTACTTTTAGTTATTTTTAAAAATAATTTTCCAACTAGTGTTGCTACATGGAGCATAGTGGGACTAATTATTTTCATGTTGGCTTCAATACAATTATATGCAAAGATTAGAAAGAAAAATGAGAATTCATTAACTAATGAATAGGGAAGACTTAGTAAAATTAACTTCCAATATTAATAAAAATAGTTGTCCTAAAAATATTAATTTTCACTGTCATACAAAATTTAGTGATGGAAGTCTAGAACCATATGAACTTTTAGAACAAGCTTATAAAAATAAATTGAAATTTTTATCAATAACCGATCATCATACTATTAAAGCTCATGAATATATAAAAAAAAATAATATACTCAAAAATTATCCTAAAGATTCTATTACATTAATTTCGGGAATAGAAATTAATTGTTTGATTCTAGGATGTTTAGTACATGTAATTGCATTGGGAATAGATATAAAAAGTAAATACTTAAATCCCTACATCCTTGGAGAGTCTCCAATAGGTAATGATTTAAATATTAAATCAGTTATTAAAGCAATAAATTTAGCTGGTGGTTTATCATTTCTTGCACATCCAGCGAGATACAGGATTCCCTTTTATAAATTAATTCCAGAGGCAAAAATACAAGGTATTGATGGAATAGAGGTTTGGTACGATTATGAACTTAATGAAGTATGGAATCCTAGTTTATTTGTATGTTCAGAAATAGATAAATTAGCAGATAAATATTCAATGCTAAAAACATGCGGAACAGATAGTCATGGACTTTCACTATTAGGTAGATAATTCAAAATTCGTTTTTTTCAATTATTGAATCAGTATTAATAATTATGTTCTTTAAATTTTCAATGACATCTGATGAACAATTATTCCACATTTTTCTATTAACAATTTCAAGAAATCTTTGTGCAATATCTCTTAAAGCCCATGGATTATTCACTAGAAAGAAATTCCTAAGATCCAGATCACATAACCATGATTTATAAACTTCCTCATAACACCAATCTGAAACTACTTCAGTAGAAGCATCAAAAGCATATAAGTAATCTAGTGTAGCTGAAAATTCAAATGCTCCTTTATAACCATTAGCCTTCATTCCATTTATCCATTTAGGGTTAAGTATTCTTGATATAACAACTTTATTAATTTCATCTTGTAATTTTGAAATTTTAGATAATCCAAATTTTGATAAATCACCATGATACATCTCAGGTAATTTACCGCTTAATTTTTTTACTGCTGAAGATAATCCACCCTGAAATTGATAATAATCATCAGAATCTAAAATATCATGTTCCTTATTATCTTGGTTATGTACAACTAACTGAACATTTTTAAGAACATTTTCTAATGATTTTTTATCCTCTATTGGTTCATGATTATCACTGTAAATCCACTTACTCCAATTAAGAAATGATTCTCCAAAATCATCAATATTTTCCCAGTTAGAATTTGAAATTAGTTCTTGCAGACCAGCTCCATATGAACCTGGCGCTGAACCAAATATACGATTAATTGAATCACCATCCCTTGAAGCCCCAGCAAGAGGGTTAAATTTATCATCCTCATTTAGATTAGAAACAAGATTTATTGCTTTCGAAGTTAATTTAATTAACTGTGGAAATGCATCTCTAAACATTCCCGAAATTCTTAAAGTAACATCAACCCTTGGTCTTTCGAGAACAGATAAAGGAATGATTTCTAGATCTACTACTCTTCTTGAAGCCCCATCCCAAATAGGCTGTACTCCTAATAAATATAGTATTTGACAAATGTCTTCACCACCATTTCTCATTGTGGATGTTGCCCATACAGATATTGCTATGTTTTTTAAATCTTCTCCATTATCTTGTTTGTATAAATCAATAATTTGAGAGGCAGATTTACAACCAACACTCCATGCTGATTCAGTTGGCAGTCCTCTCGAATCAACTGAAAAGAAATTTTTACCAGTAGGTAAAGCTTCAGTTTTACCTCTCGTAGGAGCTCCAGATGGACCACTTTTTACATATTGTCCATTTAATGAATTAATAAATGATAATTTCTCATTATATGAAGAATTAATTATTGGATATAGTATCTCTTTTTTTAATAATAAAAAATACTTATTATGTTTTTTTTCATTAAAGAAATAGTCTATTATTTTCTGATTTTTATATTTTTCTAAATTTTTTATATTGGTATTCTTTTTGTAAAAAAACAAATATATTAAATACTTTGCTTGTTGTTCCAAAAAATCAATAGCCATTCTAAAGTTTAAAATGTTTTTGTTGGAAAATGTCAATAATATTTTTTTATCCTTATCAGTTAAATTTTGATCATATTTATTTGTCCAAGGATTCAAATCTAGTTTTAAATGTTTTGCTATATATTGAATAACACCAATTCGGTTGGCATTTGGTACCCTCGCAATACACAAGAATAAATTTATTTCATTAATGTCATTCTGCCTACTGCCAAAAATATGCAAACCTGTTCTAATTTGAGATTCTTTAATTTTGCAAAGAAAGGAATCAATTTCTTCTATTTGATTATTTTTATTCTTTAAAGTAATTTCGCTAAAATCATTTTTAATTAATTCAAAAATGGATTTTTCTATTATTTCAATCCGATTAGAATTTAATAATTTTGCTTCAAAATATTCGTCTAAATAATTTTCTAATATTGAATATTTTCCATATAATTCTGACCTATCCAAAGGAGGGGTTAAATGATCAATAATTGTTGCAGCAGTTCTTCTTTTAGCTTGGGATCCTTCTCCAGGATCATTTACGATAAAGGGATATATGTTCGGAATTGCTGGACAAATAATATTTGGAAAACATTTATTGCTGAGACCTATAGATTTGCCAGGTAACCATTCAATAGTCCCATGTTTTCCAATATGGCAGATAGCATTTGCATTAAAAACTTTTTCAATCCAAAAATATTGTGCTAAATATCTATGGGGAGGTGGAAGATCGGGAGAATGAATATCTCTATCAGTAAAAGCGTTATAACCTCGTTGCGGTTGAATCAATAATGTTATTTTTCCAAATCTAATACCATTTATTGAGAAGCCTTTATCATCTAGATCTATCGCATCAGATGGTTTACCCCAACGATTAACAATAATATTTTTGGGATCAAGTTCTAAATTATTCCAATATTTTAAATATTCACTAAGTGGGAAGTAGTCTAATGGTTTATTATTTTGAGATTCAATATCATTAGTTCTTGTTTTTATAAGCATTGACATTAATTCCGAGGAATCCTGAGGATGATTACAAGATCCAAGGTCATAACCTTCTTCTTTTAACCAATTAAGAATATTTATTATTGAAGATGGTGTATTTAGACCAACGCCATTACCGATTCTTCCATTCTTTACTGGATAATTACTTATTACTAAACAAATTCTTTTATCAAAATTATTAAGTTTCTGAAGTTTCAAATAATTTGTTGCTAATTTTGAAATCCATTGAATACCTATTTGATCAGCTTTGTAACTAGTTATTTCACTATATAGTGTATTTTTCTTAGAAATTATTTCTTTAAAAGCTGAAGGACAGGTAGTAATTCTTCCATCAAATTCGGGAATAATAATTTGCATTAATAAATCAGATGAATTCATTCCAATGGATGAATTTAACCACTTTTTTCTTGATCTATTAGAAGAAAGAAGCTGTAAAATTGGAATTTTAAGAGAAGTAAAAATATTTGTAGAATTTTCAATTAAATCGTTATTTTTGATTTGAGATGAAGAAAATGAAGTTGTGGTAATTATTAGTTTAATATTTTCTTTTTTAAAAATGTCTATTAATTTCTTCTGAATAATATGATCTTTTAGTGTTGAAATAAAAAATGTTTTAGGAGAAAGTCCGCATTTTCTTAATTGCAAGTTAAGTTTTTCGTTTACTTCAATTTCATTAGCCAAAAAAAGTGATTTATAGGATATTATTCCTATCTTTTCGCCTTTTTCATTTTTCCAATCATGTAAATAGGGATCTGCATAAAAAATAATATTCAAAAACTCATCAGGAATTAATTTTTCATCTACAACTAAATAATTTAAACAATTAAGAAACTTTCTATAATTATCCAGTCCTCCAGATCTTAGTAATCTAGAAATATTTAATGCAATATTTTTGTTTATACTACTTATTTCACATAAGGAAATTTCCTGATCAATGGTACCTGATAGGATTACTAACTTCCTTTTTTTATTAAATGCTTGCCAATTTAAAAGTTGTTCAATTCCATAGCTCCATGTACCTTTATCTCCAAATATTCTAAGTACGACAACTTTTGCATAATTAATTGTTTTTAGTAAATAATTATCAATTTGAGCTGAGGAATTTAAATTAGAAATTTCTAAAGCTCTTATATTATTTTTTAATGAAGCAAATTCTTTTTCTAACAATAAGTTTGATATAAGATTTAAATCAGCCTTGACACTTGTTATAAAAATAAAATCTGCAGCTGGTTGCTCAATTAAATCATCCTTATTCTTTTCATTTCCTCCTATATTTAATATCCTGTGCATTTTTATATATAAATAAGGTTTAGAATACATAAGTAGGATAAAACAAGTTTACCTTAATTAAATAAATTAAATATGCATGAATTTCTTCCATACGCCTGGTTCGAAGGTAAATGTATTCCATTTAAAGAAGCAAAAATATCAATAGCTACTCATGCACTACATTACGGTACTGCTGCATTTGGAGGAATGCGAGCGATACCTAATCCAACAAACAAAGAAGAATTCCTTTTGTTTAGAACTGATAAACATATAAAGAGATTATCTCAAAGTGCAAAATTACTCTTGAATGACTTTTCTGAAGAATATATTTTTAAAGCCTTAGAAGAAGTTATAAAAAGAAATAAGCCAGAAAAACCTATTTATATAAGACCATTTGTATATACAAGTGATTTAGGTATAGCTCCAAGGTTACACAATATTGAAACAGATTTCTTTATTTATTGTATTGAACTAGGAGATTATCTATCCCCAGATGGTGTTTCTTGTAGAATGAGTAGTTGGACAAGACAAGAAGATAGATCTCTCCCCTTAAGAGGAAAAATAAGTGGAGCGTATATTACTAGTTCATTAGCCAAAACAGAAGCTAGTTTATCGGGATTTGATGAAGCCTTGCTATTAAATTCAAGTGGTAAGGTAAGTGAAGCTAGTGGTATGAATTTATTTATTGTAAGGAATGGAGACTTAATCACTCCTGGTGTTGATCAAGATATCCTTGAGGGGATTACTAGAGCTAGTGTAATTGAATTAGCAAAATCATTTGGAATAAATGTAATTGAGAGGCCTGTTGATAAAACAGAATTATTAATAGCAGATGAAGTTTTTCTAACTGGTACAGCAGCAAAAATTACACCAGTTAAAAAAATTGAATCAACTGAATTAAATGTTGAAAGACCAATAATGAATAAATTAAAAAGTAAGCTTATAGAAATAACAGAAGGTCGTTCTCAAGACTATGATAATTGGGTAACAAGAATTTCACTAAAATAAATTAATTTTTACCTAAAAATGGAATCTTTCAGAACCTATCTAAATAGAGATGAAAAACCATTAATTATTTTTGACGGAGGTACTGGAACATCTTTTCAGAACTTAAATCTTACTGCAGATGACTTTGGAGGAAAAGAGTTAGAGGGATGTAATGAAAACCTTGTTTTATCATTGCCAGAGGTAGTCGAGAATGTTCATAATTCATTTTTAGAAGCAGGCTGTCATGTTATAGAAACTAATACATTTGGAGCCTCATCAATAGTTCTTGATGAATATGATATTGCGGATAAGGCTTATGAGATAAATAAAAATGCGGCATTTATAGCAAAAAAAGCTGCTGCCAAATACTCATCAGTTGATAAACCAAGGTTTGTAGCAGGTTCAATTGGGCCAACAACTAAATTACCCACCTTAGGACATATAGATTTTGATGAATTAAAGCAATCATATAAAGAACAAATTTATGGTCTTATAGATGGAGGAGTTGATCTTCTTTTGATTGAAACTTGTCAGGATGTTTTACAAATTAAATCTGCATTATTAGCATCAAAAGAAATTCTTGAAAGTAAAAATATAGATATACCTTTAATGGTATCTATAACGATGGAAACAACAGGTACTATGCTTGTTGGATCTGATATTGCATCTGCATTAACAATATTAGAGCCATTTAATATAGATATCCTTGGACTTAATTGTGCAACTGGTCCAGAGCAAATGAAGGAACATATTAAATATTTGTATGAATATTCTCCCTTCGCTATAAGCTGTATTCCCAATGCAGGTCTTCCTGAAAATATTGGTGGTGTAGCTCACTATAGATTAAAGCCAATAGAATTAAAGATGCAGTTAATGAATTTTATATATGACTTTAATGTTCAATTAATAGGTGGATGTTGTGGGACAACACCTGAACATATAAAATACTTGTCTTCAATAATCGATGAAATTACTGAAAATGAGACTAAAAATAATGGTAAGAAAAATTCAAGCAGTTTTATTCCATCTGCCTCATCAATATATAACTCTGTGACATACAAACAAGACAATTCAATTTTGCTAGTAGGAGAAAGATTAAATGCAAGTGGATCGAAAAAGGTAAGGGAGTTATTAAATAACGACGATTGGGATGGCTTAGTTGCAATTGCCAAGCAACAACAAAAAGAAAATGCTCACGTTCTTGATGTAAATGTCGATTATGTAGGAAGAGACGGAGTGAAGGATATGAAAGAAATAACTTCAAGACTGGTTACCAATATAAATTTACCATTAATGATTGACTCTACAGATGCTGATAAAATGGAAAGTGGATTAAAGTCAGCTGGTGGTAAATGTATTATAAATTCAACTAATTACGAAGACGGCAATGAAAGGTTTGATCAAGTTTTAAATTTAGCCTTAGGGTATGGTTCAGGTCTTGTTGTCGGAACAATTGATGAAGATGGAATGGCAAGGAATGCAGAAAAAAAATTTAAGATTGTCAAACGAGCAATTAATAGAACTAGAGAATGTGGTTTATCAGATTATGAACTATTTTTTGATCCATTAGCTTTGCCAATATCTACAGGGATAGAAGAAGATAGATTAAACGCTAAAGAAACTATTAGTGCTATATTAAAAATTCGTGAAAATTTCCCAGATATTCATATCATACTTGGCATATCAAACATTAGTTTTGGTCTTTCACCATTATCAAGGATTAATTTAAATTCAATATTTTTAGATGAATGCATTAAAGCAGGCTTAGATTCAGCTATCATTGCACCAAATAAAATTTTGCCATTATCAAAAATTTCTGAAGAAACTAAAAAGCTTTGCTTAGATTTGATTTATGATAAAAGAGAATTTGAAGATGATATTTGTATTTATGATCCATTAGTAGAATTAACAAAAGCTTTTCAAGATTTATCTATTCAAGATTTCAAAAAAGCATCTTCAGAAAATAAAAACCTAACTCTTGAAGAAAGTCTGAAAAATCACATTATTGATGGAGAAAAAATAGGATTAGAGGATCAATTAAATAAAGCGTTAAAAAAATATAAACCTCTTGAAATAATTAATATCTTTTTACTAGATGGGATGAAAGTTGTGGGAGATTTATTTGGTTCAGGTCAAATGCAATTGCCATTTGTACTCCAATCCGCTGAAACGATGAAATTCGCTGTTTCAATTTTAGAACCATATATGGAAACTGTAGATGAAAACATATCAAATGGAAAACTCTTAATTGCAACTGTTAAAGGCGATGTTCATGATATTGGAAAAAATTTGGTAGATATAATACTTACAAATAATGGTTATGACGTAATAAATCTTGGAATAAAGCAAGATGTTTCAGCAATTATAGATGCACAAAAAAAGCACAATGCAGATTGCATCGCTATGAGCGGATTACTTGTTAAATCAACTGCTTTTATGAAAGATAATCTAGAGGCTTTTAACAATGAAAATATTAGTGTGCCAGTAATATTAGGAGGCGCAGCCTTAACCCCAAAATTTGTAAATGAGGACTGCAGCAAAATATATAAAGGGAAAATATTGTACGGAAAAGATGCGTTCACTGATCTTAAATTTATGAATGAATATATGAATAATAAAAAAAAGGGTAATTGGTCAAATACAGAAGGTTTTATTAACAATGAGGATATAAATATTAATTTAGCCTCATCAAAATCAAACTCTCAAGCTGTTAAAAAATCAATATCCATCCACACCAAGAGTTCTAAATTAAATTTAAAAGAAAATTTTATAAGATCAAAATTTATAAATGAAGAAGATCCAATTCAAGCCCCATTCATGGGAACGAAAGTCTTGAAGGATGTTGATATAGATTTAAATAAGTTAATATTTTATTTAGATACAAAAGCTCTATTTAGCGGGCAATGGCAAATAAAAAAAGGGAAAAACCAAAGCGTAGATGAATACAATAACTATTTGGATTCTTATGCTAAACCATTGTTAGATAAATGGTTAGAGATAATTATAGAGAAAAAACTTATATCACCCAAAGCAGTTTATGGATATTTCAGATGCGGGAGAAAAGATAATAGTATTTTTCTATTTGATGATAAATCATTAAATAAAATTTCCCAATTTAATTTTCCACGACAAAAATCTGGGAATAATTTATGCATAGCTGATTTTTATTGTGATTTGAAAAATGATAAACCGATAGATATATTTCCTATGCAGGCAGTAACGATGGGCGATATTGCTAGTGAATATTCTCAAAAATTATTTAAAGAAGATAAATATAGCGATTATTTGTTATTCCATGGACTTTCAGTGCAATTAGCAGAAGCTCTAGCTGAGTATGTCCATGCATTAATTCGTATTGAATGTGGTTTTAGGTCTGAAGAACCTGACAAAAATAGAGAAATACTAGCTCAAAAATATAGAGGAGCTAGATATTCTTTTGGTTATCCTGCATGTCCAAAAGTATCTGATTCAAACATACAATTATCATTGTTGGATGCAAAAAGAATAAACTTGACCATGGATGAATCTGAACAACTTCATCCGGAACAAAGTACTACAGCTATCATTTCACTACACTCAAAAGCTAAATATTTCAGCGCTTAAGCTAAATTTTTAGTTTTTTTCTAAATATTCAATAATTTCTTCCTGTAGTTCTTCCATCGTATCATTATCACCCAGATCAAGTCCCTCGCCCGCGGCATCCTGTGTTAACTCAAGATAATATGAAGCACCATCACTAGATAAAAATTCTAATGCGGAAGTTTCACCACTATCTTTAAAAGCTTCATAAAGAGCTTTAAATGCTATGTTTTCAGTAAAGTCCCAATCCATAATGAAAAAAACCTTATTAGAATTATTACCTCCTTACCCCCCATACTCGTCAACCTTTTTTAAAGAAATGTTCGTGTTTTATTATTATTAAAAAAATCTATGACCATAAATAATCAAGATCAGTTAAATGTCCTTGGAGAAAAAATTGAGATTTGTAGTTGCGCACCTATGACAGGGTGGTTCAGGGATGGATTTTGCAACTATGACAAAAATGATGGAGGGAATCATTCCATATGTTGTGTAATGGATCATAATTTCCTGAAATATAGTAAATCACAAGGTAATGATTTAATCACTCCCATGCCTATTTATTCCTTCCCAGGACTAAAGGATGGTGATCATTGGTGTATTTGTCTTGATAGGTGGAAGCAAGCATTATTAGACGGTCTTGCACCAAAAGTCATATTAGAATCGACGAATATTGTAGTTTTAGAATCAGTACCTCTGGAAAAATTGAAAGAATATCAATTTAATAAAAAGTAATTACATGTTTATTTTTTTTTTTAAAATGATTATGATAAATTTTTTTAAATGAGTTTAGAAATATATTGGAAAAAAGCACTAAAACAAACTCGATTATCAATTGATGATGAATCATTATATCCTCTCAAAACTGATATTATTACAAGAGATTTATATGAAAAAGATGACTTCATAATAAGGAAACTCGATAATTCAAAATTTAATAAAAAAAAAATTTATGGTCCTAAGCAAAATCCGTTTTGTCCTTGGGAAAAAATATTAGAAATTGATAAAATTGGTGAAAATCATCAACTAATATTAAATAAATACCCTGTACAAAAAGGTCATATTTTACTTATTACAAATGAATGGAAACCTCAAAATGGATGGTTAGATATTAATGATTGGAGAGCGATCCAACAAGTTAATAAAGATACTAGTGGATTATGGTTTTTCAATAGTTCTCCAATTGCGGGAGCAAGTCAACCTCACAGGCATTTTCAACTTCTGCGTAGATCTAAAGGTGAGATATCATGCCCTAGAGAAAAGTGGTTTTTAGAGATGAACTCATATAAGGATCAAGATAATAAGCTTAAAAAAAATATTATTGCTTCCAAATTTAATTTTTTAGAAAATCCATCATGTCTTTTTGAAATTTACTTAGAATTATGCAAGAAATTGGGACTTGGGGACCCCATTAGTGATAAGAAACCGATATATCCTTACAATATTTTAATAACTAATAAATGGATCGCTATTATTAAAAGAAAAAATGATCATATTAATGGTTTCAGTATTAACGGTTTAGGATTTGCAGGATATATATTAGTAACTGAAAATTCAAATATAAATTATTTAAAGAAATTTGGACCTGAAAAACTTCTAGAAAGTTTTGTTTGAATACTAGTTAGTTACTTCAACTTCCTTATCCCTACTTATTTGGCTTTCTAGAACTTCTATAGATGCTGTTACGGAGGCAATTTTACGTTCAAGTGAATCCTTAATATAATTGAGCATTTCTAATTTCTTATGTTGATAAAAACTCTTTTTTTCTTTAGATGACTTGAAATAACAATTAAACATTTTTTATTTTGATTATAAAAAGATACTTAATTGACTTGTGACATAAAAATAAATTGGTTTTAATTTAAAAACAATATTCCGTATGGACTTTCAATTTTTTTTGAATAAAATTAAATAAATTCCATACTATTCTAGAAAATATTATTGAATATTCCTGAAAATTCAAATAAAAAAAGAATTTCAATTGATTTACCTGAGGAACTAATTTCCAGGTTTGATCAATTACGTAAAGAGTGGGGATTTAGAGCAAGAGGACCTGTAATAGAAAAAATACTTAAAGAAATTCTTCAAGAAGATGATTTACTACCTAAGAACCAACAGCAGGAAATAGACTTTAACGAGAAGAATAATAATGAAAATTTAAATATTGATGAAGATACTGCATTGGTATTAATTAAATCAGACGTAAAAAAAGAAGTTAATGAGATATCTTTGAATAAAAGATTTACAAATAACAATCAATATAAAGAAAAAACCAACTCAAACATAAGCCTTCCCAATTTTGTTGAAAAAAAAGTAAAGAATCTAAGAAGAAGTATTAATAGTGAAAAATTAAAGGAGAATATTAATGATATTCAAATTAATACAATTAAAGAATCTGAATTAATAAAATGTCGAATTGAGTTAATTAGTCATTGGAAAACCTTATATGGATCAGTTCCTAATGATCATGTAGTAGAAGCTTCGATGGATTGGTTTGAAAGGGATATATGGCCAAATCTTGATGGAACTGAAAATCTACCATTTACGTGGAGTGCAGCCAATAAATTAATGTCAGAATTATGCCCATCTTGGATAAAGAAAAATCCATCCCTTGAAATCGTTTTATTAATGGTTGGCGTTTTAGAAGACCCTTTTGCTACATCAGATCTGATAAATAGAATACCAACACTTATGAGAAGGTTTGTAAGTAGATTTAAGCGAAAAAACAGATCAAATTCATTTGAAACTTTGGACTCAACAATGACAGTACATGGAGCACTTAAATTATTGAATTTATCAACATCCGCAGGATCAGCTCATACGTTCCGTAAAATCAGGGAGGCGTATAAATCAATAGCCTTAGAGACGCATCCCGATGCTGGAGGATCAACAGATCAAATGAGAAAATTAAATGAAGCGTATCAATTGCTTAAAAATCTATACAGAAGTTAGTATACTAATTCTCATATAAGACTATTTATAAGTCTAGTTAATAGTCTCAAACAAGATAGTTGCTAAGTTAAAATTTTAAAATTTTAATGTATTATTTTTTAATCAAATTTGTCGAAACAATAATTATGTATAAATGAAATTAAAATAAAATTTACTTGAAAAAAATTTATGTATTAGATTTCTTATATAAGACTTATAATAAGTCTTTTATATAGTCTCAAAATAGATAAGTAAGATAAATTAATTTGTCAATTTGAATGATTCATACTCAAACTACTTAATTCCTATGAAAAATTAAAAATTAAATAATAAATTATGTCCTTTCTTTGTCCATTAAATAAATATTGACTATAAAGCCTTGCTATAATTAGATTTTATGTCTTCCCGAACTGCCTTAAAGACAGTACTACTTAGATTGAAGCTTTTCGATGGCAGTTTTTTTATCAATACTAGGGATATCACTTAATCCGTTAGCATCAAACCAAGGGGCGCTAGCCCAATCAAAACCTTCGCCAAAAGTATTATCTGGTGCAGTTATATACCAGTGACATGATGCATCTGGTATGTCAACAGCGCATTTTGACCAATCATCTGACCACTGAGGGACCTGTACCCACAGCACTGAAGATAAAAGTAGAGATAGCAGATTGATCATGAGCTTTATCATACAACATTAATTACTTTTGTAGGATTATTATCTATCTTATATAAGAATTAGATATAGACTAGTTTCTAGTCTCATATAAGATTAGCGATACAATTAATTCCTCAATTTAGTGTTAAAACATTTTTCAACATTAGAAATGATATTTGAATGAATTGATGTAATGTCTGAGTCTAGTAATGTTTTATCTTTATCTCTATAAGATAATCTAAATGTATAACTTATATGATCATCTCCAAATTTAGAATCTTCAAAAACATCAAGTAAATTTACATCCTCTAAAAGATTTTTTCCTGCTCTTCTTATTTGTGATGTAATTTCGCTAATTAAAAATTTCTTACTGAAAACAAAATTTATATCCCTTTCCATTTTCGGAACAATTGGGTATTGCTTATATATTGGAATCCATTTATTTTTTCTTGTACTAGCTCCCAAGAGGTTAGAAACATTTATGTTAAATAAATAAACTTTTTTTAATGACTTCTTTTCTAATATAAGTTTGGGATGTATTTCACCAAAATAACCTGCGTCTTTCCCTTCAATAACTAATTTCGCTGTCCTTCCTGGATGAAGAAAATCAATTGAATCAGTAGGTTGATCATCAATTTTTATGTTCAAGGATGATAAAGCCTCCTTTAACTTTCCTCTGGCCTGGTAATAATTAAGATCGTTATCCTTACCCGAATCAATCCATTTTCCAAATTTTTTATTTCCATAAATCGCACCATTCAGAACTTCTTCTTGAATGAACTCATTTTTCTTTTGAAAAACATTTCCAATTTCAAATATGTAACAACTTGCTTGTCCAGCTTTTATATTACGATTAACTATCTCCAAATGCTCTTTCCAGATATTATCTCTAAGACAGCTTGTTTCTAATAACAAAGGATTGGAAATCTTTATAAGTTTTTCATCATCTTCAGGAACAAGAGAATAGCTTAGTACCTCGTTAAAACCATTTTCTATAAAACCATTTTTTACTTTTCTCAATGCCAACTGTTCTGATGACAATTTTCCAGGCTTAATGGGATTAGGAAGTTTTAAGTCGAATCTGTCATAGCCTATTAATCTAGCTATTTCTTCAATTAAATCTATTTCTCTCGTCAAATCATGGGATCTATTAGGAATTACTGCTACATCCCAGCCATATTCTTTATTCTTTAAAGTACAACCTATGAGTGTTAATTTATCAACTATTTCATTATCAGATAAATTTCTTTTTTCAAATTGATCGTTAATTATTAATGGACCAAGAATTTTATGTATTCGATTTCTCCGTAGTTTAATGAATATATCCTCATTACTTATTAAATTTGAAGTATTAATGATTGGTGAATTGATAGAAAAATATTCTTCTAAAAGATTAATTGCCCTAGTTACTGCACTTATAGTATTTTTTGATGAAATCCCTTTTTCATACCTGCTGCTAGATTCTGTTCTTATGCCAACGGCCTTGGAAGATTTTCTTATAGTAACTGGATTAAAAACAGCGCCTTCAAGGTAAATAGATGAAGTAGTATTACTTACAGAAGTCTCTAAACCGCCTATAACCCCAGCAATAGCTACCGGTTTATCACAACAAGTAATGACTGTGATATTGTCATTTAGTTCATATTCTTTACCATCTAAGCAAATAAGTCTTTCGTTGTCCTTGCCTTTTCTTACAGAGAAATCTTCTGGAGAAACTTCCTTACCAATTAAGTTTGACAATTTATCTTTATCAAAAGCATGCAAAGGCTGACCTTGTTCTAAAAGAATATAATTTGTCAAATCAACTAGAAGATTAATAGATTTTATACCTGATTTTTCTATACGGTCTTTAAGCCAATTTGGCGATAATTTCTCTCCTTTTACTCCATCAATGCAGCTTATTGTATAAATGCAATTAGATTCTATAGCCTCTGGACAAAGTTTAATTCCCTTAAGTAAATGAATATCATATTTATGGTTTAATTCTGGAAAATTTAAGGTGGATTCTAAAAGGGCAGAAATTTCACGGGCTATACCTATAACAGACATTCCATCAGGTCTATTAGCTGTAATGGCTAAATCATATATAAAATCATTTAATTGAAGCAAATCAGACCCTAGCGTGCCCAATTCATGTTTTAGGGCCAAATCTTCATCAATGATCTCTATACCTTCGCTAGATTCCTCTAAACCAAGTTCCTGCAGTGAACATATCATTCCTTCACTCATGACACCTCTAATTTCACTTCTTTTAATAGTTAGATCAACTGCATTTAAATACGCGCCCACAGTAGCTACATAAACATAAATATTTGGTTTAATATTCCGTGCACCACAGATAATTTGTAAATTCTTTGAACTACCAATATCGACTTGGCAAATTGAAAGTTTGTCAGATCCTTCGTGTTTTAAAACAGATAATACCTTACCTAAAACAACACCATTTACATTTTTTGAACAATCTTCTAATGATTCAACCTCAAATCCACCAATAGACAATTTCTCAGAGAGATCTTCAGGAGTAGAAGTAATTTCTACTAATTTTTTCAACCAATTTTGAGAAACTTTCATATATATTTTTTAATCAATGATGATAAAAGAAAAGAGTATATCTTCAAAAAAGTTTGTTAAAGATGTACAATAGAAAATTATACAATAAAGTATTAATTAAAATGGCCAAAAAAGGGACAAGAGTTGTAGTTACCCTGGAATGTACTGAAGCTAGGACAAGCACAGATCCTAAGAGATCAAATGGTGTCTCAAGATATACTACTGAAAAAAATCGTAGAAATACAACCGAAAGATTAGAACTAAAAAAGTTCAATCCTCATTTAAACAGAATGACAATTCACAAAGAAATTAAGTAATCAAATTAAATTAAATCATGCCTAATTCAATTTTTAAAAAACAACTATCACCTATCAAGCCTGGAGATCCAATTGACTATAAGGATGTAGAACTATTAAAAAAATTCATAACCGAGAGGGGAAAAATCCTACCAAGAAGAATGACAGGATTAACCTCTAAGCAACAAAGAGATCTCACATTAGCTGTAAAGAGAGCTAGAATTGTA
The DNA here is from genome assembly GCA_003281645.1 of Prochlorococcus sp. AG-347-G20. Taxonomy (GTDB): domain Bacteria; phylum Cyanobacteriota; class Cyanobacteriia; order PCC-6307; family Cyanobiaceae; genus Prochlorococcus_A. The sequence continues at coordinate 18,258 of QCBJ01000004.1, read as the reverse complement.
GCTCTTTTACCCTTCGTAAATCCTGAAGGATAATTTCATATTGAATATAGTTGGTACTATAATTAATATTTCAAATATTTGAAAGATTTAACTAATCTAAAAACATATATTATCGACTCTGATGATCCACATGAGGTTGATGACGCTATTTCATTAGAAATAAAAGAAGGAAATAAAAAAAATTTATGGATACATATAACTAATCCATGCAAACTCTTTTTGCATGACTCTAATGTTGATTTAAATGCAAGAAAGAGAAATAGCAGTTTATATTTAATTGATCAATATGTCCCAATGCTCCCTAAGGATATTCTTGAAAAGGCAAATCTAGCTCAAAATAAAGTTTCAGAAACTATTAGTGCATCAATAGAATTCAATGACGATGGATCAATAAATAAATATGAAATTACTGAAGCAATAATAAAACCAAAATATCAATTAACATATGAAGATGCAAATGAAATATTAGAAATAGAACCTAAAGAAGAAATAGAATTAATTGAAATTAAAAATTTATTAGAAAAAAGTATTCTATTCAGAAAGAAACAAGGAGCAATTATTTTTGAAAGTCCTAATAATAAAATTAAATTATATGAGGATAAGATTATACTAACTAAATTAGAGAAAACAATATCACAAATTATAGTTGCAGAATCAATGATATTAATGGGTTATGTTACAAGTTTATTTATAGATAAATATGATTTAGCGGCTGCATTTAGGATTCAAAAAATAAACTGCAAACCATCTGAAATACTTAATAGATACAAAGATAGTGATATTAAATATATAATATTAAAACAATATATGGGAAGAAGTTATATAACTACTAAACCAGGAATACATGAATCATTAGGCCTTAAAATGTATGTACAATGTACATCACCATTGAGAAGATATCTAGATTTAATTATACAAAGGCAAGTCTATAATAAAATTAATAATTATGAAGTTCTAACTAAAGATTCAGTCTCTAAGATTATTGATTTTTCAAAAAATAGACAATCAGAGAATAATAATATATTTAAAAATGATAAATTTAAATATTTAAAATTATTTTTTAAAAATGAAAGAAAACCTTTTTATAAATTAATATTTGTTAAGTGGATTAATCATAAAAAAAATATTGCTTTGGTTTATTTTCCAGATTATTCACTTGAAATTCTTATTACTCTTTTTGTATCAATAGAAATATATAGTAATAAAATATATAAAGTTAAATTTATTATAAATGATAGTAATCTTTTAGAATTTATTTATTAATGAGATAATAAATATAATAGGTTGTTATTAGTTTAAAAAATATCTGTTAGTATTAATAAAAAAGCTTTATGACTTTTGTCATTACTACACCTTTATACTATGTTAATGATAAACCTCATTTAGGAAGTGTATATACAACAATAATTTGTGATTCAATAGCTAGGTATAAAAGGCTAGCAGGTGAAGATGTTATTTTCATCACTGGTGTAGATGAACATGGTTTGAAAATACAAAGAACAGCTAATGAAAAGGGTATTGAACCAAAATCTCATTGTGATGAAATCTCAGAAGTCTTTAATAATAATTGGAAAAATTGGAATATATCCTTTGATAAATTTATAAGAACAAGCTCAAAACATCATGAATTTGTTGTTAATGAATTTTATGAAAGAGTAAAAGCATCAGATGATATCTATATGGGAGTTCAAAAAGGTTGGTATTGTGTAGGTTGTGAAGAATTTAAAGATAATCCAGAAAACTCATCAACATACAAGTGTCCAATACATCAAAAAAATCTAGAATGGAAAAATGAAGAGAATCTCTTTTTTCGGCTTTCAAAATATCAAAAAGAAATTGAGAAAATAATCAACGAACCTTCTTTTATAGAGCCAATAGAAAGAAAGAATGAAATTATAAATTTTGTATCTAGAGGTTTAAAGGATTTTTCAATTTCAAGAACAAATGTCTCATGGGGAATTCCTGTCCCTGGTTATGATAACCATACCTTTTATGTATGGTTTGATGCCTTACTTGGATATGTAAGTGCCATTAGCTCTGACGCGACAGAACATTCATTGGAAAAATCAATTAATGGAGGATGGCCAGCTGATGTTCATTTTATTGGTAAAGATATTCTGAGATTCCACGCTGTATATTGGCCCGCTATGCTCATTTCTGCCAATATGAAAGTTCCTAACAAGGTTTTTGGGCATGGCTTTCTTACAAGAGAGGGGCAAAAAATGGGTAAAAGCTTGGGAAATGTACTCGACCCTGATTTATTGCTTACAAAATATGGAAATGATCCTGTAAGGTGGTACCTCATTAAAGACATATCACTAGGAAATGATGGGGATTTTCAAGATAAAAGATTTGTTGACATTATTAATAATGACTTAGCTAATACAATTGGTAATTTATTAAATAGAACATCATCTATGTCTAGAAAATGGTTTGATAATAAAGTGCCAAATAATGAAAAAATTTTAGGTGAAAATAAATTAGAGAATTCTGCCAAAATTGCAGTCGAAAACTATATTTATAACTTTGATAACTACAAATTAGATCTAGCAGCTAATGAAGTCCTTAGCTTAGCAATTAATACAAATTTGTATTTGAATGATAATCAGCCATGGCTGTTAATAAAAGATAAAGATAATGTACCTCTTGTTAAACAAATTATTTATAACGTTTTAGAAAGTACCCGAATAATAGGATTGTTATTGATACCTTTATTGCCCGAATTATCTACAAAAATTAATGAGCAACTTGGTTCTATATACACAGAAGAAATTCCTTGGAAACAACAATTAAGTTGGGGATTATTAGTAAGTAACTCAAGTCTTCCTAAACCCACTCCAATCATAAATAAACTGGAGTATGAGCAACATTTATAGATTAATAATTTTCCTTCCGTTATTTATGCTTGGTTGCGCACCAAATGTAATTGATGAAAATAAAATAATACAAAAAATAGAAAGTTTAGATATGACAATTTTCTCTAGTAGTGGAGATAAAATATATTCAATTACCAGTCCAAATTCAAGTTATGACAATATTGAATTAGAGTTCGAATTAAAAAAACCTATCATTAATATTCTCAATGGAGAAGAAACTAAATATATTATTAGTTCAGAAGAATCTACATTATCAGACAACAATAAACTCCTGAAATTGAAAGGGAATGTTAAATTAAAAACTCTTAAAAATAAAGGGGATTTTTTATATGCTGATAATTTTATTTGGAATATAGAAAATACTAACTATCTATTAGAGGGTAATATAAGATTTGAAAATCAAAATATCATCTTAAATTCTGGAAAAGCCATATTGGGTTCAGATAACATAATTGAATTTTTCAATCCAGTAAAATACATAATAAAAGATGAAAATAACGAAAATAAATATGAAATAAATTCAGAAAATGCTTACTATAATTTAACTACTGAATCAGTAAGTTTTAAAGCTAAAGATAAAAGAGTAAAGTCAATAATTTATTTTTAAATTTTATTTTTTGAAAAAATATTATTAATTTTTTTGGACCAGTTATTAATCCATTTTTCATCAGACTTCGTAAAACACTTAGCACTCCAGCCTCCAACCAATATAAAAGCCTTACTATTTATAGGTACAACTAAGATAGATGGAATTTCAGCACAAAAATTTAAAAATTCATCTCTTCCAGGATAAAATTTAGTGTTTGCTAATGATATTAATTTCATATCTTTTATAGATCTCAGACAAGTTTCCCCAGGTTTAAAATCATTACTTGAAATGATTCCCCTCCTCAATATATTAACGCCATCATTGTGGATTAATATCGCTGCTGCTGCTGTAGAAGTTAATATTGCTTCAGAACCCCAAGCTAGTTCATCAATAACTTCATCCGGCATGTTTCTATCGAAGAGAAACTTATTTTCTCCTTTTAAAGCAGCTTTCTCACCAGCTAATGGTTCGAATTGTTTAAATAGAAAACCTACCAAAATAATAATTAACGAAGCTATAGCCGCTAACACTTGTGCTCTTTCAAGTTCAGGAGTGATTGTTTCTATTGAAATGAAATTTGCTATCTGAAAAATAAAGAGTATTACACCGACTAATATTAATGATTTCCCATTGAATCCCATATTTTAAATATGTTATTTCTAATTAAATAATGCAAATATTATATTGTTTAGTAGCTTTAAAAAAGCTCAAACATATGGTTTTTAATATATAATTAACCAAAACCTTCTAAAATGAACCTAAAAATCAATAAAAATATACTACTTACTCTTATTATTACTGGCTTAATTTTTATTATTATCCCCTCGACTACATACGCAAATGAACTTAGTAGTTTAAATAAATATTTTGGTGTTACACAACAAAAGACTGTTATAAATTACGAAAAAAGTCAGCCTTCATCTATTGACAACCCTGTAGTGGACCCAAATTTTAACACTATGAGAACAAAAGATACTGAGAGTGCAACTGCTACTTATATAGTTATAGGTTTGTTAATTGCAGCTACAATTATCCCTTTAGCAACATGGTGGTATTTCTCTAAATAATAGAGAAATTATGAATGCCAAGGATTTAAGTATTAGTGAATATTCATCTCATATAGTTTTTATTACAGGGGGGACAAAGAGTGGCAAAAGTGAATTCGCAGAGCATCTTGCAAAGGAGGTAAAAAAATTATCATATGTTGCCTTATCTGAAAACAATTTGGATGATAAAGAATGGCAATATAAAATCAATTTACATCGAAAAAGAAGGCCAAAAGATTGGAAATTAATAGAAACGACAGACCTATTAAATACATTAAGGAAAGAAGAAGGTCCATTATTAATAGATTCAATTGGCGGCTACGTTATGAAAAGTATTGGTAAGGAACAAAATGAATGGTCAACACAAATGAATTCCCTTATAAGTCTCTTAATGAAAAGAAAAAGCATAACAATTATTGTTGGTGAACAGGTAGGTTGGAGTCTAGTCTCTGAATATAAGATTGGTAATATTTATATTGAAAGAATCGGCGAACTTCAAAAGAGAATAACCAAAATATCAAAAGATAATTGGCTGGCAATAAACGGCAGAGCAATCAAAATAGATGAAATAAGTATAGAAATACCTACTTAAAATTGGAAGTCGCTCTTTTTGAACCTAGAATCCCACAAAATACTGGTAATATTGCCAGAACATGTGCAGCGTTTAATATACCCTTAAATCTTATAGAGCCCCTTGGTTTTAAACTAGAAGATAAATATTTAAAAAGAGCTGGATTAGACTATTGGCCTCTTGTTACTGTTAATAAGTATGAGAATTTTGAAAAATTATTGACGTCAAAAGGATCAAAAAGAATAATTTCTTTTAGTAAAAAAAATGGATTATATTTGAAGGATTTTAAATTTAAACAAGATGATATTTTGCTATTTGGGAGAGAAGATTCAGGATTGCCAGATTCCATTATTGATAAAAGCGACTTTTTAATATCAATATTTATGCCAAATATACAGACTGGAAACAATGATCAAAAAGGTGTTAGGAGTCTAAACCTTTCTGTAGCGTGTGGAATTGCTATTTATGAGGCCCACAAACAAATAAATTTTCAAAATAGTAATTAAGTACAACCAATGCCTTACAATATTCCCATGTCTCGGTAGCTCAGCTGGTTAGAGCGGCGGATTCATAGCCCGCAGGTCGCGTGTTCAAGTCACGCTCGAGACATTTTCAATACTTTTCAAGTGTAGAACTTAGGTGAAATTTTAATTTAATTAAACTATTAAAGAAAATAATGTTTAATTCACTCAGCACAGTCCTAGATCCAAAAAAAACTAAAGCAAAATATCCAGAAGCAAGAGTTATAGTTCTTGATGACAATTTTAATACTTTTCAGCATGTCGCAAATTGTCTTCTAACAATTATCCCAAGTATGAGTGAACAAAGAGCATGGGATCTAACCATCAAAGTTGACAAATCAGGATCTGCAGAGGTATGGAGAGGTAATCTTGAACAGGCAGAGTTATATCATGAGCAACTATTCAGCAAAGGATTAACAATGGCTCCAATTGAGAAAACATAAAATAAGTAAGATTGACAGAAAACTTTTGGCTTATTAATTCGAATCGTTCAAGGGTTAAAAGATTTTCAAAGAATAATCAAAATAAAGATAAATTTTTTGAATATATGTTTATTGACTCTGGAAGAATACTTGGTGTTTTAGGAAAAGAACCACCTCTTATGACAACCAGAGAAGAACTCAAAGTTGATAAAGCTAGAGATGAATGGAGAAAGTTAATCGCTCAAGGTTGGAGGAGAACCAAACCAGTTTGGGAAGAATATTAGTGTCCAATATTGTTACTAGGATTGGTTATATAAATTATGAGATTTAGGACGTAGTTAGCGGGTAAATTTAATGGCTTCAAAAGTAACAAAGCCATTCCTTGAGTCACATTAAATTCTTTATTTTTCATAAAAAAATAAAAGTCTCATTTTAATTATAAAAAGACTGTCAAATACAAACTAAAAATATTAAAAAAAAGATATAAGGATTTATTGATTAATGAATTTCAAGATATCTAATATCTAAAACTTATTTTAAAAAATTATAGATTTAGGGTTACTTGGTAATTTTTTTGTACAAAGAAATCCACGTTATAATTTAATAGTGCCTACTGTTTAATAATTATAAATACCCAATGAAGTATCTCATCTTAAGCAAAAGATCAAAAGCATTATTTGGTATTGGAATAGTTGCTATAAGTATTGGATTAATATCAAAAAAAGTAATTAACTATCCCGCAGGAGGATGTATGAAAAGTACTCAAGAAATAACCTTTAATATCTAGCCATTAATCATCTTACATTTTCCTTAATTCTTAAATCCAGTCAACTTTGATAACTCTTTTAGTGAAAGTACCCCTAAAATTAGTTTTCCATTTATTTCCCATGTGGGAAACCCTTTAATTTTTTTATCAATGCATAATTGAGTTTGACTGTTTATACCATCTCTTGCACATTCAACTACATTAAGTTCTCTATAAGCTTGCTTTCCAAATAATTCACTTTGATTAAGGCAATTAGGGCACCAATATGCTGAATATTTAACTACACCATTATCTTTAAGGAATTTTGCCAACTTGATAGATTCCCTAGTGCTTTCTGAGGTGACTATAAGTTCTCTCTGATCATTTAAGTGGGAGCTTTTTACAACAATTGGTAAAATAAGCAAAACTATTAGTGGTTTTAATAGGCGTTTCATTTATTTACTACTTTTCCTCCATATTTTCTAACTATCTTATCAAGCAAAATTCGTATATCTTTATTTTTAAGTTTCTCTATTTGCTGAAGATTTTCAAGAAGATCACATATTTGATCCTGTGTATCTTCATTTAATTCACTTACTGCCATTTATAATTAGAGTATTTATAATCCAATTTTAAATCAAAAGTAACTTTACATATTTATTGTATTTATATTTTTTTATTGCTATTTTTTTAAAGCGGGCTAAGGTTCATATCTCCACGAGGATTTAGTCCGCTGAATTTTTAAAGATTCAATTTATTTTGAATTCCTCTTTAAGAAGTTGATTAGAAATATTCAAAAATATTTATCATTGCTTAATTTCTATATTCCATTGAAAGGCATTTTCATATTAACATTAATAGTGTGACACTATTTATTCAATAATGTTGTTATTTCGCTTCATAACTTTCTTAAAATACTTAAACTCAATAAATTCATGCATCATTTTTATATTTTCAGATAATACTTTTTTATTAACTGCATATTCGTCCACATTAAGTGGAGGTTTATTATTTTCAGAAAATGTTTCGTGATCAAAAGAAAAGTTTATAAAATCACTTCCATCATTTTGATTTTGAACATAAGTTTCATTTAACACACCTCGAGATCTTAACGCTTCCTCAACCAATAAACCTGTGACCTTTGACTGACTAAACTCATAAGCTGTGCACAATTTTTCAATAATTTCATGCACTTCTTCACTTGGTAAAAAACCAATTCTTTTCCTCGGAGAGGGCATAATAAAAAAAAATTAGTGTCACACTTGCACATTATAAGTGTTGCACTATATTTAATTTAAGTCAACTAATTTTGCTATGCATATTTTATTATTTCCTGTCGGATTTATTCTTTGGTATATAGCTTATGAAGCAAAACCTATCATTAATGATGAAGTAACACTGAATTTGGAAGAAACAAATACAATTAAAAGAAATAAACTTTTAAATATAATCAACGAAAGCTTTTAAAATTTACTGTTAATCGATTTTGACCATTCCTTGTGCTTATTATCTAGATCTGAGATTAACTGTTTTTGATAAGTAAATTTGAGTTGATTTTCGTTAAGTGATTTTTTTGTGATAATCATCTCTTTAGAGAAAAAAAAAGGAGTGTTAGAACTACTAATTTTTTTTTTGACTTCCATATAATGAATTCATCTGTTTTTTTTATATGACTTAAAAGGTTATAGTCTCAAAATTTTTATATTCTTTTTACATTTCCTTCATATGTGTTATTAGCACGTTTGTAAAAAATATTAGTTTATTAAATAATAAAGGCTATATTTAAACAAAATATATTTTTTATCATGAATCTAAAGGAGAGAGGAATTACTGTTGGAGATTTACTAATAATACTAATAATAATAATCACTTCTACAATATTAATTAAATCAATTAGCAAGGATAAGAAAACAACACTTAATTATAGTAATCAAGAGCAAGTTTCTTATATGAAAAATTACTATCAAAAATTTATTTGAATAGCTTATATAAATTATTTATAAAACTCTTAATTAATTCAATTGACTATTAAGTTTCTCTTATATCACTCTTATATCAATTTAAAGAATTAATAATTATCAAACAAAGAGTTTAATTAATTTAAATATTTTGATGAAATGATTTAGAACTTTCCCATTTCAAATTTTCCTTTAAATCATTGAAGTCATTTGATATTGACACTAAATTCACCATTTGAAGAATTTGAGTTTTATTTAGCCTATTAATAGCAATAAGTTTATTAAGCATTTCTAAAACAGATTTATCATTAATATTCATTGTTTGTATAAAAAAACTATGATCCTTAAATTCAAATACTTTATCTTATAATTTAAAAAATTTCTCTTAAGATTTTATTATATATTTTATGTTAAGTATATAAAAAATTTATATCATCAAAAAATAAAACTCTTACTGATAAGTAAAAATCTTTAGCTCACTTTCTTATAAATTCGTTTATTGTAAAAAGAAAAAAAATGAAAAAAAACTCCAAGAAAGAATACCTTAATAGAGATGAAGTTAATGAAATGATTGAATCAGCTTTAAGGAGACATAATAGAAGATCTACAATAATATCAAGCGTACTTGGCTGGATTCTAATAGGGGGTTATTCGTTTGGACTTTTTCAAGCAGTTCAAAATGTCTAGTTAATCATTTCATTAAAGTAGACCTTGCTAGATGATAAATTAATATAAGACTAAGTATTTATTATGAGGGAATATATTGAGGAAAATCTTACAGTGATAAGAAAATATTTAAAAAAACAAAAACAGTTTACATCAAAATTAAATAATGCTTCGATAATGGAAGAATTCAAAGAATGGAGCAAAGATCCATTACCTGAGACAGAATCAATTTGGACTTTACCTGACTTAACGAGGAATGAAAGACTTAAAAATTTTTGTCGCTCAATTAAGAAGGAAATAAAATAAGTTTTCAACTACCTAGTTGTATATGATTTACCTTTAAGTAAAAATAACCCGCAAATCCTACTATATTCAAAATTAGAACGAAAATCCAAGCTCCAATTGGCTGATTAGAATCAAATTTTTTTATTTTAACTTTTTCCTTTAGTCTTTCAATATATTTAGCCATAATTAAAAATATTAAAAAGAATATCTCTAATTATAGGGAGTTAAATTTTAAGGAATCTTAAATAATATAAAATTTCTTTTAATTAGAATTTTTATTGTCAATCCTGTTAATGGGATATTTAATTAACTCCTTTTTAAGATTTTTTAAAAGTTTATTGTGATTCAAAATTGTAAATTTCCTAGTAAAGGAATAGTGCCATTTCATTTAATTAAAAAAAAACTTGCTAATTCATTATTAAAAAAATTATAATACAAATTACGGTCATTAAGACCATACATAATTTAATTAAGGACAAATTTTTTCATGAGCTTAAGAGTTGGCCAAGAAGCACCAGACTTTAGTGCTACAGCAGTATATGATCAAGAGTTTAAGGAGATTACACTTTCAGGTCTAAGAGGTAAATGGGTTGTTCTATTCTTTTACCCACTAGATTTTACGTTTGTATGTCCAACTGAAATCACTGCATTTAGTGATAGATACCAAGATTTCTCGGTACTTAATACGGAAATACTTGGGGTATCAGTTGATAGCAAACACTGTCATTTGGCATGGATACAAACCCCAAGAAATGAAGGTGGTATAGGTGATATTAACTATCCGTTAGTTTCTGACTTAAAAAGAGAAATTTGCCAGGCGTACAATGTTCTAAATGATGATGGGGAGGCTGATAGAGGTTTATTTCTTATCAATCCCGAGGGAGTAGTTATGCATACGACTGTTAACAAGGCTCCTGTAGGTAGAAATGTTGATGAAACGCTAAGGATTCTTCAAGGTTATCAATACGTTGCGGCAAACCCCGATGAAGTATGTCCAGCAAACTGGACCCCAGGGGAGAAAACAATGTTAGAGGACCCCAAAGGTAGTAAGGAATATTTTTCTGCGCTATAAAATGATTAGAAACATTTAAGTAAGTATTGAATAGTAAATAATTATAAAAAAATAAAAAATAAATATATTCAAAAAGGGGATAGCATCCTCTTTTTGAGGTTTTGCTACGATCCAATCGCTTAAATTAGTTTTATATGATAAGAAGGACCAAGTATAAAATGAAATTTCTATGGCTATTAAGATAAAAAGATTAGTTAAATTTAAGTCATTTAAACCAAAATATCTATAAATATGAAACTGATCATCAACACTAATATTATTAATTTGAAGATGCCAAAGATAGAGAGAAATCAAAATAAAATTTATCAATATTATTTTTTTTAACAGGAACCTAGATTTCTTAAAAATTAATAAGATAGAAATTAAAAATATGAAAAAACTTAACTGTGGAATATCCGGTTTTGGTACATTAATTCCTTCAAGAAATAAATTTAATATAAGATCATAATTTATATATATGTAATCAGCTATTAAGTAAGAGAGAAATATTAAATTTATTGCTACTAAGAATAATAGTCTTTTTCCTTTAATTACTTTTATACTTTGAATTTTATCCTTATTAAATTTATAGTATGTATAGTTTTTTAAAGAGTTTATATACACCAAAGATGGACATATTGCTCCGCTCAAATAGTAAAGGATTGAATAAAAGGAAATATCATTTATGTTGAGTGAATACAAATTAAACCATTGTTTTTGTACAAATGGAAGAATAAGTAAAAATAAAAGTGTAACTAATAACTTCGTTGTATTGTTTTTAATTATCAAGAAAATATTTTTATTTAAATCAATTAAATCAAACTTTCAACAATTTAGAAGTTGTTAATTTAAAAACTTTTTTATCTATAGTTTCTTGATTTAAAAGTATATCAACTAATTTATCTAGTAAGACTCTATTTTTTTTCAATATTTTTATTGAATTATTTAATGAAATTTTAGAAATATTTATGATTTCATTATCTATTCTAGAACTGGTATTTTCTGCTATGAGAGGCTTTCTTCTAAATAATCCATCTCCTAAATACATTTCATTATTATCAGAATCCATTGAAATTGGACCAATAATTGAAAATCCATATTTTGTAACCATTTCCCTTACGATATTCGTCGCATAAGAGATATCATTCATGGAGCATTGTGTAATTTCACCTTCACCAAAAACTATCGTTTCTGCGGCTCTTCCAGCTAAAGCAATTTCAATTTTTGAAAATAATAATTTTTTTGAAATCAATCCACTAGAAATTACATCTTCGTCAGGGCATATTTTTGTATATCCTCCTATAGATCCAGATCTAGGTAAAATCGTAATTTTATCAACTGATTCAATTCCATTTCTCACAGCAGATACAATTGCTCTACCTACTTCGTTATAAGCAATAATTTTTTTCATATTAGGAGAAGTTATTAATGAGCTTCTCAGGCCAATGGTAATTTTATCAAGAGCATTTTCTATATGATGATCACTAATTAATTTAGATTCGTCTCTTGCACAGTGAATAGCACTCTCGTTCATCAAGTTTGCAAGATCTGCTCCCGAAAATCCAACTGTTCTAGAAGCCCAATATCCTAAGTCAACTTCGGTTGAAAGTGGTTTGGAAAGAGAATGAACTGAAAGAATTTTTTTTCTTCCATCTAAATCTGGAAGCATTACTTCAATTTTCCTATCAAATCTACCTGGTCTTAATAATGCTGCATCCAAAATATCTGGTCTATTTGTTGCTGCTAAAACAATAATCCCTGAATTATCAGCAAAACCATCTAATTCAGTTAGAAGCTGATTAAGGGTTTGTTCTCTTTCATCATTTCCACCTCCGATCCCAGACCCTCTTTGCCTACCAATGGAATCAATTTCATCAATGAAAATTATACAAGGAGATTTTTCCTTAGCCTTAGAGAACAGATCCCGAACTCGGCTTGCTCCAACACCAACAAAAAGTTCTACAAACTCTGAAGCCGATATTGAAAGAAAAGGTACTCCTGATTCACCAGCAATTGCTTTAGCCAATAACGTTTTACCTGTTCCTGGTGGGCCAATTAAAAGAACACCCTTAGGAACTTTTGCTCCAAGATTTTCAAATTTCTTTGGTTCTTTTAAAAATGTTATTACCTCTTTTAATTCTTCAGCGGCTTCAGGGACACCAGCTACATCATCGAATCTCGTTTCTACATCATCAATTGTTATAAATTTAGCCTGATTTTTTGTAAACCCAAAGGCTCTGGAAGCCAATTTTGATGTACTCCTCAATATTAAAACTATAGCTAATATGAAAATCAGGAAAAGGCTTATTGATGCAAATGAATTAGCAGCTGAGGCTTCTTTTCTACTATTGTTAATAGTGAGATCTAACTTATTTTCAGTAGCCTTTTCAAGGATTAATTGATCGTTATAAAGGATAGGTATTTTAAATTTATCGCCATTTTTATACAGCACATCAATTTCTCTCTGCCTTGGATAGAAAAATATTGATTCTATTTTCCCCGTCTCTATATCTTCTAGAAGATCCGAATAACTTGATTTAGAATCTGAATATGAGAATTTTGATCTAAACACTAATCTTTATAAGTGATTAATAAAGCATATATGCTTATTTAAAAAATTGACGTATATAAACAAAATATACTCAAAAGTTTTGGAGATAACCAGTTAAAGGTTATATTATTATATGGAAATAAAGAAACAGAATGGCTGTACCAAAGAAGAAAAAATCAAAAAGCAAAAGGAACCAAAGGCACGCTGTCTGGAAAGGGAAAGCAGCAATAGCAGCTCAAAAAGCTATATCTTTAGGTAAATCAGTTTTAACTGGGAAAGCTCAAGGCTTTGTTTATCCTATAGAAGAAGAAGAAGAAGAATAGCTTTTAAGATCCTAATTTAAATGCCTCAAGTATAACAGCATAAATTGCACCAATTCTTAATTTATCAACTACGGTCCATAGATAATAAAACTTAGAACTTGCGGCAGGTTTAATTCTTATAATGATTTCAATAAAAATAATAATTATTGGGACCATTATCAACTCATTTTTACCTTCAGATATAAATTTTGTAAGAAAATTTGCGAACAAAAAATAACCTGTCAAAACAGAAATTAGACCAATAGATTTTGTCCTCCAAGTATCACTTAGAAAACCAAAAAATAAATTATTTAACTGGTAGGTAATTCTTGAAAAATTAGTTTTTTGCATTACTAAAGGACACTAAATAATCACTTAGAAAGCTATAATCAACGAATGTTTTTTTTAGTTTAGGTCCTTTAATTACATTTGCCACATTATTCTCATCACCAAGACTGTCTAAAATACAATCTAATTTAATATTTTCCTCAAGAACAATTGGGATATTTGAAGGAACAAAAATTGTTGGCAAGTTAGCTGCCAAGGAAGATTTCAATCCTGGATTAGAGTCTTCAAAAACAATTGAGTTGTTTTTGTTTATACCACTTAATTGGATTGCCTTTAAGTATGGCAATGGATTTGGTTTCTTTAATTCAACGTCTTCGCTTGAAATAATGAACTCAAAAGGGTTGAAGCCATTAAAAAGATAATCAACAATTAGATTGACTTGAATTCTTGAACTTGAAGTAACAATAAATTGTCTTACTTTTTTTCTATGTAATTCATTTATTAATCTAAAAACACCAGTTTTTAAACTAACGCAATTTTTTTTTATTATTTCTAGATAATGAAACTGCTTTGTTTCATGAATTTTGAGAATTAAATCTTCTGAGAAATTATCATTATTAGATTTAGCGTAATGAGCAATCCTATTTTTGCCCCCATTTATCTTCAGAAGTTTTATATATGTATTAGTATCCCAATTCCAATCAATACTAAGGTCATTAAAAGCATTATTAAAAGCAGGTAAATGGGCCTCTAATTCAGTATTTGCGATAGTACCATCTAAATCCCAATAAACACCCTCAAGATAGGTCACCAAAAGAATTTCTATTATTTACGGTAAAATACAAGAGCAATTATTGCTGGTCCTGCTAACGCAACTACAGCCAAAGGAATAAGTGTTGCCATGATTAATGAATATGTTTTGTGATACTATTTTTACAAATAAATGACGAAACTGTACTGATACGTTACAAGATTGAATTAAATTATGAAATCATGGACATGTATAGAAAATTGTGGAGCTTGTTGTAAATTCGACTTGAATGAAAGAAGCGATTTGGCTAACAAACTTAACAAAGAAGATATAGCTTTGATAAATTCGATGACGGCTAAAGACGGTTGGTGTAAAAATCTGGACAGAGAAAATAAAAAATGTTTAATTTATGAAACCAGACCACATTTTTGCAGGGTAAGTGAATTCTCAACTTCATTTAAAGGATATTTGAAATCTGGTGATAAATTTTTAATAGATTGCTGCAAACAACATATTTCATCAAATTATGGATACCAAAGTAAAGAGATGAAAACTTATAGAATTGCTGTTTCAGAAAAATGAATAGTAAATTAGAAAAAAAAGAAAACAATCTAGAAAAAAGTTTTTTTTCAATATTTATAACGACATTTACAACAATTTTTATTGCTGAACTTGGCGATAAAACTCAGATAGCTACATTAATGCTTTCTGCTGAATCGGGCAGGCCAATAGTAGTTTTTCTTGGAAGTTCTCTAGCATTAATAAGCTCTAGCATAGTAGGAGTTCTTATTGGTAAGTGGGTATCAAAAAAAATATCTCCTAGCAAATTTGCTTTATCTACTGGTACTTTAATGATATTGATAAGTATATTTTTAGCTTATGAAACATTTAAAAATTATTTATAAATGGTTTTAAGTTTATTACTATCAACATTTCTAACTGTTTTCATAGCCGAATTAGGTGACAAAACTCAACTAGCTACATTAACTATAAGTGGCACTTCAAATAAACCATTAGCAGTTTTTCTAGGATCTTCTTCAGCACTTGTTTTTGCAAGTTTACTAGGAGCTTTAACAGGTGGTTCTATTTCAAGTTTTTTACCCGAAGTAGTTCTTAAGTCAATAGCGTCCATTACATTTTTCATAATTGGTATAAGGCTTTTTATCAACTCTTTCACCATCAAAAAAGAAGAAAAAGAAGAGAAAGAAAATAATTAGTTTTAAGCTTGGATAATAAGGTGTAATAATGAAGTGTATAACCTTAAATTAATTTATAATTTCATTTAGATCATGTTCACATCATCTTTAATAATTGATAATCTTAATCAGTCAGAAGGGTTAGAATATAAAAAATTATGCAGATTATTAAAAATAACAAAGAAATCTGATAAGGATAAATTAGATATTGCTTTAACAGCTCTAGAAAAACTTGAAATAATTAATAAAAATGAAAATGATGAATATACTTGCATAAAGGATAATGATCATCTTGTCGCCAAAATAAGATGTAGTAGCAAAGGCTATTGCTTTGCTGTAAGAGGAAAAGACAAAGAAGATATCTACATTAAAGAAAATTTACTTAACTACGCATGGAATGGAGATAAAGTTTTAGTAAGGATAATAAAAGAGGGATATAGAAGAAGATCACCTGAAGGAATAGTTGATTGTATTCTTGAAAGATCAAATCAAATACTTCTCTCTAAAGTAGAAATAATAAACAATGATGTATATGCAATCCCAATAGACGATAGGATCCTTTCTAAAATTAAACTTCCAAAAGAGAATAAAGAATACACATACAAACCAGACAATAAGAATATAGTAAAAGTTGAGATTGATAGATTTCCAATAGGTCAAGAAGAAGGACTAGGTCATGTGATACAAGAACTAAAACTTAACAATAATGAGGAATATGATACAGACTTTGTTTTATCTAAAAGCAATATCGTTAATTCATATAATTTAAATCATATTGAATCAAAAAAAATAGAACAAAGGGAGAGGATAGACCTTACAGATAAAAACTCTTATTTATTCAAAAGTTGGAATTCTAATAATTCTCCAATGCTCCCAATGATTCAAATAGATCAGGGGGAAAATAAAAGTACTAAATTATGGATACATACAAATAACCTTGCAGAAAGAGTAGACCTAAATAATAAAAAATCTCTAGAAATATTATTTAAAGGGTTTGAATCATTACCGTTATTAAATGATTGGCAAAACTACCTTAGTGAAGCCATAAGAAATGATTCTGAATTTAAAGTTGGTGAAAAGAATGAAGCGATAAGCCTCTGTGTGCATTTAAATAGTGATAATGAAATAATTGATTGGTCATTCCATCTTACTTTAGTAAAATGCACTCTTAATGTTGGAAGTGATCATACTGAAGCGCTTCTATCTAGAAAAAGTAAATCAAGGATAACCTCTCGGGTATTAAAACCTATAAAGGAATATATCGACGATTTAGATAAAATACTTGAAATTTCATGTTCATTCAGACAAAAACATCTTTTGGAGGGTAAGGTTGAAATTCCTGCACCACTTAATAAAATTGAGTCACTTGAAGAATTTTTTATCCACAATCCAGCTGAATATTCAAAAGGATATTTTGAATCATTAAATAAAGAAGATTGCCAAACTTACCTTTCACCAATACTATATGAAGCTAATTTAATATGGTTCAAACATTCAAATCAATATGGATTAAAAAGCGCCGGACATCTATCAAATGGAATAGATTATGTTAATGCAAATGAAATCATCAAATATTCAGAATTTATTGATAATGATATAGAGCTTAATGAAGATGGCAATTTGTCATTTAGTCAAGTAATTAAATTATGTGGCGATGATAATAAAAAAAGAATCTTACATAAACTTCTAATTAATGAATTTAGGGACAATGAAATAAGGTTGATATCTAAAGATCCTGATAATGATGAATCAGAAAAATTATTTATTTCTCCATGGACAATTCCTGGATTTGACTTTACTAATCTTATTAACCAGTACTGTATTTTTAATATGATAATAAATGGTAAGAAATCAAAGAAAAATAATATTGATGCAATCAATATATCGGAAAGTAATTCATTAGACCTAGTAAATTGGGATATATTTAATTCATCAATTTCAAAAAATCTAGAAATGTTATTTAACAAGTTTGTGATAGATAAACTTAATGAATTCAAATACAAAGTTAACCAATATAAATCTAATATGATAAATATAAAAAAAGTAAGAAAAGCAGAAAAATTACTAGGTAATATTTATAGTGGGTTTATTTTATCAGTGCAAACATATGGTTTCTTTGTTGAGATATCAGAACTAAATGTAGAGGGTTTAGTACACGTAAGCACTCTTAATAATGATTGGTATGAATACAGGTCAAGGCAAAATCTATTGATTGGAAGAAAATCTAAAAAATCATATAAAGTTGGAGATGCAATAGAAATAAAAATAATAAAAGTCGATATTCTTAAATATCAAATTGATTTAGAATTAACATAAATAAATTTTCAAAAAATATATTATGGAAATATTAAACAAAAAAATTTAAGATAACTTTTTATAATTATGTTTAAGAAAAAATATTTACTTTTAACTCTTTTTTTAGTAATAATTTTTCAAATTT
>QCBJ01000003.1 GCA_003281645.1 Prochlorococcus sp. AG-347-G20 | reverse complement strand
GAGCTCCAGTTAGAGAGCTACCAAATATAAATGAAAGAATAAAATACCCTCAATTGAGAGTCGTTGATTCAGATGGAAAACAATTAGGCGTCATAGATAGATTAAAAGCATTAGAAATAGCCTCTCAAAGAGAACTAGATTTAGTTTTGGTGAGCGAAAAAGCAAATCCTCCTGTTTGTAGAATAATGGACTACGGTAAATATAAATTTGAACAAGAAAAAAAAGCTAAAGAAGCAAGGAAAAAATCTCATCAAACAGAAGTTAAAGAAGTAAAAATGAGATATAAAATTGACAAGCATGATTATGATGTTCGGATTGGTCAAGCTACTAAATTTCTAAAATCGGGAGATAAAGTAAAATGCACCGTAATTTTCAGGGGAAGAGAAATTCAACACTCTAATTTAGCCGAGACGCTACTTTTAAAAATGGCTAATGATTTAGAAGAGCAATCAGAAGTTCAACAAAAACCAAAAAGAGAAGGGAGAAACATGATTATGTTTTTAAGCCCTCGCAAAACTCCTCTTATTAAAAAAGATGATGGGTGATAAATTGTTATAAAAAAATATGACGAATGTTAAAGTGTCACTATATTAAAAAATAAATTAGTCAGGATTTTTTAAAAGTGAGATTCCATATTCAACAAGAAAGTGATATCCCAGCATCTACTCAACTAAATAATCAAATTTGTTTCGCAATTGCAGCAAGACATTTTCCTCCAGGCCACAGACTTCCCAGTACGAGGCAACTTGCAATGCAGACTGGACTCCATCGTAATACTATAAGCAAAGTCTACAGACAACTGGAAATAGATGGAGTTGTTGAAGCAATAGCTGGATCAGGTATCTATGTAAGGGATAATCTTACTAAAAGAGAATTTACAAAATCTCTTTACTCAAAAGATAGAATAAGTAAAGCACCTGATCAAGAAGCAAAGACTGTAATTGACAACTTAATAAGTCTTGGATTCACTTTACAAGAGACGAGAGAGATATTGAACAATGAAATTGATTGGCGTATTAAGTGCGGATCAAGAATCATAGTCAGTACTCCTAGAGAAGATATTGGAGCTTCTATGTTAATAGCAGAAGACCTTTCTACAACAGTTAAGGTACCAGTAGAAGTTGTTCCTATGGAAGAATTAGAAAAAGTTTTGAGTAATTCAAATAATGGTACGATTGTCACAAGCAGATATTTTTTACAGCCTCTAGAAAAAGTTGCTAAGCAACATGGAGTGCGCGCTATTGCAGTTGACTTGAGCGACTTTCAAAAGGAATTAAAGATTCTCAAGGAATTAAATGCTGGAAGTTGTGTAGGTATTGTTAGCATAAGTCCCGGTTTATTGAGAGCAGCAGAAGTTATTATACATAGCATGCGTGGTAGCGAATTAATGCTTATGACGGCAATCTCAGATAATAGCAGTAGATTACTCTCACTTTTAAAGGCTTCGAATCATATTGTGTGTGATGGACCTAGTTTGTCAGTTGTAGAAAACACATTATTAAAAAATCGTTCACAGTTGATGCGATTACCTCAAATAATATGTGCTAAAAATTATTTAAGTATCGAAACAATAAATCAATTAAAAAAAGAAATAGGAGTTATTAATTAACCCATGATATTGAAAACTTTTAAATCAGATATAGAAATTATCAGAGAGAGAGATCCCGCCGCAAGAGGAATAGTAGAGATATTTCTTTGCTATCCTGGCTTTCAATCAATAGTTATACATAGGTTTACGCATAAATTATGGCAATTAAAGATTCCTTTGATTCCCCGTTTACTCAGTCATCTTAATAGGCTATCAACAGGTATTGAAATCCATCCTGGGGCAAAAATTGGTAAAAGGGTTTTCATTGACCATGGCATGGGCGTTGTAATTGGTGAAACTGCTGAGATAGGGAATAACTGTTTGCTTTATCAGGGAGTAACATTAGGAGGTACTGGTAAAAGCCACGGCAAAAGACACCCCACCTTAATGGAAAATGTTGTAGTCGGAGCGGGCGCAAAAGTTCTTGGATCCATCACGGTAGGATCTAATACCCGTATTGGTGCTGGCTCAGTAGTTGTTCGTAATGTAGAGGGGAACAGTACTGTAGTCGGAGTTCCTGGAAGGGTAGTTCATCAAAGTGGTGTCAAAGTAAATCCTTTAGCTCACTCTGCCTTACCCGATGCAGAAGCTAATGTGATAAAAAATTTAATGGATAGGATAGACTCTCTTGAAAATGAAATTCTTAAATTGCAAAAAACTTTACAATGTATAGCTAGCTCAGAATCTATTGATATTTCTAAACTCGGTGATTCTCAAAATCTTAAAGATAAAGAAATTCTTGAATTTCTTGGAGATGATTAAATATTAATTTATTTTTTTTCATCAACATCAGTTTTAGGTTGAAACATAAACATTGAATAAATAACATTTCGTCTCATATTAGTCATCATTTCGAGGAACATGTCATATCCTTCGTTTTTATATTCGATTAAAGGATCTTTTTGACCATAACCCCTCAACCCGACTGATTCCCTCAAGGAATCCATAGATTGAAGATGTTCTCGCCATAAATTATCTATTTGTTGCAAAATGAAAAATCTTTCAGCTTCTCTCATTAATCCTGGACGAATCTTTTCTATTTGTGATTCCTTTAAATCATAAGCTATTCGCAACTGCTCTTGAAGATAGTTTTTTAATTCTTCTATTGACAGTAAATTAATATCATCAGATTTAAGATCATCTAATAAATATATAAATTCTTTGACTTTAGAAATTAATTGATCAATATTCCATTCTTCAGGAGGAAGATCGGGATTAATATAAGCATCTACAATTTCAATCATTGTCCTTTCTCCATATCCTATTACTTGTCTCTTTAAATCAATTCCTTTCAATACTCGAAGTCTCTCGCCATAAACTGCTTTTCTTTGATTGTTCATTACCTCATCGTATTCAAAAACTTGTTTTCTAATATCGTAATAGTAGGTTTCAACTTTCTTTTGAGCACTTTCTAGAGATCTAGTAAGCATTCCTGACTCTATAGGCATATCTTCATCAACCCTAAAAGCATTCATTAGATTTGCTACTCTATCACCTCCAAAAATCCTTAATAAATTATCATCTAAAGATAAAAAAAATCTTGTACTTCCGAGGTCACCTTGTCTTCCTGCTCTTCCTCTAAGTTGATTATCCACTCTTCTTGATTCATGTCTCTCAGTACCAATGACATGTAGACCGCCAGCTTCTCTTACTTTTTCTTC
The DNA here is from genome assembly GCA_003281645.1 of Prochlorococcus sp. AG-347-G20. Lineage (GTDB taxonomy): Bacteria > Cyanobacteriota > Cyanobacteriia > PCC-6307 > Cyanobiaceae > Prochlorococcus_A. The sequence goes on along the minus strand of QCBJ01000003.1, from coordinate 96,928 downwards.
TTCATTAATCAAAACTTTTTCATATTCTTTTTTTACATCAGACAAAGATTCTCTCAAAAGCTTTATCAAGTTATCATCAGTTGGTGCTTTTTCTGCAGCTGTAGCTATCCTGTCATCAAGCTCCAAGACAGAAAGTTGTTTATCTCCCCAATTTTTAACAAGTTCATCAGATAAAAAAGAGAGCTTCTTTTCAATTACTTCATCAAGTTTGCAAGGGAAAAGACTAGTTGAAGAATTTGAAATGTTCTTTTTCAAATTTGAACCAGCTTTTATAGAAAAACCACCCTTAGATTTTGAATTTCTTTGTTTAGGTATTGGTGGCTTATGCTCATTATCAGGCTTGACTAATAAAGGAATTAAAATTTCTTTTAATTTAAGTCTCGCCATATAGTCACTATTACCGCCAAGAATTATATCTGTTCCCCTTCCAGCCATATTAGTTGCAATAGTAACAGCACCTGCTCTTCCTGCCTGAGCAACAATTTCTGCCTCACGTTCAACGTTTTCTGGCTTAGCATTTAACAAATTATGTGGGATTTTTTCGGCAGATAAAAGTGAACTTAGTAATTCACTTTTTTCAACACTTGTTGTACCAACTAAAACAGGTCTACCATCTCTATGAATTTGTGCAGTTTCTTTAGCAACGGCTTTCCATTTACCAATCTCTGTCTTAAATACTTGATCAGACCAATCTTGTCTTTTTCTTATTTGATTTGTCGGTATAACTGTTGATTCTAATTTATAAGTTTTTTCAAATTCAACCTCTTCAGTTTTTGCAGTTCCCGTCATTCCTGCTAAACCGGGATATAAAAGGAAAAAATTCTGATAAGTTATTGATGCTAATGTTTGAGTCTCAGGCTGAATTTTAAGACTTTCTTTTGCTTCTATTGCCTGATGTTGTCCATCGCTCCAACGCCTTCCTGGCATAACCCTACCAGTAAATTCGTCCACTATTACAGCCTCATCATTCTTAATAATATAATTTACATCTTTAATAAATAATTCTTTGGCTTTTAAAGCGTTAGTTATATAATGCGCCCAAGGATCTTGAGGATTATATAAATCATTCACTCCCAAATACTCTTCAGATTTTGCAAAACCCTGATCAGTTAATATACAACTTCTCTGTTTTTCATCAACTTCATAATCTCCTTCTGGATCAATACCATCTTTACTTAATTCTTTTGCTTTGACTAATGCCAGAGATAATTCTGCAGCTTTTTGATATTTTTCTTGAGGTCTTTCAACTTGACCAGAAATGATTAAAGGCGTTCTTGCTTCATCAATTAATATTGAATCAACCTCATCAATTACACAGTAATTAAATTTTCTTTGAACTACCTCACTAATATCGGTAGCCATATTATCTCTTAAATAATCAAATCCTAATTCTGAATTTGTGGCATAAGTTATATCACAATCATAATTTTTCTTTCTTTCAACTGGATTCATATCTTGCTGAATCAAACCAACGGATAAACCTAAAAAACGATGAACTTGTCCCATCCACTCTGCATCCCTTCTAGCTAAATAATCATTTACAGTAACAACATGGACACCTTTCCCCGAAAGAGCATTTAAATAACAAGGTAATGTTGCGACAAGAGTTTTACCCTCTCCAGTTTTCATCTCAGCAATTTGACACTCATTTAAAACCATCCCGCCTATTAACTGAACATCAAAATGTCTCATATCAAGAACACGTTTACTTGCTTCTCTTACGATTGCAAAGGCTTTAGGAAGAAATTCTTCTAGGAGTTCTTTTTGTTTTTTAGAATCTATTTCTGCTGAAATATTTGATTTAAGATTTTGAGTTTCTTTTCTAAGCTCATCATCAGTCAATTGAGATATTTCTTCTTCTAAAAAATTGATCTCTTCCACTATTGGTTGATAGCGCTTTAACTTTCGTGTATTCGGATCTCCCAACAAAAGTTTTAGCATAAGTCAAAGTCCTTAAAAAATTCATCTTATTACAAACATTATAAATTAGTGCGTTACAACAGAATGAAGAAAACTATTATCTCTTTATTTTATAGAAACGATCGATTAAGGTATTTAGACTGAAGTCACAAAAATAACCTAGCTGACATCACTTTTCAACAATCTTTTTAATAAATGAAAGAAATATCTCTAATCAAACATGCCAAAGGAGCTTTAGGGTTAAGGGTTTTTGGATTAGGCCCTAATCTGAAACCAACAAATGGATTAATTAAGCTACAAAAATTACTGGATACCAATGCTTTCTGGGCAAAAAATAGAACAATTAATGATCTAAAAAAATGTCTTGCTAACAGTGATGTCGTTATAAGTCTTTGGGTTGGTAGGGAAATAGTTGGTTTTGGTAGAGCTTTAACCGATGGGATTTACCGCGGAGTGCTTTGGGATATTGTTATAGATCAAAATCACCAAGGCAAAGGTTTTGGCACATTAATTGTAGAAAATCTTTTATCATCTAAAAAAATTAAAAATACAAAAAAATTATATTTGATGACAACAAATAAAAAATTGTTTTATTCTCAATTTGATTTTAAAGAAGTTACTTCTCAAAATTTATTGATTCGTGAAATATAACGCACTATGTTTCTAAAGAAACAAAATCAAGATACAAATTTACTATAAAGCCATCTTATAAAAGGTCCTAAAATAGGAACTGGTCCGAAAGTTGGACCGCAAAAATCAAAGTAATCTCTGTGCTCATTAATTAATCCATTTTCACCAAATAATAAACGAGTAGTTCCAGGATAAATAAATTCTTTACCCATAATTTTTAAACCCATTGTCCATTCAACAAATCCACAATTCCCAGTTATGGAAATTGCATGAGTTTCTAAAAAAACATCATCACATCTTTTAACTAGCTTTTCTTGAGCTTTAACATAAGAATCTAAGCCCTCTGTTTCCTGAGTTGGGTCTGTAAAAATAACATTCTCATTATAAAATTCAGCCCATTTTTGTTTTGTTGGTGAATCTTTACCATAAGGTTTAGTAAATAATCCCTTTAAATCCTCAATAGAAATAACTCTAGTCATTACGAAATTTTTATTATGTTTATTTTAAAAGATACGAACATTAAAAGCGGATGAAGAGATTCGAACTCTCGACATTCTCCTTGGCAAGGAGATGCTCTACCACTGAGCTACATCCGCATAACTTTCCTATTTTATCTCACAGAAGGGATCATTGATAAAAATAATTAAATTTTTTCAATTAATTTAAATTTTTAATTAAGGATCCCATCTCAATTGCTTGTAAAGCATAATTCCAACCAAGATTATTTTTAATCCCTGCTCTTTCTAGAGCCTGCTGCATAGTATCGGTAGTTAAAACTCCAAAAATAATTGGAATATTACTTTCATTTGAAACCTGTGCAATACCTTTGCTCGCCTCAGATATAACTACATCATAGTGGGAAGTTTCACCACGGATCACAGCCCCAAGAGCAATTACAACATCATAGCTCTTTTTTTTCATGAGGGTTTGAGCTGCGATTGGTAATTCGAATGAACCAGGAACCCAAACTATATCAACTTGATTACTTAATTCAGAAGTATCTAAACCATGTCTTTTTAAACAATCAAGACAACCAGATAGAATTTTATTTGTAATTAAATCATTAAATCTTGCTATTACAATCCCAACCTTTAAAGTAGACGCATTAGTAAAAGAACCCTCAAAAATAGCCATTAAATTTTACTTTGATATATTAATAGACTCTCACGAAAAGGTGTTAAGTTCAAACTAATGAAGAAACTATTCCTGTAATAAAAACCAAAACAACCCAAACAGCAGCAATAGAATAAATTTTTCTCCTACTTTCTCGCTGTCCTTCCTCAGTAGAAGGTTGAGTCACATATAAAACGGGTACTCCAACTACCGCTATTAAAGAGGCAAATAATAGAGCATTTACGAAGAAAAAGTTAACAGCCTGCATAATTCAGTCTTAGGTTTCAGAATATTATAAATACTATAATCTCATGAAAATGATAATTTTTAGAGAAAATTTACATACTTTAGCCACTTTAAATGCAAAAAAAAAAATTCTACCTAATATCTATTTAGGAATTAAAAAAATATGCAAGAAGACACGATAATTCAAAAGAATTTATTTGCGATTGGTAATGAAAATAATGAGGAAAAAGAAATAACAAAAATTCCAGAAGATTTATCTTGGGAAGATTTAAAAAAAGAATCGCAAAAAAGACCTAGACAAAGAAAAAATTCAACTAATTTAATAAATAAATTCAAGACTGATTTAATTTCAAATAACAAAAATGTTTGCATCAACGAAGAATCTTTTAGCTATAAAACAGTTTCAAAACTGAAATTAACTCCTGTAATGAAGCATTATGTAACTCTAAAAGAGGAAAATAAAGATAGATTATTACTTTATAGATTAGGAGATTTTTTTGAATGTTTTTTTGAGGATGCTGTATTAATATCTAACCTTTTAGAAATAACGCTTACAAGTAAAGATGCTGGTAAAGAGATTGGTAAGATCCCTATGGCAGGGGTTCCCCATCATGCAATGGAGAGATACTGTGCTGATTTAATTAAAAAAAATTATTCTGTAGTTATATGCGACCAATTAGAAAAAAGTTCTGGCAATTATGGGACTCCAATTAAAAGAGGAATTACAAGAATAATTACTCCTGGGACTGTAATTGAAGAGGGGATGTTGATAGCAAAGAAAAATAATTGGATTACTGCTATTTACTTATCAGAAGAAAACTCAGATGAATCTTATGAATGGGGCATATCAAAAGCTGATGTAAGCACAGGAGAATTGATAACTTTAGAAGGCCAATCTCTGACAAAACTATTTGATGAAATTATTAAATTAGATTCTTCAGAAATCATTGTGGGAAGCAAAGAAGTCAAAAATTTATTAATTAAAAGTAATAGTCAAATTACATATACTGTTTCTCAAGAGACTAATTTTGGCATTAATGAAGCAAATTATCTAATAAAAAATTATTTCCAAATTTCAAACCTAGAAGGAATAGGACTTAAAAATTTAAACAATGCGACTAGATCACTTGGAGGTTTATTAAATTATTTAAAAAAAATTAATCCTTCAAATTTAGATAAAGATTCTTCTGTAAAAATCTCATTAGACTTTCCACAAATTCAATTTGGTCACGAAAAATTAATTATTGATTATCAAACTCAAAAAAACTTAGAAATCAAAAGTACACAACGAGAAAACAATTATGTAGGTTCGCTATTATGGAGTATTGATAGAACTTATACTTGCATGGGTGCAAGGTGTTTAAGAAGGTGGATAGATTCCCCACTATTAAACGTTAATGAAATTTATAAAAGACAAAATATAATTACAAACTTTATTGAATCTAAACAATTACGTATAGATACCCAAAATTTACTTAGAGCAATGGGGGATTTAGAAAGACTTGCAGGTAGAGCTTGTGCAGGCCATGCAAGTCCCAGAGACTTAATTGCAATAGCTGAAGGATTAAAAAAATTACCTAGACTAAAATCCATAATTGAATTATTTAAATATGATCTCCCAGATTGGACTGATCAATTAAAAAATATTGATGAAGGACTCTTAGAATTAGCTGATACTATAAGTTTTAAATTAATAGAAAATCCTCCTCTAAATATTAGTGAAGGAGGCATGATCCACGATGGTGTTGACAATATATTAGATGGTTTGCGAAATTTAATGGATGATTACACTGATTGGCTAAATAAAGAGGAATTAAAAGAAAGGAAAATCAGCAAAATTTCAAACCTAAAAATTCAATTTCATAAAAATTTTGGCTACTACATTTCTATAAATAAGTCAAAAGTTAATTTAGCTCCACAACATTGGATCAAAAGGCAAACACTTACTAATGAAGAAAGGTATATCACCTCAGAAATTAAAAATAAAGAAAATAAGATTTTCCAAATAAAAAGTAGATGTTCATCAAGAGAATATGAAATTTTCTGCGAATTAAGAAATATAGTTGCTGAAAAGACAAAAGATATAAGATCAATCGCAAAATCCATAGCATCTCTTGATGCTTTGCTTGGTTTATCAATTACTTCAGTAGAGAACAATTATATAAAACCTTCATTAATACCAATAAATGATTCAATGACAAAAAATAGTACAAAAATTATCGCAGGAAGAAATCCAATTGTAGAGCAATTGTTAAATGATAAAAAGTTTGTAGCAAACGATATCTCTTTTGAGGATAATCAAAAATTAATTATATTAACCGGTCCAAATGCAAGCGGAAAAAGTTGCTTTATACGACAACTTGGTTTAATACAAATTCTCACACAAATTGGTAGTTTTGTTCCTGCTAATAATGCTGAAATCAAGATTGCAGATAGGATTTTTACAAGAATTGGGGCGGTTGATGATCAATCATCTGGACAATCAACATTTATGGTAGAAATGTCTGAAACTGCATCAATTCTAAATCAGGCAAATTCAAGCTCACTAGTTTTACTTGATGAGATAGGTAGAGGAACATCTACTTTTGATGGGCTTTCAATAGCTTGGTCAGTAAGTGAATATCTTGCAAAGAAAATTAAATGTAATACTATTTTTGCTACGCACTATCATGAGCTGAATTATTTAAAAAATTCAAATACGAATATACAAAATTTTCAAGTTTTAGTAGAACAAAATAACGATCAGCTAATTTTTAGTCACAGGATAGTTAAAGGGGGCTCAAACAAAAGCTATGGAATAGAAGCAGCCAAATTAGCAGGAGTTCCAAAAGAAGTTATAGACAAAGCAAAATCAGTTTTAAATTCTTTAGAAGAAAATAATAAATTAAATTATGATGTTGAGTAGATTTTTGACATTTTTATAAAATAAATACTTTTTAAATAGTTTCCCTCAACAAGGCGTTAACTGCAGCAGCTGCCATGGCAGCACCTCCTCTAGTTGAATTCAAAACAATTCTAGGAAGATCGGTAGAAATCAGTTTATTTTTGCTTTTCTCTACTCCTATAAATCCAACGGGCATTCCTATAATTAAACTAGGAAAATCTTTTGCATTCTCTAAAATATCAATTAAATAAGTTAAAGCTGTAGGCGAACTACCAATAACTACAATAGGTGATTTGCTTCCAGAATTTATAGCAGATAACTCCTTCCAACCTTCACTTAAACCATATGCAGTTTTAGTTAATTTTGTATGATTTTTTTTTCCAAACCACATTCTAGCCGTGAATACTTTATTCCTAGTGGTATTTTCTGCCATGGATTTTATTGCTGCTGCTGCCATATCGGTATCAGTTAAAATCGGAGCGCCATTTTTAAGTGCCTGAAGCCCCTTTTCGCAAGCACCTTCACTAAAATTTACAAGATTTTGAATTGAAAAATCTCCTGAGGTATGGACTAATCTCTCTAAAACTTTTTTTTCCAAATAATTTAGATCATTGGCTCCTAAATGAGATCTTATGAATCTGATGCTTTCCAAAAAAATTGGATGATCTATTACCATTAAATTTATTTTGTGTTAGAAGTAATCATAGTTAATATACGATTTTTATTGAGCGATTATGCCAATACAAATATTATGGGGTAATGATCTAAATGCTCAAAATACATTTATTCAAAAATTAATTGATAAGGAAGTATCGAAAGAATGGAAAGAAATAAACGTAACTAATTTAAATGGTGATGATGATGAGCAAGTCAATAAAGCTTTTGATGAAGTTCTTACACCTCCTTTTGGAGATGGAAACAGAATAGTTACATTGAAAAATAATCCAATTTTTACTTCAAAAAATGAGGATCTAAGAACTAAATTTGAAAAAATTCATCACAATATACCTCAAAATACTTATTTCATTTTACAAAATACAAAAAAACCAGATTCAAGACTAAAGAGTACTAAATTTTTACAAAAACTTATCAAAAATAATTTAGCAAAAGAAAAATCATTTTCTTTACCAGAAATCTGGGACTATGAGGGACAAAAAAGATTTATAGAAGATAAAGCAAATGAAATGAATATCAAAATTGATAAAAATGCAGCTGAATTAATTATTGATTGTGTTGGGAATGATAGCTTTAAACTAATAAATGAATTAGCCAAAGCAAAAACATACCTTTCTGCAGTATCAAGTGATTCGAATTCAGAACTTTTAATTAAAAGTATTGATGTAAAAAAAATATTTAGTGATAATCAATCGAACATTTTCAAAATCATTGATCTTCTCTTACAAAAAAATATTAATGAAAGCCTCATTGAAATAAATTATTGCTTACAGAAAGGAGAACCAGCTTTAAGACTAAATGCAGGTTTAATTAGTCAAATAAGAATTCATACCATTATAAAATTAGCTGTTAATTCAGGAAACGATAATTCAGAAAAGATTTGTAATCTTGCAGGCATTTCTAATTCAAAAAGAATTTTTTTTATTCGAAGAAAAGTAAAAAATGTATCGCAAGAATATTTAATTAAATTAATGAGTAACTTATTAGATATTGAAACATTATTAAAACAAGGTAATAATCCTATAAATATTTTTACAGAGAAATTAATTAATTTAAGTTAACCAAATTATAAGTTTAAGAATTTACATTATGATTTAAATATGGCTTTACTAGTAAAAAAATTTGGCGGTACTTCTGTCGGTAATATTAAAAAAATTAAAAATATTGCAAGTAGCATTTGTCAAAGTAAAGAATCAGGAAATGAAATTGTCGTAGTTGTCTCTGCAATGGGGCAAACTACTGATGATTTAAATTGTTTAGCGGGATCAATTAGTAAAAATCCTAATCGAAGAGAATTGGATATGCTTCTCTCAACAGGAGAGCAAGTAACCATAGCTCTTCTTTCAATGGCATTAAACGAATACGGAATACCTGCAATTTCAATGACCGGTAGCCAGGTTGGAATTATTACTGAATCAATTCATGGGAAAGCTAGAATTCTGGATATTAAAACAGAAAGAATCCAAAATTATATAAATCAGGGTTTTGTAGTTGTAGTAGCTGGATTTCAAGGGACAACATTAAGCCATACGGGTGCAATGGAAATTACAACTTTAGGTAGAGGCGGTTCAGATACTTCCGCGGTAGCTTTATCAACAGCTTTAGGAGCTGAGACTTGCGAAATTTATACAGATGTTCCAGGGGTTCTTACTACTGATCCAAGAATTGTTCCTAATGCGAAACTCTTAGATAAAATTAGCTGTGAGGAAATGCTTGAACTTGCAAGCGTCGGTGCTTCAGTTCTGCATCCAAGAGCAGTAGAAATTGCTCGCAATTATGGAATTAAATTGTGTGTCAAATCAAGCCATAGTGACTCCAATGGGACTCTCCTAGAAAGTCAAATCCAACCTCTCCCGCTAAAAAGAGGAAGCTTAGAATTAACAAAAACAGTCAATAGTCTTGAAGTATTAGAAAACCAATCAGTATTCAGTCTCTCAAATATACCTGATAGGCCTGGGATTGCTGCGCAAATATTTGAAAAACTTTCAGAAGCAAGTATTAACGTAGATTTAATAATACAAGCGACAAATGATGGAAATAAAAACGATATTACATTTACTGTTGGTGAATTAGAAGTAAAAAAAACTGCAGAACAATGTGAACTTATAACTAGTCAATTAGGGGGAGAATTTAACTTAAAAACCAACATGACAAAATTAAGTATTCAAGGAGCAGGCATTATGGGCAGACCTAGTGTTTCAGCTGATTTATTTGATACTTTATCTAAAGCGAATATAAACGTTAGGTTAATAGCTACTAGTGAAATTAAAGTCAGCTGTGTAATTGAAATTAATAATATACCAAAAGCTATTAGATTTGTTGCTGAGAAATTTAAGTTATCCGATACACAAATATTTGTTAATCCAATCAATGAAAAACAAGATCAACCTGAAGTAAGAGGAATTGCATTAGATAGAAACCAAGTTCAGGTAAGCTTTCGAAAACTGCCTGATCGTCCAGGTGTAGCAGCATCGATATGTTTAGCATTAGCTGAAAATAATTTACTTATCGATACTATTGTTCAGTCTGAAAGAATTTCCACTTTAAAAACTAAGGATATTAGTCTTACAATGAATAAACAAGATAGAGATAAAGCTAACTTAGTTTTTGAGGCCTTAACAAAAAAATTACCCGGATCATACGTTGAAGATGGCCCTGCTATAGCAAAAGTAAGTACTGTAGGAGCGGGAATGGCATTTAAGGTTGGAACGGCTGGAAAAATATTTAGAGCATTGGCTGACCAAAATATCAATATTGAAATGATTGCCACTAGTGAAATTAGGACTTCATGTATTGTCTTAGAAAAAGATTGTGACAAAGCAGTTAATGCGATTCATAATCATTTCGAATTAGAAAAATAAGTTCTTTTTAATTATTTCTTGCCAATTTTTGTCTTAATTTTTTGATTCTATCCCTCAAATTTGCTGCTTCTTCAAAATTTAACTCTTTTGCAGCGTCTTTCATTTTAATTTCTAACTTTTCTATTAAGTCAGGCAATTCTTCGAGCAAACATTGATTATCACTGGAACTGAGAATTGCGTCAGTTTTGTTATTAACTATATTTATTAAATCTTTAGATAAACCACCAGCATCAAGTTTTCTGGAAAGTTCTAGAAAAGATAATATTGAATTTTCTATTTTTTTGCCTGCAGGTTTTGGAGTAATACCATTGACTTGGTTATATTTTTTTTGAATAGTTCTTCTTCTATCAGTTTCAGATATTGCTCTTTTCATTGAATCTGTGAAGTTATCTGCATAAAGCAAGGCAACACCTTCAACATGTCTGGCAGCTCTTCCTATTGTTTGAATCAATGACCTTTCTGCCCTCAGAAAACCTTCTTTATCAGCATCTAAAATGGCGACTAAGGATACTTCTGGAAGATCTAGTCCCTCTCTTAATAAATTAACTCCTACCAAAACATCATATTCGCCCATTCTGAGGTCTTGAATAATTTCAATTCTTTCAATTGAATGAATTTCGGAATGCAAATATCTAACTCTTACTTTATTTTCAGATAAATAATCAGTTAGATCTTCAGCCATTCTCTTAGTAAGTGTTGTCACAAGCACTCTTTGATTCTTTTCAGCTCGAATTTTTATTTCAGATAACAGATCTTCTATTTGGCCTTCACTAGGTCTTACATCAATTACCGGGTCTAATACCCCAGTTGGTCTTATAACTTGCTCAATAAATTCACCATCACATTGATCTAATTCCCATTGACCGGGGGTTGCACTTATAAATAATGTCTGTTTTGATTTTTCCCAAAACTCTTCACATTTTAAAGGTCTATTATCTGCAGCACTTGGCAATCTAAAACCATGATCTATTAAAACTTTTTTTCTAGATTGATCACCGTTGTACATCGCATGAAGTTGAGGACATGTTACATGACTCTCATCAACTACCAACAACCAATCTTTGGGAAAGTAATCTATTAAACATTCTGGCGGTGAACCTTCCTCCCTACCTGATAAATGACGAGCATAATTCTCAACTCCATTACAATAACCAACCTCTTTAAGCATTTCTAAATCATATTTTGTACGTTGTTCTAGACGTTGAGCCTCTAATAATTTTCCTTCGTATGTAAATTTATCTAGTTGAGTTTTTAATTCACTCCTAATTGCACTTATTGCACTCTCAAGTCTTTCTTTTGGAGTTACAAAATGCTTCGCTGGGTAAACGCTAACTTGTTCCAAGCTTTCAAGTATTTCTCCTGTAGTAGGGTCAACATATCTAATAGCCTCGACTTCATCACCAAATAACTCAATTCTTATTAATCTATCTTCATAAGCTGGACCGATTTCTAAAACATCACCTTTAATTCTGAATCTACCTCTAGTAATTTCAATATCATTTCTAGTATATTGATTTTCAACCAGAGACCTCAAAGAAGAACGTAGATTTATTGATTTTCCCACTTCAAATTTAACTGCAGCTTTTAAATACTCACTCGGTATACCAAGACCATAAATACAACTTATTGAGGCTACAACAATTACATCTTTTCTTTCAAATAATGAGCGTGTTGCAGAATGCCTAAGCATATCTATTTCTTCATTGATTGAAGCAGTTTTGGCTATGTAAGTATCACTTACAGGTACATAAGCTTCAGGTTGATAATAATCGTAATAAGAAATGAAGTACTCAACAGCATTTTTTGGAAAAAATTCCCTTAATTCATTACATAGTTGTGCAGCCAACGTTTTGTTATGGGCTAAAACAAGTGCTGGCCTTCCTGTTTGTTGAATTACATTGGCAATAGTAAATGTTTTTCCAGTTCCAGTAGCTCCTAAAAGAGTCTGAAACTGTTTACCATTATTTACGCCTTTAACTAATTTTTTAATAGCTTCTGGTTGATCTCCATTTGGTTCGTAAGGAGCTTGAAGCTTATAGTTGTTCATCAAGCTAGTAGCTAAAGGATGTTGCTATACTAAGAAATTTTTTCTCCAATTATTGAATTTTTCAAAGATTCTTTTAAGCCCCTAACAACCGCAATCATTGATATTAAATCATCTAATTTATTAACTACAGATCCAACGCCAACTGCTGAGGCTCCAGAGGATATTGCTAGTGGACAAGTTACTTGGCTTAATCCAGAGGCACTCATGATTGGTATATTCAGAGATTGTTTCTTAAATTCTTGATGAATAGCATAGGTAGATGCAAGAGTTGGTACTGATTTTTCAAAATAACCTTGAATTCCTGGAGAGTAAGGAGTAGAACTGGTGCCACCTTCTGTTTGAATAATGTCAACGCCTTCTTCCACTAGCTTTACAGCAAGATCAACTTGTTTATCAATAGGCATAGTATGAGGAACAGTTACTGATAAAGGAAAATTAGGTAATAAATCCCTCGTCTCTTTTGTAATGTTTAAAACTTTTTTATCTGAAAAATTAATTCCTTTTTCATAAAAAGTATCGTAATTTCCTATCTCAATTAATGATGCTCCTGCTTTTACACAATCTTGAAAAGAGCGAGGCACTACTGAACTAACACAAACTGGTAGTGTTGAATTCTTAAGTGCTAAATCAACGAGTTCAGGTTTACAAGCAATATCGACAAGATCTGCTCCTCCTAATGAAGCAGCCTCAACAATTATTTTCACAGACTGAACATCGAAATTATTCAATCCTGAAATAACTTTGAGTAAGGATTTGCTTCTTAACTCTTCGTTGATTTTTTGTGGCAAAAGATTAATCAGACTCATTGACTTAATGAATTTATTACCCGATTGTGACATTGTTTTAGTAAAACAGTGCATTTTTTAAAAAATATTATCTGAGCAACACAAAATGACTGATAAAAAATTAAGTCAGAAAAATTGGTCATCATGGCATCATCAGCTTCATAAGGAGATTCTTGCCAAAAAAATATTAATTCCCAAAGGATCCAATATTTTAATAAGTGTTTCGGGGGGTCAAGACTCAATGGCCTTATTAACCCTAATTAATGACCTAAAAAAACTACATAATTGGTCTATTAGTGTTTGGCATGGTGATCATAAGTGGCACGAAAAATCATCACTATATGCTCTTGAATTAAAAGATTATTGCGAAGATAAAAATATTTCATTCTCCTTTGATCAAGCAAATAAAGAAGGTATTTCTTCAGAAGAAAAAGCACGAGAATGGAGATATAAAAAATTATGTGAAAGAGCCAAAACTTTATTAAGTACAAACCAGGAAAAACATAATATTTATTTGCTAACTGGTCACACGAGTAGTGATAATGCAGAAACATTTATCCTCAATTTATCTAGAGGAAGCAATTTTGCAGGTCTGAGTAATATTGAGAGTAAAAGATTAATAGAAAATCAAATTTATTTAATAAGACCAATATTAATTTTCAGTAGGGAAGATACAAAACAATTTTGTAATGAAATGAAGATTCCTGTCTGGGAAGATCCTACAAATTCAGATCTTAAATTAAAAAGAAATTTAGTAAGAAAAAAAATTATTCCAACCTTAGAAGTCATCTATCCTGGTTGTTCTGAAAGGATAAATAATTTTTCCCAAAAAATGAGCAAATACAATAATGAACGTAATGATCTAAGTGAACTAGCGTATTTTTATTGTAAAGATGTTAAAGGTATCGATAGGAATCTCCTAAATGGTATGTGTATTGAAGCGAGGTGCACAATTTTAAATAGATTTTTAAAAGAAATATCTCCAAAGCAATGTAGTTCTAAAAATCTGACAAAATTAGCAACTTCAATTTATGAAAAAAATAAAGGTCAAATTAATCTGCAAGAGTTTTTAAAAATTGTTTGGGATAAAAACTATATAAATTTTGAAAAAAGTTAAGATGTTACAGCAGATCTTCTTCTTCTTGTTCTACCTTCAAATGAATCTTCTGTAGCAGTCTCAGCTGATGGATTCTGTGATACTTTTAGACTTTTTTGGGTATTTTGTGGGTTATTTGAACTATTAGGATGATTATTATTGTTTGATTTCTTATGGAAATTATTATTATTTCTATTTCTATTGGAGAAATTTTGCTCTTCGGTAATCTTTGGAATATAAGCACGAGTTCCACTTGGAGCAGGTTGAACTAAACACAAAATAAGTGGTTCAACTTGTAATTCTCTTCTCATTCTTCTCGATAAACCATTTTCAATTTCTCTTTGTACACCAATCCAATCTACCTCAAAATTATTCGGCCCAGTTTGTCTGGATAGTTGTTTCCATCTATTTTCTAAGACCCAGCTTATTTCTCGTTCTGTCCACATAGACATTTTTCTTGGCTCTGCAGTAGTAACAACTCCTCTTAAATTAACTCTGGGAGGCGCAACCATCTTCCCATCTGTACTAATAGGAGCTAAAACAGTTACTACACCATCCCCAGCTAATTGCTGCCTTTCCTTTAATACTCGAGCATCTACTATCCCATTTCGTGAGTTATCAAGTAGTTCAACACCAGCTTTTACAGGATCACCCTTTTGAATAGAATTAGGTGTTAACTCAACTACATCTCCATTTTCAATAATTAAGATATTGTCCTTTGGAACCCCCATAGTTTGTGCACTCTTCCCATGACAAACAAGCATTCTATGTTCTCCATGAACAGGAACAAAAAACTTAGGTTTTGCGAGTGCCAACATTAACTTTTGATCTTCTTGAAAACCATGACCAGAAACATGAATATTCTCGCCCTTTCCATAAACAACCTTTGCTCCGAGTTTCATTAATCTATCTATTGTATTAACAACAGAAATAGTATTACCAGGAATTGGGCTGGCTGAAAATATTACAGTATCAGTAGTCTTGAGACGAACATGCTGATGTTCACCACGAGAGATTCTGCTTAACGCTGCTAGGGGTTCTCCTTGACTACCCGTCATCAATAATAAGGTCTCCCTATCTGGCAAATCTCTAATTTGCTTGATAGGAACGAACAAATCATCTGGGCATTTCATATAACCAATATCTCTTGCCTTAGCAATAACATTTATCATCGATCTACCTAACAAACCGACCTTTCTTCCATGTTTCATGGCCAATTCTAAGATCATGGTCACTCTATGCACAGAACTAGCAAAAGTAGTAAGGATAACTCGTTCTTTTGCCTCTGCAATATGTTTTTCTAAAGAGGGATAGATAGTCTTCTCAGAAGGACAAAAACCTGGAACTTCAGCATTAGTAGAATCACTGAACATGCATAAAACACCCTTCTCTCCGTAATGCACCATTCTTTCAATATCAAATTGCTCTCCATCTACTGGCATATGATCAAACTTAAAATCTCCCGTGAAAATAATTGTGCCAACAGGTGTTGTAACTGCTAAAGAAAAGCTATCGCAAATAGAATGGGTATTTCGAATAAATTCAACAGAAAAATGTTGTCCTACTTTTACAACATCTCTTGGATTTACTGTCTGTATAGTTGTTCTATCAGATACCCCTGCTTCCTCCATTTTTCCTCTAAGCATTGACATTGCCAGTCTTGGGCCATAAATAATGGGAATATTAAAATGCTTTAGATGATGAGAAATACCTCCAATGTGATCTTCATGCCCGTGAGTGACAATCATTCCTTTTATTCTTCTTTGATTTTCTTTTAAAAAAGTTGTATCAGGCATAACAACGTTTACGCCATGCATACCATCAGATGGGAAAGCTAGGCCAGCATCAACAAGCATTAATTCATCACCATATTCAAAAACGCAAGTGTTTTTTCCTATTTCATGTAATCCTCCAAGAGGTATTACTCGTAGAGCTGGAGTATTACTTTTAGATCTAGATGAATCATGAGTAGATCTATTTACAGTTGAATTTGTACTTGATTGCATAATTTTGAAATTTATGAAGGCCTGCTTGTAATCAAATAAGGTTTATTTAAATTTAATTATCAAGTTAAATATAATCCCTAATATAAGGAATTCAGGATAAAAGATAGTTGCTTTTTCATGTCATTGTTTAAAGGTGACAAAGGACTTCTAGGATTACCGACATCCCATCCCGAGAGCTCCAAAGCAGCTTTAATTGGGATTGGATTAGTAGTCATAAAAAGTGCTTTGAAAAGAGGCTGAAGTTTTTCATGAATAGCAAGAGCATTGGAAACATTTCCACTTTGAAAAGAATGAATCATCTCTTTCAATTGCAATCCAACTAAATGACTTGCAACACTTACTACTCCTACAGCACCTACCGATAACATTGGAAGCAACAATGAATCGTCGCCACTATATACAGAGAGTTCGGAGCCACAAATAGCTCTTAATTCTGTTACTTCTTCTATTCTACCGCTTGCAGCTTTAATACTGAGAATATTTGAGAAATCCATAAGTTTCTTCACAGTATCAGGTAATAAATTGCATCCAGTCCTGCCAGGAATGTTGTAGAGCATAAGAGGCAAATCCTTTGCAGATTTAGCAATAGAACTGAAATGTTTATAAAGACCTTCTTGAGGCGGCTTATTGTAATAAGGAACAACGACCAAAGCACCGTCGGCACCAGAGTCGTAAGCTTTTTTTGTAGCTTCCACAGCTTCGCTTGTACAATTGCTACCAGTGCCAACTATTACTTTGCAGCTTGCATCCAAAGATCCTTTTACCGCAATAAATAAATCATGCTGCTCCGCCCATGAAAGAGTCGGAGATTCTCCAGTAGTACCGCACAACACAATTCCATCGGAACCGTTCTCAAAAAGATAATTTGAAAGTTTTATAGCTAGTTCATAATCTACATCTCCATTCTCAGTGAATGGAGTAACCATTGCAGTCAATATTCTTCCAAATAATGGATTATTACACTCAGTTTTGTCTGTAATCATTTTTTTGGAATTAATAACTCAGCTATTTGAACAGCATTCAGAGCTGCTCCTTTTCTTATTTGATCTCCACATAACCATAATTCTAATCCATGAGGATGACTTATATCAGTTCTTAGCCTGCCAACAGCAACATTATCCCTTCCCATAACGTCATTTGGCATAGGAAATCTATTATTTTTGTAATCCTCAATAATTTCAATTCCAGGAGATTTTTTTAATTCTTCAAGAGCATCTTTAGGCTCAACTACATCGGCAAATTCAATATTGATCGATTCAGAATGTGCTCTCAGAACTGGGACTCGAACACATGTAGAAGAGAGCTTTAAATCAGCAATATTTAATATTTTCCTTGTCTCATTAACCATTTTCATCTCTTCTTCGCAGTAATTATTTGAAAGCATAGGGGAATTATGTAAAAACAAATTAAAAGCAAGGGAGTATGGCAAAACTTCACTTTTTTGAGGATTTCCTTGAAGATATTTTTCAGTTAAAAGTTTTAGTTCCTCCATCGCCAGTTGGCCTGCACCACTGACAGATTGATATGTTGAGACAATAACTCTTTGAATAGTAGAAAGTTTGTTTAATGGAGCTAAAACTAATGTCAACAAAATGGTAGTGCAGTTTGGATTGGCTATTACCCCATCATGATTAAGTACGTCACTAGCATTAACTTCAGGGACTATAAGAGGAACGTTCTTATCTAATCTGAAAGCACTTGAATTATCTATCAGTAAAGCATTTTGATCAATAATGGTAGATAACCACTTTTTTGAAATACTTCCGCCAGCTGAAGCCAAAACTAGATCAAGATTCTTAAATTCTTCCTTAGATGTTTTTTTTGTAACTAGTTCTTCACCTTTCCAAATAATTTTTTTTCCTTCTGACCGCTCTGATGAAAGCAAGACCAATTCTGATATTGGGAAATCACGTTGTTCAAGAATTTTTAGCAATTCAGATCCCACAGCACCTGAAGAACCTAAAACAGCAACTTTTAATGGCCTATTAGGCAAATAAGGAGATTGTCTCACACTTTAAAATGATTTTTATAAATAGATTGACTATTTTTTTTACTTTATCAAAAAATTAACTTTCAAGGAAATCACATAATGTGAAATAATTAAGATTCGGTTCAAAGTAATAACTTAGAAAAACATGGCTAAAGATGCACTAATAGTCAAAACAACTCCTCTGCCTCAAAGTAGAATTTCATTCGAATTAGAAATACCATCTGAGACATGCAAAACGTGTGTAAATGAAACAATCAGTTCTATCAGTCGTTCGGCTAAAATTCCGGGATTTAGACTTGGTAAGATTCCTAAACAAGTCTTAATCCAAAGAATTGGCATCACACAATTACATGCTTCTGCTCTGGAAAAAATTATTGATAAATCATGGCAAGAAGCGTTAAAAATAAAATCTATAGAGCCACTAAGTGAGCCAGAATTGGTAGATGGATTTGAATCTTTGCTTGCAAAGTTTAGTCCTGAAAAATCACTTAAGGTTACTCTTCAAACTGATGTCGCTCCAGAATTAAAACTTAAAAAATCCAAAGGACTAAGTGTTGAAATATCAAAAACAAAGTTTGATCCTAAGTCAATAGATGAAGCGCTAGAAAAATCTAGAAATCAATTTGCAAACATTATTCCAGTTACCAATAGAGCAGCAAAATTAGGAGATATTGCTGTAGTTAGTTTCAAAGGAAAATATAAAGATTCTGGTCAAGAGATTGATGGTGGAACAAGTGAATCAATGGATCTTGAGTTAGAAAAGAACAAAATGATTCCCGGTTTCGTTGAGGGAATCGTAAAGATGAAAATTGGTGATACTAAAACACTTAACCTTAAATTTCCTGATGATTATTCTCATGAGGATTCAAGAGGCAAAGAAGCAATTTTTGAAGTAAATCTTAAGGATCTTAAGGAAAAAGAATTGCCTGAACTTAATGACGATTTTGCAAAACAGTCTGGCAACAAAGAATCATTAAAAGAGTTAAAGAAAGATATTGAAAAGCAACTTAAAGACAATTTTGAAAAAACTCAAAAAGATATCAAAATTGAAGCTTTATTAGATGCCTTAACAAACGAATTGGTTGCTGAAATTCCAAAATCTATGATTGATATAGAAGTGAGGAATAATATTGAACAAACCGCTCAAAGATTCGCTCAACAAGGTCTTGATGTTAAATCTACTTTCACTCCGGAATTAGTTAAGTCATTAGCAGAGTCCACAAGGCCTCAAGCTGAAAAAAATGTTCAAAGAAATTTAGCTTTAAAAGCATTAGCTGAAACTGAAAACATAAAAGTTGAGCAAGATGAAATTGATTCAAAAATGAAAGATTATGAAGATGCAATCTCTCAATCTTCAAAACAAATAGATATTAAAAAACTAACAGAAGTAATAACTAACGATTTACTCAAAGAAAAATTAATCATTTGGCTTGAAGAAAATTCTGAAGTAAAAGAAAAAACTACAAAAACTTCTAAAGCTACAAAAACCTCAAAAACTACAAAAGCCACAAAAATTGCGTCAAAAACTACAAAAACTACAAAAACTACAAAAACTACAAAAACTCAAAATAAAAAAGAAAAAAAATAATTTATGAAATTTCTTACTAATTAGACAAAAACCCCTTAAATTATTTATAAGACGAAATTAATTTGTGAACTCAGAAAAAAAACATTTAATCCAAAGCTCAATAAGTTCTTACGAAAGTAACAATAAAACCATTGCTGCTGTTCCTACTGTTATAGAACAATCAGGTAGAGGAGAAAGAGCTTTTGATATTTATTCAAGACTATTAAGGGAGAGAATAATTTTTTTAGGTACTGGAATTAATGATCAAGTATCCGATTCACTTGTTGCGCAATTATTATTTCTTGAAGCGGAAGATCCCGAAAAAGACATACAAATATATATCAATTCTCCTGGAGGCTCAGTAACTGCAGGAATGGCCATATACGATACTATGCAACAAATATCCCCTGATGTAGTAACAATATGCTTTGGAGTAGCTGCAAGTATGGGGGCATTCCTACTTTCTGGAGGAGCAAAAGGGAAAAGATTGGCTTTACCAAATTCTAGGATTATGATTCATCAGCCTCTTGGAGGTGCACAAGGTCAAGCAGTAGAGATTGAAATACAAGCTAAAGAAATACTTTTTCTCAAGAAAACATTAAATTCACTTTTAGCTGAACATACTGGTCAACCTTTAGAAAAAATTAATGAAGATACAGAAAGAGATTACTTTTTATCCCCCTCAGAAGCAGTCGAATATGGATTAATTGATAAAGTTATCAAAAAGTGACAAGGGGTTCTGATTTTTTAAGAATATGATGACGAATCGATATTTATGAGCAATCCTAGTGAATAGGGAATATTTAACACCTTTCACTTTAAAAACTTATAATCGATGGCTAAATTCGACGCCCATCTTAAATGTTCATTTTGCGGGAAGTCACAAGACCAAGTAAGAAAGCTTATAGCTGGTCCTGGGGTTTATATCTGTGATGAGTGCATAGACCTTTGTAATGAGATTCTCGATGAAGAACTACTTGATAATCAAGCGAACACAAACAACTCTCCACAAGTAAAAAAGAAATTACCAACTGATAATCCAAAAAAATCTGTTCCTTTAGAATTAACCTCAATTCCTAAGCCATTAGAAATAAAAAGTTTTCTAGATAATCAAGTTGTTGGACAAGAATCTGCAAAAAAAATATTATCAGTAGCCGTATACAATCATTACAAGCGATTAGCTTGGAAAGTCAAAGAAGAGAGTAAAAATAGCAATTCAACTGATACACAAGCAACTAAATTACAAAAATCAAATATTTTACTCATCGGCCCTACTGGAAGTGGAAAAACATTATTGGCGCAAACTTTAGCAGAGTTTTTAGATGTTCCTTTTGCAGTAGCTGATGCAACGACTTTGACAGAAGCTGGATATGTTGGGGAGGATGTTGAAAACATACTTTTAAGACTTCTACAGAAATCAGAAATGAATGTAGAACTAGCTCAAAAAGGAATTATTTATATTGATGAAATAGATAAAATTGCAAGAAAAAGCGAGAATCCTTCAATTACTAGAGATGTCTCCGGTGAAGGGGTACAGCAAGCATTATTAAAAATGCTTGAAGGAACAATTGCTAATGTGCCACCTCAAGGCGGAAGAAAGCATCCTTATCATGACTGCATCCAAATTGATACGAGTCAAATACTATTTATTTGTGGGGGAGCTTTTATAGGTTTAGAGGATATCGTTCAAAAGCGTATGGGTAAACACTCTATTGGATTTACCACCAATTCAGATCAAAACAAAGTTGATACAAAAAAAATAGTAGACCCAAGAGATTCCCTGAAAAATTTAGAATTAGATGACTTAGTGAAATATGGCCTAATTCCAGAATTTATTGGAAGAATTCCAGTTTGTGCTGTATTAGATCGTCTTACTAAAGAAACTTTAGAATCTATTTTGACTCAACCAAGAGATGCATTAGTAAAGCAATTCAAAACTTTGCTAAGTATGGATAATGTTGAATTATCATTTGAGCCTGATTCTGTTGAAGCGATAGCAAATGAAGCATACAAAAGAAAAACAGGTGCAAGAGCATTAAGATCAATAATTGAAGAGCTAATGCTAGACATAATGTACACTTTGCCTTCTGAAGAAAATGTAAAAGAATTCACAATTACGAAAAAAATGGTAGATAATTTGTTCTCATCTAAGATTGTTAAACTACCTTCAGGATCAAAAAGAATCATTAAAGAGTCTGCATAAAATTAGAGTTTAATTTTTTTTAATTGAATCGCTAATTTTTCTAATTAATGAAAAATAAATGCCAAACATACATAAGCCTTTTCATCAAAAATATAGACCGAACAACTTAGACGAACTGGTTGGGCAAAAATTTATATCCATTACACTCAAACAAGCTCTATTAACAAAAAAAATTGCTCCTGCATATCTTTTTAATGGTCCAAGAGGCACTGGGAAAACATCAAGTGCAAGAATATTTGCAAAATCTCTAAATTGCCAGGCATTCGACCAACCTACGATAACTCCTTGTTGTAAATGTGACTTATGTAGACAAATTACAGATGGGAGCGCTTTAGATATTATCGAGATTGATGCAGCATCAAATACAGGAGTAGAAAATATAAGAGAAATTATAGAAAGAGCGAGATTTGCACCTACTCAAGCGAGATGGAAAGTCTATGTAATTGATGAATGTCATATGCTTTCAACAGCAGCTTCAAATGCTTTACTAAAAACTATTGAAGAACCGCCCTCAAGAGTTGTATTTATACTTGCGACGACAAATCCTGAGAGAGTATTAAATACAATACAAAGTAGATGCCAAAAGTTTGATTTTAGAAGAATAAGCCCTAGTGATATTTTTCAACATTTATCAGAAATCGCCGAAAAAGAATCCATTAAGTACGAAGTTCAGGCGTTAAAAATGATTGCAAAAAGGTCTAATGGAGGTATGAGAGATGCACAAAGCCTCCTTGAACAATTGAATCTTTTACCAGAAGGGATAACAATTAATAATATCCAAAACCTCCTAGGAGAAGTATCAGAAAGTGAATTAACAAATCTGATTAAATCATTGGTTGAGAATAATCCAGAGTTATTAATTGACAGCTGCAACAAATTATATGATGCCGGAAACGAACCTCTTCAAATAATTATCGGATTATTGAATATAACAAGAGATCTACTATTACACACTGCAAATAATAAATATTCAGATCTCTACTATACGTCTGATGAATTTCGAGATGAGTTAGATAAAATCTCAAAAACAATAAATAAATCAACAATAATTAATTGGCATAATAATCTGAGAAATATTGAATATCAAATCAAATCAAGTGATAATCCAAGGCTTTGGTTTGAAATACATTTAACTGGTCTTCTGCATAATCAAGAGATAAATAGTTTTGAAAATAAACAAGAAAGTAAAAATAATACGACTGAGGAGAAGCATGAAAGTAGAAAAAACATTCCAATTAATAAAAAAAATATTTCAGATGAGATTCCAAAACCAAGTATCCAGGAAGAGAAAACTCACAAGGAATTGATCGAAAAAAAAGACGAAAAATTAGAAAAATTTGAAGTTCTTGAAAAAGAAAGTATTGAAAATATTTCTGAAAATAACCAAAATAATCATGGATCAAATTTAAAAGATAAATGGGAATTAATTCTTTCTAAAGTAGAGTTACCATCAACAAGAATGTTACTTTCACAACAAGCCGAACTTGAAAGTTTTGATTCGGAGAAAATCACAATTGCATTATCTCCAAACTGGGAAAGTATGATAAAAAGCAGAAAAGTTATAATTGAAAATACTGTAAAAAAGATATTTGGAGATGGAATAATACTTAATTTTTCAACCAAACAATTAAATAAAAATAACCCAACAAACACTCCAGAAATAACCCAAAATGAAGTAAATAATTTCCGACCAATAAAAAAAATAGAATCAAAAACCAAAATAGAACCAAAAACTAATTCGTCAACAAAAATATCTAACGAGGAAAATTATGATGATAGTTCAAAAAACTTAGCAAATTTTTTTAATGGAGAAATTATAGACCTTGATGAATAGATTAAAGTCCAGTATGAAGAGTCTTTCGCCAGAGTATTTTTTTGGGGAAAATAGACATCTTTATAGTTACATAAGGGATCACTAAAAACCAATGTGATAAATAAAAAACCGATACAAATACCATCAAAAAATTTCTTTTTTGCAATACAGGTACTTCACTTTTACAAGAAGCGCCGTACCAAAAAGCAATTCCAGATAACATAAAAGCTGTAAATGAAATAGGCCAGTAAATTGGTGAATCTAAAAAAGCAATACTGAAAACTAAATCAAAAATAGAAATGGTTGGTAATGCATATTGCAAGATGAAAAAGTAAGTTAAATCAAATTTCTGCAAATAATCAATTTTATTAGTAAATAATTGATCTCCATAATCGAAGAATCTTTGCAACCCCCCCTCTGCCCATCTTTGCCTTTGCGCTAATAAAGCATTTAAATTCTCAACTGCCTCCTCCATGACTGGAGGATCCCATAAGATTCCAATTCTAGATTTTGTTAATAATAATCTTAAACTCAAATCAAGATCATCTGTCACTGTATCTTCATTAAATGAACCACATGCTAATAATGTTTCTTTCTTAATTAATTGACCATTTCCCCTTAATTCGGAAACTCCAGCAAATGATAATCTTCCATATTGAAAGATTGCATCCATAGCCATCTCCATTGACTGACAGGAAGTTAAAAAATTCTTACTTACATTTGTTACTGATTTTCTTAGTTGAACTGCAGACCAATCACCCTCTTCTACAAAAGAAAATAACCTTATCAAAGAATCTTGTTTTAATTCAGCATCAGCATCCAAAACTAATAGCCATTCACCATGGGTAAATTTCAAGGCATAATTCAAAGCTCCTGACTTTCCTCCTCCTGCATTTGGAGAACGACTTATGACTTTTAACTTGTCATATTGTCTAGATAATCGATCTAAAATTAAAGGCGTCTTATCAGAACTACCATCATCGATTATGTAAATATTTAATTTATTTGTTGGATAATCTAAACTAAATAATCTTTCAACTAATCTTGATATGACATTCTCTTCATCTCTAGCTGCGACTAAAATATCAAGCACAGGTAACTCTTTATTGCTAATTCTTCTGCTTACAGTATTTAAAACGTTGTTCCTTTTGAAATTTCTTGAAATAACTATTAAACCGTAAAAAACAATCACAAAAGAAAGAGTAAATATTATGTAAAAGAAATTTTCGATATTGTTAGCATGAGGAATAAAAGCTACTAAAAAACAAGCACTAAGAAATATAAACGACTTCAATCTTCGATTTTTATAAAAACCCTTACTCATAAAAGTAAATTGTTAATTACTTAACTTCCATTGAGACAATATCTCAAATTTTTTTAGTTTTGCATTTCGATAGTAATGATTCAATATTTGTTCATAAGAGAATCCTAATTTAGCCATTTCAATTGCTCCTGACTGAGATAAACCTACACCATGACCGAAGCCTCCTCCTCTCAAAAGCCATAAATCATCATTTAATTTATTAATAGTAAACAAATTACTAGGTATAAAATTTAATACCCGTCGAATATCATCTTTAACAAGAACAATAGATTTATTACCCTTGTCCGTTTGTATTTCCAATTTTGTCACTCTGCCACTAGACCCACGTTCAATAGAATTTAAATCCAAAACATTTTCATTAATATTTATAAGTTTGTTTTTAATTAACTTTTCTTTAATTTCAAGACTAGAAATTTTCTTATTCCATCGAAAAAGAGAATGATGACTCCCATAAAACTGTTCCTTATCAAAATCTAAAAAATTATTTAAATAAAATTCATTTGTAATTGGAAGTTTAAAAATTTTATTTAATGATTTAGGACCATCAATGATTGAATTGAAATAAGAATAATCTTGAATTTGCCAAGACTCGCCTGCAGTAGCAGATACTCCACCATTAGAACCATGGTAAAAAGCATTTATTGGTTGATTTTCATGAGTGAGAATTAAATTTGAAGTTTCATCTATGGCTTTTTGTACATTTTTATATGAAATTTCAGAAGGCTTATAAACTTGGCATTGAGTGCTTATACATAAATGATATTTATCCATATTAAATCTATCAGAATTAAATATGCCCCAAGTTCTTGCAATAACTGCTTGAGCCTTGAGTGCTTCTAAAGGAGAATTCGGGCCAATTTCATATGGCAAAACACCTGCCAAATAGTCATCAAATTCAATTTTTTGAACTAAGGTCCAAGTTCCATATAAATCCTTTATTAAATAAAAATTTTTGCCAAAATTAACACCATTTATTTTTATTTTCTCTTCAGAATAAATATATATGGGACCTTCAAGTTTCATACTACTGTAGTCATTTCTAAGAACAGGAATAATTTGAAAATTTTTTATTTTTCTAAAAATCTTATTTTTTAATTCAAACTCTGGCAGATCATCTTGAAATGGAATCCATACTTCCCAATTTTTAGGGTAGGCAACAGTCGTCTCAAATCCTTTATCTCTTAGTTTCTCTGATTGTTTTTTTGCTGATTCATAGCTAGCAAATGGACCAAAAACAATTCTTTCAATTGTTTTTGGATTTTTGACGGGAATATCCGCCCAGGTAATATTTATCTGTTTTGATTTATGCTTTATACCGTTAGATGATATCAAGTTTAAAAAACCTTTATTAGTTGTAAAGTTTAAATTCTTTTTCTCCGAAAAACTATCATTCTCCCCGCCTAAATATTGCTTTAAACCAATTAAAAATTTTCCTTTTTTAATTTCATTATGGAGTTCAACCTTTAGCAATTCTTCTCCTTTTGCATTTGAAATAAATTTAGTGTTTATTATTAAAAGAGTAATACAGCCTAAAAATAAGTTTAAAAAGGCAAATTTAAGTTTCATAAATTAGAACTTTCCTTATCAATTAAAAACTTTAATTTGCACCAATGCGTATAAAGGTTTAGATTATCCTAATTAAACACATTTGACTTAAATGTCTAAACTAAAAACTCGTAAATCAGCTGCCAAAAGATTTAAAGCTACTGCGACGGGTAAATTCATGAGAAGAAGAGCTTTCCACAATCATTTACTTGATCATAAAAGCTCAAAATTAAAAAGACATCTATCAACAAAAGCTGTAGTTGATGAAAGAGATGCTGATAATGTAAGATTAATGATTCCATACGCATAAATCTTTAACCAATTTTTTATTAGAAAATATTCATGGCACGCGTAAAAAGAGGCAACATAGCCAGAAAAAGAAGAAACAAAATCTTAAATCTTGCAAAAGGTTTTAGAGGCGGCAACAAAAATCTTTTCAGGACAGCAAATCAAAGGGTGATGAAAGCTCTTTGTAATGCTTATAGGGATAGAAGAAGAAGAAAAAGAGATTTTAGAAGACTTTGGATTTCTAGAATTAATGCGTCTGCCAGGATAAATGGAACAAACTATAGCAAGTTGATAAATGGCATGAAAAATTCAGAAATTATTATAAATAGAAAAATGCTTGCACAATTAGCCTTAAGCGATCCTAAGTGTTTTGAAAAAATTGTTTCTACCGTTAGTAAGTAGAAAAAAAATAATATAATCTAGAAAAAGCTAATATAAATAATGGAAATATCTTCCTTTCAATCTTATTTATTAATTCTTTTTGTTGTATTAATAATAATTTCTATTTTTGTATTCAGACAATTTCTAAAAACAAGAAGTGAAGAATTAAATTTAGTAAAATTCGAACAGAAAGGTCTAGATTCTCTCACTCAAGCTACAGAATTATATGAATTTGGGTCTATTCAGATAAAAAAAAGATTATATTCTGAAGCAACTAAAACTTTTTTAAAAGCAATTGAAAATTATGAAAATGAACCTGATGAAGCCAAAGCGATTATAAACAATGCTTTAGGATTCTCTTATGCTGCTCAAAATGAATTTAAGAAAGCAATTAAACACTATAACTCTGCAATAAAATCACTCCCAGAATATCCTATAGCCCTAAATAACCTCGCATCAGCACAACAGCGCTTACTTGAGTACGACTTGGCATATGCAACTTATCAAAAGGTTTTGGTGATAGATCCAAAAAACAAAACAGCAATTAAAAAAAGTAAGGAATTAGAAAAAAGAAATAATTATAAACCTTATAAAGGTATTAAAGATAAGGGATTTTAAATATGGAAAATTTTTCTTCTTTATTAATTGGTGGGAAACAATTTTCCAGTAGATTAATGGTGGGTACTGGCAAATACAAATCTACTCAAGATATGGTAGAAAGTTTGTCGAATACTGAAACGGAAATTATAACCGTCGCTGTTAGAAGAATTCAAAATGATCAGACCGGAGAAAATTTACTCGAAAAGATCAACTGGAAAAAATACTGGATGCTTCCTAATACAGCAGGTTGTGCTAATTCCGAAGAGGCAGTGCGAATAGCAATTTTGGGTAGAGAACTTGCAAAATTATCTGGTCAAGAAGAAAATAATTTTGTGAAGTTAGAAGTTATTCCTGACAAAAAGTATTTGCTTCCAGATCCAATAGAAACCGTTAAAGCAGCAGAAATTTTAATAAAAAAGGGTTTTGCTGTACTTCCCTATATCAATGCAGATCCTATTCTTGCAAAAAGACTTGAGGAAATGGGTTGTGCAACTGTAATGCCATTGGGTTCGCCTATAGGCTCCGGGCAAGGTTTATTAAATTTATCAAATATAAAGATAATTATTGAGAATGCAAAAGTGCCAGTAATAATTGACGCAGGAATTGGGGTGCCTAGTGAAGCTGCTCAAGCTATGGAAATTGGAGCTGATGGTGTTTTAATCAATAGTGCAATAGCACAAGCTGAAAATCCAGCTCTCATGGCTCAAGCGATAAATTATGGCGTGAAAGCTGGCAGGCAAGCTTTTCTGGCGGGAAGAATTAAAAAACAAGACTTTGCAGTTGCAAGTTCGCCGGAAAAAAACATATCTATCTAATTCTCTAAATTGAGAAAAGTTTAAAAAGAAAGTAAAATTTATTATTTGCTTTTATTTATCGTATTAAGAAAGAAGATTTGAAACTATTTACAATGTTTTTTCGCAAAGTGGAAGCACGCTGTAGTAATTTAATAAATATATTATGAATCTTTTAATTCTGGAGTTCTGAGTGAAAGTTATTGTTCTAGGTGGAGATGGTTTTTGCGGTTGGCCTTGTGCGGTGAATTTAGCAGAGCAAAATCATGATGTAATTATTGTCGACAATTTAAGTCGTAGAAAAATTGATATTGATCTAGAGGTAGAATCTTTAACTCCAATTTCTTCCATAACAGAACGACTTTCTGCATGGGAAGAGACTGGAGGCAAGCCTATGAGATTTCTTAACATGGATATCTCTAAACAATATCAAAAATTACTCAACTTGCTCATTGATGAAAAACCAGATTCCGTGATCCATTTTGCAGAACAAAGAGCAGCACCATACTCGATGAAATCGAGTTTTACTAAAAGATATACAGTAGATAATAATGTTAATGGCACCCACAACCTACTTGCTGCGATAGTAGAGAGTAATTTAGATATTCATGTTGTTCATTTAGGAACAATGGGAGTCTATGGATATGGATCACATAGAGGTGCAACAATTCCAGAAGGTTATCTAAAAGTAGAAGTTCCACAACCAGATGGAAGCCGCTTTGAAGAAGAAATATTACACCCTGCAAGCCCAGGTAGTGTCTACCATATGACTAAAACTTTAGATCAACTATTATTTCTTTACTACAACAAAAATGATCTTGTTAGGATCACTGATCTACATCAAGGCATTGTTTGGGGAACAAATACAGAAGCAACTTTAAAAGATCCTAGATTGACAAACCGATTTGACTATGACGGAGATTATGGAACTGTTTTAAACAGATTTCTAATGCAAGCTGCAATTGGATATCCATTAAGTGTTCATGGGACAGGAGGGCAAACAAGAGCATTTATACATATAAAAGACTCTGTAAAATGCGTACAACTTGCTCTTGAAAATCCTCCAAAATCTGGAGAAAGGGTCAAAATCTTTAATCAAATGACTGAGAGTCATCAAGTTGGAGAACTAGCTAAAAAAGTTGCTTCTCTAACAGGAGCTGATATCAATTATTTACCAAATCCAAGGAATGAAGCAGTAGAAAATGATCTAATTGTTGATAATAAATGCTTTATAGAATTAGGTTTAAACCCAACTACTCTTGACAATGGCTTATTAGAAGAAGTTGTTGAAGTTGCTAAAAAATACTCCAATAGATGTGATCTTAATCGCATACCTTGTGTTTCATCCTGGACAAAAAAACAAGCTGAGGCTATAAAGACTAATTAAAATTTTTGAAATAGTTATCTTAAGAAAGTGAAAATTGCATTGTTTACTGAAACTTTTTTACCTAAAGTTGACGGCATAGTCACAAGACTGACTAAAACAATTGAATTTTTAATAAAAAATGGTGATGAAGTTATAATTTTTTGTCCAGAGGGGTGTCCAGAATCATATATGGGAGCAACTGTAGTGGGAGTTGCTGCAATGCCATTACCCTTATACCCAGAGTTGAAGCTTGGTTTACCAGGTCCTGCAGTCTCAGATAAGTTAGAAAAATTTAATCCAGATTTGATACATGTTGTTAATCCAGCTGTACTTGGCTTAGGTGGCATATGGTTGGCGAAAACTAATAATATTCCTTTAATTGCTAGCTACCATACTCATCTTCCGAAATATCTGGAACATTACGGTATGGGAATGCTAGAGCCACTTTTGTGGGAATTACTTAAAGCAGCTCATAATCAAGCCTTGTTAAATTTGTGTACTTCCACAGCTATGGTCAATGAATTAAAAGATAAAGGTATTCAAAGGACTGCTCTTTGGCAAAGAGGAGTAGATACTTACAGTTTCCGACCAGATTTAAGAAGTGAGAAAATGAGAGATGAATTATTTGGAAAATATAAAGAAGCTAATTATTTATTGATTTATGTAGGAAGATTATCAGCAGAAAAACAAATTGAGAGAATTAAACCAGTCTTAGAAAGTATCCCTAATGCTTGTCTAGCACTTGTAGGTGACGGACCGTATAGAAACCAGCTTGAAAAAATCTTCGAAAATACCAAGACTAATTTCATAGGATATTTATCTGGTGATGAACTTGCTAGCGCCTATGCCTCTGGAGATATATTTTTATTTCCCTCTAGTACAGAAACACTTGGTTTAGTTTTACTCGAAGCAATGGCCGCAGGATGTCCAGTTATCGGAGCCAACAAGGGGGGGATTCCAGATATAATAAGCGATGGGATTAATGGTTGTTTATATGATCCAGATGAAAAAGATAATGGGGTACAAAGTTTGATTGAAGCAACAAAAAAAATTCTAGAAAATGAAGATAAAAGAGAAATTATGAGAAAAGAGGCACGAAACGAAGCAGAAAAATGGGATTGGAATCAAGCAACGTTACAACTGCAAAATTATTATTCAGATACGCTCAAAGAAATAGACTAAATTTGATCTAGATTATTATGCTACGTGTGGAGGAGTTGGATTACTATATGAAGTTAAAGGAAGTATAAGAGTAGCGATATTTTGATTTTTTTCAGGTCTTTTTTTCTTAGAGAATTTTTTACCAAAAGGTACTCTGATAACATTAGTTCCCTCAATTGAACAAATATTTGAGTTATCTCCTGAAGAATTGGTAACAAAATTTGGTAAGTTGACGTTTTTAACTGGCAGGTTCGTAACATTACCAGAATTAGAATCTTTGGTCATAGCTTCAAATACCCCAAAAAATTTGATGCTCGAATATTGTAATAAAAAAATTTAAAAAAATTCTATAAGAAAATATTAAATTTTTATTCTCACTGATAATAACTAAGTAAATATAAAGACGCTAGTCCTTTAAGCACATTTTTTTTCTTCAAAAGTCTCGCCCTGATTTACATTGCAAGAACAAATTAAATTGCGATCGCCATATGCATTATTGATCCTTGAAACTGAAGACCAAAACTTTATAGAAGTTGGAGTTTTATAAGGAAAAGAAGCTTTTTCTTTTGAATAAGGATAATGCCAATTATCAGCAATTAACTCTTTCAGCGTATGGGGAGAGTTACTTATTACATTATTATTCTTTAATGCAACATTTTTTTCTATTTCGCTGATTTCTTCTCCAATCAATAGCATAGCTTCGCAAAATCTATCCAATTCAACCAAACTCTCACTTTCAGTAGGCTCTATCATTATCGTCTCTGGAACAGGCCAACTTATAGTTGGGGCATGAAAACTATAATCTATTAATCGTTTAGCTAAATCATTTACACTCAAACCAGTTTTGGATTTTAAATCCCTAAAATCTAAAATACATTCATGTGCGACAAAATTATTTTTTCCTTTATAAAGAATCTTGAATTTATGCTTTAAAGAATGCGCAATATAATTTGCAGATAAAATTGCATGCGCAGTTGCTTTTCTTAAACCACTAAGACCAGCCATTTTTATATACATCCAACTTATTGGAAGAATACTTGCACTCCCATGCTTGGCAGAAGATACGTAATTGGAACTATTAGATAAATTATTATCCATTAAAGAATGAGTAGGAAGAAATGGGCTCAAAGTTTCTGATGCAGCAACTGGACCTACTCCTGGACCTCCTCCTCCATGTGGAATGCAGAATGTTTTATGTAAATTCAAATGACAAACATCAACACCATAATTCCCCGGTTTACATAATCCAACCTGAGCGTTCAAATTTGCTCCATCTAAATAGACAAATCCTCCCACAGAGTGAATTAAATCACATATCTTTCTGATTTGTAATTCAAACACTCCATGAGTAGAGGGATAAGTCAACATAAGAGCCCCTATTTGGTTATTAAATTTCTTGACCTTGATTGACAAATCTTCAAAATCAATATTTCCTTCGTCATCACATTCAACAGTTAAAACTTCAAAACCTGCCATAACTGCACTAGCAGGATTTGTTCCATGGGCACTTTTTGGAATTAAACATTTTTTTCTTAACAGTTCACCTTTTGATTCAAAATAAGAATTTATTGCCAATAAACCTGCAAACTCTCCTTGAGAGCCTGCATTTGGTTGAAAAGAAACTGATTTTAAACCAACAATCTCACTTATCCATTTTTCTAGGTCAGATATAATTTTTGAATACCCCTTAGTTTGATCTCGTGGGGAAAAAGGATGAATGGAAGATAAATTAGCCCAAGAGACTGGATTTAACTCTGCTGCAGAATTTAACTTCATGGTACAGCTTCCCAATGGCATCATCCCATCTACCAAAGAAAAATCTTTTTCTGCAAGTCGGAATATATATCTCATTAATTCAGTTTCACTTTGGTAATTTGTGAATATATCTTGCTGCATCCATGCACTGGATCTCAAAGCTAAACTTTCAAGATGAAATTCTTTATCAAATTTTATTTGCTCTAAATCTTCTTCTTTTTCTATTAGGTTTGCTATGAAAATCAAAATATCTTTTATTTCTTTTTCATTACTAAGCTCATCTAAAGAGATCCCAAAACCAGTTGAATTTTCAATAGTTGATCCCAACGGCAAAATTCTTAAGTTATAGCCATTTTTTAGAGCTTCATTATGGATCCTCTGGGAGTGCTCAGAATAAACATCAACACTATCAAATCTAATCCCATCAGGAATATCAAAACCCAAAGCAGCTAAACTTGATTCTAAATTTATTCTCAACTCAACTAATCTCTTAGCAATTTGGGTTAATCCAGAGGGTCCATGATAAATAGCATAAAAAGAAGAAATTATGGCTAACAAAGATTGAGCAGTGCAAATATTACTAGTGGCCTTTTCCCTTCGAATATGTTGCTCTCTTGTTTGCAATGCTAGTCTTAGAGACTTTTCTCCATTTTTAGATAGAGTTTGCCCAACAATTCTTCCGGGTATCAGCCTTTTATATTTTTCACTACAAGCAAAATATGCTGCATGCGGGCCACCAAAACCCAATGGAACTCCAAATCTTTGCATACTTCCCACTGCTACATCGACACCAAATTCAGAAATTGGTTTAATCAAAACTTGTGCTAGTGGATCAATACATGCCGTAACAATAATTTCTGATCTATGTGCTTGGGATATTAAGAATGTGGGATCATATAATTCTCCATTTTTACCAGGTAATTGCAACAACATTCCAAAAACATCATCATGATTAGGAAGGTTACTTTGAGTAAAGCGTTTTAAGGATATTCCCAAAGGTTTTGCTCTGGTTTGTAGAACATTAAAAGTATGATCAAAAACATTTGACTCCACTAAGTACACTTTTGAAGATTTATTTTTTCTTGCAGCAAAACTCATTGCCATAGCTTCTGCAGCAGCAGTACCCTCATCCAACAAAGATGCATTGGCGACAGGGAATCCTGTTAGTTCACAAACAATAGTCTGAAAATTAAATAGAGCTTCTAATCTTCCTTGTGCAATTTCTGCTTGATATGGAGTATAAGACGTGTACCACCTTGGATTTTCAAGAACATGTCTTTGGATTACTTTAGGCATATGATTGTCATAATAACCAAGGCCTATAAGTGATCTCATTTTAGTATTTTTATTCGCAATCTCTTCTAATTCATTTAAAGCCTCAATTTCTGAACAACCTTGGGGCAATATTTCTGAACATTTATCTTTAAGCTGAATATCTTCAGGAATAACTTGATTTATAAATTGATCAATATTGTTAAAACCAAGCTTATTCAGCATGATTCTTTCATCATTATCTCCTAACCCAAGATGCCTATCTATAAACAAATCAGACCCAAATTTGGATGTCATATTAATATATTTTTCTTTAAAATAGCTCTTTTTAAAAAGTTTGCCTTATTTTGGTACAACCTTTAATTTATATTCCTCAGAAGTCATCAAATCAGCAATCGATGCATTTGATTCTGGTTTCAAAATGACTAACCAACCGTCTCCAATCGGATCATTCTGTAAAAGCTCAGGATTCTCAATAACACTTTCATTTACAGATACTATTTCTCCTGAAAAAGGCAGATAGACTTCCTCTACGGCCTTAACTGATTCTATTGTTCCAAAAGTCTCGCCTTTCTCTAAAGTCGCCCCTTCATCAGCTAATTCAACAAAAACAATATCTCCTAATTGATCTATAGCGAATTCACTAACTCCAATTTTTAATAATCCATTTTCTTCCAAGACATATTCATGAGTATCAGCATAGTTGAGGTTGTCTGGAAACTTGTAAGACATGATTAAGTAGATAAAGGAAGTAGAGAATCCTTTGAAATTAATTTTTCCTCTAATAGTTCAGATAATAATCGAATTAATGCAATTTTGATGTGAGCTATGTGAGAACCACCTTGAACAAAAATATTGTAAGGATCTCTTAGAGGGGCATCAGCAGAAAATTCACTTGTACTACCTTCAATAAAAGTACCGCCTGCCATTAATAATTTTGAATCATATCCATCCATTGATGATGGAACAACATTCAGAAAAGAATCTACTGGTGAAGAATTTTGAAAAGATTGACAAACTTTTTTGTACCAAATCAGGATTATTCAATCTTACTGACTGAATAAGATCAGATCTATAAGTTGCTGGCTCTGGTAAAACCTTAAATCCCAAATTTTTAAAGACTGCTGCAACCATATCAGCACCTTTTAGTGATTCGTGAACAATTTGTGGTGCTAAAAACAAACCCTGCAAAATTAATCTTCCTAGGCCAAAATTTATTCCTGCAGAAGAACCAATGCCTGGTGAGGTTAATCTAGAACATGCCATCTCAACCAACTCTGCATCTCCTGCAACGTACCCACCAGTTGGAACAATTGTTCCTCCCAAATTTTTAATCAATGATCCTGCAATTATATTTGCTCCTTTAGAAATTGGTTCACTATCTTCAACAAGCTCCCCATAACAGTTATCAACAAAACATATACAATTAGGATCAAGGGAATGAATAAGACTACAAATTTTCTCTATCTGATGATTCGTAAGAGACTTTCTCCAACTATATCCACAACTTTTTTGTATGAATACTAATTTGCATGTATTTTCTTCAAAAGAATGAACAATTTGTTCTTCAAAAGAATCAAAATTCTCGCAGATATTTATTTGCTTATATTCAATATCAAAATCTTTAAGTGAGCCTTTTCCTCCTCCCCTTATTCCTATGACTTCTTCTAACGTGTCATATGGTTGTCCTGTGATAGATAACATTACATCTCCAGGTCGAAGTATTCCAAATAAGACAGAACTTATTGCATGCGTTCCACTTACAAATTGCATCCTCACAGCAGCCTTTTCAGCAAGAAACAATCTTGCAAAAACCGCATCAATTTTTTCTCTAGATATATCATCATGACCACTACCAGAAGATTGATTGAAATGACTAGTAGAAACTTTTTCTTCCTTAAAAATTGTCAAAATATTTTCTAATTTCTGGAAAACCTGATTAGACCTTTCTTGGAAGACTTTACTTAAACTCTCTTCAACAGAAAGAACAGCGTTTTCAGCCAGTTTTAAGTTTTTGTCAAGAGTCATTTATAATGAAAATTAATGTTATTTTTAAGAAGCTAAATTTCTTAATTCTGCGAGGAAAGCATTAGGTCCTCTACCCTGAAAATAAGAAAGTTTTTTTGAAGCCTCATATAAATCAAGAAGTTCTCCATCTAATTCTTCTGCCGTATAATCTCTAATTCCTGCAATTACCTCAGCAAAACGTTCTCTGCGGGCAGATTTATTGACAGCATAGGCTTCCATTACCTGCATTTTACATGATCTCCAAGCCTTATTCTGACAAAAATGCACTGAAAGAGCATCACTTAAAGCGGAGGCTTCTTCATCTTCTATGTACCAGTCAAAGGATGAAGGTAAAGGTTTTAATCCTGAAAATATCTCGAATAACTCCCCGGCCGACAATGGATCACCAGAATCATTTTTTAGGGGTAATGCGGACTCTTCCAAAGATTTCCATAACTCTGGGTAATCACTTTCAAAACGATCCCTGATTTTTTCAATGCCTTGATCAAGAATCGTATTAACTTGAGCTAAAGCAAGAAAAACTTCAGGGCCTGGCGAAGATAACTTCCCATTTCTAAGATTAGAAATTTGCGAATTATGAACTTTACCTAAATCAAGAACTTCTGAAAGTAATGGCAATACTCTGTGAGACCAACCATTTCTTTCATGCCAGAGGTGTATCAAATGAGCCATAGCCCTTCGACCTCTAGATAATTTATCGCGATATCCGAGACTCACAGATAATCAATCTTATCAATAGTATAGTATGATAATATTACATATCGGTAATTTTGAAAATAGTATTTCAATATCATGAATTCAGTAATTTTCCAAGAAACAGCAAAATTAAAAAAACCTGTTCCAACTGAAAAAGTTATAGAACTCTCAGAAAAATTACTGGAACCTTCCAGTCATTCAAAAAGATATCCTCCAAGACTACATAAAACGTGGGGAACAATAGTTTTTATGGTTGCAATACATATTCTTTCCCTTGTAGCTTTACAACCAAAATTTTGGAGTCTCCCTGCAGTCACTTCATTATTATTTTTTTACTGGGTAACTGCTTGTTTAGGAGTCACCCTTGGATATCACAGATTGTTATCACACAGATCGTTCGTTGTACCAAGATGGTTAGAAAGATTTTTTGCTACCTGTGGAGCTATAAGTTGCCAGCATGGACCGATAGATTGGGTAGGCTTACATAGGCATCACCACTCTTTTTCAGATACTGAAGTAGATCATCACAATAGTAAAAAAGGGTTTTGGTGGAGTCATATGGGTTGGATGTTTAAAGATGTAGAAGCACTAAAAGCTGTTCCAAAACTAAGTGCAGATTTAATTAAGGATCCATACTATAGATTTTTAAATAAATATTTTTTACTCTTACAAATTCCTATTGGACTTTCTTTGTACGCAATAGGTCAAAAATTAGGAGTTGGAGGATGGGCTCTAGTCCTTTGGGGAATCCCATTGAGGCTTGTGGTTGTTTATCATATAACTTGGCTAGTAAACTCCGCGACGCATTGTTGGGGTAAAGCACCATTTGAAAGTGGTGATTCATCAAAAAATAATGCGTGGGTTGCTGCATTAACCTTTGGAGAAGGTTGGCATAACAATCATCATGCATTTCCCAATTCTGCAAAACAAGGATTATTTAGAGGTCAGATAGATATAACATGGGAACATATTAAGATTCTTGCGAAATTTGGTCTTGCAAAAAAAGTAAAGTTACCCTCTAGGTCGTATTATTAGATATATTGTTTAATATTTTCATGGCTAAAAGAGTACAAGTCGCATTAACTGAATCAATCGCATCACTGGGTAAAGAAGGAGATTTAGTTGAAGTAGCACCTGGATATGCAAGAAATTTTCTATTACCTTATGGCAAGGCAATGAATGTAACACCAGCTGTCCTTAAACAAATTGAAAGGAAGAAAGAAAAAGAAAAAATCGCTGCTGATAAATTAAAGCAAGAAGCTCTAGATTTTCAAACTGCATTATCTACAATAGGTAGGTTCACTATCAAAAAACAGGTTGGAGAAGATGGTGTCCTTTTTGGAACAGTTACCAATGGTGATGTTGCCGAAGTGATAGAAGCGGCTACTAAAAAAGAAATAGATAGAAGAAACATTACTGTTCCTGATATTCATAATTTAGGTTCCTTTACTGCAAAAATAAAATTACATCCAGAAGTAAATGCAGAAGTAAATATTGAAGTAACAAGTTAATCAATTTGTTGCATTATTTTGAAAAGTAGCCAGAGTATATATCTAAGCAATTAAAGATATGGTTTCCGTACCTTTTCCAAATAATGGGCAAAATAAAAATTTTAAAAAGGAGTTTAATAGTGAAAATGCTGGATTAGTTCCTCCTCAAAACGTTCAAGCAGAGGAAGCTGTTCTTGGTGGCATACTTCTTGATCCAGACGCGATCGGAAGAATTGCTGACTTAATTAAACCTGAAGCTTTTTATATAAATGCCCATCAAGAGATTTATAGAACAGCATTAATGTTACATACCCAGGGAAAACCAACTGATTTAACATCAATGAGTGCTTGGTTAGCAGATAATGGATCACTAGAAAAAATTGGAGGAAACAGCAAACTGGTAGAACTCGTTGAAAATGTCTCCTCTACAGCTTCCATAGAACAAGTTGCTAATTTAATTAACGACAAATTTATGAGAAGGCAACTTATTAAATCTGGGAATGAAGTGGTTCAACTAGGTTTTGATCAAACTCAAGATACTAATGAAGTTCTGGATAAAGCAGAGCAAAAAATATTTGAAATCAGTCAAGAAAAACCTTCAAAAGGTCTGACTCAAGCAGCTGAAATCCTTACAAGTACTTTTAATGAAATAGAGTCAAGATCATTAGGTACTTCAGTAGCTGGAATTCCTGTTAATTTCTACGATCTTGATGCTATGACTCAAGGTTTTCAAAGAAGTGATTTAATAATTGTTGCTGGAAGACCTTCAATGGGGAAAACTTCAATAGTTCTTAATCTGGCTAAAAATGTTGCACAATCTCAAGATTTACCTGTGTGTGTATTTAGCCTTGAAATGAGTAAAGAACAGTTGACATATAGACTACTCTCTATGGAAGTGGGAATCGAAAGTGGCAGGCTAAGAACAGGAAGATTACAGCAAGATGAATGGCCATTACTCGGAGAAGGTATCAATTCATTAGGTCAATTACCAATATTTATAGATGACAAGCCTAACTTAAGTGTTCTAGAGATGAGATCTCTGTGCAGAAGATTAATAGCTGAACAAAAAAAAGAACTTGGATTAATTGTGATTGATTATCTGCAGTTGATGGAAGGATCAACCCCTGATAATAGAGTGCAAGAACTTTCACGAATAACAAGAGGTCTCAAAAGCATGGCCAGAGAATTAAAAGTACCAGTAGTAGCTTTATCTCAACTTAGTAGAGGGGTTGAGTCTAGAACAAATAAAAGACCAATGTTAAGTGATCTAAGAGAATCAGGATCTATTGAACAAGACGCAGATTTAGTATTAATGATTTATAGAGATGAATACTATAATCCGGAGACTGAAGATAGAGGAATTACAGAAATCATTGTCACTAAACATAGAAATGGACCCGTAGGAACTGTTAAATTATTATTTGAACCTCAATTTACGAGATTTAGGAATTTAGCTAATTAAATCGCTCCTAAAATGCAAGATCATCACTCAACAAATGAATCTTTTGACGTCATCGTTATTGGAGGAGGACATGCAGGATGCGAAGCCGCTATAACAACAGCAAAATTAGGTTTTTCTACTGCCTTATTTACAATAAATTTAGATAGAATTGCTTGGCAACCGTGTAACCCTGCAGTTGGGGGGCCAGCAAAAAGTCAGTTGGTTCATGAAGTTGATGCATTAGGTGGAATTATTGGTAAATTAGCCGATGAGACAGCCATTCAAAAAAGAATATTAAATGCAAGTAGAGGCCCAGCTGTATGGGCGTTAAGAGCTCAAACAGATAAAAGAGAATACTCAAAAAGAATGATCGAAATACTACAAAATACAGATAATTTATCTTTAAAAGAAGCAATGATTACTGAACTGGATATTGCAAAAACTGAACAAATTGGATTGAACTCAAAAAAAATCTTAAAAAAAAGAATAAAGGGTGTAAAAACATTCTTTGGTAGTTATTATTCAGCAAGATCTGTTATCATCACAGCTGGTACGTTCTTAGAAGGAAGAATATGGATAGGAAATAAATCAATGTCAGCTGGAAGATCGGGCGAACAAGCAGCACAAGGTCTTACTGAGAATTTGCACGAAATTGGTATCAAAACAGAACGTTTAAAAACAGGTACTCCAGCAAGAGTTGATAAAAGAAGTATCATTTTTGATGAATTAGATATTCAACCAAGTACTGCAGCAAATAAATATTTTTCGTTTGACCCAGATATAAAAAATAATATGCCCCAAGTTAGTTGTCACATCACAAGAACAACTACCAAAACACATCAACTAATTAGAGACAATTTACATTTAACTCCCATTTACGGCGGTTTTATTGATAGTAAGGGGCCAAGATATTGTCCATCAATTGAAGATAAAATCGTCAAATTTGCTGATAAAGAATCACATCAAATTTTCTTAGAACCAGAAGGAATTAATACCCCTGAAATATATGTACAAGGATTTTCTACAGGTTTACCCGAAAATATTCAATTAGAACTTTTAAGGACCTTACCTGGATTAGGTGAATGTAAAATGTTGCGACCAGCATATGCTGTGGAGTATGACTATATTCCTGCAACACAGCTCCAAACATCACTCGAAACGAAAGAAATTGAATATTTATTTAGCGCCGGACAAATTAATGGCACTACTGGTTATGAAGAAGCAGCAGCACAAGGATTAGTTGCAGGAGTCAATGCGACAAGAAAACTAAACAAAAAAGACCCTATAATCTTCACTAGAGAAAGCAGTTATATAGGAACAATGATCAATGATTTAATTACCAAAGATCTCAAAGAACCATATAGAGTTCTCACTAGTAGGAGTGAATATAGGTTAACTCTCAGAGGAGATAATGCAGATAGAAGATTAACACCATTAGGTTATCAAATAGGGCTAATTGATGAGAAAAGATGGTCGGCCTATCAAGAAAAAATGAACCTCCTCGAAGAAGAGAAATTTAGATTAAATAATACTCGTTTAAAAAATACCGATGAAATATCAAAAATAATAGAATTAGAAACGGGATCGAAAATCAAAGGCTCAACAACTTTGAAAGAACTCTTAAAAAGACCAAACTTTCATTATTCAGATCTAATTAAATATAATTTGAATGAAAGAAATCTAGGTTCTTCAATACAGGAAGGTGTTGAAATAGATATTAAATACGAGGGTTATCTTAAAAGGCAAAAAAACAACATTGAACAAATAAATCGTCAAAGCTGTAAATCTCTGCCTCAAGAAATAAATTATGAAAAGATAGATACATTATCTTTAGAAGCTAGAGAAAATTTGAATAAGATAAAGCCAAAAAATTTTGGTGATGCTTCAAAAATTCCCGGTGTAAGCAAAGCTGATTTAACTGCTTTACTTGTTTGGCTAAAAATAAGAGAGATAAAAAAAGATAAGGCAAATATTTTTGCTGAAAAAAGTTATCATCTTAAAAGCACTCCGTCAGAGCACTGAATAATAAACTTTTTAACTCACCAAAAATTTTATGGGAAGAAAAAGCCTCTACTTTTTTAGTGAAAAATTCATTACCAAAAATATCTGGTCCATGGAAATTAATGCTGCTTGGGGATGGAAGTCCAACTAGACATTTACAGCTTTTAACTAATCAAGAGACGAAAATTAAATTAATTTCAATGCAAGTAGATCCTCTATTCATTGAAGAAGGTCCTAAAGAATTAAATCAATTGAATGGACCTTTAATTAGAAGACAAGTATGGATTAAAAACAATAATAAAAACCTAGCATGGGCTGAAAGTTGGTGGAATGCAGAACAAGTGAATGAAAATTTAAAAGCCAAAGAAGAACCAATTTGGAAGAATTTGACACAAGACAGATCAGAATTGTTTAGAGAAGTTGATCGAATTTCACTTGTTAATTCAAATTGGTTAGAGGATCAATTTTGTTTTAAAGGTCCATTCTGGTCAAGAAATTATAGATTTTTTCGAGACAAAAAGCCCCTAACAATTATTAGAGAAGTATTCAATCCACATTTAGAAAGTTTATTAGGCTATTCAGGAATTAAAGAATTTACGAAACTATACTCTTCTTCTTCTTGATCTGGGAAGATTTCTTGATTTTGATTGAACTTGTTGATTTGATTGATCTCTCGAAGTATTAATCTCTTTTTCCGAAGCTCTTTGCCATCTTTCAACTTTGAAATCCATTTCATCTGGCCAATCTTCGTCCTTACTCTCTTTCACGTAGGGTAATTTTTTTTGCTCAATTGTCTGTAAATTTTTTGGTTGCCTTAAAGATATTGCTTCTAAAGGTCTTTTTGAGTGCTGTTTAGCAGATTCATAAGAATTTGATTCTCTAGAAAATGTCTTAAAATCCCTATTATCATCGTAAAAATTCTCATCATTCCAATCATCATTGTCTTCATCAAAAAATAAATCCACTTTTTCAGATACCCATCTTCCTACTTTTTTAACACTCTTACTTGTTATTCCTTGAAAATCTGAGTTCCT
Source organism: Prochlorococcus sp. AG-347-G20 (assembly GCA_003281645.1). Taxonomy (GTDB): domain Bacteria; phylum Cyanobacteriota; class Cyanobacteriia; order PCC-6307; family Cyanobiaceae; genus Prochlorococcus_A. The sequence goes on along the minus strand of QCBJ01000003.1, from coordinate 53,919 downwards.
TCTTTTTCCTGGCCTGGCACCAGATACTCCATCAACAAATTGTCTTCCAGTTTCGAAAATTTTATCAACCTGTTTATCAACAATATTTTTATCAAAACTATTTCTAAGATTTCTAATTCTCCTTGAATCCATAAATTATTATGCTTTTTAAAACATAAACTACATTAAAAAAAAAACACATCTTATATTTTTAATCAAACAAAATTAAACACTTTTTATTCCATGATCCATTAAAGAAATTTACACAACATTTTTTACAGGCAATATTCTTTATCCTTTTCCTATAAAAAAATTTCTCACCACAATTTTGGCAAGTTCCTATGTATTTTAATTCTCTCCTTTCAATAGGAAATGAGTGCCTTACAGAAATTTGAAAATTCTTCTCTTTTTTATTAATTTCATTCATCTTTTCTAAGAAATTTGGACCATGTATCTCATTTTTTTTTAATATCCTATCTACCCATGCATGAATCATTTCATGACATAAAGTACTGTTTATTTCACAAGTAGATAATTTACTCAAAATAGGTTTCGATAAGATAATTTGAGAATCTACAAGACCATTAATTCTTTTTCTTTTATAAAAACCAGCGGTGGTTTTTAATCTATTATCACTCCATCTAACTTTTACTAAAGGTTGATTATTAACAGCTAGAGAATTTTCAAAATATTGGCTATTAAATTTATGAAATAAAGGTAAAAGAGGAATTACAGTCATTATGGATTAAAAATAATATTATTTTGACAAAAAAAGCCATCAAAAACGATTTCTTTTCTTAAAGTAATAAAAAACTTAAATCAACATGGATGCAACACTAGTTAAAGATATCGGAATTAAAGCATTATTAGTTGGTGGAGCTGTACTTGTTTCTTTTTGGACTTTTAATGCAGTCAAATTAGTTATAAGCGCCAGAGGCATTAATCCATTAGTAAGAAAGTTTTTTGACCAAATAGCTGCTGGCAGAATCGATGCAGCGTATGGTTTGACTACAAAAACTTATAAAACTCATGTGAAGCGCCAAGACTTTCTGAAATTTTTAGCAAGTTTAAACCTCAATAAATACAGAAATTTAAAATCAGGAAGACCTAGAGTCCAAGAAGATCAAATCATTATAACTTTGAGTTTAAAATCAGAAGATAAACAAGATGAGCTCCCACTAGATTTTACTTTCGCAAAAACTGACAATGATTGGAAAATAGACAGAATAGCAAAAGTGAATTAATAATTTCTTATGAGGCAAAAAGCGTTGTTTAAAGAAGAGATAATACATCAATTAGAATTACACCCAAGTAGATTAGATAAAGAAAAAATCATCTTTGAAGCAATGGACCAAGGTCTAGATGACTTTTTTGAAGGAATTCGTATGGCACTTGATCCATTAGTAACTTTTGGTGTAAAAATTGTTCCTGAAAAAGAGAATGAAAAAAGTCAAAATTTTTTATGGAAAGATTTTAGGAAATTAGCAAATAAGCTTATTCAAAGAGAACTTACTGGTCACGCTGCTCGCGATGCAATTATTACGGCTATGGAATCTGCCACAAAAGAAGAGTGGAATGGATTTTATAGACGAGTTTTAATTAAAGATCTTAGATGTGGTGTATCTGAAAAAACAATAAACAAGATAGCCAAGAAATTTCCCAAATATGCGATTCCTATTTTTTCTTGTCCTTTAGCTCATGACAGTGCAAATCATGAAAAAAAGATGATAGGGAAAAAGCAAATTGAAATCAAATTAGATGGTGTGCGCGTCTTAACTATTATTAGACAAAATAAAGTAGAAATGTTTTCTCGTAATGGGAAACAGTTCCATAATTTTGGTCATATTATCTCAGAAATAGAAAACGCCTTAAAAGAAGATCCTGCACCTCATGACTTAGTACTCGATGGTGAAGTGATGAGCGCTAACTTTCAAGATTTAATGAAACAGGTTCATAGAAAAGATGGCAAACAAACCAAAGACGCAGTTCTCCACCTATTTGACTTATGTCCCCTTGAAAACTTTCAAAAAGGGAAATGGAATACTAGTCAAACAAAAAGAAGTTTGTTAGTAAAAGAATGGGTAGCAAAACATTCTATGCTTCTAAAGCATATACAAACACTTGAATGGGAAAATGTAGATCTCGACACTATTGAAGGACAAAAAAGATTTGTAGAGCTGAATAAATCTGCTGTGGAAGGTGGGTATGAAGGAGTAATGATTAAAGATCCTGATGCTATGTATGAATGTAAAAGAACACACAGTTGGTTAAAAGCAAAACCTTTCATTGAAGTCACTTTAAAAGTTATATCGGTTGAGGAAGGTACAGGTCGCAACAAAGGAAGACTGGGAGCAATCCTGGTAGAAGGAGAAGATGATGGGTATGAATACAGTCTTAGTTGCGGAAGCGGATTTAGTGATATCCAACGTGAAGAATATTGGTCAAAACGTAATCATCTCGTTGGTCAACTTGTAGAAATCAGAGCTGATGCAAAAACCAAGTCAAAGGATGCAGTGGCTTTTAGTCTTAGGTTTCCTAGATTTAAATGTTTTAGAGGATTTAAAGATGGAGAAAAAGTTTAAATTTTAAAAAATAATATTCAACAAAGTAGTCAAAGAAAAAAAATGTAGTTTTTAAATAAAAAAAATAAAAATCTTGGCTATAGAATATAAGAATATTTATCAGGACTTTTTGAGAGCCTTATGACGAAAAAAACAGTTTTCAACTTCATAAAAACACCTTGTGGACAGGCAAAATATATCGAATTAGAAGCCAACAAAACTTTACTAGGTAAATTAAGACTTTTGTGGTTTGTCTTAATTGCATCAATTAGAGATTGGAATATTAAAGAGTAAATTCTTAAGATTTTTCAAAATATTCTCTGGAGTATTTAGCTGAGAAATATACAACTAAAAAAGTTGAAATAATTCCAATGCTAGTAATATATAAATTATTTGGTGATTGCACATTTTTTAACTCCTGAATACTTTTTGCCAAACTACCTATTGAGCAATAAAAAAAAGTTCCTGGAATTATTCCAAAAAGACCAAAAGCGAAGTCTCTAAATTTAACATTATTCAAACCATAAAAATAATTAAGAATGCTGAAGGGAAATATCGGCGATAATCTCGCTAAAAAAATTAATTTCAGTCCGCCTTTTTCTACTACTTTTTCCATGACACTTAATTTTGGATAACGGCTAAAAAGATTTTTTAGCTTTTTTGCAAAAAAACTTTTTGATACAAAAAAAGCAACTGATGCACCTATGGAAGCGGAAATGAAAACGATAATTGATCCTAAATATGAGCCATATAAAAAACCTGATAATAAAGATAACCAAGAAGCTGGAAGTATTAATAAAACAATTAAAATATAAATACAAACAAACGAAAAGATCCCAATTCCAGTATTAAAAAAAAGAGACAAATTATATATATTTTCAAGAAATATATTCATTCTCAATTCAAAAGTTCGAGTTTTTTAGTAATTCTTTTCTTTTGTACCGAACCCTCATTTAATTTAAATCTGCATTCATCAACAATATCTTTTGGTGCCTTATCAACGAAATTTTTATTAGATAATCTCTTATTTAAATTTTCTAATTCAATAGTCACCTTTTTTAAATCCTTGGTTAACCTTTCCTTTAATGCATCTATATTTACAAAATCCTGAAAAGGTAAGTAAACCTCTAAATCACTAATTATCCCAGAAAAAGATTTAGCAAACTCTTTTTTATCAACAGCATTAGTTTTAAAAATAAATACTTCAGAAGATTTAGTTAAGGTTTGAATATCATCAACTAAAGTTTTTAAAAAATCAATCAATTCATCATTGTCTGAAATTAAATATACAGGACCTTTTTCTGATGGCTTAAGACCTAATTCAGCTCTCAAATTTCTAATCAGCCTAATAATTTCAAAGAGTTGGTGAAAGGAATTATCAAGCTTATTATCAACAAATTTATTTTCTTGCATTGGCCATTTTTGAAGAGATAATAATGCATTATCTGGTTTTAATTGCAGCACATGCCAAAGTTCCTCAGTAATGTGCGGCATAAAAGGATGAATCATTACCAAAATATCATTGAGCACTTTTATTAAAACTTTTTCAGATATTTCTCTATTTTTAGTCTCTTTATTATTAAACCTTTGTTTAGCAAATTCTACATACCAGTCACAATAATCATTCCAGGTAAATTCATATAGAAGTTTCGCAGATTCTCCCAATTTATATTCTTTCAACAAAGTAGCGACTTTTATATTTACCTGATTCAATTTAGATAATATCCATTTATCACATAACTCTAAAGAATTTTCATCACTCTCATTAAGCGAATAATTATTATTAGAAGTTTTATTAATTAACACAAATTTAGTTGCATTCCATAATTTATTCGCAAAATTTCTTGAAGCTTCAACAGTTGAAGATGTATCTTTTTCCCTATCAAAATCAAGCCTGATATCTTGTCCAGCGCCTGCAACTTCTCGAATTAAAGCAAATCGTAGAGCATCAGAACCATATTTATCAATTAATAGTATTGGATCAATACCATTACCTGAACTTTTACTCATTTTTTTATTGTTTTCATCTCTAACTAGACCATGAATATAAACATCCTTAAAAGGAATATTATTCGTAAAAGTATTCCCCATCATTGTCATTCTCGCCACCCAGAAGAAAATGATATCGAAACCAGTCACAAGAACACTATTTGGATACCATTTTTTAAAATCCGGATCATTTGTATTTGGCCAACCAAGGGTTGAGAAGGGCCATAAACCACTTGAAAACCATGTATCCAAAACATCTTTATCACGAACCAATTTAATATTGAATCCAAATTTTTTATTAGCTTCGATTAATGCATCCTCTTCATTTCTTGCAACGATATATGGAGTATTTTGTTCTATTGAGTCTTGAGATTCATCTAAAACATACCATGCTGGTATTTGGTGCCCCCACCACAATTGCCGACTGATACACCAATCATTAATATTCTCTAACCAATCCTTATAAACTTTCTCCCAGCGTGGAGGAATAAACGATGGTTTTTTAGAGTCAATTTCGTTAAGACATCCTTGTGATATATCATCCATTTTTAAAAACCATTGTGTTGACAATAAAGGTTCAATTGGCACTTTACCTCTATCAGAAAAAGGAACAGTATGTTTATAATCCTCTATCTTTGTCAAAAGGCCTAATCTATCCAATTCTTTGATAATTTTCTTTCTCGCCTCATATCTATCTAAATTTTGAAAAATACCTGCATTAATATTTAAAGTTCCATCTTTGTTCATTACATTAATCTGTTTTAAATTATGCCTTTTTCCTATTGCAAAATCATTTGGATCATGGGCTGGAGTAACCTTCACACAACCAGTACCAAAATCTTTATCAACATGTGAATCAGCGATAATAGGTATTTCTCTATCAACGAAAGGAACTTTTACTTTGACACCAATAAATTCTTTATATCTATCATCATCAGGATTAACCGCCACAGCAGTATCACCCAAAAGAGTTTCTGGTCTTGTTGTTGCAACTTCTAAGTACTTATCTAACTGTTCACCACTTTCAGAAATTAAAGGGTATTTAAAATGCCATAAATGACCATTTACTTCTTGCATTTCAACTTCAAGATCACTTACGGCAGATTGAGATTCAGGACACCAATTAACCAAATATTCGCCTCTATAAATTAAATTCTTTTTATAGAGAATATTAAAAGCCTCAATAACTGCTTCATTTAATTTTTGATCAAGAGTAAATCTTTCTCTAGTCCAGTCAACTGAATATCCTATCCTTTTTAATTGAGAAACTATTCTTCCACCACTTTGTTCTTTCCAGTTCCATGCTCTTTTAAGAAATTCATTTCTTCCAATATCCTCGCTTGTTTTGCCTTCACTTTTTAATTGTTTTTCGAGAATAGTTTGAACAGCTATTGAAGCATGATCAGTTCCAGGTAAACACAAAACATTCTTACCTAAAAGTCTTTGAAAACGGACTACAACATCTATCAAAGCCGTATTAAATGCATGCCCCATATGTAAAGATCCGGTTACATTTGGTGGCGGAATAACAACACAAAAAGGCTCCCCATCATCCTCAGGGTTAGGACTAAACGCCTTTAGACTTTCCCATTTTTCTTGCCACTTTTTCTCTACTTCAAAAGGTGAATAATTCTCTAAAGATAATTGATCATTCATCTCTGTCATGTGCAAATTTTATTTCAATAAACTTTTTGTTTATTTTATCTTGAGAGCAGCCAATTAATGAAAATAATATTAGTTTGCAAAAAAAAATACATCCATTCTACAAAAGTTTGAAGCCAGAACCACAGGAACAACGAATTGCATTTTTTGGTGTTGAAATAAGAAATCCACCACCGCTCAAATCACCGTAATAATCTAATTTTAAATCTTTTAGTAGGTTAAACTTTTTTACATCCGCGTATAAAGTTACTCCTTCAGTTCTTGAAATAGGGGATCCATTACATGTTCCTGGCCTTAATTTAATATGCATCCATCCTTCAGAACAATTTTTATCATTTACTAAATCAATCGACATTTCTCCTGGAGAACCTCCAAAAGAAGCCTGCCTAGATAGTTCTGAAGCAGCACTTTGACTGATTGAAAGATTGACGATCTCAGTCATTAAAAAAATAATAAATGGGCGATCCAGGGTTCGAACCAGGGACATCCTGCTTGTAAGGCAGGCGCTCTACCGCTGAGCTAATCGCCCTTATAATAGACCATTCTAATAGATGAAGTTGAAAAATTTATACTAAGTATTTAAATATTTCATGATTGAGGCAAAATTTAATTAATAAAATATATCCTATGTCCTCAAACAATAGACATAAATTAGAAAACAATTCCGATTTAGAGACTATAAATAGTTTTAAAATCTTAATATCTAATATCAAAGCATTAAAAGATAAAACTTGGGGCTGCCCATGGCAGAAATTACAGTCTCATATATCGTTGATCCCATTTTTGTATGAAGAAAGTAATGAATTTATAGATGCGATATATGAAAAAAATGTAGATAACATATGTGAGGAGTTAGGAGATCTTTTATTACAAGTAATGCTTCATGCTCAAATCGGTTACGAAGAAAAAGAATTTGCACTAAATGATGTTATAAAAAATCTAAACAATAAAATTATTAATAGACATCCATATATTTTTAACAAAAAAGAAAAAGTATCATTAAAAAAATCACAACAGATTTGGGTAAATATAAAAAATTTAGAAAAAAAAGCACCTCATATGAAATCTTCAATTAGTAGAAATTTAAATTTGAAAATTAAAAATTTACCTCCAACGGTTGGAACAGATAAAATCACAAATGTTGTTAAAGAACATGGTTTTAAGTGGGAAAGTACTGATGAGATTTTTAAAAAGTTAGAAGAAGAGATTAATGAATTAAAGGAAGCAATTAAAAGTAAAAATGATTTAGAGATAAAAAATGAATTTGGGGATATTTACTTTACCCTTCTTAATCTCTCAAACTTTTTAAAGATTAATCCTGAATCAGCTCTTCAAAAAACTAATATAAAATTTTTAGACAGATTTGCAATCGTCGAAGAGCATGCAGGAGATAATATTAAAAAACAAACTCCCAAAGACTTTCAACGGCTTTGGCAAATAGCCAAGCAAAAACTGGCGGGAAAAAATCCTAAAAGCAAATGACAAATATTACAACATGGATAGATGAATATCATAAAGGCTCAAGATTCGGCCTAAATGGGAAAATTCTAATTAAAAAAACCTCAAAATATCAAGAAATTATTGTTATTGAAAATGAATATTATGGTAAAGCTTTGATGTTAGATGGTTGCTGGATGACATCATTAAAAGACGAGAAATATTATCATGAGTGTCTTGTGCATCCTGCATTAAGTAGCATTGACGAAAAATCTAATATATTAATTATTGGTGGAGGAGACGGAGGTACAGCAAGAGAATGCGTTAAATATTCTCAAATATCAAAAATTGATCTAGTAGAAATTGATGAGGAGGTAATCAAAATATCTAGAAAATTTTTAAAAGAAATTGGAGGCGAAGCATGGAATGACAAAAGATTAAAAATACATGTTGATGATGGTGTTAAATGGGTAAAAAAAACAAGAGATAATTTTTACGACGTTATTTTTATAGATAGTTCAGATCCCTCAGAATTTTCAAATTTATTATTTTCAGATTCTTTTTATAAAGAATGTAAAAGAATACTTACACCAAAAGGGATATTAGCAACGCAAAGCGAATCTCCTGAATCGTTCGAAAATATTCACATAAATATTTTGAAAACCCTAAAAAATATATTTAAAGTTTCTGAAACTATGTATTCCTTTGTGCCTATATATCCAAGCGGGATTTGGAGTTGGACATTCGCTTCTTCAGAAGATCTAAATTTATCAAAGCAAAATTATGATGAAGTCCTAAAAATAGAAAAAGGATGTGAAATTTGGAATTTAAATTTTCAAAATGCATCATTCAAAATGATGCCAAATAAAATTGTACAAGGTATAGATTCATAAGATGACAAAAAATTTATTTGATAACGAAAATGCAATTTATATGGGAGCAAAAAGAAGTCCCGAGAATTGCTCAATTGGTATATTTGGAGTTAATTATGACGGGACATGTTCGTTTAAACCAGGAGCAAGATTTGGTCCAGAAGCAATAAGACAAGTCAGTTCTTGTTTAGAAACATATTGTCCAAAAATAAAAAAAGACTTAGAGGATATTATGTATGTTGATTTTGGATCAATACTAATTGATAAAAATGACTCAAAGTCCGTTATTGAATCCGTTAAATCAGCAACAAATTATTTAATTAGTAAACGCCTTAGTCCTATTATGCTTGGAGGCGAACACTCTATTACAAGAGGTGCTATTGAAGCATTAGTAAAAAAATATCCAGATTTGATATTGGTTCAACTTGATGCTCACGCAGATTTAAGAGAATCATATATAGGGAATGAACATAGTCATGCTTGTACTATGAAAAGATGCTTAGAAGTGCTACCTGAAAAAACAATTTTGCAAGTAGGAATTAGAAGTGGGACTAAAGAAGAATTTGAAATTATGCATAACAACAACCAATTAGTTAACTTTTGTCCAGGCGGAAATGCACATGAGTTAAAACAAGCTCTTCTACCATATGTGAAGTCTCCAATCTATTTAACAATAGATTTAGATTGGTTTGATCCCAGTTTACTAGCAGGGACGGGCACTCCAGAACCAGGAGGATTTTTTTGGAATGATTTTGAAGAAATACTGAAAACTTTAAAAGATCTTAGAATTGTGGCTTCAGATATTGTGGAATTATCTCCAGAAATTGATAAAAGCGGAGTAAGTAGCGTAGTTGCAGCCAAAGTACTTAGAAGCTTAATTTTGTCATTAGAAAATATGCAATAAAAAATTTCTAAACTACAGTGTAAAAATACTGAATACAAACTAAATATTTCATGGATTTGCTAAAAAGTCCTCTTTATTCAAAATATTTTGAATCCAATGCAAAATTAGTGGATTTTGCAGGTTGGGAAATGCCCATATCATTTTCAGGATTAATTAAAGAGCATGAATCAGTTAGATCTTCAGCAGGATTATTTGATATTTCTCACATGGGTGTGATTTCTATCAAGGGAATCAATCCAAAGGATTATATTCAAAAACTTTTTCCTACTAATTTATACTCCTTTGCTGCGGGACAGGGCCTTTATACAGTTATGCTCAATGATAAAGGAGGAATAATAGATGACTTAATAATTTATGACCTTGGTATACAAGAAAATGACATATCAGAATTATTATTAATAGTTAATGCAAGTAGATATGAAGAGGATTTTCAGTGGATAAAAAATAATTTAAATATGTCTGAAATTTCGATAACAAACTTTAAAAAAGACAAAGTACTTTTAGCATTACAGGGAAAAAACTCATTCAAGTTATTTGAAGAATGGATTGAATCTTCGATCTCACATATCCCTAACTTTGGATGCGAATATAAAATTTTTGAACATATTTCGCCTAAAGAAAAAATTTTCTTTTCAAAGACAGGCTATACGGGGGAAAATGGTCTAGAAATACTTTTATCTAAAAAAGCAGCAATTAATTTATGGGATTTCTCAATTTCCAAAAATGTTGCACCTTGTGGTTTAGGAGCTAGAGATACTCTTAGACTTGAAGCTGGCATGCATCTTTATGGTCAAGACATAAATGAAGAAACTTCTCCATATGAAGCAGGGTTAGGCTGGCTAGTACATCTTGAAAATAATCACGAATTCTTTGGAAGAAGATTTCTTGAAGAGCAGTCAAGATTAGGTATTAAAAAAAAGTTAGTTGGTCTCTCTATAGAAGGTAAAGCAATAGGAAGAAAAGGTTGCGCAGTTCTAAAAGGTGAAGAAAATATTGGGACTATTACAAGCGGCAGTTGGTCTCCAACTAAACAACAAGCTATAGCTTTTGCATACATCAACACTTCGCATGCCTTAATAAATAATGAGGTTCAAATATCAATAAGAGGCAAAAAATTCAAAGGGGTAATAACAAAGAGGGCGTTTTATAAAAAAAATTATTAACTAAATTTACCCTTAAAGAATTATTATAAGTTATTGATAAATAAATCATACTTAGATGAGAAACAAAATTTGCAAAGAACTCAATAATACAGATATTGGTAAATTAGTTAATTTATGCGGATGGGTAGATCGAAGAAGAGATCATGGTGGTGTAATTTTTATTGATTTACGAGACCATAGTGGATTTCTACAAATAACAATTAACCCCGATGATGGTGCAGATCTATTTAAACAGGCAGAAACTCTAAGAAATGAAACAGTAATAATGGTTAGCGGAATTATTCACAAAAGGCCAAAAGATTCAATAAATAAAAATTTAAGTACTGGAGAGTTAGAGCTTAAAGTTAAAGATTTGCAAATTCTCAACCAAATTAAAAAAAACCTACCTTTTCCAGTATCTATACATGATTATGAAAATACAAAAGAGGAACTCAGATTAAAATATAGATACCTTGATTTAAGAAGAGGCAAATTACTAGAAAATTTAAAAACAAGACATAAAATTATTAAAGTTGCTAGAGAATTTCTTGATAATTTTGGATTTACAGAAGTAGAGACTCCATTACTTACAAAATCAACTCCAGAAGGCGCTCGCGATTTTCTTGTTCCTGCTCGTCTTTCGAATGGAGAATTTTTTGCTCTACCTCAATCCCCACAACTATTTAAACAACTTTTAATGGTGGGAGGCTTAGATAAGTATTATCAAATCGCAAAATGTTTCCGTGATGAAGACTTAAGGGCAGATAGACAGCCAGAGTTTACGCAATTAGATATTGAAATGAGCTTTATTAGTGAAGAAGAAATAATCTCTTTTAATGAAAGTCTTATAAAAAAAATATGGAAAGAAATATTAAATATTGATTTTGATAATGCTTTTCCAAGAATGTCATGGCAAGCAGCAATGGATAATTACGGCACTGATAGACCAGACACCAGATATCAAATGTTATTAAAAGATTTAGGAGAAGTATTAGGTGATATTGGTTTTAATATTTTCACCAAAGCAATTAAGTCTGGAGGCTATATAAAATCCATAACAGTCAAAGGAGGTAATTTAAGTATTAGCAACGTAAGAATTAAACCCGGAGGTGATATATTCCAAGTAGCTCAAGATGCAGGAGCTGGTGGTTTGGCCTTTATAAGGGTCAAAGGAGATGAGCTTGAGACAATTGGGGCAATTAAAAATAATCTAAATGAAGAGCATATAGCTGATATTTTAAGAATCACCGAAGCGCAAGATGGAGACTTAATCCTCTTGGGTGCTGGAGATAAACAAATTGTCAACCAGTCATTAGATAGAGTGAGACAATACATCGCAAAAGACTTAAATCTCATAGATAAAAGTAAATGGAATTTCTTATGGGTAACTGATTTCCCGATGTTTGAGAGAAATGAAGAGGAAAATAGATATGAAGCTTTACATCATCCTTTTTGTTCTCCAAAAAATATAAAATCTAAAGATCCTGTAGACTTGCAAAAAGAAATCGAGGACTCTATAGCAAATGCTTATGACTTAGTTCTTAATGGCTTGGAATTAGGAGGTGGCTCTTTACGTATTCATGAAGCAAACTTGCAAAGAGAGGTTTTGAAAACGGTAGGACTTACTGTTAAAGAGATTAATGAAAAATTTGGATTTTTAATAGAAGCCTTAGAAATGGGTGCTCCTCCTCATGGTGGAATAGCATTTGGATTAGATCGTATTACCATGCTGATCATAGGTGCAGATTCAATCAGAGAAACAATAGCGTTTCCAAAAAATCAACAAGCAAAATGTCTTCTCACAAATGCGCCTTCAAATGTCACAGAATCACAATTAAAGGAATTAGATATTGAAATAACAATTGATGAATAAGAATACATATGGATGTTCTAAAAGTTTTTTGTTTAAATAAAATATAAGGAGGCAGTGCTTAATTAAAAATATTTAATGTCAAAATTTGTTTTTGTCACCGGAGGAGTAGTTTCTAGCATTGGTAAAGGAATTGTAGCTGCAAGCTTAGGTAGATTATTAAAGTCTAGAGGATATAGTGTTTCAATATTAAAACTAGATCCATATCTAAATGTTGATCCAGGCACTATGAGCCCTTTTCAACATGGAGAAGTATTTGTAACCGAAGATGGGGCTGAAACCGATCTAGATTTAGGTCACTACGAAAGATTTACTGATACTGCAATGACTAGGTTGAATAGTGTAACAACGGGATCTATTTATCAAGCAGTTATTAATAAAGAAAGAAGAGGTAATTATAACGGTGGAACTGTGCAAGTAATACCTCACATAACGGGAGAAATTAGAGAAAGGATTCATAGAGTAGCTGCTAACAGCAATGCAGATATTATTATTACTGAAATTGGTGGAACAGTTGGTGATATTGAATCTCTACCTTTTTTAGAGGCAATAAGAGAATTCAAAAATGATGTCAATAGGAACGATGTTGCATACATACACGTAACATTACTTCCTTACATCAAAACCTCTGGCGAAATAAAAACTAAACCAACACAACATTCAGTGAAGGAATTAAGATCAATTGGAATTCAGCCAGATTTACTTGTATGCCGAAGTGATAAATCTATCAATGAAGCTCTTAAAAAAAAGCTTAGTGGTTTTTGCGGTGTCAATATCAACTCTGTAATTGAAGCTTTAGACGCAGACAGTATTTATTCTGTACCTCTTTCTTTAAAAAAAGAAGGTTTATGCAAAGAAACGCTGAAGTATTTAGACCTTGAAGATAAAAAATGTGATTTGAAAAATTGGGAACAACTAATACACAACCTAAGAAATCCTGGAGATCCAATAAAAGTTGCCCTTGTAGGCAAATATATTGAACTTGGAGATGCATATTTATCCGTTGTTGAAGCTTTAAGACATGCATGCATTGAACAAAAGGCTTTATTAGATTTACATTGGGTAAGTGCTGAAATGATAGAAAAAAATTCAGCAGAAACTTATTTAAATGAAGTTGATGCAATTGTCGTACCCGGGGGATTTGGCAATAGAGGAGTCAATGGAAAAATTTCGGCTATAAAATTCTCAAGAGAAAATAAAATTCCCTTTTTAGGTTTGTGCCTTGGTATGCAATGTGCAGTTATAGAATGGGCCAGGAATGTAGCACATCTTCCAGATGCATCTAGTTCAGAACTAGACCCAAACACTCCAAATCCAGTGATACATTTATTACCAGAACAGGAAGATGTAGTTGATTTAGGTGGGACAATGAGACTTGGAGTTTATCCATGTAGATTGACAAAAAATACAACTGGAAAAAACTTATATGATGAGGATGTTATTTATGAGAGACATCGACATAGATACGAATTTAATAATTACTACAAACAAAGTTTTTTAGATTCTGGATACAAAATTAGTGGTACATCACCAGATGGCAGATTAGTTGAGTTAATTGAGTTAGAAAATCATCCATACTTCTTAGCCTGTCAATATCATCCTGAGTTTTTATCACGACCTGGCAAACCTCATCCTTTATTTAAAGGACTAATAAAAGCCTCTCAAGATAAGTTAACTCAATCAAATTAATATTCTTTATTTTTTTGAATGAAAATGACAAATTTTTTGCCCTTAGTCGAACAATTTCATTCATTACAAGGTGAAGGTTATCACGCTGGAAAAAGTGCTTTTTTTGTAAGATTAGCTGGTTGTAAAGTTGGATGTTCATGGTGCGATACCAAGAATTCGTGGGACGAGAAAAAACACCCTTCTATATCAATTGAAAAAATAATAGATCGCATAAAAATTGCCAGAAAAAAAGGAGCATCTTTTTGCGTTATTACAGGTGGAGAACCTTTACAACATAACTTGGATAATTTTTGCAAAGCCATAAAGAAAATGACGATGGGAGAAGAACAAAAACCAATGAAGATTCATATTGAAACAAGTGGAGTTAATTCGATATCAGGAAGCTATGACTGGATTACATTATCTCCTAAAAGACACTCACCTCCAAAAAATTATTTTTTAAAAAACTGTAATGAAATCAAAATAATCATAAATGAAATAGAAGATATTGAATTTGCTATTCAAATAAAAAAAGAAACTTTAAAACAATATCAACTCTCTAAAAGCGAAGATAGCTTAAAAAAAGAAGATAAAATTTTTTATTTACAGCCAGCATGGAACAATGCGAATGGTTTTTCTCTTGCTATCGATTTCGTAAAAAATAACCCCGATTGGAAATTGAGCCTTCAAACTCACAAATACTTAAAAATTAATTGAAATCATATGACTCTTCAAAATAAATCGATAGTAGTTTTATTATCTGGAGGTTTAGATTCTTCTACAGTTACTGGTATCGCCAAAAAATCCGAAGCTAAAATTTTTGGCCTTTCATTTGACTACGGTCAACGTCATAAAAAAGAATTAAATTCTGCATCAATAATTGCAAAACACTTTGATATCGAAGAATTTAAAATCATTAAGCTTGACTTATCTCTATGGGGAGGCTCATCATTAACTGATACTCAAAAAAATATTCCGAAAGAAGGATTGCAAACTAATAAAATTCCTAATACTTATGTTCCTGGGAGAAATACTATATTTATTTCCGTTGCACTAAGTTATGCCGAAGCTATAGATGCTGATTTTATAGGATTAGGAGTTAATGCACTAGATTATTCTGGTTATCCAGATTGCAGACCTGACTACATTAAAAAATTTCAAGAATTAGCAGATTTAGCCAATAAAAGAGGAAGAGAAAATAATCCAATAAAACTTTGGACGCCACTATTAGATTTAAATAAAGAGGAAATTATTCAATTAGCTTTTGCTAATAATGTCCCTTTAGATAAAACATGGAGTTGTTATTCGGGTAATTCAAAACCATGCGGTAAGTGTGATAGCTGCAGAATTAGAATTGCCGCTTATGAAAAATGGCTTAATAACAATAATAAAAAATGAAAATAAAAAAAATAATTCTAGAAAAATGGATAGATCCAGCACTGATTACGCATCATCTAACAAAAAAATTCGGAGATAAAGGATTAGCTTGGCTAGACAGTGATGGCAAAGAAAATGGGGAATGGTCAATAATAGGAATTAAACCTAAAAAAATAATCCAATCAAGAGATATCAATAACTTAGACAAAACTAATAATCCATTTAGCAATTTAAAAAATATTGAAAAAGGATTTTGGATCGGATGGTTAAGTTATGAAGCTGGAGTTTACATAGAACCAAAAAACCCATGGCGAAAATCTAATATGGCAACTTTATGGATTGCATCATATGATCCAATCATTAAATGTAATCTAATAAAAAAAGAAATAATTATCGAAGGCACAAACTCATCTGAACTGATTAATTATAAAAACATAATCAACAATATAAAAAATATTGAAGAAGAAAATATAATTGAAACAAATTTGAATTTTGATTTTTCAAAAATAAATTTGGACGCAATGGCTGAAAAATTTCAGAAAAATATTTTAAAATTGAAAAAATTAATTTCCCTAGGTGATATATTTCAAGCAAACCTAACAACTAAATGCGAAATTAAATCTTCCAAAAACTATAATCCTCTAGATATTTATTTGAAAATAAGAAGGAAATTAAGAGCTCCCTTTGGAGGAATAATAATAAATAATGATAATTATAAAGAGGCTGTATTATCTACCTCGCCAGAAAGATTTATAAAAATAGATAATAAAAATTTTGTAGAATCAAGACCTATCAAAGGAACTAGATCCAGAGATAAAGATTTAAATCAAGACGCACTTAATGCTATCGATTTAATAACGAACGAAAAAGATAGAGCCGAAAATATTATGATTGTTGACCTAATAAGAAATGATTTAAGTAAAGTTTGCGAAACAGGAAGTATTATGGTGCCAGAAATATTAAAACTTGAAAGTTTCTTAAAAGTTCATCATCTAACTTCAGTAATCAGAGGCAAATTAAAAAAAGACAAAAACTGGATTGATTTACTAAAAGCTTGTTGGCCTGGGGGGTCTATAACTGGAGCACCTAAATTAAGATCATGCCAGAGACTTTTTGAATTAGAAGAATGTGAACGCGGACCATACTGTGGCTCATTTTTGAAGCTTGACTGGAATGGGGAGTTTGACAGCAATATACTAATAAGATCATTTTTAGTTAAAGACAAAAAAATCAATATATATGCTGGTTGCGGAATAGTTATTGACTCAAACCCTGAAGAGGAAACTGATGAACTAAAGTGGAAACTTTTACCGTTAATTGATTCACTAAAATGATTGAAACATTAGGCTGGCACAAGGATCAATGGTTGGATATTGATAGAATATTTATTGCTGCTAATAATAGAGGATTAAAATTTGCTGATGGTATATTTGAAACGATTTTGATAAAAGAGAACAAACCTATTCTTTTTGATGAACATCTGAAAAGATTAGAAAAAAGTAGCAAGATTTTACATATTAATCTCAAAATAAATAAATTAACTTTGAGACAACTTATTCACGATGGAATTAAAAAGTTATCGCTTAAAAATGATCAATTTGCTTCAGTAAGAATAAACTATAGTCGAGGAACTAATGAAGGTCGAAAACTAACAATTGATAGCACTTCAGAGACAAAAGATTTGGATAATTTATGGCTTGAGTTCTATAGAATCAAACCAAATTTTAATCCAATAAGCGTTTGCATTAGTCAAACGGAAAAAATAAATGAATTCAGTCTTATAAGTAAATGCAAAACATTTTCATATAATCAGGCAATACAAGTTTTGACAGAAGCTAATGAAAAATCTTTTGATGATTCTATACTTTTGAATACGTCAGGTGAAATTTGTTGTGGAAGTACATTTAATCTTCTAATTAAAAGAAATAATCAATGGATAACTCCTAGAAAAGAGAGCGGCTGCTTAGAGGGGGTTATGGTTTCTGAAGCTTTAAAATTAAAAATTGTAAAAGAGGAATTAATTCCTCCAGAATTTCAAAATGGTGACATAATAGTTGCAATTAATAGCTTATCCTGCAGACAAATTAATAAAGTTAATGATTTAAAGCTTAAACCTAAATTCGATCCAATTTACTTTTGGGATTTATTATATAATTGAATTTTATTAATATCTGGTAAATTGACATCAGATAATTTAGTTATATTGTTATTAACCTTAAATTCAACAATTTTTCCAATAATGATGATTGATGGAGCTAAAAATTCTTTATCTTTGATTTTATCTGGAAGATTTTCTAATTTCTCTATCAAACATTTTTGATTTTTTAAAGTAGCTTCTTGAATAACAGCGCATTTAGTACTCTTATCTAAACCTCCTAGAATTAATTCTTCCACTATAAATTCAATATTTTTTATACCCATAAAAATTACTAAGCTATCTGATGATTTAGCTAAATCTCTCCAATTCACTGTCTTTTTTTCCTTATCTACCCGCTCATGTCCAGTGACAAAAGTTACGGAACTCGCAGCATCTCTATGGGTTAGTGGAATACCAAAATATGTGGGAGCAGCTATCCCAGAAGTAATACCTGGAACGATTTCAACTGAAATTCCATTTTTTTCTAAAATCGATACCTCTTCACCACCTCTAGAAAAAACGAATGGATCTCCCCCTTTAAGCCTTACAACATTTTTGCCTTCTTTTGCTAATTTCAAAATAAGATCATTAGTTTCAGCCTGAGGTACAGAACACTTCCCAGCTCTTTTGCCTACATGGAAAATTTCTGTATTTTTTCCTGCCTCTTTTGTTATTTCATCTGGGATTAAAGCATCATGAACTAATGCATCACAATTTTTAATTAGGCGTAAAGCTTTAAGAGTCAAAAGCTCAGGGTCACCAGGACCTGCTCCAACTAAATAAACAATGCCGGGCACAATAATCTCCATTAACAAGTATGGTAGTAAAAGTTAATCGCAATGAAGGTAAATATTGTGAAAGAGAGTTTATTAAAACCAAATAAAAAATTTACTCTCCTTAGTGCGTTTATCACTCTCCTAAATGATCGTTTAAGTGAAAGTATACTTTTACCCATATTACCCTCTTTTGTTTTACTTTTTGACTCTAAAGCGAGTACATATGGCTTATTATCATGCACTTACCAATTAGCTCAATTTACAGCTTCTCCTTTTATAGGACTTATGAGTGATAGATATGGAAGAAGACCTGTCACTCTTTTTTGTATTACTGGTTCAGTAATAGGAATATCAATATTATCTTTTACAGTTCTTTTTAATTGGTCAAATTCAATAGCCACTATCCCGTTATTTTTATTATTTTTAGCGAGACTAATTGACGGTTTAAGTGGGGGGACTGCAGCTACAGCAACAACAATTCTTGCAGATATTTCAAGCCCTGAAAAAAGAGCAAAAACATTTGGTCTTATTGGTGTAGCTTTTGGTTTAAGTTTTTTCTTAGGTAATATTTTTGTTGTAATTTTTGCAAGAAATACAAATAATAATTTTATTATTCCAGTTTTGATAGCCTCTATCATTCCAATAATCAATTTTCTCCTTGTATTTTTTTACTTACCAGAAACCAAGCCTAATAGTGAAACAAATAAATCAAAAACTGCTTTAAAAAACCCCTTAAAAGCTCTATTTACAGTTTTCAAAGAAGAAAAGATTAAAAAATTATCATTAGCTTTTTTTATTTACTTTATTGCTTTTACTGGATTGACTAACATCCTTATATTTTTCCTTCAAGAATCATTAAACTGGACGACCAAAGCATCAAGTGGAACTCTTGTTGTAGTAGGAATAATTGCAATTATCGTTCAAGGAGGACTAATAGGGCCTCTAGTAAAGCAATTTGGCGAAATGCGATTAACACTTTTTGGATCAGGCTTCATTCTTGTAGCATGTGCTCTTTTAATAACTGCTCCAAAAGAAAATGCGACACTTAATATTTATTCAGCTGTTTCATTTTTAGCCGTTGGAGCAGGATTAATTACGCCCACATTAAGAGCACTAATATCAAAGAAATTAGACGTTGATAAACAAGGATCAATTTTAAGTAACCTTCAGGGTCTACAGAGCCTTGGAGGGGTTTTAGGAATTGCAATGGCAGGAAGAGTTTATGATAGTTTTGGTCCTAAATCACCTTTTATAGCTGGTTCCGTTATCTTACTTTTCATGATATACCTTATTGCAGAGGGTAAAAATAATAATTCTTTAAAGAATCAAAATTCAAAAGTATCTTAATGAAAAGCCAGGTTGATGTTTTTATTAATAGAGAATTAAGTTGGATTGAATTCAATAAAAGAGTACTCCTAACTGGTATGGAAAAGGAGTACAAAATCCTAGATAAATTAAAATTTTGTTCAATTTTTAGTAATAATCTAGATGAATTTTTTATGGTAAGGGTAGCTTCGTTAAAGGCTCAAGTTGAAGCAGGTATTACAAAAAAAAGTATTGATGGACTTACCCCTAAACAACAATTAACAAAAATAAATAAAGAAGTAAAGAATTTAACTAGCCTACAAGAAAACTATATAAATGATGAATTAAATAATGAACTAAAAGAAAATGGTATATTTTTAAAAAAATATAAGGACCTAAGTGAAAATCAAAGAAATTGGTGCAATAACTATTTTACTTCGTCTATTTTCCCTTTATTAACTCCATTAGTTGTTGATCCAGCACATCCATTTCCTTTTATAAGTAATTTAAGTCTAAATTTGGCAGCTCTCATAAGGGATGGAGAAGATTCTAAAAATCAGTTTGTAAGAGTAAAAATACCAACAAAAAATATAAATAGATTTATACAAATTCCAAATGAAATCATTCAACATGTTGATGAAAGTACATATTTTTTCATAAGTGTTGAAGATTTAATTGGGAATAATATAAATACTTTATTTAATGGAATGGAATGTATAAATTACTCTTTTTTTAGAGTTACAAGGGATGCAGATTTAGAATTAAAAGAACTTGAAGCTGATGATCTTCTTCTAGCAGTTGAACAAAGTTTGCAAAAGAGAAGATTAGGTG
This sequence comes from Prochlorococcus sp. AG-347-G20, assembly GCA_003281645.1. Lineage (GTDB taxonomy): Bacteria > Cyanobacteriota > Cyanobacteriia > PCC-6307 > Cyanobiaceae > Prochlorococcus_A. Next base: position 33,409 of record QCBJ01000003.1, on the reverse strand, counting down.
GAGATGTAGTTAGATTAGAAGTTGAATCGGACATGCCAAAAAATATTCTGGAATTACTCATTGAAAGCATCTCAATACAAAAAGAGTATATTTACTTTTGCAAAAGTTTTTTAGGCCTTGATGATTTAAATCAGCTTACAAAAATTAATAGGAATGATTTAAAAGAAAATCTACTAATTGGGAAAACTCATCCGAAATTAAAAAATTTAGATTTACCTTCAAACAAAAACCTTAATTCTATTTTTCATATACTTAGAAAAAAAAATATTCTGCTACATCATCCATACGACTTATTTAGAACCTCAGTTGAAGAATTTATAAACAAAGCAGCTGATGATCCACTTGTAATGGCTATAAAAATTACTTTATATCGAGTTTCCAAGGATTCGCCTATCATCGCAGCTTTAATGAGAGCTGCAGAGAATGGAAAAGAAGTAATGACCCTTGTTGAACTAAAAGCAAGATTTGATGAAGACAATAATATTCAATGGGCAAAACAACTTGAACAAGCTGGAATTCATGTTGTATATGGAATCATAGGATTTAAAACGCATACAAAAATAGCTTTAATAGTAAGAAAAGAAAAAGGACGATTAAGGAATTATTTCCATATTGGAACAGGAAACTATAACTCTAATACTTCAAAGTTTTATACAGATTTAGGATTACTTTCAACTGATCCTGATATTGCATCAGATTTACTTGAGTTATTTAACTACCTATCAGGTTTTTCTAAACAAAAAAATTATCAAAAGTTATTAGTTTCTCCCTCATCGATGAGAGAAAAATTTACATTTCTGATAAAGAGAGAAATTAAAAATGCACAAGAAGGCAAGAAAGCTGAAATAATTGCAAAAATGAATTCTTTAGTAGACCCAGAAATAATTAAACTTCTTTATTTAGCTTCAGATACAGGTGTAAAAATTAGCCTTATCATAAGAGGTATTTGTTGCTTGTATCCCCAAAGAAAAAATTTAAGTGAAAATATTCAAGTTATAAGCATTATTGGCCATTTTCTTGAACACTCAAGAATTTTTTGGTTTTGTAATAACGGTGATAATGAGGTTTTTATTGGGAGTGCAGATTGGATGAGGAGAAATCTTGATAGAAGAATAGAAGCTGTTACTCCCATAGAGGATTACGAATTAAAATCTAAAATATACTCGCTCTTGCAAACCTACATTAAAGATGATTACTTTTCTTGGATAATGAAGGAGGATGGTTCTTATTCGAAATATAAATTAGATTCATCGGATAATCGTTCGCAAATTGACCTCATAGAAAAATAAAATTAATATTGATTTTTACAACATTTAAAAAAATACTTAATATTTTAAAATTTTTTTAATTTTTATAAAATTCACTCATGTCAATGGATTTGAAGAAATAAGCTTTAAAAAAAATTTTTTTGTCTTTTAAATTTCAACGTAAAAGTAGTTTTTATTTCGATTTCAGTGCTAGCTTTTTAAAAAATCCATTATTTAGGAGGCCAGGGTGATGGGGATCCCTCTGGAATCTGCGAAAAGCTCTTCAGATAAAAATTTTGATGAGCCAAGATTACCAAACACTGCGGGCAAGTCTCGCAAATCAAAATCCAGTCTTACGGCAAAACAAAGCCAAAAAAAATCTGGCAGACTCGCTTCAGATTCTATTGGCTATTACTTAAGTAGCATTGGTAGAGTACCTCTTTTGACTCCAGCAGAGGAAATAGAGTTAGCTCATCATGTTCAGAACATGAAAAAGTTGCTACAAATTCCTGAAACTGAAAGAACGCAACGAAATCTTTATCAAATTAAGATTGGCAAAAGAGCCAGAGATAGAATGATGGCAGCTAATCTAAGGCTTGTTGTCTCCGTTGCAAAAAAATATCAAAACCAAGGGCTTGAATTATTGGATCTTGTCCAAGAAGGAGCGATTGGCCTTGAAAGAGCTGTAGATAAATTTGATCCTGCGATGGGATATAAATTCTCAACTTATGCTTACTGGTGGATTAGGCAAGGAATGACAAGGGCTATTGATAATAGTGCAAGAACAATCCGTTTACCTATTCACATAAGTGAAAAACTATCCAAGATGAGAAGAGTCTCTAGAGAATTATCACATAAATTTGGTAGACAACCTACCAGATTGGAAATGGCAACTGAAATGGGAATTGATCAAAAAGATTTAGAAGATTTAATTTCACAAAGTGCTCCTTGCGCTTCCCTAGATGCTCACGCAAGAGGCGAAGAAGATAGAAGTACTCTTGGCGAACTCATACCTGATCCAAACTGTGAAGAGCCTATGGAAGGTATGGATAGAACTATTCAAAAAGAGCATTTAGGAACTTGGCTTTCTCAATTAAATGAAAGAGAACAAAAAATAATGAAGCTTAGATTTGGCTTAGATGGTGAAGAACCATTAACACTCGCAGAAATAGGAAGACAAATTAATGTTTCACGAGAAAGAGTAAGGCAACTAGAAGCTAAAGCAATATTAAAACTTAGAGTAATGACAACTCATCAAAAAGCAGCTTAACCAAATTGATAAAATTTACTGTAATTTTATTATATTTATTTTCAATTTTTTTAATATCAATAGTTTTTAAAAAATATAATGAAGATAGCAGAGAAATCGTCAGAAAAATAATACATATTGGAATAGGACCTTTAATACCAATTGCTCAATTTTTAGAAATTAATCAAAACTCTGCTCTAATTTTTACGGGAATTGTTTCCATAATGGTTTTAATCAATTACACCTATAAATTATTTCCAACAATTGAGGATGTCGAGAGAAAGAGTTATGGAACATTATTTTATTGTCTAAGTTTATTTATTTTGATTTATCTTTTTTGGGATAAAGATCCATATGCATTAATTAGTGGATTTTTCATAATGACTTTTGGTGATGGATTAGCTGGTTTAATAGGAAAAAGCTTTAACTCAAAGAGTTGGATTTTTTTTAAACAAAAAAAATCTTTATTTGGTACTATGACAATGTTTTTAACAAGTTTGATAGTAGTTTGCTCAACAGGATACGCCCAACAAAATAGTTTAAATTTAAATTATTTTACAATAGCTTTTTTTGCGACTTTGCTTGAACAATTTAGTGTTTTAGGAATAGATAATTTCATTGTTCCTGTTTCTTCAGCATTATTTTTTAATTTTTTTATAACTAACTAAGAGAATTATATAAAATAGCGAGTAATTCTTTTGTTGTTTCTATATCTATACATGCATCGGTAATGCTTCTTCCAAACTGGAGATCTTCTTTTTTTAAAAGTTTTTGATTTCCTTCCTTTAAATGACTTTCAAGCATAACTCCTAAAATATTTTTTTCCCCATTAATAATTTGAGAAGCTATATTTTTGAGCACTTCCGACTGTTTTCGAAAGTCTTTATTGGAATTTCCATGACTACAATCAATCATCACTTTATGGGAAAGATTACATTGCCTCAATTCAGCTGAAATTCTTTTAACATGATCATTTTCGAAATTAGGCCCTTTTGAACCGCCCCTTAAAACTATATGTCCATCTGGATTTCCTGTAGTATTAACTATTGAAGCCATCCCATTTTCATTTACACCTAAGAAATGATGAGACTTTGAAGCTGACTGCATTGCATTAATTGCAGTATTAAAGGAACCATCCGTTCCATTTTTAAAGCCTATAGGCATTGATAATCCTGATGCCATTTCCCTATGAGTTTGACTTTCTGTAGTCCGCGCACCTATGGCTGTCCAACTTATTAAATCGGCAATGTATTGAGGAACAATTGGATCTAGTAATTCTGTAGCAGAAGGTATGCCACGAGTTGCTAAATATGAAAGCAAACTTCTTGCCCTTCTCAAACCAGTATTAATATCATAAGAATTATCTAGATGAGGATCATTGATCAATCCTTTCCAACCAATAGTTGTTCTTGGTTTTTCAAAATATACTCTCATGATTATTTCTAATTTATCTTTATAAATTTCTCGGAAATTTTGAATATATTTTGAATATTCCTTTGCCGCCTCTAGATCATGAATTGAACAAGGTCCAACAATAACTAAAAGCTTCTGATCATTGTGATGCAAAATATTTTGTATAGATCTTCTTGTTTTAGATACTGTATTAGCAGAGGCGTGATCTAAAGGTATATCATTATGTAATCTGCTTGGAGGTATTAATGGACGCGTTTCAACAACATGTAAATCTGATGTCTTTTCTAAAGCTGAATTATTTGATGATGTCGGCATTGATTAATTAAGAAGTTTGAATATTTAAAAAAGCATTTATGAATACTCTCCTTTTCAATATTAAAAATAACAATAGATTAGGCATTAAACCTTACTAATGAAGAATTTGGAAACATTGCTAAAAGATTATGCAGATCACGTAGCTGAAAGAGCTACCAAAGGTATACCTCCTTTACCTTTAAATGCTGAGCAGACAAATTGTATTACAAAATTATTGGAACAAGATAGTACTTACGATGCATCTAATCTACTTGATTTACTAATAAATAGAGTACCACCAGGAGTTGATGAGGCTGCTTATGTGAAAGCAAGCTGGCTTACAGCTATCGTTAATTCCGAAAAATATTGCAAATCAATTAATCCCGAAAAAGCAATTGAAATACTTGGAACAATGATAGGCGGATATAATGTGAATTCCTTGGTTGAAATTCTTAAAGGAAAAAATAGTATATTTGCAAAAAAAGCGGCAGAAGTTTTAAAAAATATTATTCTTGTTTACGACTCAGGTAATGAAATTTATGAATTATCTCAAAATAATATTTATGCAAAAGAAGTTGTAAATAGTTGGGCAAATGCAGAATGGTTCATAAATAAAAAAGTTCTGGAGAAAGAAATTACTTGTTTAGTATTTAAAGTTGACGGTGAGACAAACACAGACGACTTATCTCCAGCTGTACATGCAACAACACGCCCAGATATTCCAATGCATGCATTAGCTATGTTGGAATTTAAAAAACCTGATGGACTAAAGATTCTTGATAATTTAAAAAAACAAAATTTACCAATAGCGTATGTTGGAGATGTTGTTGGAACAGGAAGTTCTAGAAAGTCTGCTATTAATTCACTCATTTGGCATATAGGAGAAGATATCGCTTTTGTTCCCAACAAAAAAACAGGTGGAATAATAATTGGTAGCAAAATAGCCCCAATTTTTTTTAATACTGCACAAGATTCAGGAGCTTTACCTATAGAAGCTGACGTATCTCATATGAAAACAGGAGATGTTATTAAAATATATCCTTATAAAGGCATTATTAAAAAAATTGAAAAAGATTCAAATACTGAAGAATTAATAAGCAAATTCGACTTGTATCCATCAACTCTTACTGATGAAATTCAAGCTGGCGGAAGAATTAATCTCATGATTGGAAGATCTCTTACGGACAAAATTAGAAACAAATTAAATTATCAACCAAGTGAAATATTTGTCAGACCACAAAATCCTACCGAAAGTAGTGCCGGCTTTACCCAAGCTCAAAAAATAGTAGGCAAAGCTTGCGGTTTAGATGGAGTTAGGCCAGGGACTACCTGTGAACCAATTATGACAACAGTTGGTAGTCAAGATACAACTGGGCCAATGACTAGAGATGAACTAAAAGAACTAGCTTGTTTAGGATTTACTGCAGATTTAGTGATGCAAAGTTTTTGTCATACAGCTGCATATCCTAAACCAGTAGATTTAGTTACCCATAAAGAATTACCTGATTTTATATCTCAAAGAGGTGGAGTAGCTCTTAAGCCTGGAGACGGCATAATTCATAGCTGGCTTAACAGAATGCTTCTCCCTGATACTGTTGGCACAGGTGGAGATAGTCATACAAGATTTCCTCTTGGGATTTCATTTCCTGGAGGCTCTGGAATTGTTGCCTTTGCCGCTGCAATAGGATCAATGCCATTAAATATGCCGGAATCTGTGCTGGTTAAATTTAAGGGAGAATTATTACCAGGAATCACTCTTAGAGATTTAGTAAATGCAATCCCTCTCTTCGCAATTAAAAAAGGACTCTTAACTGTTGAGAAAGAAAATAAGAAAAATATATTCAACGGGAAAATTATGGAGATTGAGGGATTACCAAACCTAAAACTTGAACAAGCTTTCGAACTTACTGATGCCACTGCAGAACGCTCATGCGCTGGTAGCACAATACTTTTATCTCAAGAAACAGTTCAAGAATACTTAAGAAGCAATATTTGCCTGTTAGAAACAATGATCAAGAGCAATTATGAAGATTCAAAATCGATTTCAAGAAGAATAAATGATATGAAAAATTGGTTAAGAAAACCATCATTAATTCAACCAGATTCAAACGCTCAGTATGAAGAAATCATTGAAATTGATTTAGCAAAAGTAAAACAACCTATAGTTGCCTGCCCTAATGATCCAGACAATGTAAAAGAAATCACTGAAGTTGCAAATACAAGTATTGACGAGGTTTTTATAGGCTCTTGCATGACAAATATTGGTCATTACAGGGCAGCTGCAAAAGTTCTTGAAGGAGTACAAAATTTAAAAGCTAAATTATGGATTTGTCCACCAACAAAAATGGATGAAGAAACTCTAAAAGCTGAAGGCTACTATAAAATATTCGAAGATTGTGGTGCGAGATTAGAATTGCCAGGCTGTTCTTTATGTATGGGAAATCAAGCTAGAGTAGATGAAGGTTCTGTAGTATTTTCAACTAGTACAAGAAATTTTGACAATAGACTTGGCAAAAATGCTCAAGTATTTTTAGGGAGTGCAGAATTAGCAGCAGTTTGCGCACTGCTTGGAAAAATTCCTGAAATCGAAGAATATCAGGATATTACTAAAAATAAAATTAATCCATATTCAGAAGAACTTTATCGTTATCTTCAATTTGATGAAATAAACAATTTCAGCTTGTCAAAGTAATCATGGACTATGCCAAACCTTATAAAAGATAATATTCAAAAAACAAGTAATAATTCTTCTCGTACTATCAAAAAATTATTAAAACAAAGATCCCTAGTCGTTGTATTTTCGCTCTTATTAACAGGTTTAGGAGCCTCAATTACAAGCATATTTTTTAAAACTGGAATTTACTTTATTAATAATTGGAGATTAGCATTATTAGACCAATTCCCATCTATTGCAGTCTTACCTATTTTTGGAGCTCTTGGAGGAGCTATTGCAGGATATTTGATCAAAAATATAGCCCCTGCTGCAAAAGGTTCAGGTGTGAGTCAAATCATGGGGTTCTTAAGGCATAAAAAAGTTCCAATGAATATAAAAGTAGGATTAGTAAAGCTCATATCAGGAATTATTGCTATTGGTAGTGGATTCCCTTTGGGACCGGAAGGTCCATCAGTTCAAATGGGAGGATCAGTAGCTTGGCAAATGGCCAAGTGGCTCAAAGCTCCTACAGCTTTCAGAAGAGTAATAGTAGCAGCAGGGGGTGGTGCTGGAATAGCTGCAGTATTTAGCGCTCCATTAGGAGGATTTATCTATGCGATAGAAGAGTTATTAAACTCAGCTAGACCAGTAATTTTGCTACTAGTAGTAATCACAACTTTCATTGCAGATTCATCTGCTGATATTATTCAAGCCTTGGGTTTAGATCCTAAAGCAGGAGGCTTTGATTTTAACCTCGGATTTTTAATCCAAAAAGAATATGACCCATCAGTTTTTTTCTTACCTATAGATTTTATTTACCTAGTTTTACTAGGAATAATTATTGGAATTTTTGCAGAATTGTACAGCAGATTTATTTTGTTAATGCAAAATCTTGGAAAAAAGTGGTACAAAAATAAATTTGTTTTAAAGATGAGTATCTGTGGACTTATTTTAGGAAGTATCTATGCTTTTTTACCCAGTACATTTCATAATTTAGATGAATTACAGAAAATAATAGCTGAACAAAATATAAGTATTGGAATTGCTTTATTAGCAGTTTTAGTATTATTTATCACGACAGGTTTAGCTGCAGCATCTGGAGCTCCTGGAGGATTGTTCTATCCAATGCTTACTTTAGGAGGGGCAATAGGACTAATTATGGGGAGCTGGGTAGAAATTGCGACAGGACATGCACCAAGCACATACATTTTTGCAGGAATGGGAGCTTTCGTAGCAGGATGTTCGCGAACACCAATAACAGCAATGTTTCTAGCTTTTGCTTTAACAAAAAATTTATTAATAATGAAACCTGTGTTAATCAGCTGCATTGCCAGTTTCTTGATAGCAAGAGCTTTTAATGAAGAATCAATTTATGAAAGACAAATACAAATAGAATTAGAAGACTAAAAAACTATCTTCAATCAAAAACAGCAGTTTTGCTGTTATAAACAAATACTTGATGATTCAGATGTAATCTAACTGCTCTCGCTAAAGCTATTCTTTCAATATCTCTTCCTTTTCTGATCAAATCATCAACCTCGTCCCTATGACTTACATTAACTGTGCATTGCTCAATTATGGGGCCTTCATCAAGATCTTCAGTAACATAGTGAGCAGTAGCACCGATTAATTTAACACCTCTCTTCCAAGCTCGATGATATGGTTGCCCACCCTTAAATGCAGGTAAGAAAGAATGGTGAATATTTATTATTGAAGAAAACTTTTTTAAAAAAGAGTCACTCAAAATTTGCATATATTTAGCTAATACAACAAGATCAATTTCATATTCTTTTAGTAAATCTAAAAATTGATCTTCAACAATAGATTTATCTGTTTTAAAAGTATCAATGTGAACAAATTTTGCATTAAAGTCATTTGCAATATTTTCAAGATCAGAATGATTTGAAATTATTAACGGGACTTTCATTTTGAGTTCTCCATTTCTTACTCGCCAAAGTAAATCAATCAAACAATGATTTTGTTTACTCACGAAAATAGCAACATTTGGAATTTCATCAGAATAATTTACGTTAAATTTTCCATTTACTTCATCAGCAATTTTTTTAAATTCTTTATAAATTTCATCTCTATTAAAAAAAGTATTATTACTATTCCATTCAATTCGGCTAAGAAACAAACCCGCATCTTGATCTGTATGATGATCAGAATGTTTTATATTTCCACCGTAATTTGAAATCCAACTTGTAAGTAAACTTACAAGGCCAGGACGATCGGGACAAACAATTTTGAATATAATTGAAGGATGTTCCAAAAAATCTTTAACTATTAAGTCAAGTAAGCAAGTATATCTAATATATCAATGAAAAGCTCAAAAGAAAATTTTCAAAAAGCACACATAGTTATTATTGGATCAGGGATTATTGGAAAATTTAACGCCTTAGAATTATCAGAATTAGGTTTCCGGATAACGATAATAGATCCAACTGAACTCCAAAATAGTAGCTATGGAGCTTTAGGCTTACTAATGGGTAATATGTATCAAAAAAGAAGAGGTAGAAGCTGGGATCTCAGGAAACAAAGCATTGAATTATGGCCACAATGGATTACATTCCTGCAAAAATTTAATAATGAATTAAATATCGAAAAGCCATTAATTCAACTAACTACCAATGAAGAAAAGTTTAAAAAATTAGTGAAATTTATTTATGAAAGTAATGATCAAAACTTACAAATTTTAGAAAGAGACTCAATATTTATCAAGAATATAAATAAAGCCTTCCAAACAAAAAATCTAAAAGGAATGATTTCCTTCAAAGATGGAAGAATAAATCCTTTTTCTTTACTTCAAACATTAGATAAATGTCTAAAACACAAAAAAATCAATTTTTTAAAAGGGGAAGTAATAAAAATCAGAAAATCAAACAATCAATGGATTTCTACAACAAGAGACAATGAAAATATCAAATCTGATATGGTTATTTTGTGCAATTCACTAAAAGCAATTGATTTAATAGATAGGATATCTCACAACATCACATTAAAACCTGTCTTGGGTCAAGCTATGGAAATTGATGTAAATGATGCAGAAGTTGATTTATTATCGCTGCCAAAACAATTCAATATTAATGGTAAAAATATAATTCCAAAATCAAAAAATAAACTAATTATTGGATCAACCGACGAACATAGTACTGAGCCAGAAGAAAATACTTTTGAAAAACTTACAAATTTTATCGATAAAAAACCAAATTGGCTAATGAAAGGAAAGATTTCTAAAAAATGGTATGGAATAAGATCAAGGCCTGAAGGTGAGCCTTCACCGATAATGAAAAATCTTGAAGATGGACTAATTATATGTACAGGTTTTTATAAAAATGGGATTTTACTTTCTCCAGCATGTTCTAAATGGGTTGCAAATGAAATTAAAAATTACTTTTCTTAATCTTTCGTTTCAGTAAAATCTGCATCAATTACATCATCTCCACCTTTTTCATTTGAATCACTCTGATCAGAACCGCCCGCTGCACCAGGTGATGGTGGCTGATTGCCAGGTTGCTGATAAACAGATGAACCAACTGCATAAAGTTCTTGTTGAAGTTCTTCAAGAAGTTTTTTCATTGATTCGTAATCTTCTTTTGAAGTTGCTTCTTTTAAAGCATTACTTTTTTCTTCAACTTTAGACTTTGCTGCAGCATCAATTTTTTCTCCAAGCTCACCAAGTTGCTTTTCTGTTTGATATACAAGTGTTTCAGCTTGATTTTTTAAATCGATTTTTTCTCTTTTTTCTTTATCTGCAGATGCATTTGATTCAGCATCTTTTACCATTTTTTCAACTTCATTATCAGATAGAGTTGAAGCACCAGTAATAGAAATACTTTGCTCTTTACCACTTCCTTTATCTTTAGCAGTAACACTAAGAATTCCATTTGCATCGATATCAAATGTAACTTCAATTTGTGGAACCCCTCTAGGCGCTGATGGTATACCATCCAATCTAAAAGTTCCTAAACTTTTGTTATCTGAAGCCATTTCTCTCTCACCCTGCAATACGTGAATTTCTACATTTGTTTGTCCATCCACAGCAGTTGAATATGTTTCAGATTTCTTCGTAGGTACTGTAGTATTTCGATTTATCATTTTTGTCATTACTCCCCCTAAAGTCTCTACACCTAAAGAAAGTGGAGTAACGTCAAGTAACAATATATCTTTAACCTCTCCTGCTAAAACACCTCCCTGAATAGCAGCTCCAACAGCTACAACCTCATCAGGATTAACAGTTTGATTTGGTTCTTTACCAATTATTTTTTTAACTAAATCTAAAACAGCAGGAATTCTAGATGAGCCTCCAACCATAACAACCTCATCAATTTCACTAGTAGAAATTTTTGCATCACTTATAGCTCTCTCGACTGGGGTCTTACACCTATCAATTAAAGAAGCTGCTAATTCCTCGAACTTTGCTCTAGTAAGGTTCAAATCCAAATGTTTTGGTCCTTCAGGCGTCGCTGTAATAAAAGGTAAATTTATTTCACTTTGAGTAGCATTTGAAAGCTCTATTTTTGCTTTTTCTGCAGCTTCAGTCAATCTTTGCAAAGCTTGCTTATCTTGTCTGAGATCAATTCCCTCATTAGATTTAAAAGTATTGGCTAAGTGATCTACGATGCATCTATCAAAATCATCACCACCTAAATGTGTATCTCCTGATGTAGATAGAACTTCAGTTACTCCATCACCAGCTTCAATAACTGAGACATCAAAAGTACCTCCCCCTAAATCAAAAACAAGAATTTTTTCATTTTCTTTATCCAAACCATATGCTAAAGCAGCAGCAGTTGGCTCGTTAACGATTCTGAGAACTTCTAAACCTGCAATCTTTCCAGCATCTTTCGTAGCCTGTCGTTGGGAATCATTAAAATAAGCTGGAACTGTAATTACGGCCTGTGTAACTTTGTCACCAAGATATTTACCTGCATCATCTGCTAGCTTTCTTAAAACTTGAGAACTCACCTCTTCAGGAGAAAACTGTTTGTCCAAAATAGGACATTTTAATTTAACACTAGAACCAGATTTTTCAACAGAATAACTAACTTCTTTAGATTCTTCATTAACTTCATCAACTCTTCTACCAACAAAACGTTTTGCAGAATAAAAAGTATTTTCAGGATTCATTACAGCTTGTCTTTTTGCTATTTGTCCAACAAGCTGATCTTGATTTTTTGTATATGCAACAACTGATGGAGTAGTTCTGAAACCCTCAGCATTTGCTATTACAGTAGGCTTACCACCTTCCATTACAGCGACACAACTATTAGTTGTTCCTAAATCAATTCCTACTACCTTACCCATGGGTAAATTCTTTATATTTGTTATTATCCATAATCGGTCATTGACGTCATTAATGTTACTCAAAGACGGGGTGTGGTTCCCGAACAGACCATTACTTTTGGGGTTAAAATTCTAAACATGATTTCAAGTAAGACATCTTTCATCGCATTAATTGGCAATCCAGTAGGCCATTCATTGTCTCCAATTATGCAAAATGCTGCCCTTCAATATTTAGGCTTAGATTTAATTTATATTGCTGTACCCTGTAAAGATGAAGATCTAGAATTAGTTCTTAATTCTTTTAAAAAGATTAATTGCAAAGGGTTAAACGTTACAATTCCACATAAAGAAAAAGTATTTAACCTTTGTAGTGAAATCTCACCTATTGCTAACAAACTTAAAGCAATTAACACCCTGAAATTAAATGCTGAAAAAAAATGGAGCGCAACTAATACCGATGTAGAGGGATTTATTTACCCATTAAAAAATTTAAACTTAGCAAAGAAAAAATCAATAGTTCTTGGCTCTGGGGGTGCAGCAAGATCTGTTATTCAAGGTTTAATAAATTTAAATTTTTCAACAATTTCAGTGATATCACGTAACAAATCATCATTAAATGAATTAATTAAAAACTTTGATAATCAAATTCAACTGCAGGGTTTATTGAATAGTGATGATCAAGCTCAAATTTTAATTCGTGAAGCAGATTTGATTGTTAATACAACACCAGCAGGAATGAAAACAACTAAATATGAAAATAATGTAATTCCATATGGCGAAGCATTTTGGAGATCTCTTAACTCGCAAACAATTGTTTACGATTTGATATATAACCCTGCCCCAACTACTCTATTGAAATTTAGCGCCAAAAAAGGATGCATGACTATAGATGGTTTGGAAATGCTTGTTGCCCAAGGAATAAAATCATTATCATTTTGGACAGATGGTTTAGAAGTACCTTTTCATGTAATGAATGACGCACTAAAAAAATATCTTTAAAAATGACCCTACTTGTCAAGAAGTTGCCTATCGTAATGTATCGTAAGTAATGAACAGACGCTCATCAAATCAATTTATGAGCCAAAGACCTTGTCTGAAACTATGAACGATCAACAAACTTATTACGAAACAATGTATATCCTCCGCCCAGACATTGCGGAAGATGAAGTAACTAATCACATTGATAAATACAACAAGCTTTTAGAAGAATTTGGCGGTACTATTCTTGATAGTCAAATGAGAGGTAAGAGAAGATTAGCCTATCAAATAGCAAAACATAGGGAAGGGATTTACGTGCAACTAAGTCATCAAGGTGATGGGCAACATATCTTCAAAATTGAAAAAGCAATGAGACTAAGTGAAGATGTTATTAGATATATGACTGTTAAACAAGAGGGTCCTTTACCAACCCCGAGGCCTTCGAACAAGAGTACATCTCAATCAGAGAATAAAGATAATCCAGATGCGAAAGTTGAATCCCAAGAAAAACAACCAGTAGCAAGTGCAAATACTTCAACTTCGAGCAAAGATGATGCTGAAACTAAAGAAAATACAGAATCTTAAATGTTAATCTTTTGTTTTTGAATTTAACTCAGCCCATATTTTATTAGACATACCCCACATATAAATAAAACCTTCTGCTAAAGAATGATTAAAGACATCATCTTTGCTGTAAGTTGCCAAATCTTCCCTGTAAAGTGAATTATTTTCAGACATTCTCCCAATTACTATTGCGTTGCCCTTATAAAGTCTAATCTTTACTCTTCCATTAACTGAAGTTTGAGTAGATGATATAAATGCATCTAAACTTTCTTTAAGAGGTCCAAACCAAAAACCTTGATAAACTAATTGACCCCATTTTTTTTCCACTATTCCTTTAAAATCGATTACATCGGGGTTTAATGTTATGCTCTCTAATTCTTTGTGAGCTTTGATTAAAAGTAAGAGGCCAGGTGTTTCGTAAATTTCTCTACTTTTAATTCCTACTACTCGATCCTCAATCATATCTATTCTTCCAAAACCATGGTTACCTGCAAGATCGTTAGCTTTTTTAATGATCTCTAATGGAGTTAAAAATTCATCATTAATTCCAACTGGAAACCCATTTTTGAAAACAATTTCTATATCTTGATGGGAATCAGGTGAATTATCAACTGATGAGGTCATCGAAAATATATCCTCAGGTGCTTCTTGCATTGGATCCTCTAGTATACCTGCTTCAATACTCCTACCAAGTAAGTTAACGTCTATTGAATATGGTGATTTTTTTGATACTGGTGCAGGAATACCAAATTTTTCTCCATACACTATTGCCTCTTCTCTACTCATATTCCACTCCCTTGCAGGAGTAATTATTTTTAAATCAGGGCCTAACGCATTTATTGCTAAATCAAACCGAACTTGATCATTTCCTTTACCAGTACATCCATGAGCTACTGCGTCAGCATTAATTTCTCTGGCAATATTCACGAGATTTTCAGCAATTAAAGGCCTAGCAAGAGCTGTAGATAAAGGATATTTATCTAAATATAATGCGTTTGCTCTAATAGCTGGAAAAGCGTATCTCTCAACAAAACTATTGACTAAATTGCCAACAATTGATTTAGATGCACCAGAATCTAAAGCTTTTTGCTTAATAAGTTCTAAATCCTCACCTTGTCCAAGATCGGCTACAAAAGTAACTACTTCTGAAATTCCATATTCATTCTTTAAATATGGAATACAAACGCTCGTATCTACCCCGCCTGAATAAGCTAGTACAACTTTTTTTACCTGCTGCATCTAAATTTGCTCCATAAAATTTAAATTTTTGACGTAATTAAGAATTTGAAAACTTATTAAAAACTAATATTATTGTAACTAAAAGAGCTGGACCAAAAACTAGTAACACGAGAAGAAAGTTATTAATTATTAAAACATTGGGGTTCAAATATCCAACAAGTTTAAATAATCCAGACAAGAATAATGAAATTAGCCAGATAAAAAAGTATTTTAAATTTGCTTTATCAAACAAAGTTTTCTTGAGCATCATTATGTATTATCTTATATATAGAACATAATCTTTAATGGACTCAAATAAACTAAAACTTAGATTAGACGATATTTCTGAAGTCAACCCAGCTTTAACTTGCTACCACAGAGATGATCCAGCTCCTGTTTTGCCATTAAGAGATGAACCTGATCTACTATCTTGGCTAGAGAAAACAGGAAGACTAGTAGCAGAAAAAGAGGGAGATTCACAAGAGATTAGTACTATAGAAGAAGAAGAGCTTTCAGCGCTTATGGGAGAAAAAGAAGATTATAAAACTGAAGAAGATCCTTCAGAAGATGATTGGGAAGATTAAAAAGTTTAACTTTAAATCGTTATTAATATTAAATATTTTTGCTTTAATAGCAACCTCATATCTTTTTAATAATTTTATTTTTATAGGAGTTTTCACATTATTTTTTTTTATTTCTTTATTCGCAACCAAGAAGGGCCTAGAAATAATCAGAAAATTAAATTTACTTCAAAATATAAGAATTGAAGGTCCTTCTAATCACTATAAAAAAAGTGATACACCAACGATGGGTGGGGTTTTTTTGATAATCCCTTTTTTAATTTTTCTTCTGATAATAACTATAAATTTGGGTTCCCTCAAATTATTTCTTTTATTACTGACTATTTTTGGTTTTTTTATTACAGGTTTTTTAGATGATTATTTAAGTATTAGAAACAAAGAAAATACAGGGTTAAAAACAAAGGAAAAATTTATCTTACAAAGTGTCATTTCAATAATTTTTATATTGTTCGCCTATGAAAAAAATTTAATCAGTCCATTAATAACAGTTTCTGACTCCTGGGGAATAAATATGAATATTTTCATATTGCCAATTTCTTTTTTAGTACTTGTGGGTATAAGTAATTCAGTAAATTTGACTGATGGACTAGATGGATTAGCAGCTGGATGCAGTGGGATTGTCTTTTATGGATTAGGAACAGAAATATTAATGAAAGAACAGCAAGAACTTTTTATTTTTAGTATCTTATGTTTTTCCATGTCCGGCATATGCTTAGGATTTCTCAAATATAATGGTTATCCTGCAAAAATATTTATGGGTGACACTGGATCTCTAAGTATTGGAGCAATTATGGGTTCTATAGCGTTATTAACCAATAGCGTTTTTACGTTATCTATTTTCTCAGGAATATTTATTATTGAATCATTATCAGTAATGATTCAAGTGGGGTTTTTTAAAATTACAAAAAAATTATTTCGCAAAGGTAAACGGATATTTTTAATGGCTCCACTACACCACCATTTTGAACTTAAAGGATTTAAAGAACAAAAAATAGTTGAAAATTTTTGGAAAATCAACATTTTACTTGTAATTTTAGGTATAGTTTTAAAAATCAATCTTTAAAAAATTTGTTATGAATTTTTTTACATGGAAAGATAATGGATTAACTAGTGACTGCTCAAGTCTTGATGCAATGGCATCAAGATTTGAAGAAACTGCTAAGTTAATGAAAAAACTATCTAAGAAAGGCTTCAAACTAAAGAAAACTCAAAAAAATCAATTAATTCTTCACCCTGATCCTGAGGTATTTGATCAATGGGGTTTTATAAGTGAAGAAGTTCCTTTTAAACAACTTTGTTTAATGTCAGATGAAGAATAAGTATTTGAACTTGAAAATTCCTCAGTAAGTACTGATAAATAATTGCGTACATGAGTGTTCCAACTAAAATGTCTATTAACACCCTCAATTCCATTTCTGCTCCATAATTTCCACTTATTATTATTTGAAATTCCTTTTTCAAGAATAACTTTCAACTCATTAATATCAGTAACATCTACTAAAAGTCCATTTTCACATTTTGAGCGAATTTCTTTTGGACCTCCATCATTTGTTGATATTATTGGTAATCCACATGAAGAAGCTTCAAGAAGAGTTAAACCAAAAGGCTCTGTTAAAGCTGGATTTACAAATACACCACCTCTGCTCGCAGCCCACCTATATAAAGCAGGAATCTGACTTGGAAGATGTTTTTTTGGATAAGCTACCTTTCCATACAAATTATATTTATCAATTGTTTCAAAAATATTATGAAATACATCTTTTTGTTGAGGATCAAGTTTTGCAGTACTATCTCGACAGCCCAAAATTAAAATCAAATTAGTTTTTCTTTTTAATTTTTCAGATCTTCCATATGCCTCAATCAAAGAGGGAATATTTTTTCTTCTTACAGCTCTAGAAATAGTTAAAAATGGTGGTTTAGAAGAATCCTTTAAAAAAGGTTTCATCATATTTTCAATTTCGGCTGTCTCGGTTGTGGAGTGAATATGGTGAAATTTATTATGATCAACACCAGGAGGAATAACTTTAGCTTTATGAGGTGAAAAGGAAGAATATTGGGAATATTGATACACTGACTCTTGTTTAGTGCTTGTAACAACAATATCTGCAGACTTCAGTGCTTTTTCTTCTGCTTCAATTCTTTGACTTATAGAATAAAGCTTTTCTATTTGATTAGTTTTTAAACCAGTATCAAGCAATTTCCTTTTTTTTTCTCTTCCTAAAGAATGACCAGTAAAAATAAGAGGTAAGTTTAAGGATTTACTTAGTTTAACTCCTACATATCCAGCATCTGCATAATGTGCATGAATGAAATTAGGCTTTTTGTTTTTTTTATAATAAGAAATTAGTCTTTCAGTTAAATTATCTAAATAAGGCCAAAGCAATTCCTTTCTTAAGTATTTATTAGGTCCAAATTTGAATCTTAAAATTCTTACTCCAGGTTCTACAAATTCTTCTTCTTGAGAATATTCATCGTCTACTTTAGGGTCGTTAATTAAACGAGTAACTAAATCCACTTGATCAACTTCTGAAGTATTAGCCAAACTTTTAATTAACTCTAAAACGTATTGTGTTTGCCCTCCAGTATCTGCATCCCTGCCTAACTCAAGATTTTTAGAACGTATAAGACCATGTAAATGTAAATGTAAAAATTTCAACCTCATCAAGCAAATCCTCCGATCAACGGCCTTTAATACAAATAAGCTGAATTTTCTAAGGAAATATTAAGAAAGCATTATGATTTTAATTTTTTTTAATGCAAAATTTTAAAAAAAGCAGTAACAGATTAGTTTTATGCCCATCTAAAAAAGAATTTCTTTTTTCTTAAATAATTAAAATACAAAGAAATACAACAAGAAATTTTTTATTTTAGAACCTTTTTAAGATATTTTGCTGTATGACTTGTAGGATTTTTAGCTACATCCTCAGGAATACCTTCAGCAATGATGTCTCCGCCTTTATCCCCTCCATCAGGTCCTAAATCGATAATCCAATCTGAACATCTAATAACATCTAAATTATGTTCAATAACAATTACTGAATTACCTTTATCTACCAAACGTTGTATCACATCCATTAATTTATGAACATCATAAAAACTTAACCCTGTAGTTGGTTCATCAATCAAATATAAAGTTTTTCCAGTGGCCCTTTTTGATAATTCCGTAGCTAACTTCACTCTTTGAGCCTCTCCACCAGATAATGTAGGTGCTGGTTGGCCTAGTTTGACATATCCTAAGCCTACATCTACCAACGTAGATAATCTATCAGCAGCTTGAGGTATTGCAGAGAAAGTTTCTGCAGCTTGTTCAACAGTCATCTCTAAAACATCAGATATATTGAAACCTTTATATTTAACTTGAAGAGTTTCCCTATTGAAACGAGCTCCTTTACATACTTCACATTGAACATACACATCAGGTAAAAAATTCATTTCAATAACATTGACCCCCTGGCCTTTACAAGCTTCACATCTTCCTCCTTTCACATTAAAGCTAAATTGACCAGCCTGATAACCTCTTGCTTTTGCTTCTACTGTGGCAGTAAATATCTGCCTTATAGGGTCAAAAGCACCGGTATATGTAGCAGGATTTGATCTTGGAGTTCTTCCTATTGGAGATTGATCAATAACGATAACTTTATCAATTGCCTTTATACCCTTTAACTCTTTGACACCTTGAGGAAAAGGGACTTTTAATCCTAGAGAATGACACAATGCAGGATGAAGTAATTCATTTATCAAGGTGCTCTTCCCACTTCCACTCACACCAGTTACAGAAACTAATCTTCCTAAAGGAAATTCCACAGAAATATTTTTTAAATTATTTTTAGAGCAATTATTTAAAATTAAACTTTTTTTTACAGATGATCTTCTTTCTTTTGGAGTAGGAATAGACTTCCTACCGCTGAGATAGGCTCCAGTTAATGACTTTTCTGAATTTAAGACATCTTGATAAGATCCTTTAGCAATAATTTCCCCACCATAAACACCTGCCCCTGGACCAATATCAACTAAATAATCTGCGGATTTCATAGTATCTTCATCATGTTCAACCACAACCAAAGTATTTCCCAAGTCTCTTAAGCTTTTTAATGTTTCTAATAATCTGTCATTGTCTCTTTGATGTAAACCAATACTTGGTTCGTCTAATACATATAAAACGCCAGTAAGGCCGGCACCAATTTGTGTAGCCAATCTAATACGCTGAGCCTCTCCACCAGACAAAGTCATAGCTGGTCTGTCTAACGTCAAATAATCTAAACCTACATTAATTAAAAACTTCAAACGTAAGCGAATCTCTTTTAAAACCAATTCACCTATCTGCTTTTGTTTTTCTGATAAAGATATATTTTCCTTTTTTGACTTAGCTAAACCCATGATGCGCTCTACGTGATTTAAGGTTTCAGAAACGCTTATAGAAGTTAAGTCAGTGATGTTGTATGGACCAAGTTTAACGGCCAAAGCCTCAGGTCTTAATCTTTTTCCAGAACACGTCTTACAGGGAACTAACTCTAGATACTTTTCTAATTTTTGTTTAACTGATTCTCCATTGGCTTCATTCAATTGCCTTTCTAATATTGGCAAAATCCCTTCAAAAGGTCTTTCAAAACCACTAGAAGTTTTAAAACGACTATCAGCTTGAATTAATATTGGTTTATCTGATCCCAAAAGTAGAACTTGTTTTTGCAAATCACTTAAATCTTTCCAAGGAGTTTTTAATTCAAAACCATAAGCTTGTCCTACAGAATAAAGTAAAGAAAAATAATAAGTATTATCTTTTTCACTCCAAGGAGCTATTGCAGCATAAACAGGCAATGTTTTATCAGGTATAACTCTATCCGCAGTAAATTTTTTTAAATAACCAATCCCATGACAATCTGGACAGGCACCATATGGGCTATTAAAAGAAAATAATCTAGGAGACAGTTCTTCAACAATAGAGCCATGTACAGGACATGCATAATTTTCTGAGTAAAGTTTTTCTCTCTCTAAATTAAAAGGTAAATTTTCCCCTTTTTTTGGTACAACTTCTACTATTGCTAATCCATCACCTCTTTTGAGACAAGTTTGTAGAGAATCATTTAATCTTTCTTGTATTCCTTCTCTTGCAATTAATCTATCAACAACAACCTCAATATTATGAATTTGATTTTTATCTAATTCAATACTATCAGCAAGTTCTCTTACCTCTCCGTTGATTCTTACCCTAGCAAATCCTTCAGCAGCTAATCCACTTATTAATTTTGTATGTGTTCCTTTCTTACCTCTTACAACAGGAGCCAACAATTGGTACCTTGTTCCTTCTGGTAAAAGAAGAATTTGATCCACCATTTCATCAATTGTTTGAGGCGCAATTGGAATCCCGCAGTGATGACAATGTGGCTCACCAGCACGACCAAACAATAATCTTAAATAATCTTGTATCTCTGTTACTGTTCCAACTGTTGATCGAGGATTATGACTTGTAGATTTTTGATCAATTGAAATAGCAGGTGATAAACCTTCAATATTGTCAACATCTGGTTTATCTACTTGACCCAAAAATTGCCTTGCGTATGCCGAAAGACTCTCAACATATCTTCTTTGACCTTCGGCAAAAATAGTATCAAAGGCTAGAGAGCTTTTACCACTTCCACTCACACCTGTAAAAACTATAAATTTATTCCTAGGTAGTGAAAGATCAATATTTTTTAAATTATGCTGACGTGCTCCCCTAATATTAATTGAGTTATCCTCTCCAAAACTACTATCAACTTTATTAACCATGTTTAAATCTAATTTATGATTTAAAAAGGTTATTATAATAGAATTTTTTCTATTTTACGCAGCAGGACGATCAAGAAGTCTAGAAGCATATTCGTTTACTTCGCAAGAAGCTCCACCTATAAGTTCTATTAGTGCATTTTTTCTTTGATTTTTTGTAGTTAGTTTTGCAGTTGAAATATAAGTTATTCCATTGATTACGCTTTTTTTAACTTTGAAATGAGATAATCCCCTAGCGGCTAAGAATGGCTGATGTGTAATACATAAAACTTGTTGATTTTTAGAAATTTCTTTTATAAGCTCAACCAAAGAAAATAAAGATTTACCACTCAAACCGCTATCAATTTCATCTAAAAAAAAAGTATTGGGTTTTTTAGAAATACTGGATTTAATAGCCAACAAGAATCTTGACATTTCTCCGCCAGAAATAACATTTGATAATGGAGCAAGCTTCTGATCAGGATTAGCTGAAAACAAAAAATTTATATCGTCAATTCCATATCCAGAAGGTTTGCATTTAGTAAATTGAATTGAAAAATTTGCATTTTCTAAACCTAGATTACTTAAAATAGACATTACTGAATTTTGTAATTGTTTAGCAATTTTTTTTCTTTCAGTAGATTGAATAATAAATAAAGAATCTAAATTACTTTGTAAATTCTCAATTTGAGCTTTAATCCTGCAAATATCATTATTTTGATCATTTTGTTGAAAATACATCTTTAATTGATCGCGCTTTTCAATTAATTGAGGCACCTCCAATGAAAAAGTTCTCTCTAAGTTTTTTAAAAAAAATAATCTTTTTTGTATTTCTGGAAGATTAGATTCATAATTTTCTATGTCTTGCAAATATGAATTTAGATCAAAAATTAGATCTTCAACATCAGCATGGATATTTAATAACTTCTTTCTAAATTTTTGAATCTTTAAATCGAAATCTGCTGTTTTATTTAAAATCTTTATTGATTGATTTATCAAAGAGATTACTGACGGTTCATCATGACGCAAATTATTTAAGTTATCTAATGATGATTTAATTGAATTATTAATTGCTAGATTATTTACAAGTTTATTTTCTAATAACTCTAATTCTGAAATCTCTTCACTGGAATTTAAATCAGCTTCTTCTAAACTCTTCAACATGTGTTTAATTGCCAAGTTTTTTTCTTCTTTGTTCCTAAAGAATTCTATTTTTTCATCCATTAATTCTTTTAAAACTTTACTTTCGCCCCATATACTTTGAATCCTTTCATTAGTATCTCTTAATTCTTGGGAACATAAGTCATCAATAATTAATCTTCTCTTATCTGCAGAATCAAAGATAAAAGTATCAGATTGACCTGCAAAATCTATTAATAATCTTCCAAGTTTTTCCAATGATTTTCTATTAATTGATAAATCATTAAGGCTATATTTGGATATGATTTTATTATTTTTTTTATAAGATTTTCTTTTAATTTGAAGTTCTGAAGAATTGATTTCAAAACCATTACTCATTAACCAATTTTTAATTTGAGAAGAAGAGGAAAATATCGCCTCAATAACGCAAAAATCTTTTCCTGGACGTATTAAATGTTTTAGAGGTATATTGGACCCACCAAATAAAGCATTAAGGGAATCCAAAATTAATGATTTTCCTGAACCTGAATCCCCAGTTATGATATTCAAACCTTTTTCGAAATTAATTTCTATAATTTCTATTAAGGCTATATTTTTTATTTTAAGTTGTACTAACATGATAAATCTTCCATATAAAAAAATTAACTTCTTTTTAAAAAAAATAAAGGTTTAAAATATATAAAGTTATGAAAGAAGATTTTACTGATTTTATTGAGGTATCTGGACTCTTAAATTATGATCCAGATACAATTTCTAAAATTTACAAAAAAAATCCCAAAAGACTTTTAAAAAGACTTTGGCAAACACTCATACCTATTTTTGCTTACATCTTTTCCGTTGGATGGGATAAATTAACTGGAAGATTGAGAAATGAACAGCAAGCAAGATTTAGAGCAAGAGAATTAACAAATTTGTTGGTAGAACTTGGACCTGCATTTGTTAAAGCAGGCCAAGCCTTATCGACTAGACCAGATATAATCCCAGGGATTCTTCTGGAAGAATTATCTGAATTGCAAGATCAACTCCCTGGGTTTGATGGCGATAAAGCTATGGAATTAATAGAAGAAGATTTAGGATACAAAATAGATGAGATTTTTTTAGAAATTGATAAAGAACCAATTTCCGCTGCTTCTTTAGGGCAAGTGCATAAAGCTAAATTAAAAAATGAAGAGATCGTTGCAATAAAAGTGCAGCGGCCAGGTTTAAGAGAACAAATAACCTTAGATCTTTACATAGTGAGAAATATTGCTTATTGGCTAAAAAACAATATCGGATTAATAAGAAGTGATCTAGTTGCTTTAATTGATGAATTAGGCAAAAGAGTTTTTGAAGAAATGGATTATCTAAACGAAGCTGCAAATGCAGAAAAATTTAGAGATATGCATAAACATAACAAAATGATTGCCGTACCAAAAATTTATAAAGAAATAACTTCAAGAAGAGTTTTAGCAATGGAATGGATAGACGGTACAAAATTAACAAATTTAGAAGACGTAAAAAAATTAGGAATTAATCCTGATGAAATGATTGATATAGGGGTGCAATGCAGTTTAGAACAGCTTTTAGAACATGGTTTTTTTCATGCAGACCCACATCCAGGTAATTTATTAGCCCTAGAAGATGGAAGATTATGTTATCTAGATTTTGGAATGATGAGCGAGGTTTCCAGAGAATCTAGATCAGGATTAATTCAAGCAGTAGTTCATTTAGTAAATAAAAACTTCGATAAATTGTCTCAAGATTTCGTAAAATTGGGATTTTTATCAGAGGAAGTTAACCTAGAACCAATCGTTCCAGCATTTCAAGATGTTTTCATTAACGCCGTTGAAGAAGGAGTTTCGAAAATGGATTTTAAAAGCGTTACTGACGATATGTCTGGTGTTATGTATAAATTCCCTTTCAGACTTCCCCCATATTATGCACTTATAATTAGGTCATTACTTACATTAGAAGGGATAGCTTTAAGCGTAGATCCAAATTTCAAAATATTAGGCGCAGCTTATCCATATTTTGCAAGAAGATTGATGGAAGACCCTGATCCACAATTAAGGGAAAGCCTTAAAGAAATGCTTTTTGATAATAAAAAATTTAAATGGGACCGTTTAGAAGATCTGCTTTCTAACGCTGCAAAACAAACAAATCTCGATTTAGAAAAACTCTTAGACGAAGTTATAAATCTTCTCTTTTCTCCAAATGGAGGATTTCTTAGAAATGAAATAGTTGAAGGTTTAACAAATCAGATAGATTTACTTAGTTTAAAAATATTGAGAAGTTTAAATAACTATCTTCCACAATCAATTAAATTAAATACTATTAACGAAAATAACAATTTGAATGACCTCATAATGTATATAGAGCCATTGAGAAACTTTTTAGAAATTTTACAAAAAGTACCCGGCTATTCAATTGACATCTTTCTAAAAAGGGTTCCGAGACTTATAAATGAGCCTTATACAAAAGAAATGGGTATAAAAATTGCAAAAAAAGTAACTGAAAAAGGAGTAGTAAGACTTGTTAAGATTGCCGCTGGTGCAAATATCTAAATGAAGTTTAGTAAATTTTTAATATTTAAAATATTTGTTATTTTAGTAATCTCTCCATTATTTTTTAATGTTCCAAAGGCTAATGCTGCCGAAGAAATTAAAATCGTATACAGCATATTTTCTAGAACAATAAAAGTAAATTCTTTAAAAACTTTTGCTAATGAAGGCAAATCCACAAGAAAATTAAAAAGAATTTTGAAAGCAACTGGGACTCCCGATAAAGAAATTAGAACAGTGTTAAATAAAGATTTTGAAGTTCCTATTACCATTGCCAGCAAGTTAGTAAATTCTGAAATAGGAAATGTTTTTTTAACAAGACTTTCATCTATTATCCACCCACCCAGAGCAACTGATGAAAGAACAGGCATGTTGGCCCTTAGAGCAAGCGTAATTCAAGGAATTAATATAGGAAATGGAAAAATTAATCTAATAAATTTTTTTGAAGGATATCCAACTAAAACTGTAATTTTAGATGTCAGTGCTTTGAGCAAAGTTATGAATAAAGTAGAATCGATTTCAGAATTATTAACCTTCTTTACCAATTCTCCTCTAGAGAAAATCAAAACAAATTAAACAACCATGGTGTTATTAAATAAAATCAAAAATAAACTACGTATTAATTACAGAAAAAAAAGATGGCCAGGTCTAATAGAGGCTTATAAACAATATCTACCAGTTACAAAAAAGACTCCTATTATTTCCCTCAATGAAGGAAATACACCACTAATTCACAGCGAATCAATTAGCAACCTAATTGGAAATGGAACAAAAGTTTTTTTAAAATATGATGGCCTTAATCCAACAGGATCTTTTAAAGATCGTGGAATGACTATGGCAATTAGCAAAGCAAAAGAAGAAGGCCGTAAAGCAGTAATTTGTGCAAGTACTGGAAACACTTCTGCTGCAGCTGCAGCATATGCTTCCAGAGGAGGATTAAAACCTTATGTTTTAATCCCAGAAGGATTTGTTGCACAAGGAAAGCTTGCGCAAGCATTGATGTATGGCGCTGAAATAATATCTATAAATGGAAACTTCGATAAGGCTCTTGAAATTGTTAGAGATTTATCCTCAGAACATCCTATAGAACTTGTTAATTCTGTTAATCCATATCGTATACAAGGACAAAAGACGGCAGCTTTTGAAATAGTTGATGACTTAGGTCATACTCCTGATTGGCTTTGTATTCCAATGGGTAATGCCGGAAATATAACTGCTTATTGGATGGGATTTAAAGAATATTCAAAAATAAAAAGAAATTTGAAATTACCAATAATGATGGGTTTTCAATCCGAAGGCTCTGCTCCATTAGTGAAAAATATAATAGTTAAAGATCCAGAAACAATTGCGACTGCAATAAGAATTGGGAATCCTGTAAATAGAGAAAAAGCTAAAAAAGTGAAAAAAGAGAGTAAAGGAGACTTTCAGTCAGTTACAGATGAAGAAATAATCAATGCTTATAAAATCCTTGCCAAAGAGGGAGTATTTTGTGAACCTGCCAGTGCAGCATCAGTTGCCGGACTGATTAAAAATAAAAATAGAATTCAGAAAGAATCCACTATTGTTTGTGTTCTTACTGGAAATGGATTGAAAGATCCTGATTGTGCAATAAATAACAATGATGCTATTTTCAGAAAAAATATTGAACCTTCATTAAAAAATATAACTAAAATCCTAGGATATTAAAATCCAAAACAAATAGTGTCTGTGGAAATCAATTAAAAACAAAAATTGTTTGTTGAAAAATACATAACAAGTAATTCTATTTGTTGAATAAATTTAAATTTTGCAGATAAAAAAAGAACTATTTAACAAATAAAAAATTTTTTCCACATGTTTTTGAGTACATAAACTATTTTGACAAGCTATTTAATTTAAAAATTCCACAATTTCCACAAGAACTACTACTACTAAATTTTTATTTTATTATTTAATTTTTATATTAGAAAAGAGTAAAAAATAAATTTATTGAATTTATTTTACGATAAAAGTATATTGTATTTGTAAAAAGTTCCAAATTCCGATGGAAATTATTTGTAATCAAAATGAATTAAATAATTCTATACAATTAGTGAGCAAAGCAGTTGCTTCAAGACCAACTCATCCAATTCTTGCAAATATTCTTTTAACAGCTGACGAGGGAACCAATAAAATTAGCATGACAGGATTTGACCTCAATTTAGGAATTCAAACTTCTTTTGATGGAACTGTTAAAAATAGTGGAGCTATTACGATACCTTCAAAACTTTTATCCGAAATAGTAAACAAATTACCTAATGAAACTCCTGTTTCTTTAGAAGTTGATGAGAATTCAGATAATATCTTAATCAAAAGTGACAGAGGTTCTTTTAACCTTAAAGGAATCCCCTCTGATGAATATCCTAATTTACCATTTGTTGAAAGTGGTACTTCTTTGAATATTGATCCTAGTTCTTTTTTAAAAGCTTTAAAATCTACCATTTTTGCTAGTAGTAATGATGATTCAAAACAATTACTAACAGGTGTCAATTTCACATTTAAACCAAATTACTTAGAGTCTGCTTCTACAGATGGTCATAGATTGGCTGTTACTTTAATTTGCAATGAAGAACATATCGAAAATAAAGAAAACTCACCTTCAAATGAAGGTGATTTGTCAGTGACTATTCCAACTAGATCATTAAGAGAAATTGAAAAACTAGTATCTTTGAGAAGCTCAGAAAATTCAATAAAACTCTTCTATGACAAAGGTCAAGTAGTATTTATTTCTTCTAATCAAATAATTACTACAAGAACCCTAGAAGGTACTTATCCTAATTATTCTCAATTAATTCCTGATTCTTTTTCTAAAATCTTGAATTTTAATACAAAAAAATTAATCGATGCATTAGAAAGAATTGCTGTTTTAGCTGATCAACAAAGTAGTGTTGTAAAAATTAAAATAGATAATACAGATTTAGCTTCAATTAGCGCAGATGCCCAGGATATTGGAAACGCAAATGAATCAATACCTGTTTCTTACTCTGGAGAAAATTTTGATATTGCATTTAACGTAAGATATCTATTAGAAGGTTTAAAAGTCATTGCTTCTGAAAATGTACTTTTAAAGTGTAATATTGCTACTACTCCAGCTGTTTTTGTACCAGAAGATAATCTCAATTCTTTTACTTATTTAGTTATGCCTGTTCAGGTTCGTTCTTAATTTGAAATTACCCAAAGAAATTTTATTAAGTGAATTACTAAATTATAGTGTTAAGGGTAATATGGTCCTTAATTATGGAAACGGTGAAAATGTTTGGATGCATCCTCCTGTCCATCGGATTTTAGGATGGTACTCTCGCCCTTCAAATTTTGATTTAAAGAGAAATGTTTGGCGATTAAATCAAATTTCTCAAATAATAGATAATGAAATTTATATCAAAGGTGATCCCGCTATTTCCGATTTAGCAACTTTAAATAGGTTTCCAACTTTAATAGAAGCAAATTTAATAAATGTAAATGGATCAAAAATAGGAGTTATTGCAGATTTTCTATTTGAAATTAAAACCGGCAAAATAAAATACTACTTAGTTTCTAGATCTAACCCTAAGATTCCAGGTTCTAGTAGATGGAAATTAAATATTGAAAATATTAATGATCAACAACCTGGATTGGTATTTTGTAAAAGTAACTCTTTAGATGATTTATCTTTAATCAAATCAAGTATTAAAAATGAATTTATGCAAAAAGGGAAAAAAATTTTTGATAGATTTGATGATATGAAAAATATTGCTTCTAATAGACTAGAGGAATGGCTTGAAGAAGATGAAGATATTAACCAAAACTTAGATTATAAACAAAAAAGTTTTTATAATGATGATAGAACATCCATACCGTTTAGTGAAAAAAAACAAGATGATCCTTGGATATAAAGAATGATAAATCAAGAAAATCATGATCTTTATGATCTTAATGAGGCCCTCAAAGTTGAAAATTTAACACTTAATGACTACGAAGAAATTTGTAAAAGATTAAAGAGAAAACCTAATAGAACAGAATTAGGCATGTTCGGCGTTATGTGGTCTGAACATTGTTGTTATAGAAATTCAAAACCTTTACTATCTCAATTTCCCACCAAAGGTAAAAATGTTTTAGTTGGACCTGGAGAGAATGCTGGCGTTATTGATGTTGGAAATAATCAAAAACTTGTTTTCAAAATTGAAAGTCATAATCATCCGTCTGCTATTGAACCCTTTCAAGGGGCTGCAACAGGTGTAGGAGGGATTTTAAGAGATATATTTACTATGGGTGCAAGGCCAATTGCAGTATTGAATTCATTGAGATTCGGAAACCTTGATAGATCATCAAATGTTGATTTACTGCGAGGTGTTGTATCCGGTATTGCCCATTATGGGAATTGTGTCGGTGTGCCGACTGTTGGAGGTGAAATTGACTTCGATGATAGTTATTCCGGAAATCCTTTAGTTAATGTTATGGCTTTAGGACTTTTAGAGACTAATGAAATCGTTTGTTCTGGAGCTAAAAATATAGGTTCACCAGTATTATATGTTGGTAATACTACCGGCAGAGATGGAGTTGGTGGTGCTAGTTTTGCTAGCTCAGAATTGACTACAACCTCTTTAGATGATAGACCAGCAGTTCAGGTAGGTGATCCATTTATCGAGAAAAGTCTTATTGAAGCCTGTTTGGATGCTTTCAAAACAGGAGATGTAATTGCAGCTCAAGATATGGGTGCTGCAGGTTTAACATGCAGTAGTGCAGAAATGGCTGCAAACGGAAAATTAGGTATATCTATCGATTTAGATTTGGTTCCTTCTAGAGAAGATAATATGTCTCCATATCAATATTTATTATCTGAATCGCAAGAGAGAATGTTGTTTGTTGTTAAAGAAGAAAAAATTAATGATCTTATTGAAAAATTTAATAAGTGGGGATTATATGCCAAAGTAATTGGTCAAGTTACAGGAACTAATGAGGTAATTATTTCTCATAAAGGTAAAATTGTTGCCCAAATACCTACTTCTGCTTTGTCAGATGATACCCCTCTCAATTTTCACAATGTGATTAATAATCCACCAGATTATCTTTTAAAGAAATGGAAATGGAAAGAAAATGATTTACCAGAAATTTATGAGCAAAAAATATTTTCATTGAAGGAAAATAAGAATTTTTCTTATTCAGAAATAATTTTAAAACTAATCTCAAATCCATCAATAGCTTCTAAACGATGGATTTATAAACAATATGACTCTCAAGTGCAGGCAAATACAGTTTTTAAACCTGGAAAATCAGATGCTGCTGTAATAAGACTAAGGGAACAAAATAAAAAAAGTAAAAGTAAAGTTTATTCAGGTGTAGCTGCTTCAGTTGATTGTAATAGTAGATGGGTTGCTCTTGATCCTTTTAGAGGAACTATTGCTGCTGTCGCAGAATCCGCTAGAAATGTTAGTTGTGTTGGGGCTGAACCAGTAGCAATTACAAATAATTTAAATTTTTCTTCACCAGAGAATGAAATAGGATATTGGCAGCTCTCATCTTCATGTAATGCAATTGCTGAAGCTTGTAAAACATTGGAAACTCCTGTAACAGGAGGTAATGTTTCTTTATACAACGAATCTAAAAATAAAAATAATGTAAAAACTCCTATCAATCCTACTCCAGTTATTGGAATGGTTGGAAAGATAGATAATGTTGAAAAAGCTATAAGTAGTGAATGGAAAAATATTGATGATCATATTTGGATAATTGGTTCTTATAAATCAGATACGACAATTGCAGCTAGTTCTTATTTGGAATATTTTCATGGAGAAATCACAGGTCGGCCTCCAAAAATAGATTTGCTAGATGAAAAATCTTGCCAGAGTTTTTTAAGAAATGCTATTTCAAAAAGTTTTGTAGTTTCTTCTCACGATATCAGCGATGGCGGTTTAGCTATAGCTTTAGCAGAGTCTTGTATTTTGTCGGGCAAAGGAGCAACTATAGAATTAAAGAAAGATTTAAATAGAGATGATAATTTATTGTTTGCAGAAGGAGGTTCTAGAATCATTTTTTCAGTCAGCAAAAAGAAGCAAAATGAGTGGCTTAATTATTTAAAACAAAATCAAACAAATTACCCATCAAGTGTTTATGTAAAAAAAATAGGATATGTATCTAGTGAAACGCTTAAGATAAAAATTCAAGATAAAAATATCTGCAATATTGGGGTTGAGGAATTATCCGAAAAATTTAATAATAGTATTTCAGGTTACTTTTAAATATGAAAAACATTTCTCAACTATTAAAATTTTTAAGATATTAAGTTATGTGCGGAATAGTTGGAATCGTTTCTTCAGATGATGTAAATCAACAAATTTACGATAGTCTTTTGCTTTTGCAGCATAGAGGTCAAGATTCAACCGGTATAGCCACAATGGAAAATACTCTTTTTCATTTACATAAGGCTAAAGGTCAGGTTAATACTGCTTATAGAACGAGAGATATGAGGAATTTAATAGGCAAAATTGGATTGGGACATGTTAGGTATGCAACAAAGGGATCAGCAGAAAGTGTGGAAGAAGCGCAGCCTTTTTACGTTAATGCTCCTTATGGAATTGTTTTGATACATAATGGAAATTTGACAAATACCAGAGATTTAGAAAAACAATTATTTAATATTGATAAGCGGCATACAAATTCTTCAAGTGATACTGAAATGTTGTTAAATGTATTTGCGACAGAATTACAAGAACAAATTAATAATCAAGAATTAGAACCTGATATTATTTTTAATGCTGTCAAATCTTTACATAAAAGAATTCAGGGATCATATGCTTCAATCGCATTGATTTCAGGACATGGTTTATTAGCATTTAGAGATCCTTTCGGCATTAGGCCTTTAGTCATAGGAAAAAGACTTTCATTAAAAACAAAAAAAGAAGAGTGGATGGTTGCTAGTGAATCTCTAGTGCTTGAAAATAACGATTATCAAATAGTGAGAGATGTAGATCCTGGAGAAGCTGTTTTTATAAATCTTAATGGGGAGTTTTTTTCCAAACAATGTTCTGAAAATCCAATGTTGTTCCCTTGTGCTTTTGAATATGTTTATTTAGCCAGGCCAGACTCAATTATGAATGGAATTTCAGTATATAAAGCGCGTTTAAAGATGGGAGATTATCTGGCAGAAACAATAAAAGACACAATTAATTCTGGAGATGTTGATGTAGTTATGCCTATTCCTGATTCTTCTCGACCTGCGGCAATGCAAGTTGCAAGACAGTTAGGGATAGAATATAGGGAAGGTTTTTTTAAAAATAGATATGTTGGTCGTACATTCATAATGCCTGGTCAGCAGAAACGTAAAAAATCTGTAAGGCAAAAATTAAATGCTATGAGTGCAGAGTTTAAAAATAAAAATGTATTAATTGTTGATGACTCGATAGTAAGAGGTACTACTTCAAAAGAAATTGTCCAAATGGCTAAAGATGCTGGTGCAAATAAAGTTTTTTTTACATCAGCAGCTCCTCCAGTTCGTTATCCCCATGTTTATGGAATTAATATGCCTAATAGGGATGAATTAATAGCTCACGATAGAACAATAAGTGAAATTGCTGATCATCTTGAAATTGATAACCTTGTTTATCAAAGTGTTGAAAGTTTGCGAAAATCTATAATAAGTGATTCCCCTATTAAAGATTTGGAGATGAGTTGCTTTACTGGTTCTTATGTAACAGGAACGGTAAATCAAGAGTACCTAAATTGGGTTGAAAATGAATATAAATCTTAGTTGAGAAAGTTTTTAAGTCGGAAACAATTTTCAAGGTATTCATCCTTATCTAATTTTAAAAAATCAATTAAAAAATTTGATTTATTGGATTTGAAATTTAATTTTTTTAGGTCCAATCTTGCAGATTTATTTTTATTAGTTTCAATATCAAGGTAATGGTTACTTGTTATTATCTTGAGAAAGTAATCATTTTTAAGTTGGGTTTTCTCATTTAAATATCCCAAACTGAATTCATTTGAGTAATAAATTTCATTGCTACTTATACAAAAGATTTTTCCTTTTTTAGATATTAAAAAGATATTTTCCCCATTATCGTAAGTACAACAAGAAACGATTTTTTCGTTTGGTAAAAGTTTTGCAACTATTAATCCTTGGGATTGTTTAGAAGTTGGTGTTAAAAATTTATTAGATAAATTGAAGTTAAAAATTCTTCCTATAGAGGTTAATATTATTAAATTTTTGTTTTCATTAGAAATAAATGAATCGATTGTCTTTAGATTATTCTTTAATTTTGTAATTGTGAAAGTTCTATTAGTTTTTATCATATCTTCATCAAATAAAACTTTTTTAAATCTTCCATCTGAATTTAATATATATAAATAATTTATAATTTCTTTTTTAACTGAATGAAAATTTATTATTTCACTTGGATGAATATTTCCAAGAATTTTATGATCTAATTTATAGTCTTTATTAATATTTGATTCCCAATCAATGTTAAAAACTTTTCCTGTATTTGTGACTCCAATTAATTTTATATTTT
>QCBJ01000002.1 GCA_003281645.1 Prochlorococcus sp. AG-347-G20 | reverse complement strand
GCAAAAATGATCAGAATTATTATATCTTTTTTTTGAAATGAATACAAGATAAATAGGTTTAAAAAACAATAATGATTAACTTGATATCTAAAAAGTAATATAGAAAAATTTAAATTTTAATATTATTAATTAGACTAAATTAATATGTTTTTTTAATAAATCAATTTCTTTTTTTTTGATTAATTTTGAATCATAATTATTTTTTGCACGCAAATAACCTCGTTTTCCATAATTGATTCTTTTGTCAGGATTATCAACTAAATATTTTAAAGATTTATAAAGCGAAAATTTATCCTTAGGTTTGCAAATTAAACCAGTCTCATGATTTATCACAACTTCTCGGCACCCCCTTATATCAGAAGTAACTACAGGCAGGCCACACATCATAGCTTCTAAAACTGTATAGGGCATCCCCTCTCTCCAAGAAGGGAGACAAAATATATCCATAGAATTATATGCAAGAGTTGTATTATCCAAGTATCCAGTATTAATAACTTTCTCTGGATGGTCTTCTTTAATTAGCTTAAGTTGAACATCTATAGAAGAGCCATAATCACTTTTTAGTTTAGATCCACATATTAAAAGTCGAACGTTTTTATAATCATTAATCAAAAATCTAAAAGCATCAAAAAGTTCTAGAATTCCCTTTTCCTCTACTAATCTTGCTACAAAACCTATTACCAGATCTTCTTTTCTTAAGCCCAAATCTGTCTTAGCCTGACATTTTTCTTCAAAGTTTATTGGTTTAAATAATTCAGAATTAATTCCATTTCCTATATAAAAAATATCTTCTTTATTTTTCATCCCAATCATTCTTGCAAATAAGGTATCCTCTCCAGAAACTAAATAAAACTTTGTGGTTATTTTTGCTAATAATATTTCAATCATAATATGTATATATCTCTTCAAAATAGGCATATTTTCATGAAAATAAAATCCATGTATTTTATAAACTATGCATTTACAACCTGCTAATTTTGCGGCAATTCTTGCAGATAGTGCTGCAATAGGAGTATGAACCTGAATTAAATCAAATTTGTGTGTTTTAAAGTAAACTAATAATTTTATAATTGATCGTATAATATTTATAGGTGAGGCATTCCTTTTTAGGTCTATATCTTTAAAAATAACGTCTTTTTGAATAGGTTTTAATTTTGAATTATTCCAATTAAATACACAACTTATTTCATAATCTTCTTTAGGCAAATCTTCAATAATATCTTTAATAAACTTTTCATAGGTAAATTGGACTGAACAAACTAAACAAATCTTTTTCCTCATAATATTATTAACTATTCTTTAATTTTTTTTATTTGAATTTATTAATTTTACAAAAAAAATTATAATCAAATAATTTACAACATAAAAAATTTATTAATTTATAATAGTTTAGGTAAATTTAAAAAGATATATGGGACTTTTATACGTAATAATTTTTTCATTTCTCTTAACATTTATTACAATAAATTTTTTAAAAGTTGGTTTGTTTAAAAAACTTATTGATATTCCAAATTTTAGAAGTTCGCATATTAAACCGACAATATCAGGCGGTGGAATATCTTTTGTATTAGTTCTCATAATAATTTGCATTATTAATAAGGTTTATTATCCTTTAATTTTATTACCTTTATCATTAATAGGATTCCTTGACGACATCTTTAAATTATCTGCATCTATAAGATACCTAATCCAGTTATTAACAGCATTTGCAATTTTATCAAACAGCACTCTTTTTTTTGAAACTTTCAAAGAATCAATATTTATCCACTTACCTTTAACAATTATCTTAATAATTACAATAACAGCAATTATTAACTTTATAAATTTTATGGATGGTTTAGATATGCTGATTGGTAATTCATTTTTTATATTTTTATCTCTCTATTCATTGTTTTACAATAGCTTTTTTCTTCCTATATGTGCTTCATTATTAATTTTTTTATTTTACAACAAGCCGCCTGCCAAAATTTTTATGGGTGACATAGGTAGTACTTTTTTAGGATCCTTATTTTGCTTAATAGTTCTTCGTTCTGATTCTTGGATACAGGCAACTGGTTTCGTTTTTGTATTGTCCCCATTATTAATGGATGCATTGTTCACAAGAATCATTATGTATTTAAAAGGGCATAAATTTTTTGCTCCACACAAATTTCATTTATATCAGAGGCTATATCAAGATGGATTTAATAAATTAAAAATAAATATTATTTATTGTTTACCAATACTTTTAAATTTTATAATTTTTAAATATATGGGTTTAAATTTATTAATTTATATAATTTCCTTCGAGCTAATTTTAGGTATTTATCTAGACAGAAAAATTTCTGTTAAACTACCAAGTTTAAAAATTTAATTATTTAAAAATACTAAATTTATTGGTATAGTAATATCAAAAATTATAAAGAATTGAATTGATTAAATCTATTTTTAAATCAACTTTTTTTAGAAGAACCTATCTAATTCTTTTAGACATTTGTATAATATCCACTTCTTACACTTTATCCAAGCTTATAACAGACAATTCATATTCCTTTAAAAATTTAAATTCTGATATTTATTTGCTAGTAATTACAAATTTATTATTTATAATTTTGTATTTATTTACTGGACAATATAAATCTTTAACAAAATATATGTCTAGCTTTGGGGCTTATAAAATTCTTATAAGAAATACTATAGCTATAGTTTTATTAGGGATAGTTTTTAATAAGAATAATAATGACTTTTTTAATTTTAATAATTTAATAGTTTTTGGATTACTTTTAAATTTATTATCAGCTGTTTTAAGATTTTTTATAAGAGATTTTTTAATATTTTATATCAATTTATTTGAAAAAAGAATCAAAAAAAGAATTGTTATTTATGGAGCTGGAGAAGCAGGTTGCCTATTACTAAAAACATTCAGACTCTCAAGTAACTATAATGTTTTATTTTTTGTGGATGATTCTAAAAGATTTAAAAATCGAACAATAGATGGTATACCAATTTACTCACCTGAAATTCTTTTCCAGAAAAAAGAAAATATTGACATCATATATCTTGCAATTCCATCCCTAGATAAAAGTAAAAAAATTAAGATTCTTAATAAATTAAAAGATCTTTCAATGAAAGTTTTATTTTTACCTTCTTTAAAACAAATAACTGATGGGGAATTACCTCCTGACCATGTAAGGCCAATTAAAGCTGAGGATCTTTTGGGAAGGGATCCTATAAAACCGGATGAAAATCTCATGAAAGAATCACTTTCTAATAAGGTTATATGTGTTTCAGGAGCTGGTGGGTCTATCGGAAGTGAAATTTGTAAACAAATCATGAATTATTCTCCAAAATTTTTGATACTATTAGACAATTGTGAAGAAAATCTATATTCAATAAGTGAAGAACTTTTTTCTTTAAATGAAAAAAATAATGTAAAAATTAAAGCAGTTTTAATAAATATTTGTGATAAATATAGTCTGACTAATTTATTTAGAAAATACAAAATTGATATTTTATATCACGCAGCTGCTTATAAGCATGTCCCATTAGTTGAGGCAAATCCAATCTCTGGAATGTCTAATAATATATTTTCAACTATAAATCTATGCGAATTATCAAATATATACGAAATTGAAAAAATGGTTTTAATTTCTTCAGATAAAGCCGTTCGACCTTCAAATATAATGGGGGCCACAAAAAGAGTATGCGAAATAATAGTTAAATCATATTCAGTTATTTCTAAAAAAAATAATTTAAGAACAATTTACTCATCTGTGAGATTTGGAAATGTATTAGGTTCTTCTGGATCTGTAGTTCCCTTATTTAGTAAACAGATTCAAAAAGGAGGACCAATAACACTCACTCATCCAGATATCATCAGATATTTCATGACAATCCAAGAAGCAGCACAACTTGTAATTCAATCATCAGCATTAGCATTAGGTGGTGAGATTTTTTTACTTGATATGGGAAGTCCAGTAAGTATTTTATCTCTTGCAAAAAAGATGATAAGTCTAAGTGGATTAAAATTAAAAGATAAAAATTCTAATAAAGGTGATATTGAAATCAAAATGACTGGACTAAGACCAGGAGAAAAATTATATGAGGAATTATTGATTAATAAAAAATCTGAAAGGACTGAAAATAACCTTATTTTTAAAGATTTAGAAAAGAAACTAGACTACATGGAACTTTTTAATATGATTGAAGTTTTAAAAAGTCTACTTTTAAAAGGAGAAATTAAAGAGAGTATAATTCAATTAAAAAAAATTGTTCCAGAATGGGATCAAAGTGAAAAAATAAAAAAACTTATTTACTAAATTTAATCAAAATAATTATAAAAAAACTTTCAGGATGTTATTATTAAAAGTCATATTATTAAACTTTCTAATAATTAAATTTAAATTCTCAAAATAAATTAAAACTTTTTAAATTTATAAATGACTAAGAAAAGTAAATTAAGCAAAATAATTGGATTATTTTTCATTTTTTTAACATTAAATATTCAAAGCTATGAACCTATTCTTGCATCAAATTTTTTGAGTAATAATTTTAAAAAACAATCATCACAAGGTAATTCAAATGAAGATGTAAAAAGTGAATATTTACTTGGACCCGGTGATGGTTTTATAGTGGAATTCATTGGTCTTGAAATTTTTTCAAACAAATATATTGTAGATAGAGATGGAAATGTTTTTTTCCCTGAATTAGGTAAGGTAAAAGTAGATGGTTTAACTATTAAGGAACTCAAAAAAATTCTTGAAGTTCAATTTAAAAATTTTATTAAGAATCCAGAAATTTTTATTTCATTAGTTAAATATAGACCTGTTTATTTTACTATAACTGGAGAAGTTCAAGCTCCAGGGTTATATAGTTTAAGATATGAATTAGAGGAGGTAAGTTCAGTTAATATAAATAATTCAGATAGTATTTTTGGAGATAATACAATAAAACCAAACATACCAACACCTTCAAGAATACCAAGACTTTTTGATGCAATTCAACTTGGAAATGGCTTTACTGAGTTTGCTAATTTAACAGAAATTAATGTGATTAGGGAGAATTCAAAAAGTCAAGGTGGAGGGAAAATATCTAGACAAATTAATTTAGTCTCTTTATTAGAGAAAGGAGACATGTCTCAAAACATAATTTTACAAGATGGAGATAACATTAATATTCAAAAAGATCCAAATCCCATAATTAAGCAGTTAAATGCAATATATCGATCCAATGTAACCCCACCATTCATAAAGGTTTTTGTTAACGGGAATGTTGTTAGACCTGGCTTGATAGAGTTAACCAAAGGTTCAACATTAATTGAAGCAATAGCTGCATCAGGGGGGCAAAAAAACAATACAGGAAAAGTTGAATTTATTCGTCTCAAAAGTAATGAAAAAGCTGATAAAAGAGTCTTCAAATATAATTCAAATTCAATGAAAGGTAGTAAAGAAAATCCTATACTTTATACAGGTGATATAATATATTTAAGAAAAAATATTCTTGGTAAAACAACATCTGCAATTGAAGAAATATCAAATCCTTTATTTAGCGGTTACGGGTTAATTAAACTTTTTGATTAAATTATGGAAAAAGATTTAAAAGAATTAATTGCTATTAGGGATGAAGAAATTGATATAAATTCTGTAATAAGGACACTAATAAGACAAAAAAAAATTATTATACTTTTTACTTTAGCAGCCACCTTTTCAACAATTCTATATTCTTTTAGAGTAAAACCAACATGGATAGGAAGTTTTAATATTGTAGTTCAAAATAAAGATAGTTCTTCTAATGAAAATTTATCTGGTACAATCGCAAAAATTACTGGGGAAGACTTTAATACATCTAATAAAAATGAGACTGAAAGATTAATCTTACTAAGTCCTTCAGTTCTTATGCCTGTTTTTGAGAAAGTAAATAATCATTATAAAGAAAATAATTTAAAAACATTTTCCTCTTTCAAATCATGGAAAAATAAAGAATTAGAAGTAAATTTTGAAAAAAAAACAAATATATTATCTGTAAAACACAAAAATAAAGATAAAGAGCTAATTCTTAAAACTTTAAATCTTATATCAAAACAATATAAAAATTATTCAAAAAGAGATACAGAAAAACTTATTACAAAAACAATTAATTATCTAAAGGCTCAGAAAAAAATAATGGAAATAAAAACAATCGAATCTAAGAAAAAATATAATAAATTTTCTATTGAAAATGGGATTGGTAATCTAGATGGATTTATAGGTTTAGAGGATTCATCTTTATCTTCATCTTCTTATCTTCAAAGTAGTGATGGCAGATCAAGATTTAATAAGATATTAAAAAATTCAAATAATAATTCTATTAATAATTCTATTAATAACTCAATAAATAATAATACAACCCCTAATAATCCTTCAGCAGGAATTAGGTTTAAAAAACAATTTGCACAATTAGAGATTTACGAATCTCAATATATAGATCTTTCTTCCAAATTAAAACCAAATTCTAAGACACTGCAAACATTAAAATTAAAAATCGATAATTTAAGAAATTCCCTTAAAAGACCAAATGAAATATTGGTTGAATATAGGAATTTATATAGTGAAGCCTCAAGAAATGAATCTTTACTTATCGATATAGATAGAAATTTAGAAATTATGAAATTAGAAAAAGTCAAGACTCCCGTAGCTTGGCAAATGATCTCTATCCCTACCATAGAAGTTAAACCTGTTTATCCCCAGAAAAAAAATCTCACATTAATAACTTTTTTTACTTCACTATTGTTATCATCAATTTTTGTTTTTTTCAAAGAAAAGAAGAGTGGTTATTTATGGGAATATATCGATATAGAAAAAAATATTTCATGTAATTATTTAGAGAATTTGTTCAAATACAAAACTGAATTAAATTATCAGATCATTAATAAAATAGTAAAAAAAGATTTAGAAAATGATTTTAATAAAAAAAATATAGGATTATTTTGTTTTAGAAATCAAGATATTGATATTATTAAATTAGATGAAAAAAGTTCAAATTATTCAATAGTAGATAATCCAACTTTAAATGATTTTAAAAAGTATGAAAAAGTTCTTTTAGTTATTCAATCGGGAGAAATAACAATTAAGGATATAATTTTATTTAATAAATATATATCAATATATTCTAATAAAATAATTGGTTGGTCATTTATCGATTCAAATCTGAATATATAATTCAAAGTTTGATTATGTATAAGGATAAAATTCTAAAATTAAACTTAGTTAAATGAAGATGAATTCATTATCCAAAGAGAAAAATCTAAACTTATAAAAATTAACTATTATACCTTCCGCCATACAGCAAGTAATTTCCCTTGAAAAACAACCTCTTCTTGATTTAATTCAATTGGTTCATAATTTGGATTTGCTGCTTCAAGAAATATTTTTCCTCCTCTCTTAGCAAAATACTTTAGAGTTGTTCCTAATCCAGGAACCATTGCACTAACAATAGTCCCATTCCTAAGAGAGTATGAATCTGTAATTGGCTCCATCAAAACCATATCTCCATCTGCAATACATGCATCAATCATTGAATCTCCATTAACTGTAAGAGCAAAAACATTTTTCTTTTTTAAAACATCAGAAATATCTAAATTCTCCTGAACATCAGAATAAGTTTCAATTAAACCTCCAGCAGCAACGGAACCCATAATTGGTACCCCTTCTGTAATTTCATCAACTATTTGCATTGTTCTTGCTTTACCTTCTTGCCATGAAATGTATCCCTTTTCTTGCAAATGTTTTAAGCGACTTTGAATCGGAGCAGGAGATTTTAATCCCATAGCTTGCATCATCTGCCTGATTGAGGGACTATGTTGAAAGTTTTTCATATAATCCTTTATCCATCCATAAAGCTCATTTTGAGCCTGGGTAAGATTATCTGCTGAAGAAGTTTCCATGAAACAAATGTACTCTAATACATTTGTACCTTTTTGTTAATTAATTTGCAAGTATTCCTATTGGAGAAGGCAAGATAAAAGTGCTTGTTGAGCATGTAATCTATTTTCTGCTTGATCAAAAATTCTATTTTTTTTACTCTCAAATACCTCATCAGTTATTTCTTTAGATCTATAGGCAGGGAGGCAATGGAGAATAATTGCATCTTTGTCAGCTTTACTTACTAAATCATTATCAATAGTAAATCCCCTAAAAAATTTATCTTTCTCTTGTTTTTGATTTTCTTCCCCCATAGATGACCAAACATCAGTATAAAGAACATTTGCTCCTAAAACAGCATCATAAGGATCACTAGTTATTCTCAACAAATCCTTATTCTTATATATTTCATATGCTTTATTAATTACCAAATCATTCGGTTCATAACCTTTCGGACATGCAATCCTAACCTCTAATCCGAGTAAGGCCCCACATAAAATAAGAGAATTTGCGACATTATTACCATCACCAATAAAAGTCAAAACCACATCTTTAAAATCATTAAATTCCTCCTTAATTGTCATGTAATCAGCCAAAGCTTGACAGGGATGTTCTAAATCTGTAAGAGCGTTGATTACAGGCTTAGAGGACCATTTTGCATACTCTTCCAAATCAGATTGTTTAAAGGTTCTTATAGCTAGAACATCGCAATATCTACTTAAAACTCTTGCTGTATCTCTAATTGGCTCACCCCTCCCAATTTGAGAAGTCCTGGGATTTAGATCAACTGTAGTACCGCCAAGTCTTGACATTGCTACCTGAAAACTAACCCTTGTACGAGTAGAGGATTTATCGAAAATTAGTCCTAAGACTTTATCTTGAAG
Organism: Prochlorococcus sp. AG-347-G20; assembly: GCA_003281645.1. GTDB lineage: Bacteria > Cyanobacteriota > Cyanobacteriia > PCC-6307 > Cyanobiaceae > Prochlorococcus_A. The sequence goes on along the minus strand of QCBJ01000002.1, from coordinate 251,544 downwards.
TTTAATATTTAAATCTCTATTTTTAAAATTTTTAGCGATCTCTAGAATATGATAAAACTCTTCTGTTGAAGCATCCAAGCTTGATAAAAAATTTTTACAAGAAAGCTTGTTTGGCTTTAGCATCTAATTCTGAATGAAGACTTACATTCTACTACGCAGGCATTTTACTTTCTGCCAATAGAGTTTTTAGATCCTCACCCTCTATAACTTCTTCTTGAAGAATCTTTTGAGAAATTGATTCAAGAAGAGGTAAATTATTCCTCAAAATATTTAGTGCAGTTTCATGCGCATCATCTACTAGGCCCCTTACTTCTTTATCTATTGCTTGAGCAGTGGCGTCACTAACAGATCTTCTAGGATTATTTCCATTCCCTAAAAACTGTCCTCCTCCTTGTTTGTCGTAAGCAAGTGGGCCAAGAATATCACTCATTCCGAATGTGCCTACCATTTGTTCGGCAATGTCAGTTGCTCTTTGCAAGTCATTTGAAGCTCCTGTAGTAATCTTTCCAAAAACAACCTCCTCTGCAGATCTTCCACCAAGAAGTGTAGCTATTTGTCCTTTTAGTTCTTCTTTGGAATTAAGGAATCTTTCTTCTGTTGGTAATTGAAGAGTATAACCAAGTGCACTCATTCCTCTTGGTACAATAGAAATCTTTGCAACTTTTGAACCTCCAGGCATAAGATGACCAACGATAGCGTGACCAACTTCATGATAGGCAACGACTTTCTTTTCATCATCCTGCAAAACACGACTCTTTTTTTCCAAACCAGCCACAACCCTCTCTATCGCCTCACTTAAATCTTGTTGCTCTACATTTTTTCTTTTGGCTCTGGCTGCAAGTAAAGCAGCTTCATTTACCATGTTAGCTAAATCAGCTCCTGCAAATCCACTAGTAGCTTGGGCAATTGAATCTAAATCTATTGAATCAGCAAGTTTAACTTTTTTTGTATAGATCTCTAATATTGTTTTTCTTCCAGATAAATCTGGTCTATCTACTAAGACCTGCCGGTCGAATCTTCCTGGTCTCAAAAGTGCCGCATCAAGCACCTCTGGCTGGTTAGTAGCAGCAAGAACTATAACTGGCTTATCTGCCGAGGCAAATCCATCCATTTCGGTTAAGAGCTGGTTAAGTGTTTGTTCTCTCTCATCGTTACCACCTACTACTCCCATCGAACCTGAGCGACTTTTACCAATAGCATCTAATTCGTCAATAAAAATGATACAAGGGGCTTTTTTCTTAGCTTGTTCAAATAAATCCCTCACTCTTGCTGCACCTGCACCAACAAAAAGTTCAACAAATTCAGAACCTGAAATAATGAAAAAAGGTACTTCTGCTTCTCCCGCAACAGCTTTTGAAAGAAGAGTTTTTCCTGTTCCTGGAGGCCCTACAAGAAGAACTCCTTTAGGTATTCGAGCACCAATGTCTGTATATCTCTCGGGTTTTTTTAAAAAATCAACTATTTCCGTTAATTCATCCTTAGCTTCATCAACGCCAGCTACATCCGCAAATGTTACTTTTGACTCATCATCTGGGACATATACTTTAGCTTTACTTTTAGTGAAACTAAGAGCTCCTTGGGCACCTCCACCTCCCATACTTCTTCTAGCAAAAAATTGTAAAACAAGAATAAAAATTAAAGGAGGAACAACCCAACTCAAGATCGTTGAGAAGAAATTAGGTTTCTTTGGAGGGGCAGCAGCGAATTCCACCCCTTTACTCTCTAACCTTTGTGGAAGGTCCATATCAAATATAGGAGTTGTTGCTAGTACAGAAGGTGCACCTTCTTCAGCTCCATTTAACTCGTATCTTATTTGTTCTTGAGTGATATATGCACGCTTAACTTCTCCATCATTGACCTGATCGATAAATAAAGAGTAAGGAACCCTAGGGATTTGCATATTTTGGTTAGGGAAAAGACTACTAAATAAAAGTAACGCTCCAACTCCTATCAAAATAATATTTACAATTCCAAAACGTCTATTAGGTTGATTATCGTCTTGTCTTATTGGCATAGTTGTTGTCAATTTTGAACTTATTATAAACTAAACAATGAGTTTCCGTACCTGTATTGTTTTTTTTGGGTAAGAACCGTACGGTACTGTGGACTATATAAATCTTTTTTTGAAAATTAATTTTTATATGCACTCTTGACGCATATATCATTGCCAATCAAACTATACTGAGGATCGTTTAATTTAATAATTTCATTCATTTCCCTAAATTCAAAATCACCAAAGGGATTCATACTATTTTCTCCACCTAATATTTTTGGTGCGATAAAAGTAATAATTTCTTGAATACAATTAGTTTGAATAGCGGCAGTAGCCAAGCTTGGGCCACATTCCCAAAGAACTTTATTACATCCTCTTTTGGCAAGTATTTTTGAAATTAACTCTGGATTATCTGATGATACCTTTTCAACCTCTACACATTCAGGAATCCTTTTAAGGTAGCGTTCATTTGCTGTAGAAGAATCATAAATAACTATAGTTTTCGCCTCTTTACAATCCCAAAGATTCGATTTTGATGGAAGATCTAAACTTTTTGTGAAAACAACTCGCAAAGGTTCAGGTTTTTTTGAACCTCTTGTAGTCAAAAGTGGATTATCATTTCTTAATGTGTTTCCACCAATAATTATTGCATCAAATTCTGCTCTAAAAGAGTGAACTAATGACCTTGATTCTTCATTAGTAATCCATTTACTTTTACCATTTTTTAAACCAACTCTGCCATCAATACTCATAGCCCACTTAAGAACACCAAATGCTTTTTTAGTAATATTCCTATGAATGAAATCCTTATTTAGGTCTAAGGATTCTTTTTTACATAATCCCAAGTGAACTTGAATTCCGGCTTCTTTTAATAGCTTAATACCTTTACCAGAGACTCTTTTATCAGGGTCTTGAATAGATATATATACCTTCTTTATGCCAGAGGATATTACCTTATCTACACATGGAGGTGTTTTACCTTGGTGGCAGCAAGGTTCAAGATTTACATACATTAATCCTCCATTAGCATCCTTTTTTAAATTATTAAAAGCCATTGCCTCGGCATGGGGCATCCCTGCCTTGAAATGAAATCCCTCTGAGATAAGGTTTCCATTTTTATCAAGTATTACTGCTCCCACCCTTGGGTTAGGACTGGTTGTATTTTTTCCTAACGAAGCCAAATAAATGGCTCTTTTCATCCATTTTGTATGGCTTATGTTTTTTACACACATATCATCAATTAATAATCAACTTAGTGATCTCCATTCTTTAACAACGAAAGGAGGAACAGGCAGGTCTGAAAAAACACCTGATATAGATAACCTTAATGGTCTATTTTTATCAATATTTTGAATAAGCTCATCTAAATCAAATTCTGCAGCAGCTTGTCTACCATCATTTGCCAATTCTACATTTAGTAATGTTTTGTCCTCTAAGATCCACTGTTTTCTTCCGGATTCAACCCTTAATCCAGTGGGATGGTCAATTCTAAGATTCCCGGGATATCCTATAACCCTCAAAATTAATTTATCTTCAAAAAAAGGAGATTTATAAGCCACTAATTGCCAAGTTTCAAAATCCAAGTCTCTTAGAAACTCACTACTAGCATTTAAAAGTTCTCCATTAATTTCTGTTTCTGCGATTTCTGCATTAACTTTTAATGGGCTAACAATAAAAGATAGTAGTAAAAATAAAGGTAAGATCCCTTTAAAAAAAATATGGCTATTTGATTTTGTAATTTTCTTCATTTTCTGAATCCATTAGGGCATCAAGAGTTACAGCTGTTCTTACAATAGCTTGATATCTTTTAATAATTTTACGATTTTTTTCTATAACTCGGGATAAATTCATGGTGTCTTTTTCAGAATAGCTAGATGTTAAATCACTAGTATCTTCTTCTATAAACTCAAATTCATTATCCTTATTAATTAGAGTTAACAATAAATCATGTAATCTCTTTCTCCTTTCAGACAATTAATTTATAATAATAGCTCGAGCAATAATAGGATAATTTAATAAAACAATCAAATAACATAGCTCTTTTACCTAAAATATTCATGACTGAAATAAACAGAAAAATTCATGTAATAGGGATTAATTCTTTTGAATTTAAAGATTTACCTCCCAAATTACAAAATTTATTTTTAGAAACAGTTAATATTGCAGTCCCTAATTCATACTTCGAGAAAATTAAATCATGGAGCAAAAATAATTTAAAACAAGAGCAATTTTTTTTTACTAGCCAAAGTAATAAAGAACTCATCAATTGGCTTCAATCTCAAAAAACTGACGTTATTTTAATTTCAAGAGGGGACCCTCTTTGGTTTGGAATTGGAAGAATACTTCTAGAAAATTTTTCAAAAGATGAATTAAGTTTCTACCCTTCAAATACTTGCATTCAATTGGCATTCAGCAAGTTAAAGATCCCTTGGCAAGAAACTATTAATGTAAGTATTCATGGAAGAGATTCAACTAAGCTGGTTGAGGCTCTTAAAAATAAGCCTTCGAATTTGGCTATTATTACAGATTCAAAAAACAAAAGTTTAGAAATAATACAGAAAAACTTATCTGAATTAAATCTTATTGACTTTTATGATTTTTGGCTTTGTGAAGAATTAGGTTTCGCAAATGAAAATATTCGAAAATTAAATCTTAGAGATTCATTGCCCTCTGATATATCGAGTTTGAACATTGCGATTCTTACAAAAACAAAAAAATACGATTCGAATAATAATCTCCCTCTTTTCGGTATTAATGATAATATTTTTAAAACTTTTGATGACAGACCAAACTTATTGACTAAAAGGGAGGTTCGCATTCAAATCCTAGCTGATTTAGAGCTCCCGAAAAATGGAGTTATTTGGGATGTAGGAGCAGGTTGTGGGTCAATTGGTTTAGAGGCATTAAAAATAAGGCCTAATTTAGATTTATTTTGTATCGATAAAAGGATTGGCTCAAAAGCATTAATATTAGATAACTCAAAAAGACTGAGAGTTAAACCAAAATTCATTTTTGAGGAAGACATAATTAATATTTTGAATAAGAGAAATTTAAGTTCTTTTGAAAAACCTAATAGATTAATAATTGGAGGATGTGATAAAAAGACTAAACTTTATATTATTAATCGACTTGCTCAAGATATGAGTATTGGAGATATTATCATTATCCCAATAATAGACATTCAAACCATAAAGGAATTGAAAGAGGAATTAGAAGATAAAAATTTTAAAACAAATTTAAATTTAATTCAGACTTACAAAAGCTTAAGTATTGCTGAGGGAATGAGATTAGAACCAAATAATCCTGTTTTTTTATTAAAAGGTAAAAAATAAATTTAAGTAATTTTCATTTGTTAGGTTTGGCCACATGAGGTAATCCCCAACCAAGTTTATTTCTTAAAACTTGAAAAAATTCATGATCTTCAAGTCTAATAAACTTCACTGAGTGTTTACTTTTTCTTATTAAAACCCTATCTTCAGGCCAAACATAACAACCAGCATTTCCATCTACAACCATTACTAATCTTTCAGGAGTTGCGGGGAAAACAGTAACTGGCTCTGAATCATTGAAAACCAATGCCCTTGATGCCAATGAATGAGGAGCAATTGGAGTTAACTGCACAACTGGGCAATCAGGGGTAATAACTGGTCCTCCAGCACTTAGAGAATATGCAGTAGATCCAGTTGGAGTAGATAAAATAACCCCATCAGCTGAAATATCCACTGGAGCATGTCGTCCTATAGAAATCTCAAAATGACACATACTTGTTAGAGGTTCTCGATGAAGCGCCATCTCATTAAGGCAGAGAGACTCCCATCTCCTCTGGTCATTTCTCATTACACTAATTATTAAGCAAGTTCTCTCTTCAATATCCCAATTTCCAGCAATGATTTTATCTATAGCTTCATTAAGGTTAGATAAATAAGCTTCCGCAAGAAATCCTAAATGACCAGTATTTATTGTAAGGATTGGAATTTTAGCAGGGGCAGTTTGCCTTGCCGCAGAAAGCACAGTTCCATCTCCACCAAGAACAATTGCAAATTCCATTGATGAATCAAACCCTTCAGGAACACAATTTTTATATCCCAAAGGACGAACATGTTGATCAGGATTAGCGAATCCAACCATCCCTCCAGAGCTAGAAACTCTTAAAACTTCATAATTGGATTTTTCCAATTTATTCTGAACAGAACTTGCAGTTTGAACAGCAAGTTCTTTCCCATCATTAACGATTAAACCTGCTTTGCGTAACAATCAAACAACTAGAACTAAGACTATCTTAAACTAATTTGCTGGACAATCCTAATTTAAAAATTCAATTTTATTAGAACTGTTCTAAGAATCTAATATCATTTGTATAAAATTTTCTGATGTCGTCGATCTGATGTCTCACCATACAAAATCTCTCAACTCCTAATCCTGCTGCAAAACCAGTCCATTTCTCAGAATCAATTCCTAATTTTTCTAAGACCTTTGGATCAACCATTCCGCAACCCATTACTTCTAACCATTTACCTTTCCACTGAACATCCACTTCTGCAGAAGGTTCAGTAAATGGGAAATAACTAGCTCTAAATCTTACAGGAATATCTCCAAAAAAGGCCTTTAAAAATGTAAGAACTGTTCCCCTTAAATGACTAAAATTAATGTCTTGATCGATACATAAAACCTCAACCTGATTAAATACAGGGGAATGAGTAGCATCTACTGCATCTCTCCTGTAAACTCTCCCGGGAGCAATAATTCTTACTGGAGGAGGATTTTTCTCTAAGTATCTTATCTGAACAGGAGAAGTATGGGTCCTTAAAAGTCGATTTTCATCTAAGTAGAAAGTATCCTGCATATCTCTTGCGGGATGATTTTTGGGTATGTTGAGAGACTCAAAATTATAAAAATCAGTTTCTATTTCAGGGCCACTCTCGACTGAGTATCCTAAACCACAAAAAATGTCTATTATTTCATCTTGAGTTGAAATTAAAGGATGTTTATTCCCAGGGGGTGTTCCAATTGAAGGGATAGTTACATCAATTTTTTCTTCTTTAATCTTTTTGTCTAAGGCTTCACTATTTAGTTGATTTTTTCTTTCAATTATTGATTCCTGCAAATTCATTTTTATTAAATTTGCCTTCTGGCCAATAATTGGTCTATCAGTAGCAGATAATTGGCCCATTGTTTTCAAGATAATTGATAAATCACCTTTTTTGCCCAGCAAGGAAACTCTTAACTGATCCAGTTCTTCATGAGTACTAGCATTGCTTATATTATTTTTTGCTGTTAGAGAAAGATTATTTAGTTTTTCCTCAATTAGACTTAATGATTCAATCTGACTCACTGATATAGTAAAAATAAGTATTGCTTTATCTTACTTAAATATCGTCCATAAATAAAATTTATTGATTAATGAAACCGTTAAATATATTAATTAGCAATGATGATGGTGTTTTTGCAGCGGGGATAAGAGCTCTAGCAAAATCAGCACAAAAAAGAGGGCATAAGGTAAAAGTAGTTTGTCCTGACCAAGAAAGATCAGCTACAGGTCATGGTCTTACTTTACAATCTCCATTAAGAGTGGAAAAAGCTGACGAATTATTTGGGGAAGGAATTGAAGCTTGGGGATGTTCTGGTACACCTGCTGATTGCGTCAAATTAGCGCTATCTGAACTCTTGGATCACAAACCTGATCTAGTACTTTCTGGAATAAATCACGGTCCCAATTTAGGAACAGATATTTTTTGTTCAGGCACAGTCGCTGCAGCTATGGAAGGCACTTTAGAAAATGTTCCCTCTATGGCAATTAGTGTTGCTAGTTTTAAATGGAAGAATTTTGAATTTGCCGGAGAAATTGCAATGAATATTGCAGAACAAGCAATTAACGATAGTTGGCCAACTTCACTTCTATTAAATTTGAATATACCCCCTTGCGAAAAAAGCAAAATAAAAGAATTATCCTGGACAAGATTATCAGTAAGAAAATATAAAAATCAATTTTCCAAAAGAGAAGACCCAAGGGGCGATGATTATTATTGGCTCGCTGGTGAGGTAGTTTTAGATCTTAAATCAAAAGGTTATGGTCCAAAGAAATGGCCTAGTGATGTATCTCAAATACAAGAAAACAAAATATCTCTCACACCTGTTGAACCAGATTTATTTTGGAGGGGTAATTTAGACAAACTACCTAAAATTAATAATTCATTTATAAATCCTTCTTAAAAGCCACAACGAAAAGCAAAGTCCAAAAAAATGAGCAGCAATAACTTGTGTGTTACTGAGAACTGATAATATTTCAAGTCCAGTAATTGGGATATCAGATGTTGCTGTTATTAATTGTCCAGTTGTTTGAGAAGATGCTTGGATAAATAAGGCACCCATAAGAGCTTGATATCCAATTAATCCAAACAAAATTCCTAATAAATCAACAATTAGTCCTCGTTTTATCAATTTACTTGTTTGTCCTCTTGAGGGTCTTGCGTTACTTGCGATTGCTCTTCCTGTTCTAACTATTAACCAACCTTGCCAAAGACTAAAAAGTAGTAAAATCAAGGAAATTGTTGTAAGTGATAGACCAGGCGCTAAGCTAAGCTGCCCTTCGCTATTATTTACAACATTAGAAAAAAGCAAAACAGCTGCAACAACAACACCTAAAATGGACTGAACCCAAAAGCGTATCCATCCAATGCGCCGCATTCCAAATGAAAGGGACTGAAAATCAATTTTGTCAGACATTCATTTGATTGAATAAACTATAATCTATTCAAATTTGCCATCAAAATCATAAAATTGCACGAAATCTTTTGATCTCTTTAATATCGCCATCTGAAGTTAAGAATCCCACTTCAATAGCTATTGGAAGTTTTGATGGCCTACATGCTGGTCACAGAAAATTAATAAAAAGTGTAATTGAAGAAAATCAATATACCCCAACAATTGCTAGCTTCTGGCCTCATCCAAGAGAAGTTCTATATAATGAGACGCGTCTTAGACTTGATCTTCCTCATGAAAAACTAACAATTCTCGAAGATCTCGGGATTGAACAATTAGTTCTGATTCCTTTTGATAAGGAACTATCTAAGTTAAGTGCAGAAATATTTGTAAGAGATATTTTGATAAATCAATTAAAAGCAAAAAACATTTCTGTAGGTGCTAATTTTAAATTTGGTTTCAGAAGAAGTGGAGATATAAATACAATTAAATATATGATTAAGGATACGGATATTAAACTAAAAATTACTCCAATTTTAGAAGACAAGGAAGGTAGAATCAGCAGCAGCAGAATTAGAGATCTATTGGAGAAAAGTGATCTGAAAAATGCTTTCAAAATTCTCAATAGGCCTTATAGTTTTAATGGAAAGGTTGTTCAAGGTAAAGGAATTGGAAAAAGTATAGGATGGCCTACCGCAAATCTTGAAATAGATGGCAGAAAATTTTTACCTGGAGAGGGAGTTTACGCATCTTGGACAACAATAGGAAATTCCAACCAAAAAATTGAATCTGTTATGAATCTTGGCTCTCAACCAACAATAAATCCCTTATTGCCATCTGCAGTTGAAGTTCATTTAATAAATAAAGATATCGATCTATATGGTTTAAATCTATCTGTAGAACCAGTTGAAAAACTTAGATCTCAAATCAAGTTCAAAAATATAGATCAACTTTCTAATCAAATTAAAAAAGATAGAGATAATGCTTTAAAAATTTTTAAAACCTACAAAAGATAAATTACAAATGCAGAATTCCAATACTAAAGAAGCTGAAGATTTAAGAATTTATCAAATTATTGACGCTAATCTTGATAGAGCTAGAGAAGGACTAAGAGTATTAGAGGATTGGGCTAGATTTGGTCTAGGCAAAGAAGAGTATGTAAAAAAGATTAAAAATTTTAGACAAATTTTAGGAAAAAATCATTTAGAAGTTTATAAACAATCTAGAAATCATATCGAGGACAAATGTAAAGGATTGACTCATCACGAGCAAATCAACAGAAAAACTTCTGAACAAATTATAAGTTCTAATTCAGCCAGAGTTCAAGAAGCATTACGAGTCATAGAAGAATTCTCAAGGCTACAGAATCATGAACTTTCAAAAATCGCTTCGGAAATTAGATATGAAATATATACTATAGAAATTGACTTATTAAGTTTAAGCGAGTACAAGAAGTCTGAGGAAATATTAAAAAAAAATGACTTATATGTAATTACAGATCAGAAGAATAATTTATTAGAAATAGTAGAAGAGATTTTAATTGCTGGTGTAAGAATCATTCAACATAGATTCAAAACGGGAACTGATGAAGATCATCTTCAGGAAGCAATCAAAATTAAAAATCTATGTAAAAGATATAATTCATTGTTCATCGTTAACGACAGACTTGACATAGCTCTTGCATCTAATGCAGATGGAATTCATCTTGGACAAGATGATTTAGACTTAAAAACTGCAAGGAAATTATTAGGATATTCAAAAATTATTGGCATAAGTGCAAATAATGAAATTGATATTTCTAATGCTATTAAAGATGGTTGTGATTACATAGGAATTGGACCAGTATTTGAAACTGCAACAAAAAAGAACAAAAAACCTTTAGGTATTGAAAAGATTAAAACATTAACAAAAGATTTAAATATGACTTGGTTTGCTATTGGAGGAATCAAGTCAAATAATATTTCATATTTAAAAAGTAATGGGTTTAAAAAAATTGCCTTAGTTTCGCAATTAATGAATTCTAAAGATCCTAAAGAAGACGCTATTATGATTCTAAAAGAATTGTCTAATGAAAATTAAAGTAAATGGAGAAGAAAAAAAAATAGAAATTGATCAAGAAAATGCTCTACTATCAACAGCTCTAAATTTAATGGGATATAAACCTAACACAATTGTGGTGGAATTAAATAATTTAATTATAAATTCAATGAAATGGGAAAAAGTGAAGCTTAAAGATGGTGATAATTTAGAAATTGTTTCAATAGTTGGTGGCGGATAAAAGAAAAATATTTAATGTATTAAAAATCTTCATAATTTTTTAAGTTTAGGCTTGAAACAATAACCAAATTTCGCCTGTTTTCGTTTTATATTCTTAATACTTAAACTTAACAATGAAAGAAAAAATTGATAGCAACTCAAGGTCTCTAAAATGGGAGCAAAATGGGGAGTTAGCACATAAAGATCTCTCCGAGCTGATTGAAAGATTAAAAAATGTAGAATGTGAACATACCTCATCTGAGCTGTCTAGATTAGGTACAAAATCAAACATAAAAGATTAAATTTGTTACTAAGATCTTGTTTTTATAAAAATTTGTACCAAATTAAGAATACTGAATATAAAAATAAATGCCGAAAAGATTCCCAGAGTGGGTAAATACAGAAGTAGTAATAAAAGCAATCAAAATGAAAGAAGAAGGAATGCTATCAAAACAACTTAATTTATGGATAGAAAATCTATTAGAAATAGAAAAAAAGTAATTATTTAGGTAATACTTTTAATAATTCTGAGAGCCGCCATTGCTGCTCCGTAACCATTATCTATATTCATAACTGCAATACCTGGAGAACAGCTTGACAACATACTATTTAAAGCAGTTTCTCCATCCTTGCTAACTCCGTATCCCACTGATACAGGTACTGCAATTATCGGTTGTCCCAACAATCCTCCCACAACCGTTGCCAAAGCTCCTTCCATTCCAGCACAAACTATTAATACATCATATTTATTAATTTCTTCCAACTGACTCATTAATCTATGAAGTCCTGCTACTCCAACATCTATAAAAGATTGACAATTGACTCCATAAATTTCAAGTGCTAATTGTGCTTCGCGTGTTACAGGCAGATCACTTGAACCTCCTGAAATTATGGCAACTTTTTTATTCGTATTTAATTTATTTAAATTCTCCCCAATTATTAGGCATTTTGCTTCTTCATAAAATCTTGCCTCATCATACAAATCTAAAAGATAACTAGCCTTTTCACTATTAATCCTTGTAATGAAAACCACCTCATTTTTACCTAATACATTCTCAGTTAATCTCTTTAATTGATCGATAGTCTTATCTTCTCCCCAAATTGCTTCAATGAGGCCAAGCCTCTCTCTTCGTTGAAAATCAAACCTTATATCTAAATTCATCCTTGCTTCACTAACTCCCCCTCATAAATTAATTCAAAAGGATTTTTATTAACATTTAAGGCAGTTTTGACATTTTCTTCAAATTTTTCTTGCAACGCATTTACTTCTGACATTGGTATACTTTTCCAAAGTTTTTTACTTTTCCAATTTACCAATATTAAAGCCTCTTCTTTTTCTTTATCCCAAAACAATTGTCTACCCAAAAAACCATCTTGAGAAAATAACCAGGGCTCCCAAATTTGTTTTTCAGTATTTAGCCATACTTCCTTAAATTTAGCGGGAACTTTAAGTCTTAATTCTTCTATGACAATTTCATCTCGGTAGTTTTCCATAGGTAAAGCATTAAGAATTTGAGAATTAATTTGAAAAAGAAAGACAGATAAACAAATTAATAATAATGCAAGACTTTTTATTGTCTTTCCATTTCTAAATCTTATTTTCATTATTTTTTCTCGAGCAGTACCACAGAATGACAACTTATACCTTCTTCTCTACCCTCTGGACCTAATTTTTCATTTGTGGTTGCTTTGATTCCTATAAAACCATCATCAATTTCTAAAGTATTGGAAATATTTTTTTTCATTAATTCTATGAAAGGTTTTATTTTTGGCCTTTCAGCAACAACAACACTATCTATATTATTAATTTCCCAACCTTCTTTTCTGATTAATTTAATGACTTCTGACAATAGAAATAAACTATTTGCATCTTTCCATTTATCATCTGATGGAGGAAAGTATTTTCCAATATCTCCAAGAGAAAGCGCTCCTAATAATGCATCCATAATTGAATGAGTTAATACGTCCGCGTCACTATGACCATCCAAACCTAAATTATCAGGATGTTTCAACATTACTCCACCTATTATAAGTTTCCTTCCTACTACCAATCTATGAATGTCATAGCCATTGCCGATTCTAAATTTTGGAGTTAAATCATTCATTTTCCGAGTTTTTTGTAATCTAAATAAAATTTGTGGTCTTTCTTTTATTTCTAATAAATTTTTATAGGAATAATGAACAAATTATTAGTATTAAGCTATTACTTTACCAATAAAAGAAAATTATTAAAATATTTTAAATATTATGATTACATATATACCCTATTTCTTAATCGCTAAATCCTTCAATAATTTCTTTTGTTGAATAAATACCCACGAATGGAGCTGTAAATTCTCTAATCACGCCTGTAGTTTTTCCTAAAATACTATTTTTAACAGATATCAAATCATCTTCTTTTAAATAAGGATTTCTTCTAGAGCCTCTTTTAGCACTTGCTGAATATGATATGTTTTTCTTTAATAACTTCCCATCTTGCTCATACCTCATAAGCACAATCTTCCCAGAAAGAGGTTTAATTGGTCCAGATATATCAATTGCATCTGATAGAGTAGCTTCAAGTGGCAGTTTTACAACTCCAGGAGTTTCAACCCTACCAAAAAGATTTACTGAGATAAATTTTGGGGAAATACCAGATAAAATAGATTTCGGGATTTGATTTGGATTAGATTTACTTAGTTTTGGAAAGAATAAAGTATCGCCATCAAATATACGGATATCGTTAGTAGGATCTGATTCGTATACATAAGCATTAAAATCAATAACTGTTCTTTTTTTGCCTCCACCTTTTCCAAGAGGTATATCTCTTATAATTTCAATTTTAGATAAATCAGTTTTAGAAGTTACACCACCAGCTTTTCTAATTACATCAGAAATGGTAGTTATATTTTCACTTGATCTTTTGACGACTAGATCTTGTGAAGATTGATTATTTGATTGCAAATTTTGACCTATATCTGATTGCTCATTATTTTCAATCAATGAATCAAGCTCAGAATTATCGAAACTATCTAATTTAAAAAAGGAAACTGAGGGATAAGCAGGAAATTTATAAAAACCGGGATTTCTCAACTCACCTCTTGCTAAGACTCTAATACTTTTAAATTCTGCAATTCTTATTTTTATTTCTGGATCAATAAGAAATTCAGTGTATCTTTTTTCCAATAAAGTTTTTAATTCAGACTTTGTTAATCCCCTTACAAACGTTTCGTCTAACCTTGGTAATAATAATTCTCCTTCTTCATTAACTGTAAAAAATCCATTAAGCTCAGCCGCGGGAGAAAATTCTAAATAAATTGAGTCTCCAGTATCAATTATGTAATCCTCTAACTCATTTCTTGATTCTAGATATTCAATTTCAATTTGTTTATTTTTTGTTTTTGGGAAATTAGTATTTGCTTTAGTAACATCAAATGTAAAAACTGAGAATAAAAGATATATGAAAAATGCCAAAGTTGACTTACTCTTTAAAGAGAGAAATCTTAAAACTGTATATTCAAAATTCTTTTTGAGTTGCAAAATTTAATTTTTTTTTATTTTACTATTAATCTAGAAAAATAGAAAATTATTCTTCATGAGTATTTAGTAATATTTATTGAATTTGCATTCTTTTAAAATTGCATCTGAAGCAACTTCTCTATAAATCCCAGAGCCAATCATCCCCATCATATTCATCGATTTGCAAATCATGTAATTCACTTTTAATTAGATCTTGTCTTCTTTTAAATGTTCTTTTTAACATCTGCTCTTCTCTCCAAAATTCAATCTCTTTGTGATTACCACTAATTAGAACATCAGGAACTTTCATATCCCTAAAAACTTGAGGTCTTGTGTACTGTGGGTACTCTAGTAAGGGGGAGTTATGACTCTCATTGATCAAGGAATCTGGATCCCCAAGAGTTCCTGGTAATAATCTAGTCAAACCGTTAATTATTGATATAGCGGGTATTTCACCTCCAGAAAGCACATAATCACCTATGGATATTTCCTCATCAGCTAAGGATCTAACCCTTTCATCAAAACCTTCATATTGACCACAAATAATTATTATTTGATCCAAAGTGGACCATCTTACAAGATCCTTTTGCTTTAAGACTTTACCCTGTGGAGTCATCAGCAAAGTTTTACTTTTATGTAATTTTCTAATTGATTCATATGCCTTATAAATAGGTTCAGGTTTTAATACCATCCCTGCTCCTCCTCCATAAGGCTTATCGTCTACTTGCCTGTAAGAACCTTCTCCATATTCTCTTAAATCATGTAAATTTACATCGATCAAATTCTTATTTATAGCTCTTGTTATGACCCCTAAATTATTTACTAATTCAAAAGCTTTAGGGAACAATGTGATTACATCAAAATTAAAACCATTCATCTAGAAATCTTCCTCATAACCAAACTCAATTAATCTTGATTCTTTTTTTCTCCAATTTGGAACAACTTTTACAAACAACTCTAGGTGAACTGGACCATCAATTAATTTTGACATATTTGATCTTGCTGACTGACCAATCATTTTTAACATTGAACCTTTCTTTCCAATAAGAATGCCTTTTTGAGTTGATCTTTCAACAATAATAGTAGCCAAAATAGCAGTAAAAACTTTACCATTATTTCTTTTAATTTCCTCTCTCTTTTCTATCTTTACTGCAACACTATGAGGTACTTCTTCTCTTGTATTTTTTAATACCTGTTCTCTTACTAAATCAGATAATAAGTTATCTAATGGTTGGTCGCAAATCGTTTCTTCGCCATAAAGTTTGGGACCCTCTGGAAGAAAATTAAGTACCATTTCAACTAGTTCAGAACATCCCTCTCCTTGAGAAGCACTTACAATTTGAAAGTTTCTATTAATTCCAAAAAATCTTCTATATTGATCTAATCGTAAATTCCTAAATTCTTTATTAACCAAATCCCACTTATTTAATGCAACAATAAACTCAGTTTTATTTGCGAGTAGAAAGTTCAAAATATATTCATCACCTCTACCAGGTTCTTCACTTGAATCAATTACAAAAATAACCATATCAACTCCATTAATTGCAGATTTTGCGTTTTTTACTAATATCTCCCCAAGTCGATGATGAGGTTTATGAACACCTGGCGTATCAACAAAAATTATTTGCCCATTTTCTTTAGTTAGTATTCCTTTTAACTTATTTCTAGTAGTTTGCGCTATAGGAGAAGTAATTGTTATTTTTTCTCCAATCAGTTTATTTATTAAAGTAGATTTACCGACATTTGGCCTTCCTAGTAAAGTTACGAATCCAGATCTATAATTAGCCAAAGACTTTTAATGCATCAATAATAAAATTCTGATCAAAAATGGAAAAAAAAACCATAAATATAAAAGAAGCTTCGTTCACTCAAGCAATAAACATATCCGCACAATGGTGCAAAGAGTGGGGTGAAGATTTACTCAGCGAGGAGGTTTTAGCAGATAGAATTGCAGAGCTAACTAAAACAAGAAATGGACTCAGAGGATTTTTTGCATACGCTTTATCAGATAAAGATTGTTTTTTGTTAGATAAACTTCCTTTTTCACTAATTTACAAACTGAACGAAGGTGGTGATGATGTAACAGACATATTAGTAAAAAATTTAATAATGAGTTCCGCTCAAATTATTATTCATCGAAGAAATAATAATCATGAATATGAGATAACATCGGAAAACATTTCAGATAGATGTAAGGCTATTTTAAGACTGTTAGAAACAAAGTCAGTTACAAAGTCAGTCAATCAAGTCCTTAGAGACTTGAATGATATGGGCAATAGTTTTGATAAATCAGTAAAGTATGACACAGAGCAAAAGGAATTTATAAAAAAACAAATTCTTGATATCGCCCAATAAAAAAGCGAAGAATAAATCTCCGCTTTGGGTTTCGTAATTTACGTAATATGATTAATCTCTTCTTCCGCCGCCTTGAAGTGCAATCATTAATCTCAATATAAAAACAAAAAGATTTATATAAGTTAGATACATACCTAAAGCTCCTGCAAGATATTGATCATCATTATATCTTCTTGGCATTGTATAGAAATCGACAAATGACATTGCAACGAATAAGACAGTTCCAAATCCTGCAATTATCAATTCGAGTCCTGAACCTCCAAAAACTCCTGGAGCAAAGAATCCTCCAATTAATTGGACAAACATTGCTATAAGCAGACCTATCAATCCAAGACCAACTACTCCGCTCAGTGCTTGACCAACACTATCACTCATTCTTTGACCAGTGTAAGAGGCAATAACGAAAGTTATACCAGTGGCTAAGGCAGCTGTTCCAACCGAACCAATACCAATTGTTCCTATTGCTAAAGCAACTATTCCACTTAAGGTGAATCCAGTCAACAAACTAAATCCTGTCAACAAGGGTAAGGCCTTCGCATTATTTGCATTATTTGCAGCACTTGTGGCTATAAAAAACAAAATCAATTCTGCAATTAATGCAACTATTGAAAGAGGCTGGAAAAGCCCAGGATTTGTTGCTATGAGTGAGACACCTGCTAGAACGCCTAGAGAAGTTAGGACCATACCTCCACCAACGTAAGGTAAAGCTTTTTGAACAACATTAGGTCCAACAATTGAACTAGTTTGTGCTTCACGAATAGCTTGATTGAAATTACTACTTGCTGGCATTTACTTTTTTAAATATGACCCTATTCTACTCGATTTTTAAAATTTCAGGGTACGGATCTCCAGAGTTATGAAGTTACTGATAAGCTTCAATAATTTTCTGAACTAAAGGATGACGAACTACATCTTCAACATTTAAATAACAAAATTTTATACCTTGAGTTTCAGAGAAAATTCTCGATGCTTCTATCAGGCCGCTTTCCTGATCTTTTTTTAAATCAATTTGTGTTATATCTCCGTTTACAACCATTTTTGATCTCTCTCCTAATCTGGTCAAAAACATTCTCATTTGAGAGCAAGTAGTATTTTGTGCTTCATCTAGGATAACTATGGAGTTATCTAAGGTTCTGCCTCTCATAAATGCCAAAGGAGCAACTTCAATAATTCCCTTATCAATTAACGAATTTGTTCTGTCAATCCCGAAAATACTATGTAAAGAATCAAATAGAGGTCTTAAATATGGATCTACTTTTTGTTGCAAATCACCAGGTAGAAATCCCAAACTTTCACCAGCTTCTACAGCTGGTCTGGTTAAAACAATTTTTTCAATTTTTTTCTCGTTCAATAGTCGTGCCGCACAAACAGTTGCTAAAAATGTCTTACCAGTTCCAGCTGGACCAATCGCAAAGGTAAGATCAAAGTTTTCAATTGATTCAACATATTCTTTTTGCCTTATAGTTCTTGGTCTTAAATATCTTCCTTCTTTGGAACGCGCAAGAATTTTTTTTCCAAGTTCAGCATGTGAAGACGATTCGCCCATATTTAAAGAACTTAAAGCCGCTTTAAGATCTACCTCTGGGACTTCTAACCCTTGTTCCCAAATTGGTCTTGTTAGTTCTACTAATGCTGAGGCTCTCTCAATTTTAGAGATGACACCGTTCATCTCAAGTTGTAAGCCTCTAATAGTTAAAGAAACTCCTGTAAGAGACTCAAATTTTTTTAAGAAAGAATTACCAGGTCCAGATAATGCTGTAGCTGCATCAGAGCTTGGCAAATCTATAGTGAAGTGACCAGTTTTGGAAACTTCCTTCATCTAGTTATTGAATAAAAATTTATCAAATCACTAGCTTTCAGCTTCATTACTCTCGCTTTCAGCTTTACTACTATCATTTTCTTCTTTTTTAGTTTTAGCCTTAGCTAATTTTTCCTTCTCTAATTTTGCTTTACCAATTGCGATAGAGGGTCTTTCTGTTTTTTCTAATAACCCACCCTTTTCTAATAAAGTTCTCACAACATCAGTTGGCTGAGCACCCTGAGTAAGTCTTGTTCTCAAGGCATCTGTATCAAGTCTGGTTTCCTTAGTTCTTGGATTATAAAAACCTAGTTCTTCTAGAGGTCTACCATCTCTTCTGGAAGTACTATTGCATGCAACAATTCTGAAACTTGCCTCTTTTTTCTTCCCAAAGCGCTTAAGGCGCAATTTAATCATCTTAAATTAATGCGTTTTAAATAATAATATCATTTAAAGGTAAAAATATAGAAACTATAAATCGGCAAAACCTTTTTTCTTCTTATTATTTTTTTGTTTTTTCATTGGTTTATTACCACTCATCCCTCCCATTCCTGGCATACCTCCCATTCCTGGCATACCTCCCATTCCTGGCATTCCTCCCATTCCTGGCATTCCTCCCATTCCTGGCATTCCTCCGTTAGACATTTGTTTCATAAAACCTCTCATTCTTTGAAAATCAGCTAGTACTTTATCTACATCTTTTGCTTCATAACCGCTACCTTTTGCGATTCTTTGTCTTCTTGAGGGCTGAGCGGCAAGAACTTCGGGTTTTTGTTTCTCTTCAAGAGTCATTGAAGAGATCATAGATTCTATTTTCTTAAGTTGATCTTCTCCATCTTTTATCATCCCAGCATCGATTTTATTCATTCCAGGAATCAATTTAATCAATCCACCAAGTGATCCCATCCTCTTTATTAATCGCATTTGCTTTACAAAATCATTAAAGTCAAATGTCGCTTCTTGAAGTTTCTTTTGCATTGCTTCAGCATCAGCAAGTTCAACTTCTTTTTGGGCTTTTTCAACAAGTGTTAATACATCACCCATTCCCAAAATTCTGCTAGCCATTCTCTCTGGATGAAATGGTTGCAATGCCTCTATTTTTTCTCCTACACCGATAAATTTGATTGGTTTACCACTTATTTTTCTTATTGATAAAGCAGCTCCACCTCTTGAGTCTCCATCCAACTTAGTTAATATCGCTCCTGAAATTCCTACTTTTTCATGAAATGACTTTGTCAAGTCAGCAGCTTCTTGCCCAATCATTGAATCAACAACAAGCAAAACTTCATCAGGGTTAGAAACTTCTTTTATTCGAACCATTTCACTCATCATTGAATCATCAATTTGCAATCTTCCTGCGGTATCAATAATTATCGAATTAAAATCATTTTCACTAGCAAAATTCAGTGCATCCTTTGCTATCTCTTCTGGTTTTCTATTTTTATCTTTAGCTGAAAAAACTTCCAAGTCATATTGACTTCCCAATGTTTTAAGCTGCTCTACAGCTGCTGGTCGATAAATATCTGCAGCGACCAAAAGAACTTTTTTATCTTTTTCCTTCAAATAAAGGCCTAATTTCCCTGTTGCGGTTGTTTTACCCGCACCCTGAAGTCCAGCCATTAAAATTACTGTAGGACTATTTTCATTTTCGTTTAATGGAGAATTTTCATTCCCCATTATGTTAATCAATTCTTTATTTACAACCTCTATAAATTTTTGACCTGGGTTTACGCCCCTAACTACTTCTTCTCCTAAAGCTTTATCTTTGACATCTGAAATAAACTCTTTGACTACAGACAAACTAACATCTGCATCCAGGAGTGCTCTTTTTACCTCCTTCAAGGCATCGTTAATGTTATTTTCACTAATTTTTGCTTCGCCTCTTAAACCCTTTACTGCGTCTTCAAAGCGTGAAGAGAGTTCATCAAACATTATTAAAAAGTAATTTTAATTATTATAGAGGATCTTGAAGTTTGCAATTATTACAAGCCACTCACGAAATCAACTAATTTCCAAGATTTATTTGAAAAACCCAAAATATATTTAACTTTGAGGGGATTCAATGATGTTTCATTAACAAATTCTCCAGAATTCTTTACTATTCTCTCTAGATAATTTAATTCAACTAAAACAACTATCCGAGATGAAGTTTGCGATTCCAAATCAATCTTACTAATTTGGGAATTAATTTCTTTATAAATTCCTTTCTTGATATCGTTCTGTCTTTCTTCGATTGTTCGATCAATTAGTCCTTTACTAACAATCTTAGAAAGATTAATTTCACTTTTTCCCGCTAAGAAATTACTTTTACTTAGAAGCCATCCATTAATTAAATTCTTTAGATCGTCCAAAGAAGGTGAAGCTGTATTAAGTTCTTTGAATTCATAGGAAATGATTGAAATTGATTTCTCAGGAACAGAATCAATTTTACCTGAAGGATTTTTTTTTATTTCTTGAATAATATCTTTCTCACTAAGCTTTTGATTTTTATCTATTGCAATAAAGGGTTTTTCCTCAATAGATTTGTCCTTAATTGATTTTTTTAAATTATTTCTTAAAAATCCAATACCAATACCAAATGCGAATAAGACCATAAAAGCATAAATATAAATTAAATAAGGTGACCGATTAATAATCTCTTTATCCTTTAAGAATTCGCCAATAATAAACTTTAATTCAGCAATTTTTTCAATTAAAAAATTATAAAGCTCTTTTGGTTTTTTCTTTAAGTATTCCTCGTTGAATTCAATTTCTTTAGTCTCAACCTTTTTATAATCTTGTTTTATGCCACCAGGCCAAGGTAATCTCCTTTCTTCAACATTCCCTGATAAATCATCAAAATCTTCAGTCTTATTTGCTGAAGATTCCTTCTCAATTTGTCGGTTTTGAAGATTTGATCTAATTGCAATTTTATTTGATTTCTTTTCTAATTTTTCAATAAATTCTTGAATTTCCCTATCTTCAAACCAAGAATCTAAATCCACCTCTTTTGAGTCAATATCTCTATACCCAACTAAAACATCATTTTCTAACCAATTTTTACAGAAAATACATATTGCTTCTAACTTATTTCCAGGAAAATTTTTGAGCCAATCTCGTAAATTTTCATCAAAACTACTTGAAAACCTTGCAGAAGCTTGATCAATATCAGCTAAAAGCAAGTCTAAACAACCTACAAGAGGCATTGAGTCAAGACCAGACATATTTAGTTTCTTTAAAATTCTCCTAGCTTCAAATAATTTTTCCGGCTTTCTTCTAGAGAAACCAATAGCTGTTAAGGATAGAAATGCTAAAAATCCTGCCTCTAATGATCCTCTTTTTTGTAATTCAAGAAACAAATCAATCTGTTCTTGCACAGTCAAAAATGGCTTAATTTGTTGAAAAAAAGCTTCAAACTCTTGCTGATTTAAATAATCTTTATATTCAGATTTATTATTACCTTCCAAACCACCTCTTTTGATTATTAAATTTTCCAACATACTTAAGCCTTTTTTATGAGACTCTTGATCATTTAGATCCCTACTAAGTAGATCTAGGATTCTGTAAGGAAGCAAAGCAACCAAATCTTCTTCAAGTTCTTTTCTTATATCTCCAAGCTTTCCCATTCTTTGTAGAAGTTGTATCCCTTCATGTAAAAAGTCTGCCGCGTTCGAATAGGATCTAAGCTGTTGTTCTTGAATTGCAGAATCTCTAGCTGTTAAAGCTGCTAATAATGTTAAATCAGCTTCTCTACTACTTCCTAAAGCTGGAGTTTGTGGAGGCTGCAATGCCTTTCTCGTGATTTTAAAAGCTTCTTTTGGTGAACCTGATTCCCAAAGAAGGATTAATCCTGCTACTTCTCTATTTGAGGAAAAATCCAATCCAGAATTCCCATTTAATAGCAAATTTTCGTACTCTCTTCTGCTTTCTGGATCTGTAAGGAGATCGGCAGTGAGGCGAAGCAACTCAGATCTTTGGGTTAAAACTTCATAAGTAAAACCTTCATTGGGTGTTTTATCTAACCGCAATTGAAACGCCCTTAATATTTCCTCAGAAGTTGCAGAGGGGCTTACGCCAATTAAACGAAAATGATCTAAAGGAAGTTCCAAACAAATATCCTATTGAAAATTCTTAGACAAATTTTATCAAGTTAAAAATTTTTTTCACAAGGTCTTACAGAGTTATTAAAAAAAATCATGAAAATCGCCCTTCACAGCTTAGAATGTTAACAAATCAAAACTTCGTTAAGGTATTTTCTTGGAAACACACGTAGAGAGAATCTCAAATCTTCAAGACATAAAAAAAGCCGAATTAGATCGAGAAACCGGATTGTTTCTTTATGAAGACATGACGCTTGGTCGTAGGTTTGAAGATAAGTGTGCAGAAATGTATTACAGGGGGAAAATGTTTGGTTTCGTTCATTTATATAACGGTCAAGAGGCTATAAGCACGGGAGTAATTGGCGCCATGAGAAAGAAACATGATTGGTTTTGTAGTACTTATCGCGATCATGTTCATGCTCTAAGTGCGGGGGTCCCCTCATTTGAAGTAATGAGTGAACTTTTTGGTAAAGCTACTGGTTGTAGCAAAGGCCGAGGTGGATCCATGCACTTATTTTCAAGAGAGCATCACTTACTCGGAGGATATGCATTTATTGGAGAGGGAATTCCAGTTGCCTTAGGGGCAGCCTTTTCAAGCAAATACAAAAAGGAAGTTGCTTGTAATAGCAATAGTGATGCGGTAACTGCAGCATTCTTTGGGGATGGAACTTGCAATAATGGGCAGTTTTTTGAATGTTTAAATATGGCCCAGTTATGGAAATTACCCATAATTTTTGTTGTTGAAAATAATAAATGGGCTATTGGTATGGCTCACGATAGAGCAACTAGTAATCCTGAAATCTGGAGAAAAGCGTCTGCTTTTGGTATGCACGGCGAGGAAGTTGATGGAATGGATGTTTTAGCAGTTAGAGGAGCAGCACAAAGAGCAATTGAGCGCGCTAGAGCAGGAGAAGGCCCGACACTTTTAGAATGTTTGACATATAGATATAGAGGACATTCTCTTGCAGATCCAGATGAATTAAGATCTGAGAAAGAGAAGGAGTTTTGGGGAAAAAGAGATCCTATTAAGAAATTAGCCAAAGAAATTATTGACGGTAAATTCGCAACAGAAGAAGAATTAAAAATTATTGAAAAGAAAATTGATGCAGAAATATCGGAGTCAGTTAAAAATGCTATTGAAGCACCC
This sequence comes from Prochlorococcus sp. AG-347-G20, assembly GCA_003281645.1. Taxonomy (GTDB): domain Bacteria; phylum Cyanobacteriota; class Cyanobacteriia; order PCC-6307; family Cyanobiaceae; genus Prochlorococcus_A. The sequence goes on along the minus strand of QCBJ01000002.1, from coordinate 227,719 downwards.
GAACCCCCTTCAGAAGAATTAACCAAATATATTTGGGCAGAAGATTAGATTAAATACCACTAGGTAATTTTCTAGTTAAATTCCTTAATTTTCTTAGTGCCTTAAGTTCAACTTGTCTTACTCTTTCTCTAGAAACTTCTAATAATCTTCCAATTTCTGCAAGCGTATGTCTCTCATTTGCATCAAGTCCAAACCTTAGTTTGAGAACATGTTGTTCTTGCTCGCTTAAATGACTTAACCACTTACCAAGTTGCTCTTGATGCATTTTCTGTTCAACTTGATCTAAAGGTTCTTCATTATTACTATCTGCAATTAAATCACCTAAAAAGCTCCTGCCATCATCACCATTTACTGGAGCATCTAAACTACTTGTCGACAAAGCTTGTCTTAAAACAGAATCCAATTCTTCAACATCAATTTCCATTGCTTCTGCAATTTCAATTCTGCTTGGCATAGCACCAAGTTTATGAGCTAAATCTCTACTTACTTTTCTAATAGAAGCTAACCTTTCACTTAGGTGAACAGGCAAACGGATTGTTCTTGATTGACAGGCAATTGCTCTTGTCATACTCTGCCTAATCCACCAAAAGGCATAAGTAGAAAACTTATATCCTCTTGTCGGATCAAATTTTTCAACAGCTCTCTCTAACCCAAGAGAACCTTCTTGTACTAAATCAAGTAATTCAAGTCCTTTACCTTGATATTTTTTTGCCACACTGACAACTAATCTTAAATTAGCTTTCATCATTCTTTCTTTAGCTCTTCGACCAATTTTTATAGTTCTTTTTTGCTGAGTTGTAAAATCATTAATCTTTTCATTCAATTGTCCATCTTCTGTAAGAATCATCATCTTCTGGACTTGATTACCCAATTCAATCTCTTCTGCAGGTGTTAATAAAGGAACTCTACCAATATTTTGCAAATACCAACTTATTGGATCATTACTCCTCCTCTTGGGTTGTTCTGATTGAGCTGGTAATGATGAGACCATTTTTTGACCTAATTAGGTAGTAAAACTCTCCTACACTTTTATAGAAATGGCCAAATATTTAATGCGCGCTTCAGATTTCAAGTAATATTTGTACACTTATGTGTTTAAAACTATAAATAACCCTCTTAAATTGTTTCTTTCAAGATATTTGTCTCGTTTTTATATTTCTCATTAATTTTGTCAGTTCATCGCCAATAGCAGAAGCATTTGACCCACTTTTGCACTTCGATGCAGCAAATGAATGCAAAAGTACATATTTAGCAAAAAAATCTGTTGATATATTTCTACACAAGGTTAAATCAATCGCAGAACTACCAGCTACAAAACCAGATAAAAGATCACCCAATCCAGCTCGAGCTGTCTGAGAATCGGTTCCAAAAAGTTGCCATACTTTTTTATTATCAGCAACTACACTGTTAGCTCCTTTTAACAAAATACTGATATTGAATTCTTTTGCAGCTTTAAGTGCTAATCCAACATTAGTCCCACATCGTATATGCGGGAATAACCTCAAAAATTCTTTGCTATGAGGGGTAATCCATGTTTTAAATTTTCTCTCTAAAAAAAAATTAGCCCCCAACTTAGATTCCGAAATTCTATTAAGTGCGTCTGCATCCAAGATTAATAATCCTTCAAAATCTAAAAGGTAGTCTTTTGATTTTTGCCAATCATCATAATCAATTCCTATTCCTGGGCCTACAGCTAATGAATCATACGCACTTAGATCGACATTTTTTAATGCACTGAATAGAGATGCATTACCATGGTGATTACAATGCATAGTTCCTTTTAAAACTATTTCAGGAGCAACGTGCCAAATAGATTCAGCAACTATCTCAGGCAAGACAGCCGAGACAAACCCTACTCCACTTGATATGGACCCTTTTAATGCCAAGTATGCAGCGCCAGGATATTTTGCACTTCCAGCTATTAATAATGTTCGGCCTCTTTGATATTTGTTGGAATTTTTTGGTAAAGAAGGTAAATCAATATTTTTTAAATCTTTGTAAGTAACCTTAAAAATCTTTTTATCAACTTTGGAAAGTTTACTAGTAGGCATCCCAACATCTATATGGTGCAATTCTCCAATAAAAGGTAAAGCAGAATCTTGGGTCAACCCAATCTTATAAAGACCAATGGCCAAGGTATAGTCTGCCTTAACTGCGTTATCTAAAAAAGGCTCTCCTTTATCAGGACATAATCCTGTAGGAATATCAATACTTATTACCTTGCCGTATTTGTTATGAAATTTTTGATTAAAAAGTTTAATTAATTTATCATCAACTTTTCTTGTTTGATTATTACCAAAAACTGCATCAATCCAAAGCTCTTTCCCATTTGCATCTGGAGGCTCTACTAATTTTGTGACGCCAATAGATGTAAGATAATTAAGGTGGTTATTTGTTAATGTTTTTTTTATCGGGAATGGACACCATACCTGAACATAAAAACCTCTCAAAAAAAGTTCTCTAGCTATTACTGCACCATCCCCGCCATTATGCCCAGGACCTATAAAAACAGTTATTCCATGCTTGAGAAGAGGTTTCTTTTTTAAGAGCCATCTACTAATTTGGATACCAGCTTTTTCCATCAATGCTTCTTGTGGCATTCCATCAGAAAACATTTCTTTCTCTAATAACAACATTTGCTTTGAATCAACAATTAAATGTTCAGAGTCAATTGTTGGCCATACAATTTCATTCATAATGAGTACAAAGCAATTGAAGTACTGTTCAAAAATTTAAACTTCCATGTTAAAGACACAAAAGGATAAAAAATTAGAGAACTTTTTTTCTTCTAATAATAAAACTAAAAAGAAGAAAAATATTATTGTAGGCCTTTCTGGTGGCGTAGATAGTTCCCTTTCAGCTGCCCTTCTTGTAGAAAGAGGCTGGAATGTTGAGGGACTAACTCTTTGGCTAATGAAAGGACAAGGCTCCTGCTGTTCTGAAGGATTAGTAGATGCTGCTGGCCTTTGTGAAGATTTGGGAATTAATCATAAAATAATAGACTCAAGAGAAATTTTCGAAAGAGAGGTAATTAAAAAAACTACTGAAAGCTATGAGAAAGGATTCACTCCACTTCCATGTTCGATGTGCAACAAGAATGTGAAGTTTGAAGAGATGCTCAATTACGCAATAAGCAAAAAAGACTTTACTCATATTGCGACCGGACATTACGCAAGGATAAATAAATCATCTTATGCCAAAACACTTGATTGCAAGAGCCTTGTATTTAAGGAATTCATTCTTCTTAGAGGTGCTGACGAAAACAAAGACCAAAGTTATTTTCTTTATTCTCTTTCTCAAGAAGTACTAAGCAGATTAGAATTTCCTCTTGGTGAAATGAAAAAAGAAGAAACAAGAAGGGAAGCCCTCAGATTAGGCCTTAGAACTGCTCAAAAACCAGAAAGTCAAGATTTATGTTTAGTTGAGCATTATGGATCAATGCAGATATTTATCGACAAACACATAGAACCCAAAGAAGGAGAAATTGTGCATATAAATGGGAAAGTTCTTGGGACTCACAATGGAATTCAGCACTTTACGGTAGGTCAGAGAAAAGGGTTGGGCATTGCTTGGCCGGAACCACTATATGTAAAAAGTTTAGACAGGGTAAAAAACATAGTATATGTAGCAGATAAAAGTGATCTATTTATTAAAGAAGCAATAATTAGCAAAGTTAACTGGGTTTCAATCGAAGAACCTGAGCAAGAGATAGAAGTAGAAGCACAAATCAGATATAGGAGTAATCCAGTAAAAGGTACATTAATACCTCTGAAAAATTTAGATAATACAACTACAACATTTAAATTAATTTTTGAAGAAAGTCAAAGTTCGGTAACGCCCGGACAAGCTGCAGTTTTTTATAAAGGAGAAATTTTATTAGGTGGTGGATTAATTAGTTAATTTTCCAAAAGAAATTTAATCCCATAAATAATATAAACAAAAACAATATAGGTTTATCTCCAAATTTTGTATAGAAAGTCTTTTCGGATGAAAAATTAGGGAACACCATTTCATTTTGCTCAACATCATAATTTAAAAGTTTAATTATTTTTCCATCATCTTGAACTAAGCCCGAAGGACCGGTATTTGATACTAGTAAATTATTTTTCTTATTTTCAATACTTCTTAATCTAGCCAAAGATAGGAATTGATTATAAAGCTTAGCTGGATATGGATCTAAATTTGCTGCAGTTATTATTAGTTTTGCACCGCTATTAATAGCCTTTCTTATTTTTAGTCCATCACTAATTTCATAACATATAGCTACTGCTAGTGGGGGTGTAAATTTAGGATCAAAAAATCTTGAATCAGAGCCTGGTTGAATTCCTCCTACTGAAGATAATCCTCTTGAAAAACTATCTAGAAATCTAGGTATTTTTTCACCTATTGGAACAAGTCTATTTTTATCTATAAATGAGGTAAAAGATTTATCTCCGACTTGAAATCCGAGTAAAGAACTTCTTAACTCATTATTTGAATTTCTGAAACCTCCTGACAAGGTATTAACCTTAATGCCTTTAGAAAAATAAAAATTATTAGATAAAGTTCCTTCAGGAGCAACAAGAAGTTTCGCTTTGTTTGATAAAGCATATTTTTGAGCGATAGATAGCTTTTCTTCAATAACTTCATCATTTATTTTTAATTTTTCTCTTGTTGGCATATTAGTTTGCCAAATAGCTACTGGATATTCATAATTTCTTTTTATTGGAGTTTTTAAACCTCCAAATAAATGTAAAAAAATAAAAACCAAAAGTCCTAAAAGAAATATTTTTTTAAAGTAAAGTTTTCTTTCCCATCTACCTTGAATATAAAAAATCCAAAATCCAATCAATATTTGTAATACGCATAAACCACTTGCACCAATCCATCTTGCTAAACCAGCAAGATAAATATCACCTGGGATAAGACTCTCTCCTAAACCTATCCAAAAAAAAGGTGTTTGAGAAAGTATCAATTCACCAATACCCCAAGTCAAAGATAAAAAAAATACTTTTACTGTTAAAGATAATATTTTCATTTTGAAAACATCCTCTTTCCAGAGAATAATTTCAACTAACAATCCCCATAAATAAACTAATATCCCACCCAAAAAAGAGCAAAATAATAATATTAAAATGGCAGTAATTAAACTTGCAAGCCATGAAAACCCAAGCCACGTCAATGGATGAAGATCATAAAGCCAAGAATGACTTATCAAGATAAAGAAAAAACCCCAACAAAAATTTGCTATTCTCCTATCACTTCCCTTCCACAAAATAAATAATGATATCGGCATAAAAATCAGCCAAAAATTAGTTGAAACTGAAATTCCTCCTAAAATCCCTCCCAAACAAGGGTAAAAATATACTCTTAGACTTTTAATATGAGTTGGGATTAACAATCTAAAATTACGAAATTAAATTTATAATCACCCATTTATTGTACCTTGATTCTGTAGACTAAGTTTTAGTAACTTTCAAAATTTAAGTGAAAGAAGTCTTTATTAGTTTTGCAGTTTTTGTTTTTTGTGTTTCATTAACTTTGTTCAGTCAATTTAATTCACCACAAGTTGTTAATGCTGCAGAATCAGAAACTCAGTCATTTCAAAGAACACCTGTTGCAAAATCATCAAATGTCTCAAATAATAATTTATTTGAACTAGACCCATCAGATCCAAATCCTATACTTTTCGCTATGGCAGAAGAAACACCATCAGACAACAATTCAGTGACTACAGAAAGTGGCCTAAAAATAATTGACTTAGTTTTAGGAGAGGGAGATGAAGCCGAGTCAGGTCAGACTGTAACAGTAAACTATACTGGTACGCTCGAAAATGGAGAGCAATTTGATACTAGTTACGGCAAAGCACCATTTCCTTTCCCTTTGGGGGGAGGAAGAGTTATTAAAGGTTGGGACGAAGGTGTTGCAGGTATGAAAGTTGGTGGGAAAAGAAAATTAATTATTCCTCCCGAATTAGGATATGGCTCAAGAAATATGGGGCCTATTCCTGCTAATTCGACTTTAATATTTGAAGTTGAATTATTAAAAGTCAATTAAATTAAGTAAGAAAAATATCTAAGACTTTTCAATTTAGTTAATCTCCAAGTAGTATATGTACAACAACAAATATTCGAAATGTTAAGTAAATTCATCAATTCTTTTCTAAATAAAAAATCCCTTATGACAGTCCATGCTCACTGTGACGGTCCTTGTGGTGTTTACGACCCAGCATCTACGAGAGTTGCAGCTGAAGCAGTTTTATCAATGACAAAAAAACTTATTGCATTAGAAGCTCCTTCTAGCACTGATTCAGCAGATTGGGCTGCTTACAGTAATACATTTTCTAGATATGTTGCAGTTAAAGAAGAGCAAGCAAAAGAAACAAAGAAAGAAATTCTAATTTTATGGACAGATTACTTTAAACCGGTTCACTTAGAAACTTATCCTGACTTACATGAAACCATTTGGAAGGCGGCCAAATTATGCAGTGCATGCAAAGTTAATATTGACTTAGCTCAAGCTGAAGAACTCATGAGTTATGTAGAAAAGATTCATAGTATTTTCTGGGCTTCAAAGGGAAGATCAGACGCTTTTGTAAAAGCTAGTTAACCAGAATTATTTTCAAAAGTTTTTTTGATTTTATTTTATTTTTTTTAGGTTTAAGAAAGACTGCCATTATTAGTGGCGAATCGATGTTGCCTTACCTAAAAGAGGGAGATATTGTATTTTTTAAAAAATATAAAAAGAATAAATCAATACTCAAAAATCGACAAATAGTTATTTTTAATCATCCACTTAAAAATAAAAACCTAATAAAAAGAATAAGTTTAGTAAATCAAAATAATATTGAAGTTATTGGCGACAATATTGAATTTAGTGAAGATAGTAATAAATTTGGATTAATCAAGAACGAAGAAATAATTGGTATTGTCACCTCTAAATTAATTACTCCTAAATTAAAAAATTTTTTAATTCAAAAAAGCAGAAGCACTTCTTTGAATCCAAAATAATCCCAAAGAAAAGGAAAGCCCTCCTGCTAAAGATATTAATCTTTTAATAAATTTTTGACTTGCTTTAAAGGTGGTAAAAGATATTAAAGAAGTAAAAAGATTCATACTTATTAATGAACCAATCAAATATGAAATCAAATATAAGCAAGCGCTTGTTAAAGGTAGTGCTAAAGCAGGAAGAACTGCAATAAAATGTGAACCTCCAGCTATACCGTGTAGCAAGCCTAAACCAGTCAAAGCATGTGAGTGCTTTTTATTATTTTTTTGTTCCTTAACATGAAAGTGAAAGTGACGATGGGCAATTCCATTCTCATGCTTATGGGAATGAGAGTGGATACTTAATTGTAAAGAATTTTTAATAGCAAATACTCCAACAATTAGAAGAGAAATTCCAACTAGGAATTCGGCAATATTAGAAAATTTGTTTAATGGCGTAATATCCTTAATAAAAATCGCTAGAAAAGCTAGCAAGAGGACACCTGAAGAGTGTCCTAAGCCCCATGAGAAACTATTTTTAAGAGCTTTTTGGGGATTATTAATCGCTGCTGGTACCATTGCAATTAGATGATCAGCGCCACTAACTACATGCACAAATCCTGCAACTATACCTGTTAAGATTACAGCCTTCATATATATTCAGTACAACTCTGTTTAATCAATTTTATAGCACGATTTGAAGTCAATATTAAATTGAGTTAAATAATTTCTTGAACGATTGTTCGATATCAGTTTCTCTCATAAAAGTTTCACCAATTAATACTCCCTTGATTCCAATAGATCTAAGCGATTCTAAATCTCCAGCACAATTAATTCCAGATTCACTTATGGGAATAATATTTTGTTTTAAAAATATATCTGCATATGTATGCATCAATTCTATTGATATTTTTAAATCCGTTTTAAAAGTCTTTAAGTCCCTATTATTTATTCCAATCAAATTAAAAGATTTTAACTTTAGAATCCTTTCTAATTCGTTAGAGTTATGGACTTCAACAAGAACACTCATCTTTAAGTTATCAGCAATTTTCTTTAAATAAATTAAATCGTCATCACTTAAAATCGCAGCGATTAATAATATTGCATCAGCACCAGAGACCCTTGCTTTATAAATCTGATAAGCAGAAATAATAAAATCTTTGCAGAGTAGAGGGAGATTAGTTGATCTCCTTACAGTTTCGAGTATTTCATAACTACCTTGAAAAAACCTTTTATCGGTAAGTACTGAGATACATGATGCACCTAATCCTTCATAACAAATTGCTATGTTTTCAGGGTTAAAATCTTTTCTAATAACTCCTTTACTCGGACTAGCTTTTTTTATTTCAGCAATAACTCCTGGTTTTATTTTTGACTCCAAGATATTTTTGTAAAAATCTTTGGGAGTAGGAAGTTTTTCAATCTTTTTGATGAGATCTTCTAAAGAGACTATTTTTTTAAAATTCTTAATTTCAATATCCTTGTGCCATACAATTTCTTCCAGTATGTTTTTTGCTTGTGCTTCTCTATGAGGTACAGCATATTCTAAATTTTCTACCCTTACTGTTGGATTTGGTGGCCTGCGTCTTATCTCCATTAATTTTAGATATTATTTTATTTGAGAAGCCGCTTGTTTATATGCGACTTCAACTACTTCACTAAGAGTAGGATGAGTATGAACTTCTTTAGATAATTCAATTACATCTTGGTTCCTTGAAATAGCATTCGAAATTTCTTGAATTAAATCAGCTGCATGTAACCCAAAAATATGAGCACCTAATACTTTCCCATTATCTTTATTGAAAATCAACTTTAGCAATCCATCACTCTCCAATTCAGCCAATGCTTTTGAATTAGCCTTAAAGAAACTTTTGACAACTCCCAAAGTAAAATTTTCTTTTGCAGATATCTCTTTAGCTTCAACTTCGGAAAGACCGACTGAACTTATCTCTGGGTGAGTAAAGGTTGCTGCAGGGATACTTTTATAGTTAATTTCGACATTACCACCGCAAATATTATCCACAGCAATAGTACCCTGCGCTGCAGCTGTATGGGCAAGCATTAATTTGCCCGTTACATCTCCAACAGCCCAAATGTTAGGTATTATTTCATCTCCATTCTTAACTCTCATTTGATCATCTACAGGAATAAAACCTTTTACTGTTTCGATACCAACCGACTCAAGATTTAAGTTATTACTATTAGGACTTCTTCCAGTTGCAACTAGTACAGCGTCAACTTCTAAAGTTTCTACAACTTCCTTAGATTTTGCATCCGTCAGTTCTATTTTTACAGGGCATCCAGGTGTTATTTTTGTCGCAAAGACATTTGATTTTGTGTCTATATCTCTTGCTTGAATAAGATTCTTCTTAGCAATTTTAGTGATGTCTGGATCAAATGTTGGCATAATATTCTCCAAAGCCTCGATCATGGTAACTTCACAACCAAGCGCGGTATAAACATCAGCAAATTCTAGTCCTATATATCCGCTTCCAATAATTGCAATCCATCGTGGAAGCCACTCAAGTTTGACCGCATCATCGCTAGTAAATACGGTCCTATTATCCAAAGTTATACCACGGGGCACAAAAGGAGAGGAGCCTGTTGCTATAACAATATTCTTACATGTGAAAATTTTATCAATTCCGTTTTTATCTCTTACACCTACTTTTTGATTTCCTTCAATTCTTCCAATGCCCAAAATAATTTCAACTCCACTCCTTTTAAGAGTTTTTGTTAAATTTTCTCTAACATTTAAAACTAAATTATTTGCATGATCTGCAATTTTTGATCTCTCGAACCTTACTGGTGAAGCATGTATACCAAATTTAGCTAAATGTTCATAATTAGCTATTTCTCTAACTTTTCCACTTGCAGCCAAAAGAGCTTTAGATGGAACACAGCCCTTGTTAACACAAGTGCCTCCCATATCAGAAGATTCTACTATTGCTACTTTCAGTCCCTTACCAGCAGCATGTTTAGCGGCATCAAAACCTCCATATCCTGCTCCTATTACGATTAAATCAAAATCAAAACTTGAATCAGTCACTTTTTATTTATTTATTTAGAGGTGTATGCGACTCTCTTTCGTTCTAGTAATAACGGAACTGCAACACAAGCCACATTTAATGATTCTACAATCTCACTATGCGGAATTGTAATTGTTTCATTAAAAGCTTCTTGAATTTTTTTATGAATACCTTGACCTTCATTACCCAAAATTAATGCGGTACGTCTAGACCAATCAACTTCCCAGTAAGGTTTTGAAGATTTTTTTGAACTCTCATTATGGCTACTAGTAGAGAAAATCTTAAATCCTACATTTGATAATTCAAACAAAGACTTAAGTAAAGAATTTAATATTTCTTCTTCAATTCCATCAAATCTTAAAAATGGCAAATGAAATACTGCACCTGAGGATGCTCTTAATACCTTTTGGCCTAATGGGTGCGCACCTCCAGCTAAAAAAATTGCATTAACACCCGCAGCTAAAGCGGTTCTAAATAGATTACCCATATTCCCAGGATCTTGAATTCTATCGAGAACAAGAACAAAATCATCTTTTCTATTAAATTGATAATTAGGCATTGCTGAAATCTCTACTAAAGCCGCTATCCCATCTGGATTAATTGTTGAAATCGCAGATGCCAAGACTTCCTCTGAGACAATATTTATTAATGACTCATGAAATTTTTTGCTTAGATTTTGATTCTTTCTTAGCCATTTTTCGGTGACTAAAATCTTAGAGGGATTTTTTCCAGACTTCAGCAATTCTTCAATGAGATGTGTACCCTCTATGCAAAAAAAGTCTTGATCTTTTGGAGATGATCCTCTTTTAAATGATCTAAATCTTTTAACTAGATTATTGTTTTTACTAGTTATTTTTAAAAAAGTATTTTCTATGAGTAATTTGAAAAATTTGTTATCAATTATATTTTAATTACATAAATATTTTGATCAATTATTTATTAAATTTTTATTTCCAAAGAAATCAAAAAATACATTTTCACTTTTAATTAATATTCATGACGTTACATAGGGTGGACTTAATATTATTAGTTTGTCATGATGAATCTAATAAATTAAGTCTTAATGATTTGCGGAAGCAAAACGAAGTCATATCTTAAATCGCAAAATTTAAAGATTCTTGGCCAAGGCAAGTTAAATGGAATAGTTGAAATAAGTGGTGCGAAGAATTCCGCCTTAGTTTTATTAGCCTCATCTTTGCTAACTAATGAAAAAATAATTCTTGAAAATGTACCTTTTCTTACTGATATTGAAAAGATGGGGAATATCTTAAAGAATTTAGGAGTGCATTTAGTTCGTAAAAACAACCAACTAGAAATAGATCCAACAACTATTTCGATTAAAGAACTTCCATATGAACTTGTTAAAGGATTAAGAGCTAGTTTCTTTTGTATAGGTGCACTATTAACTAAATTTGGAGAAGCTCAAGTACCGTTACCAGGTGGATGCAATATTGGTTCAAGGCCAATAGACGAGCACATTAATGGACTAATCGCATTAGGAGCAGACATTATTATTGAAGAGGGAATTGTCAAGGCAAAAACAAGTGGAAACAAAAATAGACTTCATGGCACTCATATTAAATTAAATTGTCCAAGTGTAGGTGCGACTGAAACTTTAATAATGGCAGCATCTTTAGCCAAAGGAAGAACTACTATTGAAAATGCTGCTAGAGAGCCTGAAGTTCAAGATTTATGCCAAATGCTTAATAAAATGGGGGCAAAAATTTACGACTCCGGTAAAGAAACAATTATTATTGATGGTGTTAATAAGCTTGGCGGATGTACCCATAAAGTAATTCCAGACCGAATAGAAGCTGGAACTTTTCTAATAGCTGCTGCTGCAACTTCCTCTTCAATAACAATTTCTCCCGTAATCCCTCATCATCTTGAAGCTGTTACTAATAAGCTTCAAGAGAGTGGGAGTAAAATTACGATTAAAGGTAATTCCATTTCTATCAAGAGTAAAGAGATTAAAGGAGTAGATATTGAAACAGCTCCTTTTCCAGGCTTTCCTACTGATTTGCAGGCACCATTTACAGCTCTAATGACAATCGCAAATGGTGAATCAAAGATAACTGAAACAATTTTCGAAAACAGAATGAATCATATTTATTTACTTAATGAAATGGGCGCCCGTATAAAACTAAACAAAAATGTAGCTCACATCAAAGGTGTTAAAACAATTAATGGAATGAATCTAGTTGGCTCAGATTTAAGGTCATCAGCTGCATTAATAATTGCAGGAATCATCGCAAAAGGTAGTAGTAAGATCTATGGATTAGAACATTTAGATAGAGGTTATGAAAATTTTGAATTAAAACTAAAAAATTTAGGTGTAAAAATAATTAGAGAGTTCAGTAAAAGTAGATTTGAGGAGAATGAATATGAAATTGAATCTAAATCTGAGAATTTTTCAAAACTCGAAGCAGCTTAGTCTCTCCAAAAATTTTTTCAAAATAAGAAAATTTTTCAAACGTAAGCAATATTTATTAGTGAAAGACAACCCAAAAATAATATAAACAAAACTAGAAAGCGATTAGACCAAATTTTATTTAAACCATTAAAATTGAATTCGTTCATGCCCAAGTTCCGCTATTAGATCCGAATGTTGTCAGTATAGTCACTGCAATAAAAAGATAAGGAACAAATTTAAAGGAAAATTTTTTAGCTTGAGTTTTAGACATTTGTTTTTTTCTTCAAATATAACACAATATTACTATTCATGAAGCTATCTCCTTTAAAAAAGACTTTTAAGCGTATTTTATAGCAAAAATGTATCAAAAATGTAAAATTTTTCTTTTTCTACCTTACTTTCTTGTCAGCAAATGCAATAAATAATTCTATGTTTTTATCGAAAAGATTAACTATTAATAAACGTTATATTGATTACTGTTCCTTGACCAAAACAATAGTCAATAAGTTGATTTTTGTTATAATAAAAAAGTTAATTTTTTCAAAAGCCTTGGGAGCGTGGTGGAATTGGTAGACGCACCGCACTCAAAATGCGGCACCTTCGGGTATGTCGGTTCAAGTCCGACCGCTCCCACTTTGATGAATACCTATAGTCGATTCGATATATCTTTCAAAAAAGGAAAAGGTTGTTGGCTATGGGACAAATCAGGTAAAAGGTATCTTGATGCAGTCGCTGGTATAGCAACTTGTAGTCTTGGACATAGCGACAGAGTTTTAAGAAAAAGGTTATCAACTCAACTAAAAAAGATTCAGCATATTTCTAATCTCTACAACATTGAAGAACAAGAACAATTAAGCAGAACTTTAACGAATATGAGTTGTGCTAAAAGCGTCTTCTTCTGCAATAGTGGTGCGGAAGCAAATGAATCAGCAATTAAATTAATTAAAAAATATGGTAATACAACAAATAAAGGTAAAGAATCAATTATTCTCGCAGCAGAATCCAGCTTTCATGGAAGGACGCTTGCAGCCTTGAGTGCCACTGGACAGCCCAAATATCAAAAAGGTTTCGAACCAATGATTCAAGGGTTTAAATTTTTTAAATTTAACAATTTTGATTCGGTAAAAAAATTATTTGAAGAGTGTGAAAATAATGATCAAAAAATTTCCGGCGTTTTAGTTGAACCAATACAAGGAGAAGGCGGCGTAATTCCTGGAAGTAAAATATTTTTTAAAAGCTTGAGAGAAATATGTGATAAATATAATTCTCTTCTCATTTTAGATGAGGTCCAAAGTGGAGTAGGTCGAACTGGGAAAATGTGGGGTTATGAGAATTTAGGAATTGAACCTGATGGGTTCACCCTTGCTAAAGGATTAGGGGGAGGTCATGCAATTGGAGCATTATTGGTAAAAGAAAAAGCCAACATTTTTTCTCCAGGAGATCATGCAAGCACTTTTGGAGGGAACCCATTCGCCTGTAAAGCTGCCCTAACTGTATTAGAAGAAATAAATAGAAGAAATATTATCAATAATGTTTATCTAAGAGGGGAACAATTAAGTGCTGGGTTTGAAAAATTGTCAAAAAAATTTCCAAATATTATTTGCGGGAAACGAGGTTTAGGTTTAATACAAGGTCTTGTGATCAATGATGATTATGCTGATGCAAAAAAAATTACATTAAAAGCTTTTGATAAAGGATTACTGGTAGTTCCTGCAGGAGGAAATGTTGTAAGGATTGTCCCACCATTAGTTATATCTCGAAGAGAAATTAATATTCTTTTGGATAAGCTAAATTCAATTTTTGAAGAGTTATAGCAATTTACATTTTGAAAAATGCAAATTTAAAAATTTTTGAATTATTATCTCCTAAATATGAAAGGGATAATATCAAGTTAGGTTTATCAAGAATTAAAAAAGCACTTCAAGAACTTGGTAATCCTTGCAAGAATATCCCTGCGATACAGATTATTGGAACCAATGGGAAAGGATCAATCGCAGCATATTTAGAAAGTATACTTTTTGAAGCTAAAAGGAATTTCGGTGTAACTACATCTCCTCATCTTTTGGATGTATGCGAGAGGATTAGAGTTAATAAAAAAAATATTAATAAAACTGATTTTGAAAAAATCTATAGATTAATAGAAAAAAATTTTTCAACATTTGAATTAACTCCTTTTGAAAAAATCATTTGCTGCGCACTAAATTTTTTTGAGGATAAAAAAGTTGAATTACTCATTCTTGAAGCTGGATTAGGGGGACGATTAGATGCGACAACAGCCCATAAATCTAGACCAATCATTGCTATTGGGAATATTGGCTTAGACCATAAAGAATTTCTTGGAGATACGATTGAAAAAATTGCCGAAGAAAAATTAGCAGTTATTAAAAAAAACTCAATTGTCATCTCATGCAATCAAAATATTCAAGTTGAAAATTTAATAACCAAAAAAGTTAAAGAGGTAGGAGCAGAAATTGTTTGGAAAGATTCAATTTCAAACAGCTATGATCTTGGATTAAAAGGAATTTTTCAAAAGCAAAATGCTTCAGTAGCTGTTGGAGCAATTGAAGCCCTGAATAATTTGGGATTTAAAATTAAAGAAAAACACATATCTGAAGGTCTTAAAAAGACAACTTGGAAAGGAAGGCTAGAAATAATAAATTATTTCAACAAAGAAATTCTTATAGATTGTGCGCATAATTATCCTGCTGCAAAAGCACTCTCTAATGAGCGAAGCAATTGGGAGAATGAAGATAAAGGAATTTATTGGATTTTAGGTGTCCAAAGACAAAAAGATATTTACGCAATATTAAAAACACTTCTAAAGAAAAATGATCGTTTATTACTTGTGCCAGTTCCAAACCAACCTAGTTGGCAATTAAATGATCTCACTCAGATTAAAGAAATTGACTTTCAAAAAGCAATTGAATTTAAAACATTTGAACTTGCCATTGAGTATTTATTTTCCCTAGAAAAATGGCCACCTAATCATCCTGTTCTAACAGGTTCTATTTTTTTAATTGCTGAATTTATTAAATTTGCGAATAAGCAGAAATATTAAATTTTAAATTGTTCTTTTATTTCCCAACCTCCCAATTTTCCTGGATTTAATAGCCCTTTAGGATCAAATCTTAATTTCGCTTTTACTTGATCTGCATCCACCACTCCGAGACCTCCGCCTTCAACTGTCAAAACATGAGGATTAAAAATAAACGCACCAAGTCTCTTGCAATCTTCCATTATTTCATTTAATTCTTCTGCACCATTCCACTTTAATACAGGCAAAGCCGCTAATCGAGGTGATCCTTGTTGAGAAACTGCCTCTAAATGCCAAAGAACTTTTTTACCCCATTTTTTTCTCAAAAAATTAATCAATACTAGTTCATTATTAAGTGGTAAAAGCATTTGTAAATATGTCCAATTTTTATCCCTAGACCTCATATGAAGAGTTGTATGATTCCATACGACTTCAGAAATTCCATTCACGAGCTTTTCTTCTTCACCAAGTAGGGTAGATTCAACTTTAAATTTTTTACAAATTAGTTCGATGGTTTTTATTCCTCCAAGAGTAGATTGAATTAATATCTTGTGACTTCTAGATTTACTTTTAAACCATTTTGGCATTTGATCTACAATTTCTTCTTCAAGAATTGCTCCTAATTTAAGATTAATTGCTGCGCTAGTAAGAGTTTTTAATATTTCTATTGTTTTTTCAAATTCAAAACAGTCGATAACTAATGAGTACCACTTACGTTTGATATCAGTAGCAAGTAATAAAGAAGTAATGATTCCATTAGTCCCATAAGCATGATTTAAAGGTTCGGATTCTTCAGCATCAAATTTTAATAATGCAGGTTTTTCATTCATCGTTACTGCCTCTAAACCTATAAGATTTCCTGGATCTCTTAAAAATCCCCACCTAATGGAACCAATACCTCCTGATCCACCTGCAATAAAACCTCCGATTGTTGCAGTTCTCCAAGTACTAGGAAGTAACCTCAATTCCCTCCCATATTTCTCTAATTGTTTATTCAAATCTCCCATAACGCAGCCAGACTGTACTTTTACAAAGCCTGTATCTGGATCAAATTCTTCTAGCTTATTAAATTGACTCATCTGCATTACAACTCCTTTAAATAATGGAACAGCTTGTCCATAATTACCTGTACCTGAACCCCTTAAAGTAAGTGGGATAGATAATTCCCAACAAATTTCTGCTACTTCCTTTACCGCCTTATGATCACTAGGTCTTACCACCAAATCAGCAATACATCCGTCTAATTTTTCAGTAAGGATTGGAGAGTAATTATAAAAATCTTTTGAAAGTCTTTTTACATCGGATTTATTTTCAATGATCTCTAAGTTTTTGACTTCTCTAAATTTGTCTATAAATTTAAGTTTTGAAATCATTAATAAAATTTTTATGCTTTGTATATAAATTAGCCAATTAGCAATATAAATCGCCGTTTATAAATACTTTTCTCTTCAAATTGCTCGAAAAAACATCTGCCCATCTTTGTGCATCTAAAATCACAAAATCGGCAGGACAACCTTTTTTAATTAAACCATCCCATTTTAAATTTAATAATCTGCTTGGAGCTAAAAAAATAGAAGATAGGGTCATTCTCTCCCAGGGATTTAGTTGAAGCATAGGCATAGAGCAAGACAACATATAAAAAGGGTCAAAATTACCAAATGGGTACCAAGGGTCTTGTACATTGTCACTACCAAGGGATACATCCACATGTGATTTTTGTAATTGCTTTATTGGCGCAACTGGTCTTTTTAATGAAGTAGTTTTATTACTTCGATTGAGCAGCCAAAAATTTGTTAGGGGTAAGGCAATAACCTTAATATTTTTCTCAGCCATTTTTTCTCCTAAATTTAAAATCTCTCTATTACTTAGAGAAATAAGACTACTCAAATGACTACAAGTGATAGGTATATTATTAATTTTTAAATTTTCCATTGTTTCTAATAAAACTTTTATTCCCGCTCCAGGTTCAATAATTGATTCATCTATATGCAAATCAATTTCTAATTCGTATTTACTCGCAAGAAGAAGCATCTTTGCTAGAAATTTGCTTGTATTTTTTTTATTGAAAGAGGGTACAATAACACCTCCTAAAATGCCTCCATTAGAAGAAAATATTTTTGCCAAATCTTCTCCATCAGTTGTATCCCAGAATTCCAATGGGGATAGAGCAACGTATTGTAAAGTTAATTCAGATGAAAATGTTTTTTGTAATTTAAAAAGTTCAATCCAAATATCATTAGATTGACCGTTGTATGTATCAATATGACTTCTAATTGCTCGGTATCCATTTTGTATGGCTAGTTTTAATGATTTTTCAACTCTTTCAAGAACCTTATCTGTAGTTCTAGTTTTATGTTCTTCAAGATTTACTGATAATGCTCCGCCATAGTTTGATTCCAGATTAGGAAAGTCTGCCCATGTAAAAGATTTATCAAAATGCGAATGCGTTTCAACAAATCTTGGGAATAAAATATTTTTTGGTTTTGTAATTTCATTTTGTAAAGGCTTTAACTCAGAAACAAATCCATCCTCCCAACTAATGGAAACTGAACATAAATCCTCTACATCGATTATGAGGTCATCTATATCTTCTATTAAACAAAGGCTTCTGGGAATAAGAACCTCAGCTGTGCCAGAATTAGTCAAATTTTTAAATTTTTTTTTATTTTAAATCATAAGAAAACTTTATTGAATTAGAAAATAATTCAAATTTCGCTAAAAGATAAAAATAACTATGAAAAATTACCCTTGAGTTGTTAAATTTATAAATGTGAGGCGGGCGTCGCCAAGTGGTTAAGGCAGCGGCTTGTGGCGCCGCTATTCGGGGGTTCGAATCCCCTCGCTCGCCCTTAAAAATATTGCAGCAAAATTATTTAACTTGTAATTTTGAATTAAAGAATCATAAAAAATTCCTAGCAAAGTGCTAACAAAAACAAAATCAGACGAAAAAAAATCTCAAAAGAATTCAACTACTGGCAGTTATTGGATAACCACATTTGGATGCCAAATGAACAAGGCTGATTCTGAGAGAATGGCTGGAACATTAGAGAAGATGGGATATACCAGAGCTAATAATGAATTAAATGCCGATTTGGTCTTGTACAATACATGCACAATCAGAGATAATGCGGAGCAAAAAGTTTATAGCTTTCTAGGAAGACAAGCAAAAAGAAAGCACAAAACACCTAACTTAAAACTTGTTGTTGCAGGTTGTCTTGCTCAGCAAGAGGGAGAATCCCTATTAAGAAGAGTCCCAGAACTGGATCTTGTTATGGGGCCTCAACACGTAAATAATCTTGAGAATCTTCTGGGGAAAGTTGATTTAGGAAATCAAGTTGCTGCTACAGAAGAAATCTTCATTTCTGAAGACATAACAAGTGCCAGAAGAGAAAGCTCTATTTGTGGCTGGGTTAATATCATTTATGGATGTAATGAAAGATGTTCATATTGTGTAGTCCCCTCTGTAAGAGGAAAAGAGCAATCGAGATATCCAAATGCGATAAAAAATGAGATCCAAAAATTAGCTGATGATAATTTTAAAGAAATTACTCTTTTGGGTCAGAATATTGATGCTTATGGTAGAGACCTTCCAGGAACTACAAAAGAGGGGAGAAAAGAAAATACTCTAACGGATCTTTTATATTATATTCATGATGTTAAAGGAATTCGCAGAATAAGATTTGCTACTAGTCATCCAAGATATTTTTCAAAAAGGTTGATTCAAGCTTGTTATGAACTGGATAAAGTCTGTGAGCATTTTCATATTCCCTTCCAAAGTGGAAATGATGAAATCTTAAAACAAATGTCAAGAGGATATTCTATTAAAAAGTATAAAAATATTATCGAGAATATAAGGTCATTAATGCCAGATGCATCAATCACTGCTGACGCAATAGTTGCTTTCCCAGGAGAAACCGAACAACAATTTCGAGATACATTAAAGCTAATATCAGATATTGGCTTTGATCAAGTGAATACAGCAGCATATTCTCCAAGACCAAACACACCTGCAGCAGCTTGGTCGAATCAACTTTCGGAAGAGGTGAAAAAAGTTAGATTACAAGAAATCAATGATTTGGTCGAGAAAACAGCTAGGAGGAGAAATCAAAGATACATCAATAATATAGAAAGTGTTTTAATAGAGGGTTTTAATCCAAAAAATTCTTCGCAAATTATGGGTAGAACTAGAACAAATAGATTAACTTTCGTAGAGATTCCCAAAAACATTAATTTTAATTTTTCATTGGGAGATGAAATAGATGTCAGAATAAATGAAGCAAGACCTTTTTCTTTAACAGGCGAACTTAATTTATGATTTTTTTCTAAATGATCGGGAGTAAAAAATGTATTGGGTTAATATTTGGCGGGAATTCCAATGAGCATGAAGTATCAATATCCTCTGCGAAAACAGTTTATCAAGCATTTAATTCAGAAATAAACTTTGAACGCTTTACAGTTAAAGCCTTTTACATAAATAAATATGGAGATTGGCTTGATAGTGATAGTTCAGAAAAAATTCTAATTGGTGAGATTGAAAACAGTAATACAAAAAAACAAGAAATTTTCAAACAAGAAAAAATTAATTTCCTTGACGGAATTGAATTTCAAAATGTTGATGTTTGGTTTCCTCTTTTACATGGATTTAATGGTGAAGACGGATCAATTCATGGATTAATTAGATTTACAAAGAAACCTTTAGTCGGTTGTGGAATTATTGGCTCTGCACTTGGAATGGATAAAATATTGATGAAAACAATTTTCTCAAATCTTAAACTTCCTCAAGTTAATTATCTAGTTTTTCAAAATGAAGATCTCAATGATAAGGAAGTAAAAAATAAAATAATTAATGAAATTTTAAAAAAATTAAATTTTCCTATTTTTATTAAACCATCGAACTCCGGATCATCTCTTGGAATCTCCAAAGTCATAAATGAATCAGAAATATTGCAAGCATTAGAAAAGGCTTGGGAAATAGATCCAAGAATCTTAATAGAGGAAGGTTTAGAGGTAAGGGAAATTGAATGCGGAATAATTGGGAATTCAAAACTCTTAACCTCTGAAATAGGCGAGGTAAATTACGAAAGTGATTGGTATGATTACGACTCAAAATATCACTCAAATAATAAAATAATAATCCCAGCTGAAATAGATTCTAAAATCACAACAGAAATTAAAAATATTGCTATTAAAAGTTGTAGAGCACTAAATATTTTTGGTTTTGCAAGAGTAGATTTCTTTTTAGAAAAATCTTCAAATAAAATTTTGCTAAATGAAATAAATACAATTCCTGGTTTTACAAAAAACAGTATGTTTCCAATGCTTTGGGAAGCTTCAGGTTTAAAAATTGAACAACTTGTGGCTAAACTGGTAGATATATCTTTAGATTTGTAATTTAAATCAAATGTTGCATGGAATACTTTGGTTACCATTACTTTTAATCTTCATTTTATTAACTGCACTTGGATGGTTAGAAAGAAGAAGACAAAATCTTTTTAGAAGTTGGGCGAGTAATTCGGAATTGTGCAAGTTAGACAGTTCAGGTGCAGCGTCCTTAAAAGATGGGGTGTTAAAGTGGAGCGCATTTGAAGCTGGTAAATTTGAAGAAAAAGATTGTTTTACAATCAAGAAACTGGAATTAGTTGAATTAATGGCACTAACTTCAGGGGAAGCTCCCTTGACAAGTGAATCTCAAGGTAAGTGCAGGTTGAGATTAGTAGGGGATGGGAAAGAGATGGATGTACCATTTTCAGATGCAGAGCAAGCAAGAGAATGGATGGACCAACTGATGGAAAAAGCTCGATGTGATTTGTGAAAAACCAAAAAAGTATAAAAAATAGAAGCTTTTTTTTTCTAATTTCATCTTTATTTTTAACAAGCTTATTAAGCATAAAAACTCTCAAAAAAGTTGATCCTCAGGACATTAGGATTTCTGGTAGTGAATTATTTTCGCAAAATGATGTGGTAAAAAATTCATCTTTAAATTTTCCTATCCGATTAATTTTTGTTAAAACAAATTTGTTAGAAAAAGAGTTAAAACAAAATTTATCACTCAAGAATGTTTCGGTAAACAGAGAATTATTTCCTTTTGGTTTGAAAGTTCATATTAATTCAAGAATTCCAATAGCTTACGGTGAGAGAATGTTAAAAGATGAAAAAATTACAGGCTTCATTGATAAAGATGGAATTTTTATAAATAAACAAAATGTGGATGAAAAAAATTTGATAGAATTTACCATACAAGTTTTTGGATGGAAAGAAAAATTTAAAAAAATATTATCTGAAATTTTTATCGCTATGGAGAATTATGAATTAGAGATAGTCAAGATAACTTTTTCATACGATGGGTTCCTAACTATTGAGGAAAAAGATTTAAACACAATATTCCTAGGATTAAAACCAAATTTAATCAACTATCAATTACAAATAATCAATAATCTTAAAAATGAATTTAAGAAAAATAACTTTTCAAAAAAAATAGATAATATTGATCTTACTAATCCAGATAAACCAAAAATAAAAGTGTTCAAACCCTAATATTTGAAAAAGGATTTTGAGTAATTTTTTTTAATTATTGTAGTGTTGATATGGGTTTTGCATTCAAAACAAAATATTTAATAAATAAATATTTTTAGGATTTTCCTCAACAAATTCCTACAGATGAGGGAAGTGAGTTCATAATGCATCCAATACTAGTAATAGATTCCTATTAAGAGATGAGCTTCGGTAACAATCCAAACTTTGATCAATCGAGAGAAATCCTTCCAAGCCAAAACGCAAAAATAGAAGTTATTGGTGTAGGTGGTGGTGGCAGTAATGCAGTCAACAGAATGATAAATAGTGATTTGGAAGGTGTTTCATTTAGAGTTCTCAATACCGATGCACAAGCCCTACTACAATCCTCTGCAGAGAGTAGGGTTCAACTTGGGCAAAACCTCACGAGAGGTTTAGGTGCAGGAGGGAATCCAAGCATTGGGCAAAAAGCAGCCGAAGAATCCAAAGAAGAGCTTCAACAAGCTTTAGAGGGCTCTGATCTGGTTTTTATAGCCGCTGGAATGGGCGGAGGAACTGGCACAGGTGCAGCTCCCGTTGTTGCAGAAGTAGCCAAACAAAGTGGGGCTCTAACAGTAGGTATAGTAACCAAACCATTTTCTTTTGAAGGGAAAAGAAGAATGCGTCAAGCAGAGGAGGGGATCGCAAGACTAGCTGAAAACGTTGATACTCTAATAGTTATTCCAAATGACCGATTAAAAGACGTTATAGCAGGAGCTCCACTCCAAGAAGCATTTAGGAATGCTGATGATGTTCTAA
Source organism: Prochlorococcus sp. AG-347-G20 (assembly GCA_003281645.1). Classification (GTDB taxonomy): domain Bacteria; phylum Cyanobacteriota; class Cyanobacteriia; order PCC-6307; family Cyanobiaceae; genus Prochlorococcus_A. Next base: position 204,970 of record QCBJ01000002.1, on the reverse strand, counting down.
GGATGGGCGTCAAAGGCATAAGTGATATAATTACTTGCCCAGGATTAGTTAATGTTGATTTTGCAGACGTAAGATCAGTTATGACGGAAGCTGGCACTGCTCTCCTTGGAATAGGAATAGGTTCAGGAAGATCGAGAGCTATAGAGGCAGCACAGGCAGCAATGAATAGTCCTTTATTAGAAGCAGCTAGAATAGATGGAGCTAAAGGCTGCGTTATAAATATTACCGGTGGCAAAGACATGACTTTAGAAGACATGACCTCTGCATCTGAAATTATTTATGATGTTGTTGATCAAGAAGCAAATATTATTGTTGGTGCAGTAGTCGATGAGGCGATGGAAGGGGAGATACAAGTTACTGTAATTGCTACAGGATTTGAGACAACCCAACCATTAAACCAGCAAAGAATTAAAAACAGATTATCTAATCAACCCTTATATAATTTTTCCGAAAATAAAGAGTCAGGAGCCAATATTCCTGAGTTTTTGAGATTAAGGCAAAATAAAAAAGATATAGGTTAAAAGGTAAAATAGAGTGACTCGGATATCTCGCCTGCCTCAAGCATCCCTTGTGGCTGCTACCTTCCGGTCCTGACCAGGTTTAGGCGTTAAAACCGCGAAAGGCCGAGTCAGAAATATCTTAGCAATTCTTGATTAAAAAAGATACATAAATTTATCATGTTACCTTCTGACCTGGCTAATTATAAAAAAAAATCTCGCAAAATCATTGCGCTAACTGCATGGGACTCCATATCAGGATCTATTGCAGAACAAGCAAATGTTGATCTCGTACTAGTAGGAGATTCATTAGCAATGGTCTGCTTAGGATACAAATCGACATTGCCATTAACTTTAGAAAACATAATTTATCATACTAATGCTGTTTCAAGAGGGTTTAAAAAGAAAATTGAGGAACAACCTTTAATTGTTTCAGATATGCCTTTTCTGACTTATCAATGTGGTGAGGATAAAGCTGTTGAGTATGCAGGGAAAATCATTCAAAGCACTTATGCAAAAGCTGTAAAAGTGGAGGGAGCTGAACCAGAAATACAAAAAGTTATTTCTAGATTAATAAGAATGGGGATCCCTGTTATGGGTCATATAGGTCTTACACCTCAAAGCTATCTAAATATTGGATTAAGAAAACAAGGAGAAAGCTTAGCAAGCCAAGAAAAAATCAAGAAAGAGGCTTCAATTCTTGAAGAATTAGGATGTTTTTCAATAGTTCTTGAACATATTCCTGATTTACTTGCTAAAGAAATACAAAATTCTTTAACAATTCCCATAATAGGTATTGGTGCAGGTAATTATTGCGATGGGCAAGTAAGAGTTACTGCAGATTTGTTAGGCCTTAATGATGATCAACCACCATTTTGCCAACCAATTATCCAAGGAAAGAAATTACTTAAAGATAAATTAAAAGAATGGGTAGACTCCGAGAGACTTAATTAACGTCATCCCACCACTTAAACATAGAAACAAGAACTTGATTGCTTAGTTCCATGCCATTAGGCTCACTTAAAAAGAATCTATGCCCCTTTCTTACTAATAGTCCACTTTCAAGATACCTTTTCCATTCTTCAAGCAATTTACTGAAGTTGCTTTCAAATTTTTTGTTTTCCCATTTTTGTTCTTTAAACACTTCTTTGATATCTACACCCTCTTTGAGTCTTAATCCCAACATTATTTTCTCATCAAGTTCTTTATAGACAAAATCCTTATTAGTTAGGGAGGAATCCAAATTAAATTCGTATTGTCTAGTTACCCATTCTTTGTATTCTTTACTAACTCTTGGTCTAGTTAACTTTTCCCCCCAAGGTGAACTTGTGGAACCTTGGCCAAAACTCCACCAGCCTAAACCAGTCCAATAAACTCTATTATGTCTCGATTGATGTCGCGGAAGGCAATAGTTTGAGATTTCATATCTTGAATACCCTGAGTTTTTTAAAATTGAATGTGTTGATTCACTATTTCTAAAAGCTTCTACATCGCTTGGAAGTTTTAGTTTGCCTAAATTAACTAATTTTTTAAAAACAGTGCCATTTTCAATATTTAAATCGTAAATAGATAGATGCGGCGGTGAAAATGTTATTGCTTTTTTTAAGTCATCTTGCCATTCTTCAAATCCACTGAGTGGCAAGTTTTGAATTAAATCTAAACTCCAGCTTTTTATTAACCCAGAATCATATTCTCTCTTCAACCATAAACAAGATTTTTCTGCATCTTCTTTCAAATGACGCCTTCCCGACTTTTGAAGTATCTGATTATTAAAACTTTGGACTCCGAGACTAAATCTATTTATCCCAGCATTTATGAATCCAAAAAGATCATCTTGAGTAAAACTAGCTGGATCAACCTCCATAGTAATTTCAGCACCATAGTCAATTCCATAATTTTCTTTAAAAAGATCAATTAATTCTTTGATTTGAATAGGATCTAAAATTGAGGGTGTACCACCTCCTATATAAATTGTCGATAAAGGCGATTTATTCTTAATTGACAATATTTCTTTATATAAAAATTGCAAATACTCTTGAACAGTTTTACTTCCATAACCTTTTAAAGTTTCAACTTTGTTTCCTAGTGGAATTACTGCAAAATCACAATAAAAACACCTTCTGTGGCAAAAAGGAATGTGCACATAAGCACTTCTTGGAAACTTATTCATAATTTAAATTCATTTTTACGCTCCAAAAAAGTAATAAGGATCGAAAAAAATAAAATCCTTATTTACTCAATTAATAAATCCTAGTAGATTATAGATATGACGGATATCTTAGTATTAATTTTATTTGTATTATCTGGGGCTGCTTCAGGGTGGCTTGGTGTTGATTTATTGCCAGTAGACATACTCAAACAGATATCTAATGTAGAGGGTTTTAGAATTGTTCTAGCAATAATTGGTTTTTTTGTAGGATTAGCAGCTGGTTTTGTATTCCTTCAACTTAGAAAGACTTTTCTTGATCAAATAAGAACTATGCCAACGGACTTACTAATAAGTAGGTCCGTTGGATTAATTTTAGGATTACTTGTTGCTAATCTCCTACTTGCTCCCATACTATTAATTCCCTTCCCTAGAGAGGTTTTTTTCGCAAAACCTTTAGCAGCTATATTAAGCAACATTTTCTTTGGTGTACTTGGTTATAAGTTGGCCGATACCCATGGAAGGACATTATTGAGATTATTCAATCCAAATAATACTGATGCATATCTAGTCAATGAAGGTATCCTCCCTGCTGCAAGTCCAAAAATTCTTGATACCAGCGTAATTATTGATGGAAGAATCAATGGCCTATTAAGTTGCGGCTTATTGGAGGGGCAATTAATTGTTGCTCAAAGTGTAATTGATGAATTACAAACTTTAGCTGACTCAAGCAGCAATGAAAAAAGGTCTAAAGGCAGGAGAGGTCTCAAGTTATTAAAAGAATTAAGAGATTTATATGGAAGAAGACTTGTAATAAATCCAACAAAGTATGAGGGTAATGGGGTAGATGAAAAACTCCTTAAAATTACTGAGGATATGACAGGAACATTAATTACGGCTGATTATAATCTTTCTCAGATCGCTGAAGTTAAAGAATTAAAAGTTATGAATTTGAGTGATTTGGTTATTGCTTTAAGGCCAGAAGTACAACCAGGAGAGTCTCTTAATATAAAAATCGTGCGAGAAGGCAAAGAAAAAATGCAAGGTATTGGATATTTAGATGACGGCACAATGGTTGTTATTGATGAGGCAAAGAATTTTGTAGGAAGCAGATTAGATATTGTCATAACAGGAGCATTACAAACTCCCACTGGAAGAATGGTCTTTGGAAAACTAATAAATAATCCTGAGTCAAACAAATCTTTTAAATCACCAGCGACACAGGGCTAAATCTAGCTAGAATCAGTTCAATCTTAATTCTGTGATACAAATGACTGTATCTGCTCCTTATTACGGCGAAAACACCGTTATGAGGACTCCACCCCCTGATCTCCCCTCTCTTTTACTGAAAGAGCGTATTGTTTATCTTGGTTTACCATTATTTTCGGATGATGATGCGAAAAGACAACTAGGAATGGATGTTACTGAGCTAATCATTGCTCAACTTCTTTATTTAGAGTTTGAGGATCCAGAAAAACCAATCTATTTCTATATCAATTCAACTGGGACAAGTTGGTACACTGGTGATGCAGTTGGTTTTGAAACAGAAGCTTTCGCTATCTGCGATACAATAAGTTATATTAAGCCTCCAGTTCATACAATATGTATCGGACAAGCAATGGGGACTGCTGCAGTTATTCTTTCATCAGGCACTAAAGGGCAAAGAGCCGCTCTTCCCCATGCTTCTATTGTTTTGCATCAACCTATAAGCGGAGCAAGAGGCCAAGCAACCGATATCCAAATTAGAGCTGAGGAAGTTTTGAAAAATAAAAAATCAATGCTGGAGATTTTATCTCGTAATACTGGGAAAACAATCGAAGAACTCTCAAAAGACTCTGACAGGATGAGTTATCTCAACCCCCAAGAAGCCCTAGATTATGGAGTTATCGATAGGATACTCACAAGTCAAAAAGATCTACCAAATAAAATTTAACACTCACAAAACCAATTTAAAACCATGCCAATAGGAACTCCAAGCGTGCCTTACAGACTTCCAGGAAGTCAATACGAAAGATGGGTCGACATATATACAAGACTAGGTGTTGAAAGAATTCTTTTTCTTGGACAAGAAGTCAATGATGGTATTGCTAACAGCCTTGTTGCACAAATGCTTTATTTAGATTCTGATGATAATTCCAAACCTATCTATCTTTATATCAATAGCCCTGGAGGATCAGTAACTGCTGGCTTGGCTATATATGACACTATTAAATACGTAAAAAGTGATGTAGTAACTATATGCGTAGGCCTCGCAGCCTCCATGGGAGCTTTCCTATTGGCCGCTGGGACAAAAGGTAAAAGAGTTGCTTTGCCCCACAGCAGAATAATGATTCATCAACCCTTAGGAGGTACATCTCAACGCCAAGCAAGTGACATTGAAATCGAAGCTAAGGAAATTTTAAGAATTAAAGATATGTTAAATATGTCTATGGCAGATATGACAGGCCAATCATTTGAGAAAATTGAAAAGGATACTGATAGAGATTATTTTTTAAGTGCGGAAGAAGCAAAAAATTACGGCTTAATCGATAGAGTAATTACACATCCAAGCGAAGCAAATCAGTCTTAAATTTTCTAAATTAATATTTTAATTTTAATTTTTAAGTTAATAATTTTTTGTTTTATTTACACCTTAATGTCTAAAATAATAACTATCAAATGAAAAGAAGCTACAACTAATGACACAACTCTTTTACGACACAGATGCAGATCTAAGCATATTAAATAATAAAACAATAGCGATTATTGGATATGGTTCACAAGGTCATGCACATGCCCTAAACCTTAAAGATAGCGGTATGGATGTAATTGTTGGATTGTATAAAGGAAGTAAGTCTGAAAGCAAAGCTACTAGCGATGGTCTACAAGTCTTTAGCGTTTCTGAAGCTTGCGAAAAAGCAGACTGGATTATGATTCTCCTCCCCGATGAGTTTCAGAAAGATGTTTACCTTGAAGAAATAGAACCAAATTTAAAAGAAGGAAAGATACTAAGTTTTGCTCATGGCTTCAATATAAGATTCGGACTTATCAAACCTCCTAGTTTTGTGGATGTTGTAATGATTGCCCCAAAAGGACCTGGACATACTGTTCGTTGGGAATATCAGAATGGTCAAGGAGTTCCAGCACTGTTTGCAGTTGAGCAGGATTCTTCCGGAAGTGCAAGATCATTGGCAATGGCTTACGCTAAAGGGATTGGCGGAACGAGAGCTGGGATTCTTGAAACAAACTTCAAAGAAGAAACAGAAACTGATTTATTTGGCGAACAAGCGGTTTTGTGCGGAGGATTATCAGAACTCGTCAAATCAGGCTTCGAAACTCTTGTAGAAGCAGGATATCAACCCGAACTTGCTTACTTCGAATGCTTACATGAAGTAAAACTTATTGTTGATTTGATGGTGAAGGGAGGCTTATCTCAAATGAGAGATTCCATCTCAAATACTGCAGAATATGGAGATTATGTAAGCGGTAAAAGACTTATCAATAGTGATACAAAAAAAGAAATGCAGAAAATTCTAAAAGATATTCAAGATGGGACTTTCGCTAAGAATTTTGTGGAAGAATGCGATAAAAACAAACCGTTAATGACAAAATTAAGAGAAGAGAACTCAAAACATGAAATTGAGAAAGTAGGTAAAGGTCTGCGCTCGATGTTCAGTTGGCTGAAATAAATTTATTTTTAATATTCCTTGGATCGATTGGTTTTGATTTATTGATCGGTGATCCAAGATTCTTAATCCACCCTGTTCAAGTAATTGGCTTTTACATAAAAAAAATATCTGATTACCTCATAAATAATTTTGGAAAAAATAAAAATATATTGTTTTGGGGAGGTTTAATAATAGCTATTTCCACAATTGGAATGAGTTTTGGTTTGGGAAAATTGATAGAAATCAGTTTTGTGCAATCAAGAAATAATTTTTTTGGTGGATTACTAATTTTTTTTGGACTTTCAAGTTGTATTGCGACTAAGGGACTTATTTCAAGTGTGAAAGAGATTGCAGAGCTAATAGAACGCGAAGAAATTAATGACCATAATAAGAGAATAATCAAAGAGAAGGTACAAAGGATAGTAAGTAGGGATGTAAGTTCATCTTCTTTAGAACATCTTTTGAGATCAAGTACAGAGAGTCTTACCGAAAATTCTGTTGATGGAATATTTGGGCCATTATTTTGGATTTTTATTGGAATTTTTTTTATGAAATTTTCAATTTTTCTGCCAGGGCCTTTATCACTTGGTTTTTCTTATAAAGCCATAAGTACTTTAGATTCAATGATAGGTTACAAATATGATTATTTTAGATATTTAGGTTTTTTTAGTGCAAAAATCGAAGATATTTTTACGTTTGTTCCTTCAAGATTAGTTTTAATTACATTACCTTTAGTTAGTCCCAAAATTAATGAGTATGGATCAATCATAAAAAAAAGCTATCTTGATGGTAAAAAATATGATTCGCCTAATGCTGGGATTTCAGAAGCTATATTTGCTTATATTTCTGGAATAACATTGGGTGGGAAAAGTAAATATAAAAATGAGATTATTAAAAAGCCAATGATCAATGCGAATGGAGATAATTGCACTGGAGAGAAAATTAAATTAATTTGTCAATTAATTTTGAGATTACAATTATTATGGATAATAATTTTTGTCTTTATTTTTTTTATAATTTCAACTTTAATTTAATAATAAATTAGTTTTAAAATTACTAGAATAAATATAAAACTCTATGCAAGAAAACGGCTCTCCAATAGAAAATCAAAATGATGATTTTACTAATACATCATCAACCGATAATGAATACTCAAAATGGGTAGACAATCAGGGAGATGAAGTAAAGAATGTTTTTGGATTTAATAGCAGTGCTGAACTTGTAAATGGTAGAGCAGCAATGATCGGATTCTTAATGCTCATATTAACCGAGTTAGTTTTTAGCGGCAGACCTGTTACTTCTTCAATTTTTGGTATTAATTAAAAATGGAAGCAAAAAAATCTAATCCAATAAAAGTATTCTTATACATATCTGTATGGGTAATTATTTGGGGTACTATAGGATCTTTAGTCGATTTTCCTCTATATAAAAATAAAATCTACTTAGAAGGAAGCATATATCAATATCTTACTTTCACAGTTACAGCGATTATTTCTATTATATCTGCAAAGTTTTTTTATAAGAAAATTGATTTATAAAAACTTGTACCTAAATTTCTTAATAATTTTTGCGGGTTCTTTACTTTCATTGGACTCGTAAAGTATCCACTGATGTGTCTCAGTATCATGATCACAACCATAATTTCCAGATGGGTTATCGTAACTTGAAAGATATGAATGACAATTTTGGTCTGCCTCAAAAGCCGAGTCATAACCTGTTAGAAAATATATCAAAAATAGAACAGTTATCAACAAAAAAAATACTTGAGAAACTAAATTAACTACCTTCATAAGATATTCTAAAATTTAAATATATCATCTAATAAAATCTTTCGATCTAAAAATATAGCTAACGTCCAACATTAAATACAAAGTCATGGAATTCTTGATTCTTTAAATACAGGATGACTAACAATACTAAAATGATATTTAAGCCTATTACTATTGATCCAAAAATATTTATTTGTTTTTTGCCTGGCAAAGTGTAAGTAAATTTCTTGCCTTTTAGAAAACCAGCCAAGCCTTTTTTTTCTTTTATTTGAGTATTTTGAGTATTATTCTTAACTTCTTTATCAGAAAAACCTTTTACCATTACAAATTAAATAACAAATTTATAATATTCCAAAAAAATAAATTATTTTAATAATTAACAATTTTTAATCACATATGGGCTCATTAATGAAATTCTCTCATTTGAGAAATTATTAAAAAAATAAGCTTCAATAATTTCCGTTTGCAGCCCCAATAAACTTGATTGACATTTGAATCTATTTTGGTCAAATACTACTAATTGAAGTTTTTCTATTTCAGAAACTAATTCTTTACATATTTGGGTTCGAGAATCTTTAAAACAATTACTAGATTGTTTTAAAATATCTGACTTTTTTGGTATTGTTTCAGCCATAACAAAATTAGATAACAACAAAAATTTAAGGAATAAAAAAGTTAAACATTTCATTACTTCTTAAGATTTCAAAATTTTGGATGCCTCGTTAAGAGTGTTGAGCATTAAGCTAATTGCTTTTTTTTGCGAATAAAAAAAGATGCTCTTAAAGAGCACCTTATTATTAAAGGTAGAAATAGATTAAAAAAATTACCCTTGTACTCTATCCTTAAAAAGTTTACCTGCAGAGAATGTTGGAACTCTTTTAGCGGGTATTGCTATTTTTTCGCCTGTCTTAGGGTTTAATCCCTGTCTTGCAGAACGATCTCTTGGTTCAAAAGAACCAAATCCTAGTAAAGAGACTTTTTTGCCTTCCACTACTGAATCAACAATAGTTTCAATAGCTGCATCAACAACTAAAGAAACATCCGTTTTTGTGAGCTCTGTACGAGCTGCAACAAGATTTACTAAATCAGCTTTGTTCATTGAAATTTAAATTAAAGCTAGGGGTTAAAAAAAAGATTTAAATCGAGTTTAAACCTCGAACTTTCACATCATATGGAGCAAATACAAATACGGCAACCGAAAATGCCGGCGGCGCAAAGCTTTATACAAATTTTAGGGACATTTTTAGCAACATTATTTATTTCTTATAGCCGCGCTTTTTCATTTATAAAAAATAGCCTCTTCATTTAGAGAATAGCAAAAAGCATTGGTGGCACTGGATTTAGCATTAAAAATCTAACTACATTTGGCTAAGGGTGAAAATGTCAAAAGGGAGGTGAATTTAAGAATTTGAGCTATTTATTATGTTTTATTAATTTTCAGATATATTTCCTTCTCATCACATGAAAAAACACAATTTGTATTTTGAAATCAAGAAAAATCTGGTTTTCTCATTATTAAACTTTCTCTATAAATCGTTTTATGCACTGAGCAGATGGATGAAGAAATTGTAATTAATTAGAAAATTAACACTCTCCAAGATCTAATAAAGTTGATTAGTGAAGCCTTAAATTTGAGTTTTTTTTTTAAATTTTGCATCTATTATTCAAATATCAGTAATTTAAATAAATTATCTCAATATTTAACTAATCAATGATAAAGAAAAAGTGATTCATCTCAATAAAGGTAAACCATTTCCTTTAGGGAGTTCTCTAACTTCACAAGGGATTAATTTTTCCTTAGTAGCCACAAATGCAGAATATGTAGAAATCTTATTGTTTGAGAAAGAGGACTCTATTTCCCCAAAAAGCATATTCAAATTAGATCAGACTCATAATAAAGGTCCTTACTGGCATGCGGAAATAAAAAATCTAGATGAAGGTTGTATTTATGCTTTTAGAGTGAAACAAAAAAATAATGAAATTAATAATAACTATGAAAAAAAAGTATTACTTGATCCATGTTCAAGGGGTATTACCGGATGGGGAAGTTATAAAAGAGAAAATGCATTAAAAAAGCAAGAAAATACTAATTCTTGTCTTAAAAGCGTAGTTTGCGATAGAAAATTATTTAATTTCAAGGATTATCCAAGACCGAAACATTCTTGGGAAGAAACAATTATTTATGAACTCCATATAAAAGCTTTCACTGAATCAACTGAAAAAGATAAAAGTTGTTTTAAGAAATTTTTAAAAAAAATTCCTTATCTCAAAGAACTGGGTATTACAACAATTGAATTACTTCCAATTTTTTGTTTTGATCCTACTGATGCCCCAAATGGTCTAAAAAATTTTTGGGGATATAGTCCAATTAATTGGTTTACTCCGCATTTTGAATATCTTTCGAATGAATCCGCCGAAAAGAATAGAGAGGAATTTAGAAGATTTGTAGAGGAATGTCATAAAGCAGACATTGAAGTCATCTTAGATGTTGTATACAATCACACTTGCGAAGGTGATTCAAAAGGGCCAGCAATATCTTGGAAAGGCATAGATGAAAATCTTTATTACTTTATTGGAAAAGATAAAAATTATCAGGACGTCTCCGGATGTGGTAATACTATTGCAGCGAACAGAGGATTAGTTAGAAAACTAATAATTGAATCCTTAAAATGTTGGGCGAGTGAATTAGGAGTTGATGGTTTTAGATTTGATTTAGGAATTGCCCTATCAAGAGGAGAAAATCTTTCACCGCTTGATAATCCTCCAATTTTTGAAGATATAGAATGTGAACCAGAACTTATCGATATCAAGTTCATAAGTGAGCCATGGGATTGTGGCGGTTTATATAAATTAGGTGATTTCCCATCTAAGAATACTTTCACTTGGAATGGTCATTTTAGAGATGACTTGAGGAGATTTTGGAAGGGGGATAAAGATACAGCCTGGAATATGAGCGATAAAATAAAAGGGACGCCATCTATTTATAAAGAAGATAATATTTTTCCAAAGTCTATAAATTTTATTACTTCACATGATGGATTCACTCTAAAAGACTTAGTAACTTTCAATAGAAAACATAATTTTGCCAATAGAGAACAAAATAGAGATGGAGATAACCATAACAATTCTTGGAATCATGGCACTGAGGGACCAACTACGAACTTATTAATCAATGATTTAAGAAAAAGACAACAAAAAAATCTTATTCTTAGTTTACTTATCTCTAAAGGTGTTCCAATGATACTTATGGGTGATGAGATAGGAAGATCACAAGGCGGGAACAATAATTCTTGGTGCCAAAATAATTTGTTGGGCTGGATGAATTGGGAACATGGTCAACAAGATTTGGAATTATTAGAATATTTTAAATACGTTATAAAAATCCGAAAAAAACTAATAAAAATTTTCAATCCATCATTCTTCCCTAATAATCAAATCAATGAAAATATTCCAACATATCATTGGCATGGAACAAAGTTAGATAGCCCCGATTGGAGTAGTTGGTCTCACACAGTTGCCTTTAGCATTAACAAAGACAATACTAGTCCGCTGGTCTGGATAGGTTTAAATGCATATTCAAAAAGTATCGATTTCCCCTTGCCGAAATGTAAATATAATTGGTTAAAAGTTATCGACACCAGCAAGTCTGAGATATTTAAACCCTTAACTATTAATGAAAAATCTGTTTCAATAAAGAGTAGAAGCTCTTTACTAATCATTTCAGAAGAAGTATTTGGGGCAAAAAATAATTTATTCTAAAAGCGGGCGGCGGGAATCGAACCCGCATCTTCAGCTTGGAAGGCTGAGGTTTTACCACTAAACCACGCCCGCATTAAGTAATAGAATTACCATTGCAATAATACATTATCAAACAATAAACAAAGTAAAAAGATTGGAAAATTCACACTCGAAAAAAAATATTTCTAGATCAATAACAAGATTAATGTTCTCTTATGGGCTAGGAGATGCAGGCACAGGTTTAGTTGCGACACAATTTGGTTTTTTTCTTTTCAAATTCTTTATTTCTGCTGGTTTACCAGTAATAATTGCAGGATCATTATTAATGTTAATAAAGATATGGGATGCAATAAATGATCCGTTAATTGGATTGTTAAGTGATCGTACTAAATCAAGATGGGGGCCTAGAATCCCTTGGATGGTAGCAGCATCTGTTCCCCTTGGTTTCTCTTTAGCTGCGATATGGTGGACACCCCCTGGTTCAGTGCTAACCAAGACTATTTACTATGCCATTATTTCTATAATCGTAATGACTGCTTATACAAGTATCAATCTTCCTTTTGCAGCTCTTTCTACTGAAATTTCTGAAAAAACAGCAATAAGAACAAGACTAAATGCATCTAGATTTACTGGCTCAATAATCGCAGGACTAACTGGTTTAATAATTGCTGGAGTTGTATTAGGTTCCGAAGGATCAGCAAATAATGAATATTTTTTAATGGGTAAAATAAGCGGATGTATTGCAGTTGCTGCAACATTAATGTCTTGTTGGGGATTAGCTCCATTCGCAAAAAAAGCAAGAAGGCCCTCAGGAAAAGTTGAAGCTATAACACTTCAATTCAAAAGGATCTTCAGAAATAAAAAATTTCTAAAAGTTATTACGCTCTATATTCTTCTCTGGTGCGCCTTACAACTAATGCAAACAGTAGCGTTAATCTATGTCGAGGATGTACTGAATGTACCAACATATATTGCGAAGTGGATCCCGATACCTTTCCAAATTAGCGCTCTAGTGGGTTTACAAATATGGACCAGAGTATCAAATAAATTGAACAGGATTTCAGCGTTAAACTATGGAGCGATTATTTGGATTATTTCATGTACAGCAGCTTTATTTTTACCTTCATTATCAAAAATTTCAGGAGTTGGAGATAGTTTATTCCTAAATGCCAGCAACATATTTCTGTTCATTCTTTTAATTTTCATAATCTGTCTTATTGGAATTGGAGCTTCAACCGCTTTTCTTATCCCTTGGTCACTACTTCCTGATGCAATAGACGAAGACCCAGAGAAACCAGCAGGATTATATACTGCTTGGATGGTACTTATTCAGAAGATAGGTATCGCGTTTAGTGTTCAATTATTAGGATTTTTGTTGTATTTATCAGGTTATCAATCATGCTTTGTTGATAAAGATAGCCTAAATATTATTGAACAATGCTACTCAGCACAATTAACTATTAGATTATGTATTGGTTTTATACCCTCAATATTGGTAATAATTGGTCTTTTAATCATGAGAAAATGGGATCGAAAATTAATTACAAACTAATATAAAGATATGTATTACCTTGATTTTTTCAAAAGACTTCTAAGCAGCCTAGTCATTGGCGGGCAAGCAATTAATTTTATCTTTAAGGGTAAAATTTCCAAAAATGATCTCTTTGAGCAACTTATGGAGTCAGGTCCTGGCAGTTTATTAATTGTATTAATTACAGGAATTGCCGCAGGTACAGTTTTTAATATTCAAGTTGCATCACAACTTACAAGTATGGGGGTTTCAAGTGAAATTGGAGGTTTATTAGCAGTAGGCATGGCAAGAGAAATGGCTCCTCTTCTAACTGCTACTTTAATGACTGGAAAGGTCGCAACTGCCTATGCTGCTCAACTGGGCACTATGAAAGTCACAGAACAAATTGAGGCAATAACCATGTTAAGAACCGAACCAGTCCAATATTTGGTAGTCCCAAGGTTACTATCGATGGTAATAATGTCTCCAATACAGTGTCTTTTGTTTTTATCTGTAGCTTTATGGAGTGGACAAATTTGGAGCACAATTTTTTATAAAGTTCCTCCAATAGTTTTTTGGACATCTGTAAGATCAGGCAATGTGAGTTTAACCAGTGCAGACTTAACTTCAATGTTAATTAAATCTGTAGTGTTCGGATTACTTATTTCAATCATTGCTTGTGGATATGGACTTACAACCAAAGGAGGTCCAAAAGAAGTTGGAACAAGTACAACAGGTGCAGTTGTAATGACTCTCGTTACTGTATCTTTAATGGATGTATTACTAACGCAAATTTTATTTGGATGATCCTATGTTTAATACTAAATCAAAAAAAGAGGAGCCAGTAATAATATCTCCTTCATTTCAGTTGCCAATCATTCTAATAGTTTTAAGTTTTATGCTTTTGTTTTTGAATATTGGTTCTTTGCCAACAATAGTTTTTGCTTCTTTTAGCTTTTTTTTATTACTTCAGTCATTCACCTTAAGAATTAAAATAACAAATGATGATTTTATCGTTTTACAATTAGGGAAAGAGATTAGAACTTTTCCATTCAAGAACTGGATATCATGGAAATTCTTTTTCCCTATAATCCCAGGTATTTTTTATTTTAGAGAAAAGTCCAGTCCTCATTTATTACCAATTTTATTTAATCCAAAGCAATTAAAAGATGAGCTCATAAAAAAAGTTGACTCCCTGGAAATTAAAAATTCTTAAAATTCAGACTTTGCCTAATCATCAAAATTATTTAAATGACCAATACAGAAATTTCCGACAATAATCCTGAAAAGGAATTAAAAATAGATAAGTCAATTTCAGATGATAAAACCAAACAAATTAGTAAGAAAAATACAAATCAAAATAAAAAAATTACACCGAAAAACGATAAATCAACTAAATCTTTTGATGAAATTTCTAATGAAATTTTTAGAGATCTCTTTTCAAAAAAAGATTCTCTAGTTAAAGAAATAAAAGAGTTAGAAACAAAAAAAAATGAAATAGAAAAAGACATTGAGTCTAATTTTAAAGGACAGTCAGATAATATTGCTAAAAGAGTTAAAGGCTTTCAAGAGTACTTAACTGGAGCTTTGCAGAATCTTTCACAAAACGTAGAGAAACTTGAATTAGTTTCTCAACCAATAATCGTAAAGCCTTCTCCCCTAGATGAGAAAAAGCAAGACAATAGCACAAATAATGTAGTTAATGTTCCTGCTCTCTCCGAGACATTTAAGCCAGATGAAGAGATTATAAAAAGTTGCTTTTCAAGTTTCACAGAACAACCCGACTTTTATGCAGAACCTTGGAAATTAAGACGGAGTCTTGATTCCTCAGATATAGAAATTATGGATGATTGGTTCTTTAACATGGGCGGAAGAGGTTCTCTTGAAAGTCGAGGATCTCGACAAAAAAATGCCTTGTTATCTGCTGGCTTAATATCTATTCTTGGCGAATTATATGGAGATCAATTTCAAACTCTTATTTTAGCTTCGCAGCCTGAACGATTAGGTGAATGGAGAAGAATTCTTCAAGATTCACTTGGTCTAACAAGGGATGACTTTGGACCTAACAGTGGGATTGTTCTGTTTGAAAGGCCTGAAGGTGTCATCGAAAGAGCTGATAGATTAGAAGCCAATGAAGAATTGCCATTTATTATCATTGATGCTGCAGAAACTTCTGTTGAAATTCCAATACTTCAATTCCCATTATGGGTTGCATTTGCTGGTTCAGATAATGAAATTTACGATGATCTTGAACTAAACTAAGGTTTATGAATATCTTAATAATTTTTACAAGTTATCTTTTAGGTTCACTTCCGACAGGTTTTTTAATTGGAAAATATCTCAAAAATATAGATCTAAGAACTATGGGTTCTGGCTCTACAGGTGCCACAAATGTCTTAAGAAATGTTGGGAAATGGCCAGCACTTTTTGTTTTCATCATTGACGTTGGGAAAGGCCTTATTGCAGTAAAAATTGCTCAATATTATACAGATCAAGGATTAATAGAGGTAATAGCAGGGATATCCGCTATCTCAGGACATATTTGGCCAATATGGCTTAGAGGTAAAGGAGGGAAAGCTGTTGCTACTGGATTAGGTATGTTTTTAGCTCTTTCTTGGAAAGTTGGACTTGCATCTCTTGGCATTTTTTTAATAGTCCTAACAAAAACTAAATTTGTTTCTTTATCCAGTATTTCAGCTGCAATCTTACTTCCTATTTTTATGTTTTTTTACCTAGGTAAATTTATGCACTCATACTTTTTTATAAGTTTAATTGTGGCATTACTAGTAATCTGGAAACATAGAACAAACATAACAAGATTGCTTAAGGGAGAAGAATCCAAAATTAATCAGAATCAATAGATTTAAATATTTCTATTAGAGCTTCATTAGGATCTATAGCTTTTGAAATTGATCTGCCAATGACTAACTTAGAAGCGCCATTATCTATAGCTTCATAGGGAGTCATAATTCTATTTTGATCATCTTTATTGTCAATATTTAATCTGATCCCTGGTGTAATAAGTTCAAAATTATCCTTATAAATAGATCTCAACATTTTTACCTCCCAAGGGGAACAAACACACCCATCTAATCCGGCATCAAAAGACAACTTTGCAAGTCTCAATACATTTTCTTCAATAGAATTATTTCTATCAAGATCAGTTTGGAAATCTTTAAGAGAAAAGCTTGTTAAAACAGTTATTCCTACAACCAATGGAGGTTTTACACTGACTGAGGCGGCTCCTTCTAAAGATGCTTTTTTCGAATTCTTAAGAGCTTTTAAACCTGCTGAAGCATGAATAGAAATTATATCAACCCCTAATTTTGAAACTTGGAAACATGCTGCACGCATGGTATTTGGAATATCATGAAATTTTAAATCTAAAAAAATTTTTTTATTTAAACCTTTTAATATTTCAATAACTCTTGGACCTTCCCTAACAAAAAGCTCTAAACCAACTTTCACCCACTTAATATTAGGACATTTTTCCAAAAGTAATTTTGCTTGACTTACATCTAATCCATCAATTGCCAATATTATTTTATCTTCCGAATTAAATCTATTATTCATCAATTTTCAGTTTTCAAACCTCTTAATTATTTTTTTTCCAATTTGCAAAATTTTTCCTTCCAAATCATTTTTTGAATTAAAAACTAAATCAGGATTTATTACTTTTTGACTATCAATTTTTACACCCCCACCTTTAATAGATCTTTTGGATTCGCTGCTAGATTTGAAAAGTTTTAGAGCACTTAATAAATAGAAAAACTTTACTGGAAAAACTACTTCTTTTAGAGAAATCTCTGGAATTTCTCCAACTTTTTCTTTGTGTCCAAGGAATAATTTTTCGCAGTTTGATTGCGCCTTTAATGCTTCTTCGGCCCCATGGAATAAAGTAGTAACTTCTAAAGCCATTCTTCTCTGTAATTCACGAGGATTTGAGATTTCAAGTAACCCTAAATCTAATTCAGTAAGTAATTCAAAATAGGTGGGTATTATATTATCGGGTACTTTTTCTAATTTTGAATACATTGAAAGAGGATCTTCAGTTAAACCGACGGTGTTAAATTCAGATTTACTCATCTTCTTAATTCCATCTAAACCTGTCAAAATTGGCAGCAGAACGCCAAATTGAGGGTCTTGTTTAAAATGCCTTTGAAGGTCTCTTCCTATTGCAATATTAAATTTCTGATCTGTGCCTCCAAGCTCAATATCTGATTGAACAACTACCGAATCGTAACCTTGTAATAGTGGATATAAAAATTCATGCAAAGAAATTGGGACTTGCGAAGTGTACCTTTTATTAAATTCCTCCTTAGCTAGCATTTGACTAACTGTTGCACTCCCCATTAATTCAATTATCGAATTAAGATTCAATTCTTTTAACCATTCACTGTTATATCTAATTTCTATTCTATCTTTTGAATCAAAATCTAAAATAGATTCATTGGCTGGCTTTCCCATCCCTAGTTGGGTTAAGTATGTTTTTGCATTATCCTTAACTTGTTTTTCCGATAACTGAACTCTTGTTTTGTTTTTTCCGGTTGGATCTCCAATTTGAGCAGTAAAATCCCCAATAATTAAAACTGCAATATGTCCATTATCTTGGAACGCCCTAAGTTTTTTAAACAATATGCTGTGCCCAAGATGAATATCGGTTCCAGTTGGATCGATGCCGAGTTTAACCCTTAATTTTTTATTATTTTTTTTCGCATGATCAATTATCTCCGAAAAGGTTTGATCTATTCCTTTAATTGGAAAATATTCTTCTATTCCTCTTGACAGCCATGATGGCAATTTTAAATTATCTGTCATGAAGCTTTAACCGTTAACTTTAAGAAGTTTTATCAAGTTCATCCTTCATTCTTATTAAGGTTTTATTCATTTGATCGAACATTTGATCAGGAGTAATCCCAAATTGACTTAGCTGTGTCTTTAATTGTTCTACTGTCATTTTTGCTTGAAAATCTTCAGACAATTCAAATCTCTTCATAAAAACCTTATAACGATCCATAAGAGATTCCATTTTTTTTATAAACATTTTTTTCCCTTCTCTGTCAAATTTTCCATAATCAGAGCCAAGTTTCATAAGTTCTTGGTAATCTGTAAAAAGCTTTTTAGCTTCTTCTTGAACGATGTCTGACTCAAAAAATCCCATTTCTAATTTTTTACTTCGCAGATTAAGGCTCAATTACAAGATAACAAGAATCTTTTAAATTGATTAGAACATTAATAAATTTTAGTTTATAAATAATTCTTTGATTTATATTTTTTCAGAATTAAATTTAGTAGACATGTTTCATAAATATTGGAAAAATTTAACATAAATAATATTTCAAACCAAAATAGACAATTTGAATTATTTAGTTCAAATGTAAATACATCAATTAATTTTCAACACTCAAATAATTTAAAAATCAATGGCGAAATCCTAACTGAATGGAGGGATAGAATATATAATCACCAATTCAAAATTTCAAAAGATACTCACAATAAAAATTTGCAACAAACAAGTCTTCCTATAAATACAATTTCCGATGAAAGAAAAATTGATCCGTTTTCCTTGCAGCCATTATCATTGAACTTTTGGAGAACCAATCAATATATACATAATGGGCCGGCAATGTATTTTGTAATTGATTCGATGGAGAGTTCTAAAATAATCCTTTACATAGGAGAAACAAATTCAGCGAATAAAAGATGGAAGGGAGAACATGACTGTAAAAATTACCTCATGAACTATAAAGAAGCCCTAGCTCATAACAAACTCTCAAGTCACCAAGATATTCGTTTCTTCTTAGATGTACCTAAAGAAGTAAAATTAAGACGTAAATTAGAACAGCAACTGATATATTTATGGTTACCACCTTTTAACAAAGAAACTCGAGATAGGTGGGCAACTACTTTCACAAACAATTAAAAGTTTATTAAATCCATTTTACAAATGCAATTTTCCACATTCCAAAAAAATTTAGATAACTGGCAAGGTACTTCATTAATTTTTGGAGTTTTAGAGGAAGAAATTGCAAGCCAACTTGAAAACATAAAATTTGTTATTGACCCAAAATTATTACTAAAAAAAGTTACTCAAAAAAAATTTAAAGGAGAAAAAGGAAAAACTTTAAGCTTTGAATTTTTAGATCAAAAATTAGAAACTTTAATTATAGTTGGTCTTGGCAAATCGAAGGACCTAAATAAAAGTGATATAGAAAACTCTATAGGAAATCTAGTTAGGAAAACAGTTGATAAAAATGAAAAAATCAGCATCTTGCTACCTTGGGAATTTATAAATTCACAACTAGAAATAAATCAATTAGCAGAGTCAGCTAGATTATCTGCCTTTAAGGATAATAGATTCAATAAGAAAAGAGATGAAAAGAAAGTTCTTAAAGAAATAGAGTTTTTAAATTTAAAAGAATTTGAGAATATTAGCTTTGAAGAGACAGCACAAATATGTGAAGGTGTAGAACTAGCTAGAAGACTTGTAGCCGCCCCTCCAAATAGTCTTACGCCTCAGGAAATGTCCATACAAGCTTCTCAAATAGCTAAAGATCATGGTTTGGAAGTAAAAATTTTAGAGGCAAAAGATTGTGAAGATTTAGGAATGGGTGCATATTTAGCTGTTGCAAAAGGTTCTGATCTAGATCCTAAATTTATACATCTTACTTTAAAGTCAGAGGGGCTTATTAAAGAAAAGATCGCGCTTGTTGGGAAGGGTTTAACCTTTGATTCGGGAGGATACAATCTGAAAGTAGGAGCCTCTCAAATTGAAATGATGAAATATGATATGGGCGGAAGCGCTGCAGTTTTAGGAGCAGCAAAAGCACTTGGAGCAATAAAACCAAAGGGATTAGAAATTCATTTTATTGTGGCATCTTGCGAAAACATGATAAATGGATCTGCAGTACATCCTGGAGATGTAGTTAAGGCATCTAATGGTAAGACAATTGAAATAAATAACACTGATGCTGAGGGCAGACTCACATTAGCTGATGCTTTAACTTACGCATCGAATTTAAAACCAGATTCAATAATAGATCTCGCAACTTTAACAGGAGCTATTGTAGTTGCATTAGGGAATGATGTAGCTGGATTCTGGAGCAATAATGATGATTTAGCAAATGACCTAAAAGCCGCATCATCCCAGTCTGGAGAAGGATTATGGCAAATGCCTTTACAAAAATCTTATAAAGAAGGTTTAAAGTCTCATATAGCTGACATGAAAAATACAGGCCCTAGAGCAGGTGGCTCAATAACTGCTGCTTTGTTTTTAGAGGAATTCTTTGATAAGGAGATTAAATGGGCTCATATTGATATTGCTGGGACTTGTTGGACTGACAAGAATAAGGGGATTAACCCATCAGGTGCAACCGGTTTTGGAGTTAAAACTCTTGTTCAATGGATTAAAAATAAATAACTATTTTTAAATCATTCATTCCAAAGATTTATTGATCTAGCATTATCTCCCCATAATTTATCCAACCTCTGATCTCTCCCACATGAGAATCTATAGAACTTATATTTTAATTCATTTCTCTCAGCAAAATCCTGATGATATTCTTCAGCTAACCAAAATTGACCTTTTGATTTAAGCTCTACATATATTTTTTCTAATGGCACACGCAATTCATTAGAGGCTGAAACAACTGCATTTATGGCATCACTTTCCTCAGTTGCATCTTTGAAAAAGATCACTGGCCTATAAGAATCTCCACGATCACAAAATTGACCCTTGCCGTCCAGTGGATCAATATTTCTGAAATACAGCCTAAGTATCTCGGGTAAAGTTACCAATTTGGAATCATAGTTTACCAAAACCACTTCCTGATGTCCTTCATGATTTTCGTAAGTAGGATTTTGCAAATCTCCACCTGAATAGCCACTTTGTACAAAATTTATCCCCTTTAATGACTCTAAATCATGTTCTAAACACCAAAAACAACCTCCTGCAAGAATCAATTCCTCTGCAAAAGCGTTTACAGGGTTAACAAATATTGAAAGAGCAACTATTAGAGATAAGAGGTATTTCATCTTTTTATTATAAAGTTCAAATAATAGAATTAATAATTTCTTTAGCAGCTCTCTGGACTACGCCCTCATCTCCTAATTCTTTTTTTAAAAAAGCATAACCTTTTTTAATTTTTATTTTTTCTGACTTTCCCTCAAGAATCCTACAAGATTTATAAAAAATTTTCTTTTCGTCAAACTCTCTTTGCACAAACTCAGGAATTATTAATTTATTAACTAACAAATTTACAGGTGAAATAAATCTTACTTTGAAATTGAGAATTTTTTTAGCGATAAAAGCAGTTACCCTACTGACTCTATAACCAACAATCTGCGGTATGCCATATAAAGCTAATTCCATATTAACTGTCCCAGATTTGCAAAAAGCAATTTTAGTGAGCGAATAAATATAAGGCTTTAATTTTGCGCTATTTTTTTGAGAAATCACATGTCCTTTAACTTGATATTTCCTAAGGGCTTTTTTAAATATTTCATCAAAAGAACTCCTGCAGGAGGGAATATAGACAACCAAGCTTGGATATTTTTGTTGTAATTTTTTAGCCGCTTTCATAAATGTAGGTAATACATATCGTAATTCTTGAGGTCTTGATGCTGGCATCAAAAGCAGGATATTTTGATTAGAGCGAAGGTTAAGAATAGTTCTGGCATCCCTCTTTAGAGGAAGTTTCTTTGTCAAATCAATCATTGGATGTCCCACCCACATAACATTTCCACCCCTCTTTTTATAGAATGCTGCTTCTTTCTTGAAAATCGCGAAAATTTTATCAGAAAATTTTATTAGATTTGTTGTAGTGTTATTACCAACTCTCCAAGCCCACTCTTGAGGAGCAATATAGTAAAAAATTGGAATTTTAGTTTTCGATCTTTTTAATTTTGTTCCAATTTTTATATTGGGGCCCATATAGTCAATAAGAATTAAGCAATCTGGAGGATATTTTTTTAGTAATTTATAAAATCTTTTTTGAATTCTTATTGTTGGAAGAATAAGAGGTAAAGCCTCCCAAATTCCTATTGCACTAATTGATGTAGTATCTTGAAGAATTTTTACACCTTCTTTCTTCATCCTTTCCCCACCTAATCCGCAAATTTCTAAATCTATCGATTTTTTTTTAGATTCCTCTAATAATGCTTTTGATAACAAACTTCCGTGCAAATCTCCAGAGACTTCTCCAGTACTTATAAATATCTTTTTATTCATAAATTCACTATAGGCATTGGTCCTCGTCTTTCTTTAGATATTGACTCTTTTAAGAAATTACATAATTTTGAAGATGAAATATCTAATTCTCCTTTCATCACTTTTTCTAATGAATTAGAAATCGCATCATTAGATTTAAAAAGGAAATTCCAAGTAGTTTGCAAAAGTTTTAAATCAAAATCTTTATTTTCCATTAAACCACTTCTTTTAATTCCAATCCTATTTAAACCTCTCAATCTTCCTGGATGCCCTTCGGCCAAGCAGAAAGGAGGTACATCTCTATCTACTCTAGTCATCCCTCCAACCATTGCTAAATATCCAATATGTACAAACTGATGAATACCTAAACAACCGCCAATAATAGCTTTATCTTCAATCTTTACATGGCCTGCAACTTGAACACTATTTGATAAAACTATCCTATTACCAAGTTCACAATTATGGCCGATATGAGTGTAAGCCATTAACAAATTATTATTTCCAATAATTGTTTTTTCGCCTTCATCTGTTGCCTTATTAATAGTTACACATTCTCTGAAAGTATTATTATCTCCAATAATTACTTCAGTATGGGCCCCTTTATATTTAAGGTCCTGGGGATCAAGACCTATAAAAACACTTGGGTAAACTTTATTGTTAATACCAATTTGAGTTCTTCCTGAAATAACAGCATTCGGGCCTATTTCGGTTCCTTTCCCAATAGTCACATCAGGACCGATAATAGCTCCTTGAGAGACAACAACCCCATCATGTAATTCGGCACTTGGATCAACAAAAGCATTTGGGTGCACTTTTACGCCACTAAATTTTGAGTTAAATTCATTATTTTTATGATCCATATCCCTAATCAACTAATGAAAACATTAATTCTCCAGCACAAACCAACTTCCCATCAACGTGGGCCTCACCTTTAACCTTCCCAAATCTTTGTCTTTTAATAGACAATAACTCACAAGAAATTATCAATTGATCTCCTGGCACAACTGGTTTTCTGAATTTAACATTATTGATTCCAGCAAAGACGAAAAGTCCTTTAGGAAGATCAGGCATTTGCGTTACAATTATTCCACCTACTTGAGCCATTGATTCAACAATAAGAACCCCAGGCATCAAGGGTCTTTCAGGAAAATGTCCCTGAAATTGAGGCTCATTTATAGTTACATTTTTTACTGCAACTGCTTTCTCCCCAGGAATATGCTCTATGACTTTGTCCACAAGTGCGAAAGGATATCTGTGAGGTAACAAACCTAGTATGTGCTCAGAGGAAAGTTGATTATTTTCACTGGATAATTTCTTTTCCAAAACAATTAAAGATAAAGTTAGTTTTTTAGCGATGAGGCCAATAAAGCATTTAAAGAATGTGATCCTTTATAAACTAAAATTTGAGCCTTAGGTAACCCTACCAAAGCCAAGTCCCCAATTAGGTCTAAAATTTTATGTCTTATTGGTTCATTATCAAATCTTAATGGTGGATTAACCCATTTATCACCGTCACAAACAAGGGCATTTTCCAAACTTCCACCTTTTATTAATCCAAGTTCACTTAACTCTTGAAATTGATCTTTAAAACCAAAAGTTCTAGCAGGAGCAATCATTTCAACAAAATTTTTTGGATTTAAGTCAATCACAAAAGTTTGATTCCCAATTGCTTTATAGTCAAAATTTATTGTGGATATTATTATAGTTTTTTTAGAAGGGGTTGCTGCTATTACTGAACCTTCTTTATTTAAAATTATTGATTTATTAATCTCTTGAAAGAAATTATCTGGTCTAGGTGCCTTTTTTATACCCACTTCTTCAAAATCTTTAACCCACTGGATTGCTGATCCATCTAAAAGAGGAATCTCTTTCCCATCAACCTCAATATGAATATAACTTAACCCACACCCAGCCATTGATGATAGTAGATGCTCAATAGTATATAAATTTCGCCCTCCCAATTTAACTGCCGTACAAAGCATAGTACTTCCAATTAAATCCTGAGTTAACTTAAAAATCTCGCCAGGTTTATCCTTGAAAGAGACATAATATCCTTCTTTTTCATAAGGAGAAATTGTAACTCTTGTTTTTTCTCCACTATGAAGGCCTATACCTTCTCTGGAGATAACACCAGCTAAGGTATAGCAGAAATCATAATTAGTAGGCCAAGAAAACACTTAAAACTTCCATCCAACTCCTAGTGTATATCTCCAATCTCCACTTAGATCCTTACTAGCGACATCTAATCTTAATGGCCCAATTGGCGTTTTTACTCCAACCCCTCCTCCAAGTGAATAACCAGAACCAGATTTCTGTAATAATTTGCCAGGTTTCCCTGGAACATCATTTTGAGATCCTAAGTCACTTCCTGCATCAACAAATAAAGCTCCTGATATCATTCTCCAAACAGGAAATCTATATTCTGCAGTACCTTCAACAAAACTTTTACTTACAGCTAAATCACATGATCCCCACCCTCTAACTGATGATGTTCCTCCCATACAAAATGATTCATAAGGAGGCAGTTCCCCAAGAATAGTTCCAGCCTTAAATTGTAAACCAATAGTTTGAGGACAATCTTCACTAGTAGCTTTACTAGATTTACATGCTTTTGTTAAATTGATCAGTTTTGTGGGTATAAAATAAGAATATGATGCTCTCATCCTATTAAAAGTTGGAGAATTTTTTCCCATTGAAACAAATTGTTCAGTACCAAAAGTAAATTTATTTCCTGCAGTTGGGTTAATGGAACTGTTCAAATTATTTCTAGAAGTACTCGCGATAACACTCACTAATGTATTTTCTTCAGGGCATGAACCATCATTTGAAGTAAATCCAATACAGATAATATCATTTATATTTCCTGTAGTGGGAGTCTTATCACCATAAGGTTTTTTATTACCATCACCATCAATCATCTTTACTTTCTTAAAGTTCATTCCTGCAAGAACTCTCCATTTAGCGACCTTAAATGGATCTCCACCATTTAATGGCCTTGAGAAAGAAAAACCACCTCCTGTTTTTTCTAAAACTATTGACGAAAAAGTATCAGAAGTTGAAGTAGTAGTATCATCTACTGCGTATATGCGCCCATTATTTTCACTTTTAAATTCTTGTGGATAATCTCTGCTTAAAAAAAGATTTGTTCTAAAAGATGTTTTATGTTTATCTCCTTTAATCCATGGATCAGATAATGAAAAATTATAGGTGGTTGAATATTCTCCGAAATTTAGATTCAAATTTGTAGACCATGCTCTTCCTAGAGTATTTGTTTCTTGCAAACCAATTGAGGCGAAGATACCTGAACCATTGCTATATCCTAGTCCACCGGTCAATGATCCTGTTCTTTGTTCGCTCAAGTCTAAAAAAATTATGACTTGACCAGGATTTAAATTGTCAGGACCAAGGGAAACTTTTACATCATCAAATAATGATGTGGCATATAGTCTACCGATATCAGCTTCTAAAATTTTTCTATTAAAAATAGTGCCAGGTTGTGTTTTTAATTCTCTCTTAATGACCCAATCTTTTGTTTTCCCTTTTCTAGGTTTTCCATCAATAACAAATTCACCATCAGAATCAGGG
The DNA here is from genome assembly GCA_003281645.1 of Prochlorococcus sp. AG-347-G20. Lineage (GTDB taxonomy): Bacteria > Cyanobacteriota > Cyanobacteriia > PCC-6307 > Cyanobiaceae > Prochlorococcus_A. Next base: position 178,870 of record QCBJ01000002.1, on the reverse strand, counting down.
AATCTTATTTTTACCTCAGATATAATACCCTCAGAAACTTTTAATGTTACTACTCCGTTTTCAGAGATTCTATCGGGGCCACTGATTCTAACTAAAGAATAACCCTCTTTTTCATAACGTTTTTTTATTATTTCTATCTTATTTTGAAATTCATTTAAGTTAAGAGTTGTCCCATAAAAATTATTAAAAATATCATCTACATATTTATTAGAGATTACAGAGTTTTTTGGTTTAAGTTCAACTTTTTTCAAAATTGGATTAGGCACTACATTTACTATTAGCCTCACACCTAGTGGTCCATCTTGAGACTTTATATTAACTCCTGAAAACCAACCACTAGCATAAATTGCGTTGAGGTCTTGATTTAAAATTCGATTATCAACAATACTTCCAGGCTTTATGCTCATAGAATCATATGCTGCCAATTCAAGTTTTCTACCCTCAGGATGATTTTCCCAACCTTCGATAATTATTTCTGAGATAACAACACTTTTTTCATTAATTTCATTATTATTTTCAGCAAGAAGAAATTTCTGTTCTTTTTTGAAATCATTAACTTGAAAAAAAACATTATTAATATTTGATATTTCTAAGTTTTTTATTGATTGATCAAAGTCACTTGGCAAATACTTAGCAGCCAGTTCTGAATTATTTGAAATCAAAATCAATGGAGTGCAGGCAACATTTGTGAAAACCTTTCCAAATTTTAAAAAATGTTTTTGCATAGTATTTTTGATTAAGATTAATAAGTCATTTTTTATTCAGTTAGGTTGAAGATAATCGTTAATTCTTCGGTTAATTTCACTATAAGCTTCAATTAAACCACCTAAATCATTCCTAAATCTATCTTTATCTAGACTTACAATTGTATCATTTTTTTGGTTTAGATCCCATAATCTACAATTATCAGGACTTATTTCATCTCCTAGAAGAATATTATTTTTAAAATCATAACCAAATTCTAATTTGAAATCCACAAGTTGAAGTTGAATTTTTTTAAAAAAACTTTTCAGGATTTTATTAACTTTTAAAGTTAAATTAATTATTAACTCTAAATCATCTGAGCTTAATATGTTCATTAATTCAATTCTATCTTTTGTAATGAGGGGATCATTAAGTTCATCATTTTTAAGATAGATATCAATTAGTGGTTTTGATAGGAAAGTTCCTGGTTTGATAGTCGTTTGTTTACATAAAGAACCATAAGCAATATTTCTAAGAACAATTTCTAATGGAATTACTTTTATTTTTTTTGCAATCAATGTATTTTCATTTTCAAGTTCAATAAAATGAGTTGGAATATTCTTCTTAATAAGAATCTCAAAAATTCTTGCACTTATTAAGCAATTAAGTTTACCTTTACCTTCAAATTTTTCTTTTTTCAATGCATTAAAAGCTGTAGCATCATCCTTGAATTCAATTCTTACTTTTTCTACATGATCATGAGTAAATACTTTTTTTGCTTTGCCTTCATAAATCAACTCATATTTGTTATTCATCAACTTAATACCTCATTATTATTACTAAAGTACTTTTTATAATTAACATATTTATTAGAGATCAACTTCAAATGATTTTATTTCATTTTAACTGATTATTCATCAAAACCTCATAACCTTAAAATACAAATATATGGGAATTAATAAACCTAGTTCAAGGAACTTTATTAGATTAGAAAATATTCTAATAATTGGAAATGGCGGGAGAGAAAACTCTTTGGCCTGGGCTATTCAAAAAAATGAATTAGTTAAAAAAGTTTATTTAATACCTGGTAACGCTGGTTCAGAAAGAATAAATAAATGTGAAAGAATAAAAATTGATATAAATAATAAAAATGAACTGGTCGAGAAGCTTGATTTTTTTAAGATAGATTTAGTCGTTATTGGACCAGAAATACCTTTGGCAAATGGATTAGCTGATTTTCTTCGAAAAAAGGATTTTAAAGTGTTTGGTCCAAATAAAGATGGAGCAAAACTAGAATTTAGCAAATCTTGGGCGAAGGAATTTATGCAAGACGCAAATATTCCAACTGCAAACTTTTGGAAAGTCAATTCTTTAGAAGAAGCTAAAAAAATTATTAATTCATCATCAATTCCACTTGTAGTAAAAGCTGATGGTCTAGCTTCAGGTAAAGGTGTTTTTATTCCTAATTCAAAAGATGAATGTTTTAAAGCAGCAGAGACAATTTTTAATGGAAAATTTGGCAACTCTGGGAATGTAGTTGTTCTAGAAGAAAAAATTCAAGGGCCAGAAGTTTCAGTTTTTGCTTTATGCGATGGAAAGAGATATACCTTACTTCCTACCGCCCAAGATCACAAAAGACTTAATGAAAAAGATAAAGGTCCAAATACAGGAGGTATGGGGGCTTATTCTCCTGCCCCATTATTAACAGAAGATTACCTTGATAGAATTATCAAAGAGATAATTGAACCTACAATAGATGAGCTAAATAAAAAAAATATTGACTATAGAGGCGTAATTTATTTTGGGTTAATGATCACAAAATCTGGCCCTAAGGTTATAGAATATAATTGTAGATTTGGTGATCCAGAATGCCAAACAATAATGCCCTTGATGGATAAAGATTTTGTATCTCTTTTAGAAAAATGCTCAATGGGAAGTTTAACTGGTGACGAAAAAATTAATACTTCTGATAAAGTTAGTGGTTGCGTAATAGCGACCTCCAAAGGTTATCCTCACGAATATAAAACTGGCTATCAGATAAAAATAGGTAAGATTGATTTAAATGATTCTCAAATTTTTGATTCAGGTACTTCTTTTAGTAAAAGTGGGAAATTATTAACTGCTGGAGGAAGAGTCTTAAGTATTGTCTGTCAAGATAAAGACTTCGATACAGTTTTTGAAAAAGCCTACAAAAATTTAAAAGAAATTCATTTTGAGGGTATTTACTTTAGAAATGACATAGGTCATCAAGTGAGAAAAAACTTTTCAAAGGAGAATTAAGCTTATGGTGGATACCAATAATCGAGAAAGTAAAAAATATAACATCACCGATGATGAAGATATGAATACTAACTATTGGATTAATGGACTTCTCACTTGGTGGAGTGGTTTCAGTTTAAGAACAAAGTTATTAGCTATAGCAACTCTTGTCGTAAGCCTCCTAATGACAGGAATAACTTTTTTTGCATTAAATAGTATTCAAAGAGATGCAGGTATGAATGATACTAGATATGCTCGAGATCTTGGCTTATTGTTATCTGGTAATGTTACAGAATTAGTCGCTAATAACCAAAAAAAAGAAATTTCAAATGTAGCTGAAAAGTTTTGGAGATCAAGTCGAAACCTTCGTTATATATTCTTTACTGACGCCGAAGATATTGTTCAACTTGGGATACCGATCAGTGCTACACCAACAAGCTCAGACAGTCAGTTTCAGCTCACTCGAAAATTAAAACTACCTTCAGAATTGAAGAAGAGACCCCAATTCCCATTAGTTAGGCAGCATGCCACACCTCAAGGTCAAGTAACCGATGTATTTGTTCCAATGTTGTGGAAAGGCAAATATCTTGGAACTTTAGCTTTAGGGGTCACACCTAATAAAAAAGCACTAGCCAGTGCTGCCTTAACTAGAGAAGTAACCATTGCAGTTTTTATCTCTATTTGGGTTTTAGTAATACTTGGAGCTGTATTTAATGCACTGACAATTACAAGACCAGTCAGAGAATTAGTAAGAGGTGTTAGAGAAATTTCAAAAGGAAATTTTAAATCCAGAATTTCTCTACCCATGACAGGTGATCTTGGAGAACTCTTAAATGGATTTAACCGAATGGCAACACAGTTAGAAAATTATGATGAAGCTAATATAGAAGAACTAAAAGCAGCGCAAATCAAGCAGCAATCATTGATAGCTACAATGGCTGATGGTGCAATATTATTGGACTCACAAGGCAAGATTGTACTTACCAATCCAACAGCAAAGAGATTATTTCGTTGGGAAGGAAGATTTCTAGAAGGTAAACAATTTTTAAATGAAATCCCCGAAATTTTATCCAACGACTTACATACAAATATAGAATCTATTTTAAACAGGGAAAAGGAGAATGACGATTTAAGATTTAGTTTAGGAGAACCAGCAAGAACCTTAAGAATTGTCTTGCAATCAGTCCTAGATACAAATAAAATTGAATTAAAAGGAATTGCTGTAACAATCCAAGATTTAACTAGAGAAGTTGAACTCAACGCGGCACAAAATAGATTTATTAGTAATGTTTCACACGAATTAAGGACACCACTTTTTAATATCAAAAGTTATGTAGAGACCTTACATGATTTAAAAGATCAGCTTTCTGATGAAGAACAAATAGAATTTTTGGGCATTGCGAATTCGGAGACTGATAGGTTAACAAGACTTGTAAATGATGTCTTAGATTTATCAAGATTGGAGTCTGGGAAAATTGTTCAGCTTGAGCAAATGGACATAAAACCAGCAATAGAGCAGACTCTTAGGAATTATAGACTTAATGCTACAGAAAAAAATGTTTCATTAGCTCATGATATAGAGGAAACTATTCCTCCAATTCTTGGAAATTTTGATTTACTTTTACAGGTTTTTGATAATTTGCTGGGTAATGGATTGAAATTTAGTCCAAAAAACAGCTCCCTCATCATAAGAGCTTATACTTGGCCAGATTCCTGTCCCGCTTTCCCTCCAAGTACTAAAAATGATGGTGCCCCTCAATGTGAATTAGTTTCACCACTACCAAAAGTAAGAATTGAGATTGCTGATACTGGCTCAGGAATATCACAAGCTAATCAAGAAAAGATATTTGATCGTTTTTATAGAGTAGAGAATTCTGTTCATACTGAGCAAGGAACCGGTTTAGGTTTATCTATAGTTCGGGGAATAATTGAAAAACATGGTGGTGAAATTCGTATGGCAAGTGAATTAGGAGTAGGAACAACTTTCTGGTTTGATTTAGCCTTAGCACAATCTGATAAAGATGAATTATTAACAAAAGCTATTAATAATTCAGATTCTTTTACAGGTTCTGAAATTAAACAAATTATCTAATTATTATTGTTATCTAAACCTTTAAAAACATTTTGAACATTTTGATCAGGTACAACTCTATGAGGTGCACCACTAAATATTTGTTCAAAATTAGAAAAAGAATCTTTTATTTCTGGGCCACTATTTGTAATGATAAATTCTCTTATTCGTTTATCATGCCATGATCCCCGCATTTTAAATACATTTAAAGCTCTTGCCATCTCACCTTTTATTTCTACATATTGAAGCAATAAAATAGTATCTGTAATTGTTGAGATATGAGAATCAGTTATAGAATGACTCCCCATAAATTCTTCTGCAGTATTAGTAAAAAAGCCTGCTATCTCCTCTTGTTTTGTATAACCAGTGACAGCAATTACAAACTGTCTAAATGCATTCAAACTTACACCTCTGGCTAAGGCAGAGAGAGAATCAATTGCCATTCTTTTTGGCTTAAATTGATTAATTTGCGTTTTTATGATTTGTAAGTGATCTTCTAAACCAGTTGATTCAGGATACGCACAAATAATTTTCAACAACCCATCACTTTCCATTTTTTCAAAATCTATTCCCCAGCTAGTAGCATTCCTAAGCAATTGAGCCCTGGATTCTTCATATGCAAAAAGTATTGCTCTTTCATTATTGTTATAAGCATCTTCAACAAATTTTGATACAAGCATGGTTTTACCTGTACCAGTAGCTCCAGTTGCGAGAATGATGGAATCTTGAAAATAACCTCCACCACACATATCATCAAGATCCTTGACTCCAGAGCTAATTCTAATGTTTGAGGATCTTTGCGTTAATCTCATTGCTCCTAGGGCAAACACACTTATTCCATCATTCCCCATAGTGAATGGATACTCTCCTTTCATATGTACAGTACCTCTTAACTTCAAAACTTCTAAAGTTCTTCTTCTCTTCTCTGACTCAAGAACATTTCTTAGTAAGACAACATTATCAGATACAAATTCTTCTACTCCATATCTAGCAATTGGTCCATAATCATCAATCCTTTCTGTAGTCATAACTGTCGTCACACCTATTTCTTTTAATCTTGCAATGAGTCTAAATATTTCTCGTCTCACAACATAAATAGCATCATACTGTTGAAAGACCGCAGTTATTGAATCTATTGCAACTCTTTTAGCTTTATATTTTCTAATTGCATAACTAATTCTCTCAATGAGACCAGACAAATCAAAGTTTCCAGCAACATCCTGACCGTCAGGGTCAGGAGAAGCATCCAAAATGAAAAGTTTATTTTGATCGATTAATTCCTGTAAATCCCACCCAAAACTCGCTGCATTTCTAATAATATCTAATGGTGATTCCTCAAATGTTACAAAGATTCCTGGCTCATCAAAATTACAAATTCCATGATGTAGATATTGCAGTGAAAAAACAGTTTTACCAGTTCCTGACGTACCACTAACAAGTGTACTTCGAGATACAGGCAACCCACCCCTACAAACATCATCAAAACCTTCTATTCCAGTTGGTAATTTTTGTACTTGCATTTTATTTGCTTTGCCAAATTTCTTATCATTCATAGTTTTGTGCTAATTAAACAAAAATAAAATAAATTTTGAATTTTTTTTAATTTTAAAAGTTTTATATATATTATTTATCTCCACTATATTCAGTTTCAGTTAATTCATCAAAAAGAAGATCTAAACCAATTAACACTTTTTCTCTATCTGAAAGATCACCTATTATTTTTCTAACTGGTGGCGGTAAAATTTTAGCTAACGTAGGAGTGGCTAAAATTTTATCTTCTTCTGCAAGTTGTGGTTGCTTAAGTACATCGATAACCTTCAAAGCATAAACTCCCTTGAATTCATTATCTAAAATTTCTCTTAAGGTATTTAGAGCTCTCATCGAATTAGGAGTATTTCCAGCAACATAGAGTTTTAAAATATATGTTTTCCTTGCTGCCATCGTTATAGTTCCTGAATAGATATAAAAGATTTAAAATAACCCTTGACTTATTACACTACAAAATAAGAAAATAAACAAACAATTATGATTGCTTATTGGGCTTAATCAAATTATAAATTTGAGCCTAATAGCGTCTTTAAGATATGGCAAATTCTAAAAACTCCTCAAACAATTCTCTTGAAAGTAATGAATTGTATGCAATAGCAGAAACTTCAGGTCAACAATTTTGGTTTGAAGTTGATAAATACTATGATATAGATAGGTTAAATGCAAAAGAGAAAGACAAGATAATACTAGAAAAAGTTTTACTTCTAAAAGACAAGGACTCTATCACTGTTGGAAAACCTTACGTTAAGGATGCAAAAATTGAATTAGAAGTAGTTTCTCATAAAAGAGATAAGAAGATTCTTGTATACAAGATGCGTCCAAAGAAAAAGACAAGAAGAAAGATGGGTCACAGACAAGAACTTACAAGAGTTATGGTAAAATCTATTAAAATAGGTAAGAGTGCTTCTAAGTCTTCTTCTAAAAAGGAAGAAACTGTTAAGAAGGAAACTAAACCAAAATCCGAAAAATCTACAAATTAAACACTACTAATGGCACATAAAAAAGGAACAGGTTCTACTAGAAACGGAAGAGATTCAAATTCCAAAAGATTGGGTGTTAAAGCTTATGGAGGAGAAAAAGTAACTGCAGGATCAATTTTAATTCGCCAAAGAGGTACATCTTTTTTACCGGGGATCAATGTCGGAAAAGGTAAAGATGACACCCTTTTTGCACTTAAAGAAGGGACAGTAAGTTTCGAAAGCATTAAAAGAAATTTAAGAAATAGAAAAAGAGTTAATATAGTTATCTAATTTTCTTATAAGCTCTTGTAGTTATAAGAATTGGATGAAATACTTCTAAAAAACTTGATTGAAGTGTCTCAAAAAACTTTTCAACAATTTGAATATCGTCGATATGAAACGGATACTCATTCTTATCCCCCTTGTAAAAATACCAATTAAATAGAGCAATAGAATTACTATCCATAATCTCAAGGAAATTATTAATTTGAGAAGTTGGATCTGAAAGATGTTCCAAAACATCTAGACAAATTATCGTATCAAATTTCAATATTTGTGTTTCTTCAATTGTCTTACAGAAAGTAAGTTTTTTTTCGACTCCTAATTTCTTAGCCCTGTATTCAACAAAATTTCTATTTGTTTGATTAATATCTACAAAAAAAACATGTTCAACTTTTGAAGACATAGCGTTAGCTAAGGCATGCGTACCAATACCTCCTCCAAAATCCAAAACTAAATCTCTTGAAAATCTCTGCTGAAGTTTTAAAGTATCAGCAATGTATTCCCTACTTGCGATGTGCCAAGCAGCTAAATCAGCTACATGCCTATCTCCTACAATCTCAGTATAAAAATCTGAAACATCATTCAAAGCATCTCCAGGATGTGAATTTGCCAAATTCATCTTTGCATTTGCAAGGAATCCATCTAAATCACATTCTTTAATAGATAAGTATTCCATTAAATGTGATTTCAAATTAAAAGCATTGTCTAAAAACTCTTTTACAATAAAATTATTGTTTTTCAATTTCTTACTCTAAATTTCCGATACCAAAATCATAGGATGGTTATAAATCTTTCTCAAAGTATTCTTAATATTAAAAATGGAAACTAAAGATGGATTCTTAGTAATTAATAAAGATAAAGGATTTACCTCCCATGATTGTGTTAAACAAATAAGGAAATTACTTAATACAAAAAAAGTCGGACATACAGGAACTCTTGACCCAGATGTTATAGGAACATTACCAATCGCGATAGGCAGTGCAACAAGATTTATTCAATATCTTCCTCAGGGTAAAACTTACATAGGGCAAATTAAATTAGGGATAAGAACTAACACTGATGATATTCACGGGGAAATAATTAATCAAAAAAGTTGGCCTAAAATCAGTGATGAAAAATTAGATCTCTACTTAAATAGATTTAGAGGAATTATTAAACAAATTCCGCCGAAAGTATCTAGTGTGCACGTTGATGGAGAGAGAGCTTATAAAAAATTTTTAAGGAATGAAAATTTTGAATTACAGGCAAGAAAAGTAAAAATAGAAGAACTTACTTTAATGAAATGGGACCAAATAAACGGAATTGTAGAAATAAAAATCAAATGTTCAGCTGGCACATATATAAGAGCAATTGCAAGAGATTTAGGAGAAATTCTTAATTCTGAAGGTTGCCTTCTACAACTTAAAAGAATTTCAGCTTGTGGCTTTGATGAACAAAACTCGATAAAAATATCTGATATCGAAAAAGAAAAAGGAAAAAAAAGCTCAAAGAATTTTATTGTTCCAACAATTTCTGCCCTTAATCATATTTCAACATTTACCTTAAGTAATGAAGAACAAATCAATTTTTGGCAAACAGGAAGAGCAATTAGTTTTGATATTAATTCCTTCATGAAAAGCAAGTCTTTTGATTGTAAAAAACCCATAAAAGTAGTAGATAAAAAACAAACACTACTCGGGATTGGCTTCTTAAATAAAGATCTATCTAATATAAATCCAAAATTAGTCCTAAATGCTAAATAACTTCTATAGGTAGTCTTTTCTAAAAGGTTTTATCTGAACACCCCTATAAAAATGCTTTAATATTCTTTCAGCTTTTTGGCCTCTAGATGCTAGATATTTAGCACCCCATTGACTCATTCCTACTCCATGACCTGATCCCTGACCAAAAACTATCAAACCTTTTTTTGAAGGTAATTTATTTTTTAATTCTTCCTCAAAAAATTTAAATCTCACAAAATTACTTTTGAGGCCTAATCTTTTTCTTAAAACTACCCCAGATATTTGATCAGAACCATAAACCCCAATAAGTTTTACATTTTTCACCCTCCCGGTACTAGTAATATCTAGAATCTCTATATTTTTTAAACCTCCAATCTTGGGGAATAAATCTATTAATTCATTACTCGAAATTTTTTTTTGCCATCTAAATTTTGGATTATTTTTATCAAAATCTTTCACACTTGATAAATATGGATATTTATTCTTCCATACATCTTGACTATTTTCTGTCATTCCACCTGAGCTACTATGAAATAAAGCGTTAATCAATTTATTTTTATACGTCAAAACTAAAGATCTGGTACTTTTAACAGCTCTAATAGTTTTATAAGTTCTGGACTCTAGCCCATTATAGACTTGGTTTTTCTGGGTTGAATCTATATCAAATAAATTATTTCCCTTTTGCTTTAAAGCATAAGTTCTTGAGGCAATTGCTTGTGCTTTTAATGCTTCAATAGGCCATTTTGCTGGCATCTCTGATCCCACTACACTACTTAAGTATTTTTCTATTCCTAAAACATTCACTACCAATATTTCAGAATCAAGTACGAAGAGATTAAGCTTTCCAGAAAATCTTTTCTGACCTACCCATATACCTCTTCCATCAAAAGATCTAATTTGAAATTGTTGATTATTTTTTAAGTCATATTTTTTTTGTTTATTTTTATCAAAATATAAAATTTTTCTATTTTTCTCATTTTTCAAAGTTAAGCCTTTTATTTTTTTACTTGAAAAAAATCCCCCCTCTATGATTAAAGGAATTGATCTATCTGATCTAATCCTTAAATTATTATTTTTTGATATCAAAACTCTAATTCTTGGCTCTCTAGATGCAAAAACAGTTTGATTCTGAAAAACACAAATAAATAAAATGGTAATCAGGCAACATTTACTATAATTATTCTTAAATTTAAGTATCACTTTGTTTAAAAAACAAATGCTCAATTTGCCTAAGTTTGACTAAAAGTCTAGATTTAATCCAGATATAAAAATAAAAATATCATAAAAAAGTGAATATCACCTTCTTAGGAACAAGTTCAGGGGTCCCATCCTTAACAAGAAATGTTTCTTCACTAGCACTTAAATTATCACAATCATCAGAAGTTTGGCTTTTTGATTGTGGAGAGGGAACGCAACATCAAATAATGAAAAGCAATATTAAATCTTCACAAATCAAGAAAATATTTATTACACATATGCATGGTGATCATATTTATGGTTTGCCTGGACTTTTGGCTACCTTAGGTTTATCAGGCAATAGTGAGGGTATTGAAATTTACGGTCCTTCAGAGTTGAGAAGTTTTATAAATTCAGCACTTAAAAGTAGTTTTTGCAAATTGTCATTCCCATTAAATTTTGTGGAAGTTGAAAATTTTGCATCAAAAAATAAAAATTTATTTGAAAACAAAAAAATAAAAGTAAATTGCGCCTGCCTTAAACATAAAATACCTGCTTATGGTTATAGGGTTAGTGAAAGAGATAAGCCAGGTATATTTGATATCAAAAAAGCAGAGTCTCTAAAAATAGCACCTGGACCAATTTATTCAGAACTGCAAGAAGGTAAAAAAGTCGTATTAGCTGATGGGAGGGCATTTGATGGGAAAGAATTTTGCGGACCACCTAGAAAGGGAGAAAGTTTTGTTTATTGCACAGATACAGTCTTTAGCGAATCAGCTGTTTCACTATCGAAAAATGCCGATTTACTCGTACATGAATCAACATTTTCTCAGGAGGATGAGAATATGGCCTATGAAAAATTACATTCCACAACAATCATGGCTGCCAAAACAGCATTATTATCTAATACAAAAAAATTAATTATTACTCATTTAAGTCCAAGATATACTAATAAAAATTCAATTACACCAAGCGATTTGCTTAAAGAGGCGCAAAAAGTTTTCCCAAATACTCACCTTGCCAAAGATTTTCTAACTGCAGAAATAAAATAAACTGCAACAGTTCGTTAGCAGGAGCGTTGTAAATGACCAACCCATGAAATAATAGTCTTAGGTTTTTCTATTTGATGTCGATCGAAATGGTCTCTATTTTTTCATCACTACATAAGTCTTGTAAAAGACTATTTATTTTTCTTCCATTAATTATTGGGTTACTTATTAATCCAATATCTGCGAATGCACTCTATCCTAGTGATCCTTCTTCAGTTGACGTTCTAAAAGATGATCTTCACGGTGCCGACCTTCATAATACTGAATATGTTAAATATGATTTATCTAATCAAGATTTAGGAGAAGCTAATCTTCAAGGAGCATATATGAGTGTAACTACAGCAAAAAACTCTAGTTTTAAAGGAGCCAATATGACAGACCTCATTGCATATGCAACACGCTTTGATAATGCTGACTTTACTGATGCAAATCTTACCAATGGTGAGCTAATGAAAAGTGTTTTTGATGGAGCAATTATTGATGGGGCAGACTTTACTGATGCAAATCTTGATCTTTCTCAGAGAAAATCATTATGTGAAAGAGCTAGTGGAACTAACTCACAAACTGGAGTTAATACAATTGATAGTCTTGAATGCACTGGCTTAAAAGGTTACATGCCTCCAAAGCCAAAAGCATAATATTTAAAGCTAATCAATTTCAAATGGGAAGATATTACCAGGCTCTTTTGAGCCTGGTTTTTTGCTATACCACCATTCTTGTATTTCAGAAGAAAATTTCTTTGAAAAAAGAGTTATAACTGTCTCAACAGGTTTTGATCCAGGCTCCAAAATCTGTACTGAGTAAGATGGGCATTTTCTTGTAGCCATATCAGCAACGAACCTAGAACCTATTCTTCTCCAACTAGGTTCCTTACTTCTCCAAGCAAGCCTTGAGCAGGGCCAAGGTAACTCTTCCCTATCATAAAGTCTGCAACATGGTCCAATTATCTTATAACTGTACTGACCTCCATAACTTGATTGAACACTACCAGTCTTGAAAAATTCAAAATTATTCATCCATAAAAAAAGCCACCTTTTTAGAGGGTGGCAGAGAAATAATAAATAATCAACGTAGAAAAGTTAATTTTTTATAATTAATACAATTCTTCCTCAGCATGAGTTGTAATTGTTACGTCAGATGTTGGATAAGCAACACATGTGAGTACAAAACCAGCTTCTAGTTGGTCATCATCCAAGAAACTTTGATCTGATTGATCAACACTACCTGAAGTAACTTTTCCAGCGCATGTTGAACATGCTCCAGCTCTGCAGGAATAAGGAAGGTCGATACCTTGTTCTTCAGCAGCATCAAGGATGTACTGGTCATCAGGTACTTCGATAGTTGAATTAAGACCTTCACCTTCGTTGATGAGTGTAACTTTGTAAGAAGCCATTTAAATAAAAAATTGTTGGTAGTTAATACCTAATAACTACATTTTTAACATCGATTGGGTCGATATGTGAGATTTTGAAGTAAAAAATGACACAATAAAATGTATTAATGAGTATTTATAAGAAAAACTTATACTTAGGTTTGATCGCTGGCTTTTTGCGCAGAAATGCATGCCCAATCTTTTCTAGTTGATACATCCAATAATTTCAAGTCATTCTGAATTAATATTTTTATAATTTCATCTTTTTGTGAATTCAGAATTCCACTGAAAATGACTTCCCCATTATTACTCAAGCACCTATAAATATTTGGAATCATTTCCTTTATTACTTCAGCAAGAATATTGCATAAAACAACATCAAATTGTTTAAGTTGATTTTTTAAAATTACCTCATTAAAAGATCCCAAATATGTATCTAAGTTTTTTAAATTACCGAAATTTAATTGAAAATTTGAGATAGTTGAATTTATAGCTAAATAATCATTATCCACTGCACAAACCTCTATAGCACCGAGCACTCTTGCGGCGACACTCAATATCCCGCTACCACTCCCAATATCTAAGACCTTTTTATCAGGAAATACAATATTCTCCATTTTTTCCAGACAAAGAAAAGTCGAAGGGTGACTTCCTGTACCAAAGGCTGCTCCAGGATCAATTTTTATGATTTTTTTATCTTTAAATTTTTTATTTAGATTTATCCAACAAGGTAATATTAAAAAATGATTTCCTACTAATTCAGGCGCCCAATATTTCTTCCAGCTTGTCAACCAATCCTCCTCTTTAATGATACTCCAGTCAAAAAATTGATTCTTAGGAGCATTAATGTTTAGAAGTTTGCTAATTATTTTTTCAAAACCAAACCTAGAACTCTCGTCCCAATCATCGACTGGTAGCCATATATTCACATCTTTTTTATTTTCATTTTTAATTAAATATTCAAATGAAAAACTAAATATTCCCAGCTCATTTAACTTCCAAATAATAATTTCTTCTGAATCACTATCTATAGGAAAAGTTAGTTTATACCAATCTTTAATTGCCATTAATAAAGCAGCCCTTTTTAAAGAGTAACTGGATTAGCTTTTGTAATTCCCTCTACTTCAATAATGGTATCAAGCAACTTATTAGGAATAGGATCATCAATACTTAGAACCATGACAGCCTCTCCTCTAACAATTTTGCGCCCAACTTGCATTGAGGCAATATTTACATTGTTGCTACCCAATAAAGAACCAAGCTTACCGATAATGCCAGGCATGTCCCTGTGCCTGGTAACCAGCATGTATCTACTTGGCGATACATTTACAGGATATTGATCAATACTAATAATTCTTAATTCCCCATCAGCAAAAATGCTTCCTGCTACGCTGTGGTCGCCATTATCTCCATAAGTGGTTAACTGAAGCGACCCACTAGCAAATTCAGGTCTTGCCTCATCTTTACTTTCGACAACTGTAATGCCTCTAGAATCTGCTTCTAGAGAAGCATTCACATAATTGATCCTATCTCCTAAAGCTTTACTTAGAAGGCCTTTTAGACTAGCTATTATTAATGGTTGGGAAGGATGTTGAACAAATTCGCCTTGAAGTTTTACCTCTAGTTTTTGAATCTGTCCACCTGAAAGCTGACTTATAAGCAGACCCATTGTTTCTGCCAACTGCAAATGGGGTTTCAGGCTATCCATAATATCAGGGCTCAAACCTGGAATATTTACTGCAGTTCTAGCAGATAAACCGAGCAATACATCTCTAATTTGTTCCGCAACATCAACAGCTACATTTTCTTGTGCTTCCCGAGTAGATGCTCCTAAGTGAGGGGTAAGAATAAGATTCTTTTCAACCTTCAAAAGTGGCGAATTAGATTCTAAAGGTTCTTTAGAAAAGACATCTATTGCTGCGCCTCCAATTATTGATTTATTTAAAGCTTCTGATAGTGCTTCTTCGTCAATCAATCCTCCTCGAGCACAATTTATTAATTTTGCGCTACTTTTCATGCTTTTAAGCACATCCATGTTTACTAAATTTTCTGTCTCTGGTGTACGAGGCAAATGCAAAGTTACATAATCGGATTGTTGGAATAAATCTTCTAGTTCAGATAATTTAACTTGTATTTGTTGAGCTCTTTCATTTGAAACAAAGGGGTCATATCCGTAAACGTCCATTCCTAATGCATTAGCAACTTTCGCTACATGAGCACCAATTTTTCCTAAACCTACTACACCTAATTTTTTCTTATAAAGCTCATTCCCAACAAATTTTTTTCTTTCCCATTTACCTAAAGAAGTACTACTATTAGCAACTGGAATATGTCTAGATATGGCCAACATCATGGCTATAGTATGCTCAGCAGCAGCAATCGTATTACCTCCTGGAGAATTAACTACAAGAACTCCTTTTTGCGTAGCAGCTTTAACATCTACATTGTCGACTCCAACTCCAGCTCTTCCAATAATTCTCAGTTTACTTGAAGAGTTAATAATTTCTTCAGTAACTTGAGTACCAGAGCGAATCATTAAAGCATCATAATCTCCAATAATGGAAGCCAACTCAGATTCTGAGATTCCTATCTTCTGATCAACCTGAGCAACTTTTGAAAGAATATCAATTCCTGTTTGATCAATTGGATCTGTAATGAGAACTTTTGTCATTTAAGATTGGTTCTTTAATCTTTTACTTTAACTTAATCTATAGTGTATATATCTTATTTTATTAATTTGAATAACACACAAAAAGTTGAGGATTGAAATTTGACAAAAAGTATTGTGATATTCGAAGACATCGATAAATGTGTCCAGCTATTTGATGTTTTCAAAGAAAAATCAGTAATACTCTCTGAAGCTATTTTAATCCCACCAATAAGTGAAAAAATAACATCAGAAGAAACTGAATTTCTTAATGCAAAAGCAAATATCTTATTCAAATCTCAAAATTTTGAAGATATTAGGATTTTAAATCCTAAACTTGATAGAAAGATTAGACAAAAAGATATGAGTAGATGGCTTATGCCATTTGGTTTTATAGCTGGAATAGCTTTTTGTAATATGACAAATTTATCTACCTTCAGTTTTCTTGGTTTAAATAACATCGGGGAATCATTAATTGGAGGTCTCTTAGGAATGGGTTCAGGTTATTTAGGAAGCATTGTTTCTTCTGCAAGTATCAACATCAATAGAAATAAAGAGTTGAGATCAATTATTAATTTAAATAAAGAGGGTAAATGGCTTGTTCTACTTGAAAATCAAATTGGAACTGAATTACCATGGGCTTTGATAAAACAATCAGAAGCAAAAGATGTAATTTTTTTAGAAGGCTAAATGATTGATTTAAAAGAAATCTTAATAAATTCAAACTACAAAAAGGAAACTGAGGAATTAATAAATATTTCTAACTTAGCTTACAAGCACTGGGAAACTTATTGGACTGGATTTAATTCAACTTATGTTTGCGAAGAAATTTTAAAAGATTTTGAAAATTTAAATGATTTCAAATTTTTTGTTTATGGAGGATTCTCCTCTTCTCAAAGATCTAGAATAGCTTGCTTTAGAGGAGATAACATTCCTGAAGAGGATGCGCTAAAAAGTAATTTTCCAGCTCAAGGAATAAAAATTAATGGAAATTTTTTATTTGATAATGCTACACAAGACGACTTTAGATCTCTCTTAATTGAAAATGGGGTAAATCAATTAAAAGTAGGAGATATATGGACTATTGGCGATAGGGGTGCACAAGGGATAATTGATAATTTAGATATTAAGCATCTAGATGAAAAGATTTTTTATTTGAGAGATGTAAAAGTAAAAATTAATGTAGTAGGTATAGAGCAATTACAAATACCTGCTGGAAGATCAAAAAAACTTGTTAATACAGTAGAAGCATCAACAAGATTAGATGCTATAGCCTCAGCAGGCTTTAGGGTATCACGAACCAAAATCATTGAAAGGATAGAAAATGGAATGCTCAGATTAAATGGAAACAAAGTTAATAAGCCAACTATTAATCTAAAAATTGGCGACAAACTAGAACTTGAAAATAAAGGATTTATCGAAATTCTAAATTTAGAAATCACCAAAAGAGAACGATGGAAAGTTAAATTACTTAGAAAATGAAACGCAACCTGCTATTTTCTTATAGGGGGAATTAAAAATTCTTCAATTTGGGCGATTAGCTCAGTGGTAGAGCACTACCTCGACACGGTAGTGGCCACTGGTTCGAATCCAGTATCGCCCATTAAAACTTTTGACGACCTAGGTTATATCCACAGAAAATAATTTCATTTTTTAGATTATTAAAAAAGATGAAACTTAATCAAATAATTAATCTACATAAGGGGCTCACTGCATTTGTAGTGATAGGTCTTATGATTCTTTTTGATAATTTTACTATAGCTCCCTACGTTTATTTAGCTCTGCATGGTACTTATGGATTACTTTGGCTTCTAAAAGAAAAGATATTCCCAGATCCTTATTTTAAAGAAAAAATCAATTTTTTAACTTCAGTTTCTGGTTTTATTTTCCTTGGAAGTTACTGGGTAGCTCCCTACATTCTTATCTCATCTCAGAAATCTGTTCCAAACATCGTAATAGCTGCATCTGTATCTATAAATATAATTGGTGTGTTTTTACACTTTGCTAGTGATGCCCAAAAATATTTTTCTCTTAAATTAAAAAAAGATCTTATTAAAGAAGGATTCTTCAAAAATATAAGGAATACAAATTATCTAGGAGAAATACTAATTTATCTATCATTCGCCATACTTTCAATGAGCTTCATTCCATTAATAATTCTTGCAATATTTTTCTCTATTATTTTTCTACCAAGAATGATAAAAAAAGATAAATCTCTAGCAAAATATGATTCATTCGAAGAATACAAAAAGAAAAGTGGTCTTATATTTCCTAAATTAAATGCCTGATAACAACCTACCAAGTTGGAGACAAGATTTAAAATCCGCTAGAAAAAAAGAGGGCAAATCCCCCTCTAATAGATGGATACAGCTTGCAACAGTCAGCGAAGAAAGCGAGCCAAGATTAAGAACAGTTGTTTTCAGAGGATGGTATAGTGATAATTCAATGATTATTTTTACAGATAGAAGAAGTGAAAAAATTGGGCATTTAAAATCTAACCCTAATGCAGAAATATTATGGTTCTTTTTGAAAACCAAATCACAATATAGATTCAAAGGAAAAATACGTGAATTAAGTGATAATAAAAATTATTGGGATTTATTATCAGAAAAATCAAAATCTTCTTGGTTTTGGGGATCTCCTGGAGAGAAAATAACCCCAAAAGTACAATCTGCTCATGAATTATTTTCCAACCTACCTAAGTCAGAAAATTTTGTAGTTTTAAATTTTGAAATCGATTCAGTAGATCTTCTTAAATTAGAACAACCTGTTCATAAACGATATCTTTGGGAAAAGATTAAGAAGTGGGAAAAAGTTGAAATTAATCCTTAAATATTTCTAAATTGTATATTTAGGTTGAAAATTATATAGTGATCAGTCAGTTTTAAAAAAGAAGTATTATTAATATGAATTTCTCAGAAATTCCTGAAAACCCTTTTATTTTTTTATCTTGGGTGACTGCTATAGGACTGTTTATTAGTCTTACTGAAGCAACAATTAAGATAAAACTAGAGAAAAGAGACAGTTATCGTAAACGATTAGAGCTAATTAATAACCTTTATCCTAAAAAGTTAGCTTGAAGTATCTGAGAGTATGTTTGCTTGCAGAAATTGAAATAAACCACCTTTACTTGTTTCTTCTTTAACTTCAACTTCCTTAGAAGATTTTGATTTTGTTGAGGGTATAATTTCATCCTCATCTTCTGATTTCAAAATTCTGATAATAACTTCATCTATTGAGAAATTACCAGGTCCTGTTAATGCAATTGAAGTTGCAGAAGCGAAATATAGAAGTAAAAGCTCTAGCAAGAAGATATTAAAACCTGAAGTAACAAGAGCATGATATATAGCGACAGAAATTGTTCCAACAATTGCCAAAGCTCCGAATCTTGTAGCTAAGCCGATAATTAGTAACCAACTACCACCTATTTCTGAGAATGCAGCTATGTATGATAAAAATATTGGGAATGGAAGATGTAAAGGTCTGACAAAAGCATCAGCGAAATTTTCTATATTCGCTAATTTCTCATAACCATGATGTATAAGAACAGTACCTGTTATAACTCTAAGAATTAATAAAGCAGTATCTTTGCTAAACGACTTTGTAAGAATTGTTGAAAGCACTATAAAAAAATTATCCTTAAGTAAAAATAACTAGTCACAGTATCCATCGTGGATCAAACAGCAAAAGTCGCGTCTAATTAAGTATTTATACTTAGCGCTCTAAGAAATTCTTTTTCTGATTTGAAATTCAACTAAGTTAAAAATTATTTTTTGAATAATTTTCAAATATTCTCTGATTAATTCTCGGAATGTTTTCTTTAAATTTGAAAAACCCTTTTTTAGCAAATTTCCAAGCAAATAAATCTTCATCTCTAACAAGGTTAAAAATTTTTTTATTGTGTAAACTTCTAAACTCAGTTATGAAATCATAATTTTCTCCAACTCCAGGATAAATAATGTCTATTTCGTTGGTGTTTTTAAAATTATTTTCCAGTGAATAAGGATCAATCTGTTCAACATTATCAAAATGCTCTACAAATTCAGTGACCAAATCTTGTTTAAATTTCAAAACAGATTCAGACAATTTAATTTGTCTCTGTTCATTTTTTAAAAGGATAATAAATACTTTTTTATAGCTTGTAAGTAAATTTTTAAGGGTTGCAAGGTGCAGATCATTTTCAAACATAATCAGATTATCTGATTTAGGATCCATATCATTTTTATAAATCTCATCTTCTAATGGTATTTGATTAGATTCTTCAAGCAAAATTTGTTGATTACTTATTTTTTCTGCATTAAATCTATTATTTGAAAATTTTCTGAGGTTTGATGATGAAAAAAGATATTGTTTTCCCTTCGTTTGCAATCCTCCGACCCATCTCCAGCTAAGGAGATTAGATGCAGCATCACCATCAAAAAGATACTTAAAGAAAAACTTTGCTCCCAATTGCCAAGGGAGGCCTAAATTAAATATCCAAGTACTCGCAAACCACATTCTTGTATGGTTATGCAAATAGTTATACTGCTTTAATTCATGGACCCAAGAATTAAAAAAATCTAATGTTGTATTGCCATTAATTGCACTTTCATATAGCTCATAATCAAAATCAAGATTATTTTCTGAAATAAAATTTCTCCAAACTTTAGGTCTATTTTCCATCCACCCTTTCCAATAAACTCTCCAAAATATTTCTTCAACAAATTTAGTTGAATTTTTGATTTTGTACTTACTTTTAATATCATGAATAAGATCATATTCCGATAATATTCTATGAGTAATGAAGGGCGATAATTTTGAAACTGAACTTTCGTTATTTGGGCCAAAATCAAAATTTCTTAATTTTGCATAATCATTAATTTTGTATTTCGCAAAATTTTCCCAGGTATTTTGGGCTTTTAATAAAAATGACATTTTCTCATAACTTTAAAAAATTTTTTTTTGTATTGATAGAAATTTCAAAAATTTGCGTGCACATTAAACCATAAAATTTTCTATTTCATTTTTAAGTAAATATGTTTGATTGAGGTATTTAATTTAAACGCCTTATAAGTACATTTTATACTCTTTAATTGCTCTCTGCGTAGGAGGATATTTAGTGGTCAACTACTTTTAAAATCTAATCTTTATTTAGATGGTTTTTTCTAAAAGATTTTTAAATATTTATCAAAATTATTATGAATAATTTATTAGTGAGAGATGTTAAGTATCTAGATGAACAATACAGATTAGGTGAAGGAATAATTTCGGATGATGCATTTAAAAAACTTGAAAAGCTCTTTATTCCTGTTGATCCAGAACATGACTACTTTAGTCAAAAAAATAATAAACTTTTGCCAAAATTAGCTAAAGAAAACTATAAAAAATTTTTGGAAAGTTTATTAACAAAAACAAGATTAAGCATTCAACCAAAAATTGATGGCTGTGCTATTGCAATTAGATATATAGATGGCAAGTTTAATAAAGCTATTACAAAAAAAGGATTTGATGTCTCAAGCAAAATTAAAAAAATTAAAAATATCCCCAATTGTATTCCTATCAAACGAGATTTTCAAATTAGAGGTGAACTATACGCCACAAACCAAGTTGCCGGCATTTCCCAAAGAATTACAAGAAAATACCTCAATGATAAGAAAGGGATTGGAGAAAGTCTCCGCTTTTGCTGTTTCCAAATACTTAATGGAAGACTTAATCAATACGAAACCCTTAACTATCTTAAAAAATGTGGCTTCAGCACCCCTGACAGTTACTTCACAAATCATACAAGCGAAATCCAAATATATAAAAAAAATTGGTTAGAGAGAAAAATATTTGCAAAATATCCAACTAATGGGATAGTTATAAAAATAAATAGTAGGAAATTACAGTTACTTAGAGAGAAAAGTTTATCTCAAAATAACGAATGGCAATATGCAATTCAAAAATAATATTAAATAGTACCTTCAAAAAGAGCTCACGATACTGACTTCCAGTATTTACAGTAGGAAGTAATTTAATTTTGGTTAAATCCCAAAGCAATTTGCAGGTATACTAAATGACTGCCACTATTTCAAGACCTAAAATCTCTAACTGGGAAACATCTAATATTCCAAACCTTGCAGGCAAAACAGCCCTAATTACTGGTGCGAATAGTGGTCTTGGATACTACACTGCAAAGGCCTTAGCAGAAAAAAATGCTCATGTTGTTATAGCTTGTAGATCGCTTGAAAAAGCTAATCAAACTATCAAAAAACTTAAAGGTCTTAATCCTGAAGGATTATTTACACCTTTAGAATTAGATTTATCAGATTTAAAAAATATTGTTGAAGTTCAGTCCAAAATTTTTGATAATTTTGAAAATTTGGATTTACTAATCAATAATGCAGGCATTATGCATCCGCCTAAAACTCTTAGTGCACAGGGATATGAAATACAATTTGCAGTTAATCATCTAGCTCACATGCTTTTGACTCTAAAGCTACTTCCAATTATTGAAAAAAAAGAAGAATCTAGAATAGTGACGGTTACTTCCGGAGCACAATTTTTTGGCAAAGTTGGTTGGAAAAATCTGAAAGCCGAGAACTATTACAACAAATGGGAATCTTACTCCAATAGCAAATTGGCAAATGTAATGTTTGCTTTGGAACTAAATGAGAACTTAAAGCACAAAAATATACTTTCTTTAGCTGCTCACCCAGGAATTGCAAAAACAAATCTCTTTACTGCTCAAAAACCTAACCCTGGTCCATTAGAAACATTTTCATTGGAATTATTTAGCCCTATTTTTCAAACTGCTGAGATGGGTGCTTTACCTCAACTTTTTGCAGCTACTTCACTAGACGCAAGAGGGGGTGATCATTATGGTCCTAGATTTAATTTCAGAGGTCATCCAAAACTATCCCCTACTTCTCCTTTCGCCATGAACAAAAAAGAAAGAAAAAATTTATGGGAAAAAAGCCTTGAAATACTTAATAACTTCTTATAAATTTTTCATTTTTACTAACTTTAGAAAATACTTCAAGATATGTAATTCACTCTCTGAGAGTTTCATAAATTCTGTTAAGGCATCATAATTTTTTTCATCAATTTTTTTTGACAATTGAATAAAACTATCATGGTTTTCATTAACAAAGCGCTCAGCAATCTGAGACGGAGTTAAACCTTGTTCAATTAATTCACCTGGAGCATTTTTCTCCCACTTTTCATAAAACCAAGAGAACCAATATTTTGCAGTATTATCTTCCATTAATTAACTTTTCTTGGGCGAATACTATAAATACTGGAGAAAGATTTCATGATTGAATTACCCCTTAAACACAATTAATATAAATGCAATTATAAATTTAATGATAGATAATCATTCAAGGAAAAGAAATATTAATCTTGTAATTGGATTAGGTAAATCTGGATTTTGGGCTGCCAAGTATTTGAGAAGCATCAATAAGAGAGTAATTGTTTGGGAAAGTAAAGATGGGATAGAATTCTTAGAAAGAAAAACAGCACTAGAAGAGCTTAATATAATAGTTTCCCTAAATAAAGAATTTGTATTTGAAGAAATTCAACCTTTTGAGAAAGAGATCGAATCTGTTGTTGTAAGTCCATCAATACCCTATGACCATATAACTATTATTGAATTAAAAAAAAAGGGAATTAAAGTAATTGGAGAAATTAATGTTGCATGGGAAATTTTAAAAGACACAAATTGGATAGGTATTACAGGTACTAATGGCAAGACTACTGTTACTCATCTACTAAGCCATATACTCTGCGATACTGGATTATATGCTCCTTTTGCTGGAAATATTGGTACACCTTTATGTAAATATGCTCACTCCAAAAAAAATGAAAAAATTGATTGGGTTGTAGCTGAATTAAGCAGTTATCAAATAGAAATATCTCCAGAAGTAAAACCTAATATTGGAATATGGACAACCTTCACAGAAGATCACCTTGAAAGACATAAAACACTTGAAAACTATTTCAACATAAAAAAAAGCTTGTTAGAAAAATCTGATTTTAGAATTTATAATTATGACGATAAAAACCTTAGAAATCACTACAGTTCGCTATTAAGAGGGGTTTGGATAACAACTAGTTTCGATAAATCAAATTTTATGCATTGCGATTATTGGATAGATGATCAAGCATACATTGTTGAGAGAGGGAAGAAATTATTCAAACTTGAACATTTTTCTTTAAAAGGAATGCATAATCTTCAAAATCTTTTATTGGTAATTGCAGCAGCAAGAAAAGTTGGATTATCTGGCAAGAAGATTAAAGATTCTTTATCTAATTACAAACAATTACCCCATAGGATGGAAACAATTTATAAAAATAATGATTTGGAAATCATTAATGATAGTAAAGCTACAAATTTTGACTCATCTATTGCGGGAATAAGTTCAATTGAAGGTCAATTAATAATCATTGCTGGGGGTAGATTAAAAGGCAATGAATATAGTGAGTGGATAAAAGTTTTAAAGAAAAAAGTTAAATGTGTTTTCCTTTTTGGAGAAAGCTCAAAAGTCCTAAAAATGGCGCTTATTAATGAAGGATTTAAAAAAAATATTTTTGAATTTTCAGAACTAAAAGAGCTTTTAAATTTTGTTTTTCATTATTTACAAAATAATAGGGTTGGAACATTATTATTCTCACCTTCATGCTCTAGTTTTGATCAATTTAAAAATTATGAAGAGCGTGGAGATTATTTCAAGAAACTTATAAGTGAAAAATTAAAGGTTAATAAATCCATTTTTTGTTCAAGTATCATTTCTTAATTTTCAGGTCGGTCATCACAACCGTTTACCCTCTAGCAAATATTCACTTAATTAGTTAGATTTTGACTATAAATTAACTACTAGTAATGAGTGAATCTAACAATTTACCTCAAGCAATAAGTCATAAAAAATTAAGTTACTTGATGCTTAAGGCACAAAAGGATGCTCATTTTTCTAATGAATTAGCAGAAATAGAAAGTCCCGAAAAAAGAGAATTTGAGGAGTTAATAAACAATTGGGAAGCTTCAACTAAGAAGGTAGTTAATGAGTTATCAAAAATTAAAGAGAATTTACTAAAAGATAAATCACCAAATTCTTTAATTGCACTTGGTGCTATGGAAGTTCACCTTAATATGGCTTTGCAAGCCTTAAATGCATTTAATAAAGGAGTTGATGGGGAAAAGTAACAGTTAAATTATAAGTAAGGCATCGAAAATAAGAGAAAATCTAAGTCTTTTTCAGTATCTAAAGAGACATCATCATAATAATTAACTTCAAAACCCAAGCCATCTCCAGATTCGAGAAATATATTTGAATTAGAGTCTTTACTTTTTAATAAAAGATTACCCTCTATTATTTGTATCCAATTATATTTATCGATTTTTGATGGCAATTTTTTTTCTTTAATTGGCTTATATTTACAACGCCATAAAGAGATACTTTGATTTAGAAAAAGCTTATTATTTTTACCATCTTTGTAATTAAAAATAAGATTGTCCCACAACTTTTCATTTAATGAAATCTGATCATATCGAGGTTTGATATTCTCTTTTTGAGGGTATATCCAAATCTGGAACAACTTACAGTTCTCATTTTCTTCATTCTTCTCGCTATGAGAGATTCCAGTACCTGCAGACATAACTTGTACTTCATCTTTGTGAATTTTTCCAAGGTTGTTTAAAGAGTCTCTGTGAGTTATTGCTCCTTTTGTTACGACAGTAATTATTTCCATATTTGTATGAGAATGTGTATTAAAGCCTGCATTAGGAGAAATAATATCTTCGTTAATAACTCTAATTTTCCCAAAATTATCCCATTTTGGATCTCTATGCTCTGCGAAAGAAAATGAATGCATCGAATTTAGCCATTCTCTAGTAGATCTAAATCTTTCGTGAGATTTCCTTATTTTAATTATTTTTAAAGACATAAATACTAAGGAATTAATATGGTGTATGTGTGTAAATTAAATATTTTTGAAAATTATAAATTATGAATAAGTGAAATTAATTTTTTATTTATTTGTTGATTTTACTTTGTGCTTTATTTGCTTTATTAATTATTTTTTTTGCTTCTTCTCTTGTAGAACATTTTTCTGCCTCAACATTCAAGTTTTTTAGTTTATTTAATTGCTTTGAAATTTTCATATTAGTTTAACTTAACAAATAGAAACTAACACATATTCAATGGAATAGCTAAAAATACTGGTTTGCATTTGAGCCTTAATTCCTAAAAATAAGATTGGAGGATGGAATTATCAGAACAATATAGAGGGTGTATTGGATTATCTTTGATTGTTTTCTTAATTAAAAGCGGTCCCAGAGGATTATCAAAGTTATTTTTCCTAATTGAGTTATATTGCATTATTTTTTTTGATATTCTTTTATTTCTATTTAGAAATTTACCTTTGTTACCCCAACCTAACCATAAATCACAATTTTTACTTTCAGACCAGTGTTTTAAGTTTTTATAAATATGATTATTGTTTAGATAACCCACAGGGTTTTTATGTTTAAAAAGTTTTTCTGGATTGCTTGAAATAAGAGCAAATAGATTTATTAATTTTACTTTGCCGTAATTATTGTTTTTCGAAATTTTGATTATCTTTTTTGTTGAGTTGTCCAAGAAAACTTCATCAGATAATGAGGGATTTAAACCAATAAAAATAATCTCTTTTTTAGATTTAGAAATCTCATAACTTAAACTCCATCTATATAGTTTGTTAGCACTTATTAAACAATTTCTTTCTAGAAATAAATTTTTCAACCTAAACCTACACCTCTAGCCATTAGAGTGGCAAACAAAGGTATTGTTGCAAAGCCAACTAATTCAGTAGTAATGATTAGTCTGAACCTCTTGACTAGATTTTCAGATATTTCAGGTAATTTATTCTTACTTAATGGAATGGCCCATAAAATATAGGTTGTTGTTGGATATAAAGAAAGTAATCCCACCAGAATGTAGAGAGAAACTTTTATCCAAAAAACAGGATTACCTGTATAAAAATCACCTCCTTGACCAAAATACTTAACACGCAAAATCCCAGTAACCAATATTGCAACTCCTGCCAAACCATAGACAACATCTGCAATTATCATTGAAATCGTCTCATTTCTATTAAGACCTACTTTGAGAGTCAATCTTTCAAATAAAAGAGAACCGAAACACAATATAATTCCTAAGTAATGAACATATGCTACTAATGCACTTTTAGCAATTTCACCTGTTAATAAAGTTCCTAATAACATTTTCTAGTCAAAATTTATACAATCCTAACCACCAAATAAAGAATTTGTTTAGAAAATAGATTAAACAATAAAAAGCAAGTTATTGATTTTAGGACTCTAAAAACCTTTTTTGACCGTCTTCAAAAAAATCCTTTTTATTCCACACTTCGATTACATCTGGGAAATGTTTTTCCATACAATTATCACAAACCCCATGACTGAATCTAATATCACTAATTTTCGAAAGATATTTTTCTAAATGCATCCAATCGCCCTCCTTATTTTTCACTTCTCTACAATATGAACATACAGATAAAATCCCTTCCTGTTTATGCAAATTAGATAAAGCATCTAGCAAATTTAATGACTTTTTTCTAAGCTCTAAAAATGAAACTATTTGTTTGGATAATAGTTCCATAATATTAAATTGTTGTGTAGTTAGATTTCCTGGCTTTCTGTCTATTACACACAGAGTTCCAAGCTTATTACCATCACTATTTCTAAGGGGAAAACCTGCATAAAAACGAATCTTTGGATCTCCAGTTACCAATGGATTATTTATAAATCTTTCATCTTGGAAAGCATCATTAATAATTAATGGACTATTTTCTTTTATTGCATGTGTACAAAAAGACCAATCTCTTCTAGTTTCTGATATTTGAAGTCCTATTTTGGATTTAAACCATTGTTTATCTTTATCCACCAAAGTCATTAAAGAAATAGGCACATTACAGGTTGTAGCAGCAATTTTTGTAATATCGTCATAACATGATTCTGGCTTGGTTCCCAAAATCCTATATTCTGCTAAAGCTTTTAATCTTCTTTCCTCTTCTTCTTTTTTTGATACAAGATTTTGCATTAATCTTCACCAATAATTAAAACTTTAAAATTAAAGTTTCTCCAAAAAACTTTTTCCGTCTAATACTTAATAAAAAAAAGATAAACTTATTGAATTGTTACTTACTGATTTATTACTTATTAATTTATTATTGATTGATTTAACTTTGAGACTGCCATCCCAGCGATCCATCCACTTGTCCAACAATGTTGAAAATTAAATCCACCAGTGATCCCATCAACATCCAAAACTTCTCCAGAAAAAAATAACCCTGGACAAATTAAGCTCTCCATACTTTTAAAATTAACCTCATTAATTTTTACGCCTCCGGAAGTAACAAATTCCTCTCCAAATGGACCTTTGCTCGAAATTATATATTTATCCCTCATTAGAGTATTTATCATTTTCTCTCTTTCATCCGCCAGTAAATCAGCCCACTTTTTCTCTTTATCAATACCTATTTTCTTTAATAAAAAAATCCATAATCTTTTTGTTAATAGTGGAACAGGTCTACTATTAATAAGATTCACCTTGCCTTTATTTAATCTTAAATAATTAACTTTTTCTTTTAACTCCTCATAACTTAAAGAAGACCATTTAATGATTAGATTAAATTTATATTTTTGGCTATAAAGTTCCCTTGCTGCAATTGATGAAAGTTTTAATACTGCTGGCCCACTAAACCCCCAATGCGTTATTAGTAAATCGCCTCTATTTTGAAAATTCTTATTGTTTAATTTAATTTCTATATCTATGTCCTTTATCGATACCCCACTACATTCATCCAAATTTGGTTCTTTTGTAGAAAAAGTAAAAAGCGATGGTACGGGTTTAACAATGGTGTGTCCAAGATTTTGAGCTAATTTATATCCGCTTGGATTACCTCCAGTTGAAAGAATAATATTTTTTGCAGTTACCTTTGCTTTTTTAAGACTAAAAATATTGAATATATTATCTGGAGTTTTTGAAATTTTTTTTACAAAAAATTTTGTTAATATCTCCACGTCTTTTGATAAAGCACTTTTTCTCAAACAATCAATAACATCTGAAGAAGAATTAGACACTGGGAAAACTCGTAGATCTTCCTCAATTTTTAATTTTAACCCTTTTTTCTCAAACCAATCATATACATCTCCAGCAGCAAAACGATTAAATGATTCCAAGAGCTGAATTCCACCTCTGGGGTAATTCTCAACTAGTTCATTAGGTATCCATGTCGCATTAGTGACGTTACATCTTCCCCCTCCACTAATCCTGACTTTCTCCATAAGTTTTGAAGTACCTTCAAGAATTACTATTCTTTTTACACCATTTTCAGCAGCAGTTATTGCTGTCATAAAACCCGCTGCACCGCCTCCAACAACTGCTAAATCAAAAGGTTCCAAAAACTTATTATTTAATATGCTTCAATCTGATAATAGCAAGGAGTAAAAAAGAAAAATTACTCCAAAAACTATAAAAAAAATTAATAAAAAAACTTTAAAACTAAATAATAAATTATTGGAATTTACTAATTTTTAAATTTCTAAAAAAATAAACGCAGTCGTTATTTTTATGCTTTAACTTAATTAAATGAGTCTAATATTTTCTTACGTTAAATATTCTGAGGCCAGTTTTCCTATGACTGGTCAATATACTGCTCTTCTTTTGATAACTTCTGTTATTTGGGTTCTACTTTGGTTTGGATATAGACAAAATAAGATAAATGATGAGATCAAGAAAAAAGAAAAAGAAGAAAGAATTAATGAGAAAGTTAAAAGAAGAAAGAAGTTAGAGAGTTTGTACCCTACTAATAAAAAAACTGTTTAAAAAAATTCCAGAAAATATGAAAAAAAATAATTTCAAATCACTAATTCAGTACTTACCGGGGATTTTGATTCTTATTTATGTATTCTTTTTAGCATTTACTCAATTTATAAAATAAAATTTTTAAAATTTATTCGTTTTGATTGGAATCCTTTCTGCTTTTGGAGCTGCTACATCTTGGACTTATGCTTGCTTTATTTGGCGCGCGCAAACTCAAAAACATAAATCAATAGATATTAATTTAATAAAAAATATAATAGCTTTTTTAATTTTTATACCTGCTTTTATCAATCTAAGTTCTACAACTGCAATAAAAAACATATTTATACTACTAATTAGTGGAATAATAGGTATTGGTTTAGGTGATACTTTCTATTTAAAGTCATTACAAACAATTGGCACAAGAAAAACTTTATCTATAGAAACTCTTTCTCCATTAATAGCAGCTTTGTCAGGAAAATTTTTTATTAATGAAAATTTAACAACTAAATCATGGGTTGGAATAATTATAGTAACGATTTCGCTATTCATAATTCTCAGAAAAGGTAACGATTTTAAAGAGGAAAACTCCTCTTTCTCAGAAAAAAATAACTTTAAGATTTTTGCTTTTCCTTTTTTATCAGTTTTATGTGCTGTTCTTGGAGGTCTTTTATCAAGGATGGTTTTCCTTCAAAGCAATTTATCTCCTTTCCTTACAACTGAAATAAGATTATTAGGTGCAATAATTTTTTTGATTAGTCTAAAAGGATTTAAGATTAATTTTTTCTTAAAAAACATAGACAAAAAACAACAAAAAAGATTTTTTATTTCAATACTTCTTGGAACAAATATAGGAATCTTTCTACAACAAGTTGTGTTTAAAACCCTTCCCATAGGAGTAGGTTGGGCTTTATTAAGCACATCTCCAGTAATTTCCTTATTTTTTGCTAAGAATGAGGAAAAAGAAATTACCAAAAAAATAATATTATTTACTTGTTTTTTATTTTTTGGCTTGACATTAATAATTCTTTAATCTCTGAGTTAATGTAAAAAATACTCATGTTAATAAAAATCAAATTAAATAAAATTATCTTATAAACAATCAAAACAATGAAAACATTAAAGAAAAAAAGACTTGGCACATTGGAAGTTTATGTTATTTTTTTAAGCTGCATTTATGCAGGCTTTATAGGTTATAAATCTCTATTAAATGTTTTATTTACTTGGAATTAATTAATTCTTTCTAATGATTTAATCAACTTACCTCCATCTTGGTCATCATCATCATTTGAAGCGAAAAATAAAAAAAATATTCCTAGAGAAGCTATAGATAGCGAAATTGACAATACAGATAGCTCATCCATAAATTAAAAATTTTTTTTATGATAAACGAAAAAAAATAAAAGACAGTAAAGAAATACACATTCTCTAAAATAAATATTTCTTTTATTTGTAAAATAAAAAAACACATCCGAACTATTTCGTGAAAGTTCTAATATCTTCCCCCTGTAGTGCAAGCGTAATAATTCAGTATGGAATAAAAAGTTGGCCTATTTGGGAATGTGAGCCAAGCAAATTTCAATGGAATTACGATGATAAAGAAATTTGCTTAATTCTTGAAGGTCAAGCGAAAATAAGTACCCAAAACGGTGACATTTACGTGATTAAAGCTGGAGATCTAGTTGAGTTTCCTGCTGGACTTAACTGCGAATGGGAAGTAACCAAAAGTATTAAAAAACATTATCGATTGGGTAGCTAAATTTAAGAAAAAAGATTTTTTCTTCTTTACTGTTAAGTCAATGTAGATAAAATATAGTTAATAAATAATTTTCAAGAAGGAAACTAATATTATGCCTTTTACTGATCAAGAATATTTTGAAGTTATTGAAAAAAACGAAATTGTAAAAAAGGCCTTTGAAAATATTAAGCAAATTTGCATTGATTTACAAAAACAAACAAATTGTCCTGAAGAGGATCTAAAAGATTTTCTTGAGTTTATTTCTAAACAATGGAATAAGTAATAATTAACATGCCTTTTAAATACTAAATTTAAAATTTCAATTTAGTTTTCTAACAGAATAAGTTCTAATCTAATTCCTTTTTTGGTTTTGTATTGATACTGGAAGTTCCCTTAGCAGCAGAAACGAAAAAAAAGAAGCCTACAATTCCTGATATACCAAATATCGCAGCCAAAGGATCAAAAGTGAAAGAAAACATAGAATTTATAAAATCAAGATAAATAATAGTTTTTGAATCAAAATTGCACAATTATTGTTAAGTATAAAAAATCACAATTTCGCGATTCATTATGTCATTATTAGTTTCTCAGTAGGTTCAACAAAATTATTATTCAAATTCATATTGAAGAATAAAAACATCAATAAATGCCAAATATTTATAGTGCGACAGAAAAAGTTTAAAAAATATTTAGAGAAATATAGAAATACACTTTCGGAGGATCCACAATTGTTGTTTCTTTAGATTAAGATTTATTAATGACAGAATTTTACTCAGCTCCTTCCGCAGTAAGTCCTTTTACAGCCATATTATGGTGTCTTTATCCAATAGCTTTACTTGTAATCATTGAGTTACTTCTAGGTGGTGGGTTTGATGATGATAATGATGACCAAGATGGCGGAATGCTTATCCCTGCTTACACTAGATCTGAAGTTTGAAATTTTTTTAATTTAAATTAAAATCTCTGAAAAAATTTCAGTAAATTGACTTTCAATATTGATACAACCCACATTTCCCTAATAATCCTTACCATTCTTATTACTTTTTCTCTGTCTTGGCTCATCTTTAGAACCCTTAAGGAAGGTAGAAAAGCTTTAACAGAAATAAATAAGGATAGATCTTGAAATACCAAAACATTTAAAAATGTAGAATTTGATTAGATATAAAACTCTTAGATTTATAAGTTTTACTAACTAAATAGATATATTCCAAAAATTTAAAAACTTTTCCTTCTCAAAGTTTGGGAAAAGCATAAAAAACTTAAATAAATACTAGAATTTGTTTGATTGCTAAGTCAAAAAATTACCAATCTATTGAAATCCCATTTTTATGAAAGGCCCTCTTTGTTATTACTTTAATAAATAAAAATGCATCTAAATTCTTTACTTTATATTTGTTCTATATCTTTATTCATTTATATAATGGCTCTGTTTTGGAGAGACTTGCCAAATCAAAAAAAGTAAATAAATAATTAATATTAAATTTATTGCTTATCAAAATAAATTGAGTTATTAATTTAATATTGGATTTAATTTTTTTATATAAATGCTGAAAGAATCTTCAAATAACAATAACAAAAATATATTCTCAGAAACTACAAGTATTGAAAAAGAAAAGATGATTTGCAAAGACGGATTCTGTTCATTACCAAATCGAGATGAGCTCCCAAAACAAGATTCAAATGATATGAATTTATTTGATCCTATTTAGTAAATAAAAAACATTTTGAGAAATTGAAGATTAAATTGATAGTATTAAATTCTTTGAATTTTTAATATATGCTTAATAACTTTTTTAATGCATATAAAGAGTTTTGGATTAAAGCTACAGAATTCAAAGGATTCACATCTCGATCAGACTGGTGGTTAGTTCAATTAGCGAATCTTATAATTTCTTTACTAACTATCCCAATATTTTTAAAAACGTTTGGATTTAATGCTTATGGATTAGTTTGTGTCATTCCTCAAATAGCTATTGATATAAGAAGAATCAGAGACTTTGGTAAAGATTGGAAATGGATCTTTATTAATTTAATACCTATCTTCGGATGGATCTTGTGGTTCATCTGGCTAGGCTTTGGTAAGACTGGTAATGGGAAAAATAAACTTATATGAAATTAACTCCTCATTTTTTTCTTTTTTTAAAATCTACAAATCTTACCTTTTTTCTTAACTCTATTTGTTTTTCAAGAATTCTAAACACATGCATCTCGCATTCGGTTAATTTAAGAAACTGATCGAGTGTATCTTTATCTTCTTCATCAAAATTCTCAAAAACTTCTGAAATAGCAGTACTATTTCTAGAAATAAAATCCTCTGCTACATCTTGTGGATTCTTGCCTGATTCGAAATCCTGAAAAGCTTCATAAGAATTAAGTTCTCTTGTTAACCATTTAAACCATGGTTCATTTTTATTACGTTTTTTATTTATGATTTTCTTCATGAAAAAATTTTTACTAGTTTAATCATTATTAGTTATTCATTCTTTGACAGCTGTACAAATACTCATTTTTATGTTTATAAGATAGCTAGAATTTTTAGTAAAGTACATTGTCAATTCCATTTTACGACTTTACTTCATCTCCAATTTTAATAATTGGTGCTCTAAGCATTGCAGTAGCGATAGCAGTTTTTTTGTCTCTTACCAAAAATATTTTAATTCTCATTTAAACTAAAGAGCGTGCAGAAAAGAAAAAATCCTTAATTAAGGAACAAAAAGAATTAAATGAAAGATTAGAAAAAATAGAACAAGAATTAAAAAATTTATAAAAATAACTCTTAAAATAGAAATGAGTGAATGATCTCGAATTCAAGACCTTAATTTTTTAAACAGGAATTTTGGTCTATAAGGAGTTATGGATAAAGATCATCTTATTGAGTTAATTTCTAATAGTCTTCTTTACGAGAGCAAAAATTCTGACTCTACTAAGAATCTTAGTGACTTTAAAAATTACTTAGAAAGATTAAATCTAGATCAATTGAGAACTATGTCTAAAGAATTTATTCTTTAGTATGATTTTTAAAAATTTTATTGTTTATTAAATAATCAATACTTTTTAAAAATTGTTAGTATCAAAAATAATAAGTGAAATATGCTTAAAGTAAATAGAAGCGATTTTTTAATAAAGCCATTTTTAAAAAGAAATAATATTACAGCTTGTTATCAAATTATTTCTACCATCTTCCCAATAATTTCTATTTGGTTAATTGTCCACCAAATAATAATTCAACCTTTTCCATTATTGATTAAAGGATTCCTATTGGTGCCTTTTATAGTTCTTCTAACTCTGTTCTCTTCTCGAACATTCTCATTAATGCATGATTGCGGTCATAACTCTCTTTTTACAAAACGGAAATTAAACCGCTTTTTTGGATTTTTACTTGGCTTGGTTAATGGTATTCCCCAGAAGTCATGGTCAATTGATCATGCATTTCATCATAGAAATAATGGAAATTGGGAAATTTACAAAGGGCCGATAGATGTTTTAAGTCTTGAAGACTATGAATCTCTTACAAAAAGAGAGCAAATATTTTATAAAGTAAGTCGAAACTGGATGATGCTTTTCCCTGGCGGTTTTTTTTACTTAGTTTTAAAACCTAGATTAGGACTAGTTATTATTATTTTTAATTTTATTAAAGATATATTGGAAGAGACTTTTATCAAAATAAAAAACAGAGATATTTCTCAACTATTAGTTATTAATTCAAGAGTAAAACCACCTTTTTCTGATTATGGAGATAATTTTAGTGAACTATGTGAATTAATAATCAATAACATAGTAGTAATAATAGGGTGGATTTTTATGTGTAAATGGTTGGGGTTAGTTTTTTTCTTATCATTTTATTCCATTATATTAACCTTATCAGCAGCAATTTTAATATGTGTTTTTTTTGTACAACATAACTACGAAAATGCATATGCTAAAAATACAAAAAATTGGGATCTCATCGATGGAGCTATTTTAGGTAGTAGCAATTTAGATATCCCTAATTGGCTAAATTGGTTTTTAGCAGACATATCCTTCCACAGCATTCACCATCTCTCTGAGAGAATACCAAATTACAACTTAAGAGCTTGTCATAAAGCAAACATTCATTTACTCCAACAATCAAAGTTCTTAAAATTAAGCGATTTTTCAAAATGCTTCAAATATATTATTTGGGATAATAAAAATGAAAAATTAATTCCAATAAATTAATACCTAATTCAACCTTCTTCTCAATTTTCTTTTTAGAGGAATACTGCTATATGCATGAGTTCCAATAGATGGAGGCAAGTCATTCTTTAAAGGATGCATAAAAGCATTTGCCATACTCTCTAACATTTTCGAAAGCCAAGAAATTACTGATTTCATTTGAAAATCTAAAAGTGTACTTTTTAATCATCTAACTAAATTACTGAAAAGTAAATCAGTCTTTATGCTGATTTTTTAAGAATATTACCTTATAAATTAATATTAAATAATCAAAATTATTTTTTACTTTTGTGTTTTAAAAGAAGGATATCACTATCTTTTTCAAGGTAAACCAGTTGCAAAAAAAATTTAGTAAATAATACTTATTTTTTCTGATTCACTTAATAAATTAAATTATTGAACATAAATTCGTGCTATATCTCTATTCCAAATAAATCCAACAATATTATGAATGATTCATTTGTTTCTACCAGCCAGAATAAAGAAATAGATTCTATTAATTCATATTTCGAGTGTATTACTGAATGCAGTATTGTGGATGGTCATCAAGAATGTATTACTCGTTGTTTAGAAGTTCATTTAAAGGGAGGTGATCAAAATGAATAAAAAAAATTCACCTCAAAGGAAAACAACTTTAAAATGGAACTCGAATGGAGAGCTTTCCGAAATTGATATGTTAAGAATTTTAGAAAAGATATCATCACATGATCTTAATCAATGTGAATTAACATGCGATTCTGATACAAATTAAGATATGTTTTTCAATATATTTCTGATACTGCTGATAAAAAAGCAGCTTATGGGATTTTTGTAGGATTCTAATTAATCAGATTTCAATCAATATTTAGAACATTTTCATAAAACTATATTTTTATTTTAAAAATTAATTTTTAGAACTCCTACCTTTTTTTAAGAATGTTTTAATAATTTCTTTTTTTGTTAGTTGAATCGGTTTTACTAATCCTGAATCACCATGAGTTGGACAATAATAAGTCATAAGCATCCAATTTTTTTCTTGATCCATAACTAATCACTATTTAAATAATGATTAAATAGATAGGATGAATTTTGAAAAAATTGCTTTTTTTTAAGCTTTTTTTCTTTTTTACTTAATAATTTATAAAAAATTTGAATCTATTCTCACAAAATAGATATAAATACGCATGACTTTAAAAAAAAATCCTGCTATTTATTAATAAATTCAAAATTATTCATGTCTCTAGAATCTATATTGATGGTAGTTGCTCCAATCTGTCTTTTTACAGTAGGAGTAATTGTTTTACCTATCCTTGTAAAGCCACGTAAACAATCTGGTTTACCTAAGAGGTATATACGCGGTCTTTAAATTAATTAAGCTTTAAAAAAGAGCAAAGACAATCAGCAAAAAAAGAAATAAATAAATAAAAAATTAATAAGATTGCGATAAAAGAAATAAATAAAATGTTTGGCAAAGATAGTTTTTTTTGAAGATGAAATTAAAATCTTTAAAACTTTATCGAAAAAAAATTTAAAAATTCTTTTCATTATGAGATCCTGTGATGGATAATAAAGGATATAAATTCACGTTTATTTAACAAAATTCTTAACCAACAAAAATTTGAGTAATATAAAATATTCCGGTCTTAAAGGCCAAGCGCTTGTAATAAAGGATAAAGATATTCCAAGCATAAAAGAATTTCAGGATGTTATCCCAGATCACTACTTTAGGTGCAATACCAAAACTTCTTTGAGGTATCTTTTACAATCAGCTTTCATTCAATTATTAGTAGTTGCAATAGGGTTATCTATTCCATTTACCCCAAAAATGATCCCAATTTGGATAATTTACGCATTAATATCAGGTACCACTGCAATGGGATTCTGGGTAATTGCCCATGAATGTGGGCATGGAGCATTCTCTAAAAACAAAACATTGGAATCTATAACTGGTTATTTACTACATTCATTACTTCTGGTGCCTTATTTTTCTTGGCAGCGTTCTCATGCAGTTCATCATCGATTCACAAATAACATAACTAATGGAGAAACTCACGTCCCTTTAGTCATTAAAGGGAACGGGGTTACAGAAAAAGTTGGCGGAGAAAAAGAATTACATTTTTCAAATTCCTTAGGTAAGAAAAATTATGGAATTCTTCAACTTATTTTACATCTAATATTTGGCTGGCCTGCTTATTTACTTACTGGAAGTACAGGCGGTGTTAAATATGGTACTTCAAATCATTTTTGGCCAATTAAACCATTTTCTAAAGCATTATGGCCATCAGTATGGGCCAAGAAAGTTTGGTTATCAGATATTGGCGTAGGTTTGACATTAGTGGGCATCGTTTATTTAGTTTTCAAGTATGGATTATTTCCAGTAATTACTCTGTATTTTGGCCCTTTATTAGTGGTTAATTGTTGGCTAGTAGTTTATACATGGCTTCATCATACAGATTCAGATGTGCCTCATCTTTCA
Source organism: Prochlorococcus sp. AG-347-G20 (assembly GCA_003281645.1). Lineage (GTDB taxonomy): Bacteria > Cyanobacteriota > Cyanobacteriia > PCC-6307 > Cyanobiaceae > Prochlorococcus_A. The sequence continues at coordinate 140,892 of QCBJ01000002.1, read as the reverse complement.
AATACGGAATTTTCCTTTATGAGAGGAGCATTTCTATCTATTGACAGGCCTTACGGTAGAGTCCTTAATTTTCTTCACCATAATATAGGTTCTAGCCATGTCGTTCATCATGTATGTCCAAGGATCCCTCATTATCATGCAAAAAAGGCAACTGTCTTAATTAAAAAAGCCTTTAAAAAAGCATATCTGTTTAATCCTGATCCAATACACAAAGCTTTATGGAATATTGCCTGCAATTGCGTTGCTGTTGAGTCAGACATCAAGAGAGGAAGATATATATGGCAATCTTCATACAAAAATGATGGATTAAAAACACAATAAGCATCAATTCTTTATCACTTTAATTTACGCAAATCTGAAAAAAATATAAAAGAATAAGCAATAACAAATTTTTCATCTTAGAAAATACCCACAAGCTTAGTAATTCTATGAGTGGCGACAATCTACATGGCAAACAGCCTATTAAATTTTATTCGGAAAAAATAACACTTACAAAAGTTGAATTATTAGAAAGACAGTTGAGTTTAGGCGAAAAAATTTCAGATTTAGATCAAAAGCATAAAGAATGGAGCAAAAAACTATTAGGTTGATCATCTAATAAGGTGAATTTTAAAAACTTATTGATATTTGTCTTATCAAGAAATTTTTCTGTAAATTATTGAAAAATTATTTGCAGGCATACTAATAATATCCTCTTGAGAAAAACCATTTTTCTTACTCTCATCACAAACTTCCTCAAGATTTTTAATACCCCAAAGATCATTTTGCATTTTTAATGAATTATCGAAAAAATAATTACTTTCACTTGTATGATTATTAAAAATTTTAAATGGCCCGTACAAAATCAAAAATTGTCCCTTATTAAGTAATTTTCCTGATTCTCTAAAGAGTGCTACAGTACAAGACCACTCTGCTACATGAATCATATTTATAGATACTATTCCTTGCAAAGAATTAGCTAATATCAATGGAATTTTCCAAGGAATTTTTTCTACATCAATCTCAAGAGGCTGAGGCATTTTCTTAGATAGGTCTTCATACTCAATCCAAGAACTTATACTTTTTCTATGCACCAACTCTGGGTCACTTGTTTGCCAAATTATTCCAGGAAATCGTTTTTGAAAAAACACTCCATGTTCACCACTGCCACTCCCGATTTCCAATACTGAACCTTTTTTTATAATTTTGGAAAGTACATCACCAATGCAGTCTTTATTTCTCTGAGTTGCTGAAAAAAAAAGTCTATTATCCAAAATTATCAAAAACTGAGCGCTTCAGTAAAAAAATAAATCTCAAATCCTTGATTATTTAACCTTTCTCAATTTAGGAGTATTGAAAAACATTATTTTGAGGCTAAAGAATAATATTGAAATTGTAAGAGCAGGCAAGACATAAAGTATTAAATCAGAACTCATTAGAGAAGGAATCCTTCCAAAAATTAAATGCATGTAGTAAGTCGAAAATGACATAAATTCATATATATCTAATTAATTAATAGCAATTATTTAAATTCTAAAAACTACTTTTAGTAAAAAAACTAATAATTCACAAAAAAGAGTCAGCCTGTATCCCTACTAGCTGACTCAAATAATATACTAATTTAAATATCCTCTAAATGAGGATATACCTCTAAAAAAAACAAGGTGAAAAGCTTATATTTTTTTTTCACAAATTTAAAAAACAGACCAAAAATAAAACCGCCAATAAGGTATATTTCGACACATATGTGTAGCATTTTTTAAATTTTTCTGGCGAACCAGGGAATAATACCTCAATTTCTTTACATTATTAAATAAATATGTTATATTTGTTTACAAATTCACATATTAAAATGACTCCAGAAGCAGAACGTTTTAACGGTTGGGCAGCAATGTTAGGTTTCGTTGCAGCAGTTGGCGCCTATGTCACAACAGGCCAAATCATTCCAGGCTGGTTCTAATGAAAAATAACGAACCAAAAATAGTTGAAAAAGAAAAAATCGTTGCTGAAAAGCTTAACGGTAGATTTGCAATGTTAGGTTTTGTAGCTTTAGTTGGAGCATACTTAACTACAGGTCAAATCATTCCTGGTTTTATCTAATATAAATTTTTTAATTTTTTAAAAGCCTAATTTGAAATTAGGCTTTTTTTGTTGGAATTTTTATTGATAATATATAGTCTTTATTAATTGAGGTTGGATAATCCTATTTCGAAAAAAAATATATTAAAAACAGTATAAAAACACAATCTTATTTCTAAAGATTAGATTCAAAGTTTTTTTATATTTATTATGTTGCAGGTTGGTTTAGAAAGATTTTTCAATTAATTTTAAAATCTAAATAAGCGGGATACAAAATCAAGCTAATAAGATTTACAAGCAAGGATGCTAAAGAAAATAATTTTTCCTATTAAAATCTGAGGAAGGAAAATGATTAATACAAAAAAGGTTTTGAAGAAATATTAATTTGATTGTTTTTCTTCCTTCAAATTTAAATTATTTTGTTAAGTGATGCTATTTTTATCGAGATGATTCGAGGATTTAATGAGAGTAAAGCTTGAACCGGAGACAGCATTTATTGGAAAAAAGTTCGCCTATATATTTCTAGGAATAATATTTGGCTTGAATGCCATAACTTTTATTTGGTTTTTCTTATTCTCAAATTTAAAATAAAATTTAATTTTTCGTTTAGAGAGAATTAAATATTATATCTTAAACTAAAAAAGTTATGTAGAAACTAAAAAATTCCTGGAATGATTTGGCCTGTTGTTACATAGGCACCTAGTAGTGCAACGAAACCAACCATAGCCCATCTACCATTTACTTTTTCTGCATTTTGAGGATATCCATCGTAGGAGACAGTTTCATCGATATAAGGCCTAGTCTCTGATGGGAACATATTTTGTCTTCCACCTGATTCTGTAGTAACTCCTGATTTTGTCATTAAAAAAAGATATTAATTGTTAATTAACTTAACACAATTATTAACTTTTGTAAACCAAAATCTCCATAATTTTTCCTTTGAGTATTAATGTTATTGATCAATATGTGACATTTCTGTTAAAAAATGAAGAAGCCCCATTTTTTAATCAAGCTACTTTTTATTATCAAATTCGCAATCGATCATTAGAAATAAGCATTTATACTCACAGTAAGTAATTTTACTTAGTAGAATTATTACAGCATTTAGGAAGTGCTTAGCTGGTTAAATCAGAAAGTCTGAATTAACTAGGTCGTCATGAGCTTGCAGGTGGGATACTTGCAGGCTCTTTTAATTTTAAAAGCAAGCTAATATAAACATACTAAGCATTCAAATAATTTTAGACTTATTGAATAAAATCCTTAAGATGAGAAATTAATGTCAAATATTTATATATTTGCTAAATAGAAAATAGACTGAAAAAAATGTATGTCTTTAGATTTTATCCTTATACCATCTTGTATTTTGATTATCCTTCTTCTCTTAAAAAGAGAAAATAGAATATACAAAAGAAATCAAAAAGCTAAATAACTTTGTGAATTTACCAAGGATTTAGAGAAAATATAACATCCTTATATTCATATACTCACATTAATTCCAAAGTAAGTTTTTAATTTTGAGATTTTATAAGATAACTAGGCTAAATTTTTACTTAAAATAAATTTTTCCCAATAGGCTATTGAGCGATTTATTTGTTTCAATTTTTCTTGGCAATGATTACACTTACAATTATTCAAAGCGATTTTTGAATACATAAATTTAAAATATATCTTTAAATTAACCAAATTCACAGATTAAATGCAAGGCCTAAATATATATATATCTGAAGATATCTATTTTAATTGGACTTTTAAAAACTTGGTATGAAAAAACAATTTCTATAGATAAAAAATTTTTGAGATAAAGAATTCCAAAAGCAAAGTTTAATACATTTAAAGATTATCTTTTCGTAAGAAAAGTCAATTTATATTTAATGAGATCTTGAAAATTAAGAGGCTTTTTTTAACAAATAAAGACCGCCTGAAAATGAAGTCAAAACTGGTAGCCAAGCTGAAATAAAGGGTGTTAAAACTCCCTTCACACCAAGTGAACTTGATAAGAAAGAAAGTACATAATATAAGAGAATCAAAATTACACTTAACCCAAATCCTTGGCTTTTTGAAGTTCTTAGATTTTGCTTAGCACCTAAACTGCTTCCAATCAATCCAAAGACTAAGCATGCGCAAGGTAAAGTAAATTTTTCTTGTATTCTTACAGACATTTTTCTCGCTTCCCTTGCATCACCTGTTTCTTCATATAGTTTTTTCGCTTTAATAGCCTGATTTAAAGTCATTTTATTAGCATCATCAGGAATTTTAGAAACTTTTAAAGGACCATCTCCTAAAGGATACAAATACTTTTTAAAACCTATAGTTGTTGTTTTCCCACTTTCGTCTAATGTAATCAACTTTCCATTAGTAAATATCCATGCTGATTCTTGCCCATCAAAGGTTCCTTTTTCAGCTGATAAGATTTGTTTATACCCCAAAACTGAAAAGTCAATAACAGTAACATTTTTCATAACGTTGTCTTCGACTATCCTAGAAAAGAATATTTGATTTAAGAAAGTATTATTATTGGTTGATTCATTAGTATTTGGATCAGTGTAGGAACCATATCCTTTAAAAAAAATATCATGTCCTTTTTCAATAGAAACGGACTTACCTAAGCCATCTCTTAATAAGATCTCAGAATATTTATTAGTTAAAGGAACCAAACTATTATTAAAGTAAAATGTTAATCCAGTCATAAATGTCGCAAGTATTATTGCTGGAATAACCAGTCTAGAAGTTTTAACTCCCAAACTTCTTGCAGCCAAAATTTCAGAATTAGATGACATCTTTCCATAAGCTAATAAAGTTGAAAGAAGTACAGACATAGGGAATGAAAGGACCAAAAACCCTGGCAGTTTAAGGAACATTACTTTAACGGCAAGTGTTATGGGTAAACCAAATTCCACAATTTTCCTTATCAAGTCAAACATAACTCCAACTGAAAGGGAAACTACTGTAAAAGCAGAAACTGCAAATAATAAAGGCGGTATGAGTTGACCAAATAACCACCTATCTATGATTGGAATATTATTTATTAGTTTTGAAAAAATTTTAATATTGTTTTTATACATTATCTTGATTGAAAACACTTGAAACGATATTCATAAAATAGGGTGATGATTTATTATGCCAATAATCAATATTAAACAATTTAATATTAATAGTTTAAGAAAACAATTTTCATTTAACAAACCTTCTAATCAAAAATTTTCATTTGAAATCTTATTCACTTTATTAATAATATTAGGCATCCCTCTCAATTTATATAAAAATAGATTTTATGATAATTCTTGGACAGTTGGCGAATGGCTTATATCCTATGCAGGTGGATTTGTAAGAAGAGGCTTACCAGGTGAATTAATTCATCTTATTTCTACTAAATATTCATTAGGTCCTATATTCATAGTTTGGGGTTTTAGTATTGTTTCCTTAGTCGCCCTAATTTTACTACTACTAAATTTCTGCAAAAATTTATTTGAAAAATCTTTTTTATTATCTCAGTTAATAATACTAGCTCCATTATCTGAAAATTATTTTGTCCGAAAAGATACTTTTTTAGTGCTCTTATATGGTCTTTCTTTATTAATAATGAAAGCTCTTTATCACAAAAGTATAAATAAGTTAATTGCTATTTTAAGCGTAGATTTCATATCTATGGTTGCGATTTTTTCTCATGAAAGTTATGGGATTTGGGGATTGCCAAGCTTATTAATTATTTTTTCAATTTTTGAGAAAAAAGGCAAAAAAAATATTTTTCAATCATTTCTTTGTGCAACTTTATTTTTGTTGCCCGCAATCCTTTCTTTCTTTTTATGCTGGTTTTTTAAAGGAGATGCAAATCAATCATTAATGATTCACCAAAGTTGGCAGTCTCTTGCTGAAATAATCCCCTCTGTTTCTGGACTTTATGAAAAAGATCCTTCAGGAGCCATCGCTGCAATAGGTTGGGGCACATCACAAGTTTTTACAAGTAGTCTTATATCTCAATTTAACTTGTTTATTTTTTGGCATCCTGGCATGTGGTTGTTAACCATATTTATATCTATAAGACTTTTTATAGGTAAGAAAAAAGACCTTAACCAAAAATTAAAAAGAACAATAGTTTGTTCTCAATTCGTCGCATTCATACCCTTATTTTTATTTGTTGATATAGGAAGATGGATATTTATGTGGCTTACATCATCAGCATTATTATTTTCATTTTTATACCAAACATTTGGCTCCAAAAAACTATCATATTTTTTATCCACTTTGAAAGGCCAACAAATTCTTGCAAAAACAATTCCTCAATTTTCTTCAATTAGAACTTATAATTATGTTCTTTTATTTTTTGGTATCCCCCATTGTTGTTGGTCACTTGGAAGATATTTAGTCTCAAACCCAATCGGATTTGGTATCAAAAATATTATTTTTTATACTCAATTTTTATTTAGTTAATTATTCCACACAACTTTTGATGAGGCAGCATAATTCCATATAAATACCACTAAAATTCCTACAATTTGAGAAATAAAAGTATTAACGGATAATTGACTGTAAAATAAATTAGTAACACCTATATTAGCAATTATTGGGAGAGAAGATACTAAAAGAAATTTAAAAAGTCCGAAAAAAAAACTTTTGCCTACTAGCCTATTTATCCTAAAAGTAAGTAAATTGTTAATTATAAAATTTGAACTTGCTGCAACTATAACACCTACCGGAAGAACTTGTTCAAAAGCCAAATTTAAAACTCCCATTAAAAAGTAAATTGTAAAAAGTTGCACGAAAACTCCAATCGAACCAACCAAGGCAAAACTAACAGCCCTTCTTGGAATAATTCTCCTTATAAAAGAGTGTATTAACGAAATAAAGAAGTCCCATACAACAGGCAAATCAAGCTTAGAAAAACCATATAACCGTTCTTTAAAAAGAATTGGAATTTCATCAACTTTCAATTTTCCTTTACTTACGGCTAATAATTCATAAAAAAATTTAAACCCATTTACATCAATTTTTTCTATAAATTCAATACATACCTTTCTGTTAAAAACTAAAAATCCGCTCATATAGTCTGATAAATAATTGTAGTAACCATATAAACTCAAACGAGCTAATGAATTAGCCAAGGATGAACCTCTTTCTCTACTTTTACTTAACCCTCTAATTCTGGAGCCGATTGCAAAACGACTTCCAATAACAATATCAACTTTTGAGCTTTCTATACACTTTAATGCTTTTCTTATGTAAGAGGGATCATGCTGACCATCAGCATCCATAACTACTACTAACTCACCAGAAGCACATAAACATCCTTCCTTTATAGCGCTTGAAAGACCTGACCTTCCAACTCTATTTATCAAACGAATACGCTTGTCATTATGCACTAATTGTCTAACTTTATCTGCTGTACCGTCACTGGAATTATCATCAACAATAATGATTTCAAGATCGGATGAGAAATCTAGTTTTAATAATTGATTTATTATTTCAGAGATATTTCTTATCTCATTAAATGTTGGTATTACAATAGATATCATATATTTAATAATTATCTAAAAACACTTTAATTTAAACCTTACCATACAAATTTTAAATTTTCTAAATAGAAAGATTACAAAATTTCATTCTCAGAAATAACCTGAATGGATTATTTTACTTTGAAAAAACACCTATATTATTTGAATAATTTTTGATATTATTATTTTACTTTATTCTAAAAACATAAATTAATTTAGAGGGATATTTAGCTAGATATATTTTGGAATCAAAGATTATAGTAATTTGAAATTAATAAAAATTAAAGACCATTACTAATCTAATTGAACCAACCTTTTTTTTTGGCTTTAACTTTTGGTGAAGTCTGAATCTTAGGCTCTTCGTCAACTTTACCTTTGATAATCATTAAGGGAACAATTGCCCATAGAGCTAAAAATAATATCCAGAAAAGGTAAATGTTCATGCTATTAAAATCAATAAGATCATATTAAAATTAAATTAATATGATTCGTGAGTTTCTTTCTAAAGATCTAATTTAGATGTATAATCGGATATTTATTTTAAAGGAAAACCAAATAAAATATCTAATAGATTTTATATAAATAATGAGGTTGCCTAAAAATTTTAAAAAGAAGAAATTAGCAATTTTTATAAGGTAAATAAAATATTCGCACTCAACAAAACCACTGCTTTGCTTCAGGATGTGTGGAGTGCCTATTTATAATGACACGATAATTTTTTTTCGTGAATCTTTTAAATCAAACTTTTGCTTATCTAAAATAGAATCAAAAATTTATAGCAAAATGAAAATATGTGATTTATGTCATAAGCCAGATAAAATTCATTACAGAGTTAAATCCATAATTCATAGAGACTGGATTTTTTGTTGTAAAGAATGTTGGATTGTAATTTCTAAACATAATGATTATTCCTACGGTGGCACAAGAAAGTCCAAATAAAAATTTCTTGCAAAATAATATGCAAAAAACAATCAAATAATTAGAGACTTAGAAATCTACACATTTCCTTAAATAAGAACTTAAGAATTAATGATGATATATAAACATGATTTATGAAATTTACCAACAAAAATAACTTTCTTTTTTTCTTTGATTTATCTTTTTATTGTACTTTTTTTGTAATAGAGTCTTGTCTTATTTTGCTAAACCAAAATTTATAGTTTATGACGAATGGTTTGATAATGATTTTCAAAAAACTAAACTTAATGTTAAAAATAAAAAAACAACAAATATTTCAAAAATTCATGAATTTTTTTATGAGCAATCGAATTACAAAGTTGGGGGCTCTGAAAATAACATACAGATAGAAATTAATGAAAATAGGGAAGAAGTAGTTAATAATTATTATTTTGAAAACAATTCTAAAAAATATGATTCATCATCAAATAAAAAATTTCTGTTCTTTGGAAAAATTACCAAAAACAAACTTAACTTTAATATCAAAAATAAAATAATTTATACTTTATCAATTTTAGGATTTGTAATTATTTTGGGATTACTGCTATTTTTTATTTCGCAATCAAAAAAAAATGAATCTTCCATAACAAATGAATCAATTTTTCTAGAAAAAAAGATTTTGATTTTCTAAAAAAAATCATTAATTTCTTTTTTTATAGATTTATATTCTAAATTAATTTCATTAATAAATTTATCTACTTCTTTTTTAGTATTCTTATATTCATTTATTTTTTGTTTGGTTTTCTCATAGAAAATGGATTCAAATTTTCCTGGACTTATCTCCTCAATCCAATATCCTGCTAAACAATAAATTTGATTTGGAACAAAAGTTATAATAAATAATTTTTTTGAATTTTTATATTGATCAATTATATTATTAGCGAAATTACCTTTAGTTTTGTTAGTCCCAAATAGAGTAATATCTTTTGCTAAAGACTTAAAATTCTTCGATAGATCCTTACTTTTTTCTAATGTATTTCTAGAAATTATTTTTTCTAGAGAATAACAATAATCGAAAAAATTAGTATTTTCTTTTTTTGAAGGATATATAGTTATTAGAGAACTAAAAAGAAAAAAAGAAGTTAAAATAAATCTTCTAAACATTTAATCTTAATTAAATTTATTATTTCATAAATATAAAAAGACAATACATAAATTACTATTAATTACCTTAAAAAGATTCACATTAATTAAAAAGATTTCTATTAATTTAGATAAACCTCTTTGAGAAAAATTTAAAAGTATTTTGGACTAGTAAAGTATTTATCAAACGCATAAAATTTTTTTCTTATAATAAGATTATGAAAAATTCTTTTTTTAAAAATAAAAGTATCAAATCTTTTTTAGATTTTTTTTCAAGATTATTAATTTCAGCAATATTTATCTCGGCAATACCAGGCAAAATAAATGATTTTGAGAGAACAGTTGAATATATTTCTTCAAAAGGTATTCCAGAACCAATTTCATCTATTCTTCTCGTGGGAGCAATTGTATGTCTTATCTTGGGTTCTGGATTTTTTATATTTGGGGAAAATCAAAAAATCGGCTCAGTCTTTTTATTACTATTTATTATTCCAACAACAATAATTTTTCATGTATTCCCTTTTCATCAAAGAGCAGTATTTATGAATCTAGCATTGATAGGTGGATTAATTATTACTGCAATAAGGGAACCAAAATAAATTACTTAATTAAAGAAACCTAAATATTTTTTTATTTTTTCTCTCTTAATTCTGGGAAGCAATTTGCAATATGAATTAATTCATAAACCTCTTTGCTATCGTATTTTTTATTCGGAATTCCACTTCCCACCTCTATGCCTCTATCTTTCATCTTCTTTAATATCAGTTCCTGTCTTTGCATGCTTGACATAGACTTAAATCTTTTAGTTCGTTCTTCTTTATTCACTAGATTTTAATTTAGTTAAGCTTTATTATTAAGGTTACATCAATTAGCGATTCATTAAATAAGTAAGAAGGCCAGTAAATGTAAGTAATTTAAATCCAATAAAGAAAGGCAAATATTTTTTGATCTTTTTGCCAACGGGCGATAATTTATTTAATGAATTGATCATGATTTACATTAAAAATGTAATTATTTCGTACATTCTAACGAATTTTTTTTAGAATGATTCCATTTTGATTGGTACATTTTAAATAGTAGATATAAACTATAAGGGTTATGTCCCTTTTTTTATGAATGATAAAGAAACAATAATTTCATTATTAAATGAATTTGCCAATCCAAAAAAAATGGCCTCATTTTTTGTTGACAATGCAACTCCAGATTTTTTATTCATAAGACCGAGTGGTAATCCTATAGATGCAAAAGAGTTCGAACAAATGATTACTGGTGATATAGTTCAAGAAAAGGCAGAAATAACTAAAATTCACCGATTCGAATTTTTAAGCGAAAATATAGTAATGTGCATTTTTACACTAGGTTCAAAATTTACTTATAAAGGGAAAGCTAATGATGACTTACCAACAGTTACGTCAATTTTTAAAAAAGTAAAAAATGTTTGGAAAATTCACTGGATGCAAAGATCTACAGGAAATTCTGATTTATCATTATGGGATTAGCAAAGTTAATATCTTTTTTAATGGTGCTACTTCTTGTAGGTAGTTCTTTTATTGGTTTAATTTTTTATTTTATAAAATAAATACATCAAAAAAATATCCCGTTACTACTTCTTTTTTTAGAAAACAATTGCTTCTTTTATTAAGTAATTTGATTTTCAGGTAAAAATAAAGACTTTAGACAGACTAACTCCTATATCTAATGCTAATAAAGCAATTAGTAACTTACTCATTTTTTAGAACTCTCAACTATTTTTTTGTAAAGTTCTTCAGAAATAGGTTGCATAACCTTATTAAAAATCTAATTACAAATTAGTTATTTTAAAATTAATTTCTAGTTACTAAATATACGAATATATAAATTTTTAAATAGGTAAAAAATATCTCTACAATAAGTTTTTCTTATAACGCATTAATAAATACTTAGTTCAAAAACGGTAATAAATATCCAAACTTTTTAAAAAAAGAAATTAATAATCTTATTTCAAGTAAATAGATCCTCTATAAGTAAGCTTTATCAACTTTTCTTCTTGTTTTCTACAATATACGAATGACTTTCCATTGAAATACATGTTTACCATGATGCAGCTCCTGAACTTGCTCAAGTCCCCGTCCTATGGCTTGAGTCGTACTGCGGTCTATCAGATGGTAGATCGGACGATTTTGTAGTATTGACTACAATCCATTTATAAAGTATTTATACTTAGATGTCAACAATTAATAGAAACTAAACTTCAATTTAAAATTAGATTCAGCTTTCACAAACTCCCTAAAAAGAATGTAGAACAAACAACTACGAGTAATTCCAATTAAAACTGAAACAAATGCTAGAACTACACAAATAGAGCAATGTGGAAATCCCATTATTCATTTTCCAATATAAATTTTAATTCAGCCTCTGCATTGAGAATATCAATTCTTCTCTTAAGTAATTTAAAAAATTTAATTATTTTTTTCAAAATTAACCCTTCTTTAGGCATCAATAATAATATTATTTTAAGAATGAATATATCAATGAGCAAAAATACTGAATCCATTGATATAACTAGTGTTTGTAATAATATTATACAATAAACAACACCGACATTTGGTCAGATACTCTTTATCAATTAACCAATAAAGGCTTATTCAGAATTAATTATAATAATTGGAGATCTAGTTACCTTGCGGTGCTATTTTTCTTTTGCTAAAAAAATAGAGCGGGCTAAAGTCCAATGCTCCACGAGGATTTAGTCCGCTGCCTAAAGCCTGAGAGTGCAAATTTTTCTTAATTAATATGCAACTATGCTTTAATAATGTAAATATCTTGATTGCACAATAAATTTATTTTGTATATTGCTATTACAAAAATGATAGGTTTATTTAAATTAGTTACTAAATCCTCGTGGAGAAAGCTTTAGTAAATTTCTTTTACTGGTTACTGATAAGATCTGCCAAATCTCATTATGGAGAATCATTTGTATCTTTAGAAGTTACATCTAATTCAATCAAAAGTTTCTCTTGATTTTAGAAAGTTTTTAATACTTAAATTCATAGCTTTCTGAAAATTGAATAACTAATTTGAATTAAGTTGGTTAATTATCTCTATTGCAAATAAAAATAAGGTTGTTAATCTTGCACTTAAAGAAGAAACTTAATTTCTTAAACTGATGCAATTTGATCATTTAAATTTCAATGAAGATGATGGCCTGATGTCCATAGAAGATTTAAGGACTTTACGTCTTCGAAAAAAGAAAATTGAAAGTGATAAGAAAGCTAGAAAGTATATCCTGGATATAAATCAAAGATATAGAAAAATGAGTACCCACAAAAGTAATAACTTTTTAAGGAATATGAACCCTTTTAAAAAGGCCGCATAAATTGTTAATCTTGATTTTGTTAATTTGTTTAACTTTGCAACTTTCAGAGTAAGATTTTAATGGTGTTTCTTTGGAAGAGTTTCACCAAGAGGGGTCAATTTTTGGCCCCTTCTTTGCGGAGATATTTTTTAATTGAAACTCGTTATAAAATTAAAGTAATACTTTCCTAGAAGGGGAAAGTGATGTAAATCTTTTGTTTAAAGTTTTTATTTCCACTTAATGAAAACTCTATATCTTCAACTAAATCCTCTTATTAAAAAAACAAACGTTTTAGCTTATGGACCATTTCCCATAATTTATTGAAATTTTTCATTTGCGATTTTTAATGGCTTCACCTACAAGTTGGGAATTCTACAAAGAAATTGAAACTAAAACTATATGGGTCAATATTTGTACCCAAAATTTAGAAGGAGTAGCTATTTCGATCAATAAATGGTGGAAGACAAGATATCCAGCATACAAAATCAGAATAGTTTCTAAAAAAGAATTTGATCTAGTAAAAATGCAAGCTGAGAAAAAGGAGCAATAAAATTATTCTTTGGTAAATATTGATGCTGAATATTTAATTTTTGCAGCTATTATTAGATCAATAAATTAAAGAACAAATGAACTCTGCATTTGAAAAAGTCTCAAATTTGAAAGTTAATAGGGCTTCTAAAATAGCTATTACTCTCGCATCATCAACTTTCTTTTTGTATGCCTTGGGTCAAGCACCAATTTTTAAAAATATTCTTTCAGGTGCCTTCTCTTGCTCTGGCTAAATAAAATACTGTTTTTTTAGAGAAGCTTAAAAGCTAAAATAGACTATGATTGACAGTCGATCTAAACTTAGAGGGATGAACCCCCTCTTTTTTAATGTTTAATAGATTTATTGCTGAAAAGATAATGACTCTTCTTATTTCTCTTTTCAGCTGATGAATATTTCCCCGCACCTATTAATTGATGCTGTGATATTAAGCGCTGCCCTTACGATAACTTTGGTATTAAGAGCAAAAGGTAATGCTGCCAGAAAAGAAAAAGAAAATAAATGATTACTAAAGAAGAAGAAAAGGAATTTAAAAAACCTAAATTATATAGATTTTGGAACTTTCTTATTTATGGAAGTTCCATAGCTATTGGAGTTTTCTTAGTTTATTTATATTCTGCTTATGTCTTTATAAATAAATGACTTACATCTACGGCATAGCGATTACTTATGGGGTCGTGAGTCTTTTATTGCTTGGTGGGTTTGCATACTTTACTTTTAAAATGAGACGCTAATTTTTATATCTTTTCCAATAAAGATTTATTAGATAAATTTTTTGATTTTTGTAGAGAATATCAACAAGAAATTCCACATCAAAAGATGGCTGAGATTTTAAGAGAATATGCAGATAGATTAGATGAATGATAGATACTAGCAGACCTAAGAAGGTATTAAGAGAATAAAATTTCTAACAAAATTTATGCAAATTTTTTTAAAGTTGGAATAAATTTTTTGAAGATATTTTCCTTGCAATTATTCATAAATTGAGTTTTTTTTGATCCTTAATCCGTACAATTTTGTTCCTCTAACCGCACACATAAAACTTGAAATTTACTATTCAAATGAATTAGAACATAGTTCTAGTAAAGGGGTAAGTCTTATGGCACTAAATGACAAATTTACTATCCAAGAAATTAATTTGGATAAAAAACACCTTTCATTTGATAATAAGCTCAAAAAAATTGAAGCTTATTGGAATAATGAATGTACAGAAAATCCGAGTAACAACCATTGCAAGATTTTTTGTGATTAAAATCTTTAACTTTTAGGTATTCTTACGCTTGATTTTTACATAATACCCGTACTAAAGAATAATCAGATAGAAAGGAGGCCAAGCAAATGACTAATTTAGGTATAGAAATTTTATTTTGGACAATTTTAATTTCTTATCTGGGATTAAGGTTTTCTCAAACTTGGAATGGATTCAAAAAACAGTATTAATTAGGAGAATAGAAAATGAAACTACAAACTCAGTTCACGGTTCTAAACAAAAAATTAAAAGATCTTGATTATGTTAAAAAAGTAGATTTTTTAGAAGAAATTTTAAATAAAGAATGTATAGATTATCCAAATCAAGAAGATTGCCTGGTTTCTTGCAATTAAAAATCAAAAAATAGCTGGTTTTTAAAAGTAAATAAATTTTTATTAGTATTTATAAATTTTCTAAAAGGGAGTTAGCACTATGGAATTAAGATTCTTCCCAATAAATATTTTTAGAGAGACTCCAAAAGTCACATTCTTCGATGCAGGCATAGATAGTTCTAATGGTTCTGATGTTGTGATCCATTCTGGAGAAGCTATATCTCCTCCAGATGATTTAAAAGATGAGCAATATTACGTTCACAATCATCAAATTGACCACAATTTAGTTATCACAGGAGAAAGGACATTTGTTTTAATAAATCCTTCCTGGGATGAACCTCATCATGTTATTTATTTAAATAGATCTATGGAACATTAGAAATTCCTGTAGGAACTTATCACAGATCTATCTCAGGGAAAGAAGGTAGTATTGTTTTAAACCAACCCAAAAGAGATAAATTTTTTGATCCTTCTAAAGAATTTACCCCTCAAAAGTTAGACAAAATTAATTTAATTAAGGCAAGAAAAAGTCCGCCTGTTTATTGGATTTACGAAAATAACAAAATCAAAAGAGTCTATCTTAATCCTCTAGAAAGAAAAGTTAAAACTCTTGTTTGAAATGAAAAAACATATATACCCTAGTAATAATTTAAAAAACCTGAATTTAATTATTAATTCTGATACTTATAAATTGGCTCACGAGGATATTGGGTTACTTAGCCGAAATGAAATGCGTGGGGTCAGAATGCTTCTTGAAATTACTAAACCAGATTTAATCCTTGAAGAAAATAAAATTCTTTCAACAATAATTATTTTTGGAGGCGCAAGCATTACAGAAGAATCAAATATAAAAAAGAGACTTGAAAATATAGAAGAGTTAATTAAAAAAAATCCTAAATCAATACTTTTAAAACGAAATTTAAATAGATTAGAAAATTTGCTGCTTATGAGTCATTACTATCAATCCGCAAGGGAGTTTTCTAAACTTGCTTCAATTAGTAATCAAAATAAAAACTGTAATTCTCATGTGATTGTGACAGGTGGGGGGCCAGGAATTATGGAAGCTGCTAATAGAGGTGCATTTGAAGCAAATTGTAAATCTATAGGGTTAAATATCAGTCTGCCTAATGAACAAATCCCAAATGCTTTTATAACTCCCGGTCTTTGCTTTAAGTTTAATTATTTTGCATTAAGAAAGATCCATTTTGTCATGCGATCAGTAGCTGCTGTATTTTTCCCTGGAGGTTTTGGAACACTAGATGAATTATTTGAACTATTGACACTTTGTCAAACAGGAATGAAAACTAAAATCCCAATCATACTTTTTGGTAGAGATTATTGGAATAAGATAATTAACTTCGAATATCTAGCTGATCTTGGATTAATTTCAGATGAAAACTTAAATCTTTTCCAATATGCAGATACCGCACCAGAAGCATGGGAAATTATCAAATCATCAAAAATCTCAGCTTAAAGGTAAGCTAATTATTTTTAAATAACTTTTAATTACTTAATTTATAATTTGTTTTAACAGTTTTTATTATTGAATCTTGTGGTTCTTCACTTGGGAAACAATTAATAATCCTATATTTGCCTCCTTTTTTATCAGTCTCAACAACTGTAAATTCAACGTATTTACCAATTCCATCTCTTAAATCCTTGACTTCAGTATTAATTATCTCTTCTTTATCATTTTCGATGATACGAGATTTACCTCCTCAACTTAACAAAGCGTTCCCCTCAGTGAGAAAAAAATCTTTGTCATTACTGCAAGAAGATAAGAAAGATAAAGAGACTATTATTAGTATAAAATTTTTCATAATCAACTTTTTTATACTTAACTACATTATCAATAAAGCATATTAAATATGTAGTCAAATCCCTACCAATTTAAAAATTTAATTAATAATATTTGTGAATTAAATAGAAATTATTTTAGAAAGAAATGCCAGATGCATTTAGAAAATCTTTATAAATATTTTGCCAGTGTAAAATCCTTTGTTCAAGTCTATTAGGCGGACCAAGTTTAAAATTTTCGAGATAAGACTTATGAACTGATTCGACAATAACTTTATCTTCTCCAAGAAATTCTAATATACTTTTTTTCCAATTTTCTAAATCATTTTTACATAAAGAAGCAGAGGCAAATTTAATTTCAATAATACACTGACCAATATTTTTAGGTAGATAATTTATTAAAACAATCCCTTTACCAGGCCAGATTATTAGATGGGTCCATGGGAGTAATCCAAAGGTATATAGATTTCCTTCACTACTAAGAGGGGTAACAAGTACATTACAAAATTCACTGAAGAAATACCTGTAGTTTTTAATTGGACCTTGTTCTTTATGTAGGGTATCTTTATGAGCTATTGCTACATGATAATCGTCCAGTGTATTGTCATGGGCAATTTTCCAATTGCAATTTAAGGTATCAGAAAATTCAGAAAAAATACTGTAATTCATATCCCATTGATCATTACATTTTCTCCCAACAAGCTCAATTTGATCATCTATAGATATTGGTATGTTGCTGAAATTAATCCAAATTAAAGGTCCATTTATTAAAGAGTTAACTTTTTCTAAAAAATAATCCTTTGTTTCTATTTTTGTTTCAAAATTGTACTTTAATGGCAAGGTTTTAAGTTTACCAAAACTATCAAAAGTCCAGCCATGGTAAGGACAAAAAATATTTTTAGAAGGATTTAATTTTGTTTTTGGCAAACACAATTTTGACCCACGATGAGGGCATCTATTTTTGAAAACAGTTATTAAGTTTTTTTCTGAACAAGAGATTAATAATGATTGATTAAAGAATTTTTTTTCCAATATTTCGCCAGGTTTAATTTCTCCTATGAAAATCAATGGGTGCCAATAATTTTTTGAATAGTTTTCTAATTCAAGTTCAAAAATTTTTTGTTCGCTATAAAGCCAAGTAGGCAAAAAACTAGTTGACATTATTTATTTTTTTTGGAGGCCTCTTAAAAAATCAGATAACTCATATCTTAATTTTGCAAAATCCGAATCAAGTTTCAATTCATCTAAATCTCCTTTTTGTAGATCTACCTTAACTTCTTTTATGATTCTTCCAGGATTAGGTGCCAAAATACATATTTGCTGAGAGAGAGCTAATGCTTCTTCAATATCATGGGTTATAAGTAAAACTGTCAATGAAGTTTTTTTCCATAATTCATAGAGAAATTTCTGCATAGATTCTCTTATCTGTAAATCTAAGGCTCCAAAAGGTTCATCTAAAAGTAGAATTTTAGGGTTAGTCGCTAGAGCTCTTGCTATTGCAACCCTTTGTTGCATTCCTCCAGATAACTCTTTGGGATACTTATTTCCCGAATCCTGAAGACCTACTACTTCTAATAAATAAGATGTCCTATATTTTATTTCTTTCAACTTATAAGAATTTAAATTCATTCCAAAGGCAATATTCTCAGATGCTGTGAGCCAAGGGAAAAGACTATATTTCTGAAAAACCATTCCTCTATCCAATCCCGGTCCACTAACTATTTTTCCATCTACTTTTACGTGCCCTTTAGATGGACTCTCAAGCCCAGCTATAATCCTCAATATAGTACTTTTACCTGATCCAGAGCTCCCAACAAGAGTTTTAAATTCGCCAGAACTTATTGAAAAGCTTATTCCCTCAATTGCCTTTTTTCTATTTGAACCTTCCCCAAAATATTTTGAAATATTATTAACATCTAATTTCATTTAAACAGCCCATTTACATGTACGTCTAAGTAGCAATCTAAAACTCATATCCAAAGCAAATCCTATTAATCCAAGAACTATTAATTCTGCAAATATTTGATCTGTGCGAAAAAATCTTTGAGCCAGTTGAATCCTTTTACCTAAACCAACTTCTGCTGCAATTAACTCTGCAACAATTACTAAATTCCATGAAGTTGCAATATTAATTCTTAAAGTATCAATAATACTTGGCAATGAATATCTGGCTATTACTCTGATCAATAAATCTTTTGTATTACCTCCTAAAGTAAGCGTTGTTTCAATGAGTTCTTTGGGTACAAATTTTACTGAATCCATAACCATCAAAACATTAAAGTAAACGGTGCCAATGAAAATTAAAGCGATTTTTGGAGCCTCTTCAATTCCTAAATAAATAATAAGCAAAGGAGAAAAAGCAGCGGCAGGCATATACCTAAGCATTGCAATTAATGGCTCACATAACGCACAAAAAGAAGGGAATGAACCCATTAAAATTCCCAAAGGAATTGAAAAAAGTGTTGCAATTATAAAACCAGCAAATACCCTAACAGTACTTGCAAAAATATCTTCAAATAATATTCCACTTTCAGCCATATCCAAAAGAGAATAAAAGACCGCTAAAGGTGATGGTAAAAACATTTCACTTACAAGTTTTAATTGACAAACTAATGTCCAAATTAAAAGGGGAAGTAAAAGTGAGGCTATTTGAAGAAATATTTTATTTAATTTTTTCGGTTCACTACCAAATGAAAAGAGGGATAAAAAATAATTATCCCTCTTGATTAATTTCGAACTGAACATTTTAATTTTGTATTAATTAACTGATGTTTTTAACGAACGAAGAGTCAAATAATTTACTCATATCTGGTTTTTCAGGAATAAATCCTACCTTTACCATAAAGTCTGCCATTTGTTTCGCTGCATAAGGCATATGTTTCATACCGAACCCATCACTAAAAGCTTCTAAATTTTCTTCCAAAGAAAAGAACCTAGTTCCACCTTTATATTGTTTGTATTCGCGAGTTGGGATCCCAGCTCGCTTTGCCATGATCTTTTCAGATTTTCTTGGATTTTTTTCCATGAATTCTCTTACATCCCACCATGTTTTAACAATTTTTTGAACATCATCTGGTCTTTCAGAAATCAAATCTCCGCTTACAGCTAATAAATCAGGTATTGCACCGGGATAATCTTTTGAACTAGCAATAACTCTTGCTCCAGGCCTCTTCATTGCAGTTCCTGTAAATGGAGGGAATGCACCAACTGCATCAACTTTTCCTGCTGCGAATGCAGTTGCAGCCTGATCAGTTGGAAGACCTTTAATAATTACATCATCTCGAGTTAATCCAACATCATTCAGCGCTAAAACAAGTAAAAAATCATCCACAACACCTTCTTCTACCGCTACTGTTTTACCTTTTAAATCAGCAACACTTTTAATTGATTTATCTGCAATTATTTGGTCATTCCCTGCAGAATTATCATTAACTAAAACAACTACTTCCCCTCCATTCTCTCCTGGCAAGAACGAAATAGTATCATTAAGAGTCTGCGAATTTCCATCAATCTTACCAGCAGCAAAAGTTTCCATGGATTGAACATATCCATCAAACCATTTCATCTGAACATTAACTCCATTTTTTTCAAACATTTTTTGATCAACAGCTATCGCCCAGGGCCACCATCCTGCCCAGTTACTGTATCCCAAAGTGATTGGTTCCCCTTTTGGAGCTGCAGGGCTTGATAGTGTACTTAATGAAATCGCTAATATTAGAGCCAGCAAAGAGGTAACAAAAACTCTCAATTTTTTAAACATTTTTGAAAAAAAATATTACGTACTATCAATACTCAAGAAAAAGCAAATCTAAAGTTGTAATAACTGATACTTTTAAAAGATTACTTTTACTTAATCAATATTAAATATTTTTAAATTTCAGAATCTTTTTACTAATCCAATCTTGCCATAAATCAAATCCAGACTTGGTTATCGATGAAATTTCTATCACATCTGCCTTCGGATTAGTTGAAGCTATGTTCGATTTTAATTCGTTAATATCAAAATTCAAATGGGGTAACAAATCAACTTTAGTTATCAAAATTAAATCTGCTTCTCTAAACATTATTGGATATTTTAAAGGTTTATCCTCACCTTCGGTAATACTTAAAAGTGCAACTTTAAAATGTTCTCCAATCTCAAATTCTGCAGGACACACTAAATTTCCTACATTTTCCACTAACAAAATATCTAATGAATCAGGATTTATTTTTTTTTCTAGTAATTTCAAACCTCCACTAACCATATTTGCATCGAGATGGCATGCTCTTCCAGTTGTAATTGGTACTACTGGAATATTTAACTTTTCTAATCTTGCCGCATCAAGATTGGTGGTCATATCACCCTCTAAAACTGCACTGTGAAATTTTTTTGAAAGATCTTCTAAAGTTATTTCAAGTAATCTCGTTTTTCCTGCACCTGGACTACTCATTATGTTCAAGCAAAGTAAATTATAGTTATTAAACTTAACTTTATTTTTCTCTGCTTGATGACTATTTTGATGAAGAATATTTAATTCAATTTTGTCTGAAATTGGTAAATGCATTTATATTTGAAAATACGTTTTTATTCTAGATACTAAATTTCTACTTTTCTTTAAAATCAATAGATGCAATTTTTAATTCCCTCCCACTAATAATTTCCTCTAAATTAAAATTGCAACATGGAGATTTATATCCATTCTCTTTCTTTGGAAAATATAATCTATTGCATTTAGAGCATTTCCCTTCAAAAGGTATTGTCTCAATAGTAATCTGAGAGGAATCTAACCAAGAACCCAAGACTGCCGCATTAAAAGTATTTATTAATGATATTGGTTCTACGCAAGTAAATTCCCCAATTTTAAGATTAATCTTTTCAACAACTATTTTTTTTTTATTTTTTTTCTCTGCCCACTCTTCCATGGAAAGAATAAGGCATTTTGTCATATCTACTTCATGCACGAAAATCTATCTCCATTTTTGATCAACTGACATATTACATTTATCTGAAATCCATTCTGGTTTAGATTGTCTTGGGAGCTGACCACTTACTACAAGATGTGCAATTGAATCACAAATAACTCTAGTAGCTAATAGAGCTGTCATATCGCTTACATCATATGGAGGCGAAACCTCAACAAGCTCAATTCCACATACATTAACTTTTCTGATAATGTACTCCAAAAGTTTTAATGCCTCTCGAGGTAATAAACCCCCAGGTTCAGGCCAACCAGTTCCAGGGACAAATCCAGCATCAATACAATCAATATCAAAAGAAATATATACACAGTCAGTTCCATCCGTAGCTTTTTCAATCGCAAAATCAGCGGCCTCTTTTAATCCCATTTCACAGATATCAGTAACTGTTAAAACATTTGTACTTCGTTCCCTGCAAATTTTCACCCCTTCTCTTGGTACTTGCCAACCTCCAATTCCTAATTGAACAAGATTTTTTGCAGGTGCATTTTTCATATTAGTTGCATGAAACCATGGACAGGTATGCATTCTTTCATCTAAATCTGTTTCTTGAGTATCTACATGTCTATCAAAGTGAATGATCCCTACTTTTTTATCTCCTAAGTGGCGACAAACTCCTCTAACTGTGGGAAAACCTATTGAATGATCTCCACCTAAAATAATTGGAAATGCACCACTAGCAAAAATATGAGCAACCCCCTTTGAAATTTGATCAAAACTTTTTTCATTATTAGCTGGAATTGTAAAAATATCTCCTACATCACAAATAGATATCTGCTCTCTCAGATCCACTCCCATTTCGTAATTATAGGGAGTATAGAGAGCAGAAATTTTTCTAATTCCTTGAGGTCCGAATCTTGTCCCTGGTCTATAAGTAGTTCCAGAATCATGAGGAACACCAACGATCGCGACATCATAACTTCCCACTTCATTTACATTTTCAACATATGGAGCTTTCATGAAAGTATTGATACCTGCAAAATGGGGTAATTCTCCTCTTGAAAATGTAGATATATTTCTATCGACAATACTTTTTGCTCCTTCTAAACCATATTCCTTTGCTCGGGCAACCTCCTTTTCCCACCCTTTAAGAGGTAATTTTGATTCTTTTTCTAAAGCATCCATTCCTTCGCTGGGATGCTTCCTTATAAAGTTTTGATTTTTAGATGATTCAGTAGTCACAAATTAAAAATTCTTTTTACACTTATTTCAATATTGTCAATAAAAATAAAAATGAACCATAAACTTGCTTTAAAAGATTCTCATTTAAACATTGTTAAATAACTATTTGCAAAAATAAAATACATAACTCTATTTAAAAGCCAGTTGGCTTAATTACAAAAGTTTTTAAAATATTTAATAACGGAATAAATGATAGAAGAAGTAATAAGTTAAAAAGTATTAGATATTTTATTTTTCATATTTTCAATTTTATTGATTAATTCATCTAACCATTCTGTATTATTTTGCTCTTGTCTTTTATGGCTTTGACTTTTTTGAGTACTCATAAATTTCTTTTATTAAGATTGTCCATTTAATATATCTTTTGAACTTACAGGAATCAATAAGCAATATTACCAAATCAATTGATAAGACAAGCTTTAGTAGCATTTCATACAAACCTAACCAACACAAATTAACTAAGAAAATCTAAATCTCTTCAGTTAAGTATTTTCTACGATGTTTTTATTTTAAATTCTGATTTGAATTAAGAAAGGGTATAGATATTTCTATGGAAAAATCATTTCTAAATTTCATTTATTGGATCTTGGTAAAGTCAGCTGAAAGTTACTACGGAGATTCATTAAAAACAGAAGTACCTTATACACCTTATTTTTAGTTTTGGTGGACTCTAACTTTTAATATTAGATCTCTAGTTTGAGATCTATTAGTTTGGAAGTAATTTATCAAAAAACACAATATGGGTTACTTATAGATTCACAACAAAATAATCTCTTACGTTGAATTTCTTTTACTGATTGTGAATAAATTTTAGCGGTAAGGATTGCTCCAAAATTAACTAAAACTACAATTAGAAGTAGTAGCTCAATTGCGAGGTTGGTCATAAGATTACCCTCCTTAAATCTATATAAAAACTCTATAAGGTCAAAATAGCTATTGAATAGAGTTTAAATTCCTATTTTTAGCCATCGAGATTCTCTGGTAATAATCTAGGTTCACAATTTTCGACGCATTCTTCTAGAGACTTTTCAGTATTTCTCTTAATTTCGCAACTACGAAGACAATCATAAAAGGCATACTTGGGATCTAATTCATTTTTGAATCGTTTATTTCTAAATGTATTCATGATCAAACTCCCTTTGATTTTTTTTCAAGTTGATTAATTAATTTGTCCAACCAAAGAGTGTTGCTGATCTTTTTTGTGTCTTTAAAGTATTTCGATTTGAACGTACTCATGAAGTTATCCCTCAATCAGTGGGTCCAACATAGGGGTGCTTATTTAAATTTCCTAGAGCAAAAATACTGATTATGAATAAAGTGAAATATTTTAAACTGATTAATTTATAATTTATATTTTAGCTATAACAACTCTTGATTCTTGTATATAATTCATACTAAATAATTTCTAAAAAGAAGGTTGTTTATAACTTAGGGAAATCTAATTAAAAATAAAATTCAACATGTATTTGGTAGTTTGTTTGATTCGTTATCAATTGAGAGAAAACTAACTGATGCTCCAATGGAATGTATGCAATTCGATATTTGTGATTATGCTCCAAGACAAGTTGAGGAAGTTCCCTTTTTTAATTATTAATTTGAATCCATTTTAAAGTAAAGGTAATTAGCTCCTTCTTACCCAATCAGGAGATCCACTAAACCAATCAGCAAGATCATCATTTTTAGGATCAAAATGATTTTCAGTTTCTAAACCATCAAGGCCTAGATTCTGGATAAGTCCATTTATTCCATCTGATTTTTGCTCGCCATATCTCCTCAAGCTATTGGCTTTCTTAAGCCATGTCCATATAGTTGAATTATGTTTTGCAAGCTTTTCTACATAAATTCTTTCTTCCAATGCTACAGGTTCATCTAATGAAATCCTCTTTACAATATCCTTAATTTTTAAACGAGTCTTGTTGGTTAGAAACATATTCATAAAAGAAGTTAATGATTTATAAAAGTTTTTTTTATGAATGTCTTGTCAATCTTTATTTCAAGAAAAAGTATTTTTTAGAGGCTTTTCAAGGACAAATATATGTATTTAGCAACAGGTACATTTATTTAGTAAAAAAGACTACTTAATTTGATTTATATAACTTATACATAAACAACTCCAATATAAGTTTCTCTACTTAATTTAAGATTTAATTTATAAAATTGAATAAGGAAATTTTACATTTACAATCAATCTAAACTAAGAGGAACATAACCCTCTTTTTTTTCTGACAAAAACTTTTTATTTAATCACTAATGAAAGGTCAATGGACAAAAGTTTATAGTGGTGATTTACCTCTTAGATCTTGGTGGTTAGATTCAGGTAGTGACTGTAAATATATATCTATAGTTTTACCAGAGGTGTTTGGGATAAATCACTGGATAAGAAGTTTTTCTGAAAAATTAGCCTCACAAAACGTACCTGTATTAGCATTACCTCTTTACGGAAGAACAGCTCCAAAATTAGATTTGGGATATAGCGAAAAAGAATTGAAATTAGGAAGGCACCATAAAAATTTAACCACTTCCAAAAATATTATTAAAGATATTTCTGCAGCCATAAATTGGGTTCAAGAAAAATATCCAAAAAAGAAAATCTCAATTATTGGATTTTGTTTTGGGGGTCATGCAGCACTTATAGCTTCTTCGTTAAAAGGAATAGAAAGTACATTTTGTTTTTATGGAGCTGGGGTCACAGTACCAAGAACCGATACTAATTTTGCTCCTTTAGACTTGCTTGAAAAAGTTTCTGGAAAATTAAATTTCATTTGTGGTTCTTCAGATTATTTAATTCCCTTACAAGATAGATTAGAAATTAAAAAAAGATTTAAAAAACTAGATCCTTTAGAAGAGAGATTTATTTATGTCGAAGTTAAAGGAGCTGATCACGGTTTTATGTGCGAGGAAAGAAAATCCTTCCATAAGGATGCATCATCAATTGGTTGGAATTTATTGATGAAAGAATTAAATTAATAAATTTCATGAGAATGATTTTGATCAGTGTCTGCACTAATAATTTATAAAAATTCAATACCTTTATAAAAAACTTTTAAAAAATGGTTTTAGATTTAATCACTTGAAAAGTCAAATCAAGTACTGTCAAAAATGAAAAAAATAAATAGTATAAGTCTAAATAATTTTCTAGAAATTCAAATTCATGATGAAAAATTTATTAATAGCATTTGTTTTTGCATTAATGCTTATCAACCCTAATATTTCTATAGCTGCAGAATCTCCCGTTGATGTACAAGAAGTCTTTGTAGGTTCTGAGACTATGGATGGAGATGCTCTTAAATACCCAAAAGGAAAAGCAGAAATAAGATTACAAAGAGTCGAGTTGGCTGAAGGAGGGATAGTTCCGCTCCACTCTCATCCAATTCCATTATTAGGCAATGTTGAACAAGGTACGATAGTTGTCAAAAGACAAGGGATGGAGGATCTTATCTATACAGCAGGTGATACTTTTATAGTTGGTCCAAAGACACCAAAACATACAATGGGTAATGCAAAAACTGACAATGCAATAGTTTGGTTTGCAGCAATAGGAGCAAAAGATGTTCCAATTTTAATTCCCGCTGAGGGATAAATTTGAACCTTGAATCAATTATTTTTGTTTTTCAGTCAAACTAAATAATGAGCAATTAGCTCCTTTTTTAATAGCAAAGTACGCTATCCGCTTTAATTGATTCTTCAACTAGAACATCTGGCATAACAAACTCTGCAGTATATCCATCTAGAAGCTTCTCATCGTAACCCCTAGATTTAGCAGACATTCCTGAGACATATATGCTAATTTTTGAATTCTTTAAATTTTGAAGATGTTCGTATAAATCTCCAGTACCTTGACCAACTATTTCACCAGCTTTTTTGCAATTTAATATTTGTACTCCGTCTCCTGCTAGAAAAAGTGTTACTTTATGATCGTTTTTTTCTGCAGTAAGAGCAACCAATAAACCTAAAGTTATTTTATTTTTGGATTCTAAACCGCTGTAAATATGTACTAAAACTTTATTGTCGGTAATGATAGACATTTAATCCTCCCTAAATTTTGTTTTTACATCCTAAATAAAATCTATTTTCATTAGCTGTTTTTTTATGAAACGCTTACTACTTGCATAGAAAAAGCTAGTAATTGATTGTTGATCTACAATCTACATTAGAGAATAGACAATCCTCTTTTTTTACTTTTTCTTACCGTTATTCTGCTTCTTCTTTAACTTCACTGTCGTTTAACTCTTCCGCTTTTAGTTCCTCTTTCTCAACTTCAACTACTTTTAACTTTGGCTCTTCCGTTTTAACATCGACTACTTTTGCTGCTATAGATTCAAATTTACCTTTAACAAAATTTACTATGAAGATTAATATTGGAACATGAGCTAGACCTCCCATTATCACTTTAGTTTCTGAATAATACATTTGTAAGTTAATGAGAACTAAAACATTTAAGCATAAATTTAATTTGATAATTACTTATATTAAGTTGATATTAGTAGAAATAATCAATTGACAGTCGATCTAGAATAATCTGTAGTTAGAACCTTTTTGATATGAAACTTGAGTCGATTTCAGTTGCTGGGAAAGATGCAAATCAATCAGGAGTTGGTAAAAAGTTTTTAATAATTTCCATTTCTATCACAGTAGTATTAAATCTTTCAATCGCAATTTGGTTTTTCATGAATGATATGGGTAGATTTTTAATTAAATGAAAAAAATACTATTGCCATTAATAGTAACCACGGGGATTATTTATGGCTGTGGATTATTTTGGTTATTTTGGCATTACTAAAGGAATAAATTGAATGACTAATAAATGGAATGATAAATCTTGGCAAAAAGATTTCTTGAACATGAAGTCACATTCACCTGCTGATGCAAAGCTATTAATGGGAGGTGTAAAAGGATTGAAAGATGCTTGGCGTCTAGGTGTTCTGCACGTTGAATACGAAAAACTAAAGAAGATACAAGATCAACAGCAACAATAAGCTCTATAAAAAGAAGTAAAGAATTTATTTTTTACAAAAAATTTCATTCGAACTTTTAATGTAAAACTTATCACTAAACCATATAAATTTCTTCTGCAAAAAAGCCAGCCTGTATCACCACTAGCTGGCTCAAAGAAAACATTCGTTGAAAAAAAATTAAATGATTCCGGGTACAATTTGACCAGTTGTTATGTATGCTCCAACAAGAGCAATTAGACCAACAAGAGCAAATTTTCCATTTAAATTCTCAGCTCTTATTTTTTGAGGATCAATATTTCTTGATTGATTTTTATTTTCCATTAATAAACACCAGGGATAAGTTGACCGGTTGTTAAATATGTTCCCACTAAGATCATGAAAGCCATCATTGCTGGTCTCCCTATGGCTCTGTTGAGAATATCTTTATTTGAGTCCATTAAGATTAAGTATTAGTATTAAAATATTACTAAATGTAAACATCTACCGAGCGATGGGTGTATCAAATGATTCATCCTATACATAAATGTAGTAAAAATGTAGCAATTTATAGTTTCTTAAAACTTCATTTCGACGTTTTTCGAATTTTCAAAAGTAAGTTTATTGCTTTTTAAAAATTGCATTTTGATTAGTCAACCAAAATAATAGAAAAACAAAGAATGATAACAATGCTCCAGAAAAGATTGCAGTAAAGAAGAATTCAGTTGTTAATTCTGAATTTAAAAAATATGAATACATTTATATTTCTCAGTGAATATGTTCTGCTTCATTATGGTTGTGATGATTGTGACCATGAGCAATACCTAATTCATGCATTCTTGCATGTTCTTTAATTGTGTCTCTTAACTTATAAGATGATGGTCCAACTGTTGTATAAATCCCATATCCGATTGAGCCAAATAATAACATTCCAACACTACTCAAAAGTAGAAATAAAGTTGGATCTTTGATAGTTCCCAGCATGTTCTATTAATAAATTACAAAATAACCATAAATATTTTTAAAGATTTGTTCAAGTGCAAAATTTATAAAATAAGGAAGAAAAAAGCATTCTTAAATATAAAGATTAAACACTTAGATTGTAATTTTAATAATGAATATTAAGATTAATAATCACTAAAATAATACTTTTAAAATGTTTTCCTTAGTAAAATAAATAACACTTTTAGGTTTTAATCTATTTAAATTGATTGATATTAAAGAATTTTATATTTTAAATTTGATTAAACGAAATTTACTCTAGTTTGTATTATTTGATGTTGATTAAAATTAAACCTCTAGACTAATTTAGATTTAATTAAATGGTATTAGCAAATGGAAGTTTTGCTTTTTGCACTTTTTTTTATTAGTGCAATTATTTTCTTTATTGCAGGTAAAGATGATTTTGGAAGAACCGAAAATAAATTAATAATTAAAGATATAGAAAAGAAAAAGGTTGAAGAAGACGAAAACATC
The DNA here is from genome assembly GCA_003281645.1 of Prochlorococcus sp. AG-347-G20. Classification (GTDB taxonomy): domain Bacteria; phylum Cyanobacteriota; class Cyanobacteriia; order PCC-6307; family Cyanobiaceae; genus Prochlorococcus_A. The sequence goes on along the minus strand of QCBJ01000002.1, from coordinate 111,501 downwards.
GAACCCGCTGTAGGAGTCAAAAAACAAGCATAATAAAAAGAAAATTTAAAAAGTACTTATGATTTATGGTTTTGCCTACCTAGGGATGGTTCTTGCTATTAGCGCAGGATGGATTTTTCTTGCAGTCTTAAAAAAACCTGATTTTATTGAAAAGCCACTTATTGAACTAAAAAATAAAATAAGACCTTTCCTAAATCCAAAAGAAGATCAGTGAAATTTGTTCTAATTTCATTTTTAATTGGATTTATCATCAATATAAATTTTATAAATGCTCTGCCTATATTTGGAGAAATATATCCTGAGAAAAAAATAGCCAATAATCATTTAGCCAAAAAATATTGTGATTCTTTAGCAAAAAATCTATTTAAAGGTCTTGATAAAGAATCAACCTTAAAATACGAATATTTCTTCTCATCTATTCCTGATAATTACATAAAAGATGAGAATAAATTTTTAGAAATTTTCAAATCTGATGTTAAATCAATCTGTTCATATGATTTCTCGAAATCTAATGAAAAAGAATTTAAATCTTTTTTAAACAATTATTTTAAAACTAGAAGTAATACTCCAAAAACTAAAGTTGAAGCGATAAATCCCACACCAATTAATCCTGCAATGATTCCGGTATTCAGATAAACCTTCACAGTAGCTAATTCTTTTCCTTCTTTTTTAGTCATAGTTTTTTACCTGGATCAGCACATCAAACCTACCAATGAGAACATCAATAGACCAAGGCTAAGAATACTTTAAAAGAGAGAGATATAAAATTCAATTTGATAAAGATATAATTTTTTTTATTAACAACAAGAGCAACCGCCCTCAGATTCAGATTCTGGATGAATAGTAATTAGTGCATCTGCGATATCTCTCAACATATCTGCAACATATTCAGGAGGGCATCCAAATTGATTAACATAAGCAACACTTTGTTTTGCCATATCTGTGTAGGCAGGCAAGATCATGTTATCTAGCTGGTCTTTAGTTGGTTGCCACCTTAATTCGCAATTATAAGACATCTGAGAAAAAATATTTAATTTGTATTTTAATGGCTAAAAAACAATTAACAATTCGTCTATGTACTTTGTTCTAAAACTTTCTTCAACCAACTATCTTCGATAAACTCAATAAAAAGCTTTGGATTAAGCTAACTTTCGAAAAAAGTTAGCAAAATGCCATACCAGCACCATACTAGCAGCACTATTTCTCTCAAAATATAAACTATGACTGAACCTAACTCCTGGCTAATGAAAAGTACATCCGTCTAGCTATTAATGGGATCTCAAGGAATCATAATTTTTTACCCAAACTTTACCCAAACTTTTTACTCTTAAAAACATACATATTTAGGATTAAAAGAAGTTAATAAAATATTGCTCTCACTATCGATAATTACTATTATTCTCTTTAATTAACTATGCATTTTTTGAGAAAGTTTCTACTCCTGCTATTAGCTACTATTGCACTGCCAACATCTATCAACGCAGTAGAAGTAAATTGTAACTCAGCTGTCTGGAAGAACAAACCAAAATGCAAAGCTAAAAGAGATAAGGTTAATACTTTTATAAAGTCATCTAATAATGATTTAGGTGGAGCTGATTTAGGTGGTCCTAATAATCAACCAAGCTTGCCATTGGTAGTTCCTTCTGGAACATTAAGCGATGAAATCTATAAAGCTTTTTGTGGATTACCCACAAAAAAATGCTTGGTTAGTTTTAAGAATGGATTACTAACTATCAATGAAGGTCAAGGAATAAAACCAAGCCAAGTTTCTGAGTTTACAACTTTAAGGAGTTGCAGAATGGGGGGAGGATGCTTTCCAGGGCAATGGGATTATGATTATTTGTTGACCTATAAAGACGTTAATCTCAACGATCGAAAGGCACTTATTGCTTTTAGACCAGGTCTACTTGGAGGTGGGATTAAAAAACACAAAAGATTTTATAGAGATATTCAAATATGGAGTAATACTGCAATTAGGTTGGCTAATTCACCAGGAACAGTGATGACAGGCAGCTCTTCTAACCTAGGAGGAGGTGCAGACAATGGATTTGCTAGATCCTTAATGGGAGCTGGATCAAATATTATGCAGCAACAAAAAATGAATAGTATGCAAATGCAAATCCAACAAAACAAATTCAACCAGCAACAACTTGAATATAATCAGAATTTCAAACCAAGTACTTTAGGGGGAGGAGGTCTTACAACTCCTGGAGGAGGATATTATTATTCAGACTAAAAAAACTAATTTTGCTTCCACTTTTTTAATAGGAAAAATAGTGGATAATAAATTTATAACAAAAAAGTTTGGGTAACAACTCATGGAAGCCCAAAAAATCGCCCAAATCCCTTGATATGACTGAAGAAAAGTTTTGGCTAATGAACTATGTGCCAGCTTGATATGACTAGGTTTTTCAAATTTTCTTAAATTCTATTCTAGCAAAATTCTAGCAAAACTAATAAATATAAAGACATTTTCTGAGGTAAAGATTTAGGATAATTTGTGATTGAAAGTCGATCTAACCTCGACCCTACTTTTTTAGATAAAGTACTTATATTTTCTTATTGATTTAAAAGTTATTATTTTTGCAAATAACAGGATTAAAAAAATGATGAAACTTGCAATCATTTTCTTACCAATTGTCTTTGCACTTATATGGGCTTTGTTTATTTGGTTAAGAATAAATAAAGTAGAAAATAGAGATGGAAAGAGAAAATTAATTAATTATTAAAAATAAGATTTAAATATAGAAGTCTTCTTACATCCTTCCTCTTTCTTGCATTTTTTTTATATCTTCGTAAGTATGCGTATATAGGCTTTCACATAGGGGTTAACGATTATGAAAATTCCAATCGAAATGATGAAAGAAATTAGAGAAAGTGGGTACGATAAAAAGCTTGTATATACCTACATAAGAGAGCTATTAGACAGCGATAAAGAAATTAAAGAAAATAACAATCTAGACCTTGTAGATAATTACTTATTAGATAAAAATTTACAAGAACCTGCTCCTGAGATGCTTATGGCAGCAGAGCTTTTAGACGATTACTTATTAGATAAAAGATTTATGAGAGAACTTGAAGATGAAGAATATGATGCTGCTTAAAAATAACTATTAAATACGATTGACAGTCGATCTAACATAGAGGGATAAAACCATCTTTTTTATGAATACCTTAATAGTTTCTACTTTTGATTGTTCTTTTTAAGATTTCGATAAATTTGTAGCCGATTTCCATGAAAAGGAGGGACATAAATATGTCGAAGAATATGAACTCATCAAGGTAAATGACCATAAAGTCACTTGATACTTGAAGTCAAAGATTTAGAAGGATTTGCTGCTGCTACAAATACTCCAGAGATGAAAGAGTGGGATAAAGAAAATGGTTATAAAGACATTTGTTATTCACTAACTCCAGTTGAATAAATTGAAACGCTTACTAAGATATGATGTGGTCTGATGATTAAAGATTTAATTAATCATGATTAAATCAATCTTAAGGATTCATGCAAAATATTCGAGACCGATTATTTTATCTATACGACAGTTCTGGTGATCGACTCGACCAAGGTTGACCAATTAGATCTTCACTAACCAATGGTCTGCAACACCAAGGTAAATTAACTTTTCTAACCTTTACGGAAAGTAAGTTAAGTGATCAGAAATTAAACTTTCGGGATTAATTCTGAACTATCTTAAAAATTAAGTCGTTTGTAAAGCATGAAGAAGTGAGTAATCACTTTTACTTCCAAAACTAATTTCTAAGAAAATTCTTAATCTGATTATCAAATAGATCTCCTTTCTGTCGTCACCATTAAAAAAAGACCTGTAACAGGGTCTTTTTTTATGTCTTAAATTTTATTGATTTACTGTTAATCCACAAATAACTAAATATTTTTATCTCACTCTTTCACGATCAGTTAATGCTTTTTCAAAGGTAGAAAAGAAAGTACAAATGCTATTCAATGCAACCAACAAAAGAACTACTGATCTTCCATGTTGATTTAATTGAAGTGTTCTTTGAGTCATACTCTTAATAATCTTCGTTGTAATCGGATGGACTACCAGTTAAAGAACAAACAACTGATTCCTCTTTTTTCATTTCTTTTATTTCCATTATTGGTCTGCCCATTTTCTTAAGAACATTTATATCTTCTTTAGTCTGACAGCGAGCAATTATGTTTCCTTTTTGATCAAAGCAACTGTAGTAAGTCATTTTATTAAACGCAATTTAAAGTTTATGGTTGATTTCAGTTGGAGCAACGCAACCGACTCATGACAACCATGTTTTTAATCTAAGTCAGCAATAGATTTAAATGGCTAAAAAAAAGATACCTCTTTCCGTACCAATATGTTCATCAAACCGCACACATTAGATACGCAGTATTTTGTTCAAATCAATTAGAACAAAGAGGTAGTTAAACGAATATACAAAGGAGAATTTATGAGTGGAGATTTTGAGACTCTTGAAATTAATCAACCAAAAATTAAATATTTAAAACCAGAAGATAATACAGAATGGTTAGACAAATTAATTAATAATATTGAGGACATGAAGAACAAGATATCAAAAGAGTCTTAATAATTTAAGAAAGAAACTTTTTATTTGATTTTTAGTTTGAATGAAAAGCAATTCAAAAAAGAATTTAAATTTTGTATTTAAGGTAACCGCTTTTTTGTGAGCAGTATTCAGAATAAAAGTCCCGACTATTTTTTTATGCAAAAAAATTTAGATGAAAATTCTTATGAAAAAAGAATTGAAAATATAGAAAAAGGAAAATCTTATTTAAAAAGTAATGGATTTTTCAAATCAAAATCTAATCTATTCGAAGACATACAAAAATTTATCTATAAAAGGTAATTTAAAAAATATTTTTTACTTTTGATTAATTAAATCTCTCCAAAAGCAAGCAATCACATAAAAGAAAGAAAGACTTGAAAAGGTTAGGAGAAAAAAAGAATGGGTCAATTTTCTATAACTAAATTAATCCCAATAATCCTGCAGTAAAACCAACAGCAGCAAAGAATACGAACTCGATTAAATCTCTTGGGGCAGAGTTCATAAAAAAACTGATGTGAGTCATAATTTTATGACTTGAGAGAATCTCTTAAATCAAACTTTTCAGCTTTTTCAATTTGACATTCAGTATCATCTTCAGCACATTTGATTTCAGCTTTTTTGTTCATGTGGCTACTACAACCGCCTGCTATAACTGGTAAACCGGTCGTAGCTGTAAAACCAGTTAAACATGCAAAAGCTATATAAGGAAAAAGTCTTTTCATTTAATTGTTACTTTATGTAAACTTATTATGTTACATAAAAAGCTCAAGTGTGAGTAGCTGATAATTCGCGTGCACCCTATACCAATCATCTAAGGTGATTTAGTAAACCTATGAGTTTTATATTTATCTGAGTATTTTTACTTATATGTTGAGTTGAAGACTTTAAATAATTAATGTTTGTTTTGGGTTTATATATAAGTCATGGATAAAGAACATTTAATTGATTTAATATCTAATAGCATTATTTCTGAGATTAAAGATCTCAAAATTAATGAGGAAAAATTAATTGCAAATAATTATTTAAATAATCTGAATTTACATCAGCTTAGAATAATTTCTAAAGAATTTATTTTGTAATTTTTATTGAATATTTATCTAAATGAATGAGATTTTCTTTACTATCATTTGAATTTTAATAAGTTAATACCTTTTAATATGAATGATTCAGAAGAATTTAAACCTAGCCTTAAACAAATAAATGAGGATATCAGACCTACATGGGAAGATATCAAAAAACAATCAGAAGTTTTAGTTAACAAACTTGGTTGCCCTAGATCATTTGTAGGAGGGATGCTTCATGCAATAGCAAGCGACTTCTCTGATATGAAACTTGGGAATAAATGAAAAACTTATTACTTACACCACTTTTCAAACTATTCAAAAAAAGCACTTTCCTCTTATCACTAAATCAAAACTCGTGCCCTGTTTTAGATGCTGAAGACATAAAAAAGCAAGAACAGAAAGAAGCTATTGAAAGGTTGTACCCGTAAACTTTTAACAGAAATGTATCAGATCATATATACGATGCAGCATGGTCCTATGCACCCCCATGCCACCCATTACTTTCCTAAATTGTGACTTTGATGGATAATAAACATATTAAAAAAATCTGATTCTAGCAAAATTCTAGCAGATAAATTCCTCCAATTCCTTTGATATGACTGAAGAAAAGTTTTGGCTAATGAAAAAAGAGCAAGATGCATTTTCACAGTCATAGCAAGGGTTTTATTTTTTAATAAAAATTCTATTCGAACCTCATTCGAACTTTTAGCCACTGATAATCGATCTAATTATTAAAAATTTGAATTCTTTTAAATCTCAAATTAATATATATTTAAATTTTTAAATCCTTGGCAAAAGATTTTCGTAATATTGAATATCATACAAATCCAGATGGAAATGGAGTCAGATATTATGCGTGTTCAACATTGAATACTAAACAGAAAGAGTTGATATTTCATAAAAATAAAGGCGCTATTGTTCAAATTAGATGGGAAGTAAATATAGGTAAGGATATTAAAAACCTTAGTGAAACTTTTAACTTCACTCCTCAATTTGGAGAGTTTGTTCAATATAAGAATTTATTTGATTACTTAAATGTTGTATGTCGCAAAGAAAAAAAAATGAATATGAGAATTATTGATCTAAAGGTTTCCTGGCAGAAACAATTTTTGTTCAAAATAAACCCTTCTACTCTAGAACTTGGACCTTTATGGATAAGTGACTTAGAACAAAAAACAAAGAACTATATATGGGATAACAATCAATGGATTGAAAGTTGAAAAAATTATGGGATATTTTTCAAGACAAGTTGAGGAAAATAATAGAAGAAAATTCATTTTTAAGAATTCCTTAAATTGCAAAACTAAAAAAGAAAAAATTGATTTCTTCGATAAATATTGGCATGAAATATACAATGACGGTAGTTTTGACGATCTTATAGATACTATTAAAGGAGAATTTATAGGTACTAATTTCCCAGGTTGCGATGAAAGGTCTATGGATTCAAATTACGAACAATGGGAAGAGAATGTTGAAGAGGCATATGATATATTTTTTGAAATCATAATTGTAGGTGGTGATAATTATTCCTTAGATTTTCAACAAAAGTATATTGACGAGATAGTTGATAAATATAAAATAAAATCTTTTAATTCTTTTTTTGGGGAAATGGTTGAAAAATTTAAATTAGAATTTTTTAGTTGTTTTTTTGAGGAAAAAGAAAATTTCTATAAAATCACCATTGATAGTGATCAAGAAAAAATTGATTATTATGAGATATTTGGTGAAACAGGAAGCGGCAGAAATGAATTCAAAGGTATAAGTATCAAAAACTCTGAAGATATATTTCATGCAAGCAATTACCAAGAACTACAAAAAATGGGTTATGAAATTAAACAAATTTATCTCAATATTAAAAAAATCGAAGATGGTGAAAAATGGGTTGAATGTTATGGACGCCAATGGTATCGAATTTAGTTGGCAAACATTTAGATATAAAGTTTAATTAGAAAAAAGTCTATGAAAAATAATGTTATACCCCTACGAAAAGGGGAACAAAAAATAAAAAATTATGAGATTATTTGTGAGATTCTAAATTCTTTTTTACCTTTGGAGAGAAAAGTCATTATTTTATATCTAGGTTTATTTGGAAATAGATATCATTCTGATTTTGAAATGGCAAGATTACTAAATGAAACCAAGGATGATATTCAAAAAGCAAGGGGAACTGGACTTAAAAAATTAAGAAGAAAAATTAATTTGATATCGCATTTATAAAGTTTCTCAAAGAAACTTTGCATTCTTTTTTATGTTTGCTTATATGAGGTTCCATCGAAAATTTAGGATGAGTAATTCAAAAGAAAAACAATTAAAACTTAAAGGAAATCAGATAAGAAAAGATTCTGAGGATATGAAAAATTTAGCGAGCATAATGCCCAAGACTTTTGAAAATATAGAAAAAAGTTCATATGGCAAATATTCAACAGGTGTACCTGTAAGTTTTCATGATTTAGATGCAATGACTCAAGGTCTTCAAAGAGGTTCATTAGTTGTTGTAGCGGGCAGACCTTCGATGGGTAAAACTTCTTTTGCTATGAACCTTGCAAAAAATGTTGCCAAAACAAATAAACAACCAGTTTGTTATTTCAGTTTGGAACAAAGTAAGGAGCAATTGAGTTATAGATTTCTTTCAATGGAACTTGGTATCGAATCAGGGAGATTGAGAACTGGAAGATTACAACAAGATGAATGGGGACTACTTGGTTCTGAGATAGAAGACATTGGAGAAGTACCTGTATTTGTTTGTGATAAAGGTTCTATCAAAGTAAAAGAGATGCTTTCAAAAAGTAAGAAAATTAAAGAAAAGGAAGGGCTAGGAAAACTTGGATTAGTAGTAGTTGATTACATACAAATGATGGATGGTCCAAATAAAGAGTCTAGAGATAAAGAGTTATCCAAAATTGTCCTTGATCTTAAAGAAATGGCAAAAGCATTGGATGTACCTGTAGTGCTTATGTCACAACTTTCTAGAGATATTGAAAAGAGAGAAAACTGTCGTCCAATGTTATCTGATTTAAGAGAGACACAAGGACTAGAAGCACATGCAGATGTCGTAATTATGCTTTATAGAGATGAGTTTTATCATCCAGAAACTGAAGAACGTGGCATAGCAGAATTAATAGTTACCAAACATAGGAATGGTCCTGTAGGAACTGTTAAATTACTTTTTGAACCACAATTCACAAGATATAGAAATCTTGCTGCTTAACTTAACTAGACTTTTATTATGTTTTGACTTTTGAAGGAATTTATGGAAAGTATGAGACCTAGACCTGAATGGAATGAATCTTGGCAGAAAGAATTCTTGGGGATGATGGGGGCACTTAAACCTGAAGAAGTAAGAATCCTAATGGAAGGTCCAAGATCAACCAAGGATGTTTGGATTATAAGTTTGCTCTACAAGGAATACAAAATACTTAAGAAAATAAAAGAGAAATGACAACAGTAATATATAGGATATTAATTGGAAATTTATAATAGTCACCAAATATAGGAATGGTCCAGTAGAAACTCTTGAATTACTTTTTGAACCGCAATATATTAGATATAGAAATTTAGCTGCATAAAAGTAAACATTCTAGTATTAGTAGATTCAGTTATCTTTAATAAAAACCTGTTTCAATACACCCAAACTTTTTTTAAAACCATAATTTTCAATAAATATATAAATTCTCAATATTGCAAATTTAGGTTCTTTTAAGAAACCTAATAGAAAGTCTAATACATAACCAAGATTATCACCTTTTTCTCTTTTCATAACACCTCTTGATAAATAATATTTAAATAAATTTTTATTTGTCTTAGAAAGTTTAATAGCCTTATTTATATCCTTTATTGCGGAATCCATTTTAGTCCCAGAATTACGATATTCATTATAAAAACAAAAGCTTCTTTCATAATAAAGAAATGCTTTTTCTTCTAAGTTAATCGCTTTTGAAAACTCTTTAATTGCATTCTCTAAATCACCAAATTGCTTATATGCTAATGCTTTACATCTATGAGAACTTTGAGTTTCTAGATCCGAATCTAATATATATTGATAGCATTTATCAGCAGAAGAAAAAAGTCCCACAATCTCAAAACATGCTGCTTGATCAATTTTAATTTCCTGTTTAGTTTTAAATGGGAAACATGTTATTTTTGCAAAACCTCCACTTTCAATATCTGGCTGCATTGGTGTGGAGACAGAGGCAATAGAAAGCAAAGGTAAGGCTTCTGCAAAATTGAAGGTACGCCTATAGCATTGTGCTCTAAAGTAAAAAGCTCTTTGATCTCCTGTTGCTTCTGCCTTTTCTAGATCAATCGATGCTTGTTTATAATTTTGTAGCTTGTAATAACACATTCCTCTCAAAAAATATAAGTAATCTTTATCTTCTTCTTTATTTGCCTCTTGTTTAATTAGGTTATCAATATGATTTATACAACTTTTATATTCTCCTTTATTGATTTTCTGTTGGATTTTAGGAAACATAAAAATATCTTAAAACTTTTTAATTTTATTGTTCTTTTTCGTAAGCCTATCTACATGAGTAATTAGATCACTTAAAAAACACTTTTAAAATAAATACTTTAATAAATCTTAGTCAGGTTATAAATTTTGTCATTTTTTTAAAGAATAATATTTGAAAAATATTTTGTAAGAAATTCTATATATCATTGATTTATGAATGAACCAAAAACTATATCTGAACTAATGACACTTGCAATGGAAGAGGCTAAAAAAGGCAATATTAATAATGCAATAATTTGTTTAAATGAGGCAATAGAAATTGAACCTCATGATGCCCGATTTTATATAAGTCGCGGGACTTTTAAAGGAAAAGAAAATTATGCCGACGCGATTGAAGATTATACAAAGGCAATAGAAATTGACCCTAATAATGTTTTTGCTTATCGATTGCGTGCAGATTCAAAGGGTAAATTAGGTGATAATGAAGGTGCTGATGAGGATTATAAAAAAGCAGATAAACTCAAAAAGTATGGAGAAAAAGTATGACTAAATGGGATTACAATGTATGGAGAGAAATTTAAAAATAATATTTAATTACAAATTGTTCAATTTAAATTTAATAACTATGATTATTAAATTATTTATCTTATGAGTTGAATGGAAATTTCTAATTTTTTTGCTGTAAGTCTTATTTCATTTGGTGCAATTATTTCATTTGATTTACCTGCAAAGGCTGACTATACATCTACAACATGCAGTACTGATTACTTTGGAATTGAGACTTGTTATGGATCAAATAATGATGAAGATTTTGAAATAACGCCTCATACTGATTATTTTGGTAATAAAACAATTGAGGGTACTGCTGGAGGAGAATCCTTTATCCAATCTTGTAGTGATGATTATTTTGGAAATACTAGCTGTTACTAAAAAACTGAGATATTGAGTTAAAGATAGTTCCTCATAAATTGGATAATTTGATAATAATTAGTTCTTAGAGATTCTTACTTTCCTTAATAAGGACTTTAATGGATAATGAATTTATATCTGAACGAGTTATTCTAACTTCATTCGAACCTGAAATTTTCCCCGAGACCCCATGCCACAACAGGAACCTAGCTACTGGCTAATGAAAAGTGAGCCTGATGCTTACAGCATAGATACTTTAAAAAATGACGGTGTAACTTTATGGGATGGAATAAGAAATTATCAGGCTCGAAATTTTATGCGAAAAATGAAAAAAGGAGATAAAGTTTTTTTCTATCATTCAAATTGTAAACCCCCAGGTATTGTGGGACTTATGGAGGTAATAGATCTAAATATTGTTGATCCTACTCAATTTGATCAAGATTCAAAATATTTTGATCCAAAATCGAAACCTGATAATCCGAGATGGGATTGTGTAAAAGTAGAATATAAATCTAAGTCAGATAAGATTTTAAGTTTACCTGAATTAAAGATTTTATTTAATGAGGATGAGTTATTAGTCGTAAAAAAAGGAAATAGGTTATCTATATTACCTGTCAGAAATGATATTGCAAAAATACTACTAGAAAAAATATAAAAAATTTTTAATCCTTAAAATTCATTGAAAACATATTGCCAATATAAAGTCTCGTTAAATCCCTATTTTGAAATCCTTTTTGCATCAAAAATCCTGCTATGGCGGCTTGTAGTATTCTGTATTGATCCCAGTTAGGATGATCCTCAACGAATTCTTTCATAGCCTGTTGAAGATTTTCTTGAAGTTCACATTTGAAGCTTATTACTTCATCTTTATGATTTAATACTTTTGAATTTTCGTCGTAATTTAACTCTTGCATTTTCAAAAAACTTTAATTGAAATTTAAATCTACAAGATGTAGTTTTCTCCAAAATTACTGAATCGTCAACAAGCATTATTAAGAGAAAGTCTCAGGTTATAGAATAATGAGAATTCAGTCATAAATAGAGGAGTCATGGAAATCAATTTTGTAAATTTAAATCTTACTTAAATATAAAGATTTATATAAAATCAGAAGTTTTCCACATGGTTTAGATCATAAGATATTTTTTTAAAAAATACTGTGGAAAAGTTGTGAATAAATTTTTTTTAGAAGGGGAAATATTTTCTAAAATTTCCAAATTTATTTATCTTTTAATCCATTGATTCCCACATGTTTTTTATTTCATAAAATAAATTTTGTGCTATTGGTATCGGCCAATACATTTCGAAGGACCTATTTTGATCTTGACTTTCAAAAACAAACCTTAAACTCCATTCATTCTTTTTTCCCTCTAACTGAATATACCAAGGAAGTTTTTCTAATTCTAAAGTAATAGATTCTTCATCCATTAGTTGATCCTTGATAACTAATAATTGTTCATTAATTTTTAACAGTAAAAGGTAGAGTGAATAGAATTCACTTTTTTGTAACTCGATTGCCCAATTATCAACACCAATCAAAAAGCAAAATTTGCCTTTTTTAAAATCTCTAAGTAATCTCCATCCTTTTTGGTCTTTTACCAAAATTAGCCTGGAAGTAAATCTGGTTGATCTTGTTCATCGCTTAGTTCAATAATTGACCTTTGAACAGGTTTAATAGTTGACTCTTCTAATAAGCCATCAAAATCATCAAAACGTCTTTGTTTAGCTCTAAAAGCAATTTTCACTGTAGTTAAATATCTATTAGTTGATTTTCTTATCAAGCTTTCACCTCTCTTTGCAAGATCATTAGAATCAATTCCTGAATTATTAGTTATGTTCATTAAAAAAATTTTTTTACTATAAAATGTATTTTACAGTTTATTCGACCGTTTCAAAACATAAATTACAAAAAGAACTTAATTGATTTAATAAATTCATATGGAAGAGCGTTTATCTGGAACACTTGCTATTGATTTAGGGAACACTAATACTGTTGTAGCTTTTCAAAATCAAAAAGATATAAATTCTGTTTTAGTTGAAATACCGAATATTACATCATCTCCAGGAGTTATTCCTTCAGCTGTTTGGTTCGAGGGACCTTCAAAGATTCCTAAAATTGGTATTAGTGCTCTAAAAATGAGGGAATACTCAAATTCTGATTTATTTTTTCATTCGAACTTTAAAAGATTAATTGGAAATTCTATTGAAAAAATTAACCAGAAAAATATCTTAACCCCTAATGAATGTGGCGAAAAATTTTTTCAAATTTTGTGGGCAAATATTCGGCACAAGTATGCGATCAAAAGACTTGTTTTAACTGCTCCTATAGATACATATAAGGGGTACAGAGAATGGTTAGTTAACCTTTGCGGTGAAATATCTGTAGATGAAATAGCACTTGTTGATGAGCCTACCGCGGCAAGTTTAGGCATAAATGTACCATTTGGCTCAAAAATTATGACATTAGATATTGGAGGTAGTACAGTCGATATGAATATATTAAAAATAGAGGGAGGAGAAGGAAAATCTGGTCCAATAGCTGAACTATTAAAATTTAAAGGTAATGATGTAAGCTCAATCTCGAAACAAAAAATAAGGTGTGCTGAAATAATTGGAAAAACAGGCTCAAAAATAGGCGGGAAAGATATTGATCAATGGATAGTTGATTATTTTATTCCGGGTAATAATTATATTCAAAATCTTTCAAAGGCAGAAAAAATAAAATGTAAACTCAGCTCATCTACAATCAAATATGAAAATAAATACCCAATAAAATTATTTACTGAACAAAATAAAGAAAGTGAATTTTACCTAAGTAAAGAAATATTTGAGAAAATACTCATTGACAATAATCTTCTTAATCACCTTGACTCTTTACTAAAAGATTTATTAAATCAAGCAAGAGGAAAATTTTGCACAGTTGACGAATTAAACGCAATTGTTTTGGTTGGTGGAGGAACTCAAATACCATTGATCAAAGAATGGATAACAAAAAAAATTCCAAAAATTCAAATAAAGTCGCCACCCCCTATTGAATCAATAGCATTGGGAGCTTTATCAATGACCCCAGGGGTAAAAATTAAAGACATATTAAACAAAGGATTATCTATAAGATTATTTAATAAAAGAGAGCAAAAACACTTTTGGCATCCTATTTTCTGCAAAGGTCAAACATGGCCAACTGAAACACCCTTTAAACTTATCCTTCAAGCCAGTAAAAAGAATCAGACAATATTCGAAATAATAATTGGAGAGACACTAAAAGAAAGAGCATATGATGTTATTTTTGAAAATGGATTACCAAAGTTATCAGAGATTCAAAATGAAGAAGAAATTATAAAATGGGACAAAAAACCACTCAAAATAGTATTAAATAGTAAATCTATTATAGGAGAAGACACCTTAAAACTTTTTTTTAAAATTACAAAAAATGCTGATTTATTAGTTAAGTGTTTTGATATTAAAGATGAATTTTTTGGAGAATATAATTTAGGAAATATCTTCTGAAAGGGAGTTATTCAAGAAAAACTCCTTCTTCATTATCAACATTATTTAAGCGTAAACTAATACTTTCAATTTTACTAGTTGGCACTTTTTTACCACAAAAATCTGGTTGAATAGGTAATTCTCTATGACCTCTATCTACCATTACTAATAACATCACTCTTTTAGGTCTGCCCCATGAATATAAAGCATCCATTGCAGCTCTAATTGTTCTACCTGTGTAAATTACATCATCTATTAAAAGAATTTCTTGTTTCTCAATAGGAGTTGGAATATCTGCAGCTTGTATTAGACGAGTTCCTACTCTATTTTGGTCATCTCTATAAAAAGTTGGATCAATTGTTCCTTTTCTAACTCTTAAACCTGTTCTAGAGAATAATTCCTTCTCTAGCACTTCGGTCAGCTCAATTCCTCTAGTCGGGATACCAACCAATAGAAGATTATCCAATTTTTTTACTTTTTCGATAATTTCGTAAGTTAAACGCGAAATAGTTTTTCTAAGCTCAACTTCAGTAAGTATTACGATCTTTTTTGTCTTCTTGGACATGATTTATCAAGAAATAAAATTAATCTAATATTTTCATAAATTAGCAAAAGCTAACTATGTTAAATATAAATTGTTAAAGAGTAACGTTTGAAGCTAAATTTAAGGTTGGATCAGTTAACAATCAATTTGATCTAAATATGTCAAAGATTAGCAGCAAAAATATAAAAAGATTAAGTGTTCCTCAGAGCCCTGTAGTTCTTGCAATACTGGATGGATGGGGATATCGAAAAGAAAAATTAGATAATGCTATAAAAAGTGCCAGTACACCAATCATGGATTCATTGTGGCATGCTTACCCTCACACCCTTATAAGTGCTAGTGGATCTGATGTAGGCCTACCAGATGGTCAAATGGGCAATTCAGAGGTAGGGCACCTTACCATTGGTTCGGGAAGAATAATACAACAAGAACTTGTAAGGATTTCAAATATTGTAAAAAATAATCAACTAGGCTTGGTAAATGAGTTAAAAGAGATTGCTTCTTCATTAAAGAAAAATAATTCTACTTTGCATATCACGGGATTATGTTCCGATGGAGGAGTTCATAGTCATATCGATCATTTATTGGGTTTAATAAAATGGGCATCTGATAATAAACTTAAAAAAGTTGCAATCCATATTATTACTGATGGAAGGGACACTCCTGCAAAAAGCGCCTCGAAATATCTAAATCAAATAGAATCATGTATAAAAAAATTTAACGTAGGCGAAATAGCTTCCATATGCGGAAGATACTGGATAATGGATAGAAATCTTTTATGGGATAGAACAAAAAAAGCATATTCTAATTTGACTGATCCAAATATTCAAATAACAAATATTTCTCCCAAGGATTACATAGAAAAAAGTTATGCCAAAAACATAACCGATGAATTTATAGAGCCAATACGAATGTCTGAAAACTATCTTAAAGATGGGGATAGTTTGATTTGCTTTAACTTTCGTCCAGACAGAGCAAGACAAATAGTCAAATCCCTTTCGGTCAACGAATTCTCTGACTTTGAAAGAAAAAATTATCCAAATCTAGATTTTGTTACTTTTACTCAATATGATCCGAACTTTCCCGTTAAAGTTGCATTTCCTCCTGAATCACTCAATAATTTTATAGGCCAAATAGTGTCAGAAAACGGACTTAAACAATACAGAACCGCGGAAACTGAAAAATATCCTCACGTAACATATTTTTTCAATGGAGGAGTTGAAATACCTTTACCTGGAGAAGAGAGACATTTAATTCCATCTCCAAGAGTCGCAACTTATGATATGGAACCCGAAATGTCTGCGGAAGAATTAACTACTAGTTGCTCTAAGGCAATTAAAAGCGGGAATTATGCTTTTGTTGTAATCAATTTTGCCAATCCTGATATGGTTGGTCATACAGGTAACATGGACGCAACAATTAAAGCTATTGAAAAAGTAGATAAATGTGTAGGACAAATAGTTAATGCTACTGGAGAAATGGGCGGAAGCATTGTTATTACTGCAGATCATGGTAACGCAGAGTTAATGAAAGGATCTGGAGGAGAACCATGGACAGCACATACAATAAATAAGGTTCCATTAATTTTGATTGAAGGTGAAAAAAGAAAAATACCAAATATGGGAAATGAAATTAATTTAAGAGAAAACGCAGGCTTAGCAGATATTGCTCCCACTTTATTGCAATTATTAAATCTACCAATACCAAGAGAGATGACAGGCAAATCGCTTATTCAAGAAATTGAATTAAAGGGTTATAATAAGGTCGTACAACACGTTTAAAGTATATAAAAGTTTTTAAGCAATGATTCAAATTATTAGTTGGATTTGGGTATTTTCTGGAGTTCTTCTCATTCTCTTAGTTTTACTTCATAGTCCCAAAGGTGATGGTATGGGAGGAATAGCTGCCAGTGGAAGCTCTATGTTCAATAGCGCAAGTAGTGCAGAAGCCTCTCTAAACAAAATAACTTGGACTTTTTTAGTGATATTTTTGTCTCTCGCAATTATTCTTAGCGCTGGTTGGATTTCATAAAAGTTGAATAAAAAAAAGGATCATTTTTAATGATCCCTTTTAAATATTTATAAAAAAAATATTGTTTAGTTAGTAATCAAAGTCACCCCCCATACCCGGAGCGCCTGCTGGAGCAGCTGAATCTTTTTTCTCAGGTAAATCTGCAACTATGCATTCTGTGGTTAAGACCATTCCTGCTATTGAAGCTGCATTTTGTAATCCTGAACGTGTAACTTTTGCAGGATCAACTATGCCAGCAGAGGACATATCTACATATTCTCCAGTAGCAGCATTGAATCCATCATTAAATGGTTTAGTTTTTACATTTTCAGCAATCACAGCTCCATTAGAGCCTGCATTCTCAGCAATTCTCATAAGAGGAGCAGTAAGTGAAGCTTCAACAATGTTAGCTCCAATTAATTCCTCTCCTTCTAAATTTTTATCAGCCCATTCTTTTAGAATAGGGGATAAATGAGCGAGAGTTGTTCCTCCTCCAGGTACAATGCCTTCTTCAACAGCTGCTTTTGTTGCATTAATAGCATCCTCAAGACGAAGCTTTTTATCCTTCATCTCAGTTTCAGTAGCAGCCCCAACCTTAATCACTGCTACACCTCCAGCTAATTTAGCCAGACGTTCTTGAAGCTTTTCTTTATCATATGAGGAATCAGTTTCATCCATTTGCTTCTTAATTTGGTCACATCTAGCTTTAACTGCTTGCTCATTACCTTCAGCTACAATAGTTGTAGTTTCTTTATTGATAGTTATTCTTCTACCAGTTCCAAGCATATCTAGGGTAGCACTTTCTAATTTCAAGCCTGCATCTTCAGTAATGAGTTGTCCATTTGTTAAAACGGCCATATCTTCAAGCATGGCTTTTCTCCTATCGCCAAATCCAGGAGCTTTTACTGCAGCAACATTTAACACGCCTCGTAATCTATTGACAACAAGAGTTGCTAAAGCCTCTTTTTCAATATCTTCCGCAATAATGACTAATGGTTTACCAGTTTTTGCTATTTGTTCCAAAACAGGGACTAAGTCTTGCACTAAGGCAATTTTTTTATCAGTCAGAAGGATATATGGTTCATCTAAAACAGCCTCCATTCTCTCTGTGTCTGTCGCGAAGTAAGGTGAGATATAGCCTTTATCAAAACGCATCCCCTCAGTAACTTCTAATTCAGTAGTCATTGATTTTCCTTCTTCTAAGGAGATAACACCTTCTTTACCAACTTTATCCATAGCATTGGCAATCATTTGACCAACTTCTTCATCGTTTCCAGCAGCAATAGTTCCACATTGAGCTATTGCATTGCTATCGCTAATAGGTTTGGAATTCTCTTGAATTTTACCAACTAGAAATTCAGTCGCTTTATCAATTCCTTTTTTCAAAGTAATTGCGTTAGCACCTGCAGCAACGTTTCTCAACCCTGCTTTAACCATTGCATGAGCTAGAACAGTGGCCGTTGTAGTACCGTCCCCAGCCGCATCATTAGTTTTTGAAGCAGCTTGTCTTATCAAAGCAACACCTGTGTTTTCAATGTGGTCCTCTAATTCGATTTCTTTAGCGATTGTGACACCATCATTGATAATTTGTGGAGCACCAAATTTTTTCTCTAGTACAACATTTCTTCCTTTTGGTCCAAGCGTTACAGCCACAGACTCAGCAAGGATATCAATTCCTCTCTCGAGCGCTCTACGAGCTTGCTCATTGTAAATAATTCTTTTAGCCATGTTTAGGCAGTGATTTAGTAATAAGTTTTAATAATTTTTGAAACAAATATTTTAGCTTACTACAGCTAAAATATCCTTTTCTGAGAGCAAGACATATTCATCTCCTCCCAATTTGATGTCTGTACCAGCATATTTGCTGTACAAAACTTTATCGCCAATACTCACTTCTGGAGTTTGTCGAGAACCATCGTCATTAAGTTTGCCAGGGCCTACCTGAGCAACTTCTCCAACCTGTGGTTTTTCTTTAGCTGAATCAGGCAAAAGGATGCCCCCAGCAGTTTTTTCCTCAGATGCGGAAACTTTAATAAATATTCTATCTCCCAGTGGTTTTACTGTAGAGACTGTAAGTGAAACAGCTGCCATAGATTAATGGAGGATCATGATTGAGACGCTTTGCGCCATAAAAATGGAATAGAGGAGTTCTCTATCCGTATCATCAACAACATAATCTGCAAAGCGGCAATTAAACCATACTTAAACTGTGCGGGTGGCCGAACCCATTTAACGAATCTACCCATGAGGTGGTAGTATTTTCGGATTATGAGCTGTTTAAATCAGCTATTCATCACCAATCAATAAAAAATGGTAGCAACTCCATCAACTTCTTCACAAACAAAAGGCGTAGTACGTCAGGTAATTGGTCCAGTTCTAGATGTAGAATTTCCAGCTGGGAAATTGCCCAAGATATTAAATGCATTAAGAATTGAAGCTAAAAATCCAGCTGGACAAGACATAGCGCTCACAGCAGAAGTACAACAGCTCCTAGGTGACCATAGAGTAAGAGCAGTGGCAATGAGTGGCACAGACGGTCTTGTAAGAGGCATGGAGGCAATCGACACAGGAGCACCAATATCTGTACCTGTAGGAGAAGCAACTTTAGGAAGAATATTTAATGTTTTAGGAGAACCAGTAGATGAACAAGGTCCAGTCAATACTAAAGATACTGCTCCAATTCATAGAGCTGCGCCAAAGTTAACTGACCTAGAAACTAAGCCAAAAGTTTTTGAAACCGGTATTAAAGTTATTGACCTTTTAGCTCCTTACAGACAAGGAGGAAAAGTTGGATTATTTGGAGGTGCTGGTGTTGGAAAGACAGTTCTTATTCAAGAATTAATTAATAACATCGCAAAGGAGCATGGTGGAGTTTCTGTTTTTGGCGGTGTAGGTGAAAGAACTAGAGAGGGGAACGATTTATATGAAGAATTTAAAGAATCGGGAGTTATCAATGCAGATGATTTAACTCAATCAAAAGTTGCCTTGTGTTTTGGACAGATGAATGAGCCACCCGGTGCAAGAATGAGAGTAGGATTATCAGCACTTACAATGGCCGAACATTTTAGAGATGTGAATAAACAAGACGTTCTACTTTTTGTTGATAACATTTTTAGATTCGTTCAAGCTGGTTCTGAAGTATCTGCTTTACTTGGAAGAATGCCTTCAGCTGTTGGATACCAACCGACTCTGGGAACTGATGTTGGTGAATTGCAAGAAAGAATTACATCTACATTAGAAGGATCAATAACATCTATCCAGGCTGTTTACGTACCTGCTGATGACCTAACAGACCCTGCTCCAGCTACAACCTTTGCACATTTAGATGCTACTACCGTGCTTGCTAGAGCTCTTGCAGCTAAGGGAATTTATCCAGCAGTTGATCCACTAGACTCGACGAGCACTATGCTACAACCATCAGTTGTTGGCGATGAGCATTACAAAACAGCCAGAGCTGTCCAATCAACTTTACAAAGATACAAAGAACTTCAAGATATTATCGCAATTCTTGGTTTAGACGAGCTTTCTGAAGAAGATAGATTAACAGTTGACAGGGCCAGAAAAATTGAAAAATTCCTCTCACAACCTTTCTTTGTAGCAGAAATATTTACAGGAATGTCTGGTAAATATGTAAAATTAGAAGATACCATTGCTGGTTTCAATATGATTTTGTCAGGTGAATTGGATGATTTACCAGAGCAGGCATTTTACTTAGTGGGCAATATTGATGAAGTTAAAGCAAAGGCTGAAAAAATAAAATCAGAAAAATAAATATTTAAATATATATTTAACCTTCAATAATTTTAAATTAATGGCAATTTCTCTTAAAGTTTTAGCTCCTAATAAAAATGTTTACCAAGGCGAAGCTGAAGAAGTAATCCTTCCTAGTACTACTGGTCAAATTGGTGTACTACCAGGACACATCTCTTTAGTTACTGCTATAGATATTGGCGTTTTAAGGCTAAGAATGAATTCCCAGTGGAAATCAATAGCTCTTATGGGAGGCTTCGCTGAAATTGAATCAGACGAAGTTATAGTTTTAGTAAATAATGCTGAAATTGGTTCTGAAATTAATGTTCAAAATGCTGAGCAAGATCTTAAAGAAGCAAAATTAGCAATTAGCAAATTTTCTGAAAATGAAAAAAATCCTGAGAAAATTAAAGCCTTGAAAGAGATTTCAAAGGCTGAGGCTAGGATTCAAGCTGCAAAGAACTAATACTTAAGCTGTTCCACAAAAAGTTACTTCGGGAAATTTTAATTTGGCCTCTTCTAATTTTTTCGTCTTACCTTCTTCTTGCCAGTAATTTATCACTTCGGTAGCTTTATTCAATATCTCTACTCTTTCGTTATCTGTAATCCAACCTTTATTCTCAAGTTCACTTTTTAATTTCTCCCAAGCATCATCTCTTGGCCAAAAATAATAAGCAGTGAGAGGGCTTGGGCCTCCACCTACTATTTGATCCACTGCTAAAGCTACATTATCAGGTAACCACAAAACTTTAATTATAAACCTTCCTTCATCAGGTTTAGGGGTATAACCAGTAGGTACCCCGTCTTCATCAATTGTGGCAGCTGCCAATACAGCTGTAGCACCCATCATTCCTGAATTAGGAGAAGAATTTTTAGAGTTTGGTACACTATTTTTTTCCTTTTTTTCTGTAGAATTTTGATTTAACTTATCTGATGAGGTCATTCACTTATTTATGTTTAATAAATAATTTATCAGTTTATGGTCACATTTTGATTGATTTATTCAAAATTTCTTGATTTTAGTTATTGATAACTTCCATAAAGGATTTTTATTTATTAAGAGATACTTCATAAAAATCATAAATAGTGGCTTCCAATGCATCCCAAAGATCTTTGGGGATATCGTTTTCTTCTGCGAACATTCCAAGCTGACTAGCCAAGCCTCTTGCTTGAGAAAGTTTCGAATCATATGAATCTGACTTATTCATTTTTGAGCTTTTAAACTTAATAAAAAATAAATCTATTAACTTGATAAGTCAAATTTCAAAATTCTAAATCAGAAATTTCTTTTAGTGCAGTAATACTTAGAACTTCTGGGTTGGTATCTGAGACTAGGACATCATCTTCTATTCTTATCCCTATACCTTTCCATTTCTCATCTATTGGGGGTTGTCCCTCAGGGACTGGGATCCTATCACTAATATAGATCCCAGGTTCTACCGTAAGAATCATTCCATTCTCTAATGGCACTTCATAGTCCCCCATTCTGTAGGCTCCAACATCATGAACATCTAAGCCAAGCCAATGACCAGTTCTATGCATGTAAAGATGTTTATAAGATTGATTTTCTATTATCTCCTCAGTGCTGCCAGACAATAAACCAATTTCTTTTAACCCTTCTATAAGAATTGTTAAAGCAACATTATGAACAGCAGTAGAATTCGATCCCTTTACGGCACTTTTAATTGCATTTTTCTGCGCACTCAAAACAATTTCATAGATAACTCTTTGCTCATTAGAAAATTTACCACCTATTGGAATTGTTCTTGTTATGTCTCCATTGTAATAATCAATTAGTGAGCAGCCAGCATCCACCAACAATAAATCTTCTTTCTTCAATGGTGAGTTATTTGAAGTGTAATGCAAAATACAGGCATTATCTCCCGACGCAACAATAGAATTATATGCAGGTCCTCTAGCCCCTTTTTCCAAAAAGAATCCTTCTAGAAGACCCTGAATTTGCCTTTCATTTTTCTTTGATGAGATAGATTCTCTTACTAGTTCATGAGCTTCTGCTGAAATTTGAATAGCCTCTCTCATTCTGTTAATTTCGAATTCACTTTTAATTAATCTCATCTTATTTAAATAAATTTCTGGAGATTCAATAGAGTTTGCACCAATCCCTGATCTTGATCGATTTTCAAGTTGTTGAGAAAATATCTCGAGTACTATTTTCTCAATTAATGGATACTTACCTATTGAAAAAACAAGTTCATCGGAACCATTTATATAACCTGGAAGTAAATCTCTTAGTTCTGTTATTGAGTGTGCCTTATCAGCCTTAAACTCTCTTTCTGCGCCTTCTAAACCCCATCTAAAGCCATGCCACACTTCACTTATAACATCTTTAGGAGCGACAAACATAATAAATCTCTCACCCTTTGGCTTATGCGATAAGAAAAGAGCAATTGCATCCGGCTCATCGAAACCAGTTAAATACCAAAAATTACTATCTTGTCTAAAAGGGTATTCACAATCTGCATGGTGCTTTACAAGATTAGCTCCTGGGATAATGGCAGCTTTTCCATCTAATTTATTCAAGAAAATTTCTCTTCTTTCTTCAAAAACTTTATGGTCAGGTTTAAACATAAATTGTGTATTGGCGTGTTTAAAAAAAAAATGGAAGAATGGATTAGAACAGATTTAGTACTAATCTATTTTAATGGAACCAAGTGTTTACGGTTTATTTTTACTTATAATAATTATTTTAATTGGATCAGCATGTTGTTCGGGAGTAGAAGCAGCTTTTTTAGCGGTAAATTCAATTAGAATTTTAGAAATTGCCTCTAGACAAAAGCCAAAAAGTTCTGCGAATCAACTTCTAAAACTTAGAAAACATCTTGGACGGACACTAACTGTAATTACTATTACTAATAATGGATTTAATATAATTGGCAGTCTTATTTTAGGAGTATACGGAGCATTGGTAATTAATAGTAGTTTTGGTTTAACCGTTTTTTCAATGGCTTTCTACATACTAGTTGTTTTAGTAGGAGAAGTCCTACCAAAAGCTCTTGGCACAAGATTTTCAGTTCAAATAGCACTATTATCTGTTCCTATCTTGCGAATATTAAATACTTTAATGAGGCCATTCTTAATATTAATTGAACAAATATTTCCCGTTATTACAGCAGAAAACGAAATTTCAACTGATGAAGAAGAAATTAGACAAATGGCAAAAATTGGAAGTCAGAAAGGTTTAATAGAGGCTGATGAGGCTGCAATGATATTTAAGGTTTTTCAATTAAATGATTTAAAAGCTAAAGACTTAATGACCCCTAGAGTATCGGCACCTTGTCTTGATGGGTCTTCAAATCTTGAAGAAATTTCAAAACTTATAATGTCTGATAGCTCTCCATGGTGGGTTATTTTGGGAGATAAAGTTGACAAAATACAAGGGGTAGTAAAGCGTGAAAAAATGTTGGCAGAGTTAATTAATGGGAAAAGTAAAAAATTATTATCTGAAATTTGCGAACCTGTGGACTACATTCCAGAAATGATTAAAGCAGACCAATTATTAACTAAATTTGACAAGAATCATAAAGAAGTGAAAGTAGTAGTAGATGAATTCGGGGGATTTGTGGGAATTATTGGTGCAGAAGCTGTGTTATCTGTATTAGCAGGTTGGTGGAAGAATAAATCATGAAACAATTAAAAATTAATAAAAATTATTTATATTTAAAAAATTGGTGGGAAACTCTTGATCTTACCAACTATGAAAAAAGTTTTTTTAATAGAGAAATAATTTCTTTTAATCAACAACTTTTTAGGTTCAAAGAAAAAAAAATAAGAATTGGCGCGTACGGTAAATCAGGTGTAGGAAAATCTTCTGTTTTAAATTCTTTACTAAAAAAAAGTATATTCAAAACAAATATTATCAATGGAACTACGAGAGAAATACAAGCGGAATCTTGGTTTCTCAAAGATCAAAAACTTTGTAGTGTAGAGTTGATTGATTCTCCAGGATTTGATTTCTGCAATATTAAATTTCCAGATAAAGTTTACTCTTACATAAATAATTCAGATCTTATTCTTTTTATAGTTTCGGGAGATTTAAATAGAAATGAATTAAACGAAATCAGCTCCTTAATCAAAGATGGAAAAAAAATAATTGTAATTTTAAATAAAATTGATCTTTTTAATAAACATGACTTAAAAGAAATTATGGAAAATATAAACTTTAAGCTTCCAAAAGATTTAAATATTCCAATAATTATTAACCATGGAAACAATCTAGAAAATTACCTTACAAAAATAATAAATCAACATGGTGAGACATTGTTAACACTTAATTCACTTCAATTAGCTGACAAATTGTTTTTGCAGATAAAACAACAAAGATTGAAAAGAAGACAGAAATTAGCTCAATCAACTATTGGTAAATTTTCGACCATAAAGGCATCAGCTGTAGCTCTTAATCCATTTGTTCTGTTTGATGTTGCGGGTAGTTTTGCACTAGATACTGCAATGATTGGAGAATTAAGTAAAATTTATGGTTTAAATTTGAAGGGTGAATCAACAAGAATAATCTTTAAAAATATATCCATCAATAATTTATACTTAGGAGTTACTCAAGTCGGCGTCAATACATCTTTCAACCTTATTAGGAAAGTAATTTTATTAACGGCACCTTTCACTAACGGTCTTTCATTATTACCTTATGGGCCAATAGCAATTATTCAAGCAGCAATTGCTGTGTACTCTACAAAAATCCTTGGGAAAATAGCAGCAAAAGAGATATTTATAAGAAGCAAAGTTTCGTTAATAGAACCTTTCATAATGATTCAAAATTTAACTTTAAATGAACCAGATGTTTTTAATCACATTAATATTTACTTATTAAATAGAAATCTAAATAATAATTTTGTCAGTTTTCTGCCTTAAAAAGTAAAATGGAAAAAAGTATTGCATTATTTGGTACTAGTGCAGATCCACCTACCACTGGACATGAGAAAATAATAGAAGAATTATCCAAAATTTATGCTTTTACAATTTGTTATGTAAGTAATAATCCGAACAAAAAGCATAAAGAGGATATCGCAATCCGTAGCCAATTATTAAAAACACTAATTGAAGATTTAGATGATCATAAAATTTTATTTAATCAAAGTGTAACAAGTAAATGGGCAGTAGAGTCGATAAAAAAATGTAAAAAAATTTATGAAATTGATAATTTAGATTTCGTTATTGGGAGTGATTTGATTCAAGATCTCTTCAGCTGGAAAAATTTTGAAAAAATTATTAAAGAGGTAAGTTTTTTTATAATTTTAAGAGAAGGTTATCCTGTTGAATCAAATACTCTTAAGATGTTAGAAACTTATAATGTGAAATTTAAGATTTCAACCATAAAAATCCCAAACATTTCAAGTTCTAGGTTCAGATTAAATTTTAATTATTCTAATTTACCAACGTCATTAATAGATTTTGTTAAGAAGAATAATTTATATGAATCCACTAAATTAGTTGAATGAAGTTTTTACTTGCTCAAATTAATCCAGTTGTTGGAGATTTAAAGGGTAATGCAAAAAAAATACTTAATGCTGCTTCGAAGGCTAGCTCAAATTCTGCTGATTTAGTTCTTACTCCAGAATTGTCATTATGGGGATATCCAGCAAATGACCTACTTCTAAAAAAAAATTTAATCAAAAATCAATATCAAATTCTTGACCAATTAGCTCTAGTTATTGGTAAAAAATATGGAAACTTGAGTATCACAGTTGGGATAGCTGAGATAATAAATGATTCTTTTTTCCCAAATCTTTATAATTCTATTGCATTGCTTGAGCGCGGTGAGTGGAAAATAATTGCTCGAAAAATTATTCTTCCCACCTATGAAGTATTTGATGAAAAAAGATACTTTAGGTCAGAAGAAAAAGTTTCCGTATTAACAAAAGAAATCAATAATAAAACTTGGCGAATTGGCTTTACTATATGTGAGGATTTATGGGTCAACAAAAATATAGAAGGTAGAGGAATTCATAAAAAAAATCCTATTTTTGATTTAAAGAAAAAAAAAATTGATATCTTAGTGAATTTATCGGCCTCCCCATATACCTTCAAAAAGTTAGAGCTAAGATCCAAAATTTCCAGTTTTGCTGCTAAATATCTTCAAGTACCGCTGATATATGTAAACCAGATTGGTGCAAATGATAATTTAATTTTTGATGGAAATAGTTTTATTCTTGATAAGAATGGATCTAAAATTAAGCAACTAAAATCTTTTTCAGAAGACCTCTTTAGTTGGCATATTGAGCAAACAATACCCGAGAAAAAAGAATTTGAACAATCTGAAATATCATCGATTTTTGATGCATTAGTTCTTGGTGTTAGGGATTATGCTCAAAAATGCGGTTTTAAAACAGCTTTAATTGGACTAAGTGGTGGCATTGATTCGGCACTAGTTTCAGCAATTGCGACAGCTGCTCTTGGCAGTAATAATATTTATTGCGTCTCAATGCCCTCTAAGTGGAGCTCATCCCATTCAAAAAGTGATGCAAAAAATTTAGCAAGGAGATTAAAAATAAATTTTAATAGCATCCCAATTGAAAACCTGATGAATTCTTTTGAAGAATCTTTTATTAACACCATATCTTTCGAGATGGCTGAAATAACAAATCAAAATATTCAATCAAGAATCAGAGGGACACTTCTGATGGCTTTAGCAAATCAAGAAAAGCATCTATTACTTTCAACAGGAAATAAATCAGAGCTTGCTGTAGGATATTGCACACTTTATGGTGATATGAATGGGGGATTATCGGTTATTGGGGATTTATATAAAACTAATGTTTTTAAATTATGCAATTGGCTTGATAGTGAAGATTCAATTAATCATAGAAAATCATATATGTTAGATACTAATGTAGATATAATTGGAAAAAATATACGGACGAAAGCTCCAAGTGCAGAATTAGGTCCTGATCAATTAGATACTGATTCTCTTCCACCTTATTCTATTTTAGATAACATTCTTAAAGGAATTATTGAAGAGAAAAAAGATTTACAACAACTAGAAGAAGATGGTTATAAAAAAGATTTAATTTTAAAAATTATCTCACTCATAAAAAAAGCGGAATTTAAAAGAAAACAGGCTCCTCCGATCCTAAAACTAAGCAGTCAATCATTAGGAAGTGACTGGCGAGTTCCCATAGCAATATCTTATTAATCACTATAAGAGCACTGTTGGATTTTTTTTAAAGGCCGTTTAACTGAATCAAGGTTGATCCCTTTTTTGATGGCAAGAATTATTCCTGCAGCTTCTAAATAATTATCCACTTCAAAAAGATTGGGATAATCATAAAACTCATTTGTCACTTTTAATGTATTTTGATTTTTTACGGAGATAATATTTAAACCTTTTTCAATCCCTGCAAGTACTGCTTCTCCACCTAATGCACCATTAGGCACAACAATAGATTCAATCTGATCAGGGTGTAGTGAGATTGATTCATTTTTAGCAGGCAATTCAACAATATCAGGTGCGTTGCTTAACCCAATCAGTACTGATGGCAAAAAAGTATATCCTATTTCTTCTGCAGCTGCACGAGGATCTAAATTTTCATTCAATTCAATTGAATTTAAAGCAGGTGCATGAGCACAGGGAACTTGTAAAAATTTGCTTATTAAATGACTTATAACTGCTTCGACTCCAGCAATAGGATCAACCCCTTTCCCCTCTCGATAGATATTTGTTTCTAAAGAATCTGAATCATCTGGAAATTTTGCCACAATTGCTATTGCCGTAACCCCTTTTTCTATTAAACATTTTCCAGCATCAATTAGAATATCAGGATTTTCAATTATGCCACCACTGATTTTTGAAGAATCAGAATCAATAACAATGTTTAATGGCTTTTTTGTAATCAAATAAGAATGAACATTAATCCCTAAAGAAGAAACACATGCATCAGCAACTTGTAAATGTCTTACTAATATTTCTTTTTCAATGGCTGAATCAAAAATAATCCCAATTTTCTGTTGTTTTACCCTTTTTAAAGCGATTTCTCCTTTAGCAAGTCGGTCTAAACTATAACCCTCAACATAAAAAATATTTTTATCTTTTTCAGAAAGAGTACCGCCATTCATAACATTTGGATGAGTAATTAAACATCCACTTGCTGATGCTAATAATTTAGCGGTAGGAAGTGCATCCCCTGCAAAACCTCCTACTTCACAACCAATACCAGTTGGAACAATGAATATAGTTGGTGAATTTTCCATTATTAAAAATATTTTAATTTATATTTTTTCATTAGCTAAGACAGCTTTTATTTTAAGTTTTTTTGTTCCAGAAGAGTCAATAGAATTTTGAATATCAACAATTGACCATCGAATTAAATCACCTTTTTTTTCTAAACTTGCAATGATAAATTCCCTTAAATTTTTTGATTTTATTGAAACTGGCCAATCTAAATAATAATCAACTGAACTTAATTTCATTTTTGATATTTACCAAATTGATCATTATATAAATCATCTTCAACTTCCTTACCAATAACAATATTCAAATCTGACTTGGGATATGCCACACACAAAAGTGCAAAGCCCTTTTCCCTCAAATCATCATTTAATCCCATAGCATCTTCTTGATCTACAGATCCTTCCATTATCATGGATGCACAATCTGTACAAACTCCTGAACAACAACTACTTGGTAAATCTATTCCATTCATTTTTGCCGCTGAAATAATATCTTGATCTTCAGAACATAAAAAACTAAAAGTCTTTTGCTCAAATTGAACTTTGATATGGTATTCAGGCATATCCTAAATCTTATTGCTAAACTGCTGAACCTCCTACAACTTCCAAAATTTCTTGAGTAATGGCTGCTTGTCTGGCTTTGTTATAGGTTAGGTTCAAAGTACTTGCTAATTCTTTAGCATTATCACTCGCATTATTCATAGCAGTCATCCTGCAAGCGAGTTCTGAAGCTGCCGACTCTTGAAGAGCTCTTAGTACCTGATTCTGTAAATATAATGGTAATAACGAATCTAATAATTGATCAGGACTTTGTTCAAAAACAATATCTGATGGCAACTTCTCGGAATCACTTTTTTCAATATTTGATTTTTCAACAAGTAACTTACTATCTTTTGTAGTCAACCTAAAAATTTCATCGTTTTCCTCAGCAATTCCTTGAGGGTCAAGTGGCAATAGTGTTTGAACGACAGGGGCGCAGCTAACTAGAGTGATGAATTTTGTATAAATAATTTCCACCCTATCAGAATTTTCTGAAAGAAATTCAGCTAAAATTTCATTTGTAACTCCTTCAGAGTCCTTGACTGTTGGTACCTGTTCTAGTTCTTTGAAAGTACTTTTAATTACATATCTATCCTTTCTATTTTGAAAATATCCAATAGCTTTCTTCCCTACCAAAATTAAATTTGGCTGATACCCTTGTTTGACTAATTCTGCATATCTTATTTCTACCTTTTTTATTATATTTGTGTTGTAACCACCGCATAAACCTCTATCCGCTGTTATGCAAACCAAAGTGATGCTATTTACTTCTCTCTTGGATAATAATGGAGAGTCTACAGCCTCAAATTGTACTCTAGATTGAATATTTTCTAAGACCCGTGCAAGTTTATCTGCAAAAGGTCTACTCTTAAGAACTTGATCTTGAGCTCTCCTAACTTTTGCAGCTGCAACAAGTCTCATGGCCTCCGTTATTTTTCTTGTATTTTTAACGGAAACGATTCGATCTCTAATCTCTTTAAGATTTGCCATGGTATCTCCTTAAATAAATTTAAACTGTGGCAAGCATTGATGATTTAACTTCATTTATCACCTCTTTTAGTGTCGCTTCTAATCCATCATTTAATTTCTTTTCTTTAAGAATCTCTTCTATAAATTCTGATTTATTTAACTTTAGATATTCCCTAAGTTCAGTCGCAAATTTAGTAACATCTTCAACAGGTACCTCATCAATAAGACCTTTAACTCCTGCATAAACAACTGCAACTTGTTCTGCAAGGTTTAGAGGAGAGAATTGAGGTTGCTTTAATAGCTCTCTTAGTCTTTTACCTCTTTCAAGTTGTTGCTGAGTTGCTTCATCAAGATCAGATGCAAATTGAGAAAAAGCAGCTAATTCATCAAATTGTGCGAGTTCTAATTTTAAAGTTCCTGCAATTTTTTTAATTGCTTTTGTCTGAGCGGCCCCTCCAACACGGCTAACAGAAATACCTACATTAATAGCTGGTCTTAATCCTGAATTAAATAAATCTGCACTCAAGAATATTTGTCCATCTGTAATTGAAATAACATTAGTTGGAATGTAAGCCGAAACGTCCCCTGCCTGAGTTTCGATAATTGGTAGAGCTGTCATAGAACCCCCTCCCATTGCATCAGAAAGTTTTGCTGCTCTCTCTAGTAATCTACTGTGTAAGTAGAACACATCTCCAGGATAAGCCTCTCTTCCTGGTGGTCTTTTTAAAAGTAGAGACATTTGTCTATAAGCCTGAGCTTGTTTTGTTAGATCATCATAAATAACAAGTGTTGCTTTACCCTGATACATAAAATGTTCAGCGATAGCTGCACCAGTATAAGGTGCTAAGTACTGTAAAGCAGCTGGTTCAGAAGCTCCTGCACTAACTACGACTGTATAATCTAGGGCTCCTCTCTCTCTTAATACCTCTACGATGTTTGCTACTGATGCTGACTTCTGACCAATAGCTACGTAAACACAAACTACGTCTTGACCTTTTTGGTTGATTATTGTGTCAATAGCAATCGCAGATTTTCCAGTTTGTCTATCACCAATAATTAATTCTCTTTGACCTCTTCCAACAGGAATCATTGCATCAATAGATGTGATACCTGTTTGCATTGGTTCATGCACTGATCTTCTCTTGATTATTCCAGGAGCCATTTCTTCAATCAATCTAGTATCACTTGTTGGAATTTCCCCTTTCCCATCTATTGGTTGTCCAAGAGGGTTAACAACTCTCCCCTGCATTGCTTCACCAACTGGAACAGATGCAATTTTACCTGTGGACTTAACGTTACTTCCTTCTTGAACACCAAGTGCCTCTCCCATTAAAACGGCTCCAACATTATCATCTTCAAGATTTAAAGCTATACCCTCGGTACCATCTTCAAATTCCAATAACTCTCCTGCCATGACCTGATCTAAGCCATATATTCTTGCAATGCCATCACCGATTTGCAGAACAGTTCCTACATTGCTAACACTTACAGATTGGTCATAATCAGTTATTTGTTGTTTTAAGATTGAACTGATTTCATCAGGGCGTATAGATACCATGGATTTAAGAATTTAAGGTTGATTTAAAAGTTACTTGGAAAGGGATAAGCCAAGTTTTCTAATTTGTGAAGCAAGGGAAGCATCAATTACTTTTGATCCTACACTGGCGACGAAACCACCAATAAGAGATTGGTCGATTTTAGTTACAAGTTCTAATTTTTCTGTTCCAGCAATATTGATGATCTTTTTGGTAATTAAACCTTTTTGTTCATCAGTAAGCTCGACTGCAGAAGTAACAGTTGCCAAAGCAATATTACTATTTTCTCGGTAAATCTCTAAAAACCTATCAAGAATTGAAGTAAGGATTCCAATTCTTTGCCTATCGGCCAATAATTTTAAGAAATTCAGTAAAGAAGAATTAACCTTATTTGAAAAAATTTCAATAATAATTTTCTTCTTAGCATCTGTCTCTAAAATGGGAGAGGATAGTGCCTTCTCCAATTCAGGGGAATCATTTATTAGTTCCAAGAGTTGTTTAACCTCAGAAACAATCTCCTCAGTTTGCGAATTTTCATTCACAACTTGAAGTAATGCCTCTGCGTATGGTGTAGTAACTGAATTTAAAAGTGGCATTAGTTCACCTCAATATTGTTAATTGATTGAGTTACCAAATTTTCTTGTGTTGATTTATCAAGTCGATTTGGGAGAGAATCTAAAGCTTTCTTAATTGCCAGTTCAACAGCTTCTTTTCGAAGTTGAGAAATTGCTCTGGATGCTTCAGAGCTTTCATCAGAGATTGCACTTTGTTTAATTCGTGCCATCTCCTCTATTGCTTTTTTCTCACTTTCCATTCTGATTGATTCAGATCTTTTAAGGGAATCAGCTTTTATTTGAGAAGCTTTTTCCTCTGCTGAAGATAAATCTTTCTTCGCCTTTTCTAAAGCTTGAGTTGCATTTAGGAGTCGATCTTCAGCATCTTTTAATTCGAGAAGGATTCCTTCTCTCCTTTTTTGAAGCATTTTACCTAGGAAACCAGGCAAAAATTTATAAAGACCGAAAACCACTACAGCCCAATTAAGGATATTAGTTTCGAACAAATTGAAGTTCAATCCAAAACCTTCAGTAGCTAAAAAAGTTAAATTCATTTTTCTAGAATCAATCTATTAACAATAAGTTCGCTTAGATCATCAGCCTGTTTAGAAAGTTGATCCCGAGCAGCAGACGTCTGAATTTCAATTTCTAGTCTTGCTTTTTCTTTTGAAGAATTGGCTTCATTGTTAGCAAGTTCTAGTGCTTCTTTATAAAGCTTATCAGACTCATTCTCAGCTTCGGTCACAATTCTTTGGGCTTCTGTACGAGCACTTTGAAGCTGAGTTAATAAATCAGCTTCTAATTTTTTAACCTCAGAAAGTTTATTTTTGGCCTCAATAATATTGTTACTTACAAACTTTTCTCTTTTTTCAACAACATTGCCAACAGGTTTAAAAAAGAGAGAATTTAATATGTAAGTAAGTGCAACGACTTGTATCGCCATTAGTGGCAAAGTGGCATTTATATCAAATAATCCACCTTCTGTAGCACCAAAAAAATTAAAGGCCAACATATGATTCAGTTGAAGTTAAAAAATTAAATTTAAATATTGCTAATAAGGATTAGAAGCAATATTAACTTTTAGGAAAAAGGATTCGCAAAAAGTAGTACCAAAGCCACAACTAATCCGTAAATTGTTAATGACTCCATGAAAGCAAAAGATAAAAGAAGAGTTCCTCTGATTTTACCTTCAGCTTCTGGTTGACGGGCAATACCCTCAACAGCCCCTTGAGCTGCGTTACCTTGTCCAAGACCTGGGCCAATAGCACCTAGACCAACTGCTAAACCAGCAGCTACAACTGATGCAGCGGAAGTAATCGAATCCATAATTTTGAAATAAAGAGCTTAATACTTGTGATAATCTTTGTTGTCATACACGCTTGGACATCCTTTCTTTTAAGAATGGGTCTGATATTTTCAGACCTACGCGATTAGATATTTTGCCAGATTACAGACTCTTTGTAAAAGCGTCTGAATGTATTAGAAGACAGCTAATGATGTTCTTCAACAGCTTCTCCTATGTAATAGGCCGCTAAAGTTGCGAAAATCAATGCCTGAATAGCACTAGTAAACAATCCTAGGAACATTACAGGTATTGGGAGAATTAGCGGCACTAAAAAGACTAAAACACCAACAACAAGTTCATCAGCCAAAATATTTCCAAATAGCCTGAAAGAGAGTGATAAAGGTTTCGTAAAATCCTCTAGAATTTTGAAAGGAAGCATAATCGGAGTTGGGTGAACATAGTATTCAAAGTATCTCCAACCCTTATTGCTTAAACCTGCATAGAAATAAGAAAGTGAAACTAATAAAGCCAAGGCTATAGTTGTATTGATATCTGCAGTAGGTGCTCCTAATTCTCCACTTGGTAACTTAATCAATCTCCAAGGAATTAAAGCTCCTCCCCAATTACTAACAAAGACGAATAAAAATAAAGTACCTATAAATGGCATCCAATCTCTATAAACTTTTTCACCTATTTGCGTCCGAGCAAGATCTCTAATGTAATCCCAGAGGAACTCAAGCAAGTTTTGAAGACCTTTAGGATCATTTTCCATTTTTTTAGTTCCTAAAGAAATAAAAACTAATAAAGCTCCTAATAAAATCCAAGATGTTAAAAATACCTGCCCATGAAGTCTGATATTTCCAATTTGCCAATAAAGATGTTGACCAACTTCTAATGCTGCAAAATTTGTTAGCAAGGAATTAAAAAACATTTGTTTTGAATAAAAAAATTTACTTAAGAACGTGAAAAATAAAGAATGAGTGAAGGCTTATAAATGAAAAAACCTATCATTGCAGGAAAAATATCCAAAGATCCTAGCTTGCTCGCAAAAATAAAGAGGCAAACTGGAACTAATAGTTGCAATTTTGATACACCTGATGATTCTTTACCGAGTTTCCCTATACTTTTTGCAAGTAAACGTAGGTAAAAAATGCCGGCTATTGCACCTATAAAAATACTTAAACCAAAAGTAAATCCTAGAAAAATTCCAGTTATTGATGCTAATAAAATAGAAACAATAAAAGTAATTCCAAAAATTGTTAATTGCAATTTTGTGTATTCATCATTTTGAGAAAGCAAATTATCTATTTGATTGGCAATGCCAGATTTACTTTCTTTGATAATCGAATTATTCAGGGATTGAGGAAATTGAACATTCTCATTAGAGGGATGCCCAAGTTTTTTTCTATTTGAGTCCACAGATGTGAACATAGTTTAGAACCCTCTCTGAATGTTTTGAAGTAAGTATATAAACTCACGGAATCTATCACGGAGAGGTACCTTTTAGCTAGTTTTTTTCTATAAAAAATTAATTCTTAAAATTTATTGTGAATCTTTAGGCCATTTTTTACTTTTTTCTTCAAAAATAAAATTTATGAAAAGTCATCTTTTATATTGCTTGAACACTTTAAAACGTTAATAAAAGACTTGGCAAAATCTCAATTAAACGTCTCAATAGTACATATACATCTAAAAAATTGGAGATAAGTCAAGAAAAAATAAAATACAAAAGAATTTCTAAAAGAAAAAAATCCTTTAGTTCTAATTACAAAAAAAATCTAAACAATTTAACAGAGTCTATATTGCCCTTACCTTGGACAATATGGCCTTATGAGGCCAAAATCCTCGTTGTACTCATTGGAATTTGGTCAATATTAGGAATATGCATACTAGGATCATCAAGTTGGTGGGTGGCTAGTAGGGAAATGGGAAATTGGGCTTATTTTTTAAAAAAACAAATTATTTGGACAATTCCAGGAATTGGCCTATTTTATTACGTACTTAATACAAACATTAGAAATCTTTTAAAGTTTTCAAGAATAATTTTTTATATTTTATTTTTTTTGATTTTCCTTACCAATTTTAGTGGAATTACAGTAAATGGATCTTCAAGATGGCTAGTGCTTGGCAATTTACGTCTACAGCCATCTGAATTAATTAAACCTTTTCTAATTCTAGAATCTTCTAACCTTTTCGCACATTGGAATCTAGTTAAGAATGATAAAAAATTAATTTCATTAATATCCTTTGGTTTATTAATTTTATTAATACTAAAACAGCCAAATTTAAGTACTGCATCATTAACTGGAATTCTTATTTGGGTAATGGGTTTATGTGGAGGTGTAAAACTTAGCTCTCTTTGCTCATTTGCTTCAATAGGATTCATTACTGGATGTATTAGCATCCTTAATAATACATATCAAAAACTTAGAGTTACTTCATTTATTAATCCTTGGAAAGATCAACAGGAAAGTGGATTTCAATTAGTTCAGAGTTTATTAGCTATAGGTTCAGGTGGTCTATTTGGCCAAGGTTTTGGACTATCTATACAAAAATTACAATATCTGCCGTTCATGTATACAGATTTTATTTTTGCTATTTTTGCGGAAGAATTTGGTTTGTTGGGGTGTACTTTATTCTTAGGATTTTTAGCAGTATTCTCTTATATAAGCCTAAGAATTAGTCTTAAGTGTAGGAACAACTATACAAAATTAGTTGCTATTGGATGTTGTGTATTGTTGACAGGTCAATCAATAATGCATATTGCTGTAGCAACAGGTTCAATGCCTACTACAGGCTTACCACTTCCTTTCATTAGTTATGGTGGCAATTCATTAATATCGTCTTTTTTTATTGCAGGGATGTTAGTGAGATGTTCTTTAGAATCAACAGGATTCATTGGTATGATTAGTACGCGAAAGGCTCTTAATTAGTTAGAATTTAAAAGATTTAAGTCAAGCTATCGAATCATTTAATTTAGTTATTTCAGAATTATCTCAAAAAGGCAATCTGCTTATTCAGAATAGTCTTAATAGTCCTGGTCCATTTACTATATTTTTGGTTTTCAGTGCAGGACTATTAACAAGTCTTGGGCCATGCTCATTATCATTACTTCCAGTAACAATTGCTTATGTAGGAGGAACAGAGAAAAATAAATTTAAACTTATTAGTTTTTCAGGAGGAGTAGTTTTTTCACTTGTTGCACTGGGGGCTGCGAGTGGATTCTTAGGTAAAATATATGGGCAAATTCCATCTTATTACACTTCATTTGTTGCCCTAATAGCAATAATTATGGGTTTAAATTTATTAGGAATTCTAAAGTTTCAGTTTCCGAATGTACCTGATCTAAAAATAATAGAGGAAAAAATACCATCCCTTTTAGCACCTTTTGCAATAGGAACTACTTTCGGTCTAGCCTCTTCACCTTGCATCACTCCAGTTTTAGCAACTCTTCTAGCTTGGGTATCTCAAGCTAAAAACCCTATAATCTCAATTATTTTTTTATTTTTCTTTGGAATAGGCCAAGTCGTTCCATTAATTATTGCGGGAGCCACAGCAGAAAACTTAAAGAAATTTTTAGAACTTAGAAAATTTAGTCAAATAATTCCTACTTTAAGTGGAATATTTTTAGTAGCACTGGGATTATTAAATTTACTTTCAAATTGGATTTAAATGATTATTTTTAAGAATCTAATTTTAAAAATATCAAGTTTAAGATTCGCCATATCACTGATAATTTTCATAGCTATTGCCAGTGGAATAGGTACTTTTATACCTCAAGGTAGTAATAATAAATTCTATATTGATACTTTCGATAGTTCTCCCATTCTTGGATTTTTAGATGGAGAAAAAGTCTTAAAACTTCAATTGGATCATATATATACAAGCTTTTGGTTTTTATTTACATTGATTCTTCTTTGCATTTCCTTAGCAGCTTGTAGTTTCAGGAGGCAAATCCCTTCATTAAAAGCTTCATTAAAGTGGGTTGAATACAAAAGCGAAAAAAAATTTAGCAAACTGCAATTAACTTCAAGTCACCCAATCAATCAAGATGGAGACCTTGTATCAACAGTTGATTTACTACTTAAAAAAAGAGGATGGAAAACATACAAATTTAAAAGTCATATTTCTGCAAGACGAGGTTTAATTGGAAAAATAGGTCCTTTAGTTGTACATATCGGATTAATAGTCCTACTTATAGGTTCAGCATATGGAAGTTTTACAAGTCAATCAAAAGAACAATATTTACTGCCTGGAGAAAGCTTGGATCTTGTTAATGAGAGCACAAACTCAATAGCCAATCTAAAATTAGTCGATTTTTCTATAGAACGAGAAAGTGATGGTATACCCAAACAGTTTATTTCAAAGTTAAATTTTTCTTCTGAAGATCAAAATTTAAATGAAACAAAAACCGCCAAAGTTAATCACCCAATTAGGTTTAAAGGATTGACTATCTATCAAGCTGATTGGGCAATTTCAAATGTTGTTTTAGAAATAGATAATATCCTTTATCAATTACAATTAAAGGAGATTCCTGAAATCGGTAATCAAGTTTGGGGAGTTTTAGTCGAATTAGGATCAGAGACTAAAAAAAATTTCCTTTTAACAATAGATAATGAAAATGGTCCACTTAAAATTTCGAATATAGAAAATTTTTCTGGGAATAATCTCTATATCAATGAGAATCCTTTAGAAGTTAATTCTTCAAAAGTATCTCTGAAAAAAATAATCCCTAGCAGTGGATTAATCATTAAAAATGATCCATCTATACCATTTATTTACTTTTCTTTTATATTAATAATTTTTGGAACAATAATAAGTCTTATACCAACTAACCAATTATGGATTCTTGTAAATAAAGAATCACAAATGTTATCTATTGGAGGCCTCAGCAATAAAAATCTAGTTGGTTTTAAAAAAGAATTTTTTAAATTATCAGAAGAAATAAAAAATTTTTAATTTCTTTTCTGTCCACTAAAAATATCTAACTGCATAGAAACATTCCCTCTGGGGTTAAACGCAGCATTTAAATGTATCCAGTGAGGTGAACCTGCATTCACTAAATCATCCATAATTCTATTCACAACTTCCTCATGTGATATTTTTATATCTCTAAAATTATTAATATAAAGCTTTAAAGACTTCAACTCATAGACTCTCGAATTAGGTTGATAAATAATATTTAGCTTTGCAAAATCTGGATAACCCGAAAAGGGGCACTTACATGTAAATTCAGGCAACTGAATAGAAATTTCATAAATTCTTTTCTTGTTTGGATTATCGAAACAAATTATTTTTGATTCTTCAATAATTCTTTCACCATATAGCGGTCTTTGAGTCGAATCTTCTAATTTAGCTGTACTCATTTTTAGTAGAACTTTTTAATAAACCTATATAGAAACTATATATAAAGATAAAAATTAGCAAAAGTATAAACAAATCTAAGTATTACAATTGACTAAGTCAAGAGCTGTTAAATCTTATTTTTGTATCAATAGTAACATTCATAATGTTGGTTAAAAGGGTTATATGTTTTTAGTTCAATAAAAAAACTAATGGATATCTGTTTAATAACTGTCGATAACAATTTAAATAAATCCCTTCAACCAAAAAGCGCATTTGGAATGTTATGGCTTCAAACACACTTTGAGAATGATCAGTGGGAAGCTTTGTCAAATAGTACAGTAATAATTTCTGAAGAAAATTCCCAACTATTAATTGAAGACGCAACGAATGCAGGCCTTAATATTAAATGTTTTTCTGATATTTCAATGTTGGATGTTTTCCCAAAAAACAATTAAAATAGGAATATTCAATCTTTAATCATGAAGAAAATTGAAGCAATCATACGTCCATTTAAGCTGGAGGATGTAAAAATTGCATTAGTAAACTCTGGTATTGTTGGAATGACTGTTAGTGAAGTCAGAGGGTTTGGAAGGCAAAAAGGACAAGTTGAAAGATATAGAGGTTCCGAATTT
Source organism: Prochlorococcus sp. AG-347-G20 (assembly GCA_003281645.1). Classification (GTDB taxonomy): domain Bacteria; phylum Cyanobacteriota; class Cyanobacteriia; order PCC-6307; family Cyanobiaceae; genus Prochlorococcus_A. The sequence goes on along the minus strand of QCBJ01000002.1, from coordinate 71,670 downwards.
ACTGTTGAATTCCTTCAAAAACTCAAAGTAGAAGTTGTCGTAGAAAATGAAAAGGTTAATTCAGTCATAGATGCGATTGCTGAAGCAGCAAAAACGGGAGAGATAGGTGACGGGAAAATATTCATCACATCAATTGATTCTGTTGTGAGAATTAGAACTGGCGATAAAGATGAAGAAGCTCTTTAATTCAAAGAGTTTCTTTTACTAAATTTTGTATATATTCACTATTAATCCTTTTATTTGATTGACTTCCTAAGGTCATCCAAGCTAGATATTCATGATTTCCAGCAGGACCTACTAGCGGAGAAGCTATCAAATTCTTTATATTCCATTGGAAATTCTTAGCAGCATAAAGAACAGACTCTATAGCCTCAGTATGAAATTTAGGATTGCGAACGACACCACCCTTGCTGACTTTATCTTTACCCACCTCAAATTGAGGTTTAATTAAAAATATTCCTTCAATACAATCACCTTCTAACAAATTACTAATAGATTTAAAAACTATCTTTAACGAAATAAAAGACAAATCGGCGACCACAAAATTTGGTAATTCATTACTTCTAGATAAAAGATCATCAGGTTTTAAATTTCGTATATTTGTTCTTTCAAAAAGTATGACTTTTGGATTATTTCTAATCTTCCATGCAGTCTGTCCATAACCAACATCTATCCCATAAACTAACTTTGCTCCTTTTTGCAATAAGCAATCAGTAAATCCCCCAGTAGAGATTCCTGCGTCAATACATATTTTATCTTTTACTTTTATTTCAAGTTTATTAAATGCCTCCAATAATTTTTCGCCGCCCCTTGATACAAACATAGGTTCGGAATCAATAAAAAATTCAGATCCAATTAATACTTGTTGTCCAGGTTTATCCCATACTTTTCCATTAACATCTCTAACCTTGCCAGCAAGAATTAAACCTTGGGCTTTTTGACGAGTTTCACATAAACCACTTTTAAGAAGATAAAGGTCTAATCTACTTTTTTTAATCATCTATTAATCAATAAAAAAAGACTGAATAATGAACTTCTACAAGATTAAGATCCAAATTCTTTAATACCTTCCAATTTTAAATAAGAACTAAAAAATTACCCACTATTAACGAAAGGAATAAAGGAATAAATGCAAACATTTTTATATTTAAGCTTTCTTAATTAGCCAGAAAAATGTTACATAAGAAAATAATAGCCAGGCAAATATCTTCAATGGCAAGTACATCTTTAAGGTATAGAGCAATAATTCGATTTTGGTTATAAAGTTTAAATTGATAATTAATAAAAATTGTGATCGAGCGTTACACATTACCCGAAATGGGGAAAATCTGGACTGATAGCGCAAAATTCCAGAGTTGGCTTAAGGTTGAAATAGCTGCATGTGAAGCAAATTTTTCCCTGGGAAAAATTCCTGAGAAAGCCATGAAAGAGATACGTTCAAATGCAAAGTTTGATGAATCTAGAATTGCAGAAATTGAGAAAGAGGTTAAACATGATGTCATAGCATTTCTTACAAGCGTTAATGAATTTGTAAAAGATTCTGGAAGATATATACATGTTGGTATGACCAGTAGTGATGTACTTGATACTGGCTTATCTCTTCAGTTAAAAGATTCTTGCGAATTGTTATTAGAAGAAATTGAGAACCTAGAAAATGAAGTCAGATTATTAGCAAGGAAGCATAAAAATACCTTAATGATTGGCAGATCTCATGCAATTCATGGGGAGCCAATTTCCTTCGGTTTTAAACTTGCTGGATGGTTAGCAGAAATAATAAGGAACAAAAAAAGATTGTTAACACTGAAAGAATCTGTAGCTATTGGACAAATAAGTGGTGCAATGGGAACTTACGCTAATACAAATCCCAAAGTAGAACAAATAACTTGTGATTTACTCGGCTTAAAGCCAGATACAGCAAGTACGCAGGTCATATCGAGAGACAGGCATGCAGAATATGTTCAAACTATTGCACTAGTTGGCGCTTCTCTCGATAGATTCGCAACTGAAATAAGAAATTTGCAAAGAACTGATGTTTTAGAAGTTGAGGAGGGCTTTACAAAAGGGCAAAAAGGAAGTTCTGCCATGCCTCATAAAAGAAATCCTATTCGAAGTGAAAGAGTAAGCGGTTTAGCAAGAATTTTGAGGAGTTACGTCTTAACAGCACTGGAAAATGTTCCACTTTGGCACGAAAGAGATATAAGCCATAGTTCAAATGAACGTATCATGTTACCTGACGTATCAATCTGTTTGCATTTTATGCTCAGAGAAATGAAAGATATAGTAAGCAATTTAGAAGTTTATCCAAAAAATATGCTCAAAAATTTAAATATATATGGCGGTGTAATCTTTAGTCAGAAAGTTTTACTTTTGCTTGTAGAGAAAGGGTTGTCTAGAGAAAAAGCTTATAGCTTAGTACAAAAAAATGCGCATAATGCGTGGAATACCGAAAATGGAAATTTCAAACAAAATATAGAGAGAGATAATGAAATAATGGATTTTATTGATCAAAGTGACTTAGAAGAATGTTTTAATCCTTCAATTCATCTTAATAATTTAAGTATAATATGGGAGAAGTTAGGTATCTAGGATTACTGAAAACCTTATCTAAGTTAAACCAGTGTTTTCAGAGGAATAATGACAAAAAACTTTAGGATTGAAAAAGATAGTATGGGAACAATAGAGGTTCCCATTGAAGCTTTGTGGGGCGCTCAAACACAAAGATCGATAAAAAATTTTTCTATTGGAGAAGAATTAATTCCAATTGAATTAATTTATTCACTCACCCTCATAAAAAAAGCTGCTTCAATCGCGAATTTCAATTTAGGGTTAATAGATAAAAGAAAAAAAGATTTGATTATAGAGGCATGTACAGAAATACTTGATGGGCTTCATGATTCACAGTTTCCCTTAAAGGTTTGGCAAACAGGAAGTGGCACGCAAACAAATATGAATGTAAATGAGGTAATTTCAAATATTGCAGCATTAAAAACAAATTCAGAGCTTGGTAGTCATCAACCAATTCATCCTAATGATGATGTAAATAAATCTCAGTCAACTAATGATACTTTTCCTGCTGCTATTCAAATATCAGTTGTTAATGAAATAATCAAAAATTTAGTTCCAACGATACGAGAACTTACTAAGATCCTTGATAAAAAAAGTGAACAATGGAAAGACCTCATAAAGATAGGAAGAACCCATTTTCAAGATGCAGTGCCCCTTACTTTTGGGCAAGAAATATCAGGATGGTCAGAGCAACTTAAAGATGCTGAGAATGCAATTATTATAAGTCTGAATGAATTGTATTTTTTACCTTTGGGAGGAACTGCAGTTGGAACAGGGATTAATTGTCCAAAAGGATTTTGTGAAGAGTCTATAAAATCAATTTCCGATGACACTAATCTATTGTTCTATAAATCAAAAAATAATTTTTCTATCATGGCCTCGCATGATCGTCTAGCTCAAGTAATGAGTCAGATAAAAATATTAGCAGGTGCATTATTTAAAATTTCAAATGATATAAAAATTCTATCTTCTGGTCCAAGATCAGGAATATATGAACTAATTATTCCTCAAAATGAACCTGGAAGTTCTATCATGCCGGGTAAAGTGAATCCAACTCAATGCGAAGCCTTATCAATGGTTTGCACTCAGATAATGGGTCTTGAATATGCAGTCTCAATGGCAAATTCTAGCGGTACTTTACAGATGAATGAATATAAGCCTCTTATTGGATTTAATATTCTCACAAGTTTAAAATTACTTAAAAATGTAATAGAAAACTTCAGAATAAATTTAGTTGATGGGATGGAACCTAATCAAAAGAAAATGAAGTTGAATTTAGAAAATTCACTAATGTTGGTTACAGCCATAGTGCCAAAAGTTGGTTATGAAAAAGCAGCTAAAATTGCAAACCTTGCCTTTAAAGAATCATTAAATTTAAAAGAGGCAACACTTAAATTAGGTTATTTAAACGAAGATGAATTTGATGAGGCAATGAATATCAATTCAATGATTTGATTAAAAAAATTTAAGAATTATTGTCAATTCTTTTTGTTGCAGGATTAATATCTTCAGAGACTTTTATAAGATCATTAGATTCAGAAACAGGAAAACGATTAATAGCTTTTAATGCTTGCTTTGCTTTGCTTTTTAATTTATTACTAACACCAATACAGTATTGCACTTGAGAAAGGACATCAATTGATCTTCTAATAATCCTCACTACATCACCTTCGTCTAATGAAGTATTAAAAACCAAATCTTTCCATTTTTTTCCTCTTGCCCATTCAGAAATAATTCCAGTCAACTCTGTTTCTAAATAGATAGGAATTTCAATATGAAACTTATTTTGTTGAAAAGAGACTAATTTTCTTAAACCATCTAATTCATTAAAAACATCTATTACCTTTAAAGAAGGCTTGAAATTACACCAAAGATTAGGCCTCCTTACATCAACACATATAGCTTGAATAATTGCAGCTAACTCAGGAGGATCTAAATCATCTAAATAACCACTAACTAAAACAAGACCAATCCATAATTCATTTTCACTTCTTATTGCACCCACTGTTTGTCCAACTTCTGTCAATTCCAAATCATTTAAACAACCAAAATGATTCAAAATTTGTATCAAGTTGGTAAAAGTTCTCCAGTTATGATTTTCTTTATCATCAAGAAGTTTTTTTCTAATATTAATTTCTTGTTCAACATCAATAATTCTTTTTCTATATTTCTTTAATTTCTTGGAGTCTCCAAATCTGTGTGCAGGATGATCAGTAACTGTTTCTTCTAAATTATTAATTTGTTGCTGTTGTGCCAAAACTTCCGTTGTCAAATCATATTGTGGAGTTTGTAAATCATTTTTTTTAGAAACTTCAAAAATTCGATCCGCATAACACTGCGACATATCATCTCCCCTTAATACCTCTCCAGAAAAATACATCTTTGGCACTTCAAGTCCTAAGACATCAATTGCATCCAAATCATTAAAAATACTTACTATGTATGAGGGGTTTATAAGAATAAATAAATTATCAATTGTCAAACACAATAAACTTTTAATTTTTTGGGATTCATATATTTTCTTACAAATTAATCCTGGAACAATTTTTCTTTTCATTTGAGGAGCTTTTATTGAAATTAAGCTTCCATCTTCAATATATGGGAGTGCATTAGTTATCTCTTCTGATAATTTTTCTGCTGATTGTTTTTCTAAAATTTTCAAGAGTCTTCTCTCTTCTTTAAGACGATTTCTTAACTTTTCGTATGCATCAAAATCTTTCCATGAAACGTTAGATGTAATTTTTTTTAATTCAATTAAATCCTTATCTAATTTTTCAAGAATTATATTCTCACCTGATGATTCACCTAAATATAAAAAACTACCAAAACTTCTTTTAATTAATTCTTTAGACTTCTCTAAAGTATAACTTTGTAAAAGATTAAGTACCATTCCATAGCTAGGAGTGAATTGACTTTCTAAAGAATTTGGTTTGCTTATAGCCAGTGCACTTGCTTCTTTGGCACCTTCGAATCTTGTTTGTAATGTAACAACATATCCCTGGGTATCTTTTCCTCTCCTTCCAGCTCTTCCTGACATTTGCAAAAATTCACTGCTAAATAATAATCTATGCCCATCTTCTGTCCTTTTTGATAGAGAAGAAATAACAGTTGTTCTTGCGGGCATATTTATTCCTGCAGCAAGAGTTTCAGTTGCAAAAACAACTTTTATTAAACCTTGCTGAAATAATTCCTCAACCAATTCTTTCCATGCAGGCAATAATCCAGCATGATGAGATGCAATACCGCGTTTTAATGCCTCGCATTGAGATTTATCTTTAATTGCTTCCTGATTATTTTTAAGATAAACATCTAATTTTTGGGATATCATACTTGCTTCTGAATAACTTACTAAAGTTAAATCTTTTATATTCTCAATTGCCTTGTCACAACCTCTTCTACTAAAAATAAAATAAATAGCTGGCAACATATTTCGTTCAGCTAGTTTCGAGATCACAAAGCCAATTGAGGGAGACTTTGGTTGCATTATCCTACCCACTTTTCCTCTTATTTTCTGCCCTTTAGGAGCTCTCCAAATCTTACAGTTTGGATGAATTCCATTACCCTTATTATTTAAAAGTGGATGGAGGCCTTTAACACTACAAAAAATAAAATCAAGTGGGACTGGTCTCTTATCACTATTAATTAATACTGTGGGCCCATGAACTTTTTCTATCCAATTTTGTAATTGATCTGCATTGGCTATTGTTGCTGATAAAGCTATTATTTGAGTTCTACTAGGGCAATGGATTATAGTTTCTTCCCAAACTGTGCCTCTTTGGGGGTCATTCATATAATGACATTCATCAAGAATCACAGATTCTAAATTTTCTAAGGGATCATCAAATTCATCAAATTCGCCATAAAGCATGTTCCTAAAAATCTCAGTCGTCATGACTAAGATTGGTGCTTCTCTATTTATGCTTATATCTCCAGTTAAAAGACCAACTTTATTCTCACCATATTGATTAGCAAAATCTCTAAACTTTTGGTTTGACAGGGCCTTTAAAGGCGTTGTATAAAAAACTCTGCTGTTATGAGATAAGCCTCTATATATAGCAAATTCACCTATCAATGTTTTACCCGAACCTGTTGGTGCCGTTAAAACAACAGAATTTCCGCTATTAATAGCTCGTATTGCTTCTAATTGGAAATCATCTAGCGGAAAGGGGAAATATTCCTCTAAATTAAGCAATAATTGTGATTGAAGAGAGGATGAGTTAACTTCTTAATATATGATCTATATAGATATTAATAAACAAAAAATACCTTGCAAACTTTAATAGTAAATCTAAATCTTTTTAATTAAATCCACTATATTTAATTTTGCCAAAATGAAAAAAGTAAAAATTCCAAAAAATAGAATCCGTAAATTAAAAACATTTTCTTTAGGTAAAAAATCATTCGAACTTCTAAGTTTAAATTCGCAAAATAAAAAACTTATAGACTTATGCAGTAATGATTATTTTGGATTAAGTAGGGACAAGGATTTAATAAAAGCTGCTTACGAAATAAGCTTGTTAGAAGGTATTGGTTCAGGAAGCTCAAGGTTTATTACAGGTTCAAGACCAATACATAAATTATTAGAAACAGAACTTGCTAAGTGGCTTGATCAACAAAAAGTGTTACTTTTCCCAAGCGGATTTCAAGCAAATATAGCCGCTATCCAGGCTTTAGCAAACAGAAATAGTATCGTAATAGCAGATAAATTGATCCATAACTCTTTATTGGTTGGAGTCAAAGCTGCTCAAGCAAAACTGGTTCGATTTTCACACAATAATTTAAAAGATTTAGAAGATAAAATTATTAAATCTAACCCTAAAAAAAATTCCATTTTAGTTGTTATTGAATCTCTTTATAGCATGGAGGGATCAATTGCTCCGCTCAAAGAAATAACAGAAATTTGCAAAAAAAATAGTGTTCAATTATTAGTTGACGAAGCTCATGCAATTGGAATCTTGGGCCCTGAAGGCAGGGGTTTAAGTTTTAATTGTCGTTCAAATATAACTATGATTACTGGAACTTTTGGAAAAGCATTTGGAAGCGGTGGAGCTTTTATAGCTTCCAATTCAGAAATTGGAGAATATCTTATCCAAACAAGTGGAGCATTTAGATATACAACCGCACTTGCACCATCTTTAGCTGCTGGGGCGCTAGAAGGTTTAAAAAAAATTTTAGAAAATAAAGAATGGGGTAATGATTTATTATCTTCTGCGAATGTATGGAAAGATGAAATTATTAAAAATCTAAGTTTTCCAGTTCAGGGAGATTCTCACATTTTGTCAATTATTGTTGGCCAAGAAGAGAAGGCTATTTATCTACAAAAATATCTCGAAGAAAATGGGTTTTTAGCAATTGCGATAAGACCTCCAACTGTTCCAGTGGGACAATCAAGAATCAGAATAACAATACGAAGAAACTTAGATTTTAATTTGCTAAAGAATTTCATTGCAGTATTAAAAGATTTTAAATGAAACAAATTATTACTCAACATGGGTGGGGACTAAATAAATATTTCTGGGATGATTATAAAGTTGATTTTTTAAATAATAATTGGCATTGGCAAGATAATGAAAGAGGCTATTTTTCAACAAATAATTATCAAGCAAATTGGATTAAAAGCGAATCTAAAAAAGAAATCAGAATGACTTTATGCCATTCATTTGGTTTTCATTTAATGCAAAAAAAAATTTTAAAAGAAGCAACCCATATTGTTCTTATAAATTCTTTTAATAATTTTCTTCCTTTAAGTAATAAGAGAAACTTTATTTTGAGGTCTCTGAAAAGAATGGAAACAAAAATCATAAAAGATGAACATAAGGATATGTTGAAAGAATTTATAAATAGATCATTTATGCCAAATCATATGAATAATAGTTTTAAAAATATCTTTTATAAAAACCTTGAAAGTTTAAATAAAACTCTTCTTTTAAGTGATTTAAAACAACTTTACATCAAAAGAGATTTTCCAGTATTTTTGAGAAAAGATTGCAAAATTATTTTTATAAAATCAGAAAATGATTTAATTCTTGACAATGAATCAAATAATAACTTTTTAGATTCATTAAATAAAACACTTGATAGGAAGCCAATTTTAATTAAATTAGCTCAACAAGGTCATTGCTTAAATAATTTAAATTTATATGAGATCTTACTTCATACACTTAATGATTGAAATGGATAGTAAGAATTGGAATGAGAAAATAAAAAATAATTTCAATGATGCTGCATATCGGTATTTAGAGCATTCAAATATTCAGAAATTTTTTGCAATAAAGATTGTTCAATTTATCAAAGAATTAAATCCCAAAAAAAAAGGTGAATGGATAGATCTAGGATCAGGACCAGGACTATTAGCAGATGAAATAGAAAAAAAATTTTCTTCCCAAAAAGTATCCAGAATTGATTTCAGCAAGAAAATGCTTCTTGAAAATAAATTATCTAGACAAACAATTTTATGGGATTTGAATAATGATCTACCTCCTGAAATAAATAACTGTTCTCTATTAACATCTAACTTTTGCATACATTGGTTAAACAACCCAGAAAAGATAATAAAAAATTGGTTTAGCAAATTAACACCTGGAGGTTTTTTAATCATTTCATATCCAACAAAAGATTGTTTTCCTGAATGGAAAGATACTTGTAAAAAAAATGATATTGAATATAGTGGTCTTAATTTCCCTTGCTCTAAAGAATTATTAAAAGATTTCAAATCAACTGAAATACATTATTCAGAACAGTTTAATTATCTTGAAAATTTTGAAGATATATATAAACTTTTTAGAAGCATAAAAAATGTAGGAGCACAATCAACAAATTGTAAACGTAAAACAGTGAAAGAGTTAAAGGATATTCAAAAGTTTTGGCCAAAGAATTACAATAATACAGTGAACCTTTCATGGCAAATTGAGATTCAAATCATAAAGAAATTATGAGTAGTCGCAAAAATATTTTCAAATTTATAATTTGTGGAACAGATACTGATATTGGTAAAACTTTAATAAGCTCTTTTTTCGTTAAAGGATTAAATTCCTCTTATTGGAAGCCTATTCAAAGTGGTATTGAATCACAAACTGATAGTCAAACTGTTGAAAAACTTTCACAAGTAAGTAAAGAGAAAATAATTAAAGAAGCTTATGTCTTTACAAAACCTTTATCTCCTCATTGGGCTGCTGAAATAGATCAAAAAACTATTAACTTTGACATGTTGAGATTGCCAAAAGTAAAAGGCTCATTAATTGTAGAAACTGCAGGTGGATTAATGGTTCCAATAACACGCAATTTTTTACAAATAGATCAAATAAAACAATGGAATCTTCCGGTAATACTTGTATGTAAGAGCTCACTTGGCACCATTAACCATACCCTGCTTAGTATTGAGGCATTAAAACTAAGAAATATTGAGATTTTAGGTTTAGTAGTCAATGGCGAAAAACACCTAGATAATCCAAAAACTCTAGTTGATTTTAGTGGTATTCCTTTAATTGCTGAATTTCCTTACATCAAAAAAATTGACTCAAATAATTTAGATATACTATGGAAAGAACTTGAAATTAAAAATAAGTTGATCTCACTTTTAAACTCAAAAATAAGTTAAATGAAATCTTTGGATTCAAAAACTCCAAATAAAGATTGGCACCCAAATATTTGGCCACCTTTTACACAAATCAAGAACAGCAAACCACAAATAGAAGTAACTCATGGTAAGGATGCCCTCTTATTTACTAAAAATCCTAAAAAAAAGCTAATAGATGCAATTAGTAGTTGGTGGGTAACTCTTCATGGTCATAGTAACGAATATATTGCAGATGCCATTTTTAATCAATCAAAAAAACTTGAGCAAGTTATATTTGCTGATTTTTTACATCCACAGGCAAAAAAATTGGCGGAAAGACTTAGTGAATTAACAAAATTAGAAAGATTATTCTTTTCTGACAACGGTTCTACTGCAGTGGAAGTCGCTTTAAAAATTGCCTTCCAATCATGGCAAAATGGAGGAGAGACAAGAACTCAAATAGTAGCTTTTGATGGCGCCTATCATGGCGATACATTTGGAGCAATGGCTTTAGGTGAGAGAAATATTTTTAATGAGAATTTTGATAATCTTATGTTCCCAGTTAGGAGAGTCCCCTGGCCTTCAACTTGGATGAACGATGAAGAAGTAGAAAATAAAGAAAATGAGGCGATTCAAAAATTAGAAACTCTACTTAAAACTCCCACAGTTGCAGTAATCCTTGAACCACTTGTTCAAGGAGCTGGAGGAATGAATATGGTTAGGCCTCAGTTTATAAAAAAAGTTTCAGAAATTATAAAAAATAATAATTCTTTGTTAATTGCTGATGAAGTTTTGACTGGGTTTGGAAGATGTGGAAGTCTTTTTGCGTTTCAAAAGGCAAAAATCGTTCCTGATTTAATAAGTATTTCAAAAGGCTTAACTGGTGGTTTTTTACCAATGGGAATAACTTTATGTAAAGAAAAAATTTTTCAATCCTTTATTGATGATTCCCCAAGAAAAACTTTTTGGCATGGACATAGTTTTACTGCAAATCCTTTAGGTTGTGCTGCGGCAAATGCTAGCCTTGATTTATTAGAAAAAGAACCACACAAATACCTTTCATTTGAAGAAAAACATTTATCTCACTTAATTAAATTTAAAAACTTACCTTATATAAAAAAAATAAGGGTATCCGGCACAATTGCTGCCTTCGATTTAGATATTGGGAACAAAAAAGGTTATTTCAATAATATTGGGAAAGATATAAAGAGTCTTGCAATGGAGCAAGGTTTATTTATTAGGCCCCTCGGGAATGTTATTTATCTCTTACCACCTCTCTGTATAACCGATGATCAATTAGAAAAAAGTTACTGGATAATAAGGCAAATCTTAGAAAATCTTTAGATAGAAATTTAAGGTCCTTGCAGTATTGCATTTTCTACATCTTCTCTATTAATGCAATAGGAAAATAATCTTTTAGTTTCTTGTCCTTCACTTTCCCAGATAACACTTAAATCTTCTTGTTCAAAAATAATAGTTGCATTCCAATTTGAAAGTAACAGATACCATTTAGATGGATTATTAATATCCTTCACAGCACCTAAATCAGTTAACCACAATTCCAATGATTGCAGTGAATTTTGATTGATAGGTTTTTTAGATGGATTCACAGACTTTTTAAAAAAATTATTTAATTAGCCAAAGCGGTATTGTCTCTAATTCTTTTCCAGTAAAAGAAGCAATAAAAATTGAACAAATTAAACTTATAGAAATGATGATAATTAAAAGAAACAACGAAAACAATTCTCCATTCGAAAAAGGTCTTCTATTTCCTACTAAGTTTTGATTATTAGAATCGACTATTAAATTATTTAAAACGTTAGTATTATTTTTACTTCTAGTTTTTTTCTTTAGTTTTTCATCATATATTTTCCTCAAATTACTATTATTCAAATTTTCATAAGCTTCCAAAACTTTTTGAAATTTACTTTTAGCGTCGTCTATTTCTAAAGAAGTTGTATCAGGATGCAGCTCGATGGAAAGTTTGCAAAATGCCTTTCTTAATTCATGATTTGAGGCATTTTCATCTACACCTAAAATTTTGTAATAAGAAATTTCTCCTTTCAAAATAATTGTTTATTAATATTGTAATTCTAATAAATTTTTACTTAATAGAATGTATTTAATGAAAGGTAAAAATTTATATTTTTAATGAAATGAAAAAACAAAACATTCCCGAAGAAATTTTTTCCTTAATAAATGAAGAAGAAATAAATATTTTTCAAGAGTTACAAATTAAAATTAAAGAATTAAATAATAAAACCAATCTTACTAGATTAATTGATGGTAATGATTATTGGATATCTCAAGTTTTCGACAGCATTTGGCCATTTAAAGCTTTCCCGAATATTAATTTTAATAATAAAAAATTTTTAGATATTGGATCAGGCTGTGGCTTCCCAGGTTTAGCTTATGCCATAATTCATCCTAATTCAGATATATACCTTATTGATTCATCAAAAAAGAAAACAGATGCACTAAAAATTTTAATCAAAGAGATCAATCTCAAAAACAATATTCATGTAATCAATGATCGTATTGAAAACTTAGCTCATCAATCTTCAATGAGAAATAGTTTCAATATAGCTACCACTAGAGCGGTAAGTAATCCTTCAACAGTTTCAGAATATATTCTACCAATGCTAAAAAAAGAAGGATTGGGAGTCTTATATTGTGGGAAATGGAATGATGAAGAAAGTAAAAATCTAGAAAAATCTTTAGAAATATTAGAAGGAAAATTTAAAGAGAAAAAGAAGATTTTGTTACCAAGAAGTAAAGGTACCCGAAATATTATTCTTATTCAACCAAAAAATATTTGTCCTAAAATCTACCCACGAAAAGTTGGCAAACCTCAGAAAGATCCATTATGAAATTATTTTTTTGATAATCTTTTAGCAACCTTATCCCCAAACTTTTCTTTTAAAGTTCTCAATTTTCTTATAACTTTTTTTGGATTTATATGACCTTCTAATACATTCAATAATTGCACTTCAGAAACATCCGTATCTATTAAATTAGAGTTATTTCCTGGGAACCAGTGACTTCCATTACCAAGCAATTGATATCTAGCTTTTACAAACCCTTCCATATCCAACCAATCAATTAAATTTGAAAGCCAAAGCAGAACGGGAATATTAATATTTCCTGGCGTATGTTCCCAACTAGGCAAATTTCTATTCCAATTTTGATGCCACTCTAAACCCAAAGAATTAATTGATTCCTGCCTTAATCTGTTTATTATCTTTGGAACGTACTTCTCAGAGTCTGATAACAAAGAGACAGCTTCTAAATGCAAATCAAAATCCGCCTCTTTTGCAATCCCCACACTAAGAGTATGGACATTTTGATTTCTTAAGCAAAAAAGATCGTTAAAAACTATAGGATGAAGTGGCTTACAAAGTTCCAACATTTTTTTGGAGGGAGTATGAAGATGTCCTCCTTTATCAGTAGGACTTATTATAAAAACCCCAAGATCGTACTTTTTTGCCAAATTTATAACCTTTGTATTTTCTTGATTGATGAAATACCAGTGCAAATTTACATAATCAAAAAAGTTTGTTGATATAGCCTTCTCGATGAGTGAAGATTTTCCATGAGTTGAAAATCCAATAGAGCCAATTAAATTTTCTTTTTGCAAATTTCTTAAAATGTCAATACAGCCACCATCTTTAATAGCATGATGTAAATGTTCATCTGTATTAATGCCATGTATTGCTAGCAAATCAATTCTTTTAACTTTTAATTTTTCAATACTTGTCATAACATCTCTCTTAAAAATTTCTGGATCACTATCTGGAGGGATCTTAGTTTGAATAATGTTTGGGATTTTTTTTAAATTTTTAAAACCCATTCCTAATTGCACCTCAGAAGTCCCATAATATTTAGCAGTTTCTACATGACTTAAGCCATATTTGTTGGCTAGATTTAAAATATTTTCTACTTTATTTTGTTCATCATTTGAAATCTCAGAAAAATCTAATTGTTCCCAACTTTTTTGAAATCTCATACCACCTAGAGATAAAATAGGGATCTTTAGATTGGTTCGACCAAATCTCCGATATTGCATCTTTTGAAATTAATGTTTATTCATTCTTGGTGGTTTTCCAAATGATTGAAACATATCTCTATCGAGACTATTCTCTAGATCATCCAATTCTTCAAAATTCACCCAGTGAATACAATCTACAGGACACGTATCTATCGCTTCTTGTATAACATCAGAACTATCTCCATCTTGTCTCATAGCTCTACTTCTACCATGAAATTCATCAACCATGAAAGTGTTCGAAGCTACGTGTACACAATACTGGCAACCAATGCATTTAGCCTCGTCAACCCAAACGGCTTTTTCTGCTAATTGGCCACCAAGTACAGGCTCCCAGCCTGTAATTTCAATATTCTCTTCAAAATTATCAAATGGATCTGTTAAATCCATAATATGTGATTAATTATCCCACTTGGTTAAAACCAATTCAATAGAACCATCATTTTGGTTTTTTTGTTCTACTATTTGATAACCATCCTCTTTTGTTTTTGAAATAATTGTTTCATAGGCATACATTTGAGTAACTTTAGAGATAAATCTTTCTACTGGGAGCTCAAATTTCCAAAGATCTAAATCAGTAACTAATTCATATGTATTTGAATTATTGTCCCATTTAAATCCAACTTTAGTATCCCCTGGTAAATTCATGCTTATATCTACAGCTGTAAACTTACCTTTGTAACCTTTAACAAACTTTTCCTCTTGGTTAATTAAATAACCTAGATTCTTTAAAGCTTTAATTAATGGCTCTGCATCTTTAAGCTGAGTTTTAATCGTACTAAAGTGTGACATTAGATTCGTGGTTGAATTGTTTTAATTTTTCATTTTGATTAGAGATGAAAGCATCAGAAGTTTTATTTTTAACTGTTACTTTACCAAGAGCGTTTTCAAGATTTCTTGTGGCATCATTGCAAGAACTACCAGTAAAACCTTCTACTGTCTCTTCAACTCTTCCGTCTTGATGAATTTTGAATCTCAATGTTTTTTGAGGCATTAAATTCAAGTACTGAGTACTTTTACTTTATATAGAATAACGAAATTTTTTTGTTTCAGTTGGTACAAGTTAATTAATTTTAATTTTTATATTGAATATCTGATAATTTAATTTATTGGATAGCTTCTGTTGTAAAAAATTAAATTATTTAATTATAAAAACCTTGCATCCCCATTGAATCCAAGGCAGTTTTTGCTTCTTCCATAACGGAGGGTTCTTTATCGAAAAGAGCTATCTTGGTACATTCATCAACGAAACTTTCTTGAAATGTATTATTTAATTTTTCGTACAATCTACACAATGACCATATGCAATTACTTCTTACACCAGGTTCATTATCTATTTTTAAACTTACTAAAAGTTGTTCTGCTGCCAATTGAGCATTTTTCAACGAAACATTTCCGATTTCGGCTAGAGAACTAGATGACCATAACCTTACTGAAGCTACATCGTTCTTCAAAGCATTTATTAATGGCTCCAAAACAATTTGATTATCATAATTAGCTAAGCTCCATGCTGTCGCTCTTCTGACATAAGCATTATCATCAGTCTCCAAGAGACTAACAAGTTTCTCGACCGCGCTGGGACATGGATTACGACCCAAAGCATATACAACACTCATTCTTTCAACAGGACAAGGTTGATCAAGTAATGGTAACAAAAGGGGGAAAGATCTTGAATCTCTATATTCACAAAATATTCTTAATCCCTGTATTCTTTCTTCTCTGTTACCTTTTAGCATTTTTAATGCTTCATTACACTCCTGAGTTATGTTTAAACCTTTTGAAAAAGAATCTTCATCAATTTGTTCTAAAGGATCTATTTCAATTTCCAAGGCCAATTCTCTCGCCAAAACATCTGGATCAACAGCGATATCAACTAAGCTTTCTTTATTAGGATCCTTATTTTTTGTCATTTTGAAAAACTAAAAATATTAATTTATGGGGGCAGGAGACATCATATCTCCTGGCAACCAAATTCTTGCACTAACCGCAAAGAAGGCAATCCCAAAGAGTGAGACGATAGCGAAAGGTAAAATTTTTGTCTTAATAAAACCCAAAGATTTAAGAATAATTAACACAATAATAACCTGTTCAATAGACTTTTAAAAAATTTTTATTAGATAATATTATTTATTTTTTGCATTTTGTCTTAGCTGACCACATGCAGCATTTTTATCTAGACCTCTGCTTTTTCTCAAGCTAACAGCGATACCATTTTTTATAAGTCTAGATTGAAATAATTGGAGATTTTTTAAAGAGGTTCGTTGAAATTCAACCTCGTCAATTTGGTTATACTGAATTAAATTTACGTGACATTGAAAACCCTTCAGCAAATTACTCAATTCATAAGCATGTTCTAATTTGTCATTAACCCCACTTAGCATTAGATATTCAAAACTTACCCTCCTACCAGTTTCTCTTACGAATGTCTTGCAGTCTTCGATTATATTTGTGATTTCATAGTTTTTTGCACTAGGTATTATCGTCTCTCTTGTTTTTTGATTTGAAGCATGTAGGCTAATTGCTAATGTAAATTGACAATTACCCAAAATTTGAAAAGACTTTGCTGATAATTTACCTATCATTTTTGGAACAGCCACTGTGCTTACAGTTATCTTTCTCTGACTGATCTGAAAATCATTATTTATAGATCTAATTGACAAAAGTAAGTCATCAATATTCAATAAGGGCTCACCCATACCCATAAAAACAATATTAGTCACTTTTCTATTCATTTCATTTTCGATAAATAAAATTTGATCTAAAATTTCACTTGCTTTTAAAGATCTCTTCAAACCTTCCTTACCAGTTGCGCAAAATTTGCAATCCATTGGGCAACCAACTTGACTAGAAAGACAAGCAGTTAATCTTTTTTCAGTTGGAATACCAACGCACTCAATACTTTCATTATCGTCTGTAGAAAGTAATAACTTTAAAGTACCATCTTTAGCTAAGTTTCTTTCTTTAATAATCAGCTCACTTACCTTAAAACCATCATCCTGTAACTTCTTTCTAAAATCTAAAGGTAAAACTTCTATTTGATCTATATTTTTTTTCTTATTTTTATAGTTATAAATCCAACTATATATTTGACGACCCCTAAAAGCAGCCTGCCCATAATCTAAAGCTACATTTTCTAAATCCCTAATACTACTTCCAAGAAGATTTTTCAAATTTAGTAGTCTTTATCTAAAAGCTATTTTTACCATAACAGCAAACCATGTTTTAGAAAGAATTCTGTAAGAATAAGCGCAATAAAACCAATCATGGCCATTCTTCCATTAAGTCTCTCATTATAAAAATGGAATCCATATCGGGGTAATTTTCTTTTAGGTACAATCTCTGGCTTGATCATCACTTATAAATTTAAAAATTCTATTCTAATCACTAAAAATAATAATGGATAATATTTATTCATCAGAAAGAAGACCCTCCTCTTGCAATCCCTCCAATGCGGCAGGATCTGGCAATTGATCTTCAGAAAATTGATTTTCAGCATTAGGCCTTGCGAAGGCCGCGAAATTACTCGAAGAAGGATCGATTCCATGTCGATTTCTCGTTGTCTCCAAATCTTCATCACTAGGATCATCAAGTATTGCAGTAGAGCTGACGGCAGGTGATTGTGGCATATCAACTGTATAATCTGGCCTTAAGTTTTGTGCTCTTCTGTAACCACCAGATTCTTCTGCAAGAATATCGGGATGAGGACCAGCTTCTGAAGATAATTCCTCCACAAAACCGCTAAAACCTGTACCTGCAGGTATTAATCTACCGATAATAACATTTTCTTTTAAACCTCTTAACCAATCAGATTTACCTTCAATCGCAGCTTCTGTAAGAACCCTTGTTGTTTCTTGGAACGATGCTGCTGAAATAAAGCTATCTGTATTGAGAGAGGCTTTGGTAATACCCAACAAAACAGGAGTAAATTCTGCAGGAGCTCCTCCTGTAATTGCCATTGCTTGGTTTGTATCTTCCACTTGCCTCAACTCTATGAGCTCACCAGGCAAAAGAGTAGTATCCCCAGCATCTTCTATACGGACTTTACTTGTCATCTGTCTAACAATAACTTCAATATGCTTATCATCGATTGCTACACCCTGCGACTTATAAACATTTTGTACCTCACTTACCATACTTCTTTGTAGTTTTGATATGGATTCTCGAGCTGCATCTATAAGAGGTTTTTGATCTTTTAAATCATTAAAATAACAATCTAATAGTTCATGTGGATTAATTGGACCATCAGTTAAAGATTCTCCACCTTTAACTTGTTGTCCATCACTAACCATTATATTTTTTCCGATTAATAGTTGATATTCATTAACTAAATCATCTTTTTCAATAACTGATAAAGAAACTGATTCTTCATCATTACCTTGTTTAATCTGAACAATTCCAGATTTTTTACATAGAGTTGCTGAATCTCTGGGTCTCCTAGCTTCTAATAACTCTTCAATACGCGGTAATCCTTGTACGATATCTCCAGTTTTCTGCCTTTCAAAAACAAGTAAAGCTAAACCATCTCCCCTAAGAACCAAGTCTCCATCTTTAACATGCAAAACTGAATCAGGAGAAACCATATAAGGCCTACCAAGTCTTAAAGTTACTGAACTATTAGAAACTTCTTCAACTTCTCCACAAGAAGTTGACTTGACAGAATCACTAATAGGATCACCATCAACTACACGATCACCAACTTTAACTACTGCTTTACCACTAATTTTAATTTTAATTTTATCTTCTTCTCTTTCAACAATTAACCTTCTTATTGGCTCATCATCAACAACATTTGGTAATTGAACCAACCCTTTCTCCTTGCAGAGAATTTGAGTAGTAGCTATTACATCTCCTGCTTTTACTAATTGGTTATTATTGACTTGCAGTTCTGTATGTGTTGAGCCATGACTGGAGTCAGATATAGTATCTCTTCTTACAAGAATAGACTCCAATATTACTAAATTTAATCTATTGATTGATGCATCATTTTTATCTTCAATCGACTCGACGTCAATAGTCATTTGAGGAGTAGCATCAAAGCTTTCAATACTTAAATGTGTTCTAAGTAATTCAACTCCTTCAACTGATTTTATCAATTCACCGTCTTTATAAGTAAGCCTTTGGATAGCCTTTAAGCCTAAATGTGGACCTTTTTCCTGCTTAACATGTGATAGTTGAGGTAATTGCGCTTGGTCAGGAATAGTAAATTCTTCAACAGTTCTTAATAACAATCCTCGACATTTAGGTGTTTCTAATTTTTGGACAAATAGGATTTCTTTATTATCAACACCATCTAAAATCTTTTCGCCTGGATTTACAAGATTTCCTTCTTCTGTAAATCTATTCAAAACTTCATCATCATCACACTCATGAAAAGTTCCATTTCTTACAGTTATTTCACGGAGGATATCATTTTTTTGCGTTACTGTAACAATGCCTGATGTTTGACTAAAAATATCTTTTACAACTTCTGTTCCAGCTTCAATCCATTTCATATCTTCAATCATTAGGAGAGATATATCCTTATTGATTTCATGTGTCTCTTGGGGAATCCATAGTAATGTCCCTCCTTGACTTACTTCAAAACCATTTTTAGATGATCTCGCTTTTTTGACACTTAATCCCGGTGCATACCTTACTAGACCGCCAGTTTTTGTACGGAACCTTTCATCCGTTAAATCTGCTATTACCTCACCATTACTGATTTTACTTCCTGGGGAAATGTTTAAACGATAAGATGTTCCATCACTGGATTCCAAATTATAAATTTGACCTGAGTGAGTAGATTCTTCAATTAATTTAAAATTAGTTAAAGACATCGAAGTAGTAACAATTTGAACTTCTCTTGAATCTCCTATTGATTCTCTTAATCGAACTTGACCTCCAAACTCACTTGATTGACTTGCTTCTGCCAAAACTGTCCCTGTATCTACAGATTTCCCAGGTGATATAACCGGTCTTGCATTTGGTGGCAAATTATAAACATCTCCAGCTAAAACCCACAATCTGCCTAATCTTTGAGCTTTTAAGGTAATATTACCCTGCCTGTCTGTTACCTCCTTTGGTTGAATAACCTTGTCATACCTAACTTGACCAGCCAAATCACAAACTACATCCTTTGTTGCTTTTTCAACACTCTTTTTCACTGCTCCAGCAGTAATCTGAGCAACAGTTATATCAGAACTAATTTCTTCACCGTCATCTACAAATAAAAGCGATCCACTAGAAACTTCAATTTTTTGAGCTTTCCCAGAATTATTTCCTAGAGGAACTATTTTGAGTATGAAATCAACTTCTGCTTGTTTAGCTTCTACGCCATGTGGAGTTCTATAACCCCTAACCTTTGCTTTTGAACTAAATTCAACTTTACCAGAGATTTTTGATCTTACAACTCCACTTTCGGCAGTTGATACACCTCCAGTATGGAAAGTTCTCATTGTCAATTGAGTTCCTGGCTCGCCAATCGATTGAGCAGCAATAATTCCAACTGCCTCGCCTAAATCAACCAAATGATTATGAGCCAACGCCCATCCGTAGCACCTCCTACAAACGGATCTGTTAGCTTCACATGTTAATGGAGATCTTATTTTTACTTCACTAATAGATGCTTTCTCAATGTCCATTGATAATGCAGGATCTATAGCAGTGTTTTGGGGAACAACAAGGTTTTCTTCAGCATCAAAAATATCCTCAGCAGTAAGCCTTCCAAGAAGCCTTGCTCCAAATTTGCCATCTTCAGCTTCAACAACTATTGATCGTACCGTTCCACAATCTTCTTCTCTTACAATTACATCCTGAGCAACATCAACTAATCTTCGAGTCAAATAACCAGAATCCGCAGTTCTTAGGGCAGTATCCACCAAACCTTTTCTTGCTCCATAGGAGGAAATTACATATTCAGTAACAGTAAGTCCCTCTCTAAAATTAGTTCTTATTGGCAGGTCAATAATTTCTCCTTGAGGATTAGCCATCAATCCCCTCATACCAACAAGTTGTCTTACCTGAGACATATTACCCCTCGCTCCTGAATTAGCCATCATCCAAACGGAATTTAATGGATCATTTTGGTTAAAATTATTCTTTACAGCATCTACCAATCTTTCATTAGTTTCGGTCCAGGTATCTATAACTTTTGTGTGCCTTTCAACTTCGGTAATTTCACCAAGTCTATAGCATTCTTCTGTAGCAGATATTTGCTCTTCAGCTTGTCCTATTAAATCCTGTTTAGCTTCAGGAACTTTTAAGTCATCTACAGAGATAGAGACCGCAGCTTGGGTAGCATATTTAAATCCTAAATCCTTTAGATTATCTGCCATGGCTGCAGTAATAGCTGTTCCATGAGTTTTATAAGCCCAAGAGACTAAATTTTTTAAGGCTTTCTTATCGACTACCTTATTTTTAAATGATGGGGGCGTTTTTGCGAGAGCCGGCATTGAAACTGGATTGTTCTTAGTTGAGTTTTTGGTAGTTTTTCGTACTCTGGATGTTTTTTTAGATTTAGATGAAGTCATGATTTTTAAATAGAATGAGAAATAGTTTTTAAAGATTACGTTTTAGATACAGAATCTATGATGGTATAGTTCATAACTACTCTCCCAACAGTTGTCAGCACAAATCTGCTTATTAAATTATTATCAG
Source organism: Prochlorococcus sp. AG-347-G20 (assembly GCA_003281645.1). GTDB lineage: Bacteria > Cyanobacteriota > Cyanobacteriia > PCC-6307 > Cyanobiaceae > Prochlorococcus_A. The sequence goes on along the minus strand of QCBJ01000002.1, from coordinate 49,870 downwards.
AGTCAAATCTGTCCCTTCTTAAATTCCAGATTTCTAATTTTGAGCCATCTTCTAGCTCTTGAGTTTTTTGTGGGCTACTCATTTCATCTTCATCTTCAACTTCTCCATTAAATCTAACCCAAACCCATTCATGCAGGCTTAGTCTTTTATCTTCAAAGGCAAAAATGACATCTTCTAATGAAGCAAATGTAGTCTTATTATCCCCGAATTCTGGTTGTTGATAATTTGGTTGCAAAGCTGTCAGATAATAAGATCCTAAAACCATATCTTGTGATGGAGTCACAATTGGTTCCCCAGTAGCAGGAGAAAGAATATTATTACTAGCCAACATAAGCATGCGTGCTTCAGTTTGTGCCTCTAAAGCTAAAGGAACATGAACTGCCATTTGGTCTCCATCAAAGTCAGCATTGAATGCAGGACAAACTAAAGGATGAAGTTGTATTGCTCTACCTCCAACTAATTTTGGTTCAAAAGCTTGAATTCCTAAACGATGAAGGGTAGGGGCTCTATTTAAGAGAATTGGATGACCTTCAATAACTTCCTGAAGTACCTGCATAACTTCGTCATCGGCTTTTTGTATTAATTTTTTTGCAGCTTTAATATTATTCACAATATTTTGTCGTATCAATCTATGGATTACAAAAGGTTGAAAGAGCTCTATTGCCATTTCTTTTGGGAGACCACACTGATGCATTTTTAATTTAGGACCCACAACTATTACAGATCTTCCTGAATAGTCAACACGCTTTCCAAGAAGATTCTGTCTAAATCTTCCTTGTTTTCCTTCAATTATGTCACTTAGGGACTTAAGAGCTCTATTATTTGCTCCAACAACAGTCCTCCCTCTTCTTCCATTATCTATAAGGGCATCGACTGCCTCCTGAAGCATTCTTTTTTCATTTCTTACTATGATTTCAGGAGCTAAAATTTCTTGAAGCCTAGCTAGTCTATTATTTCTATTTATAACTCTTCTATATAAATCATTTAAATCTGAAGTTGCAAATCTTCCTCCATCAAGCTGAACCATAGGTCTAAGATCAGGAGGTATAACTGGTATTGCATCTAAAACCATCCATTCTGGTTTCGCATTAGTTGCAATGAAATTATCAATAACTCTTATCCTTTTTATAAGCTTTGCCCTCTTTTGCCCTTTGCTATTAGTAATTTCTTCTCTAAGCTCCTCAGCAACCTGATTTAAATCAAGGTCCTCTAGTAATTGCTTAAGTGCCTCAGCACCAATTCCAACAAAAGGTTCATTTTCTATAGTTGAATCTTCAGCATAAATTTCATCTTCAATTTCCAACCACTCATCCTCAGTGAGTAATTGCTTATATTTAAGTTCTTTATGATCACCTGGATCTAAAACAACATAACAATTAAAATAAACTATTTGTTCTACATCCCTAAGCGGAATATCCAAAAGTATTGCAACGTAACTAGGGATTCCTTTCAAATACCAAACATGGGAAACTGGCGCAGCGAGTTTTATGTAGCCCATCCTATGTCTTCTGACTCTACTTTCAGTTACTTCAACCCCACATCTCTCACAAACGATACCGCGATGTCTTACCCTTTTGTACTTTCCACAATGGCATTCCCAATCTTTAGATGGCCCAAAAATCTTTTCACAAAATAATCCGTCCATTTCTGGTTTAAGTGTCCTGTAATTGATTGTTTCAGGTTTCGTAACTTCACCAACTACTTGTCCATTGGGCAATGTCCTCTGACCCCAATCCATTATTCTTTGTGGAGAAGCTATTGAAATTTTGACGTAATCAAAGTGATTTTCAGTTCTTAGGTTGCTGTTTGTCATTTTTGGCGAATTTAGATAAAAAGGTTTTAATTGAGTATTTAATCTTCCTCATATTCAGAGGTTCCGAGTGATTCGTAAGTCGGCCTTGATGGAGTATTTCTTCTCGGATTGATATCTTGCATTAAATCTACCTCTTTTCCTTCGTCTGTATAAACCCCTATATCCAAGCCAAGTGATTGTAATTCCCTCATAAGAACTTTAAATGACTCAGGAGTACCAGGCCTTGGGATCGGTTTACCTTTTACGATCGCATTAAGCGCTTCATTTCTTCCTTGCATATCATCAGATTTAACTGTTAACAATTCCTGAAGAGTATAAGCAGCTCCATAAGCTTCAAGAGCCCATACTTCCATTTCTCCAAGCCTTTGTCCACCTTGCTGAGCTTTACCGCCCAATGGCTGCTGTGTAACTAAGGAGTAAGGACCGGTGGATCTTGCATGAATTTTGTCATCCACCAAATGGACTAATTTGAGAAAGTGAGAGTATCCCACAGCAACTGGCTGATCGAAGGGTTCCCCTGTTCTACCATCTTTAAGTAATAACTTTCCAGGATCATCAGGATTGTAAACCCATGCTTTACCTGGCTGTTTTGAAGCTTCCTCTAAAAATGCTTGAACAGTTTGATGTGATTTTTCAGCTCCATACATTTCATCAAATGGAACAACTTTAACCCGGCAATTTAAGTTGGATGCTGCCCAGCCCATCAATAATTCAAAAACTTGACCTACATTCATCCTACTTGGAACTCCTAAGGGATTAAGAACTATGTCCACAGGGGTTCCATCAGGTAAATAAGGCATATCTTCTCTTGGTAAGATTCTACTAATAATTCCTTTATTTCCATGCCTCCCAGCCATTTTGTCACCCACTTGAATTTTCCTTCTCTGAGCCACATAAACTCTTACAACCATGTTAGCTCCTGGAGGTAATTCATCACCTTGTTCTCTAGTGTAAATACGAACATCCAAAACTCTTCCTTTTTCAGTTTTAGGAACCCTGAGAGAATTATCTCTCACATCTCGAGCCTTTTCACCAAAAATAGCTCTTAACAGTTTTTCTTCAGGTGGTTGGTCTGATTCCCCTTTTGGAGTCACTTTGCCTACAAGAATATCTCCACTCTCGACAAAAGCACCAATCCTAATTATTCCCATCTCATCAAGATTATTCAAGCTTTCTTCCGAGATATTAGGAATCTCTCTTGTGATTTCTTCAGGTCCTAGCTTCGTTTGTCTTGCCTCAATTTCATATTTTTCAATATGTACTGAGGTATATAAATCATCAGTTACCATCCTCTCGCTCACAAGTATGGCATCTTCATAGTTGTATCCCTCCCATGGCATGTAAGCAATTAAAACGTTTTGGCCAAGTGCTATTTCGCCTCCTTCACATGCGGAACCATCTGCTAAAACCTGCCCAGATATAACTTTATCTCCAATCTTAACTATAGGTCTTTGATTGAGGCAGGTATCTTGATTTGATCTTTGATATTTCTGAAGATAGTGAAAATGTTCATTACCATTCTCATCTTTAACGACAATCTCATTAGCATCTACATAAGATACAGTTCCATTAACTTTTGTTATGGGAACCATTCCCGAATCTCTAGCAACTTGAGATTCTAAACCTGTACCAACTAAAGGACGTTCTGGCCTTAGCAATGGAACGGCTTGGCGTTGCATATTCGATCCCATGAGAGCTCTATTAGCATCATCATGTTCCAAGAAAGGAATAAGTGAAGTAGCCACTGAAATTACCTGAACCGGAGAAAGCTGAACGTAATCAACTTGATGAGGAGGGACTTTTTCAAAATCCTGTCTATATCTTACTGGTATTAGATTTGCGATTATGTTGCCGTCCTTGTCAGTCGCAACATCTCCTGGAGCCACCCTACACTCATCTTCTAAATCAGCAGAAAGATAAACCGGATTACCTTCCTTATTAACTTTACCGTTATTAACTTCCCAAAAAGGTGTTTCAATAAAACCGTACTCATTAACTCTTGCGTGGGTAGCTAAAGAATTTATAAGTCCTGCATTTGGACCTTCAGGAGTCTCGATAGGACATAATCTTCCATAATGTGAAGGGTGAATATCTCTTACCGCAAAGCCTGCTCTTTCTCGGGTTAAACCCCCTGGACCTAATGCTGAGATTCTTCTTTTGTGTGTTAATTCAGCAAGAGGATTAGTTTGATCCATGAACTGACTTAATTGACTGGAGCCAAAAAATTCCTTTATGGCAGCAACTAAAGGTTTGGGATTGACAAGTTGAGCGGGAGTTAAAGAATCTGTTTCTCCTACAGTCATTCTTTCTTTGATAATTCTTTCTAAACGATTAAGTCCCACCCGAACTTGATTTTGAAGAAGTTCTCCTACAGATCTAACCCTTCGATTACCAAGATGGTCGATATCATCCAAACTAGCGCCTCCAATATCCAATTCAAGATTAATTAAATAATCAATGGTAGAAAGAACATCTTCATGGGTAAGTGTTCTCACATCGTCTGGGACGGTAAGTCTCAGTTTCTTATTTATTTTATATCTACCAACTCGGCCTAAATCATATCTTTTAGGATCAAAGAATCTACTGTGTAATAGCTGTTGTCCGCCAGAAACGGAGGGTGGTTCACCAGGACGTAGCTTCTTATATAGCTCAAGTAATGCTTGATCTTCTGAATTAATACCCTCGTCATTAGCTGAATCAATTGAGCTTTGATAAAACTCTGGATGCCTAAGTTTATCGACCACATCATTATCTGAAAGACCCATTGCTCTCATAAGAACATGAGCATTAATTTTTCTAGTTTTATCAACTCTCACATAAAGTAAATTATTTTTGTCAGTCTCGAATTTTAACCATGCTCCTCTATTTGGGATAACGCTAGCGTTGTAAGTTCTTCGACCATTTTTATCCAGTTCATCTTTGAAATATACTCCAGGACTTCGAACAATTTGATTTACAATAACTCTTTCGGCTCCATTAATAATGAAAGTTCCTCTCTCAGTCATTAATGGTAGTTCGCCAATAAATACTTCTTGTTCTTTAATTTCCCCTGTCTCTTTATTAATTAACCTGCAAATTACATACATCTGGGATGCGAACGTAGCATCTCTTCTTTTAGCTTCCTCAACATCATGTCTAGGTCTTTTTAACCTGTATTCTTCACCGATAAAGTGTAATTCTAATTTACCTGTGTAATCAGAAATGGGGGAAAAATTTTGCAATTCTTCTATTAAACCCTTTTCCAAAAACCATTTAAAGCTTGCTCTTTGTACTTCAACTAAATCTGGTAGATAAGTAGCTGTTTTTGCTACCTGTAAAGCGCTACTGCTCATCCAAGAAACCTGCGATTTTGTGAGATTTACTATTTACTTTTAATCTACTCAATAATTAGTTCTTTAACATTTCACTTAAAATGAGATCAACAATTAAATCTCGATTTCAACAAAAAAAACAATCTAATAAAAAAGAATTAAATTTTGTTTAATGCTGATAAATGATAACTTTGTTTGTTAAAGTCAAAAAATTAAGAAAAATTTCCAGTAATTCCTAATCCTAACAGCTTCTACGTCTACTTAACAAGTCAAATTTAAACAAATCTTCAGCATTCTTATATGACTCTCTAGCAATTGTGCTTAATTCAGTAGATCTTAAATCTGCCATAAATTTGGCAACATTTTCAACAAACGCAGGTTCATTTCTTTTACCCCTATGAGGGACAGGAGCTAAAAATGGTGAGTCAGTTTCAATCAAGTATTTATCATTTGGGACTATTTTGGCACACTCATGAATTTCATATGCTTTTGGGAAAGTGACAATACCACTAAAACTAATGTAAAATCCAAGGTTCAAGAAATGCTTCATTTCTTTTGGTGTTCCTGTCCAACAATGAAGCACACCATCAGGACATTTTCCTTTTTTAGAGAGATCACTACATATCTCAATCATTTCATTTGCAGCATCTCTACAATGAATAATTACTGGCAATTGAAGTTCATAAGCTAACTCCATTTGCGGAATAAGTGCTTCAATCTGCTGAGTTTTATTGTCATTTTTAAAAAAATCCAATCCTAATTCCCCAATAGCTACAACTCGCCTATCTTCTAGAGCTGATTTTCTTAGAAGAGATTTTGAACTTTGTTCCCATTTTTTTGCTTCTAGCGGATGCAAACCAACTGAATAGTAAATTTCATTAAATTCATGGGATATTTTTTTCAACTTTGGAATTTCTGTTAATTCACAACAAGCATGAACTAATTTTTTTACACTTCTGGAACGTAATCTTAAAACAACATCTTCAAGATCTTTCTCAAAATTTTCAAATATTAAATGACAGTGCGAGTCTATGAGTTCTATATCGCTCATAATTATAATCTGTCTTTTTACTTAGTGGTAAGAATAGTTTTTACAAAATTATTGATTTTCGATTTTTTATTAGCACCGTTGTTCTTGTGAAGAACATTTTTTTTAACTGCTTTATCAATTAAGCTAAAAGCTTTATTAAGACTTGTTTTCACTAAATTTTTATTATCCTCATTAGGGTTTTTTTTATATTTTTCGCAATTTTCTAAGGTTTTTTTGGTTAAAGTCCTAACAGTAGATTTATATGACTTATTTATTAAACGATTTCTTTCTGCAATTTGAATTCTCTTTTTTGCTGATTTGTTGTTGGCCACAGAGGGTGCATAAATAGAAGATTACTATCATAACAAATAAATCGACTACTAATCAATCATATATAATTTAGAAGTTATTAAATTGGGTTTTGAGCCTTTCTACTTGAAAAAATTAAGCAAATGAAGATCATAAATAATAAAAAAGAAGCTATTGAAGAATTAAAAAGGATTTCTACTCGAACTAATTCAGAAAACAATAATAAGATAAATAGAATTGTTGAAGAAATTATTCAAGAGGTAAAAATTTCTGGAGATATAGCAGTAGAAAAATATACAAAAAAATTTGACGGTTTCGACCCTGACCCTATGCAAGTAAGTACGGATCAAATAAAAAATGCATGGGATGAAATTGATAACAATTTGAAGCACTCACTTTTGGTAGCTCATGAAAGAATTCAAAAATTTCATGAAAAAGAAATTCCTCAATCTTTCACTATAAAAGGTGAATATGGTGATATTGTACAAAGAAGATGGAGACCAGTTAAAAATGCAGGTATTTATATTCCTGGAGGTAGAGCTGCTTATCCAAGTACAGTATTGATGAATGCTATACCTGCAAAAGTAGCAGGAGTAGAAGAAATTATAATGGTATCTCCTGGGAATAAAGAAGGGGAAATAAACAAAACTGTCTTAGCTGCAGCTCACTTATCAGGGATCAATAAAGTATTTAGAATTGGAGGAGCTCAAGCAATTGGTGCTTTAGCATTTGGCACAAATCAAATCAATAAAGTTGATGTCATTTCAGGTCCAGGGAATATTTATGTTACAACTGCGAAAAAACTCATTTATGGCTCTACAGGGATTGATTCATTAGCTGGTCCAAGTGAAATATTAATCATTGCAGATGAAACAGCTCAGAGCACTCATATAGCATCTGATCTACTAGCGCAAGCAGAACATGATCCTTTAGCTTCATCCATACTTCTTACTACATCAAAGAAACAGGCAAAAGAAGTTTTAGAAGAACTTTATAAAAAAATAGATGATCATCCTAGAAAAGAAATTTGTATGCAATCAATTAAAAATTGGGGGTTAATTGTGATTTGCGAGAATTATGAATCATGCGTTGAACTTAGCAATAACTTTGCCCCTGAACATCTAGAAATTCTTACTTTAGATTCAAAAAAAATTCTTGCAGGTATAGAGAATGCAGGAGCGATATTTTTAGGAAAATGGACTCCAGAAGCTGTTGGAGATTATCTTGCTGGACCAAATCATACTTTACCTACATCAGGAAATTCTAGATTTAGCGGTTCTTTGGGAGTTGAAACTTTTATGAAAAATACTTCAATAATAGAATTTAATGAAGAAAGTTTAAAAGTTAATAGCCTTGATATTATTAATCTTGCTAAAAGTGAGGGCTTATATAGCCACGCTAACTCAGTACAAATAAGATTTGAAGATTAGCTAGCTCTTGAGGGTGAGTAAACCACTGGAGTGTTGTTTTCAATTTTACCAACTAATACTTTGTCAGTAAGATCAACAAATAATCCATTTTCTAATACTCCTGGAATATTATTAATCGTCAATTCAATGTCTTTTGGATTATTAATGCCATTATCAAATAATACATCTAGGATGAGGTTGCCTTGATCAGTAACAACTGGGCCAGCTTTTTTAGTAGCCATTCTTAAAGTTGAACTACCTTTCATCTCTGAGATAACTTCCTGAACTTGCTTCCAAGCATTTGGAAGAACTTCTACTGGTAAAGGGAAAGATAGATTTAAATTTTGTACAAGTTTAGTTTCATCAACAACAATCAGCAATTGATCAGATTTAGATGCTACTAACTTTTCTCTCACATGGCATGCTCCTCCTCCTTTAATTAATTGAAATCCTGGATCAACTTCATCGGCTCCATCAATAGCTAAGTCAATTTGAGATACAGAAGTTAAATCGATAAGCGGGATATTCAGTTCAAGCGCTAAAACTTCTGATTGAAAAGAAGTTGCAACACCTCTTATATTTTGGAGTTTCCCAGAACGCATTTCATCCGCAAGGCTTTTTATCATTAATGCAGCTGTAGATCCAGAACCTAATCCAAGAATCATGCCACTCTTTACTTCCCTTATTGCTGCATCAGCAACTACTTGTTTCATTTGAGTTTGTGAATCCAAAATCTTTTTCTCTTATAGTTATAGATTATTAAATTTCAATGGGTGCTTTATGTCAAACCTGGGAGAGGTTCTGGTTTGATATTTATCTGTATCTCTTTATTATCCCTCAAAATATTCAAAAGAAATACTTTTCCTATCTGAGCTTTTTCTACTTCATCTAGTAAAGTTTTAGGCTCATTTATAGAGATATTTTCGGCTGCTATTACTAAATCGCCTCTTCTTAAACCAGCTTTTTCAGCAGGACTATTAGGTATTACTGATTGAATTAGAGCTCCATTTCTTTCGGGTAATTGCACTAAAGAATTGGGATCTCGATTATGTTCTTTAGCAATTCTAGGATTTAAAGAAATTAATTGTACCCCTAAATATGGATGAATAACTTCCCCATTTTTGAGTAGCTGATCAGAAACACTTTTAGCTAGATTGATGGGAATCGCAAAACCTAAACCAGCTCCAGGGCCACTTCTTACTAATGTATTTATTCCAATTACCTCGCCATTAGAATTTATGAGTGGTCCCCCAGAATTTCCTGGATTTATTGCCGCATCAGTCTGAATAAGATCCAACCTTTTATCTGAAAATCCTAAACTATTAATATCTCTATGCAGGCTGCTTACAATCCCTAAGGTTACTGTTTTTTCAAGACCATAGGGAGTACCAAGAGCTATTGCCCAATCCCCAACTTCAAGATCTTCAGAATTTCCAAGTGGAGCATAACCAGAATAAGTGTCTTCATCAATTTTTACTAAAGCAAGATCAGTTACTGTATCCGTGCCCAAAACTTCACCATCGCAAATAGATCCATCTGCCAAAGTAACTGAAACATTATCGACTCTTTCTACGACATGAGCGTTTGTCAGAACCAAACCATTCTCATTAATAATAACCCCAGAGCCTTGTCCTCTCTCCCTTTCAGGAGTAATGCCTTGCTCGCCAAGTAAATCCCTTAATAAAGGGTCAAGTAAAGTAGGATCAAATTGTTGCCTCTCTACCAAGCGCTCAGTATCAATTTTTACAACTGCAGGACCAATATTTTTAACTGCGGATGATACGAAATTATGACTTCCAAAAGAAGTTAAAGCTAGAACTTCAGCATCATGAAAGAAATTGATTATGCAAAAACAAATAACAATGAATATTTGGATTAAATTAATAAATTTAATCTTGAGATACTTCATTTCATTAATAGTTTTTGATTTTATTTAATAAATCTAATTGAAGAAACAGATTATTGTTGTTTTTTTGTTTACATCCATAAAATGCAAATTTTGAAATTTTTCTATAGAAAAAACTTCTTAATGTGTGAAAATAAATTTAAAATAAATTTATAAATTAATTTGAATAAAGAGAACAAAAGTAAACTAGAAGCTTTATTAGAAAAAGTTGCTAATGAGCGGAATTTAGAAATCTGCGGTTTAAATATAAAAACTAATCAAAATCCAATTGTTATTGAAATAACTATAAAAAAAACTAATGGGGATGACATTTCCTTAGATGATTGTGCGCTATTTAATACCCCAGCATCTGACGAAATAGAAAAATCAAATCTTTTAAATTGTTCATATGTGTTAGAAATTAGTAGTCAAGGGGTCAGTGATGAACTAACCTCAGAAAGAGACTTCAAAACTTTTAAAGGTTTTCCAGTTAATGTTGAGTTAAACCAAAAGAATTCAAAAATAAAATTTCTGAATGGTTTACTTTATGAAAAGTCTAAAGATTATTTAGCCATTAACATAAAAGGTAAGATTAAAAAAATCCCTTTTGATGAAGTACTAAAAATTAGTCTTTGTACATTAAAAGATTAATTATTTTCAACCATTATTCAATTTCCCATCATAGATGGCATTAGTTATTCTCCCAGGTTTAAACAATCTCATTGAAGACATTAGTGAGGAAAAAAAGTTACCTCCTAATATCGTAGAATTAGCCTTACGCGAAGCATTATTAAAAGGATACGAAAAATATAGAAAAACTTTTTACATTGGAGTTAACCAAGATCCATTTGATGAAGAATATTTCAGTAATTTTGATGTTGGACTAGATCTAGATGAAGAAGGTTATAGGATACTATCGAGTAAAATAATTGTTGAAGAAGTTGAGAGCGAAGATCATCAAATATCTCTCGTAGAAGTTAAACAAGTAGCTGATGATGCTCAAATAGGTGACACAGTTGTTTTAGACGTTACTCCAGAAAAAGAGGATTTTGGGCGAATGGCTGCTTCAACAACAAAGCAAGTTTTAGCCCAAAAATTAAGAGATCAACAACGAAAAATGATCCAAGAAGAATTTGCGGATTTGGAAGATCCTGTTTTAACTGCAAGAGTTATAAGATTTGAAAGACAATCAGTCATTATGGGAGTTAGTTCAGGTATTGGTAGACCTGAAGTAGAGGCCGAACTTCCCAAGAGAGATCAATTACCAAATGATAATTATAGAGCAAATGCAACTTTCAAAGTATTTTTGAAGGAAGTTAGCGAAATTGCAAGAAAAGGGCCGCAACTTTTTGTAAGTAGAGCAAATGCTGGTTTAGTGGTTTATTTGTTTGAAAATGAAGTCCCGGAAATTCAAGAAGGTACAGTGAAAATTGTTGCTGTTTCAAGAGAAGCCAATCCTCCCTCAAGAGCTGTTGGGCCAAGAACAAAAGTAGCTGTTGATAGTGTCGAAGAAGAGGTGGATCCTGTAGGTGCCTGTATTGGAGCTAGAGGAGCAAGAATTCAACAAGTAGTAAATGAATTAAGAGGAGAAAAAATTGATGTTATTAAATGGTCATCTAATCCAATACAGTATATTTTAAACTCTTTAAGTCCTGCGAAAGTAGATCAAGTAAGACTTGTAGACCCAGCAGGGCAACATGCGCACGTACTAGTTCCTCCTGATCAATTAAGTCTCGCAATTGGTAGAGAAGGTCAAAATGTAAGACTTGCCGCAAGATTAACTGGTTGGAAGATTGACGTTAAAAACTCACATGAATACGATCAGGAAGCAGAAGATGCTGCAGTCTCTGAATTAATCATTCAAAGAGAAGATGAAGAGAATCTCCAGAGAGAAGCTGAACTAAGATTAGAAGCAGAACAAGCTGAGCGTGCTGCAGAAGATGCAAGATTAAGAGAGCTTTATCCTCTTCCCGAAGATGAAGAAGAATATGGAGAGGAACAATACGAAGGAGAAGAATTTATAGATAATGATCCATTAGAGACTGTTCAAGATACTGAGATATCTGCCAAAGAGGAGAAAAAACGGTGATACAACAAATCCCTGTTTTGCGTGTATGCATTTCATGTAGAAAAACATATGACCGGAAAGATCTTTTAAAGATTACTAAAGATTATAAGCAAGGCATTATGCTTCAAAAGGGAATGGGGAGATCAGCTTACATTTGCAAGTCAAAAAAATGCTACTCAGATTCCAAGATCAAAAAAAAGCTTCAAAAAGCTTTAAAAACATTTTTAGAACCTGAATTTGTTGAAATTTTTGAAAAAGAAATTACAAGCTACAATAACTATCCCCATTAAGGGAATATAATTAAATTAAATCCTCTTCAATTTCAAAAGAGTACAAATCAGATTAAATGACTATCAGCGATAAAATCAGAATTTACGAACTTTCCAGAGACTTAAATCTGGAAAATAAAGATGTACTAGATGCCGCTCAAAAACTTTCAATTTCAGTAAAAAGCCATAGCAGTTCTATTAGTGCAGAAGAGGCAAAAAAAATTAAAAATCTAATTAATAAAAAGAATTCAGATAAAAAAATACTTTCCATTAATAAACCTTCAATTAAAAAAGATAATTTCAAACAAAACAAAGAAGATAAATCTCCTTTTATTTCTTCTAAAAAAGGGAAACCTCTCAAAGATAATTCAAACATAAAACCCTTATTGATAAAACCACTTAACAAGCCTGAGAGTGTAAAAATAATTTCAAATCAACTTCAAAATCCTAATAAACCTAATATTAATAGTTCACAATCTCGAGCAAATCTTACAAATACAAGTATAAATAGTAAACCTTCACAGAATTTAAACCAAGATAAAAAAACTTTCAAAAATAACACAACCCCACCTATCAAAAGTCCGGCAAAACCACCTATTCAATTAATTGCAAAGCCTAAAAATATCAATAATAATGTTAAATCTAATGAATCTTCCCAGAACATCTCGAGTGCAGAGGATAAAAGACGACTATCAAACAAACCTGATCAAAATACGAACAAACCTCAAACAAAAAATTTTAATAATAGAATGAAAACCCCTGAGCTCGTAGGAGCTCCAATAAGAAGAGAAGATCCAAAAATAAATCCTAATAAGCAAAATAATAAGCAAAACATTGCTTTTAAAAAAACTGCCTCAAACAGACCTGGTTCTCCAAACAGACCTGGTTCTCCAAACAGACCTGGCATGCCCAATAATAGGCCTGGTTTAAGAAACAAACCTTCAGATCAAGGCAGGCCTGGCTCATTTAATAGGCAAGGCAATCACAATAGACCTGGTTCTCCCAACAGACCTGGCATGCCCAATAATAGGCCTGGTTTAAGAAACAAACCTTCAGATCAAGGCAGGCCTGGCTCATTTAATAGGCAAGGCAATCCCAATAGACCTGGTTCTCCAAACAGACCTGGCATGCCCAATAATAGGCCTGGTTCTAAATTCAATGGCCAAAATTCCTCCGGGATAAGGAAGCCAGTATCACCTAACGAACTTTTACAACTTCAAAAAAATAATAACTCTGAGAAAGACAACCTAGGTATAAAGAGTAACGCAAAACAAAATATCGATGCATCTAAGCAGAAGGCAAAAGCGCCTACTAGTCGTCCAAATGCTACTCCAAGTTCCAAAAAACCTCCTCATAGAACATTTTCAAATAGTTCAAAGAAACCTGGAAAGACAGACTGGGATGATAGCGCAAAACTTGAAGCATTAAGAAGTAAAAATCCTCAAAAACAAAGGCAGAAAGTTCATATTATTGGTGAAAATGATGATTCATTAACATCTGAAACCAGTGGATATTCAGGCGAGAAAATTTCAATTTTATCAGCTAGTCTAGCGCGTCCTAAGAAAGAAAAGTCTGAAGAAAATAAATCTCAAAAATCTATCAAACAATTTAAGAAGAAGAAAAAAGAGACCACAAGACAAAGGCAAAAAAGGAGAGCAATGGAATTAAAGGCTGCCAAAGAGGCCAAACAAGTAAGACCTGAAATGATAATAGTCCCAGAAGATAATTTAACTGTTCAAGAATTAGCTGATAAATTAAGTCTTGAAAGTTCTGAAATAATAAAATCTCTTTTCTTCAAAGGCATAACAGCAACAGTTACTCAATCACTTGACTTAGCAACTATCGAAACAGTAGCAGAAGAATTTGGGGTGCCTGTTTTACAAGATGATATCCAAGAAGCTGCTGAGAAAACAGTTGATATGATTGAATCTGATGATATTGATAATCTAATAAGAAGACCGCCTGTTATTACAGTGATGGGTCATGTAGATCATGGCAAAACAAGTCTTTTAGATTCCATCAGAGAATCAAGAGTAGCTTCGGGGGAAGCAGGGGGCATCACTCAACACATAGGAGCTTATCAAGTTGAATTTGAACATGAATCTCAAAAGAAAAAATTAACTTTTCTTGATACCCCTGGTCATGAAGCCTTTACTGCAATGAGAGCAAGGGGTACAAAGGTTACAGATGTAGCTGTTCTTGTAGTTGCTGCAGATGATGGTTGCAGACCTCAAACACTAGAAGCTATTAGTCATGCAAGAGCTGCAAAAGTACCAATAGTTGTTGCAATAAATAAAATTGACAAAGAAGGGGCTTCTCCAGACAGAGTAAAGCAGGAACTATCAGAAAAAGATTTAATTGCTGAAGATTGGGGAGGCGATACAGTGATGGTTCCAGTAAGTGCTATCAAGAAGCAAAACATTGATAAATTACTCGAAATGATCTTATTAGTTTCAGAGGTAGAAGATCTACAAGCTAACCCTGATAGATTTGCAAAAGGTACTGTTATTGAAGCCCACCTAGACAAAGCAAAAGGACCTGTGGCCACTTTGTTAGTACAAAATGGAACCTTGAAATCTGGAGATGTTTTAGCTGCGGGTTCAGTCCTTGGAAAAATTAGAGCAATGGTTGATGAACATGGTAATAGAATCAAAGAAGCAGGGCCATCATTCCCAGTGGAAGCGCTAGGATTCAGTGAAGTACCCACTGCAGGGGATGAATTCGAAGTCTACCCTGATGAGAAAACTGGTCGAGCCATTGTCGGAGAAAGGGCAACAGATGCTAGAGCCACAAAATTAGCTCAGCAAATGGCCTCCAGAAGAGTCAGCTTATCATCCTTATCAACTCAAGCAAATGATGGAGAACTTAAGGAGTTAAACTTAATTCTCAAGGCTGATGTTCAAGGTAGTGTTGAAGCGATATTAGGATCACTAGAACAATTACCAAAAAATGAAGTTCAAGTCAGAGTCCTACTTTCTGCTCCCGGAGAAATAACTGAGACAGATATCGATCTCGCTGCTGCATCTGGGTCAGTAATCATTGGATTTAACACCTCATTGGCTTCTGGAGCGAAGAGAGCAGCTGATGCTAATGACGTTGATGTAAGAGAATATGAAGTAATTTATAAACTCTTAGAAGATATTCAGTTGGCCATGGAAGGGCTACTTGAACCCGATCTTGTCGAAGAATCCTTAGGGCAAGCTGAAGTTAGGGCAACTTTCGCAGTTGGGAAAGGAGCTATTGCAGGCTGTTATATACAAACTGGTAAATTACAAAGGAATTGTTCTCTGAGAGTTATTAGATCAGAGAAAGTAATATTTGAGGGTAATTTAGACTCTCTAAAAAGATCTAAAGATGATGTAAAAGAAGTTAATACAGGATTTGAATGTGGAGTTGGCTGCGATAAATTCTCTTCATGGATTGAAGGAGATGTAATCGAAGCATTCAAGTTTGTCACTAAAAAAAGGACCTTATCACAATAATTAAACCTCTAGTTTATTAATCTTTATTTCTGTCAAAGATTAATAAAGTAGGAAATATTACACAAGCACCCAACTGTATGAGAAGGTTATTTAGCTGTAATTCAGTTCCATTCGCAATTCTGGAAAGCATTATTAAAAGTCCCAAAAATGCAGAACCGCTAAAAGCTATCCACAATATTCTTCTCAATCCCTTGAAAGGAGCTTGGGATTCCTTTAATAATTTCTTTTTCAATTCAGGATCTATTTTTGACATAAATTCTTTCAATTATAAAATTAAGTCTATATGAAAAATTCAATATTTAATTTGGCCGGTGTAGCTCAGTGGTAGAGCAATTGTCTCGTAAACAGTAGGTCATTGGTTCAATTCCAATTATCGGCACTTTCATAGCAAATAAAAATGGTTAGTAAAATTTTAAAATTTAGATATCTCTTTAAAATATTTGTTTTTATTCCTCTTATATTTTATTTTGGCAAAAGAAGTTATATTGCGTTTGATGAAGGTTTTTATGCACTACAAGCCAGATGGATATTAGAAAAAGGTAACTGGACAATTCCACTATGGTGGGATGAATATGCTTTAGATAGAACAATAGGATTACAGTTTTTAATAGCAAAGTCACAAGACTTATTTGGAAGAAATATTTTTTCTGCATATCTACCAACAACAGTCGCATCAATATTGATGCTATTTACAACTTATAAATTACATGAAGAATTATTTAATAAAAAAAATGCAATTATTTCTCCACTAATTCTTGCTACTACATATATATGGTTTGACTACTCACACTTAGCCACTCAAGATATTATTTATTCAAGTTTAGTAACTGTTGGAGTATTAGCTTTAGTCAAAATAAAAAGTAAAAATAACAAACTCTATATTCTGCTTTTTGGAATTTGGATTGGTTTAGCTTTTATGATGAAAACTTTTTTAGTTTTTGTACCTTTATTATCACTCATACCATATATTTTTTTTAAAAAAAAATTTTTATTTATTAAATTCTTTTGGTTAGGACTACTCATTGGATTTATTCCTTTTTTAGTCTGGACGTATTCTATCAATCCTTATTTAGATAAAAATATTATTTTTTACTTAGTTGAAAAGTTCAACTTTCTATCAAATAAAAATACTTTTACAAATCCTTTCTATTATTATTTCTGGAATGTACCCGTAACATTTCTGCCATGGAGTTTTTTTGCAATTATTGGCACAACATACCATGTTTCTCAAAGTAAAGAGAATAAATATATACTTGCTTTTTTTCCTTTTATTTTACTAACAATCCTTAGCATTTTCTCTACAAAAACAACCTACTATACTCTACAAATCTCATCTATTTTTTCATTAAATACATATGTAGGAATAAAATATTTATTCAATTCAGATAAATATAGTCGATTTTTTATATTTATGACTTCAAATATAATTCCATTATTTATATTTGCTCTAACTTTCACATATTATTTTTTCTTTAAAGATTCAATTAACTTTAATACGAAGGAAAATACATTTATAATTCTTGGTTTATTATCTTTTGGCTTATCTTGGTCATTAATAAAACATAAAAATTCGTTCAAAGAAATATTGATAACTCTTATAATCGGGCCTTACTTATTCACTTCATTTATTTTGCAATCAGGTTTATTCACTGATAGATCTAGAGAACTAAGAGAGAAAATGGAATATGTTTCATCCCTTGATTTAGTAAAAAATCAAACAATCATGGTTGATAAAAGAGGAATCAACAACTCTCGATCGCAATCAAAAATTATAAGGATTTCTTTATCAACTCCTAAATTAGGTGGGGGATTAGAAAGTATTAATCAGTTAAAAAAATCTGAATTAGCATGGACAACCGACCATAAAACAATAAAAAATAATGATCATTCTTATGAAGTGATATACGAAAATGATGTTTTAAATCCATGGAAATTAATATTAAAAAAGTAAATAATCCATATATAATAAATTGTTGTTTGTAATATTTAATAATGAGATCTGTTAATAGTTGGAATTTAACTAACAATAAACTTCATCAATTATTCAAAGACAAAAACGAATTTATTTCTATTAAAGTCCGTGGTAATACTTGGGAGCCAATCACTAGATGGCTAAGATTAGATTCAAGAATTTTTAGAGAAACTACTAGCAAAGCAAGAATAACTTTATGCGATATCGAATCTCTAGCAGAAATTTATAACTACAGATCAATTAGATGGAAAGCAAAAAAACTAACTCCTATTCCCACTAATGCAATTCCAGAATCTATTAAGAATATTTTTCGGAAAATACCAATCATAAAACAACTCGCCTATGAACTTGAAATAGTTTTTTATAAATATAGTGAAAATATTTCTGATCAATTAATATCAATAGTAATTCCTGCAAGAAATGAAGCTGGTAATAAAGAACTTTTAATTAATGCTTTAAATAAATTCAAAAATATACCCAATAAATTAGAAATTATATTTGTTGAAGGTAATAGCAATGATAATACATATGACATTTTGAAAGAATTAAAAGAAAATTTCTCAAATTTCTTCAAGATATCTCTTTTAAAACAAACTTTTAAAGGGAAAAAAAATGCAGTCGTGGAAGGGTTTAATATTTCTTCAGGTGAGACCCTCGCCATAATTGATAGTGATTTTACTGTAGATATTGATGACAGTATTTCAGCAATTATGGAATCAACCAAAAATAAAAATATCCTAATTAATTGCGCCCGCACAACTTTTCCAATGGAAAAAAATGCAATGAGATGGGCAAATTATATAGGAAATAGACTCTTCGCAATTTTTCTATCTATTCTCATAAATAAGCCTGTATCAGATTCACTCTGTGGAACAAAAGTTTTTTCAAGAAAATTCTTTAAACTTATGAAGCAAAACGGAAGTTGGGAATCCAAGTCTGACCCATTTGGAGACTTCACAATAATATTTGAAGCTGCGAAAAATAACATTAAAATACTAAATTATCCTGTTAGATATTACGCTAGAAAATCTGGAGCACCAAATATATCTAGATGGGTAGATGGATTAAAACTTCTCAAAGTATGCTGGATTTATATGATTTCTGATATCTGAATTAAATAAAATTTTCGCCAGTATTTTCTTAGGATTTTTAATTTCTCCAAATTAGTAATAAAGTAGTTAGATTCTTAATGGAAATAAATTCATTAAATTTCATGACATGAATTTTAATTTGAAGATCGAAAAATTAAATAAAAAAAATTACCAAAGAAAGCGTTATGGGAAAATACTAACTGTAAGATTGCCGTGTAATCCAATATTTCCAATAGGACCTATTTATTTAGCAGACCATATTCATAAATGTTTTCCCGATTTAGAGCAGCAATTCATTGATCTAGCAATAATTCCATCTAATAAAGTTTCCAAATCTTTGGCTAGAAAAATTGATCAATTTAGACCACACCTAATCATTTTTTCATGGAGAGATATACAAATTTATGCACCTGTGGATGGTAGAAGTGGAAATCCCCTACAAAACTCTTTTGAAGTTTTCTACTCAAAAAATATCCTTAAAAAAATTAGAGGTTCCTGGGGAGGATTAAAATTAATTGCATCTCATTATGGAGAAATATATAAAAATACTTCTTTAGTCAAGATGGGACTAAAAAGAGCGCAAAAATACAATAAAAATGTAAAAGTAATTTTAGGAGGTGGAGCTGTTAGTGTCTTCTATGAACAATTGGGAAATCTACTCCCAATAGGAACTGTTATTTCTGTTGGAGAGGGAGAAAATCTTATAGAAAAAATAATTAGAGGTGATTCAATAGAGGAAGAAAGATGTTACATTGCTGGACAAAAACCTCGAAACAAATTAATACATGAACAACCTTCAGGAACCGTTAAAACTGCCTGCAACTATAAATATATTAAATCAATATGGCCTGAATTCGATTGGTATATAGAAGGTGGCGATTATTACGTAGGGGTACAAACAAAAAGAGGTTGTCCACATAATTGTTGTTTCTGTGTCTACACAGTTGTGGAGGGGAAGCAAGTTCGCGTTAATCCTGTTAATGAAGTAGTCAAAGAAATGAAGCAACTATATGATCTTGGAGTAAGGGGATTTTGGTTCACTGATGCACAGTTTATTCCAGCCAAAAAACATATTGAAGATGCAAAAACACTTTTGCAAGCAATTAAGGACCAAGGCTGGGACGATATCAATTGGGCTGCATACATCAGAGCAGATAATATTGATGCTGAGCTAGCTCAGCTTATGGTTGATACAGGTATGAGCTATTTTGAAATAGGTATCACCTCGGGATCTCAAGAACTTGTCAGAAAAATGAGATTAGCGTATGACCTTGAAACTGTATTAAATAATTGCAGAATGCTTGTCAAATCAGGTTTCAAGAATCATGTTTCAGTAAATTATTCATTTAATGTTTTTGATGAAACGCCCAACACCATAAGACAAACAATTGCTTACCATAGAGAATTAGAAAATATTTTTGGGAAAGGCTTAGTTGATCCAGCTATATTCTTTATAGGTTTGCAACCTCACACTCTTCTTGAGAAGTACGCCTTAGAACATAAAATTTTAAAGCCAAATTATAATCCAATGAGCATGATGCCCTGGACAGCGAGAAAACTTCTTTGGAATCCAGGCTCATTAGGGAAAAAACTTGGTCAGGTTTGTTTAGAAGCTTTTGATAATCCAGAAGACGAATTTGGCAAAACAGTTATCAACATTCTTGAGAGAGAATATGGAAAGTCCTCCTTAAAAGAATCTCTAAAGGTCCGTCCTTTATCAGAAAGGAAATTAGCTCATTCTAAATAATAAATGCAACCGTTATTAATCCTCTTTTTCAATTGAACTAGAAATTCCTTTAGATTTTAATGATTCTGAGTAGAATTCTGCTGGCTCTAAATCACAAACAATTACTAAACCCACACCCGTATTGTGTGCTTCAAGCATTATGGCGATTGCATCTTGTTCGCTTAATTGCGGCACAACTTCTCTCAATGAAATAGTGATATACTCCATAGAATTAACTGGGTCATTATGAAGTAAAACCTTATATTTAGGAGATTTATTTTTTAATTCAGCAGGTTTCTTTTCAATCACTGCTGAATTATTATTTATACTTTGTTCTAACTTTATAGATAGCATTAAATTTACAAGAAGTTAAATTGTACTAATAATTATATATTAATTATTCTTTCCATTGCATCAAGGACGTTTGATCGCGAGTTAAATGCTGACAAGCGAAAATAACCCTCTCCTGCTAATCCAAATCCGCTCCCAGGAGTTCCCACTACACTAACTTTTTGGAGAAGGAAATCAAAAAAGTCCCAAGATGTCATTTGATCTGGAACTTTAATCCAGATATAAGGAGCATTGTCCCCACCATAAACTTTATATCCTGAATTCTGAAGTTTATTTTTCATTATTTTTGCATTTTCCATATAAAAATCAATTAAACCTCTCACCTGTTTCTTCCCTTCAAGAGAATAAACAGCCTCTGCTCCTTTCTGAACCACATAACTTACTCCATTGAACTTTGTAGATTGTCTCCTATTCCAAAGAGGCCATAACTCTATTTCCTCATTTGTTGAGCTCAAACCTTTGAGATTTTTAGGTATTACTGTAAAAGCACATCTAACTCCAGTAAATCCTGCATTCTTTGAAAAAGATCTAAATTCAATAGCACAATCCTTTGCTCCCTCAATCTCATATATTGAATGTGGAATATCATTATCTTGAATAAATGCTTCATAAGCTGCATCAAAAAGTATTAGGGATTTGTTTTGATGAGCATAGTCGACCCACTTTTTCAATTCTGCTTTACTAATCGTTGCCCCAGTCGGATTATTAGGAAAACAAAGATATAAAATATCAACTTTTTTTTCAGGTAGTTCTGGCAGAAAGTTATTTCCCTCGTTTATTGCTAGATATGTCAATCCTTGATAAGTACCATTTTCAAGAGAATCACCAGTTCTGCCTGTCATAACATTACTATCTACATAAACTGGGTAAACAGGATCTGTTACAGCAATTGAATTATCTTTGCCAAGAATATCTAAAATATTGCTACTATCGCATTTAGAACCATCAGAAACAAAGATTTCTTCAGGTGAAATTTGACAGCCTCTCGAAATAAAATCATGTTCAGATATTTTTTTTCTCAGCCAAGAATAACCTTGTTCTGGTCCATAACCTCTAAAACCATCTGTTGTTCCCATTTCATCTAAAGCTTTACCCATTGCATCTATGCATGCTCTAGGTAATGGTTCTGTAACATCTCCTATACCAAGCTTAATAATTTCAGCACTCTTATTTGATTCAGAATATATTTTTACCCTTTTAGCAATTTCAGGGAATAAATAGCCAGCTTTGAGTTTTAAATAATTTTCGTTTACTTGAACCACTTTAGATAAAAAATTTCACCAATACTTAGAATAATGTATTAACGTGCTTTAGTGGTAATTAGATGTTAAAATTATCTTAGTTATGATTAAATTAAGAGATAATCATAGCTATGAAATCAATTTCAATTAGTTTAAAATCATTTAAAGCTTTATAAATAGCAGAATTCAATCACTATTAACTTTATTAATTTCAAAAAACTAAATAATAATTGCTAAAAAAAATGCTTTATTAAACATAAAAGCTTTTTCTTTAATTTACAAAATTTTCAAAATCCAAATCATTCAGAATCAATTATATGTCTCAGCAAATTATCATCGCTGAGCAGGCTCGAATAGCAGCACTACTCACAGATGATCGAGTTGATGAATTAATCGTCGCACAAGGTCAATATCAAATTGGCGATATTTTTTTAGGAACAGTTGAAAATGTTCTCCCTGGCATTGATGCCGCTTTTATAAATATTGGAGAAAGTGAGAAAAATGGATTCATCCATGTTTCAGATTTAGGTCCACTAAGACTTAAAAAAGGTACATTTGGAATAACTGAATTACTAGAACCAAAACAAAAAGTTTTAGTACAGGTAATAAAGGAACCCACAGGATCTAAGGGTCCCAGACTAACCGGAAGTATTTCAATTCCAGGAAAATACCTGATATTGCAGCCATATGGCCAAGGAGTAAATATTTCAAGAAAAATAAATACAGAAACAGAACGAAGCCGTTTGAAAGCTCTTGGGGTTTTAATAAAACCTTCCAGCACAGGCTTGTTATTTAGAACAGAGGCTGAAAAAATAAAAGAAGAACTTCTAATTGAAGATTTAGAACAATTAATTCAACAATGGGAAAATGTACTAAAAGTTTCTGAAGCTTCTAATCCCCCAAATTTAATAAAAAGAGATGAAGATTTCTCTCTTAAGATCTTGAGAGATCATATTAAAGAATCAACAAAAAGGGTAATTATTGATAGTAAATTTTCAGTTGCAAGGGCAAAAGATTTTTTAATAAATTATGAATCTGATTTAGATATTGAATTTCACGATAACAGTTTAAACCAACATATTTTCGAAAAGTACGAAATTAAGAAGACAATTCAAAAAGCTCTCCAGCCGAGAGTAGATCTTCCTTCGGGAGGTTATATCATTATCGAACCTACTGAAGCTTTAACAGTAATCGATGTAAACTCTGGATCATTTACAAGATCCGCAAACTCAAGACAAACCGTTTTGTGGACAAACTGCGAAGCAGCAGTTGAAATCTCAAGGCAAATGAAATTAAGAAATATTGGTGGAGTTATAGTAATAGATTTTATCGATATGGAATCTAGAAGAGATCAATTTCAGTTACTTGAGCATTTTACCTCAGCAATAAAAGATGATTCTGCGAGGCCTCAAATAGCTCAGCTTACAGAATTAGGCTTAGTAGAGTTAACAAGAAAAAGACAAGGTCAAAATATATATGAATTATTCAGTAAAAAATGTTCTACATGCGATGGTAACGGACATATAGAAAATATACTAAATCAAGAAATTTCAAACTTAAAAATTAAAAGTTTTGAAAATAAATCTAATCAATCAAACAATCTTAAATCTTTAGATAAAGATACTTATCAATCAACTGATGAGCACGAAAAAATAATTGACAAGGAATTAATTAACTCCAAAGACCCAAGCAAAGAGTATTCTTCAAATAAAAAGGAAAAAGAAAATGATAATGATAATTTGAACCAATCAAATTCAAAAGAAAAAAATATAATAACAGTTGATCTTACTAATGAAGAAAAAATTGTTTTCAGTCAATTAGGTATTAATCCACTTATAAAGTTAGGTAAAGAATATCTCACCAGCAATAATTTTGTGCGTTTAAAAGACAGTAGTAAAGAAACTGAAAAACCCTTAGATAATAAAAAAACAAAAGCAAAACAAATTAAAAAAATCTCAAAATCGGAAGAAGAAAAGATTCAAATTAAAATTGAAGCAAATGCAAATTCTAAAAATAAATCAACAAAAAAAGCTAATGAAAATGATGAAGTTGTATTTACAGATAAAAAGGATGAAATTGAACTTACAGATGAGCTAAACAATGCAAGAAAAAAAAGAAGAAGATCTTCAGCAACCATTGAATAAAGTATTCGAAGTTGGAATAGATGAAGTTGGAAGGGGAGCAATTTTTGGTCCAGTTTTTGCAGCAGCTGTAGTATTAGCTGAAAAAAATAGACTTATATTAAAACAATTTGGAGTAACAGATAGTAAAAAACTAACTCCCAAAAAAAGAAAATTACTTTTACAAAAAATTTTATTGCTCTCTTCAGATTATGGAATTGGGCAATCTTCTGCCAGAGAAATAGATAAGTTAGGTATCAGGGTTGCGACAGAACTTTCAATGATGAGAGCTTTAAAAAAATTAAAAGAAAAGCCATCTGAATTAATAATTGATGGTCCCTTATTATTAAGGCCATGGGACGGATTTCAGCAAAACATAATATCTGGAGACTCAAAGTTTATTTCGATAGCTTCAGCAAGCATAGTTGCTAAAGTTTCTCGCGACAATCTAATGGATAGGTTAGAAAAAAAATACTCAGGATACTTGATTTTTAAAAATAAAGGTTATGGAACCAGAGAGCATCTTTCATTAATCAAAAAAAATGGAATAACTAAACTTCATAGGAAAAGTTTTTTAAAGAAATCAAATCTTATTTAATTCGCACCAATCTAAAAAATCTTTTACGAGTTGCTGTTGAACCCTAGACTTTATACCCAACAGAATCCCATTTAATACCGAATGACCAGTTGATTCTAAAATTTTCCTTGGTACCAGCTTCAATAGAGCCGGTTGGCTTACAGATACCCCAAGAAGCGCCTCACCTTCTAATCCAATATCAGTTGCTTCCAAATTCGCTTTCAAAATAAGATTAAAATCATCTATTATACCCAAACCATCCAATGTACTTTCAAGGGCACTCATTTTTAAAATTCCATCTTTATTTTCTACCGCAATTGAGACAACAGGGTTAATATCTAATTGAAAAACCTTAAAACTTGTTACTGTATACTTATATCTACCTACTCCTTCTGGTACTAATTTTTTGGAGTCAAGCA
This sequence comes from Prochlorococcus sp. AG-347-G20, assembly GCA_003281645.1. Taxonomy (GTDB): domain Bacteria; phylum Cyanobacteriota; class Cyanobacteriia; order PCC-6307; family Cyanobiaceae; genus Prochlorococcus_A. The sequence goes on along the minus strand of QCBJ01000002.1, from coordinate 24,797 downwards.
TTGCTCCAACAACTCTTTCTTCTTCCAAAAGATATTTAGAAAGATATTCTTTATTACGTGTTACAGAAAGCTTGAGTTTCTGTTTAGCATCAAAAGACAATAGCATTTTCTATATTCCTCCAATGCTTATATAATCTCTCTTTTTTTTACAATTTATCATGGGCAAACAAGTTGCATATTTAGGTCCTCAAGGAACATACGCAGAAAAAGCAGCCCATATATTATCAAAGCTTGCCAATTTTCAGACACCTATATTTGTACCATGTAATGGGCTACATTCGGTCATTAAATCAATAGCGTACAACAATTGTGATGCTGCTGTAGTCCCTATTGAAAATTCTGTAGAAGGGGGAGTTACGGCTACTCTAGATGCCCTTTGGAAATTTCCTGAAATTTTTATAAATAAAGCAATTGTTTTACCTATAAAACATGCATTAATTAGTGATGGAGAACTTTCAAACATTTCAGAAGTCTTATCTCATCCTCAAGCATTAGCTCAATGTTCAGAATGGTTATCTGAGAATCTTCCAAATGCAATTCCTCTCCCAACAAATTCAACATCAGAAGCTGTCAATATGATCAAGGGAAGTAAATTTAGAGCTGCTATCGGTTCAAAATCGTTAATTCAAATTGAAGGACTTAAAGAATTAGCCTTTCCTATTAATGATGTTCCAGGTAATTGCACTAGATTTGTTTTATTGAGCAAGGAATCAAATTCAAATTTAGCTAATATTGCCAGTTTTGCTTTTTCATTAATTTCAAATAAACCTGGTGCTTTGCTTAAAGCTATAAATTATATTGCAGATTTTGGATTTAATATGAGTAAAATTGAATCGAGACCTTCAAAAAGAGAATTAGGCGAATACATAATTTATATTGATCTAGAAATCAATAATCACAATAACATCAAAAATTTTCTTGAATTAAAAAATAAGTTAAAGCCACTTTGCAATAATTTTGTAGACTTTGGAAATTATTTTTCTGAAAATGTTGAACTAGACTAATTTACCCTCTACATTTATAAACTCCAAACTCCATTAAACCTTTTCTAAATGCCCAATTCATGAGAAGTATTGTTGGAATCTCTCTAATAGACTTCACTATTGCAAATGGGCCAAGTGACAAAATTACGAAGGGCCTTCGAAAGCCTTCAATAATGGAGTCATACCATGAAGGATTTGTATAGGAATTCCAATTTTCAGAAATAACTCTTCCTGAACTATTTTCGTTAGTTCTAAGAATATTACTAAATTCGTTAATACTAATAAAATTAGGATGTACCCATTGTTCAAGTAACTGTTTAAGAACTAACTTTTCAAAAAATGATGGGGGGTATGTCGCAAGGTCTCTTGAGTTCCAATCAGCCAAAGCGAAATAGCCTCCAGGTCTTAGAATTCTCAGCATTTCATCTGCAAAAATATTTTTATCATTCATGTGTGCACCAGCCTCAACACTCCAGACGGCATCGAATGATCCATCTTCAAATTTTAAATCCAAAGCATCCATAACTTGAAAGTTGCAATTTAGCCCATCAGGAGTAAGTTCTCTTGCTCTTTTAACTTGAGCCTGACTGATTGTAATGCCAGTGACATTAAACTCATAATATTCTGCAAGAATCCTAGAACTTCCCCCTATTCCACAACCAACATCAAGTATTCTGGATCCTTGTGGTAATTTATCTAAACCACTCCATTTGACAAATTCATGAACAAACTGAACTTTAGCCTTTCTAAAATCAATATTTTTTTTCCCAGAGGGATAAAAACCCAAATGTATATGTTCTCCCCATAATCTCTCAAGTAATTTATCCTGAGTCCAAGCATCATATGCAGAAGCTACTGTACCGGAAGAAATATATTTTCTAGCATTATTTCTCCATATTATCGCTAGGACTAGAAAGAATAAAACTATTAAAAAAAAAGGGAATAATAATTCAAACATTTAATTTTCTTTTATATCAGGAAAACTCTCTTTTAATGCTGTTCTTGCTGCAAGTTGTTTTCTTGTATGATCAAGCATTTCATATTCTCTTTGCAAACGGGTAAAAGTATTTCTCTCTTCAAGAAGTCTTTGCTGTTCTTCCGCAACAGGACCGCCCAAATGAGCTCCTATCCAAAATGATAAATCCATTGGGTTATCAGGTAATTTATCAGGTAGATTTTTCTTTGTATTAGTCAATTTACTCGTTAAATTAATAACATCACTAAGTGCTTCTTTTACTGAATCTTTTAGAGAATCTAATTTTTGAAAGTCATCAATATTATCATCACTAATCCAACTAACCATCGCAGAACAAAATGGGGTCGAACGGGTAATTTCTAAGACTTGAAATCTTTGTTGGCCGAGAGTGATAATATTACTCCTCCCATCCTCCGCAGTTTGATGTTTTAAAATTTGTGCGCAACATCCAACGTTAGCCATACTTTTAGTAGTTGGATCCCACTTAATAACTCCAAACATAGAATCATTTTCAAGAACAGATTGGAGCATAATCCTATATCTCGATTCAAAAATATGTAAAGGCAATACTTCTTGAGGAAAAAGGACTACCTCTGGCAAAGGAAATAAAGGTAATTCCCTTACTGAGAGTTCTCCCATTTAAACCTCATTTCATTTTTTTTATATTAATCAATTTAGGGCGGTTTCGGGATTTATTAAAGTTTAACTTCTATATCTACACCACTTGGAAGATCTAGTTTCATCAAAGCATCAATAGTTTTTGCAGAAGGACTATAGATATCTATTATTCTTCGATGTGTTCTTGTTTCAAAATGCTCTCTAGAGTCTTTATCAACATGTGGTGATCTTAAGACACAATAAATCTTCCTTTTTGTAGGTAAAGGTATTGGACCTATTGCTGAGGCAGAAGTAGTATCAGCAGTTTGGATAATCTTGTCGCAAGATAAATCTAGCATTCTTCTATCAAATGCTTTGAGCCTTATTCTTATTTTTTGTTGTGCAATTGATGCAGTCATAGTTTCAAATAACTTCTAGTAAAGGGTCATTGATTAAAATGACCCTTATCCATAAACCTATATTAGATGATTGAGGTTAAATTTTTAAAATTCAAATTTATTATTTGAGAATTTTAGAAACAACCCCAGCACCGATAGTACGTCCACCTTCACGTATGGCGAATCGCATACCTTGTTCAATAGCTACAGGACAAATTAATTCTCCAGTCATCTTAATTCTGTCTCCTGGCATAACCATTTCAACATTAGAGCCATCATCTGAGGTAAATGCTGTTATTTGACCTGTCACATCAGTTGTTCTGATGTAGAACTGAGGTCTATATCCTGCGAAGAAAGGAGTATGTCTTCCGCCTTCTTCTTTTTTGAGAACATAAACTTCTCCTTCAAACTGAGTATGAGGTGTAATAGATCCTTTCTTCACAAGAACCATTCCTCTCTCAATATCTTCTTTCTGAACACCCCTTAAAAGTAATCCAACGTTGTCGCCAGCCATACCTTCGTCAAGAAGTTTTCGGAACATTTCAACTCCAGTAACAGTTGTTAATCTTGTATCTCTTATCCCAACTATTTCTACTTCTTCTCCAACCTTAACTTTACCTCTCTCAATTCTTCCAGTAGCAACAGTTCCTCTACCAGTAATCGAGAAAACGTCTTCAACTGCCATCAAGAATGGTTTATCAACTTCTCTTTCTGGTTCAGGAATGCTAGCATCAACTGCTTTCATTAATTCTTCAATCTTTGATTCCCAAGTAGAATCACCTTCGAGAGCTTTTAGACCTGAAACTTGAACTATAGGAATGTCATCTCCGGGGAAGTCATAACTATCTAAGAGTTCCCTAATTTCCATTTCGACAAGTTCAATAATTTCTTCATCATCGACCATATCGCACTTATTTAGAGCAACTACAAGAGCGGGAACTCCAACTTGTTTAGCTAGTAGGATATGCTCTTTTGTTTGAGCCATAGGACCATCTGTAGCTGCGCAAACTAGAATAGCTCCATCCATCTGGGCGGCCCCTGTGATCATGTTTTTCACATAATCAGCATGTCCCGGGCAATCGACATGAGCATAATGTCTGCCTTCAGTTTCATATTCAACATGAGCTGTATTAATGGTAATGCCACGTTCTCTTTCTTCAGGAGCACCATCAATGTCTCCGTAATCTTGAGCTTGAGCTTGACCTTTTTTAGCTAATACATTTGTAATAGCAGCTGTTAGTGTTGTTTTTCCATGATCAACATGGCCAATAGTACCTATGTTGACATGTGGTTTGTTTCTTTCGAACTTCTCGCGAGCCATTTTGAATTAAAGAATCGAGGGTTTAAGAGTGTTTTAGTTTAGAGATCAGGAGTTGCCCTGATTCTTGGAAATGATAGCTTCAGCAACATTACGAGGAACTTCCTCATAATTTGCGAACTCCATTGAAAATATACCCCGACCTTGAGTCATTGATCGGAGTTGAGTGGCATAACCGAACATTTCGGCTAAGGGCACTTTGGCCTGTACCTTAGACAATCCATCATCAACAGATTGTCCTTCGACTTGACCTCTTCTGGAAGAGAGATCACCAATTACAGATCCAAGAAAGTCGTCAGGACTTTCGACCTCAACTTTCATCATAGGCTCTAAAAGGACAGGATTGCATTTTTTAACCCCGTCTTTAAAAGCCATGGAACCTGCAATTTTGAAGGCCATTTCAGATGAGTCTACATCGTGGAATGAACCATCGACTAGTGTTACTTTTACATCAATGAGTGGATAACCGGCAAGAACACCAGATTCACAGGTCTCTTTCATTCCATTAGATGCAGGACCAATATACTCTTTTGGTACAGCTCCACCAACAATTTTGTTTACGAATTCAAAACCTTTACCAACTTCAGCAGGTTCCATTTCAATAATTACATGACCATATTGACCTTTACCTCCAGTCTGTCTTGCATATTTACCTTCGCCTTTAGAACTAGACCTAATAGTTTCTCTATATGAAACCTGAGGAGCTCCTATATTTGCTTCAACTTTAAATTCCCTTAACATTCTGTCAACAAGGATTTCTAAGTGCAACTCACCCATACCTGCAATAACAGTTTGATTTGTCTCAGGATCTGTACTAACCCTAAAGGTTGGATCCTCTTCAGACAAAGCAGTTAAGGCTTTTGACAATTTTTCCATGTCACCTTTAGTTTTTGGCTCAACAGCTACTGAGATCACTGGTTCAGGGATAAACAATGTCTCCAAAACTATTGGATCTTCTGTGTTACACAAAGTGTCACCAGTTGTTGTATTCTTAAGACCTAATACAGCTCCTAAATCCCCAGCCCTCAATTCATCAACCTCCTCTCTTTCATCTGCCTTAAGAATCACTAATCTAGAAATTCTCTCTTTAGCATCCTTAGTAGAATTCATTACATAACTTCCTTTTGAAAGAACGCCTGAATACATTCTTACAAAAGTCAATTTCCCATAAGGATCTGACATCACTTTGAATGCTAATGCACTGAAAGGAGCATTATCATCTGAAGGTCTAACATCTTCTTTGCCACTTGGCAAAATACCTTGTATTGGTTTCACATCAACAGGAGCTGGCAAGTAATCAACTACAGCATCTAATACAAGTTGGACACCTTTATTCTTAAAAGCTGAACCGCATAATACTGGGACCAATCCATGTTTTAAAACTCCCTCCCTAATACCTTTTTTTAGTTGTTCTTCAGATAATTCTTCTGTTTCGAGAAATATTTCTATTAACTCTTCATCATTTTCTGCAACACTTTCCATTAACTTAAATCTCCATTCAGCAGCTTCCTCCTCCATTTCAGATGGAATTGGTGCTTCTTCAATATCAGTACCTAAATCATTTTTGTAAAGATATGCTTTGTTGGCTACTAGATCAATAATGCCTGTGAGATCACCTTCAGCACCAATAGGTAACTGGATTGGAAGTGCATTTGCCTTTAGTCGATCTTTAATTTGCTCATTAACCTTTAAAAAATCAGCGCCAGTTCTGTCCATTTTATTAACAAAAACCATTCTTGGAACAGAGTATCTATCTGCTTGACGCCAAACCGTTTCGGATTGAGGCTGAACTCCACCAACTGCGCAAAATACAGCTATAACTCCATCCAATACACGCATTGATCTTTCAACTTCAATAGTAAAGTCAACGTGTCCAGGAGTATCAATAATATTAATCCTATGATCTTGCCAACTAGTAGATATTGCAGCAGCAGTAATAGTTATCCCTCTTTCTCTTTCTTGAGCCATCCAATCTGTTACAGCAGCACCATCATGAACCTCTCCTATCTTATGAACTACACCTGAATAAAACAAAATTCTTTCAGTTGTTGTTGTCTTACCTGCATCAATATGAGCGGCTATACCTATATTCCTTACTCGTTCAAGGGGAAAGTCGCGTGCCAATTTTAAAGCTCCAAATAAAATAATTTTTGATAATTGTAGTTCACCCTAAAAGCAAACTTTAATAATAATAAACTACTTAAGTACCTTTTGATGAAATTAATATCTGTAATGTGCAAAAGCTTTATTAGCTTCTGCCATTTTATGAGTATCTTCTCTTTTTTTAACGGCACTACCTGTCTCATTTGCTGCATCCATTAACTCGCCAGCAAGTTTTTGGGACATGCTTTTGCCATTTCTTGCACGTGAGAATGTAACAAGCCATCTTAATGCCATAGCAGTACCCCTCTCTTGGCGAACTTCCATAGGGACTTGATATGTTGCACCACCAACTCTTCTAGCTCGTACCTCAACAAGAGGAGTAGCATTTTTTACAGCTGTTTCAAATAATTCCACTGCATTCCCGCCTGTTCTCTCGCTTATTAAGGAAAAAGCATCAGACAATATTCTTTGAGCTGTAGATTTTTTACCATGTTTCATCAATCGAGAAATCATCATTGAAGCAAGACGACTGTTAAATTGAGGATCAGGAAGAACTGGTCTTTTTACTGCTGCATTACGACGTGACATGTTTTAAAAAAAATGATGTTTAAAAATTAATCTTTTGGAGCTTTTGCTCCATACTTAGATCTGGATTGACGTCTATCTTTGACTCCAGCCGTATCTAAAGTTCCTCTTATTATATGATATCTAACTCCTGGCAAATCCTTAACTCTTCCACCCCTTAGTAGAACTACAGAATGTTCTTGCAAATTATGTCCAATTCCTGGGATATAAGCCGTTACTTCGAAACCAGAAGTTAATCTAACCCTAGCAACTTTTCTCAAAGCTGAATTAGGCTTCTTTGGTGTTGATGTATAAACTCTTGTACATACGCCTCTTCTTTCAGGACAAGATTTCAATGCAGGAGATTTTGTTTTCTTTGTCAGACGTTTTCTTTCTGAACCTACTAATTGTGAGATGGTGGGCATCTATTAAAGTTAGATAAAAATAAATATTTGACTATCATAACCTTTTAAGAGCACCAACTAAAAGTTTTTAATTATATTTTTTTTAAAAATTTGTCAAATTAAAATTCTTTGGTAAATATTCATTATTTTTAGATTTATTTTCATATTTATTTTTATAATAGAAATACATAAATAACTAAATAGAATTAAATAATCTATGGGAGAGAGTATCAAAAGAATCGTTGGCCCATATCAAGATAGTTATTCCCCAAATGGAATAATTGGGGAGAAAGATGCCTGTGGAGTTGGTTTCATAGCAAATATTAAAGGGTTAGAAAGCAATTGGATCCTAAAACAGTCCCTTAAAGGCCTAAACTGCATGGAACATAGAGGAGGTTGTGGTGGAGATAGTGATTCAGGAGATGGAGCGGGTATTTTATGTTCAATTCCATGGGGATATCTAGAAGAGGAAATTAATCTAAAAAATAATCAAGAATTTAATAAAGGTTTAGGTATGATTTTTATGCCTAATAAGAAAGAAAAAATTGAAGTATGTAAATCAATATGTGATCAAGAAGCAGAAAAATTAAAAGTCAACAAAACATCTTGGAGAATAGTCCCAGTTAATAATGAAATCTTAGGTCCTTTAGCTAAAGCAAATGCTCCATTTATATGTCAATGGATTTTATATATAGATAAAAAAGATCATCAGGATGTTGAAAGGCTTTTATTCCAACTAAGGAAAAGAATTGAGAAAAAAATAAGAGAAACTTTCAAAAACGATGTTGGGGATTGTGAATTTTATTTTGCCTCACTAAGTTCTCAAACAGTTGTTTATAAAGGTATGGTTCGCTCTGAAATATTATCGGAGTTTTATCGAGATCTAAAAGAAGAGAGTTTTAAAGTTTCATTTTCTGTTTATCATCGTAGATTTAGTACTAATACACTTCCAAAATGGCCGCTAGCTCAACCCATGAGATTTTTGGGTCATAATGGCGAAATAAATACTCTCTTAGGTAATATCAACTGGGCTAAAGCTTCAGAAACACATATAGATGATTTTTGGGGAGAGTTATCTAATGAAATCAAGCCCATTGTAGATGTAAATAAAAGTGATTCATCAAATCTTGATGCAACCCTTGAAATCAATATTCGTTCAGGGCAGCCCATTACTGACTCATTATTAAAACTTGTTCCTGAAGCATTTAGAGATCAACCAGAACTTGAGCAGAGAGAAGATATAAAAGCTTTTTATGAATATTCTGCAAGCCTACAAGAAGCTTGGGATGGTCCAGCACTCCTTGTATTTGCTGATGGAAATTTTGTCGGAGCAACGCTTGATAGAAATGGCCTAAGACCAGCAAGATATTCAATCACAAATGATGGTTTTGTAATAATGGGTTCTGAAACAGGAGTAGTAGATCTTGAAGAAGAAAGAGTAATAGAAAAAGGTCGATTAGGACCGGGACAAATGCTGGCAGTTGATTTTCATCAGAATAGAATCCTAAGAAATTGGGAAGTAAAATCTGAAGCCGCTCAAAGGCATGATTATAAAAATCTCCTAAGTAAAAGAACTATAAAAATTGATAATAGTGAATGGGTTAAAGACTGCAAACTAAAAGATCTTGAGTTGATACAACAACAAACTGCATACGGGTTTTCAGCGGAAGATAATGATCTTATCTTAGATTCCATGGCTTCATTAGCTAAAGAGCCTACTTATTGCATGGGCGACGACATACCATTAGCAGTGCTTTCATCAAAACCCCATATTTTGTATGACTATTTCAAGCAAAGATTTGCTCAGGTAACTAATCCTCCAATAGACCCTCTTCGTGAAAAACTTGTGATGAGCCTTGAAATGCATCTTGGAGAGAGATGTTCACCATTTGAGATTAAAGATCTTAAACCTTTTATTCATTTACAGAGCCCAATTCTCAATGAAGAAGAACTGATTTCAATTAAAAAATCAAAAATTAAATCTCAAACAATTTCAACCTTGTATGAAATCAACGAAGGAATTAATGGATTTGAAGGTAAATTAAATGATATTTGCGAGCAAAGTGAAAATGCAGTTAATAATGGATGTGCTTTAATTATTATTTCTGACAAAGGAGTAAGCTCAACAAAAAGTTTTATTCCCCCTCTCTTAGCTGTAGGTGCAATTCATCATTATCTTCTTAAAAAAGAAACAAGATTAAAAGCCTCCCTAATTATCGAGACTGGTCAATGTTGGAGTACTCATCACTTAGCATGCCTGATTGGATATGGAGTTAGTGCTGTTTGCCCTTGGCTAATATTTGAATCAGGGAGACATTGGTTAAAGCATCCTAAGACTCAAAAACTAATAGATAGCAAAAAAATTGATTTATTATCAACAGATAAGGTTCAGACCAATATTAAAAAAGCTCTTGAGGATGGCTTACGGAAAATACTTTCTAAGATAGGTATCTCACTGCTTTCTAGTTACCACGGGGCTCAGATTTTTGAAGCGGTAGGTTTGGGCTCCGATTTAATCAAACTTGGTTTCGACGGGACAACAAGTCGAATTGCTGGAATTACTTTAAAGGAATTAGCTAATGAATCAATTTCAATTCACACAAAAGCTTATCCAGAAATTGACCTGAAAAAACTCGAGTTTCTAGGATTTGTGCAATTCAGAAATTATGGAGAATATCACTCAAATAATCCTGAAATGTCAAAGGCACTCCATTCTGCTGTTAAAGAAGGACCAATTTATGACCACTTCAAATTGTACAAAGAACTTATTAGTAACAGACCAACAACTGCTCTAAGAGACTTACTGACAATTGATTCTAATAGGGAAAGCATACCAATAAGTGAAGTTGAAAGTGTTGAATCAATTTGCAAACGGTTTTGTACAGGAGGAATGAGTTTAGGTGCTTTATCAAGAGAAGCGCATGAAGTTTTAGCAGTTGCAATGAATAGAATTGGTGGAAAAAGTAATAGTGGTGAAGGTGGAGAAGATCCAGCTCGTTTTAATGTTTTAAATGATATTGATGAAAATACTCAATCAGCGACTTTGCCCTTTATAAAAGGCCTTGAAAATGGAGATACCGCTTGCTCTGCTATAAAGCAAATCGCCTCAGGAAGATTTGGAGTTACCCCTGAATATCTTCGAAGTGGTAAACAACTTGAAATTAAAATGGCCCAAGGTGCAAAGCCTGGGGAAGGCGGGCAACTTCCTGGTCCAAAAGTCGATTCCTACATAGCAAAACTCAGGAATAGTAAACCTGGCGTGGCTTTAATTTCTCCACCTCCACATCATGATATTTACTCAATTGAAGATTTAGCACAACTAATTCATGATCTTCATCAGGTTCATCCTAAAGCAAAAGTAAGTGTCAAACTTGTTTCTGAAATTGGTATTGGAACTGTAGCTGCGGGTGTAAGTAAAGCAAACGCAGATGTTATACAAATCTCTGGCCACGATGGAGGAACCGGTGCTTCTCCCTTGAGCTCCATTAAGCACGCTGGATTGCCTTGGGAACTTGGTTTAGCAGAGGTACATAAATCACTTCTTGATAATAATCTGCGCGACAGAGTTCTTTTAAGAACAGACGGTGGGCTTAAAACAGGATGGGATGTTGTCATTGCTGCTCTTTTGGGCGCAGAAGAATATGGATTTGGATCCGTAGCAATGATTGCTGAAGGATGCGTTATGGCACGAGTTTGCCATAAAAATACTTGTCCTGTTGGGGTAGCAACACAAAAAGAAGAATTGAGAAAAAGGTTCAAAGGTTTACCCGATAACGTTGTTAACTTTTTTATGTATGTTGCTGAAGAAATAAGACAAATATTGAGTGCCATTGGTGTCAAAACAATGGAAGAATTAATTGGTAACAAAGAATTTCTGACCACAAAAAATATTAGTCTGCCTAAAACGGAAAATATCGATCTAACTTCTCTTGTTAACAACGAAATTAGCTATAAAGATAGATCATGGATAAAACATTCAAACAATGCTCATAGCAATGGAACCGTATTGGAAGACTCGATTTTAACGGATGCTCAATTCATAAATGCGCTCACTACGCATGGAGAATTTAGTAAAAAAATTGAAATCAAAAATACCGATAGAAGTGTTTGTGCAAAAATTTCAGGAGAGCTTGCTCAGCATTATGGCAATAAGGGCTTTGAGGGCGCAATTAATCTAATTTTTAACGGTCATGCAGGTCAAAGCTTTGGAGCCTTTTTATTAGAAGGAATGATTATTAAATTAATTGGAGAAGCTAATGATTATGTATGCAAAGGGATGAATGGAGGTATGTTAACCATAATTCCGCCTAGGATAGATAAGAATTCATCGGATCAAGTCATTTTGGGCAATACTTGTCTGTATGGCGCTACGGGCGGAAAGTTATATGCGTTGGGTAAATCAGGTGAAAGGTTTGCTGTAAGAAATAGTGGGGCAGTAGCTGTAACTGAAGGTGCAGGAGATCATTGCTGTGAATATATGACAGGGGGAAAAATTGTAATTCTTGGCTCTATAGGAAGAAATATCGGAGCAGGAATGACTGGGGGGGTCGCATTTATACTTGATGAAAAAAATGATGTAGAGAAAAAGGTAAATAGAGAAATAGTAAGCATCTATGAAATTAAGACACCAAAACAAGAACAAATTTTATTAGAAATAATTAACGATTATCATCATAAAACTCAGAGTCCTAAAGCAGCTAATGTTCTTAAATATTGGAGTAATTTTAAAACTTTATTTAAAGTAATCGTACCGCCCAGTGAACAAGAAATGCTTGGATTAAAAAATCAATAAATGCCTATTTTTGTAAAAACAGAAATTATCAAAAAGGAATTTATTAGTCAAAACAAATTTAAAAAGAAATTTGTAGATAAGCACATATTGTGGATAAAAAAATTAAAAAAAGCTGGAATTAATATAAAAAGTGGATTTTTAGTAAATGAAATTAAGGAACCTGGTGCCGGTGGTCTTTTGATAATAGAGGTAAAAACTTATGAAGAGGCACTAAAAATAATTAAGGAAGATCCAATGATTAAAAATAAAATTGTTGATTGGAAATTAAATGAATGGATTGATATTTCTATAGAATAATTCTCCTATCTTGGATATTGTTTCATTAATTTTTGAATCTCTTCTGCATGATAACTACTTCGCGTTAAAGGAGAACTTACTACTTGCATAAAACCAAGTTTATCTTCTCCAAACAATTTGAAGAAATTAAATTTTGAAGGACTGACAAATCTTTGAACAGGTAAATGTTTTGGGCCTGGAGATAAATATTGACCAATAGTAACTATATCTACAAAATGATTTTTTAAATCAGAAAGAAGATTTAAAACCTCATCATCACTTTCTCCTAGTCCCAACATAAATCCGGATTTTGTATAGACGCTCGGAAAATATTCTCTTGTGCGTTTCAGTAAATCTAAAGTTCTTTGATAATTACCTTGAGGCCTTACTTTCCTATATAAACCTTTTACAGTTTCAATATTATGATTCAGGACATTTGGTTTTGAATCTAAAACCAATTCAAGCGCTTGCCAGTTACCACATAAATCAGGGATTAATAGTTCAATAGTTGTTTGCGGAGATTTTTTTCTCACTTCCGAAACGCATTGAAAAAACTGTGATGCCCCTCCATCATCAAGATCATCTCTGTTTACTGATGTAATAACTACGTGTTTGAGATTCATCCTAGAAACAGCCTCTGCCAGACGATGAGGTTCAGTTGGATCTAAATCTCTTTTAGATCTATCAAAATTAATATCACAATACGGACATGCTCTAGTACAACCAGGTCCCATGATTAAAAAAGTGGCAGTCCCACTTGCAAAACATTCTCCAATATTTGGACAGCTTGCTTCCTGACAAACCGTATTTAATTTTAAATCACTTAATAAATTTGCGGTATTACCTATCCTCTCAAATTGAGGAGCCTTTACTCTTAACCACTCTGGTTTTGTTGCCGGATTTTTGGAAATACTTGTCAAATTACTCTGTTCAGCTTCATCTAAATGAATTTTAATCAAAAAATTTTTTTTTTACTATTTAAATCCATCTGTGGTGAAAAGAGAAATATTGTTGATTCACCTAAGATTAAATAATAAATTTAGAAATCTTATTGTTCTATAATCATAAACAGAACGTTTTCTAGAACGTTATTTTTAGAACAGTAAAAAAACGTTTAATAAATAGCAATACTGCATAAATTACATTCACAACATTTATTTTTTGTTCTATTTAGTGTTTTTTACTTTAGTATTTGATACAGTAAAAAATATATCTTTAAATACTTTGACTTTTCAATTCAAAAGAAAAAAATCTCTCTTATCTGAGAAGTATAAAAAGAAAAAATCTATAGGATATGCTAGAGCAATTGATAATGAAATTTTTTACCTAGAAGAACAAATACAATTCTTAAAAGATGAAGGTTGCAATTTAATATTTTCTGAACTCTTAAGTCTTGATGTAGAAATAAAGCCCGAATTCCAAAAAGCTTTAAAATCTTTATCCAAAGGGGATGAATTAGTTGTAACCAAACTAGATCGAGCATTTTCTAATAGAAATGAATGTATAAGAGTAATAAATAAACTTTTAAATAAAGATGTCCAGTTAAGAACTTTATCTGGATTTTTTACCAATAAATATTCTCCTAATACATCATCTTTAGTTTTTAATATTTTATGTGAATTAAATAATTTTGATAATGAGTGCCTTAAAGAAAGAAAAAAAGAAAACGTTTTAAAACGAAGATTGAATGGGAATAATTTAGGAGGTAGACCCAAGATAAGTCCCTTAAAGGAATCTCTAGTGATCAGATTGCGTGACGAAGGCTATTCATATCGATCAATCAGAGCACAAACAGGGATAGCCTTATCAACTATTAGAAGAGTAATCTTAGATGGAGAAGACAAATAATATGAAAAAAAACGAACTTGAAAATCTTATTAAAGAGAATTTTAAAGATACAGCATTGCGTATTTACGAATTAGATAATGAAGATAGAAAAAGTCTGTTAGCAGAATATAGAGAATGGATTATGAATGATTTAGATTCTGAAGAGGTAATGATGTTACCTTATGAAGCCTATACTGATAAATTAGACTCTAATTACTTAGACGATTTACTTTAGTCCTTAATAGTATATCTCTTGTTAAATTCATATACTTCTTTGGCTATTAATGGTAAGAAGGAAGTATCTTTTGAATATTTTTCTCCATTACAAAAAACAACTAATAAAGTCTGTAAAGATTGACTATTAGTCCACCAAGCTGAATCGTGTCTAACTTCAGACATTAAGCCTGCTTTACTCCAAAGATTAATGCTTTCTGGTAATCCTTCACCCAAAAAACCATCTATTTGATTAAGAGAATCCTTTTTAAGAACAACTTTATTTAAATTTCTTTTTAAAAAACTTCGCAAATTTAAATTATTTTCTTGATAATCAATATGAATCATAATTTCCTCCAAAACCCTTGCAGCTGAATCAGAGTTCATAGCATTTCTATTTTTATTATCATATCCATAAAATTCTTTCTCGCGACCAAATGGTCCATCATCCCAAGTCTTCTGACAGCAATTTATACCAACCAATTCTTCCCAATTTAAATCATGTAGCCAATCATTTATTATACTTCTTTGGTATTTCCAATTTTCCCATAATTCGCCTTCAATACGAGGTCCACTTGTTGTTCCAGTAAGTAAATCAATTAAAAAGCTTGTTGCATTATTACTGGAGAAAGACAACATTTTCCCTACAGCATCAATAATTTCATCTGATAATAATAAACTTCCTTTTTTAATCCAATAAAATGCAGCAAGGCCATAAACTAACTTAACTATGCTTGCAGGGTAAACCATTTTTTTGTTATTAATGCCAGTACCAAAACCTTTAAATACACTTTTATTTTCACTTTTATAATTAATCCAAGTTATCGAAATATCTTCTCTTGAAAAATCTTTATTATGAGAACATACTCCCCTTAAAATATCATTTAAGGCTAGATCCATCTCTTGACTTAAATAGTAAAAGGACATTGTATGGAAATTTATAAAAATCCTATCTCACTATTTAAACAAACTAATTTTTCAAAAACTATTTGGTGGCAATTAAAAGTTAATATTTCGGGATATCAAAATGAAACAGAAGATAAATTAGTTACTGAAATATTTAAAAATAGAATTTTTAGGCTTATTTATCCAAATATTTATCAAAACAACCATAAATTTTCAAGAATACTAGTTCAACTATATGAAGATGGTTACCTCTGTTGGATAAATTTAGATGGATTAATTATTGAGAAATACGAATTAAGAAAACCTAAGAATTCAAAAAAAGAACACTTCTTTATAAAAGATAAAGTTAACTCAATTTTAAAATGGATCAAGGATCAATCTGAATTAAATAATGAATATCTTTGGGGAGGTACATTAGGACCCAATTTTGATTGTTCTGGATTAATTCAGACTGCTTTTTTAAAGCATCAAATCTATATACCTCGAGACTCTTTTCAAATAAAAAGTTTTTGTAAGCACCTTTTTTATTACAAAGAATCGTATGAGGCTCTACGACCTGGTGATCTTTTATTTTTTGGAAATGAAGAAAAATGTGATCATATTGGAATCTACAAAGGAGACGGATTCTATTACCATAGCTCTGGAATGGATTTTGGCAGAAATGGAATAGGATTAGATACCCTAAAAAAGTCTAATGATAAAATCTCATTGCATTATAAATCTAAACTAATTTCCGCAGGAAGAGTCGTTAGAAATTATAGATGGGACCGCACTATACGTTAATTAATAGACCTCACCTTTAAATTTTAAATTAAATTAAAATATTAATTATTCTTTTATTTAGAAATTAACCAGCAGTCCAAATATTTTTAATGATTGGCATTATGGTATCTAAGTGTAATGTTCCAACAAGTAACCAAGCAAAAACAGCTCCTCCACATCCTCCTAACCAAAATCCACTTGTAAAATCAGCCCAACCAGCTCTTGTAAATAAGTCCTTTGGCGGATTATTAACAGTCGCATCTGGAGGTTGAACATTAGGTGCTTTACCAGGTGCATTGTATAGAACAAAAAGTGCTGTCAAAATATGAACAGCTCCAATAGTAGCGAGAAGTCCAGCTGTTAGAGCAAATTCAGAATTTCTTAATGGGCCAGTCATGGTAAAAGGTCCGTATAGAAGATATCCAAAAGCTGCTCCAGTTTCTAAACCTCTAAAATTAGGGGAAATACCTTCTCTGTAAAAAGGTAAATTATTTATAAAGGCTTTTGTAAAATAACCACTATTAACTGGAGTAGCTAAATTACCAACACAAGGATCAGCAACTGTTTTTACTGCCCATTGCTCTGCTACGCCAATATCATTTGGTTGTACAGAAGTATCTATGTATTTCTCATCAAACTTAATAGAACTTGTTGATTCAGAGAATGATTTTTGAAAGTCGCTCATTTTTTTAATAGTTTAGTGTTTGATAATTTATTCAGTTGCTGTAATTAATCTTCCAATCAATACGATAAAAACAGCAGGCATTGCTATACCAATTAATGGAACAAAAATTGAGGGTAAAAGACTTGGCAAATCAGATGGCATAGTTCTTTAAACATCTTTAAACACTTTAGTATTTATCAGCGAAATAATGTTAATTTTATTACTGGATGATATAAAAATTATTAACTTTTTACATGTTAAATATTTTCGCAATTTTACTTATTATTTTTATAGGAATATTACTTCTAGTTTTTAAAAAAAGAAGCTTTAAAAAGTTAATAAATAAAAGCAATTTAAATTCTATTAAATTAAAGAAAAATAAAAAGGGTAGTAATAAATTTCTATCTAAAAAAAATAGTTATTTATACAATCACGAAGAAAAGAAGTACTCATTATTATATAAAAATTCTCAAAGAAATAAAATGTTTAGTCTTTTTCAGGGGAATACAGAAAATAAATTAAAGGCATTAAAAATTGCGGAAGAATTGGCTGATAAATCAACATTACCAATTTTACGAAAAGGCTTAAGAGATATTTCTCCTGAAGTTATTGAAATTTCAGCTTTGTTAATAAGAAAGTTCAATTAAACAATCAATTTTGATTAATACTGCTTATTGATCTAATTCTGTAAATTGGACGACTTTGACTTTCATGATATGTCCTAATTAAAAGTTCGCTCAATAATCCAAAGCTAAATAATTGAACCCCAGCAATCCCCAATATTAATGCAAACATTAACAAAGGACGATTTCCAATATCCTCACCTATTATTTTTAAAACTATCAAATAAGAACTCATTGCAAGGCTAATCAAAATACTTATAATTCCAACAAAACCAAATCCATACATTGGTCTTGTTAAGAATTTAGTCATAAACCAAACAGTTAGTAAATCCATTAAAACTCTAAAGGTTCTATCTATTCCATATTTACTAGATCCATATTGCCTACTTCTATGATTGACTTTAATTTCTTTGATTCTTGCACCTTCAATATTTGCTAAAACGGGCAAAAACCTATGAAGTTCTCCATATAACTTAATATCATCTATTATTTCTTTCTTAAAAGCTTTTAATGAACATCCATAGTCGTGCAACTTCAAACCTGTTACATGAGCTATTAATTTATTCGCTATTTTTGATGGTATCTTTCTGTTAATTAATTTATCTTTTCTATCAACCCTCCATCCACAAATCAAATCGTAGCCATTATTAATTTCTGAAATTAATTTAGGAATATCATTTGGATCATTCTGTAAATCACCATCCAAAGTAATGACAATATCGCCCCTAGAATAATCAAAGCCAGCTGACATTGCTGCAGTTTGCCCATAATTTTTGCGAAGGGAAATTAATGACAATTCTTTAATTTTGAGAGTTAGTTCTTTCAATACTTGATAAGTATTATCTTTAGAACCATCATTGACAACAATCAATTCAAAATTAAATTCATGAAATGACATTACATTTATAACTTCATCCAATAAAAAACCAATACTCTCACTTTCGTTATAAACAGGGATAATAATAGAAATTAATTGTTTTATATCTGACATTTATATTTGATAATATTTATATAATTTTAACTTAATTTAGAACATTAAAATTAAACAAAAAAAATCACCACAAATGTGGTGATTTAAATTATTTAAGAAAAATTTAACCAAACTTACCTGAAGTTGATGCAATAACAAATGCACCGAATGTAAGAATGTTTCCAATCGTGAAATGTGCTAGTCCAACTAATCTAGCTTGAACAATTGAAAGTGCGACTGGTTTATCTCTCCAGCCGACAAGGTTAGCAATTGGAGTACGCTGATGTGCCCAAACTAATGTTTCAATTAATTCTTGCCAGTAACCACGCCATGATATTAGGAACATGAAACCAGTAGCCCAAACTAAGTGACCGAATAGGAACATCCAAGCC
The DNA here is from genome assembly GCA_003281645.1 of Prochlorococcus sp. AG-347-G20. Lineage (GTDB taxonomy): Bacteria > Cyanobacteriota > Cyanobacteriia > PCC-6307 > Cyanobiaceae > Prochlorococcus_A. The sequence goes on along the minus strand of QCBJ01000002.1, from coordinate 6,029 downwards.
CAAGGAGATAATGAGTTCACTCCAAATGGATTATATCCGTTAATAAGTTGAGCAGAGTTTAACCAGAGATAATCTCTGAACCAACCCATTAGATAAGTTCCTGATTCATTAAATTGTGCTACATTACCCTGCCATATTGCTAGGTGTTTCCAATGCCAGTAGAAGGTTACCCATGCTAGTAAATTTAATGCCCAGAACATCGCTAAGTACATAGCATCCCATGATGAACTATCACAAGTACCTCCACGTCCAGGTCCATCACAAGGGAATGCATAACCTAAATCTTTCTTATCAGGAATTAATTTAGTTCCTCTAGCATCAAGAGCACCTTTGATAAGGATTAAAGCAGTTGTATGAAGACCTAAAGCGATAGCATGATGAACTAAGAAATCTGCAGGACCTATAGGTAAGAATGCACTTAATGCATCTTGTCTATTGATGAGATCCATCCAGTAATGATTACCCGGTAGTGAATTAGCAGCAAGACTTGCTGAACTTGTAGGATCAGATAGTAGAGCATTGAAGCCGTACATCATCTTACCTTGAGCTGCTTGAACAAATTGAGCAAATACTGGCTCAATTAGAATTTGCTTTTCAGGATTACCAAAAGCTACAACAACATCGTTATGGACATAAATTCCGAGAGTATGGAATCCAAGCAACATTGTTACCCAACTAAGGTGGCTTATTAAAGCTTCCTTTGTTCCTAAAACTCTCGCTAGTACATTATCTTTATTTAATTCTGGATCGTAATCTCTCACAAAGAAAATAGCTCCATGTGCAAAAGCACCAACCATCAAGAACATTGCTATGTACTGATGATGACTATATAAAGCAGATTGTGTGGTGTAGTCCCTAGCGATAAAAGCATAAGAAGGAAGTGCTCCCATATGTTGCGCAACAAGAGAAGTTGCTACTCCAAGTGATGCTAACGCTAGTCCAAGTTGAAAATGTAACGAGTTATTTACAGTTTCATATATACCATCATGATTAATTCCGAAACTACCTTTATGAGGATCATTTGGGTGTCTAGTATTATGAGCTTCTGTAATTTCTTTGAGGCTATGCCCTATACCAAAAGTATTTCTATACATATGGCCAGCAATTACAAAAACTGTTCCTATTGCAATATGGTGATGAGCAATATCAGTAAGCCATAATGCTTCACTTTGAGGATGAAGACCTCCTAAGAAAGTAAAAATTGCTGTTCCAGCTCCTTCAGCTGTTCCAAATACTTGATCTAAAGAATCAGGATTTTGTGCATATGCTCCCCAGTTTAAAGTAAAGAAAGGAGCTAAACCTGCAGGGTGTGGTAGAACTGTTAACCAGTTATCCCAACCTACATGCTGTCCTCTTGATTCAGGTATTGCAACATGAACTAAATGACCTGTCCAAGCGATACTACTAAAACCAAATAAAACAGCTAAGTGATGATTTAATCTTGACTCTGCATTTTTAAACCAGGCCAGAGAAGGTCTAAATTTTGGTTGTAAATGTAACCAACCTGCAAATAAAGTCCAACAAGCAAGAATACTCATAAATATTGATGCTTGGAAGAGTTGCTCGTTAGTTCTCATTCCAATTGTGTACCACCAATGGTAGAGACCTGAATAAGCAATGTTTACTGGACCGCTTGCTCCAGCTTGTGTCATCGCTTCTGTGATACCAGATCCAAAATGAGGGTCCCAAATAGCATGAGCTATGGGGCGAACATGAGTTGGATCAAGTACAAATTGCTCAAAGTTACCCTGCCAAGCAATATGAAATAAGTTTCCTGCTACCCAGAGAGCGATTATTGCTAGATGTCCGAAATGTGTAGAGAAAAGCTTCTGATAAAGTTTTTCTTCGGTCATACCATCATGACTTTCAAAGTCATGAGCTGTAGCTATTCCGTACCATATTCGTCGGGTTGTGGGGTCCTGAGCTAGACCCTGGTTAAATGATGGAAATTTTGTTGCCATTGAATTAAAAAGGTGAAGTTCAGGTTATTAGCCCAGCCCGAAAAGGCGAGCATGGAAGAAGGCCCATGTGGTAGCTATACCACCGACAAGGAAGTGTGTTACACCTACTGCTCGACCTTGAGTGATAGATAGAGCTCTAGGTTGAATAGTTGGAGCGACTTTAAGTTTGTTGTGTGCCCAAACGATTGATTCGAATAATTCTTGCCAATATCCTCTTCCGCTGAATAGGAACATCAAACTAAATGCCCAAATGAAGTGTGCACCCAAGAACATCAAACCATACATACTAATTGCTTGACCATAACTAGTTAAAACCTGGGAAGCTTGTGCCCACAAGAAGTCTCTAAGCCAACCATTAATAGTTATGGAGCTTTGAGCAAAATTACCTCCTGTCAGACCCCAAACATCACTTTGCATTTTCCAAGAGAAGTGGAATATAACGATAGAAATAGTGTTATACATCCAGAAAAGGGCAAGAAATACATGGTCCCAAGAAGATACTTGACATGTACCTCCTCTACCAGGACCGTCACAAGGAAATCTGAAACCTAGTGAAGCTTTATCGGGAATTAACCTTGAACTTCTTGCATAAAGTACCCCCTTCAAAAGAATTAAAACAGTTACATGAATCTGGAAAGCATGAATATGATGAATCATTAAATCTGCGGTGCCAAGTGGGATTGCCTTCATAGCAATTTTTCCACCAATAGTTATAGTTTCACCGTTAAATACTTCACTTATGGCTTTGTGAGGCAATGCTTCAGCTGTTCCAGCCAAGATGGATGTACCCACCGCTGAGGCTTGAATACTCTGAACCCACTGAGCAAATATAGGCTGCAGTTGGATAGCTGAATCACTAAACATATCTTGTGGTCTGCCTAAAGCTCTCATAGTGTCGTTATGAATATAAAGACCAAAACTATGGAAACCTAACCACATACAAACCCAGTTGAGATGACTAATCACAGCATCTCTTGCCTTAAGTATTCTATCTAATACATTATCAATATTTTTTGCAGGGTCATAGTCTCTTACCATTGCAATTCCAGCATGTGCACCTGCACCAACTATAAATAAAGCTCCAATCCACATGTGATGTGTGAAAGTACCCAAAACAGTCATGTAATCAATGGCCATGTAAGGGTATGGAGGCATTGCGTACATGTGGTGAGAAACAACGATAGTTATTGATCCCAACATTGCCAAATTAACTGCTAACTGAGCATGTCTACTTTCAGCCATAAATTCGAACAAACCCTGATGGCCTCTTGGTGCTGGAAATAATATGGGATCTCCTTGTTGTGAATCTAAAATTTCTTTCATACTGTGACCAATTCCATAATTGGTTCTATACATATGACCCGCAATAATGAATAAAACAGCAATGGCAACATGATGATGAGAAACATCTGTCATCCATAAGCTTCCTGTTACAGGGTTAAGACCCCCTTTGAAGGTTAGAAAATCTGAAAAAGCTAACCAGTTAAGGGTAAAGAAATTACCGGTTCCACTAGCTAAACCAGGGAAAATCTGACCAATTATTTGAGGATCGCAAAGCTGATGAGGCATCGGCATATCAGCAATTGTAGCTATTTCTTTACCATTAATTACTAAAGGAGTACCTGCATCAATAGCGTCTAACAAAGCTGCTGTGGGAGCTCCAATATGAATACAATGTCCAGCCCAAGCTAGGGAACCTAATCCTAAAAGGCCAGCAAGATGATGATTCATCATAGAATCAACATCTTGAAACCACTCCATTTTTGGAGCTGCTTTATGATAGTGAAATATACCAGCATGAAGCATTAAAGCAGCCATAACTACAGCTCCAATAGCTAAAGCCATTAGTTCAGATTCATTAGTTATGCCCCAAGCTCTCCACATTTGGAAAATCCCTGAGCTTATTTGAATACCGTTGTAGTCTGCACCAAGATCACCATTTAGCATTTCTTGACCAACAATTGCCCATACCTGCTGAGCGCCTGGTTTAACGTGTGTTGGATCAGCTAACCAACCTGAATAATTTGAAAATCTTGCTCCATGGAAAAATGCGGCACTCATCCATATAAAAATTACAGCAAGATGTCCGAAATGAGCTGAAAATATTTTTCTTGTAGCTTCTTCCGCATCTCCAGCATGTACATCAAAATCATGGGCATCTGCATGCAAATTCCAGATCCAAGTGGTAGTTTTTGGACCCTTAGATAATTTACTTGACCAGAAACCTGGCTTATCTAACTTCGCAAAATCAATAGGTCTTGGATCAGCCTTTACAGGTTCTTCCAAAACTTTCTTGTTTTTTTCTCCACTTTCTGGTGGGCTGATGGTCATCTAGCACCTCTAAGTAATAAGTCCTTAAGTAGATTTTCTGTACCTAAAGCCTATATTTATTAATAGTAGACTTTTAAGGAACGAACCAATCAAAATTAAGAATTTCGTTACCAAAAATAATAAGCGAAGGATTCTTTGATCATGCGATTAAGTAACAAATGTTTCACTGTTTGTTACTTTTAGTTTTATTCGCAAGATCTATTAATATGACTGGACTTTAAGTATATATACCCAATTTAATGAATCAATATCTTAAATATTTTTTTATATTTGATTAAAATTTTTTTTCTTTAACACTGACAAGATATAATTTCAACATAACAAAATTACTATTTAATTTGAAAGGCATTGCGATAGGTTTATCTTATAAGTCAGAAGTAATTTTAAAAAGACTAAAGAAAACCGAATTTATTGATGAAATTTATATTGCTAGCTCAACAAATAAAGAGAAGACTGAAGAAAAAATAATACCTTTAATTAAGCCTAAAAAAATTTTCAAAGAAAAATGGAAAGATATAGATTTAATAATTTTTATAGGCTCAATTGCTGCATCAATACGCATAATAAATACATTTTTAACCTCTAAAGATCAAGATCCAGGAGTAATAGTTATAGATAACAAATGTTCCAAGATAGTTCCTTTAATTGGCTTACATCAGTCAAATACGCAAAATATTGCATGTCAAATTGCTAATTTACTTGGTGGAGAAATTATAATAACTAATAATTCCAATGATCAAAGCCTCTTAAATCTTGATGCATTTGGGAATCAATGGGGTTGGAAAAGATCTGGCAAAATAAACGATTGGTCAAAACTAGTAATTAAACAAGCTAAGAAAGAAGAAATATTTTGCAAACAATTATCTGGTAATAGCTTATGGAAAACTTCAGAATCAGCTGAGATTATTCATCAAATTGATAAAAAAGAAAATGAAAAACTAGATTCAACATTCTACGTGAGTATATTCGAAAATCATGAAACAACTTGGCACCCTCCCGTATTATGGGTTGGTATTGGATGTGAAAGAAATACAAGCAAAGATTTAATAAAAAATTCTTTGAATAATTTTTTAGAGTCAGAAAATTTATCACAGCAATCAATTGCGGGATTTGCAACTATTGATATTAAAAAAAATGAGAAAGGAATTTTAGAACTTGCTAAAGAAAAAAACTTGCCTATAAAGTTTTTTAGTAAAGAAGATCTTTCAACAATAATTGTTCCAAATCCATCAAATTTTGTGCAAAATGAAGTTGGCACACCTTCCGTAGCAGAAGCCTCTTGCTTACTTGCAGCAGGAGAAGAATCAAAATTATTAGAAGAAAAAAGAATTTTTAAAAATCAATCTGGGGCAGTAACTATCGCCATAGCAGAATCAAAAAATCAATATAATCCAACCCATGGCGAAATCCATATTATTGGAAGTGGGCCTGGTGATATCTCCTACCTAACCAATAATGCAAGAAAAGCACTTGCAAGATGTACTGTTTGGATTGGATACAAAATGTATTTAGATTTAATAAAACCCCTAAAAAGGAATGATCAGGTTTTAATTGAAAGTAAACTTACTGAAGAAAAAGAGAGATGCAGTAAAGCAATTCAACTAGCCGAGGAAGGAATAAAAGTAGCTTTAATTTCGTCAGGGGAATCTGGATTCTATGGAATGGCTGGTTTACTTTTGGAATTACTTCAAAAAATCAAAAAAGAATCTAGACCTTACTTTGAAGTGCATCCAGGTA
>QCBJ01000001.1 GCA_003281645.1 Prochlorococcus sp. AG-347-G20 | reverse complement strand
TTAAACCCTTCCTTTAAAAGTTCTTTGTTCAAATCTTCTTTCGATGTAACCCTATCAACAAATAATATTCCGTTTAAGTGATCCATTTCGTGTTGAATACACCTTGCCAGTAGTCCATCTGCTTTCATTTTACGTGGTCTTCCCATTTCATCTCTAAATTTTAATTTTATAGTTGATGGTCTTACTACATTCAGATAGACGCCAGGTATACTCAAGCAGCCTTCTTCGTATGCATTAAGGGTTGTTCCAAAGTCTGTAATTTCTGGATTGATTAATATTAGAGGTTCTGCTGCTGAATCTTCAAAATTTACATCTATTACAAGAAGCTCTTTGTTGATACCAATTTGAGGTGCGGCAAGTCCAATTCCTTTAGCTGCATACATGCTTTGAAGCATTTCTCTAGCAAGTTTTCTAATTGATTCGTCAACCTTAGTTATTCTTTTGGAATTTTGTCTTAATACATCATCACCAAGTTTATAAATGTCCAGAGATGGCTCACCTGTTTGTTCTTTTGCAATTTTTTCTGAGCCTCCATTTGTTCTTGACTTTTTTGCAAGTTGTGAAAAATGGTTTGCCACGTTAGAAAAAGTTTTTAATTAAGAGTTTAGCTATAAAAATACTAGCACTTTAATTTACTTTCTTTATAGTTTTTTTAAATGAGTAATGATGATAAGTTAAAAGTTAAGCAAACTGAATCTCAAAAAAAATCTTTTAAGGAATTAACTATTATTAGGGATACAATTTTTTGGATTGATGTTGTTGGTGAAGGTCAAAATGAGAATGCTATTTTTGTAAGACCATTTAATGACAAAAAAGCGTTTCCTCAAAAATTAACAAGTAATAAACATAATATTAAAAATAATTTTCATGGATATGGTGGTAAATCTTATAAATGCATAAATTTTAAAAATAATTTTTATCTGATATGGATTGATCAGATTACCAAGGCAGTATGGTTTCAAATTTTTAAAGAGGCAGCGTCAACTTATAGAAGTCAAAATAAATATCTTGATTCAGTTCAAGAACCTAGACAACTATCTAAATCGATTGATGCAAATTTCGATTCTTCATTTGTCATTTCTGAAAAATTTTTTTTATATGGTATTTGCGAAATTAATAATAGAGATTATTTATTTTCTTTAAACTTAAAAAAAACTAAACAAGATATTCATCGAATAAAAAAATTTAAAAATTTTGCTGGTGAATTATCTTCTAATACTTCTGCTAATTTACTTTCTTGGATAGAGTGGGATTCCCCCTACATGCCCTGGGAGAGAAATGATCTATTTTTTGCTCAAATAGATTTAGCTGGAGAGATAAAACAAATAAAAAAATTCTCAAATAAGCTTATAAATGCAAAAAAAAATGTTTCTTTTTTTCAACCCTATTGGATAAGTGAAACAATTTTAGTATGTTCTGAAGATAGTTCTGGATGGTGGAACTTATTGTTTTTAGATGTTAGTGAAATTGAGAATATTTTTATTAAGAAAAGAGTAGAGAGAAATTTGACTGAATATGGAGCACCACAATGGGTCTCAGGAATAACATTTTTTTCAGGAACTAAAAAAAATTTATTTTGTCTAGCAAAAAAAGAAAATAATTTAATTGTTGAACAATATAAGGATCTTCAATTCGTTAAAGAATTTTCTACTCCTTTTACCTCAATAAGTGATTTCAGTGTTTTTCGGAAAAAAGTTCTTTTTAAAGGTTATGGATCTGATTTTTTGGGAATTGTATTTGAAATTGATTTTGCAGAAAAAGTTTTATCAAATTTTTCTGAGCAGATGTTTTTCGATCATATAAGAGATTGTTCAAAACCTGAACCATTTTGGTTTAAAGGTTTTGAAGATCAATCTACTCATTCTTTTCTTTATAGGCCGCTTGTTGAAACTTTTAAAAAGCCACCGCTTCTTGTGAGAGCTCATAGCGGACCAACTTCATGTTTTAATGGATCATATAATTCTGAAGTTCAATATTGGACGTCCAAGGGATTTTTTGTTTCTGAAGTTAATTATGGAGGATCATCAGGTTTTGGCAAATTATATAGAGAGAGGTTGAATTATAAATGGGGGATTGTTGATTCTTATGATTGCAAAGCACTCGCTCTTGAGTTAATCAAATCAAATCTGGTTGATAGCGAGAAAGTAGTAATTTTTGGTAATAGTGCTGGTGGTTTAACTGCTCTGAATTGTTTATTATATGGGTCTATTTTTTCAGCAGCAGTTTGTAAATATCCAGTTATTGATTTGAAGGATATGCATTACAACACTCATAGGTTTGAAAAAGATTATTTAAATTCTTTGGTAGGAAATTATGCAAAAAATCATGATGAATATATTAATAGATCGCCGATTAATTATATTAATAAAATAAAAAAACCTATCTTATTGTTTCATGGAAAAAAAGATAAAGTTATTTCTTATGAACAAACTTTAAAAATTCAAGAAATTTTGATCCGAAATAATAAATATTCAGAAGTTATTTTTTTTGAAAATGAGGGGCATGGGTTTAAAAATATTGAAAATAAAAAAGTAGTAATGCAAAAATCTCAGGAATTTTTAAAAAATGCTTTGAATATTTAAGAATTGATTTTTAGAAAATTAATAGTGTCTTTTAGTTTTTCTATAAATATATCAATTTCCTCCTTATTGGTTGTGAAATTCATGCTAATTCTCGCCGTAGATTTAATTCCAATGTATCTGTGAAGAGGTTGACAGCAATGATGTCCACTTCTGATGCAAATTCCTTTTGAATCAAGAATTTCAGCAATATCGTTTGAATGTATATTTTTTACATAAAAGGTGGCAAGTGATGCTCTGTCTGGATCTATCTCGGGTGATGGACCAATAATTTCAACATTTTCTATTTCATTTAATTTTTCAAATAAATATTTAGTAATAGTCTTTTCATATTCATGAATTTCATTCAATCCAATAGTGTTTATATAATTAATTGCTTCTGCAAGACCTATTGCTTCTGCAATGGCTGGCGTTCCAGCTTCAAATTTATGTGGTAGCTCTGCCCAAGTACTTGTCTCTTCAAAAACATCTTGAATCATTTCGCCGCCTCCAAAGAGTGGAGGAATTTTTTCTAGGATTTCTTCTCTTGACCAAAGGAAACCAATACCTGTAGGACCGCAAAGTTTATGTCCTGATCCTGCTAAAAAATCTATATCAAGATCTATCACATCTAGTTTTTGATGGGCCAAACTTTGACATGCATCTATTAACACTAAAGAACCTTTTTGTTTAGCTAATCTAGTGATCTCTTTGATTGGATTACAGCAACCAAGTGTATTACTAACATGTACTAGGCTAACAAGCTTAGTTCTAGATGTTAGTTTTGATTTAAAATCATCTATGTCTAATTTCCCATTTTTATCTATACCTATAAATTTTAATTTGCATTTATTTTTTGCTGCAACCATTTGCCATGGAACAATATTACTATGATGTTCCATTATTGATAAGAGAATTTCATCGTTTTCTCTTAATGAAGATTCGCCCCATGATCTAGCTGCTAGATTGATTGCCTCAGTAGCATTTCTTGTGAAAATAATTTCTTTTGTTGAATTTGCTTTTATGTATTTGCTAATTAAATATCTTGCATTTTCAAATTCTTCTGTCGCTTTAGCACTTAATTGATGTGCGCCTCTATGAACATTGGCATTAAAGTTTCTATAGTATTCATTAATTTTTTCTAAGACTTGTATTGGTTTTTGAGTAGTTGCAGCATGATCTAAATAAATAATTTGATCACTACTTTTTAATTTCTCATTTAAAAGAGGAAAGTCTTTCTTCGTTATTTCAGGAAAATTTTGAACTGTTTCCATTAATTTTCATTTAAAAGTTTATCAAGCAAATCCCATCTATCTTTTGGAACGGGAATAAATGAAATTATTTCTTGAAAGTAAGAACTTAATTGTAGTTTACTTGCTTCTGTTAATGTGATCCCTCTTGTCCGCATATAAAAAAGTTCTTCTTCATTAAGTTGTGAAATTGTAGCTCCATGTTTGCATTTGACATCATCAGCAATTATTTCTAATTGAGGTTTGGTATCTATTTGTGCGAGATTTGATAAGAGTAAATTTCTGCTTAATTGAGAAGCATCAGTTTTCTGGGCAATTTTCGGAACTATTATTGAACCCTCAAATATCGCATGGGATTTATCGTCAGCAAGTGATTTATTGATTTGATCTAGAAATCCATTTGGGCCATTAAATTCTATTTTTGTAAAAGTAGAAATTTGTTCATCTTTTTTTGTTATTTGCATACCTTTGATATTGGTTTTAGCGTTTCCTTCAGATTGTTTAATACGAATTTCAAATCTTGCATAATTAAATTTGAAATGTAAAGATCCTAAATTGTATTCGCTATTGTTTTGTTGAATTACATTCAGAGAATTTAATAGATTTGATTTGTTTTCACCGTAAGAAACAACACCATGGTTTAAGGAACTATTTTCTTCTAAACAAAAGAACGTTGATTGAGATAATGAAGAGTTCTCTTTACCAAGATTTACTTGTAATAAGTCAATATCACAATTCTTTTCTAAAAATATTATGAGGGTTTTTGCGTTTAAGGAATTACTTGATGCGTGACTAAAAATTTCAATAGGAGGGATTTCTGATCCATTTATTTTTAATCCCAAGGTATTTTTTGTACAGTTTAAAGACAGATTTAGTAAGTCACTCCAATTTTCGTTTTGATCAAAACAAGATATCTGTTCTTTTATATATTTAACTAATTTATCCTCACTCAGTTGCTTTATTGAATAATTTTCCTCTATTAAATTAATTTGGCAATTATCACCAATTATTAACCTAATAGTACTTTGAGAAGTTTGCGGAAAAGGTGTATCAAATTTTGGATCTTTTTCATTAACCGAGTAGTTTAAAAAGTTTGTAAATTTTGATTTATTTGAAAGTCTCCATTGTTCACTTCTAGGATTAGGGAGGGGGCTCGATTGTAATTTATCTAGACAGATTTTTTGTATTTCTGTTAGGTTATCAATCGATTTATTAGTTTTTATTTTTTCAATAATTTCCATTTATTTAGGTCTCTTTTATAAAGTTATCAGTCCATTCATATCCTTTTTTCTCAAGCTCTAGAGCAAGATCACTCTCACCAGTTTTTATGATTTGTCCGTCTGACATAACATGGACATAATTGGGTTTAATTTCATCTAATAATCTTTGATAGTGGGTAATAAGTATAATTCCAGTTTGTGCATTAGATATTTTTTTAATTCCTGATGCCACTATTCTTAGAGCATCAATATCTAGACCAGAATCGGTCTCATCTAATATTGCTATCTTGGGCTCAAGTAAAGCCATTTGCAGAATCTCATTTCTTTTTTTTTCACCTCCGGAAAATCCTTGATTTACGCTCCTTGATAGGAATGCATGATCCATTTTTACAATTTCTAACTTTTCTTTAACTAATTCTTCAAAATCAAAAGTATCCAATTCTTCCTTATTGAGGAATTTCCTTCTAGCATTAGTTGAAACTCTTAGAAACTCAAGATTACTTACACCTGGAATCTCAATCGGATATTGAAAACCAAGAAAAATTCCTGATTGAGCTCTCTCTTCAGGCTCTAGTGAGTTGATGTTTTCACCTAAAAATTTTATGTCGCCATTTGTAATGTTATACGAAGGATGTCCTGCAATGATTTTCGAAAGAGTACTTTTGCCACATCCATTTCTTCCCATAATGGCATGGATTTCACCAGGATAGACAGTAAGTGAAACCCCTTTTAAAATTGGAAGATTATCAGTAGATGCAGAGAGATTTTCAACTTCTAAAATTGGATCTGATTCTTTCATTTTACTTTGCATTTCAGTTTAGAAATTGATTCATTAACCTACTGATCCCTCTAATTTAAGTGCCAGTAACTTATCTGCTTCAGCAGCAAATTCCATAGGTAATTGATTAAATACATCTCTGCAAAAACCGCTGACCATCATAGATACTGCCTCCTCAAATTCTATACCTCTGCTTTGGAGATAAAAAAGTTGATCCTCTGAGATTCTACATGTGCTTGCTTCATGCTCAATTTCAGAATTGGGTTGTTGAGATTTGATGTAAGGGAATGTATTTGCAGAAGCTTGATCCCCTATTAACATTGAATCACATTGACTATAATTTCTTGATCCTGTAGCTTTTGTTCCCATTTTGACAAGACCTCTGTAGCTATTTATTGAGTTACCAGCACTAATACCTTTGCTAACAATAGTTGATTTCGTCTTGGGACCAATATGGATCATTTTTGTGCCTGTATCTGCTTGCTGAAGATTATTGGTGAGAGCCACTGAATAAAATTCTCCTACAGATTCTTCCCCCAAAAGAAGACAACTAGGATATTTCCATGTAATTGCAGACCCTGTTTCAACTTGAGACCAGCTAATTTTACTTCTCTTACCTAAACATTTTCCTCTCTTGGTGACAAAATTAAAAATTCCACCAATACCTTCTTCATCACCAGCATACCAATTTTGCACTGTTGAATATTTTATTGAGGCGTCGTCTAATGCTATAAGCTCTACAACTGCTGCATGTAGGGTATTTGTATCAAACATTGGAGCTGTACAACCTTCTAGATAACTTACAGAACTTGATTCTTCAGCAATGATTAGTGTTCTTTCGAATTGTCCTGAATCTCCGCTATTAATTCTGAAGTAGGAAGATAGATCCATAGGGCAGGTAACACCTTTTGGGATATAAACAAAAGAACCATCACTAAAAACAGCAGAATTTAGTGCTGCAAAATAATTATCACTAGCTGGAACTACTGTACCTAAATATTTTTCAATCAAATCCGCGTGATTTTTTACTGCTTCACTAATTGAGCAAAATATAACTCCATGTTCAGCAAGTTCTTCTCTAAAAGTTGTGGCTATGGAAACACTATCAAAGACAGCATCTACTGCTACATTTGTGAGTTTTTTTTGCTCCGTAAGGGGTATTCCTAATTTGTCAAAAGTCTCAAGCAGTTTCGGATCAACTTCATCTAAACTAGAAATTTTCTCTTTTTGCTTGGGAGCAGAGTAATAAATAATATCTTGATAATCAATTTTTTTATATCCTAATCCTGCCCAATCAGGCTCTTTCATTTTTTGCCATTTTTTAAAGGCTTTTAATCTAAAATCAAGTAGAAATTTTGGCTCTTCTTTTTTCTGTGAAATTAATCTTATAATGTCCTCATTTAACCCCTTTGCTATTTTTTCAGTTTCAATATCAGTAACGAAACCATATTTGTAAGGCTCTTTTACTACAGCTTTAACTAAATTTTCGTTGACCATGTTATCAAAAATAACCTATTACAATTAGCTTTATATACTCTAACGAAAGATACCCCCAATATTGAGTTTTTTTCCTTTATTAAAACTAAAAATTAATGTCTAATAATCTTGATCCCTTCTTTAACCCATTAAACATAGAAACTATTCAAAAAATTGATAATCTTGATCTCCCTATAATGCAGAAACATCATTTGAGAATTCTCGCTCATTGCCTTCACATTTTAAAAATTATCAAAGTAGATAATAGTTTTGAATATCAAAACAAAAATCCCCTGAGAGAATGGTGTGATAACCAATCCAAAAAATTTGACGATAAAAAATTTAGTGATCTTTTTTATGAGCAGTTAGAATCAACTTCGAAAAAATTAAATACTTTTTCAAAAAAAATTGGTAAAAGTATTGAGGATTTAGAGATAGATGATTTAGTTCATCTAGTTGAACAAAGCTAAATTCACTTTTAATTGATCCCAAAGAAAAAATATATTTTTGTTGAGTCGTTAACAAATTTAGGTAATAAAATTTAAAAAAAAAGAAAATTAATTTACATTTAAAAAAGATCTAAAAATTAATTAATTTCATTGATACCAACTGTTTTGAAGAGAAATATCAATTTTGAGAATTTTTTAGTAGTCAGAGGATCCTGACGACAGGGCAAAAAGACACACAATTCCTGAAAAAAAAGAACATACTGATCCCAAACAAAAGTGGAGAATTTAAAGTGGCTGATGGGATCATGAATAAAGATCAATTACTCTCACTAACCCTCAGACAATTACGTCAAGAAGCAAGTAAATTATCGGTCCCTCTATACAGTCGCAAAACAAAAGCTGTTTTAGTTGATTTAATACTTAAATATCAAGAAAATTCTACACAAAAAACATATACAACAACTACCAAGTTAAAATCTGAAGAAATTTTTGAGTCTAATGTTTCCAACAGTAGTGAAGAGGTTAAAACAAATGTAGTCTTCCTACCACGAGATCCAGATTGGGCCTATGTTTTTTGGCAAATTTCTGATGCAGATAGAGAAAAAGCACAATCCTTGGGAGCCAATAAATTATGTTTACGATTATTTGATGCATCCGGTTCTGAGGGAAGCAACATGAATCAAGGAACACTAAGGGAGATAGCAGTTGATAGTTACAGTACAGAGTGGTATTTGCCAATCCCACTTGCAGATAGAGATTATAAAGTTGAATTAGGTTACAAATATGGTTTTAACTGGATGTCATTGGCATTTTCTTCAATAAGCCATGTGCCTGGGTCTCATCCTTCTGAGCAAATTCTTGATAAATTTGTACCTTTTAATTTAGATTCTACTTCTGAGTCAATCCCAGATATTTCTAGTCCTGTTGTTTCAGAACAAAATGGTATGCATGAAAGGTTATACCAAGCAGCAACTAACATTCCTCTCAGAAGAAAAGTTGGTTCTGAAGAATTTATGGAAAACATAAATTCAACAAACATCAATGATAATCTTACAGACTCAGGTGCTGGTAAATGGTCATCAGGTTTAAATGATTCTGGAAGCGGAATTGTTAAAAATAGATCTTTTTGGCTCGTTGCTGATGCTGAATTAATTGTTTATGGAGCTACAGAGCCTTCTGCAAAACTGACAATAGGTGGAGAAAATGTACCTCTTGCTGCAGATGGTACTTTTAGAATTCAAGTTCCATTTAGAGACGGGACTCAAAAATATGATATTAAAGCTGTTGATGTATCTGGGGAGCAAGAAAAAAGCATATCAATGAAGTTTGATAGAACTACACCACTTGACGATACTAATGAAAAAGATAATGCTGAGACTGAATGGTTTTAATAAATTAAATTAATGCTGAAAAAAATTGTAGCTTTTACTCCATTGTTTGGGGCATTAACGTTTCCACTAATAGTTCCAATTACAATTTCTAAATTTGGTGTTAACTATGGAATTCTTAGTGCATTATTAATTTCTTCATTATGGTTTATCGCTATGTTAAGAACTTCCGAAATGCCTCATTAATTTAGTTAGATTTTTGGAAGTTTCTTAAAAATATGAATCAAGTTAGTGTAATTAATATCAATTCTCCTTTTCTAGATCAAAAACCAGGTACCTCTGGATTAAGAAAAAGTACTTTAAAGTTTCAGGAAGAACATTATCTAGAAGTTTTTATTGAAGCAATCTTACAATCATTAGGAGATTTAAAAGGTTCAACATTAGTAGTTGGTGGTGATGGCAGATATGGCAATATTGAAGCAATAGAAAAAATTGTCCAAATATGCATTGCTCATAAAGTTCAAAAGGTTATTGTTCCAAAATACGGTTTATTTTCTACACCTGCGACATCACATTTAATTAGAAAAGAAAACGCTATTGGTGGAATTATTCTTTCTGCAAGTCATAATCCTGGTGGGATTGATGGCGACTTTGGAGTGAAACTGAATATCTCTAATGGTGGCCCAGCTCCTGAGATAATTACTAATAAGATTTTTAAGGCTTCACAATTACTAACTAGTTATAAAATTTGTAAAATTCAATTACCTGATTTTAGTGAATATGGTACTTATCCTTACGACGAAACTACCTTAGAAATTATTGATGGATTAACAGATTATTCTAATTTGATGGAGAAAATTTTTGACTTTGATCAAATTAGTGATTTTTTAAAAAAAGACTTCTCGTTAATCTTTGATGCAATGAATGCGGTTACAGGCCCATATGCAAAAAATATTTTTGTTGAAAAAATGGGTCTTGCACCTGATTGTGTCATGAATGGGAACCCGTTAAAAGATTTTGGAGGCTTACATCCTGATCCTAATCTTACTTACGCATCTCACTTGGCTGATTTGTTATTAAATAAAAAATCTTATAGTTTTGGTGCTGCATGCGATGGAGATGGAGATAGGAATATGATTTTAGGAAGTGGATGTTTTGTAAATCCTAGTGATAGCCTTGCAGTTATCACTGCTAACACAAAATGTGTCCCTGGTTATAAAGATGGTATTACAGGTGTGGCACGATCCATGCCAACTAGCTCAGCGGTTGATAATGTTGCTCGAGCATTAAATATACCTTGTTTCGAGACACCTACTGGCTGGAAGTTTTTTGGAAATCTTTTAGATTCTAATTTAATTACTTTATGTGGAGAAGAAAGTTTCGGAACAGGTAGTAATCATGTGAGAGAGAAAGATGGACTTTGGGCAGTTTTGTATTGGTTACAAGTTTTAGCTGAGAAAAAATGCTCGGTAAGTGATTTGATGCAGAATCATTGGAAACAATTTGGTAGGAATTATTATTCAAGACATGATTATGAGGCAATTCCTTCAAATATTGCTAATCAAATCTTTGGTAATCTAACTTCTATGCTCGAAAATTTAAAAGGAAATAGTTTTGCTGGCCATTTAGTTAAAGTTGCAGATAACTTTTCATATTTAGATCCCGTTGATAATTCCATAAGTGAAAATCAAGGTTTAAGATTGGTCCTTGATGATAATTCTAGAGTAATTGTGCGCCTTTCTGGAACTGGGACTAAGGGTGCAACATTAAGACTTTACTTTGAGAAATTTTTCGATCCTCAACAGAATCTTTCGTTAAATCCACAGATCGCTTTGAAACCTCTAATAGATGATTTAGATACTTTATTGAACATTTCAAAACTTACTCAAATGGAAACTCCTACAGTAATTACTTAGAATTGAAAGTAATGATTTTTTGATTTTATTTATATGCCTTCAGAAAATTTATTTACTAATTATTCTCAAATAGAAAACAATGCACCTTTGGCAGATAAATTAAGACCAAAGAATTTGGAAGATTTTTTTGGTCAACAACCAATCCTGAATGAGAATTCACTTTTAAGAAGTGCAATATTAAACGATAAGATTAGTAATTTTATTTTTTCTGGTCCTCCCGGTGTCGGAAAAACTACTCTAATTGAAATTATTTCTTTTAATACGCGATCTAAATTAATTAAGTTAAATGCAGTATTATCAAGTGTTAAAGAATTAAGAAATGAAATCGCTAATGCAAAAGATAGATTAATAAATTCAAAAAGAAAAACAATTTTATTTATCGATGAGGTTCATAGATTTACATCAGTTCAGCAAGATGCTTTATTACCTTCAATAGAAAATGGAACTATAACTTTTATTGGTGCTACAACTGAAAACCCTTTCTTTGCTGTTAATAAAGCGCTTGTTAGCAGGTCTCGTATTTTTACATTACTTCCTTTGGCAGAAAATGATTTGCAGAAAATAATACAAAAAGTCATTACTCACTATTCAAATCAAAAAGATTCAAAAAAGGTTTATTTAACTCAAGATGCTATAAGTCATTTAATTAAATTTTCTGGCGGAGATGCAAGGACATTAATCAATGCGCTAGAGATGGCCATTGAAACAACTGCTGAAAATGATGCTACAGAAATCAATATTAATCTCTCAATGGCAGAGGATGCACTACAAAAGAAAAATATTGTTTACGATAAAAATGGTCAAAATCATTACGATGTAATAAGTGCCTTTATCAAGTCCATAAGGGGTTCTGATCCAGATGCAACTTTATTCTGGCTTGCGTATATGCTGGAGGCTGGTGAAGATCCTAATTTTATTTTTAGAAGACTACTTATATCTGCCAGTGAAGATATTGGAATAGCTGATCCTAATGCGATAGTAGTTGTACAATCCTGTTGTGATGCTTTTGATAGAGTTGGTTTTCCAGAAGGATTATATTTTTTAACCCATGCTTCTTTATATTTAGCTATTTCTCCAAAAAGTAATAGTACGAAAAGTATTTTTAAAGCAATTGAAAAAATCAAATCTACCAATGCTGTTGATGTTCCACTTCATTTAAAAAATAATTCTAATAGTTATGTAAATCCGCATAATTATCCAGGTAATTGGGTCGTGCAAGAATATCTTCCTAAATCTTTAAGCGGTTTAAAAATATGGGAACCAAATAATAATGGATGGGAAAAAACTCAATATGAAGAACTAATTAGAAGAAAAGAAAATTAAAAATTTTTCGAACAACAAATAATCTCAGGATTAAAAGAAGTTTTTTCTTCGTAGGCTAAAGCGATAGTCCAATTATGGAAGTTAATCTGTGAATAATTTAAATGTATATTTTTCTTCTTATGAATTAACTCTTTAGGCTTTTCAAAAAATTGCCAATATTTAATGTCTTTAGCTATTTTTCCATGATCCCATTTTATAGCCGCTTCAACAGCACACCATTGATTTAATATCATATTTTTTGTTAGATAATTATTATGGTTTGATTTATTGGTATGAAAAAAATATTTTTTTGCAAATTTTATATGATTAAAATCTCTATCCGTTCTCTCAATATCAATCCCTATTTTGCTTTTATGCCAGACTATAGTAACGGCATCTTTACAATGACTTAAACTTATATTTCCCATGTCAGAGGGTAAACTTGGAGGTTCGCCAGGCTGAGCATTAATTGGGATTTCTAGGGGGTCTAAATCAAAAAGTGTTGAAAGTGATTGTCGCAAATAAGCTCTTGTTTCTAAGAAAATCTTTGATCTTGAATTTGTTAGATTTTTTGCAGTTTTAATTTCTTCTATAGTTGCGACATCTTGCACACCTTTAATCTCATAAAACCAAATTTTTGGTATTTTATATTCATACTCATTTAATAATTTCAATGGCTCTTAAGGTTGGCGACAAAGCACCAGAATTTAAATTAAAAGATTCTTTTGAGAAAGAAGTTTCTCTTAGTGATTTTAAAGGTAAAAGAATAATACTATATTTTTATCCAAAAGATAATACTCCAGGATGTACTAAAGAAGCATGTAATTTTAAAGAGAATTGGGATTTACTCCAAAAAAATAATATTGTTGTGCTTGGTATTAGTAAAGATAATGCATCCTCTCATCAGAAGTTTATAGAAAAATTTAATTTACCTTTTATTCTTTTAACTGATCCTGAACCTTTCAAAGTTTCTTCTGATTACGATAGCTATGGACTGAAAAAATTCATGGGAAAAGAATATATGGGAATGATGAGAAATACTTTTTTAATTGATACTGAAGGTAACATCGAAAAAATTTACTTAAAGGTAAAAGCAGCAATAATGGCTGATCATATAATTGCAGACCTTGGGTTAAGCTAATTTTTTTATGGACAGGTGGTGAATAATCATCCCCTCCATAACTAAATTAGGAGCATTGATAATATTGTCTTTTTTGGTTTTTAGAGAATTTGTGAGTAATTGAGAATCTCCTCCACAGATTATTAAAATATCCTTTTCGGGATTAAATAAACTATTGATCACTCCAGTAAGAGAGTTGATTACTCCTTTTAAGATTGCTTCTTCTGTATTAATTAAAAAATCTTTGATCGGAATATCATATTTTTTGGGGACTTTAAGATTTTTTGTATTTTGTTCCATTGATTTTAATTGTGTTAGAAAACCTGGAAGAAGTTGACCTCCAATAATAGATCCATTTGAATTCAATTTTGTTATTGATAATATTGTTCCAAAATCTGCAATTAGCAAATCTTTTTTGAAAGGGTTTTCAATAATTTTTAAAGCGGCAATACAGGCAAGAGCTCTATCAACTCCAAAATAATCAGGAAGATTTGATAATTGGATATCTTTAGTTTTTATTTCATTTTCTTTTTTCAGCAACAAATTTGGTAGTTTTCCTACAGAAGCCCAAATTAATTGATCAAGATCTATATTTTCGGGAACTTTTTGCTCTTTTTTGGTATGGAAGAATTTAGATTGATTTTTAGAATATTTAGCCCAATGAAGCCTACTATTGCCTACTAATAGAAAATTTATATCTGAGACCATTGTTCTATGATCAATTTAATGATTAGTATGTATTCCACATTCTTGTTTAATCCCCCCAAATCTTGTATCTCTGCCTTTTGTTTCAATACCATCGGGACTGCTTGAATGCCAATCTCCTACAGAAGAATAACCTTTGATAAAAAGTGGATGGGCAGGTAAATTATTCTCTTCCATATAATAAAAAATATCTTTATTAGTCCAATTTAATAAAGGTCTTAAAGAGAGTCTTTTACGAATTACGTCTATGAATTTCATTTTGTTTCTATTTTCTGTTTGACTTGATCTAACACCGCTTGCCCAGCAGAAAATATCATATTTTTCTAAACCATTTTCTAAAGGTTTTATCTTTCTCAATTCATGATACTTATCTAAATCACTCTCTTTTTTTGTTTCCCAAAGTTTTCCATATTTGGCCTCCATTCTTGCTGGAGATAATTCACTTTGCAGAACTTCAACTTCTAAAGATAAATTATCAATAAGCTTTTCAGCGTAATGGTATGTTTCTGGAGGAAGGTAACCTGTATCTATCCAAAATATTTTGATTTTTTTTTGTAGAGATAATTTACTGACCATATCTAAAAGGACTGATGACTGTATACCAAAACTTGTTGTAATAGCAAATTGATTATCAA
Source organism: Prochlorococcus sp. AG-347-G20 (assembly GCA_003281645.1). Lineage (GTDB taxonomy): Bacteria > Cyanobacteriota > Cyanobacteriia > PCC-6307 > Cyanobiaceae > Prochlorococcus_A. The sequence goes on along the minus strand of QCBJ01000001.1, from coordinate 355,193 downwards.
ACTTTTCATAACCCCATGTAAGCATTCCATGAGGCTCCATATCTAAAAGCTCTTGATTATATTTCCTCAAGTTAGTTTGAATATCTTTGTGGATTTTTTCAATCATTCTTCAGTTTGATTATGAGTTTAATTTTATTTCGCTCAATTTAAAAATTATTCGTATAGTTTAATAATACATTTACGCATAACAATATTTCTCTAATGAAATCAATACAAAAACCAATAGTAATAGTTGGAGCAGGTTTTGCAGGTATGACATTTGCCTTGAATTTAAAGAATCTTAATCCTTCTTTACCGATTCTTGTGGTTGATTCTGAAACTAACTTTATATTTAAACCTTTAATGTACGAAGTTTTAAGTAAAGAATTAAGAAGTTGGGAAGCCACACCAAAATTTGCAAATATTTTTTCTGATGCCGGTATAACTTTTTTAAGAAATTGTTTAACCAAGATTTCCTTCAAAGAAAATATTCTTGAATTTAGTGACGAATTAAAATTAAGTTATCAGTATCTCGTTATCTGTACAGGATCTATTCCAAATAGTTTTTTTATTAAAGGTGTAGATGAAAATTGTTATTTTTTTAATGATGTGCATGATTTAAATAAATTAAATTCTTTTTTAAAAAAATCACAAGATACTGCGCTGCATAAAAAGTTATTCATAGTTGGAGGTGGTCCCTCTGGCATCGAGTTGGCATGCAAAATTAAAGATATATTTACAGACCAATTTGAAATTAATGTAATAGAAAAATCAAACGAAATCTTAAATAGAAACAAAATTTTCAATAGAGAACAAGCAGAGAAAGCATTAGAAAAAAGAAAAATCAAAGTTCTTTTGAATTCTACAGTTAAAGAAGTCTCAGAAACTAAGATTAGTATTTCTAGCGAGGTCGGAATAACTTCCTTGGATAAAGATATTGTTATTTGGACAGCAGGTGTTAAACCTAATTTGTCTTACTTAGAAACTGATCAAATAACAAAAAAATTTGGACGAATTTTAGTTAATAATAATTTGCAAATAGAAAACCATAAAAACTGTTTTGCTATTGGTGATATTTCAGTTATTGAAGGAATGGAGGATTTACCCATAACTGCTCAGGTCGCTATGCAGGAAGGAAATCATCTTGCTAATAATTTAGAACTTTTAATTAAAGGAAAAGATCCTTTACCCTTTGAATTTCAAGACAACGGTGAAATGATTAGCTTAGGAATAGGCGAAGCTTCAATTTCTGGGCTTGGGGTTACTTTATCTGGGAAATTGGCTTTTGAGGCAAGAAGACTTATATATGCTTCCAAGTTGCCTGATATCACAGAAAGCTTAAAATCTGCATCTTCATGGATATTCCAAAAAAAATCTATTTTTAAAAAGTTTCTTAAAAAAGATTATTCGAATTAAACTTTTTTGAAATATTGTTTTTGGGTATATTGAGTTAAATAAGTTTTGTATGAATTTAATTGCAGTAGTTAGTAATAATTTTGATGCGTTTATAACGGTAGTTGTTTTAATAATGTCAATAATTTTGTTTATTAGAAATACTATTGCACCAGAATTGACTGGTTTGTTATGTGTCGGAATATTTATATCTACTGGGGTTCTTTCTCCTGAAAAAGCTTTAGCTGGTTTTGGTAGCCCTTCTTTAATTACCCTTATGGGTTTATTTGCAGTTTCCTCAGCATTATTTAAAAGTGGTGCCTTAGACAGAGTAAGAGAATTGATTTCTTCTGAAAGTATTCGAACTCCAAGGAAATTAATTTCTTTAATAGCTTTTTTGATTGCTCCAATATCTGGAATTGTACCTAATACTCCAGTAGTAGCATCTTTGTTACCTTTAATTGAAAGTTGGTGCGAGCGAAGAAATATATCGCCATCAAAAGTTTTACTACCTCTTTCTTTTGCTACTTTACTAGGTGGAACTCTGACATTATTAGGTAGCTCAGTAAATCTTCTTGTAAGTGATATTAGTCAACAATTAGGTTATGGAGGTTTGGAATTATTTAGTTTGACTTCAATAGGAATTCCTGTATGGCTTATAGGTACAACCTATATGATTATAGTTTCTGACATGCTTTTGCCAGATAGAGGGAGAGATAAGGAGTTTATTAAAAATGGTGATATGAATATATATTTTACCGAAGTTACTATTCCCTCTACTTCAGAATTAGTTGGACAATCTGTCAGAAATAGTAGATTGCAAAGACGATTTGACGTTGATGTTCTGGAATTGCAACGAAATGGAAAAGTTATTCTTCCTCCTTTGGCTGATAGAAAGATTGAACCGGATGATAGATTAATAATCCGCGTTACAAGGGCAGACTTATTTAGGCTGCAGCAGGAACATACTATTCTGTTAGGAGAAAACAAAACATCTTTCGATGAGGCTAATGTTTTCTCAGATGATGAAGGTACTAAGACCTTTGAAGCCTTGTTACCAGCTGGTTCAACTTTAGCCGGTGCAAGTTTGAGAGAATTAAGATTTAGGCAGCGCCATAATGCAACAGTTTTAGCATTAAGAAGAGGTCAACAAACTGTTCAGGAGAGGTTAGGCCAAGCTGTTTTAAGGGCTGGAGATGTTTTATTATTGCAAGCACCGCTAGATTCAATAAGAGGTTTGCAAGCTAGTAATGATTTGCTTATTTTAGATCAATTCGAAGATGACTTACCTTTTATGATAAAAAAGCCTATATCGATTGCAATTGCAATAGGAATGTTGGTTTTGCCTTCGGTTTCTAATATTCCATTAGTAGGTTCAGTTCTTTTGGCAGTGATTGCCATGGTTGCTTGTGGATGTTTAAGACCTGCAGAGATACAAAAATCAATTAGGTTAGACGTCATTTTATTGCTGGGATCTTTATCGTGTTTTAGTGTAGCTATGCAGATAACTGGATTAGCAGATGTAATTGCAGTTAATCTAAACTTTGTACTTAACGGAATGCCTCTTTATTTTGCACTTGTCGTAATTTTTGTATCTACGGTTATTCTTACGCAATTTATAAGTAATGCTGCTTCGGTTGCTTTGATTTTGCCTGTTGCTATTGAATTCTCAAATGTTTTAGAAATTTCACCAAGCGCTTTAATAATGCTTGTTTTATTCGGTGCAAGTCAATCTTTCTTGACTCCAATGGGTTATCAAACAAATTTAATGGTTTATGGTCCTGGAAGATATAGATTTTTTGATATCGCAAAATACGGAGCTGGATTAACACTTATAATGTCATTTACTGTGCCAGCATTGATAATTTTAAATTACGGGTAATATCGTGAAACTCACAAGTAAGGTTTATAAGTTAAAAGATGCTTACAAAAAGCTATCTGTACCTCAATTTACTATTGTTACAGGCTTGTTTATTATTTGCCTTGGAACTGTAATTTTGAGCTCTCCATTATGTTCATCTTCAAAGGTTGGTTTGTGGGAAGCATTTTTTACATCTACTTCTGCAATAACCGTTACTGGCTTAACCATAATAGATGTTGGTGTTGATTTAAATTTCTTTGGTCAAGTTTTCTTAGCTTTTATGCTTTTATCAGGTGGTCTAGGATTAATGGCCATTACAATATTTTTACAAGGATTTGTTGTAAAGGGGACAAAGCTAAGAACTAGATTAGACAAAGGAAATACTTTAGATGAATTTGGAGTTGGAGGAATTGGTCGAACTTTTCAAAGCATTGCTATTACTGCGATTAGTATCATATCCTTGGGTGCAATTGTCTTATATTCTTTTGGATTTGTAGACATTCAAAATAATTGGGAAAGACTATGGTCCTCGATTTTTCACAGCATTTCTGCGTATAACAATGCAGGATTTTCGTTAATGTCAAATAGTCTTCAAGACTATAGAACAAATTATTTGGTGAATAGTGTTTTTGTTTTTCTCATTGTTATGGGTGGATTGGGCTGGCGGGTTATTGATGATATTTGGAGTCATAAAAAAAATCTTTCTTATAAGAAATTAAGCCTTCATTCCAGACTAGTTATTAGGACAAGTGTGTCTCTAATATTGTTCGGATCATTAGGATTCTTTATCACTGAATCATTACTAAATAGTCAATTTTTTAATGATTTAAATTTGTTTGAACGGTTAATGTCATCTATCTTCGAAACAGTTAGTGCAAGAACTGCAGGCTTTACAAATTTTCCGATTTCTTTGAACTCTATCTCAGATACGGGCCTCTTATTATTAATGACGCTTATGTTTATTGGAGCAAGTACAGGAGGTACTGGTGGAGGCATAAAAACAACTACATTTATTGCTTTAATGGCTGCAACTAGATCAACCTTAAGAGGTCAGAAAGATGTAATTATTAGCAATAGATTAATTTCAGATAAGGTTATTCTAAAGGCAGTTGGAATTACAGTTGGATCTTTGCTTTTTGTTCTTTTAATGGCAATGTTGCTTAGTACAACTAATACTTTTGTTAAAAAAGAATCATTCACATTTCTAGAAATTCTGTTCACTTGCATATCTGCATTTGCAACAGTTGGTTTTGATATTGGTTTAACCGCAAAATTAAATCATTTTGGTCAATTTATTCTTATTGTGGGTATGTTTGTGGGCAGACTTGGGATCCTTTTGCTTTTAAGTGCACTTTGGCAGGCTCTTTATAAGAGTAAAATAGATAGACAAAAGAGAATTGGCTATCCTAGGGCTGATCTATATGTTTAGAATTGACTGAGTTTTATTATGGCTGATTGGTGGCAGTGGTCTCAAAAGAAAGAAAATGAAGCACTAACATTTGCAGTTGTCGGCGTTGGAAGATTTGGAACCGCAGTTTGCAGAGAACTTATTAGTAATGGTGCTGATGTTTTGGCTGCAGATTATTCGGAAAAAGCTATTGATGATTTAAGGCAATTAGAACCTTCGATAGAAGCGAGAGTTGTAGATTGTACTGATGAAGAGTCTATGAAGGAATCGGGAATTCTTGAAATGAATACTGTTGTAGTGGGTATTAGTGAACCTATTGAAGCAAGTATAACTACAACTCTTATTGCTAAGGATAGTGAAGGTAGCAAAGTGAAAAGAGTAATAGCGAGAGCTACCAGTGACTTGCACGAAAAAATGTTAAAAAGAGTAGGCGCAGATAAAGTTGTTTTCCCATCTAGGATGCAAGGAGAAAGATTAGGTTTAGAACTTGTAAGACCAAACCTAATCGAAAGATTGGAACTAGATAATCAAACTGGTATAGATGAAATAACTGTTCCAGAGGAATTTATTGGAAGATCTTTAAGAGATTTAAATTTGAGGAAAAATTATTTAGTAAATGTTCTTGCTGCAGGATCTGCTGAAGAGTTAACAGTTAATCCTCCAGCAAAATATATTTTGGAAAGAGGAAATATTTTAGTAGTCATGGGTAAAACTGTAGATTTACAGAAATTGCCTCAAAATTAATTATTTTTAATCAGATTTTTTATAGTATCTAATCCTTTGAGGTGCTCTTTTTAATCTTCTGACGCTTTGTTTTTCAAGTTCATCTCTAAATTTATCAGTATTTAAATTATTTTCTGAAACAGATGGATTACTTTCTTTTTCGAAATATTTTTTTATACCCTCTTGTATTAACACTTTTGCCATATTACTTACTGTCCTAGATTCATTATCGGCCAAAATAGTTAATTGCTCACATATTAATTCTGGAAGAACTACCTGAATTCGGGGGGATTTAGGCTTCCCATTAGTTGAGTTTTGGCGGGTAGCCATGAGTCAAAGTTGATAACTGTTACTTATTAGTATACACAGTTAGTCAAGGATACTATCTTTGTGTATATTATTAGTAAGGAAATTTATGTCCGTATCAATTAATTGTTTATTGTCCCATGAAAAATTCAAGAAAAATTGATTCTCCTAAAAGGTCGATAATTGATAAACCGAAAAAAAGATTAGTCAATTCTGATTCTCACGATAATGAAAATAGTGACGTTTTGGTATCAGCTGTAATTAGTCCATATTTGTTAACTCATCTTCACCATATTCTTCAGCAGTCTGAGTATTATGCTCAAAAAGATGGTAGAAAATCTCACGCAGCTAACTTTGCAAAACTAAGAAAAGTTTTATGTTTAGACGCAAGAAGTATGGCAGATGCCTCTGCAAAAGAGATAAACGATGTGGATAATGATTTATGTAAAAATAAATATAATGAACAAAATGTAGCTTGAAGTAATAATCTATTAATAAATAGATTTTAAAAACATGTCCAGTAATGCTAAAAAGCTCTATAAGTTAATAGCCAACGATTCCAAAAAGAAACAAAGTCTCTTTATGACAGCCTTAACTAATCCCAAAAAAGCCTTAGATAAAATATGCGATATTGGCAACGAGTTAAATATTTCTGTGACTAAAGAAGAGGTTATTGAATATTTGAGTACTATTGATGATGATGCAACTAAAATGTGGTTAGTCAAGGCTCGAGGAGGTCTTTAGGAAAAGGTTTCGAATAATTATTATTTGGATTAGGAATAGGTTTTATTCTTTTGTTGTAGCCACCTCCACCAGCCAAAGTCCAAAAAAACCAATAACTTGGAATTGCAAGAGCTGCAGCTATGAAAATCACTACAATTTGTTCTATTCTTTTCATTATTTAATTTTATTCCACAAAATATTTTTTAGTAAATAAGCCACAGATTTTGTAAATTCTATTTTTAATAAAGTGATTAGATTTGAAGGTGTAAGCAAAATTTATTCTACAGATGTTGTTTTAAAAAATATTAGTTGGGAGATTAAGAGAGGAGAAAAAGTTGGCTTAGTTGGTTCTAATGGTGCAGGTAAATCTACTCAATTTAAGATTTTAATTGGAGAGGAAGAGCAAACAAGTGGAACGATCATCAAAGAGGGAAATCCTAAAATTGCCCATTTAAAGCAAGAGTTTGATTGTAATTTGAATTTTTCAGTGAGACAGGAATTAGAAAGTTCTTTTAAAGATATACAAATTGTTGCCATTAAACTTTTAGAAATTGAGAATAAAATGAAATCTTTGGATATGAAAAAAAATTCCGATGAACTTGAAATATTTGTAAATCAACTCGCAAAATATCAAGCAAAATTTGAAGCTTTAGGTGGTTATAAAATGCAATCTGATGTAGAAAAAATATTACCAAAATTAGGCTTTTCTAATGAAGATGCTGATAAATTAGTTGGCAATTTCTCAGGTGGTTGGCAGATGAAAGTTGCACTTGGAAAAATAATCTTACAAAAACCTGATTTACTTTTACTGGATGAACCAACCAATCATTTAGATTTAGAAACTATTTTTTGGCTGGAAGAATATCTATCTTCGCTTAAGATTGCAGTTATTATTATTAGCCATGATAGATATTTCTTAGATAAATTATGTAAAAAAATAATTTTTGTAGATAGAGGAACATCTGAAACATATAATGGGAACTATTCTTTTTTTGTCGAACAGAAATCTTTGAATGAAGAATCACAAAATAAGGCATATCAATTACAACAAAAAGAAATTGAGTTACAGAAGAGGTATATAGATAGATTTAGAGCTAGTGCAACTAGAAGTTCTCAAGCAAAGAGTAGAGAAAAGCAATTAAAAAAGATTTCTAAAATTGAAGCTCCCATAGCAAAATCAAAAAGTCCTGTTTTTAATTTTCCAGAGTGCCCTCGCTCAGGAAAATCAGTGCTAAATATCAAAAATTTGTCTCATAGTTTTGAAGATAAAATTCTTTTTTTAGATATTAATTTAAAGATTTCGTCTGGGGAGAAAATAGCAATATTGGGACCTAATGGCTGTGGCAAATCTACATTGCTAAAAATTATTATGAAAAAAATATCTCCTGAAATTGGAGAAATTAATCTTGGTAAACATAATATAATGACTAGTTATTATGAACAAAATCAGGCTGAAGCACTTTCACTTGACGAAAGGGTTATTGATTTAGTGTGCAGTAAGTCTCCAGAATGGTCCCAAAAAAAAGTTAGAACATTTTTAGGGGGTTTTGGCTTTCAAAATGAAACTGTTTTTAAATATATTAAACAACTCAGTGGGGGAGAAAAGGCAAGATTAGCATTGGCGCTCATGATTATAGATCCTAGTAATTTCCTTCTTTTGGACGAACCAACTAATCATTTGGATCTGCAATCTAAGGAAAACTTAGAAATAGCAATTAAAAATTATAAAGGTTCATTATTAATCATTTCTCATGATCGGTATTTTATTTCAAAGGTTGCAAATAGAATTATTGAAATTAAAGATTCAAAGTTATTTTCATATGATGGTAATTACGAATATTTTTTAGAAAAAACTAAAGGACAAAAAATTTGATTACTTTTAACAAAATTTACAATTGGCTAAGTAAGATCACTCATTTATCTTTACATAGTTTACCGTCCTTGATTAATCTTAAAAATACAAAAATAAGTTTTAATAATTTAAATGAAAAATTACGATTTCCAAGAAAAACATTTTCAAATTTCTGATCCTTTTGAAAGTTATTTTGAATGCATTACTACCTGCGATATTAGGGACGGTAGATGTATTTCTAGGTGTGTCGAAATACTTAAACAGAATGACAATTAGTTCTTTTAGTTATTTTCTAGATTAGTTATATCAGTTGGGATTACTTTTAATTTAATAAATTTATTTCTACGTTTTAATAATATATTTACTTGTTTATTAATACCATTTTTACTAATTTGGTCTATAACGTCTGATGCTGTTTCAATATCTTTATTGCCGACTTTTATTATAATATCTTCTATCATGATTCCACTCTTTTCAGCTGGACTGTTCGGTACTACATATCCAACTTTAACGACATTAATTTTCCTCTCAGAATTATTTTCTTCTATTAGGCTAATCCCAATCATAGGATGTATTACTTTTCCATTTTTTAGAAGTTGATAGGCAATTTCCTTAGCTCTATTTATTGGGATTGCGAAACTCAAACCAGCACCTGGCCCTGATCTTATCAACGTATTAATACCAATTACTTCTCCCTCGCTATTCAATAGTGGACCTCCAGAATTGCCAGGATTAATAGCAGCGTCTGTTTGTATTAATTCAAGTTTTTTATCATATATTCCTAATTGAGTGACGTTTCTATTTAGATTACTAATAATTCCAAGGGTAACTGTGTTTTCCAGGCCGAATGGATTTCCAACTGCTATAGCCCAATCACCAACTCTAATTTTTGCCGAATTGCCCAATTTTGCTTTTGGCCAAGGTCCTTTCCCTTCAATCTTTAGTACAGCTAAATCAGTAAAAAAGTCTTGCCCAATAAGTTTTGCGTCAAATTTTTTGCCATTGGTTAAACCTACAATTACCTTATCTGATCCATTCACAACATGAGCATTGGTCATTATAAGTCCATCTGCAAATATAAATCCACTTCCTTGGTTTTGCTCTATCCTTGGTCGATTGTCATTAGGTAAATCTAATCCAAAAAATCTTTCAAAATATGGGTCTAAAAAAAGTTGAGAATTTCTAGGAAATTTTCTTTTTTTAACATATCTTTGAGTGTCAATTGTCACCACAGCTGCGCCGGTTCTCTCTACAGCTTTAGTTATGAAAGATTTGTTTGAATATAAATTTACTTCATTAATTTTTGTTTGACTTAATGGTTGGGATATGACTTTTGCAGGATATCTAATGCCCAGAGTAAATAATGCGGCGATTAGTAATAGCTTTTGGATGTATCTTTTCAATTTTGATTTTTTGTTTTCTTCGAGAGAATTAATACACCGTGCCAGTGTAATTTAAATATAACTACTAATTAAATTAATTGAATCTAGAGAATAATTTAATGACTTAAAATAGCTAAATTTCTTTTTTTCGGGCTATGATATTAGACATATAGTTAACTAATTTATAAGTTTAATGACTATTCTATTTCCAATCATATATTCTGCGGCCTTAACTTATTTAGTTTGGAAAGCTTTTAAAGTGATGTCTAATGGCTGGGGTATATCCGATAATAAAAGTAAACGTTTGAGTAATTCCAGTTCTATACCAACAAAGTACACAATACATCCAGAACTTTTAGATAAATCAGGAAATATAACAGAAGAGGAGCTTTTAACAGTAAGATTTTCAAATGATAATGACTCTACATTAGAAGAAAAAGGTTCAACAAATGATTAATCAACTTACATCAAAGGAAAAAAATTGGAATTAAGAACAAAAATTGTATCAGCGGTATTAAGATCTCTAAAGTTGCCACCAAGGTTTCGTTTAAAAATGGTTAAAGAAGATCCAGTGAGACTTGAACTAAGTCTTACTCCTTCTTACGGTAAAAATCCAGTAATTGTTGGTATAGTTGAATCTTTAGACTTAGTAGCGCGAAGAGATAGAGAAGGTAGATTACCCAGAGATCTTCAAGGGACTTGGGACTGGACTGTAAGACATGGAAAAGTTAGTACTGGAGGTTGGAATCCTATGTTAAAAGAGGCATTGCAAACAATGTTTGATACAGGATTGCCAGCTATTGTGTATGAGGAATTAACTGGAGATGAGTATCGGCCTGTTGATGGTGTAAGACATGTTAAATAAATAATTTATTTTTTTATCATAAATTATTCCTTAAAACGTTAAAATAATTTGATAGATAATCTAGCTAATTATGAATAATGACAATCAACCAAGATTTGGCTTTGTAAATTTTGCAGAAACTTGGAATGGCCGTATGGCAATGATGGGGATTTTGATTGGTCTTGGTACTGAATTAATTACTGGACAAAGTATTCTTAGACAAATTGGAATAGGTTAATTTTTTACTTTACTTCTTCTGCTTTCACTTCAATGGTACTTTCACTAGGCTTTTTATCTAATTGACTATTCTTACTTATATTCTCTAATTCTGCCCCACAATTCATGCAGGTTTCATTTGAACCTAATGATATTGCCCCACATTTACTACATGTATTAATTTTAGATTTGTAAGAGTTAAAAACTATAAAAACCAAAATTAATATTAGAAGAGGAATTAAAAATAAAAGAAGTAGGATATTTCCAACAAAGGTAATGAAAAAGTTAAACCCAAAAATTGGAATAACTATAAGTAGGATTAATGCGTAGGTAAGAAGATTTTTATTAGCTTTAAGAAAATAATTCACCTTAGATATCCTTATCTATAATTTCTTTTTTTATTTACTAAAGTCATATTAGCAATTACTACGCTCCAGCACTGTCCAAAATATAAAATCACTCCTAATAGCCATACCCACAAAGTAAGTACAAGAAAACCTCCAATAAAACCGTATGCTTGAAATCTTACTCCAAGTGAAAGAATACTTTTACTTACTGCTAGGTTCAAAGTGGTTAGGCCAATTCCAATAAGAAAAGATCCAGGTAAAAGTGGTTTCAATGGAACTTTTCTACTGGGTAAAAGTGCTTGTAATAAAAGAGCCATTAAAGAAAAGCCAATTAGTGGTATTGCAAACTGACCAACTTGTAATAGCGGCAATTTTAATAATAAATCAGAAATAAGATTATTAGATTTAGAAAGATTTTCTAAAACGTTACTTGGTATCATCCTAAGATTTGCACTAATTTGATCCAGTACCATTAAAAAACCAATAAAGAATACTACTAAAAAGGCTTCAACTCTATTTCGGAGAAACTTCGAAGCTTGCACTCTCCAAGCAGCATTAACTTTTTTAGAAGGAATTTCGTCCTCCCAAAGTCTATCCGAACCTCTTTGAAGAGATAGATATGCATTTCCTGCTGTAAAAAGCAAAAACATAGCCCCCAGAATACCTGCTCCAAAACCTTGATCTATCAAATTAAATAATGTTGTCTCTACTAACTCAACTACTGAAGGAGGTAAAAGCTGAGCAGCAATGGCAATTATTTGTTGATCTAACCCTTCTTGTTTTCCTAGGAACCATGAAGCTATTGAAAGAGAAATTAGAAGGATAGGAAAAAATGATTGAAGTGTGTAGTATGCAAATGCAGCGCTTAAATCAACACAATCAGATTTGCTCCATCGCTCACAAGCTCCCCATAAACTTTTCAGTATCCATGTTGAACTTCTCTGCATATTAATTTTCTTCAAATATTTTATTTATTTACTTATTTTTTATTGTATCTGATTGAGAATTTTTTCAAGCAATTTTTTATTTATGATGCAACTATTTTTCTAATAATAAGTTGCCCCATGGCTTTAAAATTTCAACTTTTTCTATAGATCTACAAGCAATTAATGGAAAATTAACATCGCTCAAGTCTTCTCCTGAAACTAAATTTAAAGGATCTGTTTCTAACCACTCTATAGAACAATTGAGTTCTTCTAGTAGCAGCCAGGCTGCTGCAATATCCCATATCTTAGGGGTTGATTCTATTGCTCCGAAAGTTTGTCCCATCGCTACACTCGTAAGATTTAAACTCGATACACCTAAGAGTCTGATTTTGCCAGGAAATATTGAGTTTGGTTTTTTTTGTAAAATTTTTATTGATCTACTACATAAAGAAATGCATTCACTTTGACGATTATTTTGGCTAGGATCTATTTTCTGGTTATTTAACCAAACCCCTTTACCTTGTATGGATACAAACTTTTTTTTCAATGTAGGAATTATTAAAAAAGAAGATTGTGGTTTACCATCAACGAACCTTGCTACAGATATAGACCAGTAAGGAATACCTGCAGCAAAATTTGTTGTCCCATCGAGTGGATCGACCACCCAATAAGCTTTTGAATTTGGAATTAGCTTATGCCCTTCTTCACTAAGGACGCCCTCACCTGGAGCTATTGAAGCTAAGCCATCTACTATTGTTTTGTCACTCCACAAATCACAACTTGTTAATAATGATCCATCTGCTTTGTTGCTGGCGCTAATGTTTCCAAAATCTTTTGTTTGACGTTGACTAACCAATTCAAATAAAGAATCTAATTCACTTAGTTGCTTATTAGTTAAATTTGGTGGATTCATATTTATATATTGCAAATAGACTCTGTATCTTTAATTTTAGTATTATTACTGCCCAAACAATTTTTACTTGTATCAAGAAAAGTTAATCTTTCTAGTTCATCTATATTCAAATTGTAATTATATATCGCATTAATATTTTTTGATTTCGCATTACTTAATTCACTTTGCCTAACAAGAACATCTTTTAGAGTTGATATTCCGACATCATATCTAAGTCTGGAAAGCCTTACAGACTCTTTGCTAGATTCAATTTCTTTAAGAGAAGAGATTATTTTTTCTTCATTTAATTTAAGATTTAAATAGGCTCTACTAATACTTGTGGTTAAAACATTTTTTAGATTTTCATAAGCATATTTTTCGGATTCTGCATCTGCTATTTTTGATTTGTAGGAGTTCTTATTTTGTCCGCCATCAAAAATACTCCATGCAAAATTTAGACTTATGGTATTTGTATAATTAGATCCAGATTTTTCAGAGTCGATATTAGTTACTAGAGATTCACCCTTTGAAAATGTACTAGATAATGAATTACTGATATAGATATTTGGCTTATTTTGAGCTAAAAAGCCCTTTGCTTGGCTCTTCTTGATTGATTTTTGAAGAATAAGGTTTTTTAAGGAAAGATTTTTATCCAAACCCTCATTAATATTCTTATTCAATTTATGATTCCAAAATCCTATAAGACTTTGCTCTTTATTAGTTTCGAAATCTCCCTTAACATTAAGAATCTCTTTAAGAGAAATTTTATTAATTTCATGTTCTATTTTCTTTTCATTAAGTGATTGTTGATCTCGAGATAATTGAGCTTCTGCTTCAAGAACTTCAAATTTTGTACCAATTCCAGCATCTAGTTTGGCTTTAGCATTTTCTAAACTTGTAATTGATAAATCAAGTGTGAATTTTTTATTTTGAATATCTCGATATGACTTTTTGTATTTGTGATATCTGATTCTTGCTTCTTGAATTAAATCTTTTTTCTTAATCTCATAATTATTTTCTGCAATTTTGTAACTTGTTTTGGCAATTTTAATTTCAGATCCTCTTAGCGGGGCAATTAAATCCCATTTAATATTCAGGGAAGGATTAGCTGTAAATTGTGATGTTTTTAAAGTAGTAGAATTGCTATTGTAATTTTTACCTGCGACATATTTTGGTAACCCATTGGCTTGAAAATCTAAGGATGGGTATCTTTTGGCAATTTGACTGGAAAGATTTAAGCTTGCAGAGGCTACTAGGTTTTGTAATGATTTTAATTCTTGATTATTTAATACAAGTTTTTCTATTTCTTGATAATCAACAAAAGTAATATTTGATTTTTCTTCTAAAACATTATCAATATAATTTTTTGTTTCGCTCGATAGAACATTAAAAGTATTCATACATAGAGTAAGTGGCAATAATAAGAAAGGATTTATTACTCTTCTAAGCATGTTTTATAGTTTCGAAAATATTCGATTATCCAATCAAAGTATTAATAATATCATTTGAATCATCAAGAACGTGAATTTTAGTATTTATTTGATTTTCAACTTCTTGAATATTTTTATCATCTAAAAATAAATCAGTATTAATTTTTAACATAATAGATGGTATGTAAATAGCTTCTCCTAAATCCTTATTTTTCAGCCCGTAAATTAGATCTTCTCCAGTAAGAAGACCTGTAACAACTTGATCTTGACCCCAATAAATACTTGGCAAACCATATAAATTAATTGTTAATCCATTAATTAAGTTTAATTTCTTAACTGTAGGAATTAGGGCTTCATAAACTAATTTACCAACAATCCAACTAACTTTTTTTGGCTTTTTTACTTTTTGGGGTAGGTTTTTAGTCTTCTCTCTTAATGCTTCTAGAAAGTTTCTAATAGTCCCAACTCCATTAGATTCTTGTGGCATATTTTCGTAGGTTGTGTAACTAGGTAAATTTGTACCAGCAATTAAATACCATTCATCTGCTAGCCAACAAAAACGAGTCCCAAGGGTATTTTGTAGAGAGGCTTGAATTCTCTCTACTTGTTTAATAGTTTTTTTTGCGTATTCTGGGCTTATTGATTTCAATCCATCATTTTCAGGTCTAAATTTTGTAAGTCCTACAGGAACTATTGCGACTGAAAGTACTGTTTGAGAGGTTTTTTTGTAGAATTCAGCAAGTTCCAAAATTGATTTCTCAAGAATATCCCCATCATTTATATCTGGACAAACAACAATTTGAGCATGTATTTGAATAGAGTTTTTTTCAAACCACGAAATTTGATCAAGTATCACTCCTGCTTTTTTATTTTTTAATAATTTTTCTCTTGTGGCGGGATCAGTAGCATGAACTGAAATAAAAAGTGGGGATAGTTTTTGCATAGCAATTCTTTCCCAGTCTTCTTTTTTTAAATTCGTAAGAGTTAAGTAAGAGCCATATAGGAAACTTAATCTATAATCATCATCTTTTATATAAAGGCTTTTTCTTTTACCGCTTGGCTGTTGATCAATAAAACAAAATGGACATCTATTATTGCATTGCTTGATTGAATCAAATAATGCATCTTTAAAATTTATACCTAAATTAACGTCTTGATCTTTTTCAATATTTATATTGTGAATCTCATGATTTTTATCTAAAACTGATATGTCTAAAATTTCTTCACTAATCAGAATCTGATAATCAATTAAATCTCTTGGTTTTTTCCCATTAATACTAATAATTGAATCACCTGATTCAAATCCTATTTCTTCAGCAATAGAATTAGCTTCAATACTTTCAATTTCTGCAGGGTTTATTTTATAAGTAATATTAGGAACCAAAAGATCAATGGGATCTTCCGTGTAATTAATTTCTTGCCACACAATTTAAGGCCAAATAATCTTATTTATATTTATTCTAAACTTATATATGACTCAAAGTGTATTAAATACTTTTAAAAAACTAAATATAGGTTTGAAATTATGGGCCTTTTATTTATTAAAATATGGCATTCGCAGTTTTCTAAAACACGATTTAGATTAATTAAAATAGCCTTTTTCATTGAAAGAATTAATTACAAAAAATTTAGAAGTAAAAGATAAATTCAACTATGAATCCCATAAGACAGTTGATTCATACGAAAATAGTTTTTTATCAAATCCTATATCTTTAAGATTGTGGTCTTCTTTTTTTGTAATTTTACCTATTTTTGTTCAAGCCCCTTGGGTTAGATTAGAGCCAATAAGTGCTCTTTGTTTTACTTTTGTTATTGTCTTAGTGGCAATTGTTTTGAATCAGAAAGGATCAAATAAATGGTTTATAGTCAGTTCATTATTACTTGGTATATCAGGTAGTTGGCTTGGTGGATGTTTGTTCTGGGGATGGTTAAGCCCATTTCCTATACTACACATACCTGTTGAAGCTGTAGTTCTCCCATTAGCTTTAATTGGATTTGGTACTAATTGGAAAATAGGTTCAAGTTTTTATATCTCTTCTTTATTTGGAACAGCAGTTACCGACATTACAATATTTTTAATCGGAATCATGGATCAATGGAAGCAGGTAATTACAGCAGATTCTGAAAATGCACCCATGATTCTTCAAAAAACTTCAGAGAGTCTTATTCAAATAAAATCATTATCTATTATCGTTTTTGTTGCTCTTATACTTTGGTTTATTTCAAAAGAAATTTTAGATTCTGGCACAATTAATACTACTAGTGGCAAAGCACTGTTAGTTTCTGGTTACGTAATTCAAACGACATTAATTGTTGATGGTATTTTTATTGTTTTAGCAATTCTGCAACCAACTTTTAGTGGATTGGTTTAATGTTAAGGCCTCCATTTTCGCAAGAAGCGATACCAATAAATAATTGGGATGTAATCGTTATAGGCGCTGGAGCTGCTGGCCTTATGACTTGTCTTGAATTACCCTCAAATTTAAAAGTGCTTCTTTTAAATAGAAATACTAGTAAGGTATCCTCCAGTAGATGGGCTCAAGGCGGAATTGCATCTGTTGTTAGACAAGATGATTCATTTGATCTTCATGCTGAGGATACTTTAAAAGCAGGTGATGGACTATGTGATTTGCAAGCCGTAGAAATGTTAGTTAAAGAAGCTCCAGGTTGTGTAGAAAGGTTGCAGAATTTAGGGATGATTTTTGATCAAAATTCTGATCAACTAGCTACTACTTTGGAAGCAGCCCATTCACGAAGAAGAGTCTTACATGTTAAGGATCGCACTGGACGAGCATTAGTTGAAGTTCTAGAAGATCATATTGAGAATCAAAAAAATATTCTTCACTGCAGGGGTGTAAGAGTAACTGAACTTCTTATTGAAAATAAAGAATGTAGAGGAGTTCAGGTTCTTGATGGAGCAAATTTATATTGGATTAAATCTAGAGCTGTTGTTTTGGCTACAGGTGGTGGTGGGCACTTATTTACAAATACAACAAATCCTGCTCAATCCTCTGGTGAAGGGATTGCTCTTGCATGGAAAGCAGGAGCTGCTATAGAAGATTTAGAGTTCGTGCAATTTCATCCAACAGCTTTAAAATTTTATGGTGCACCTTGCTTCTTAATATCTGAGGCACTTAGAGGGGAAGGAGCGATTTTAGTTGATAAAAATGGTGAAAGTCCAGTTAAAAATCTTGAAAATCGTGATCTAGCTACTAGAGATCAGGTAAGTAGAGCAATTATGAAAAATATGCATGATAATAATGTAGACCATGTTGGCTTAGATCTTCGGTATATTGACCCAGAAAAAATTGTAGAGCGCTTCCCCACGATCTTAAGTCGATGTCAGGATTATGGCGTTAACCCTTTAAATGAGGTTATTCCCGTAGCTCCTGCAGCTCATTATTGGATGGGAGGTGTTAAAACTGATTTAAATGCATCTTCAACAAGAAAAGGATTATATGCCGTTGGAGAAGTTGCTTCTACAGGTGTGCATGGTGCTAATAGACTGGCAAGTAATTCACTGATGGAGTGTCTTGTTTTCGCAAGAAAAATGTCTTCAATTGTTTTGAATGACCTTTCTAAATTTGAAAAATTTGATAGATCATTTCAAGAGTTTGATATTGAAGATCCTAAAGAAGATCAAATTTCTATAATTGCTGAAAAAATTGATGAACTAAGAAAACTATGTTGGTTAAATTTAGGGGTATCTCGAAATAAGGTAAATATGAGTAAATTTCTAAATTACATTCAAAATGATATAGATAAATTAAATAAAAATGATTTACTAAATAGTCTTGAAAAAATAAAATTTGATCAAAAAATAAAACTTAGTGAACGTAATAGAAGAGCATTAAATCTTTTACTTGATTTAAAGAATAGACAAATAACCACAATAACTTTATTAAAAGCTTGTCTATTTAGAGAAGAAAGTAGAGGAGGGCATTATAGAGATGATTTCCCTGATAAAGATAAAAATTGGGAATGCCATACTAGACAACAGTTAGATCAAAAAATTCAAAAAAGATTCATTAAAAATTAAGATCTCCCTGATAGTCGGTTTTTGTTGCTAATTCATTTAAGTCACGCGTACCACTAATAATTTCTCCATTTATTTCCCAAGAAGGAAAACCACTGATTCCTTTCGTTTGGCATAGCTCATACTCATTATCTTTACCATCTTTAGCACACTCAACTACTTTTAATTCTTTAACTGCTTCCTTACCAAATAATTGTTTCTGATCGTGGCAATGCGGGCACCAGTATGCACTATACATAATAATATTGTTTTCACTTAAAAATTTTGCAAACTCTACCTTCTGGGGAGAGCTTGAAGTGGTAATTATTGGCGATACATTTTCAGTGGGGTTTGCAACATCAATTGCATTAGAGGGGTCAACGTTTGTTGACCAAATTAGGCCTCCGAGCAGGACACTAATGGCTACAATGAAACCTCTAAAAATCATAGGTTCTCTACTTTCGAACTTTGCTCCAATCATAGAAATTATAAAGATAGAAAACGATAAAATTGCTGAAAGTATACAAAAAAAACAATATGCTTGAATCTTAAAAAACATTATATTTATCAATAAAAAGCTAAATGTTGATGAAGCACAAGAAATTAGAAATACTAACCACCATAAAAACTCATATAGTTTTTCTTTTGGCGAAATTAAATTAAGCGAGAGTAATATTGTGATAACTAATATTGATAAATATGTTATAAATCCAGCTAATGATAAAGGTATATTGACTTGGTTATTTTCAAATAAAGTACCCCAAGGACTATTTAAAACTGTTTCACAACCATTTTGTATCCCTGGGCATGAAAGCGAAGTAAATAATCCCCAGTTTTTTAAAGTAATCGAACCTGTATCAACTATGCCTATAGTGCTAAGAATTGCAATTATGATTTTTGGCCATTTCAAATCTTTTTTATTTCTTCTGTTTAAAGTCTTAAGGGCCATACAAAAAGAAAGTTTGTTATTTACATTATCTATCCTAATATTATCTTGGCATGAGAGTTATATACGAAATGCTTTTTAAATCTTTTAATTCTTATTTTTGAAGTTGTGAAACAAAATAGTCTCAATGTAAAAGAAAAAAAACTATCTAAGGTTGCATTCAGTCATGTTGGTTGTGAGAAAAATCTTGTTGATACTGAACATATGCAAGGCTTATTAGATAAAGAGGGTTATGAAGTTGATAGCAATATAAATGATGCAAATGTTGTTGTTGTAAATACTTGCAGTTTTATTGAAACAGCTAGAGAAGAATCTATTAGAAAAATTCTAGAATATACAAATCAAGGAAAGGAAGTAATAGTTGCAGGCTGTATGGCTCAGCATTTTAAAGATGAGCTTATAAAAGAAATCCCTGAAATAAAAGGTTTGGTTGGAACAGGAGATTATCAAAAGATAGCCAAGGTTTTAGACAGAGTAGAAAAAGGGGAAATCGTTAATGAAGTTTCAAAGATACCGGAATTTATTGCAGATGAAGAAATACCTCGTTTTGTAGATAAAAATAAATTTGTTGCTTATCTTCGTATTGCTGAAGGCTGTAATTATAATTGCGCTTTTTGTATTATTCCTAAGTTGAGAGGTCCTCAAAGAAGTAGAACAATAGAATCTATAGTTTCAGAAGCTGAAAGGCTTGCAAAACAAGGTATTAAAGAAATCATATTAATTAGTCAAATAACAACTAATTATGGTCAAGATATTTATGGAAAACCATCATTAGCAAAACTTTTGAATGAGCTTTCTAAAGTTCCAATTCCTTGGATAAGGATACATTATGCTTATCCAACGGGTTTAACTGATGAAGTTATTAGAGCTTTCAAAGATTCAAAGAATATAGTGCCCTACTTTGATTTACCACTTCAACATAGTCATCCAGATGTGTTGAAGAGTATGAATAGACCTTGGCAGGCTTCTTTGAATGAATCAATTTTGGAGAAAATTAGAGAAGAAATTCCATCTGCTGTGTTAAGAACTAGTCTCATTGTTGGCTTCCCAGGAGAAAAAAAAGAACATTTTGAACATCTTCTCGAATTTTTGAATAGGCACAAATTTGATCATGTGGGAGTGTTTATTTTTTCTCCTGAGGAAGGAACTGCAGCTTTTCATTTGCCAAATAAAGTATCTCTAGAGGTTGCAGAGGCAAGAAAAGATAATGTTATTTCAGTTCAACAAAATATCTCTAAAGAAAAAAATCAGACATATGTTGGTTCAAAAATGAAGATTTTGGTAGAAAAAATATCAGATAATAACGAATTAATAGGTCGTTCTTACAATTTCGCGCCTGAAATTGACGGAACTGTAATTTTATCTGTTAAAGATAAAATTGATTTGAAAAATTATATTGGCAAATTTGTAGAAGCAAATATTTCTTTTGCTGATGAATATGATTTGTATGGAGAGACTATTAAAAATTTGTAGTTTTTTTTAAATTAATTTAACTGCTCTTAAGAGCTTATCTAATGCAAAAGCAGCTCCAAAACCAAAACCAATAAATGCAAAATAGAAAATGATGTTCATTAATTTTTTTACTTTTATTTAATTTAACATCAGATGAAAAGATTAGATTTTTTCGTTTAATTTCTTAATCTTGGATATATGGTAATTTTTTATATAAACATTCTTCTGCTTTTTGTAGTTCCCGGCCTAAATATAAAGCATGATCGAATCTGGTTATTAAGTCATTTCTTTCTTCAGTTATCAATATTCCAATTTGTTTCGCACTAATACCTTTAAAAACTGCGTTACTAACTCTTTTATTTTGAGAGTCGCATTTAATTTGTTCATTTGTTTCTGGGTCAAGCGCATAGCCTTCCTTATCGATGTTATTTAAAAAGTGCTCTAAAATTATTTTATTTTCTTCTAAATCTACTTTTATAATAAAATAACCGTTTGGATCTAAGTCTATATATCTGTTGGATAGATTATTATCAATCTTTATTTTTTCATCTAAACTTTTACTAGAGTCCATTCTTAGAAGTTATTAAAAACTATATTTATAATATAATCTTTGGTAAAGCCAAATAATTTTTTATTTAAAGGGCATAGAATTATTCTCAAATTCAATTTCCGTCTCGGTTTGTTTATTAACTTCATTGAGCCAAGGATGAATTATATTTTCCATATTTTTGTCAAACCACTTATGCAAGCTAATGGTGCTTTTTGCAAAAAAACCCCTCCGCCTTTTATGTTTACCACCCGCTCCAGGATCAAAAAAATGGATACTATTTTTTATTGCCCATTCAATTGGCTGATAGTAACATAATTCAAAATGTAAATTAGAAATGTCTTCTTGACTACCCCAATATCTACCCCATAAGTTGTTTTGATTTTTAACGCACATCGACATAGCAAAAATATCATTTGAATCATTTTTTGATGCGCTAAAAAGTAAAATATTTTTTTTATTATCAACAATTTTTTCGAAAAATGTAGATGTTAGATATTTACTTCCCCAAACTCCCCACCTCGAGCAATGCTGTTCATAAAAATTATGCATTTTTTTGAGGATTTCTTGGTTGATATCATCTTTGTTGAAAATTTCTATTTTAATATCTTCTTTAGTAATTGATTTCCTCTCTTTTTTGATATTTTTTCTCTGATTAGAGTTAAATCTAGAAAGAAAATCATCAAACGTTTTTTCTCCATTACTCCTCCATTCACTGCTGGAATTTATCCATTCATAGTATCCCAAAGATTTAAGATGGTTGCCCCAGCTTTCATCAATATATAAAAAATTACAACTTAAAATTTTGTTTGTAATCGCAAAGCTTTCGATATGGTTTATGAGTAAATTTGTAATTTCTTTCTTATCTTTATTTTTTTTATAAAGAAATTGATATCCATTTACAGGACTATAAGGACTCATTCCGATTAATTTAGGGTAATAATTTAAATGCAGCTCTTGAGCCAATCTTGCAAATGATTGATCAAAAATGAATTCTCCATAGCTATGATTTTTTAAATAAAGTGGAGCAATTCCTAATATTTCCTCATTTTTGTAAGCAACAAAATATAAAGGCTGCCAACCAGTTTCTCTTGACACACTTTTTGATATTTCAAGGTTTTTAAGCCAAGTCCATTCATAAAATGGATTATTGATTTCATTTGCTAATTCATTCCATATCTCCTTGGAGATTTCCTGAATTGACAATTTGACTTCAACTTTGTGTATTTTTTGGTTCATTTATTATTGAATTTATTTCAAATTTTTTTGTAATGAACATGGATTTCATTATTCATTAAATTTTTAATAGATTTTATTTCCCATAGTCTTTTGAGATTAAAAATCTCGTTTGTTTGTTCTGGAGGAATCCATGTATATCTACCTCCAATAATTCGTGGAATTATTGTAATTTTTATATCTGTTATTAGATCCTCTTTTATAAATGAATTTATAAGTTTTGCACCTCCTAAAAGAGCTAGATCATTTATCCCTTGTTTTTTGAGTGAAATTAAAGTTTTCCCCCATGAATCTTCGAAAAAGAGTTGTTTCTCGAAGTCATTATTCGATGAATTATCAACTTTACTTGAGCTTACTAGCCATCTT
Organism: Prochlorococcus sp. AG-347-G20; assembly: GCA_003281645.1. Classification (GTDB taxonomy): domain Bacteria; phylum Cyanobacteriota; class Cyanobacteriia; order PCC-6307; family Cyanobiaceae; genus Prochlorococcus_A. The sequence continues at coordinate 332,350 of QCBJ01000001.1, read as the reverse complement.
CTAATTGGTTGATGAAAGTATTTCCAATTACTGTTAAATTTTTTACTGTTTGAAGCAACTATAGAAATTGGTTGGCTTTTTGATATATTTACTTCGTCATTATCATTGAGATTTTTAATTAGGTAAGTTGATTGATGAGCTATTAAAGTACCTAAACCAAAAATGGTGGCGTCCACCATTGATAAGTTGTGATTTAACATTTTTTTATCTTCTTCACTTCCAAGATGGGACTCTCCACCTCCAGGAAATGCAATTCTCCCATCAAGACTAGATGCTATAACAATTATTACTCTTGGGATACTCAAGTTTGTGTGACTAAACTATTTTCAAATTTCAACTTTAATGAATTAGTTAACTTTTGATCAACATAAATTTCTGCAGCATTATTTGGACTTTCCTGGAGTCTTATTTTGTGTAATGTTGCACCTAGGTTATGTATTGGTTTTTTAAGAATATCAGAAATATATAAAGCTATATTTTCAGCAGTTGGAACACAATTATGGAAAAATTTGATGTCTTTATTTAGAAAAGTATGATCTAGTTGTTCAACAACCAAATCATTAATTATCTCTTGGAGGGCAGATAAGTCGCAAACCATTCCAGTTCTTTTATCAATGTCTCCTTTTACAGTTATTTCGACAAGATAGTTATGACCATGTCCATTAACTCTGGCACATTTCCCATAGATTTTTTTATTTTCATCAAAGGATATCTCTTCTTTTGCAAGTCTATGAGCGGCTGCAAAATGAGTTTGTACTGTTAAAAATGCTTCCATGTTTTTTCCAAAATAATCTGCCCATAAATTTGGGTTTTCATAAAGCCTTAGACTTGTAAGAGGTAAATCATCCTTTAGACGAGTCCAAATGACCTTTACTAATGCTTCAGTTGTGGGAAGTATACCCTCTTGATTATTAACATTAAATTCAGGCCAGACATCATTTAAAAAACGAAAATCTAATTGTCCAGTAACCTTATCTTTAATAGAGTGTTTTACATCAGAGAGATTAAGTACCATTCCATCAGAGTCTAGTTCTCCACCCATTGAAACAATAAGTTCATAATTATGACCATGACCTGGTGCAATACTGCACTTTCCAAAAAGAGATAAATTTTCTTCTGGGGTTTTTTCAGGAAGCCAATAACGGTGACTAGAACTAAAGCAGGCACGTCGAGTTATGACGCATTCACGTCCTTTTCCATGTAATGGTTTGGATTGTGTAGAAGTCATACCTGTCTGCGATAATACTATCTTAAGGTTTTAAATACGCTTTTGTCTTTATGGAACAATCCATTATCGAAAAAACAGTTCATACTATCAAAGGCAGAAGCATATTTTTAATAGGAATGATGGGTTCTGGTAAGTCACAAACTGGTTTGAAACTAGCTGAATTATTAAATTATAAATATGTTGATTTAGATTCATTAATAGAGAAGTTGGCAAATAAGTCTATCAATCAAATTTTTAATGATGAAGGAGAAGATAATTTTCGTGAATTAGAAGCAAACTGCCTTAAAGAGACTATTAAAATTCCCTCATTAGTAATCTCAACTGGGGGAGGAATAGTTACTAAATCGGAAAATTGGGGAATCTTAAGACAGGGAATAATTGCTTGGATAGATCTCGACAAAGATATAGCAATTGAAAGATTGAAAAATGAAATTGAAAATAGACCACTTCTTCAGGGAATGAATCTCAATGATTTATATATGAGCATTTTTCAATCTAGAGAAAATTTGTATTCTCAAGCAGATTTAAGAATTCAGGTAAAAAGGGAAAATATTGAAGAAGTCGCTATGAAAATAATTAATGCAATATATAAAGAAATAATTAGTTAATCTGGTTCAATTCTTACTGCAAACCATTTAATAACGTATCCTAATTTTATTTCTAATTCATAAGTGCTTTCCAATAATTCTTCAAAAAATTCCTGACCAGGATCTTCTATATTTTGATATATTGTTTGTGTTTCTGTCTTACTAAGCCAATTTTTCAACCATAAAATTGCTTCTTGCTTTGATACAATTTTTTCTTTTGAATCTGGCTCTAATAATACATAATGATCTGATGCTCTTATTAGTGGATTTGACATAATGAATATTCTTTTTGGATTAATTCTTTGCTTGATTTTTCAAGGAATTTTTTTAGAAAGTTCTTTTGCTATTGAAGATTCTAACGTACGAGAGTTTTTGGAAAATCGTGTAAATCAATGGCCAGAATTATATTTGCCAAATTTTAAATTATCTGACACTTCTAAAGATTTAATTTATCCCAAATGGTTCGAGGGGAATTGGCTTGTTACTTCTCAAGATATAATCAATGATTCAGAAGAGCCAGTTATTTATAAAGTAAATTTTTTTAAGAATGATTCAGATTTAATTGTTGGTAATCGTGCAAAAAATTCTGAATCTATTGGAAAAGCAATATTTGGTGATACCTTAATCAAGGTTGTAAATGATCCTCAATCTATTAATAATCAAATTACTTATTTAAAAGATGATTTTTATATTGATTCAAGAATTACAGGGAGAAATCAGATCCAAGATGATGATATTTTTTTCGCAGATGAGCTAGTTATACAAACCTCGCATAAGCCAGGTGCATCAAGGATTAATCAGGTAGAGACCATTAGTAAATTTCAAAAATGTTCCGAAGAAATATTACAAGTTGATAATTCAATCAAACCATCAATTTGTGGAGTGCAATATGTTGCTTCTTATGGTTCAAAAGTTGGTGATCCTTCTATTCATGCTATAAAAACAAATAAATATAAGTTGACGTTTGAATTTATTGAGAGTTAGCACTAAAAAGATATTCTTCTAAATTGTTTCTCCAGATGAAAAGATTTTCTAAATAAGGGTTATTTATGTATTCTTGGCTCCCCTCTCCTGAAAGAATTGGTCCTGCAGATTTTGGAAATTTAAGAAGGGACAATTGAGCAGCAATTGAAATATCTGCAATTGATAAACTATCTCCAACTAAATATTTTTTGTTGATTAAGGATTTCGATAAAGCTTCCAGTAATTTTTGGAGTTCTAAATTATCTTTAGAAGACAAAACTACATTAGAAATTTTAGTAAGATTTTCAAAAGGTAATTTATCAACAATACTTTTAACTGAAGAAGGTATTTCATCTGGAAGTAAAGCAGTTCTTAGCTGTGGATTTTCTATTGCAGATTTTATTAAAGCTTTTCGACAAGTTGTAGCCATCGTAGTATCTGCCCAGTCTTCAATTAGTTTACATTGTGCAAATAATATTGGGTCCTCAGGAAAGAGTGGATTGTTATCATTTTTTTTATCTATATATTCGCAAATAGTTGAAGAGTCATTAATAACTTGATCATTACTATCGACTATTACAGGTACTTGTTTTTGACCTGATAATTTAAAGATTTCAAATTGACCTATTCCAGGTGTTACTTCTTCAACTCGATATTGTAGTTTTTTTGCATGAAGAGCCATTCTTGTTTTTAAACAAAAAGCACTATGCCTAAATTGATATAATGTAATCATGCTGTTAAATGTTTGTTAAAACTTAGCTAAAAAAGTAATCTATTTGTGGAGCTGATGGGCGAATTTTTTTCTAATGTTGCAAGATATCCCAAGTATTTAATATCCATCATTGTTGGAGGACTTGTTGCTTTGCTTGAACCTTTATTCAAGAATAGATCAAATCCACTCACAATAATAGGTTTGATATCTTCTGTTTTTAGTGCTTTCATAACTGTTTATTTTGTCTTGCAAGCGATGACAAACCCAATAAATTTACAACCATAATGCCAAATAATTACCGTCTTGCAAAAGTTTCTTCTCTTTTGAAAAAAGAAATAACCCTTATTTTGCAGAATGATTTGGAAAATGATCTTATTAGAGATCATTTCGTCAATATTTCTAAGATTGATTTATCAGTTGATTTGCAACACTGTAAAATTTACATAACTTCAACTGCTCAAGAGAAAGTGAGGAAAGAGATTGTAGCGAACTTGAATACTGCTAAAAGCTTTATAAGGCATAGTTTAGGAAAAAGAATAGAGATGAGAAGAGTGCCAGAGATAATTTTTAAAGACGATGTTTTTCTTGATAAAGGATTATCAGTCTTGAAACTTCTCGATGAATTAAAAAATAAAAATCAAAATAATAATGTTGAGGACAAGGATGCCAATAGTTGATCTACCCCTTGATCAAAGAAATATAATTATTACTCGATCAAAAGAAGGGATATTGGATATAAAAAAGATATTTACAAGCAAGGGCGCTAATGTATTTGATTTGCCTGCATTAAGTATTGGTGATCCTGATGATTTGAATCCTCTTGACGAAGCATTAAATCAAATAAATGATTTTCATTGGATTATTTTTTCCAGTAGTAACGGGATTAAATTTGTGGATAAAAGACTTAGATACTTTAATAGTTCATTAAAAGAATGTTCTAAAAAAATAAAAATCGCCGTGGTCGGAGAAAAAACCTCAAAAACTCTTGATGATTTTGGGATTAAGGCTGATTTCATACCTCCAGAATTCGTTGCTGAAAGTTTAATTGATAATTTCCCAGTATCTGGTTATGGACTTCGAGTCTTTGTACCGAGAGTTCAAACAGGTGGTAGGGATCTAATTGCAGATCAATTTAGAAAGGCTGGTTCCCGTGTTTTTGAAGTTGCTGCATATGAAACTAGATGTCCTGACTCAATTCCGGAAGAAACAATTGATATTATTTCTAATCGAAAAGTAGATGCAATTATTTTCTCAAGCGGTAAAACAGTAATAAATGCTGCTTTTTTACTAGAAAAAAAACTTGGTAAACAATGGTTAGAATATTTTGATCAAATTAAGTTGTTAACTATTGGACCTCAGACAACAAAAATATGTAACAAGATTTTTGGAAGAGTTGATAGTCAAGCACAAAAATATACTTTTGAAGGACTGCTAGATCTGGCAATTAATATTTTTAGTTAGAAAAATTTTTTGAATAGTTTTTTTCAACTAAATCTTTGAACCTATCAATATTAGCCTGTAATTCGTTTGTAACCATTTTGCCTAAGATATTTTCTTCCATAAAACGCGCAATCATTTTAGGTAGCTCATAAGTTATTGCCAAATTTACCAATGTGATTTGATCAGTTTTACTTTCGAAAACTACTGATCCCTCAGTTGGTAAACCTCCTATAGATTTCCATTTAAGTTTGCTTTTTTCGACCCTTTCTGTAATTTGAGCTTTCCATTTAAACTTAAAGCCGTTTGCAGCCAAAGTCCATTCTGTTAAATCTGGTAATTTATTAGTCTCTTCATCAATTGTTTTTACAGATTCAATCCAGCTCATCCAAAGTGACATTGAGTCTAAATCGCTCCATGTATCCCAAACATTTTCAAGAGGCGCATTAACAACTGTTATTACGTCATGTTTTAGCCAAGTACCCATAAATTAACTTACTGCAAGATTTTTTGCTAATTCTACTTTCTTCTCTAAAATTGCAGCAGCAGCCAAATGACCACTCATTGTTGCTCCCTCCATAGAATCTATGTAATCTTGTTTTGTATAACTACCAGCCATGAAGAAATTAGATATAGATGTTTTTTGATCGGGTCTGAAAGGTTCCATACCGGGAGATTCTCTATAGAGTGATTGTGGAATTTGTACCACGTTACTCCAAAGCAATTTAAGGTTTTTTGAGGATGGGAATAGACGGCGAACCTCTTTATCAATTTCTTTTGTAATTCTTTCTGTGGATCTTCCCATCCATTTATCGCCAGGAGTTAAAACACATTGGAGAAGTGATCCCATATCTTTTTTTCTATAGTCTGCTGGACTTGCTAGTGCTAAATCAGCAAAACAACTGAAAGAGGCATCAGCAGAATAAAGAAGGTTATCTAGTCCAATTGGTTCGTTTCCAGTATTATCTTTTTGTAATTCAGTAACCCAACCGTCATATCTTAATTGGATTGTGGCAACAGCTACAGCTCTAAGTTTTTTTAAACCTTCAAATTCTTTAAATTGATACCATTCTTTTGGAATTATTTTTTTTATTCCAGGAACATCACAGGCAGCTAGAAATTTATCTGCAAATACTGTCTTAATTCCTTCAGGAGAAGATATCTTTAATTGATTTACTGAATAAGAGGAAGATTCCTTTTCATAAATGATTTCTTCTACTTTATGGTTAAGACGTATCTTTGCTCCTTTGTTTGTGATGTAGTCGACGATAGGTTGCGTTAACCACTTATGTGGGGAACCTTTTAAAAGATTAAGTTTTGAGGCTTCTGTTTTTGAAGCAAACATCATGAATATAGTTAGCATGCATCTTGCTGAAATATCATTGCAATTAATAAAACCTAATGCATATGCGATGGGATCCCACATTCTTTCTAAACTTTTTTCACTTCCACCATGGTTTAAAAACCATTCTTTAAAACTAATTTTATCTAGATCTCTAATTATTTTCATTGCGCCTTCATAGTCTATCAATCCTCTAACGATTGGACTTGTCCCTAAAGCTAAGGCATTTCTGAACTTATCTACCCAAGTAAGTTGTTCGGTGGTAAAAAAAGCTTTTAGTCCGTTAAATGGAGCACCTAAAGGGAATCTGAAGTCTAACGATTTTAAATTGCCACCATCATTGATAAATAAATGAGTATGGTCTTTCGGGAGTAAATTGTCTAGAGCTCCCACTTTTTTCATTAATTTAAAAAGATTTGCATAATTGTAAAAAAATACATGTAAGCCCATTTCTATGTGGTTGCCATCCTTATCTTCCCAACTTCCTACTTTACCTCCCCAAAATGACCTGCTCTCGTAAATTTCTACTTCGTGGCCTTCATCAACTAAATTGACTGCTGCTGTAAGACCAGCTAATCCAGAACCAACTATTGCAATTTTCACTTTTTCTTAAAATTATAACAAATCAAGTTTGGATAATGTTTGTTCTATGCATCCTATCGATTAAGTTTTTATATTATAAATAGTAGAAATCTCGTGTTTATGGAAAATGTAGAAGTTAAACAGGAAATTAAAAATTCTGATGATGGTAAAGGTATCTTAATTACGAATGATGCTATAGAACAAATTTCAAATTTATTGAAGGGCCAAAGTGATAAAAAAGCACTAAGGGTAGGAGTAAGATCTGGCGGTTGTAGTGGAATGAGTTATACAATGGATTTTATAAAAACTGATGAAATAAATCCCGATGATAAAGTTTATGATTATTCATTAAAAGCTGATCAAAGCTTTCAAGTTGTTTGTGATCCTAAAAGTCTTTTATATATTTATGGAATGCAATTAGATTTTAGTAAGGAATTAATTGGAGGCGGCTTTAATTTTGTAAATCCCAATGCCTCTCAAACTTGCGGTTGTGGAAGCTCTTTTGCAGTTTAATAAATAATGAATAACGAAATTAATCCCATCGAAGATGATTTTAACGCAGCTTTATCAAGATATAAAGCAGGCCAAGATTTAACTCCAATTGTTCAAGATTTTCAAAAAATTATACAGCAAATTCCAAATCATTTTGCTGCTTGGACTTGTTTATCATGGCTTCAATTACTTTTGAAAAATAATGAAGAAGCTTTGTCAGCTTCCAGACAAGCTGTTCGATTAAATCAGCAAGATCCACAAGCAAGAATGAATTTGTCTTTAGCTCTTTTGGCTACCAATAATAAAGGTGTTAGGGATCATATTGAGTTAATAAAAAAAATGTCTATGATGATGCCAGATGTGAAAAGTGAGTTGAAAGAATCTGTTGAAGACGGATTAAGTAGATATCCAGATTGGCCTGAGTTAACCAAAGTAAAAAAATGGTTGGAATTTTAAATTGTCTAAGATTTTAATTTTAAGTAATGGGCATGGAGAAGATCTATCTGGCAGTCTACTAGCTAAACAATTCGCAAAAAGTGGTTATTCTATTCATGCATTGCCAATTGTTGGTAAGGGAAACCATTACGAAAAAGAAAAAATTAAGATTATCGGTAAAACTAAGGAATTTAGAACTGGAGGAATTGGTTATAATTCCCTTAAGGGAAGACTTACTGAGATACTAGGAGGAGAAATATTTTATCTTCTAAAAAGATTATATTTAACTTTTAAAATAAGAAAAAAATATGATTATTTTTTTGTAGTTGGAGATATTGTGCCAATTTTTTTTGCATGGGTTTGTAAGAAAGATTTTTTTACATATCTAGTTGCTTATTCCAGCCATTATGAAGGGAAGTTGAAATTACCATGGCCTTCTAAATTTTTCTTGCTTTCACAAAAAGCAAAAAAAATATATACGAGAGATTCCCTTACAGCTAATGATTTAACATTGCAATTAAAAAAGAAAGTGTCTTTTTTAGGCAACCCATTTATGGATAAGTTTTTTCCTAGAAACAAAGAATTAAATAAAGATGAATTTAGTGTTGGATTATTTCCAGGAAGTAGATTCCCTGAGATTTTAGATAATTTTGTTTTGATTTTAGAGGTATTAGAGGCATTGTCAGATTTAAGATATTTTCAAAAAATTCAGTTTAATTTTGCACTAGTTAATGCTCTATCTTCATCAAAAATAAAGGAGATATTTCAAAAAAGAGGATGGTTAAAAATTGAAAATATAAAAGATAATAATCTCTTGAAATTCCAATATAAATTTTTAGAAGTGAATATATATTGGAATAATTTTGACAAAATATTATTGAAAAGTAGATGCTGTATTAGCATGGCAGGAACAGCAGCAGAGCAAGCGATTGGATTAGGAAAACCGGTTGTTCAGATTGAAGGTAAAGGTCCACAATTTACAAAAAATTTTGCAGAAGCGCAAAGACGTTTGCTTGGAAAATATGTTTTTTGTGCCAGTGATTATAAAGACAAGAATGATCAAATCAATCAGACAATTAAATTGATCATAAAAATAATATACCTTATACAGCTAAATAAGAAGTTCATGATCTCATGTAATGAAAATGCTAAAAAAAGACTGGGTGAAAACAAAGCTTGTCTTAAAATGGTTGCTGATATGAATATTGTTATAAAAAATGATTAAGGTGAATAATCAAAATAAGTTAAAACAAATTATCGATAATTTGTTATTAATAAATTTATTTACAGTCATTTTTTTTGCAATATTTTTTATTTTTGCAATCATCATGCAATTTAATGGGATATTTATTTTTATTAATTTTATTCAGATAGTTTGGAATCCTCTTGTAGTTCCATTGATAACAATTCTTATTATTGGTGCTTTAGTAAACGGTATTAATTCTTGGTGGAGGCGTAAATTGCTTTCTCAAGAAGAGGATATTTAAAATTATAATTTTTGATTTTACTGCTAATTACTTTTTGTCCTTCTAAAACAACTTTCGCTCCATCTCCTAATAATATTTTTAAAACCGCTCCAGGCACTGGCAGTAAATTAGGTCTATTCAGACATTTGCCTAAAGTCTGAGAAAATTCTCTCATTAATACTGGATTTGGTGCAACAGCATTAAATACTCCCGAATACTTTTTATCAATTAATGCTTGAATAATTAATGCACATAAATCAGTTCTATGAATCCAACTCATCCATTGCTTACCATCTCCAATTGGTCCACCTAATCCAACTTTAAATACAGGGAGCATTCTTCCTAATGCTCCGCCGTCTTTCTCTAGAACAATTCCAATTCTAAAAATAACTAACCTTGAGAAAAATGGTTTTTCAGCGGCGACCGCTTCCCATTTTTTGCAAAGATTAGATAAAAAGTCTCTTCCTCCAGGACTATTTTCAGTGAATTCACTAGACAAACTTGTACCGTAGTAACCTATAGCTGATCCATTTATGATGACTTTTGGGTTTATTTTTAAATTTTTCAGGGTCTTCATCATAAATTTCGTGGTGTTAATACGACTATTTTCAATCTCCTTTTTTTGTTCAGAAGTCCATTTTTTTTCTGCTATGGGTTCTCCCATCAAGTTAATAATTCCATTTGTCTCTTTTAAAATATTTAAAAGATTTTCGTTATTCCAGTTTTTTTCTTTTGATAAATCTATTTGAAAAAATTTAAACTTATTGAAATCCAAATCGAGCTTTAATTGACTAATGGGTTTTCTACTTACAATGTATATTTCGTGATTTTCATTGAGTAGTGTTGGTACTAATTCTTTACCAACAAATCCAGTGCAACCAAGTAGTAAAAGACGCATATCTTATAGATGTTTATCATTTAAGGCTATTAAATTTTTTAGACGTTTGTAATTATTATTCCGGTATAAATTTTTTTCAATAGTTTTCAAACAAGTTTTTGTATAATAAATTTCATATAACTTTCTTGAATATATTATGACAGATTCTATTCCAAAGAAACCTCTCAAGAAAGGAAGCTTAGTTTTTGTCGATAGAGAAAATTATATAAAAAGTATCGAAGCGCTAGCTAGTGATGATGATCTACCTAATTATGTCTTTGAAGGTCCTGGAGAGATTCTTTCAGTCAAAGACGAATATGCTCAGGTTCGATGGCGCAGACCTGTTCCAGATGTTTGGTTGAAATTAGATCAACTTAAAGAATATACTCAATAAATTTTTATATCTAAAATTTTTTATTTTTTTTCTCTATAGACATCTTTGATTGTATTCTTTTTGCTTCTTTGATCATTTCTTTGCCATCAAATAAGTAATTATCTACGTATCCTTGTGTATATCTATTAAATTCTGATAGCGCATCTTTAACTTGTGAAAAACAATGATAAAGATCGAGGCCTAAAGCTGAAATAGACTTTGGAACTATTTTTTTGTTATAAATTTTTTCAACTTTTTCTATTTTCTTTTGTGAAAGCATTATATAACCGCAAAAATTTTCCATTAGTTGGTCATCATATGGATCCGCAGATAATTCTTTTATTTCATTATTCAAAGGTTTAATGATTTGACTAATTAATCTATTTATCGGACTATAAATTTCTTTAATCCATGTTTCAACTTCTTTGTCCTTAATTGAAGAATTATATTTTTTTGAATTAAATTTCTCTTCCCAATTTTCATTTAATGAATCAATTGATGAACTGGAAGAGAAAAAACTGCTATCGTATTGTTTCTTTTTGATAGGGTCATTTAGAGTTTCCCAGGCATTTTGTATTGCAAGAAATCGTTCTTTCTGGCCGCCTGCATCGGGATGATGTTGTTTAACTAAAGAGCGATATGAAGATTTAATTTCACTTCTGGTTGCATTTTTTTTTAGACCTAATTCTTCATATAAATTTTTTCTCATTTTTATAAATTATGCATTAAAGATAACCATCTTTTCTGGCTTGAATTGAGGTATTAGATTCAAACATTGCTGTTGATAAATATCTTTCACCAAAACTTGGAAGAATAACTATTAATCTTTTATTAATTAGTTCTTTTCTTTTTCCGATTTTTATAGTTGCTGCTAAAGCTGCACCGCTGCTGATACCAGATAAAAGACCTTCCAAGCGAGCTAATAAACGCCCATAATAAAATGCTTCATCGTCATCTATTTTTATTATTTCATCAATTAATTTAGTATTAAGTACTTTCGGTACGAAACCCGCTCCAATTCCTTGAATCGAATGAGATCCAGCTTTTTCTCCGGAAATCACAGCACTTTTTTTGGGCTCTACAGCATAAATTTTGCAATTTGGATTAACTTTTTTCAAAAAACGTGCACAACCAGTAATTGTCCCTCCTGTGCCTACTCCTGTCACTAGTCCATCTAAATTGTTATTGGATTGGGACCATATTTCTTGGGCAGTCGTTCTTTCATGAATATCTGGATTAGCAAAGTTTTCAAACTGATTAAATTGATAGCTATTTGCAATGGTTGAAGACAACTCATTAGCTAAATCTAAAGCTCCTTTCATTCCGTCTTTCCCTGGTGTTAGCTGTAATTCAGCGCCATATGCTCTTAACATTGCCCTTCTCTCAATACTCATCGTATCCGGCATAGTCAATATCAATTTATAGCCTTTTGCTGCGGCAACCATTGCTAATGCGATGCCAGTATTCCCACTAGTTGCTTCTATTAGAGTTGTTTTATCTGGTGTTATTAATCCTCCTTCTTCAGCTTTACATAACATTGAATAAGCGATCCGATCCTTTACGGAAGCTGATGGATTGAAACTTTCTAGTTTTGCTATTATTTCTGGATAACATTCAAAATACTTTCTGATTCGATTTAATTTTACTAATGGGGTATTTCCAACTAGAGAAGTTATATCATTTGCTATTTCCATGAAATTATTTTTTAAAATGCAAAATAAAATCTCCTACACTTATAATAATTGTATTTAAGGATCTTTTATATAATTTTCTCAAAAGAATTTAATTTTAATAACTTCCTGCGTAAAAATATTTAGTAATATAAGAAGTAGTTTTTATTATGATTATGTATTCCTTGGAACTAAGTCTGAGATATTCACCTTTTCCAATATCAATTCAGAAGAAGGAATTTGATGATGTAAAACGAATTTATGATGAAATAAAAAGTTATATGCATGAAACTTCAGAATCCTCAAACTTGATTGAATTAAGGTGTGACAAAGTGCAAGATAAATTAATTGCTGTAAGAGCTAAAGAAATCATTTCTGTTCAGATGTATGAAAAATCGTCAGTAGCAGGAGGAGCTAAAAGACCAGGATTTTCTCTCAACATAGATTAATAGAATTAATGAGAGATTCCCCTGAAAATGAAATACCTCATATTAAATTCAAAGATGTTTCTTTTTCATATCCTGGAGAAAAAGAAAATTTAATTTTTAAATGTAACTTATCAATAAAAAAACCTGGATTTTGGATGGTCGTAGGTAAAAACGGGAGTGGAAAAAGTACTCTTTTAAAATTAATTAATGGAATAATCAAACCCCAAAATGGTGTCATTGACTCTAATGCAAATATTGGCATGGTGTTTCAAAACCCTGATCATCAAATATTGATGCCAAATTGTAGGAGTGAACTTCTGATTAATATTAATCAAAACATAAGTCAAAATGAAATTAATAAAAAAATTGAATATGTGCTTGATCAGGTAGGAATGACTGGTTTTGAGAAAAGGCCAGTTCATACTTTGAGCGGTGGACAAAAACAACGCTTAACTATTGCATGCGCTTTGATTAGTAATAGAAATTTTATTCTTTTAGATGAGCCTACAGCGTTACTTGATCAAACCAGCCAATTAAAAGTTTTACAAACTATTAAAAATCTTACAAGTGACCATAAAAAACCTTTATCAGCTTTGTGGATTACTCATCGTTATGAAGAATTAACTTATGCTGATGCAGTAGCAGAGTTGAAAAATGGTTTTTTATCAAGCTGGCAAGAACCATCAAAATTTCAATATAATTAAATTCTGTACTTGTCATAAGGTACTTTAAAGAGCTAAATTCAATCTATATTCCTCGGTAGCTCAGCGGTAGAGCGATCGACTGTTAATCGATTGGTCGCAGGTTCGAATCCCGCCCGGGGAGTTTATCAATTCCAAATAGTTATTCAAAGTCATCCTAAAAAGGTGACTTTTTTTATTTATTGATTTGATCTCTTTTTGTGTTAAATAGTCGTAAGTCGAAGATACAATCAAGTATATTTGATATATTATTAAGAACAGTATATAGAACGTCAAAAATTATCTTATTTTGGTAAGAGCAATTAAATTTTATAAATTAAAAAAAGCTGTTTTTAAGAACAGTAATTGGAACATTTATTAAATTCTCCACAAAAATAAAAATAAGTTCTTTGATTGATTTTCATTTTTTACAATTAAGACATATTTTTAATTTATATCATTTGAATTTCTAGACTATTCAGGAAATTTTAGTCATCCCACATATCCTTTTTCTCTTGATCGAAATTATTCCTTTCAAGTAATTCTATTCTTTGTTTCTGAGAATCTATTTCTGTTTCAATTTCGTTTTTATCGTCAATGAATTTTGTTTGTATTTCTAAGATAATTATTTCAAATTGTTCTCCAAAAAAATCTGACATTTCTCTCCATGCTTCCATTTCCTCTTCTTTGCCAATAGTATCGTTTATCTGATGAGAAATAATTTCTAGTACATATTGTTTAAGTTCTTGATGACTCATCGATTCAACTTTTTTTTGAATGTAAAGTTCTTTAAGATTTTCTAGTTGTTTTTTTGATAAATCAGAATAGATAATAGGCTTCTTTTTCATAAATACTTAAATTTTTTTTAATATAGACAAAATTATTAGTTTAAACATTCTGGAGAAATTATAAACTTTAAACTTAGTTAATTACTATTTGACAACTAGAAATCTCAATTTAACTTAATTTTATTTACCTCATAAATTGCAATATGAAATAGATATTCTTTCAAATTGATCCATCATTTGTTTCTAATAATCCTTTGATTATTAAGAAAAAGTAAATAAAATCGAAAGAAATTCTAAAATTTCAACTTTTTTTAAAAATTGGAATTTCTATCTAATCCATTGCTATCAAATAGTTATTCCAAAAATCTAATTGATAAAATTGTTTACATTAATTCAGCAATCTTTATAAATTCTTGAGAGAATCATAATACTAAAAATTAATCTTAATTTAATAGTTTATAAATATGAAAATTTCAATCCTTTTAATTGAAGACGATCGTGATATGCGTGATTTGGTGGCTAGGCATCTAGAACATTCTGGTTTCGATGTCCAAAAAGCTGAAGATGGAATTAAAGGACAAGCATTAGCCCTTCAATATTCACCAGATTTAATACTTTTAGATTTAATGCTGCCAAGTGTTGATGGATTAACTTTGTGCCAGCGACTAAGAAGGGATGAAAGAACATCAAATATACCAATTTTGATGATAACTGCATTAGGAGGTCTTAAAGATAAAGTTACTGGTTTTAATTCTGGAGCAGATGATTACATTACTAAACCATTTGATTTAGAAGAATTATATGTACGTATAAAAGCTTTATTAAGAAGAACCAACAGAGCACAATTAAATTCTAGTAATCAGCAAGAAATATTAAATTATGGTCCTTTAACTCTCGTTCCGGAAAGGTTTGAAGCCATGTGGTTTGAATCTCCTGTTAGGTTAACGCATCTTGAATTTGAATTACTTCATTGTCTTTTGCAGAGGCATGGTCAAACTGTATCTCCAGCATTAATCCTCAAAGAAGTGTGGGGATATGAACCTGATGATGATATTGAGACAATAAGAGTTCATATCAGACACTTACGGACTAAACTTGAACCCGATCCACGTAAACCTAATTATATAAAAACTGTATACGGTGCTGGATATTGTCTTGAGTTACCTATTGGTTCTCAAGTGGAAACTGCTAGGCAAGAGTTTATTCAAGCAAGAAATCCTGATTTGATAAATTCTGCAATTGATTAATCTCATATATCTTCCATTGAAATTTTTAGAAAAGTAATTTCCCATGCCAACCTTGGTTGAATGTTTTTTCTCAAGAGGTATTTTAAATGTTCAAGTTTTTTAACTAAACTGATATTTTTTGTTTTTCTCCACCAAATAGTTTGAATTAAATTAACTAAATAAATCTGTTGAAAAATTTCTAATTTTTCAGATATTGATTTAGATATTTCTAATATTTCCAGACTATTTTTTAATGGAGAATCCAATTTACTTATAATTTCATCTGAAAAATCATTCCAAATTTCAATATTTTTCAATAATTGATTTGGAGATCCATTTGCAGAGTTTATTAAATCTTCAAATTTTAATTTTGTATAAATATTTAATTTAGAAGTATCTAGATATTCTTTCAAAATAGACTTTATTTGTTTACTAGAAAAAGATCGAAATCTAACGATTTGACACCTTGAGATGATCGTATCTAAGAGAAGATTTAATTTAGATGTTAGTAAAATAAAAATTCCGTTACAAGGTTCTTCTAACGTTTTTAAAAGGCAATTTGAAGCTGCTTCGTTTAAAAGATGTGCATCAATAATTAAAACAATTTTTTTTTCTGAGTTTATTGATTTTTGACTAAGAAAAGTTTTGATATTACGTATTTGAGCAATTTTAATAATCTCAGATCCACTTTTTACTGTTTTTTCAAGATCGGAACTTCCTAAACTTTTAGTTGCTAAAAGAGAAGTAGGTTCAATAATTAAAAAATCAGGATGGTTATTGTTTGTAATTCTCTCTTCAACATTTTCGCTTGGTGAAGACTGTTTGAAAATCTCTTTTATAAATTTAAGAGCAGTTTGCTTTTTTCCTACTCCTTCAGCACCATAAAATATATAACCATTAGCAAATGATTTGTTTTTAATTATGTTATTAAGAGATGTATTAACTTCTTCATTCAAGAAAAAATTATTTTTTTTTAACTCAATCATTTGTTATTAGAAAAATTGCTTATCAAAGTCTCTTTAATTTGATTAGAAATAGTTTTTATATTTTGTGAAGCAGATATTACTTTCCAGTTTTTTTGTTTGGCAATTAGTTTGAAGCCTTCATTTACTTTTTCTAAAAATCTAATACCTTCTGATTCTATTCTGTCTGGAATTTCATTTTTTCTTCGGAATATACTCTCTTCTGGAGAAATTTCTAAGAAGAAAGTGAGATCAGGAGATTCTCCTTGACACACAATAGATTCAATATTTTTAATTATTTCTAAATTTATATTTCTTCCATAACCTTGATAAGCCAGGGTTGAATCGGAAAATCTATCACTTATTACCCAATCATTTTTATTTAAAGCAGGTGAAATAATTTTGGAAACGTGTTCAGCTCTATCCGCTGAATAAAGCAATAATTCCGCTAGAGATGAAGGTTTGTTATTTTCATTATTATCAAGAATAAGTCCTCTAAGTTTTTTCCCTAAAAGACTGCCTCCTGGCTCTCTAGTTGTGATTAATTTAGAACCTTTCTTTATCAGACCACTATTAGGCAGCCATTTAGATAGTTCATCTATTTGGGTTGTTTTACCGCATCCATCAATGCCCTCAATAACGATAAATTTTCCTTTCATTTAATCCAAAGATAATGCATTAATTACAACTGTAATAGAGCTAATAGCCATCAATAATGCAGCTATTGAGGGAGTAAGAAGAATACCGTATTTTGGGAATAAAATGCCGGCGGCTAAAGGTATAGCTAGTAAGTTGTAACCAAAAGCCCATGTTAGATTTTGCTTTATTTTTCTTATAGTTTTTTTTGCAAGATTTAAGGCGTAGGGTAATCCATTTAGTTGATCTCCCATCAATACGACATCTGCATTTGCCTTGGCTATATGAGTTCCTGATCCCACCGCAATTCCTAAGTCTGAGGATGCTAAAGCTGGGACATCATTAATTCCATCACCAATCATTGCTACTTTATTATTAATTTTTAATTTTTCTATAGTCTTTAACTTCATTTCAGGAAGAAGATCCCATTTTACTTCTGTTTCTTTACACCCAATTTTTTTTGCTAGAGCTAAAACTGTTTGTTTCCTATCTCCACTTAAAATATTAATTTTAAATTTGTTTTCTCTTAAATTTTGAACTGTTTTAATTGAATCATCTCTTAGTAAATCTCCTAGGAAGATAAAGCCTAATAACTTATCTTTGAGACTTACTCCAATGATAGTATTCGTTTTTGTCTCTTCATTTTCAATGACTTTTTTTGCATCACTATCAATAATTATTCCTTTACTTAATAGCCATTCAATATTTCCAATGTTAATAAGTCCATTAATTGATTCTAGTTCTCCAGAAATACCTCGACCTGAATGAGTGAAAATTTTTTTTATTGGAAATAAACTTAAATTTTGTTTTTTTGCCTCTTGAATTAGGGCATCTGCGATTGGATGTCTGCTTTCCTTTTCTAAGCTGGCAGCTATTCTTAATAAAAATGAATGATCATCATTATTTTTATAATCAACAATGAAAGGCTTACCTTTTGTTAATGTCCCTGTCTTGTCAAAAATAATGTGATTAATTTTTGAAGCCATTTCTATTTTGTCCCCGCCTTTAAATAAAACTCCTTTTTTTGCTGCTTTACCTGATGCTACAGTTATTACAGTTGGGGTGGCTAAACCTAATGCACAAGGACAAGCTATTACTAAAACAGCAATTGACAATTGAATGGCTAAACTGAGGAAATTCTCAGCATTACTACCAAGCGAACTATGAAGTGTATGGCTTGAGTGAGTGATGAGTTGATGATTATGAATTAATAAATCTGGCCAAATGTTTCTTGCCCCCTTCCACCAAAAGAAGAAGGTTAAAGTAGCAAAAATAAGTACAAAATAAGTAAATCTTCCTGCAATTTCATCAGCAATTCTTTGAATGCGAGGTTTTCTAGCGTTTACAGACTCAATAAGATTTACTAGTTTTGCAAGAGAAGAATCCCCTCCAACCTTTTGTACTTTAAGTCTAAGAGTTGAATTAAGATTTAAAGACCCACTAGATAGATTTTCACCTTCCTTTACCTCAATAGGTTTGGATTCGCCAGTAATATGTGAAACATCAACATATGAACTACCTTGAGTAACAATGCAATCAGCAGGCACTCTGTCACCTGCTAAAACTTGAATCTCTTGATCAGGTCTTAAAGTATTTACTCTTATTGATTTAATCTGATTATCTTCTGTGAAGATATTTGCCATTTCAGGTTGAAGATCTAATAACTCTCCAATGGATGATCCAGTTTGGTATCTTGCCCTTTCCTCTAAGAAACGCCCAATCAAAATAAAACCTAAGAGCATAACTGGTTCATTAAAAAAACAAGGAAAACCAGTGGCAGGAAATATTAAGGATAGAAGACTTGTTGTATATGCGCTAGTTACTCCAAGAGCTACTAGAGAATCCATATCCGGACAGTTCTTAAAAAATGATTTAAATCCATTAATAATTATTCCTCTGCCAGGAAATAATAGAGCTAATGTTGCTAATGAGGCGTGAAAAAATATATTACCTAATATTGGAAAATTTACATATCTTCCTTCTGCTAGATGACCTAAACCTGAAAAAAATAAAAGTAATAAAGCAAAAGTAAGTTTTTTCCATTGATTATTCCATTTCTTTTTTTTTTCTAATTCTGCCTTATTTATTTTTTTTGAAAAATCATTTATGTAAATCTTTGATGGGAAACCATTCTCTTTTAGATTTTTGAGAACTGTTTCTATTTCTATATGTTTCTGGGTAATTTCAAAATATGCACTTTCAGTTAGCAAGTTAACAGAAACATTTTCAATACCATCAGAATTATTTAATATTTTTTCAACAGTACTAACACAACCTCCGCACTTCATTCCAGTAATGCTTAATTGAACGCTTTCCATATTTTTCACAATTGAAGCAAATTAATGTTTGACCTTTTTTTTAACTATAATAATAAATGTATTAAACTTTTTAAATAGTTATTTTTTAAATTACTATATTAACTTTATTAGTTTTAGAGCGGTGCCAAGTAATCAAAACAGAGACAATTTTATAGATAAAGCTTTTACTGTAATTGCTGAATCAATAGTAAAAATAATGCCTATTGCAGAGAAAGAAAAAAAAGCATACATATATTATAGAGATGGCCTAGCTGCACAAAATAATGGGGATTATTCGGAAGCATTAGAATATTACAAAGAGAGTTTACTACTTGAAGAAAATAAAATTGATAGGGGTGAGACTTTAAAAAATATGGCAATAATATATATGAGTAATGGTGAAGAGGATCTGTCTATTGAAACTTATGAAAAAGCATTAGTAGAAAATCCCAAACAGCCATCATGCCTTAAAAATATAGGTTTGATTTATGAAAAAAGGGGAAGATATGCTGAGCAAAGTGGTGATTTAGATCAGAGAGATATTTGGTTTGATAAAGCTGCTGAAGTCTGGTCTAAAGCAGTCAGATTATATCCAGGTGGTTATCTAGATATTGAGAATTGGTTGAAAAACTCTGGAAGAAGTTCAATCGATATGTATCTTTAATTTTTTAATCTGATAAAGAATAGTTAACCGCTTCTTTAATATTGGATATTTCTTTGATGTTTATTAAATTTTGAAAATTATTATTTAGTTCCTCTTCTAGTTTTGGCACTACTATATTTTTGATTCCTAGTCTTACAGCTTCTTCTATCTTTGTTCGAAGGTTATTCGATTTTCTAACCTGACCGCTCAAACCTAATTCCCCAATAAATGAGCTACTTGCCAAAGGAGGAATATTTTTCAAACTTGATAAAATTGATATAGCTACACCTAAGTCAGATGATGGATCATTAATCTCAAAACCCCCACCAGTAGCTACATAACAATCAAATTCCGATAATTTGATCCCTACGTGTTTTTCAATAACAGCTAGAATTTGATGCAATCTATTTATGCTTATTCCAGTTGTAGTACGTCTTGGGTTACTGTAGAAAGTTTTATTTACCAGTGCTTGTATATCAACTGCTAATGGTCGAGTGCCTTCATTTGTAATCGTAGTTGTTACACCTGAAATATTTTCTTTACTTGTAAAAATTGAACTTGGGTTTTTTAACTCTCGTAAACCCTCTTCAAGCATTTCAAAAATTCCAATTTCAAAAGTCGATCCAAATCGATTTTTTATACTTCTTAGTAATCTATGTGAGGAAATATTATCTCCTTCAAAGTTTATAACTGTATCAACTAAATGCTCTAAAGTTTTAGGACCAGCTAAAGCACCATCTTTGGTTACATGACCAATTATTAGAAGCGCAATATTATTTTCTTTGGCAAGATTTTGCAATTCAGATGAACATGCTCTAACTTGAGAAACCGATCCTGGAGAACTTTCCATCTCGTGATTGTGGATGGCTTGAATACTATCAATAATTGCGAAACTTGGATTTACACGTTTGATCTCTTCAATAATTAAAGATAAATTGGTTTCTGCAAAAATTTGTAAATCAATACTGTTTTGATTTAATCTTTCCCATCTAATTTTTACTTGTTCTAAAGATTCTTCTGCAGTTATATATAAAACTTTCTGATTAAGAGATATTTTTCCTGCTGATTGAAGAACTATTGTGCTTTTACCTATACCTGGTTCTCCTCCTAGTAAAACAACAGATCCAGGTACTATTCCACCTCCAAGCACTCGATCAAATTCACTAAAACCACTTGTAAATCTTGATATTTTTTTTGATGAAATTTCATTAAACGGTATAGATTTTTTAATATTTTTAATATTTTTTATTTCTTGATATTTAGATCTCTTACTTTTTATTTCTTCAACAATGGAATTCCATGAGTTGCAATTCAAGCATCTACCAAAGTATTGAGAAGTTTCAGATCCGCAATTCTGACAAATAAAAGTAGATAATTTGCTAGACATTTAGTCTCTGAATGAAGTAATGGAACTAGAATGTTTGGGATATTGCCCCTCTACAAGTTAGATTAGGTTAATAATAAATTCTCTTACTGATTAGCTAATAGAAACAAATGGCTCTATCTAGTCAAACTAAAGAAACTATACTTGTCGCTGATGACGAGGCAAGTATTAGAAGAATTCTGGAGACACGTCTCTCCATGATTGGCTACAAAGTTGTAACTGCATGTGATGGCAAAGAAGCACTAAAGTTATTTAAAGATTATGAGCCTGATTTAGTAGTGCTCGACGTCATGATGCCAAAGCTAGATGGTTATGGAGTTTGTCAAGAGTTAAGGAAAGATTCTGATGTTCCAATTGTTATGCTAACCGCATTAGGAGACGTTGCAGATAGGATAACAGGTTTAGAATTAGGGGCTGATGATTACGTAGTAAAACCATTTAGCCCAAAAGAGTTAGAAGCGAGAATTAGGTGTGTTCTTAGAAGAATCGACAAAGAGCAAATTCCTGGGATGCCTAATTCAGGATTAATTTTGGTTACGGATATTAAAATTGATACAAATCGAAGACAAGTTTTTAAAAGTGATGAGAGAATTAGACTAACTGGTATGGAATTTAGTCTCTTAGAGCTTTTGGTAAGTAGGTCAGGAGAGCCATTTAGTAGAGGAGAGATTTTGAAAGAGGTTTGGGGATATACCCCCGAGAGACATGTAGATACAAGAGTTGTGGATGTTCATATATCAAGATTAAGATCCAAACTGGAGGCTGATCCAGCAAATCCAGAATTGATATTGACAGCAAGGGGCACAGGATATCTTTTTCAACGGATTGTCGATATTGCTCCTTTTGATGGCAAATAAATGGCGAAAGAAACAGCACAAAAAATTAATAAACCCAGAGCTATTAGAAGATTAGTTATTTGGTACAAAAGGAATTCGGCTGTGACTTCTATAGTTGATAGTGCTGCCAGTTCTGCGGTAACGGCTAGTAATGTGGCGGGAAATGTAGTTTCTGGTGCTGGTTCTGTAGTGAGCACTGCTAGTAATGTGGCTAGTAATGTGGCGGGAAATGTAGTTTCAAGCGCTGAATCTGTTGTGAATACTGCCAGCAGTGTCGTTTCAAATGCTAGTTCAATAGCTAAAAATACATTACAGCCATTAGTTTTTGATCCATTAAAAAGGTTGCAAAATAACGATAATATTTTAGATAGAGTGGAGGAATCTCAATCTAGAAGAATTTGGATCGCAGTTGATGGTATGGGTGGAGATTATGCTCCTGGTCCAATTCTTGAGGGTTGCCTTGAAGCAATAAGTAGATTTCCAATAAATATAAAGTTTGTCGGCAAAATTGAAAAAGTAAAAGATGCAGCAGATAAAACTGGTTTAGCAGAATTATTAGAAAATGAAATCGATAATAATCGTCTTGAATTAATTGATAGTGGAGAGCCTATTGGGATGAATGAAGAAGCTACTGCAGTTAGAAAAAGGAAAAATGCAAGTATAAATGTTGCAATGGATTTAGTGAGAAATAATAAAGCTGAAGCTGTATACTCAGCGGGTAATTCAGGCGCCATGATGGCTTCTGCCATATTTAGAATTGGAAGATTAAAAGGGATTGATAGACCAGCTATTGGAGCATTATTTCCAACAAGGGATCAAACTCGTCCGGTATTAGTTTTAGATGTTGGCGCAAATACTGATTGTAAGCCATCTTATCTGTATCAATTTGCGCTTCTAGGTAACATTTATGCAAAAGATGTCTTACAAGTAAAAAAACCAAGAATTGGACTTTTAAATATTGGAGAAGAAGAATGCAAAGGTAATGATTTATCCGTAAAAACATTTGAATTATTATCTGCTGAAAAAAGTTTTGATTTTGGAGGTAATTGTGAAGGGCGAGATGTATTATCAGGTAGTTTCGACGTAGTAGTCTGTGATGGATTTACTGGCAATATATTATTGAAATTTCTTGAATCTGTGGGAGGAGTTTTGTTAGATATTTTGAGATCTGAGCTGCCACGTGGAAGGCGGGGGAAAGTTGGTTCAGCTTTTTTAAAAAGTAATCTACTTAGAATTAAGAAAAGGTTAGATCATGCCGAACATGGTGGAGCTTTATTACTTGGGGTAAATGGAATTTGCGTCATTGGTCATGGAAGTAGCAAATCTTTATCAGTAGTTAGTGCTCTTCGCTTGGCTCACTCCGCAGTCAATCATGGAGTTATGGACAATTTAAATCAACTGCAAAAGCTTCAAGTTTTAAATTCATAAAACATATTGAGTCAAATTTATGTTTGACTAATATAAGTAACTAAAAAACTCTTTTGGAAGTAATAAATTTTAATCAGATTGGAGTATCATTCAAGGGGAGCGGAAGTTATGTACCTGATCAAATTCTGACTAATCAAAAAATTAGTCAAAAGGTTGATACAAGCAATGAATGGATAAAATCTAGAACGGGTATTTCTGAGAGAAGAATATCTAGCTTAGGAGATAATGTTACTGAGATGGGCTATAAGGCTGCTCTAACTGCTATAGAAATGGCTAATTGGGAGATTAAAACGATTGATTTGATTGTTTTAGCAACTTCTACTCCGCATGATTTATTTGGATCAGCGCCATCCATTCAAGCTAAATTAGGGGCAGCTAATGCAGTAGCTTTCGATTTAACTGCAGCATGTAGTGGTTTCTTATTTTCCTTAATTACAGCATCACAATTTTTAAAAGGGGGTAGTTTTAAAAGGGCTATTGTTATAGGAGCAGATCAACTATCAAGCTTTGTTGACTGGAATGATAGAAGAAGTTGTATTCTCTTTGGAGATGGTGCAGGTGCATTAGCTATTGAAGCCACTAATGAATATGATAATTTAATTGGTTTTGATATGAGAACTGACGGAGAAAGGGGTTCTTTTCTTAATCTTTCATCAAAAAATAATAAAGATTCAATAATTGATAATATTGATTTTTTAAGTGGAGCTTTTTCTCCAATTCAGATGAATGGTCAGGAAGTGTATAAATTTGCAGTTAGAGAAGTTCCGATAATTCTTGAAAAGTTGTTCAAAAAAATGAATTATACTTCCGATGAAGTTGATTGGCTTGTATTGCATCAAGCTAATCAAAGGATATTGGATTCTGTAGGAGAAAGATTAAAAATCCCTGGAGAAAAAATTCTTAGCAATTTAGAAAAATATGGTAATACTTCAGCAGCAACAATTCCACTAGTGATGGATGAGGCTATTAGAGATAATAGAATTAAACATAATGATATTATTGCTACAAGTGGTTTTGGTGCTGGGTTAAGTTGGGGTGCAGCCCTCATTAAATGGGGTTAAAAAAAAAGGAGCATTATGACAGTTGCATGGGTATTCCCTGGACAGGGTTCGCAAAAAATTGGAATGGCAAAACAAATTGAAAATTTGCCCAACACAAAAGAGAGGTTTAGTTATGCATCTGAAATATTTGAGAGGAATTTATTTGAAATTTGTGAGTTAAAAACTGAACCAACAAATCCTTTTATTGATTTAAATAACACAAGAAATACACAAATTTGTCTTTTTTTAGTTGAATCAATTTTATTAGATGCATTAAAGGAAAATGGATTTAAACCAACTTATGTTGCTGGGCATAGTTTAGGAGAAATCACTGCACTATATTGTGCGGATGTTTTTTCATTCGAAGATTGTGTTTCTCTAATAAAAGAGAGGTCTCAATTAATGGTAAATGCTGGGAAAGGATCTATGGCAGCAGTAATTGGTTTTGATAGAAATCAACTTGATTTGTTAGTACAAAAAAATGATGATATTGTAATTGCTAATGATAATAGCTCTTCCCAAGTTGTCTTATCAGGATCTACTGAAGCATTAGATAATTTATCGAGAGAAATTTCTTGTAAAAGATTCCTGAAATTAAATGTTTCAGGTGCATTTCATTCGCCATTTATGAATGAACCTTCATCAAAATTTTCTGAGTATTTAACACAGTTTGATTTTAACACTCCCTCTTTCCCTGTCATAAGCAATTATGAACCTTCACTTTGCAGTGATCCAAACGAGCTTAAAATTAGATTAGAAAAGCAAATGTGTAATGGAGTGAGGTGGAGAGAAACTATGGATTTAATGGCAAAAGATAGTGATCTTCATATTGTTGAAATTGGCCCTTCTAACGTACTAAGCGGTTTAGGAAAAAGATATCTTAAAGATGTAAAAATTTCTCAAGTTTCATCTTCTGATCAAATATCTTATTAATTTGCATGAAAAATCATACTATTCAAAAATTAATCTATGAATTAGTTAGCAAGCTTTTTGTATTTCCTATTTATAAAATAGTATTTAAAGGTCATTTAATAGGTAGAAACAATATTCCTCAAAAAGATTCCTTTATCATGGTTTCTAACCATGGTTCTTTACTGGACCCTCCTTTGTTAGGACATGCCCTTGGACGTAATATATCTTTTATGGCTAAGGCAGAGCTTTTTAAAATTCCTTTTCTCGGCTTTATTATCAAGGCTTGTGGAGCGTATCCTGTAAAAAGAGGAATTGTTGATAAAAATACAATTAAAACAGCATGTAAAAAATTATCAAATGATAATTCTATTGGAATTTTTATTGATGGCACTCGTCAAAAAAATGGTCGAGTGAATAAGCCCAAACACGGTGCAGCATTATTAGCCTTTAAAAATCAAAAATTATTGTTGCCTGTTGCAATAGTTAATTCACATAGACTAATAAGATTTAAATTCTTTATTCCTATGTTTTCAAAAATAGTTATTAAAGTGGGAAAGCCCATTCAACCGCCAGAAAGTTCATTAAGAGATGATCTGAATTCTGTAACAAAGCAGCTTCAAGATAAGATTAATAATTTGATTGGATGAATATTTAGTTAATTGGGGAAATAGGGTAAAGAGGCAAAACTTTTCTCCAGGAATCTACATTTGAATTTAATAAATTTTTATTTGATAAATCTAATAGTTCTTTTAGATCTTCTTTATCATCATAAGTAGCCTCAAAAGAAAGTTCCTGGATCTCTAGTTCTTTGACAACTTTTGGTAAAACTGTTTCCCGAATGACTAAATCCGAGGAGTTTTTTTCGTTATTACAAATTTCATATTTACCTGCAATAAAACCCTTCCGTTTTAATTTTTTGTAAATCCAGAATGATTTTTTGTTCGTAAAGATATTATTTTTTGATGCAATTCTTTTTGCCATTATTTCAAATGAACTAAATCTGTCTAGAGGACAATTTATTTGTTGTGAGATAGTTCTTGCTAAAACTACAATTAGTCGTGAAGCATTAAAATTTGCTGGCCCTATGCTCACGGATAACTTATTTATTTTTTTTAAATTTTCTATGGAAATGAATTTGTTAAGATCATTAATTAAGTTATTGCAAAGGTCATTATCAAATTTTCTGATAAATAATTTATCAGATTCAAGATTATTGTTTTTTCTATACCCAAACCCAAAAGAATTTTCTGTGCTATGAATCACTAATGTAGGATAATTTTCTATTGGTTTGAGTTTATTTTTCATCAATTACCATTAAACAGGTAATTCCATACCTGGATTACACTTTGACCATTTACCAAATTCATTCTCAAAACTTTCACAAGATTGAACATCCCAATCAGTTTTATAATCACCATTATTGTCTTTAACTATATTGACATGAATGTATGGTTTTTTTGCTTTAAAATCAGGTAGATCACAAATATGATCAACACCATGATTATTCTCAACATCATGATATGTGATACATCTATCAACCCATTTACAGTTGATGCAAATGCACATAATTAATAAATAAAATGAAAAGTAGCATCCAAACAGATCATACACTAATAATTAATGAATTAGAAACTAGTATAAAATTTCATAAATTGGATTTAATATTAGGTTTTTTGCCTAAAGGATCATATTTGGTTGGTGGTTACATAAGAGATATTATTTTGGGAAGAGAACCTGAAAAAGTTGATCTTGATATTGTGGTACCTTCAAATGCAATTGCAATTGGTAAAAAGATTGCAGAAAATATTGGATCAAAATTTATAATTTTAGATGAAAAAAGAGAAGTAGTAAGAATTTTTCTTAATCATACTTATATTGATATTGCTAATCAGGTTTCTTCTACGATAGAAGGAGATTTAAGTTCTAGAGACTTTTCAATTAATTCAATTGCTTTTTTATTTGATAAAAAGTGTTTGTTTGATCCTTTAAATGGTCTTAAAGATCTAGAAATTTCTTTGCTTAGAACTCATTCTAAAAACAATTTACTAAATGATCCTTTACGAATATTAAGATGTTTTCGATTTGTTTCGGAATTGAATTTTAAAATTGATTTTGATTTAATTGATTTTATAAAAAAAAATAAAGAGAAATTATATCTTGTTGCTAAAGAGAGGATTAATTATGAAATACAGAAAATAGTACATGGAGAAAATGCTCTTAATGCAGTCTTGTTGATAAAAAATTTAAATATATTTGGTGCTGATAATTTATCTGAAGATTCTTTTTTTTTGGATTTAGAGAAAATTAATTATGCAGAAATTAATCAGGAAGAAAAAGAAAAATTTTTACCATCATTTTTTATTTCTCAAATTTTCGATATTGAATCTTTAGAGAAACTTAAATTTAGTAAAGCTGAAATTGAAAAAACTAAGTTATTACGAAAATGGCACTTTTTGTTGGAGAAAAAAAATATCGCTCAATTTACTGAATCAGAGAGATTTGCATTACATAGAGAATTAGAGATGTTTCTTCCATCATTTATTTTTTATTTACCTCAAAACTTACAATTAGATTGGCTTTATAGATGGCGTGATAATGATGATAAATTATTTCATCCTTCAAACTTACTTAATGGTGATGTAATCAAAAAAAATTTTAAAATAAAGGATGGGCCTCTATTAGGAGAGCTTTTACATTATCTTTCTAAGGAACTTGCCTACAAGAGATTAAATAATTTTGATGAAGCTATTTATAAAGCAAAGCTATGGATTGAACAAAATGCGCCAAAATGTGATTAAATACACATAGCTTAGTTTTGTTTAGAAGTTCAGACTTCAAAATCATTTTTAAAAATTTATGAGCATTCGCATTTACATTGGCAATTTACCACAAGGATTTAATCCAAAAGAATTTGATACACTTTTAAAGTCTGTTTCTGATTCGATTAGATTTAAAGCAGTTCTAGATAAGGAAACTAAGGAATGCAGGGGGTTTGGTTTTGCGACAACTAATAATGAAGATAATGCTAATTTGTTAATTCAAAAGTTCAACGGGTTTGAATTTAATGGTTCTAAATTAAGAGTAGAGCTCTCAGAAAAAAAAGATTCTGCTTCAAACAAAAGAAATAGTGGAAAACTAAACAAGAATAAGAAGAGGAAAGACTTTAAGAAAATTGTTCATAGTGATGCTCCTAACTTGGAAGCTCCTGACCCAAGATGGGCTGGAGAATTATCCAAATTAAAAGATTTGTTGGCTAATCAGAAGACTCCTGCTTAGTTATTTAATTCGGGAAATCAAAAAAGATATTGGGATCTCAAGAGCTTTGACTGAATTTTTTACAAAAGCTCTATTATTAAAAACATCATAATCTAGTCTTTCAATAGAATCTAATATTCCTCTGTAAAGACGTAAAGACGTCCATACAGGCCATCTTGCGTCAGAAGATAGCCATTTGATACCATCCTCAGACTTTTGGAACCATTCGCGAGCCCTTGTTAATTGAAAGTTCATCAGTGATTTCCACTGTTTGTTTATTTTTCCTTGTAAAAGTTCTTCCTCAGAATAATTAAATTTTTTTATGTCCGATTGTGGTAGATAAATTCTTCCTCTTTGTCTATCTTCTCCTACATCCCTCAAGATATTTGTTAATTGATTTGCAATTCCAAGAGCTATGGCTGCTTCGGAGGGGTCAGGCATAGCACTCCATGGGGCTGATGTATAAGCGCTATCAATCCCCATTACACTTTGAGTCATTAAACCAACAGTCCCTGCGACTCTATAACAGTAGAGTTTTAATTCATCAAAATCTTTGTATCTAAATTTATTCAGATCCATTCTCTGGCCATTTATCATGTCTAGATAAGGTTGAATACTTTGTGGATATTTCTCGATCGTATCTAATAGAACTGAGTCTAATTCAGATTTAATATTCCCTTTAAATACATTTTTAGTATTTTCTTCCCATTCATCTAGATTATCTGAAAGCTCATCTTGCGATTTAGTAGAGGCTTCAGCACTATCCATTATTTCATCTGTTCTTCTACACCATACATAAATAGCCCAAATAGCTTTTCTCTTTTCTTGAGGTAATAGAAGAGTACCTAAGTAAAAGGTTTTAGCCCATTGTTGAGTTTCTTTTCGGCATATCTCGTATGCTTGGTCTAGTTGAGAAATTGAATTTTTCAAAAAGTTTTAGCTAAATCGAAGGGTTTGTAAACGTTATAAAGAAACATTTTGAGGGGTTTTGGTATACTCCTTATTTATTGATTCTGCGCATAATTTACCACTTAAAACAGCACCTTCCATAGATGCTAAGTATTTTTGCATTGTATAGTCACCAGCTAAGAAAAAGTTTTTTATAGGAGATTTTTGACTAGGTCTGAACTCTTGACATCCAGGAACTGCCTTATATACAGATCTTGGAGTTTTAACTACTTTATATTTTCTTAATTTTGTCTTATCGTCCCCAATGAAATGTGTTGGGAATAATTTCTTCAACTCTTCCATAGTAGCATCAACGATGTCTTGATCGCTTCTGTTAATCCAATCTTTTGCTGGTGCGAAAACTAATTCGAGCATTGATCTATTTGGATCTTCGTATTCTTTACATGTAATACTCATATCTGCGTAAACACTAAGAAGTGGAGATCTGCTAAATAGTAGATGGTCGATATCGGTTAATTTTTTGTCAAACCATAAATGGATATTAATGACTGGCACACCATTTAAACCATCTAATTTTGAAAAAGCATCTAAACCTTTCCATTGTTTAGGGATCATTAATTTAAAGAGATCTACAGGCATTGCACTTACATAAGCATCAGCCATTATCTCTTTCTTTTCGTTTTTATCCAAAGAGGCAACAATAAAACTTTTAACAGTGCTGTCTTCATTAAGGGTGATTTGCCTTAATGGACTATTCATGTGAACTTCTCCCCCACGAGCAGTTATATAATCAACCATTGGCTGGCAAAGTCTTTCTGGAGGTGCTCCGTCAAGGAACGCCATTTTAGAACCATTTTTTTCTTGTAAAAATCTGTTTAATGCTGTTAATAAAACTGTAGACGATATTTCATCCGGCCCAATGAAATTAAGAGCTTTACTCATTGCTATAAAAACTTCATCATTAACTCTTTCCGGAATATTGTGCTCCTTTAGCCAATCTGTCCATGATTTTGAATCACATTTATCTAAGTACTTTTGGCCTCTTAACATTGCAGGCACTAAACCTAATCCAAATAGAATCTTTTCATTCCATGTAAGCATATCATTATTGCTTAAAATTGCTGATACTCCATTAACGGGAGCTGGTATATCGGGAAAGTCGAATCTACTGTAAGTTCCAGGCTCTGATGGCTGATTAAAAATCATGGAATGACTTTTCCATTGGAGTCTATCTTCAATATCTAATTCCTTAAAAAGTTGCAACATATTTGGGTATGCTCCAAAAAATATATGCAACCCAGTTTCATACCAATCTCCATCTTCGTCTTTCCATGCGGCAACTTTCCCCCCTAACACATCTCTTGCTTCGAGAACAATAGGTATGTGTCCGTTATCGACTAAATATTTAGCACAAGATAAACCTGCTAAACCAGCACCAGCAATTACAACACGCATTATTAAATCAAGAAATAAATTAACACTTACTAATAAGCTACATTAAAGTTAGAACATAATAGTTTCTTTCGTTGGTTATTTCGTGAAATTATGGAAAAAATGCTTTTAAAATCGACTACTAGACATGTAAGAATTTTTACTGCCGAAGTTGTAGACGAGGAATTAAAGTTTCATCCCAATAAACTTACTCTTGATTTAGATCCCGATAACGAATTTATTTGGAATGAAGATTCTCTAAACAAAATAAATTTAAAATTTAATAAATTAATTAAAGAAAGAGCAGGAAATGATTTAGATGATTATGAACTTCGAAAAATAGGATCAGAAATCGAAGGTTTAATTAAATTTTTGCTTCAAAATGGTCAGCTAAGTTACAACCCTGATTGTAGGGTAATGAATTATTCAATGGGTTTACCAAAGACAAATGAAGTGCTGTGAATAGATCATCCTCAAATAGAAGGCCAAGGAGAGGCTCAAATAGGAGTTATTATCCTCCAAATCCAAGGGAAGTGGATTCTTATGGCCAAAGAAATAATAGATTGCCTGCTTCTTCTGAGCAAAAGATCAATTTTAGTACAGGAACCATTGCTGTTCTTGCTGGAGTACTAATTTTAGGAGTTGGTATTGGGAGCGCTATTACCAGTACAACAGATGGTGGGCAGGGAAATATAGCAAGTCAACAACAACTAGATATGGCTGTTCCAGACCCTGAGTTTTGCAGACAATGGGGAGCTAGTGCTTTTGTAATTGATGTTGAAATGTATACGACTCTTAATCCATCTACAAGTTTTGTAACGCAACCAGCTCTTCAGCCAGGGTGCGTGATTAGAAGAGAAAATTGGACAGTTTTACAAAAACAGGGCGCAATTAGTAATGAAGATGTAAGAGAATGTAAGCAAAGAATGAATACTTTTGCTTATATTGGTTCTATAAGAGATAAGCCAATAGTTAAGTGCGTTTATCAGACTGATGTAAACGAAAATAAATTTATAATAAAAGGGGATGGACAGGCCGAAGATGGCGGCGTAGGTATTAATAAAGAAGCAATTCAGTTTTGATCAAAATTATATATGCCTCAAAGGGCTTTCTAAACTAGCAAATTGTGGAAGAATGTTTTTCTTAAATTCTTCCGATGCTCTTGATGTATATCTTGACGGATTAGTAATTAATTTGAGTTCTCTTTTAACCTCTAAATCAGCAACGAATGCTTTGTGGATTGTTCCAGCTGATAATTCTCTTTCAATAGAAACAACAGGCAAAAAGGAAGCTCCTAAACCTGATTGAACTGCATTCTTGATTGCTTCAAGAGAGTTAAGTTCCATCTCAATTTTTAATCTTTGAATATCAAGCCCAGAATCTTGGAGAAGTTTGTCAACAACTTTTCTTGTTGTAGATTGTGAATCTAATGTCACAAAATTTAATTTGTATAAGTCTTCTTTTAGAAGCTCTTTTTTGGTCGAAAGCGGATGTTGAGAGGGCAAAACTAATGCCAATTCATCCGTGGCATATGGAATTACTTGTAGCAAATTTTCTAAATCTCCAGGTAATTGCCCGCCAATAATGGCCAAGTCAATTTGTCCATTTGCAACACTCCAACCAGTTCTTCTAGTACTGTGTACTTGAAGTTGAACGGATACATCAGGGTATTTAAGTCTGAATAGTCCTATCATTCTCGGCATTAAATAAGTACCCGTTGTTTGGCTCGCTCCAATGACAAGTGTTCCACCTTTTAAGCTATTTAAATCTTCAATAGCTTTGCAAGCTTCGTCGCATTGATTCAAAATTCGTTCACAATATTCAAGTAATAGTCTCCCAGCTTCAGTCAATAGAGCCTTCCTACCACCTCTGTCAAAAATTGTGATTTCAAGTTGTTTTTCTAAATTTTGTATTTGTAAACTCACGGCAGGTTGGGTTACATATAAAAGATCTGCAGCTTTTTTAAAACTTCCTTGAGCTGCTATAGCTTTTAATATTCTTAATTGGTCGAGTGTAAATGGTAATTCTGGCATCTATTATGCCTACAATTTCTTATAATTCTAATACTAAGGAGCATTCTTGTTAAGAACAAAAATTATTTAGACAATTTAAATATATGGAGACTCATAAAACTTCTCTAATTATCTTACTTTTGATTTTGATTTTTGCGGTAATCCATAGTGGTGGAGCTGCTTTAAGAATCAAAGCAGAATCTATTATGGGTCCAAGATTATGGCGGTTATGTTTTGTTTTTTTAAGTTTGCCATCTGCAATTATCTTGATAAGTTATTTTTTGGCTCATAGATATGACGGAATCAGATTATGGAATTTTCAGGGCAATGATTTTGTTTTTATGATCGTTTGGGTCTTAACTGCTATAAGTTTTTTATTTTTATATCCTGCTACTTACAATTTGTTAGAAATTCCTTCGGTTTTAAAACCTAAAGTACGAATCTATGGAACTGGGATAATGCGAATCACAAGACATCCACAAGCATTTGGTCAGATAATTTGGTGTTTTGCTCATACTTTATGGATTGGCACATCATTCACATTAATAACTTCTATTGGCTTAGTTTTGCATCATCTTTTTGCAATCTGGCATGGCGATAAGAGATTAGCGAATAGATTTGGAGAAGAATTTGAAAATTTTAAAAAAAATACCTCCATAATCCCCTTTATGGCAATACTTGAAGGGAGGCAAGAATTTAAGATTAAAGAATTTTTTAGGTTATCTCAAGTTGGTATATTAATAGCAATAGGCGTACTTTGGTGGTCTCATCAATATATAAATATTGCTGTTAAAACATTTAATTCATCATTTTTGTCTGAATTTTTCAATTAACAGTTTAAAATCAAAATACGAGATCTTTAAAACATGCCGCAAGCTTCAGAAATTGCCTGGTTAATTCCTGTTTTCCCACTTATTGGAGCAGTTCTTTCTGGCTTAGGGCTAATAAGCATCAACAAGAAAATTAATAACTCAAGAAAAATTGTTTCTGTAGGCCTGATTTCTTTCGTTGGGATTTCTGCGGTAATTAGTTATAAAGCTTTAATTGAACAAGTTAATGGCTATCAATCAGTAGAAAAATTATTTGTATGGGCAAATGCTGGGGATTTCACAATTCCAATGGGATTTGTCCTTGATCCTTTGGGGAGTGTAATGCTTGCGCTAGTAACTACAATAACTTTGCTTGTAATGATTTACTCTCATGGTTATATGGATCACGACAAAGGTTATGTCAGATTTTTTACATATTTAGCATTGTTTAGTAGTTCAATGATGGGATTAATAGTTAGCCCGAATTTATTAGAAATTTATGTTTTTTGGGAATTAGTTGGGATGTGTTCTTACTTATTAGTTGGTTTTTGGTATGACAGGGATGGTGCTGCACACGCTGCACAAAAAGCTTTTGTTGTTAATAGAGTTGGAGACTTTGGGTTATTACTAGGAATCCTTGGCCTGTTTTGGGCAACAAATAGTTTTGATTTTAATGAAATAGCTACTGGAATTTCTCAATCAATATCTGACAATACGATACCCCTTTGGGCTGCTTTACTACTTTGTTTTTTAGTTTTTTTAGGACCAATGGCAAAATCTGCTCAGTTTCCTCTTCATGTTTGGTTGCCTGATGCGATGGAAGGCCCGACACCTATATCTGCACTTATCCATGCTGCCACAATGGTTGCAGCAGGAATATTTCTTGTAGCAAGACTTCAACCTTTGTATTCAATATTCCCCTCTATTCAGTTCATTATCGCTTTAGTTGGTACCATTACTTGTTTTTTAGGAGCCTCTATTGCTTTGACCCAAATGGATTTAAAAAAAGGTTTAGCGTATAGCACAGTTTCTCAGCTTGGGTATATGATGCTCGCAATGGGTTGTGGAGCACCAGTAGCAGGAATTTTTCATTTAGTGACTCATGCTTGCTTTAAAGCAATGCTATTTTTGGGATCTGGTTCAGTAATACATGCTATGGAAGAAGTAGTTGGCCATCAGCCTGTATTAGCTCAAGATATGAGATTGATGGGCGGTTTAAGAAAAAAAATGCCATTTACATCAACAACATTTTTAATTGGTTGTATAGCAATTAGTGGAATTCCCCCATTGGCAGGTTTTTGGAGTAAAGACGAGATACTCGGAAATGCTTTTATATCATTCCCAGCTTTTTGGTTTGTAGGCCTTCTAACAGCCGGTATGACTGCTTTTTATATGTTTAGGCTTTATTTCTTGACATTTGAAGGAGATTTCAGAGGAGAGAATAAAGAATTGCAAAAAGAGCTTCTAATAGCCTCTAAAACAAACCTAGATGAAGAAAATGAAGAAGACCATGAAGAACATGGCTCCATACATGAGTCACCCTGGTCAATGACATTTCCCTTGGTATTTTTAGCTGTACCTTCTGTAATTATCGGTTTTATGGGACTTCCATGGGATAGCAAAATTTCAAATTTACTAGATCCTGAAGAAGCAGAAACTGCTGCAAAAGCTTTCGAATTAAACGAATTTTTGCCTTTAGCAATAGCTTCAGTTCTTATTGCATCAGCTGGAATTATTATTGCTTATCAGGCATATTTTGTGAAAAAAATTAATTTATCAGTTTTATTTGCTGAAAAGTTTCCTACTATCAACAAATTTTTATCCAATAAATGGTATTTAGATGATATAAATGAAAAACTTTTTGTAAAGGGTAGTAGAAAACTTGCTAAAGAAGTCTTAGAAGTTGATTCTAAGGTTGTTGATGGAGTCGTAAATCTTACTGGACTTGTAACTTTAGGGAGTGGAGAAGGTTTAAAATATTTTGAGACTGGTAGGGCTCAATTTTATGCTCTTATTGTTTTTGGAGGAGTAATTCTACTAGTTGCCATATTTGGTTTTCAATCTCCTCAAGTTTCTTAATTACAATTGTGTGTCTTCACTGTCCAATGGGGTGAAAAAATACAGAAAATTTCTAGACTTTAATTAAGATAAATTTCTTACTAAATTGAGTACTTATTCTTTTACACATTTTACAACTCAAATGTTGGGAACTTTAGGGGGTGGATTGTCTAATTTTCCCTGGTTATCGGCCTCAATTTTATTCCCAATTGCTAGTGCATTTGTGATACCTTTTTTCCCAGATAAAGGAGATGGTAAAGAGGTGAGATGGTTTGCATTGTCTATTGCATTAATAACTTTTTTAATAACTGTAGGTTCATATATAAATGGCTTTGATATTAATAATGAAAACGTTCAACTAAAAGAAAATATTAGTTGGCTTCCTGATTTAGGTCTTACTTGGTCTGTTGGTGCGGATGGTATGTCTATGCCGTTAATATTATTAACCAGTTTTATAACTGCTTTAGCAGTTCTTGCTGCATGGCCAGTCAAGTTCAAACCAAAGTTATTTTTCTTTTTGATATTGGTTATGGACGGTGGGCAAATCGCTGTTTTTGCCGTACAAGATATGCTTTTATTCTTTCTAACTTGGGAACTTGAGTTAATTCCCGTATATTTATTACTGGCAATATGGGGTGGTAAAAATCGACAATATGCAGCAACAAAATTCATTATTTATACAGCTGGCAGTTCTATCTTCATTCTTCTGGCAGCGTTAGCAATGGGTTTCTATGGGACAGAAATTCCTAACTTTGAGTTCTCTCACTTGGCAGCTCAAGATTTTAGTCAAAAATTCCAAATATTATGTTATGTGGGGCTATTAATTGCATTTGGAGTGAAACTTCCAATAGTACCCCTTCATACTTGGCTTCCCGATGCTCATGGAGAAGCTACAGCTCCAGTTCATATGCTTTTAGCAGGAATTTTATTAAAGATGGGAGGATATGCTCTTTTAAGATTTAATGCACAATTATTACCGGTTGCTCATGCTCAATTTGCCCCATTATTAATAGTTCTAGGGGTAGTGAATATAATTTATGCTGCATTAACTTCTTTTGCTCAAAGAAATCTAAAAAGAAAAATTGCGTACAGTTCGATAAGCCATATGGGTTTCGTTCTTATTGGAATAGGGAGTTTTAGTAGCCTTGGAACAAGCGGAGCTATGTTGCAAATGGTTAGTCATGGATTAATCGGTGCAAGTTTATTTTTTCTTGTTGGTGCTACCTATGACAGAACAAAGACTCTTAAACTTGATGAAATGAGTGGTGTAGGACAAAAAATGAGAATCATGTTTGCCCTTTGGACTGCTTGCTCCCTGGCTTCTCTGGCTTTACCTGGTATGAGTGGATTTGTTTCCGAATTAATGGTATTTACAGGATTTGTTACTGATGAAGTTTATACACTTCCGTTTAGGGTAGTGATGGCCTCTCTAGCTGCTATCGGTGTAATACTTACTCCTATTTATCTACTTTCAATGTTACGAGAAATTTTCTTTGGTAAAGAAAATCCTAAATTAATCGAAGAACGAAAACTTATAGATGCAGAGCCAAGGGAAGTTTATATTATTGCTTGTTTACTTTTACCGATTATTGGAATAGGTTTGTACCCAAGATTAGTTACTGAAAGTTATATTGCATCTATCAATAATTTAGTCGATAGAGATTTAACTGCAGTTAAAAGTGCGGTCAAAGCAAATATTTTTTCAGGAACTAAAAAAAATGACATTCTAAAAGCCCCAACAATATAGTTTTTTAAATTAATGCAATATTGTTTGGCATTAAATAAATTAAAAGATATCTTGTGAGTAGATTGTATCTATTTCAAAATATCTTATTCCAATCCTATTGATAGGCAACAATTAGGCCCTAGATTGTTGATTAAGTTTCTCCAAGATGCCGCAGGTAAAGGTGAGCTTAATCCATGGGATATTGATGTAATAAGTGTAATTGATAGTTTTTTAGAGCAATACACACATACTTTCAATAAATCCTTAAATAGTAGCAGCTCATATCATAAGGATTTAGCTGAGACAAGCGAAGCATTTTTTGCGGCTTCCGTACTAGTTAATTTAAAGGCACAGGTTTTGGAATCTGATGTTTTCAAAGAAAATTCTTCAGATTTTGAAGCTGAATTTGAATTGGATGATCAAGATTGGATTGATAAAGAATTTGATATCCCAAAATATCCTGAAAAATATCTAAGGAGAAGATCAATTGCCCAGCCAATTCTTAAACGTACAACAACTTTGGGAGAACTTGTAAGTCAGTTAGAGTCCATAGCAGAAGTTATAGAAACCCAAGATCTTCTGCTTATGAAGAGAAAAAGAAATAAAAAATATTCTGATAAGGCTTTAATTTCTCAAGTAAAATCTTTAGCACATCGTGAGAAACTTCCAGAAACAACTAAAGAATTAGGGAAATTTATTGACGGATGGGAAAAAGCATTGCAATGGACAGATTTTGAATATTTAGTTAAAAAATGGCAAACTGTCGTAAAAGATGATTTAGATAAAGATCGTTTGGGAGTTTTTTGGGCTTTGTTATTTTTATCATCTGAAAACAAAATTGAAATTAAACAAATTAATTCCTTATATGGTCCAATTCAAATTAAAAGAATAATACCTGATGGCGGCTTAGCTCAATTGCCTATAGAAAATCTTGAGGTAAGTAATGTCTCTTCCTCAGCTGCTTAGAAGCTTAATAGTAATAACGTATAATTTTAAAAAATGGTTTTGAATTTATGAAGGCAATGATACTTGCGGCAGGTAAAGGCACACGTGTTCAGCCTATTACTCATGTTATTCCGAAACCGATGATTCCGATTTTGCAAAAACCTGTCATGGAGTTTCTTTTGGAACTTTTGAGAGAACATAACTTTAAGGAAATAATGGTAAATGTTTCTCATCTCGCTGAAGAAATTGAAAATTATTTTAGGGATGGGCAAAGATTTGGAGTAGAAATTGCTTATAGTTTTGAGGGAAGAATTGAAGATGGGGAATTAATAGGTGATGCTTTAGGATCTGCAGGAGGATTAAAAAAAATTCAGGATTTTCAAAACTTTTTTGATGAAACTTTTGTGGTTTTATGTGGTGATGCTTTAGTTGATTTAGATTTAACTCAAGCTGTTAAAAAACATAAGCAGAAAGGAGCCATTGCCAGCTTAATAACAAAGAAGGTAACTAAAGATCAAGTTTCAAGTTACGGTGTTGTAGTTTCAGATGAAAATGGTCGTATAAAGGCTTTTCAGGAAAAGCCATCAGTTGATCAAGCTTTAAGTGACTCTATAAATACAGGAATTTATCTCTTCGAACCCGAAATTTTTAATCACATTCCTTCCGCCGAGAAATTTGATATTGGAGCTGATCTTTTTCCTAAGCTTGTTGAAATGGATTTACCATTTTTTGCATTACCAATGGATTTTGAATGGGTAGATATTGGAAAAGTTCCTGATTATTGGAGTGCTATTAGAAATGTATTGCAAGGTAAAGTAAGACAAGTCCAAATACCAGGTAAGGAAATTAAACCAGGAGTTTTTACCGGTTTGAATGTAGCGGCTAACTGGGAAAAAGTTAATATTACCGGCCCTGTTTATATAGGAGGTATGACTAGGATAGAGGATGGAGCAACTATTATTGGCCCTTCCATGATTGGACCAAGTTGTTGCATTTGCGAGGGAGCAACTATAGATAACTCAATTATTTTTGATTATTCTAAAATTGGTAAAGGTGTACGACTTATGGATAAGTTAGTGTTTGGTAAATATTGTGTTGGGAAAAATGGAGATCATTTTGATTTGCAAGATGCATCTTTAGATTGGTTAATAACAGATTCCAGAAGATCTGATTTGACTGAGCCATCGCCTCAGCAGAAAGCTATGGCAGAATTATTAGGTACTGATTTGATTAATATTCCAGACTAAGATCAGCTTTTTCAATAATCTCAGGAATTAAATGCTCTGCCTTTACGGCCATTAGATGTATGCCATCTGCGATATTAATAAAATCATGAGCTTGTTCAGCTGCAATTTTAATGCCTTCTTGTAATGGCTCTTTAGCATCTTTTAGACGATTTAAGATATTTTCAGGTATGTTGGCACCTGGAACGTATTTGTTTATAAAGAGGGCGTTTTTGTATGACTTTAATAGGAATACACCTGCAATTACAGGAATTTCAAGAGGCTTGCTAATTTTTTCACAAAACTCTATCAAATTTTCTTTTTCCATAACCATTTGAGTTTGTATGAATCCAGCTCCAGCCTCTTTTTTCTTTCTCATTCTATTTTCTAGACTTCTTTTATTTCC
This sequence comes from Prochlorococcus sp. AG-347-G20, assembly GCA_003281645.1. GTDB lineage: Bacteria > Cyanobacteriota > Cyanobacteriia > PCC-6307 > Cyanobiaceae > Prochlorococcus_A. The sequence continues at coordinate 292,152 of QCBJ01000001.1, read as the reverse complement.
ACAATTTGGATCAGCTGCAGCACCTGCAAAAATAAATGTTTTTTTATCGGAAAGTTCTCCTAAAGTAGGATCAATTCCTTTATTGAAAGCCTGAATTTGTTGGAGTAATCTAACAGATTCAAACTCATGTACGGCCTTAGCATCTTGTTGATCCCCAGCTTTTACTGAATCACCGGTAATGCATAAGATGTTTCTAATTCCTAAAGCATTTGCTCCCAGAATGTCTGATTGTAAAGCAATTTTATTACGATCCCTGCAAGAAATTTGCATTACTGGTTCTATCCCTTTTTCCAGTAATAGTTTGGACATTGCCAAGCTGCACATTCTCATTACAGCTCTACTTCCATCGGTAATGTTAACAGCATGTACCTTATCTTTCAAAAGTTGTGCTATCTTAAGAGATCTTATGGGGCTTCCACCTCGTGGCGGCATTAGCTCTGCCGTTATTACCTTAGAATTTTTTTCTAAAGTCTGCTGAAGTTTTGATTTCAATTGCTTTTGTTTCCTAGTTGGTTAACAAGTGTACTGAGATTGCTAAACTTAATTAATATAAAAAAGGAACTGTTTAAATGCAAATGGTTGAAGAAGAAGTAAACAACATTGATATGATGGGTCTCTCAGCAAGAGAGATGGAAATCATTGATCTCGTAGCTGATGGGCTTACAAATCAAGAAATTGCGGTAAAACTAACTATTAGTAAAAGAACTGTTGATAATCATGTAAGTAATATGTTTACAAAAACTGGTTCTAAAAACAGAGTAGCACTTTTGAATTGGGCAATGGACAACGGCAAGATTTGTAGAGATGGATTTAATTGTTGTACACTCCCTGACTCTGATCAAGATTAGTATTACCCTTTATTTTTTTTGTATCATTAGCCAAATCCATTAGACAATAATTTGTAGATCCTAATTCAAAAAGTTCAGCATATGCAATACAAGCATCCTTGTCTGAATCAATAAATCTTAATATACCTTCTTTGTCGTAAAGACCATACATCTGAAGAAATTTAAAAAATACTTTGCTTAAATATAAAGAAAATATAAAGGATGAGTGGTTCCTTTGGCTAGGTACTTTTGAAAGTTGTTAACTAGTTTTCTTTCCACTGTGAAAAAGGATTGTTAGAGAGACTGAAATTGGAGTAATGGGTCAGCCCAGTAATTTCTTTTGAAATGAAAGATGGAAGAAATAAATCTTCTTCTTCATTAGAAAGTTCAATTTCTGCAATTTCAAGTGGATAATTATTTTCTTTAAAGCAATCTATAATCCAAGATTGTTTTTCAATTTCTAGAAAGAATCTATCTTTTTTAATTGTATTAGAAAGATTTGACATTATTATTTCAGCATCGCTTCGTGGAATGGAGTATTCAAATTCAAAGTTGGTAAAGCTTTTGATATGTTTTTTAAGTGTAATTTTAGAGCTTTTGCCTATAAGCCTTACCCTAATAATCCAACCATCTATACTTTTGGAAAAATATCCTTGTTCAATATAAACTTTTTTATTTATGAATTGTTTCCAATTATCATTTTTTATTAGAAATCTTCTTTCTATCTCCAAGGCCATTTAATTTTTGAAATTTTTTGGAGACAAATCGCCTTTCCAATCTAGTTTTTTTATTAAGGTATTGTAGTAACTTGTGCTTTTTTTAAACTTTATTATTTTGCAGGGTGATTTCCCTTTCTTGATCTCACAATAATAATTTTCCTTAATGGTCATACATTTTGAACCATCAGTCCATAATTTAATTTCCCCTTTACTTTTTTTTACTGGCTTAATGATTACCTTACTTGTATTAGGTATGACGATTGGCCTACTAGCCAAACTCATTGGGCATATAGGGTTAATAATCATTCCATCTATACTAGGATGTACTATTGGACCTCCTGCAGCCATTGAGTAGGCTGTTGAACCCGTGGTTGTAGATACAATCAATCCATCACCTTTATATTCATTTACCTTCTCATTATCTATTTCAATTTGTATTTGGTTGGTCGGAGAAATATCTTCTTCAACGGATTTAAAATAAAAATCATTTAAGGCGTTATAGCTTTTTATGATTTTTTTCTCAGAACTTGTCCCCTCAATACAAACATTACAATTTAATCTATTACGAAAGTCAATTAAATATTCTTCGTTTTCAAGGATTTCAATAAAAGATTTGTCAAATAAAAATTCTTTCTCTTGAGTAAGAAACCCCAAATTACCTCCAATATTAATACTCAATAAAGGAATATCATAATCAGCTAATGCATTTGCACATTTCAGGAAGGTTCCATCTCCACCAAGAACTATGCCAATATTTGGTTCTGATTCTGAATTAGAAAAATATTTTTCAATTTCATCTTTATGAAAACAACTTTCAATCCTGTTTGATTTAATATTTTTTGCTTTAAGAACTTCTTCACAGAATTTTGAAGCCTCTTGAGCTATAGAACTATCTGAACGATATACAATAAGCACTAATGAAAGTTTCATTTAATGCTTTTACCATTTTAATAAATTAAAACTTTCCATATCGACAGTCACCCTATTCCTATAAAGAGATAACAATATAGCTAATCCAACGGCTGCTTCTGCGGCAGCAACAGTAATCACAAAAATTGTAAAAACTTGTCCTTGAATTAAATTATTATCAATATAGGAAGAAAACGCCATCAAGTTTATATTTACCGCATTGAGCATTAATTCAATGCTCATAAGAACTCTGACTGCATTTCTGCTATTTAATAATCCCCAAATACCAATGCAAAATAGTGCTGAAGAAACTATTAAAAAAGCTTGAAGAGGAATTGATTCTAAATTCATAATAAGAAATACAAAAGGTTAATTTTTATTTGTAAGTAATGGTTCTGATGATTTTTCAATTAACTCTTGATCAACAGGTAGTCCTGTCGAAATATCTTTGCTCATTACATCTCTTCTAGCTAAAACAATAGCCCCAATCATTGCCATTAAAAGTAAGACTGAAGCTACTTCAAATGGGAGTAAATAATCACTAAAAAGATGTTCACCAATCCTAATAGTTGATTCTTCTCCAATAGAGTTTTGAGGACTTGATAAGCTCCATACATTGGTCAAGTCAACTCTTATTAAGAGGCTTAGAAGGGTTAAACATATCGATGTTGATATAACTCTTCTCGATTTAATGTCATTAATAGGCTTTAAATCTTCTTTTTTATTGACAAGCATGATTGCAAAAATTATTAATACATTCACTGCACCCACATAAACTAAAACTTGAGCTGCAGCAACAAAACTTGCATTTAATAGAAGATATAATCCTGCAACACTCATGAAAACTCCACCAAGCAGAAATGCTGAATAAACGATACTTTCGAGCAACACAACACCAAGTGCTCCAATAATGACAACTAAAGATAAAACTGTAAAACAAATAAATTGTGATGTTATGGCAATGGACATAAATTAATGTGAATTAATTGTTTGGATTAGAAACTTTATCTTTATTTTCATTGGATTCAGGCCTCATCCAATCATAAACTTCTTCCGGTAATTTACCAACTCTTGCATCTGAAGCTGGGATTTCATGAGGGTCCATGACACCTTTAGGAAGATAGGCAAGTTCTCTTAGAGGTTTAACTGAAGGATCTGTTGTAACATTTGTGGGTAGTCTGCCAAGTGCGACATTGTCGAAATTTAAATTGTGTCTGTCAAAAGTAGCTAATTCATATTCTTCGGTCATTGACAGACAATTAGTTGGGCAATATTCAACACAATTTCCGCAAAAAATACAAACTCCAAAATCTATTGAATAATTTCTAAGTTCCTTTTTTTTGGTTTCTTTATTCATTACCCAATCAACTACTGGGAGATTTATGGGACATACTCTCACACAAACTTCACAAGCAATACATTTATCAAATTCATAATGTATCCTTCCTCTATATCTTTCAGAAGGTATTAATTTTTCATATGGATATTGAACAGTAACTGGTCTTCTTCGAAGATGATCAAAAGTGACCGATATACCATTGTATAAATATTTGCCAGCATTAAATGCTTCTTTGATATAGCTATTTATTTGTTGAAGGAAATTGTTCATTTCGAAGAATTTACTTAGTTATTTTATTTTAGTGGAATAATTTTGAATTTAAGTAATTTTACTTAAATTTAACCACCAAAGAATTGCGGAAAAGCAAGTTTTAATCCTGCTGTTATCAAAAGATTAGCAAGAGAAATTGGCAGAAGAAACTTCCATCCTAGATCTAAGAGTTGATCAATTCTTACTCTAGGAGTTGTCCAACGTAATAATATTGCAATAAAAACTAAAAGATATGCTTTTAGAACAGTCATTACAATTCCTATTGATGCAGTGAAAACCTGAATAAAGGGTGCATTAATAGGTAAATTAAGAAACTTAGCTATTAATTCAACTGGAATAGGAAAACCCCATCCTCCTAAATAAAGTATTGATACTAATAAAGCGGAAAGAATTAAATTAATGTAACTACCCAGGTAGAACAATGCGAATTTCATCCCTGCATATTCAGTTTGATATCCCGCAACTAATTCTTCTTCAGCTTCGGGTAAGTCAAACGGAAGTCTCTCACATTCTGCAAGAGCACAAATCCAAAAGACTATAAAACCAACTGGTTGTCTCCATATATTCCAACTTAGGATTCCAGCACCACTTTGTTGGTTGACAATGTCAACAGTACTTAAAGAATTTGTCATTAGTACGATAGCCAGTACAGATAAAGCTAAAGGAATTTCATAACTTATTGATTGAGCCGCGGCTCTTAAACCTCCTAATAAAGAATACTTATTATTTGATGCGTATCCGCTCATAAGAAGGCCAATTGGCTGAATACTGCTTAAAGAAATCCATAGGAAAATTCCAATGCCAACGTTACTTATTAAAAGGTTTTGTCCAAAAGGAACAATTAGCCAGGACAGAATCACTGGGACAAGAACTAATATAGGTCCTGCAGTGAAGAGAATCCCATCCGCTTTGGCAGGAATAATATCTTCTTTGACAAGTAACTTAAGACCATCTGCAATTGGTTGGAGGACTCCGAGCGCTCCAGCATATTCTGGACCTATTCTTTGTTGAGCAGCAGCAGATATTTTTCTTTCAAGCCAAACTGTTACTAAAACGCCAACAACTGCCGCTACCAAAACCAAAAGCATAGGAAGAGGGAGCCATATTATATGAGCGATTTCGCTGGAAAGGCCAAAACCTTTTAAGAATTCATTAAAACTATATTCGAGATCTAATCCGTATTCCAAAATTTTTATGTTATTTACTTAATAGATTAACTCTTCACAAACAATATGTGTGTTTTTTATGAAAAGCTGCAAATATTATTCTCTACTTTCTAAGCTGATCCAATCTCTTGGTGCTGAACCTGTATAGATTTGCGATGGTCTGAAAATTCTATTTGCTCCAAGTTGCTCTCTCCAATGAGCTAACCAACCAGCCACTCTAGATATGGCAAAAATTGGAGTAAATAAATCACGAGGAATACCAAGTTTTCTATAAACAAGGCCAGAATAAAAATCCACGTTAGGGAATATACCCTTAGGTCCAAGTCTTGGTATTGCCTCTGCCTCAAGTGATTTGGCAACTTCATACATTTCATCTGCTCCAAATCTAATAAAAAGTTCTTCTGCAAGTTTTTGAAGAATTATTGCTCTGGGATCTTTGACTTTATATTCTCTATGGCCAAAGCCCATTATCTTACTTTTATTTTTTATTGCATTATCTAAAAAAGACCCAGCATTTTCTGGGGTTTTAATCTCTTCTAACATCGCAATCACATCCTCGTTTGCTCCTCCATGCAATGGGCCAGCTAAGGTTCCTACTGCAGAGGCGATAACAGCATATGGATCTGTAAGAGTACTTGCAGTCACTCTAGCGCTAAATGTACTTGCGTTTAAACTATGTTCGGCATGTAGAATTAAGCACCTATCAAAAACTTTTGCGGCTATAGGATCTTGTTCTTTTTCAGTCAACATGTAAAGAAAATTTGATGAGTAAGTTAGATCATCTCTAGGTTGAATTGGGTCTTGTCCTTTTCTAATAAGTTGGAACGCTGCAATCATTGTGGGTATTTTTGCTATTAGTCTTATGACTGCGTTGTAGATGTAATTAGGATCATCTATTGCTCTACGCGAATAGAAGAGCCCCAAAGAAGCTGCACTAGATTGAAGCGCATCCATAGGATGACCAGTTGCAGGGAAACATTTCATCATATCTCTAACTCTAAAACTTAACCTTCGATGCATCTGAACTTCTTGCTCGAAATCTCTTAGTTGAATAGCTGTGGGCAATTCACCCCAAATCAATAGGTAAGCGGTTTCTAAAAAACTGCTTTTTTTGGATAGTTCCTCAATGGAATAGCCTCTGTACAATAATTTACCTTTGTTGCCGTCAATATCACATATGGATGAATTAGTAACTGGGACACCCTCTAATCCTGGTTTTAAAATTAGTTTGTTACTATCCAATTGCTTAATTCAATATCAAATACTTATAGATTAAAGATAGTCAAATAATTTTTAATTAACCACAAGATATTAACTTCGCAAAAAATTAAAATGATTGTTTTTGAAGCTTGTTTGAATAAATTTAATTTAAAGAATGTTTAATATTGTTTCTCTGTAAATAATTGGATTTTTTTCAGGAATAGACTGACTTATGATTTCTAGCGATTCTTCATTTGATATTTTTAAAATATTTTTAATGAGAAAATTAAGGTCCTGCAAATTAGAAAAATATTCAATTTTATTAGAATTACCATCTTTGATATCAACTTTTGAATAAAGAAAAGCAGATTTATCTTTATTGCTTTTCAAGTTAAAAAATTTTTTTGATATTTTCTCAACTTTTTTACCATCAATTAAATTATTACTTATGATTTGTAAACCTTTTGATTCTATCGAATAGATATTTTCAAAAGATAATCGTTTTATAACATCGTCTTTTTCTTCAAGAATATCTTTGGAATATATCGAATAAATATCTTCATTTTGTTTCAAAGTATATTTGTTGAAATCTTTAAGCTTTCTTAAAGCACTTAAATCAAATTGATCTTCATTATTTTTTTCAAATGTAATAAGCCAATCTTTATTTGAATTGAGAATTAAAATGTTTTGATTATTATTTTGATTAAACTCTTCAAAAAAACTGAGTTGAAAATCATTTATTAAGGGATTAAGATGTTTGTCAAAATTTTTCGTATCACCAAAAATTAAATTTTCAGGATTATCTTCATTACTATTCTCTTTATTCATTAACTTTTCGTAAGTAAGAATATCAATATTTTTTTTATTATTTAGTAAATATGATTTTAAAATTAGTTGCTTATTTTTAAAGTCAAAAATTGTAGCAATTTTATCCCCATTATTCTCAGGAAAAATTTCTTTATTAAAAAATTTACTTTCCAAAAATTTATTTGTGAATAATATATTTTTTTCATTGTTCAGCCCAACAAAATCTCCCTCATATTGAAATTTTTTTTTCTTAAAATTTTTACTAGAGATAATGCTATTTTTGATTAATTTTTTATCTGATGAAGCAATTATATAATTATCGTCTGTTCGGTACATATAGTTAAGAAAATTTATTTTGTTTTCTCTATTAATTGAAATTATCTCATCAATCTGATCTATTTTATTAGGCAAATTTAATAAATCATCTATTGTTTTTTCTGGCTTAATTTTAAAAACAATCAAAATATCATCTTCAAGCATTTTATTATTTTCAAAAGTTGAGATTATAAGTTCATTATTATAGATATCTTCTAATTTATTGTTGCCTAGATCTATTCCTAAGTAATCTAATATAGAGTCTTTTATTAAAAAAAAGTTATCTTTATTTGTTGGATTTTTATCCTTTTCATTATTATTAAAGATATTAAAACTATCTAAATTTGAAATAAATAATAATTTATTGTTTTCAGGTGCATATTTTAAGATATTTAGTTGCTCAATATTTGTACTTTGTTCCTTCTTTTTATTAGTAGAAACTTTTTTAAAACCAAAAAAAAGTAATAAAGATAATAATAGGATTATTGCTACTACTCTAAGTTTCATTATCAATGTTTATTTTTATTTTTAACAATAAATTTCCTACTGCAACTTAATTTATTAAATTGTAAATAACACATAATTTATCCTATAAATTGGGAAGTTATCCAAAATCTATAAATGCTTCTAGTCTAAATGATTGGTTTAATTCTGAGAAAGAAGATCCAGTCTTGATTGATGTAAGAGAGCAGTCAGAGCTTGAACTGGCTCGTTTCTCAAAAGAATTTTTACATATACCAATTAGTAAAGTTACATCTGAATATGTTGAAGAAATATTTGCTGGTTTATCAGATAGAGAAATTGTAGTTACCTGTCATGCAGGAATAAGAAGTTATAACTTTTCTCAATGGTGCTTGGATAATAATATTGTGAGCGAAATATGGAATTTGGAGGAGGGTATTGATGGATGGAGTAGATATATTGACCCATCAATACCGAGGTATTGATTAAATATCTAATGAAGATGCAACAGTATTAACATCTTTGTCGCCTCTTCCAGAGCAATTGATAACTATATGAGTATCTTTTTCAAGAGTAGGGCATAATTTATCTAACCAAGCAAAGGCATGGGAAGTTTCAAGTGCAGGAATAATTCCTTCTAGTTCACTAACAAGTTTTAAAGCGTCTAAAGCTTCTTGATCTGTGACTGATCCATATTCTGCTCTACCTATTTCTTTTAAATGGCTATGTTCAGGACCTACTCCAGGGTAATCTAAACCTGCACTTATTGAGTGAGCTTCTTGTACTTGACCATTATCATCTTGCAAGAGAAGACTCATTGATCCATGCAAAATTCCAACTGACCCTTTAGTGATAGTGGCAGCATGTTTGTCAGTATCAACTCCGCTTCCTGCGGCTTCAACTCCAATAAGACGCACAGAAGTTTCTTTAACAAAAGGATGGAAAAGCCCCATTGCATTTGATCCCCCCCCTACACAAGCAAGCAAAATATCGGGAAAAGATCCAAATGATTCTAAACATTGTTTTTTAGTTTCTTCACCTATAACTGCATGAAAATCTCTCACAATCTTTGGGAAAGGGTGTGGGCCGGCAACAGATCCTAAAATATAGTGTGTGGTTTCGACATTAGAAACCCAATCTCTAATGGCTTCACTTGTGGCATCCTTAAGTGTTGCAGTTCCAGAATTTACAACTTTAACTTCAGCTCCTAAAAGTTTCATTCTGAAAACGTTAAGGGATTGCCTTTTTATATCTTCAGCACCCATGTAGATAATACATTTCAAGCCAAATCTCGCACAAACAGTAGCAGTAGCAACTCCGTGCTGACCTGCTCCAGTTTCTGCAATTATTCTTTTTTTGCCCATTCTTATTGCAAGTAAAGCTTGTCCGAGGGCATTATTAATTTTGTGAGCCCCAGTATGATTTAAATCTTCTCTTTTAAGCCATATTCTAGGAATTGCTTGTTTAGTTTTGTAATGTTCAGTGAGTCTTTTGGCTTCATAAAGTGGTGTTTCTCTTCCTACATAAGTCTTAAGGAGATGATTTAATTCTTCTACAAAAAGTTTATCTTTCCATGCATTAGATGCAGCTGTTTCAAGCTCGAAAAGAGCAGGCATTAGCGTTTCAGGAACATATTGACCACCATATTTTCCAAATCTTCCCCCTTTGGAGGGTTGATTTAAATCATCATTTTTATAGTTCTGATCTTTGCGAGAAAATGTACTTACCACTTTTTCTATAGAATAAGTATTAACTAACTATAGATTATATTGAAAATAATGGGAAAAAAGAATTGGATCGAATTTGATAATCAAGAAAAAAAATCAGAAGAAACACCTAAAGTAGATGTTGTTAATAAAAAATCAAAAATAAATATTTCAAAACAAAAAAAAGGTAAAAAGGGAAAGACTGTAACTTTAATTAGAGGTTTAGGCGCTGAGGATGAAATCTTATTAAAAGAATTACTAAAAAAAATTAAAGTTTTTTGTGGGACTGGAGGAACATTGATTGATAGAAATATCCAGTTGCAGGGTGATATGGTATCAAAATCAATTGAGTTTCTTCGTAAAGAGGGATTTCATAATTTATGAAGCAAGGGTTAGGATAGTTTTTAATTTTGATGATGCAAAAAATGAAAAAACAAGATCAAACAAAGTCAACCAATATAAAGTGGCACAACTTGACCATTAATAGAGAAAAGTTAGAGAAAATGAGAGGTCATAAAGGTATGGTTATCTGGTTTACCGGTTTATCTGGTTCTGGTAAAAGTACTTTGGCCAACGCTTTAAATGAAGTTTTATACTTAGATGGTTTTTCGACTTATGTGTTGGATGGAGATAATGTAAGACACGGTTTATGTAAAGATCTTGGTTTTTCGGATGAAGATAGAGAAGAAAATATAAGAAGAATTGGTGAAGTTGCGAATTTATTTATGAATGCTGGGATAATAACTATTACAGCATTTGTTTCCCCATTTATTAGCGATAGAGATAAGGTGAGAAAAATTATTGGATCTAAGGATTTTATTGAAGTTTATTGTTCTGCTGATATCACAGTTTGTGAAAATAGGGATACTAAAGGTCTTTATAAGAAAGCTCGTTTGGGTGAAATTAAGGAATTTACAGGGATTTCTAGTCCATATGAAGCTCCTCATAATCCTGAAATTGTTGTTGATACAGGTTCGTTAGATTTAAATGATTCCGTTGAAAAAGTTATTAACTACCTCAAAAAAGAAAACTTTCTTAAAAAGGCCTAATAGAAAAATATTAGTTCATTTATTTTGAAGATAATTGTCAGGTCCAATAGTTGATAACTTATTATTTTTATTTCTTACCTGTGTATGTAGATTTTCTCGGAATTCTTTTAAATTTTTCTTTATGGATTCATCAAATAAACTGACCATCCCTATTGCCAATAATCCAGCATTCTGTCCTCCATTAATTGCAACTGTTGCAACTGGAATTCCAGAGGGCATTTGAACGATTGATAAAAGAGAGTCAATTCCTTTCAGTGTCTTACTCTCTACTGGTACTCCAATTACAGGAATGCAAGTTATGGATGCCAGCATTCCTGGAAGATGAGCAGCACCCCCAGCACCGGCAATTATTACTTTTATGTTTTCTGATTCTGCATTTTTTGCATATTCCATCATTTCAATAGGTGTTCGATGAGCAGAAAGTATACAAACTTCAGTTTTTATTCTAAATTCTTTTAAAATATCAATGGCTGGTTTCAATGTATTTAGATCTGAATCACTACCCATTACGACAGCAATTTTATAAATTTCTTTAGAATTCAATTCTGACAAAATAACAAATCAATTCTTTCCTATAATGGCGCGCAATTAATTTGGTGCCAGTTAGTTAGTATGAAAAGAATAAATTTTCATAGAATATTATGACGTCAAATAAGATTATCGAAAAAAGTGAAGTCAGGGAGTATTTTAATGGTACTGGCTTTGAGAGATGGAATAAAATTTATAGCAAATCTGATGAAATTAATACAGTTCAGAAAAATATTAGGAAAGGACATCAAAAAACTGTAGATGATGTAGTCTCATACATCAAAAATTATCCTGAACTAACAAAAAAAAGTTATTGTGATGCAGGCTGTGGTGTAGGAAGTCTTTCCATACCTTTACTAAGACTCGGTATAAAAGAACTACAGATGAGCGATATTTCTTCTGAAATGATTAAAGAAACAAAAAAACGCATTCATGAATTAGGTTTGAATCAAGGTAAAATAAATTATGAAGTCTGTGATCTGGAAAAATTAAAAGGTTTATTTGATGTTGTAGTTTGTTTGGATGTATTTATTCATTATCCTCAACCGGTCGCAGAAGAAATGGTCCAACATCTATGCGATTTAAGCAAAGAAAAACTAATCGTTAGCTTTGCTCCTTATACCCCAGTTCTTGCTGTTCTAAAAAATATTGGAAAATTATTTCCTGGGCCAAGTAAAACTACAAGAGCATATACATTGAAAGAAAAGGGTATTATTAATGCTGCCAAAGAAAGAGGATTTAAAGTTGTTAAAAAGAAATTAAATCAAGCTCCTTTTTATTTTTCAAAACTAATTGAATTCGAAAAAACTAAATAATTTATTTTACTAAATGATTTTCAAGTGCATAACGAACTAATTCTGTTCGGCTTGATGTACCTGTTTTGATAAAAAGTCTACTTACATATTTCTCAACATTTCTAATAGATGTTTCAAGCTGTCTTGCAATTTCTTTGTTCATCAGTCCCTCTGCTACAAGTTGAAGCACACTTGCTTCTCTAGGAGTGAAACTAGGAAGATTTATTGTATTTTCTGGATTAGTCTGGTTTTGGTCTGTGAGCATAGATTTTATTTCAGTAATTTGTTTTGCCATTTTGCTTACGTCAATATCTGCGAATCGTGCCGCTTCTTTTAATAATCGTTCTTGTCTGTTGATTACATTTTTGACTCTTGCAGCTAATTCATCGGGATCGAAAGGTTTGGAAATATAATCATCAACTCCTGCAAGATAACCTTCTGTTCTGTCTAGGGTCATTCCTTTTGCAGTTAGAAAAATTACTGGAGTTCCTCCTAATTTTTCATCCTCTCTAATTTTTTCTAATAAAGCATAACCGTTGGCTCGAGGCATCATAACATCGCTAATTATCAAATCTGGGAAGACTGTTTGAGCTTTTTCCCAACCATCCTCTCCATCAACTGCAATAAATATTTCAAAGCCTTCATCTTCTAGAAATGTTTTAACAGCTGTTCTTAAACCAGGCTCATCATCAACTAATAAAATTCTTGATTTTCTTACCGGTTCATTATTTATTTGATTAATTTCATTCATTTTTTTAATTCTTTAATTTGATTTTCTAGGAATAAACAGAATTTTATATAATAAACATAATGCTATCAACTCCCATACTACTAGACTATCAATCTTCGACTCCTTGCTCTAAAGACGTCGTTGATTCTATGAAACCTTTTTGGAGTGAGATATTTTCTAACCCTGCAAATAAATCTAATTTGGCGGGGATTAACGCAAGCGCTATATTGGAAGCCTCAAGAGAAAAAATAGAACAAAGTTTATTTCTTAAGAATAAAAAAGTTATTTTTACAAGTGGGGCAACTGAATCTAATAACTTAGCCTTATTAGGTTTTGCTAGAAATTTCTATAAAAAAACAGGAAATTATGGACATATTATTACCTTAAAAACGGAGCATAAAGCTGTTTTGGAGCCCTTAAACCAACTAAAAAAAGAGGGATTTATGGTTTCAGAAATTAATCCTGAGAAAGATGGCTTAATTTCAGAAGAACAATTCAAAAAAAAAATAAGAGAAGATACATTTCTGGTTAGTATCATGTTGGCAAATAACGAAATAGGAGTTATTCAGCCCATAGAAAATATTTCAAAGATATGTAAATCGAGGGGAATAACATTTCACTCTGATTTTGCACAATGTTTAGGTTATATGGCTTTAGACAATCTTTTATCAGATGTAAACATGATAACGATGAGTTCTCACAAAATATACGGCCCTAAAGGGATAGGACTTCTTTTGATTGATGAAGAAATTAATCTTGAGCCTTTAATTGTTGGAGGAGGTCAGGAATATGGTCTTAGGTCTGGCACATTACCTCTTCCTTTAGTAGTTGGCTTTGCGAAAGCAATAGAGATAGCAGTTCTTAATCAAAAAAATAACGCTGAGAAATTACTTTTTTATAGAAATAACCTTTTAGAGGGGTTGTTAAAAAATAATTCTGGTTTATTAATTAATGGCTCCATAGAAAAAAGATTACCTCACAATTTAAATTTGACTGTATTGGATTTAAACGGAGCAAAGTTTCATAAACTTTTAAAATCTAAAATAATTTGTTCTACTGGATCTGCATGTAGTAGTGGTGAACCATCTCATGTTTTACTAGCATTAGGTAGATCTCTTAAAGAAGCAGAATCTTCAATAAGGTTAAGTATTGGATTAAGTACTAATTCAAAAGATATAAAACAAGCAATTCATATTCTTACAAATACAATCAGATCATTACGATAGAAATTATTGGCTTTTAATTTAATTGAGCAATTCTTAATTTTCCACTTCTAGCTCTTTTATTAAGTTCGACTTCTTGTTCGGAAGGAGTTATTGGCTTTTTTGTCAGGTTTTTTAGTCTTTGATCATTCTTAAAACAACTTTTAACTAACCTATCCTCAAGAGAATGAAAACTAATAACAGAAATAATACCCCCTGGCAAAAGCCATTCAGGTACAACTTGCAAAAATTTTTCTAATACTTCAATTTCTTTATTAACAGCAATTCTTAGTGCTTGAAATGTTCTTGTTGCTGGATGTATTTTTTTATATCTTTGTTTTGGTGGGAAGCAGCCTGCAATAGAGTAAGCTAACTCTTTTGTCCCAGAATATTTTCCATTTTCTTTCAAATCCAATTTTATTTTCCTAGCAATCTTTCTTGATAATCTCTCATCTCCATATTTATAGATGAGGTTAGCTAGATCTTTTTCATTTAAAATCTCAATTAATTTCTCTGCATCAAAATCAAGCAAAGGATTCATGCGCATATCAAGCGGACCATCTTTTTGGAAACTAAATCCTCTTTTAGGGTCATCAAGTTGGTTACTATTTACTCCAAGATCTGCAATCACAAAAGAAACTTTTTCTTTTGGTACAAAATCCGCAAAATTTGAAGCCCTTATATCAATCCTACTTTTAAACTCATCAAGTTTTTTTAATGCTGATTTTCTTGCGAATGGATCTTGATCAAGTCCAATTATATTTAAATCCGAATATTTTCTCAATAAATGATAAGAGTGCCCGCCTCCGCCTAAAGTTGCGTCTATTCCCTTAATTTGATTGTTATTTATAAGTGGGTAATGCTCTAATGAGGCCATAATCTCATCTGTCATAACTGATTGATGATTGAAAAAAGATGAATCAGATAGGTCAGTTTGCATAACTTTCGACTAAGATTTGTTTAGAGGTTAAATTTCGAATGGCTCAGCTAGAGACTAGAACAGAACCAATGGTGGTCAATTTTGGCCCTCACCATCCTTCAATGCATGGGGTTTTAAGGTTAGTTGTAACTCTTGATGGTGAGAATGTCATTGATTGTGAGCCAGTAATTGGATATTTACATAGAGGAATGGAAAAGATAGCTGAAAATAGAACAAATGTAATGTATGTCCCTTATGTAAGCAGAATGGATTATGCAGCAGGAATGTTTTATGAAGCTATTGTAGTAAATGCTCCTGAAAGATTAGCTAATATTCCAGTTCCCAAAAGAGCTAGTTACATCAGAGTTCTTATGCTCGAACTTAATCGTATTGCTAATCATCTTTTATGGCTTGGTCCCTTTTTAGCAGACGTAGGAGCTCAAACTCCATTTTTCTATATTTTTAGAGAAAGAGAGATGATCTATGATCTCTGGGAAGCTGCTACAGGACAAAGACTAATAAATAATAATTTCTTTAGGATAGGCGGTGTCGCATGTGATCTCCCATACGGATGGTTAGAAAAATGTATAGACTTTTGCGATTGGTTTGGTCCTAAGATAGATGAATACGAAAAATTAATTACAAATAATCCAATTTTTAGAAAAAGAATTGAAGGTCTAGGAACAATACAAAGAGACCAGGCAATTAATTGGTCTTTGTCTGGCCCAATGCTTAGAGCTTCTGGAGTTTCCTGGGATTTAAGGAAAGTCGATAGTTATGAATGTTATGACGATTTTGATTGGCAGATTGCTTCGGAAAAAGAAGGAGATTGTTATGCGAGATATCGAGTAAGAGTTGAAGAGATGAGACAATCACTAAGCATCATCCGCCAAGCCTGCAAAATGATTCCAGGAGGTCCAACAGAGAATTTAGAAGCTCAAAGAATGGCGACTGAAGATAAGAAAAGTGAAATATTTGGTATCGACTATCAATATGTAGCTAAGAAGGTTGCTCCAACTTTTAAAATTCCTAACGGAGAATTATATACAAGATTAGAGTCCGGCAAAGGAGAAATAGGTGTATTTATTCAAGGAAATAATGAAGTTACCCCATGGAGATTTAAAATCAGAGCAGCTGATTTAAATAATCTGCAAATATTGCCTCATATTCTTAAAGGTGCCAAAATCGCTGATATTATGGCAATCCTTGGTTCAATAGATGTCATTATGGGATCTGTTGATAGATAATTTCTTTAAATGAAACCCTCTGACTGGTTAATATTGCAGAAGAAGGTAAGGTTTGGTGATTGTGATTCTGCAGGTGTAATTCATTTTCATAACTTATTAAAATGGTCGCATGAAGCTTGGGAAGAAAGTATTGAAATCTATGGGATCCCTTGTCATGATATTTTTCCAGATTTTTCTATACGTAAAAGTCAAATTATTTTTCCAATAGTAAATTGTGAAGCAAACTTTCATGCGCCTATAAAAATTGGAGATTTATTAAAAGTAAAAATTGCCCCTCATAAAATTAATACTCATTTGTTCCAAGTAAATAGCTTTTTTATAAAAAATGGAAATAAAATAGCCGAAGGGAAAATTATACACTGTTCTTTAGATGTTGATTCAAGAAATAAAATAGAAATTCCCGATCAGCTAGAAAGATGGATAGAGGCTTCTAATGTGAGTACAAATTTAAAAGAATGCTGATTATTATTTTTTAAATTTATAGTTTATTTTTTCTGTAATGCTATTTTTGTTTTTAACAATCCACTTTTCAGGCTTTTCATGTTTAGGCCAACTTTGAGAAAAATTTTTTAATAAATTTAAAGAAATTTCAATATTTTTATCATTTGTAAGTTCTCCAAATTCAACTATTACTTTAATTTTATTTCCCCATAATTTGTTAGATACTTTCGAAATATTGAATTTATTAATTGGGATATTTTCTTTCATAATGAAATCATTTAATCTTGATTCAATTACTTCAGGGAAAACAACTTCTCCTCCTGAATTAAAGGCATTATCACTTCTTCCAACAAATTTTAAATAGTAAGAATTATTGATTTGCTTAATTTCACCTAAATCACTTGTTTGCCACCACCCATTTTTATTTTTGAAATTTTCAGTTTTTAAAGAATCTATTATTTCAATTCCAATTCTGGCTGATTTTATTTCGATTAATCCTTGTGCGTTAATTCTTATTTTTGTATCAGGTAGTATTTCTCCAACATTTTTAAAACCCATTAAGAATTCTTTTGGTTTTAAACTCGTAACCATTGCTGCTGTTTCAGTTGAGCCATAACAAGGTGCTAATTTTATTTTTTCTTTTATACATTTTTCTGCAGTTTCGTCTGAAATTGAAGCTCCACCTACCCAAATTAGATCAAAAATTTTTAGCCAACTAATTCCATCTTTTTGAGCTAAAAGTCTTTGTAATTGGGTAGGTACTAATGACGTAATCAAGTGTTTTTTGTTTTTTTTAAATTTAATTGTGAAAAGTAAAAGTTCTCGAGTCTTTTTTATCAAATTCGGAGAAATATTAATACAATCACATCCCCAAGTTTGACTTCTAAAAATTGGCATTAATCCACTTATATGGTTCAGGGGTAAAGTATTTAAAATTAAGCAATTTTGTAATTCAAATCCTTGCTCTATTAGCCATTGACCTGATGTAGTTGCAGATAATTTAAGATTATTTAAATGGTGAAAACATTGTCTCGGTTTTCCAGAACTCCCACTACTGTTTAAGATAATTGCTGGCCCATTTTCAGTAATTGAATCTAATATATCTTTGTCTTTATAAAATTTGTTTTTTACATAAATAATTTTATTCTCTCTAATTTTTTCAATAATTTTTTCTACAGATTGAGTTTCGTTATTTTCAACTTCAATAGTATGAATTTTATTTTTCATAGTTGATCCCATATCTTTTTTGCTTCATTTAAAAATAGAAATGAATTAGGGAATTTATTCATTGCTAAACCAGGAACTTTTGGCGTTGGTCCTTGTAATTGTAGAGAAGATAAATGATGGAGCCATCTCTTTCCTATTCCAGTTTCAAATGAGGTACTTATAGATATGAAAGCTTTTTTATTTTCTAATTCTCTTAAAAGCTTAACTGGATTATTTTCTTGAGAAGGCCTTCTAATTTGCCAACCCTTCCACTCATCAATCAAAGTTGGAAATTTTAAAAGTGATTCGTCTAAAGCTATTGGAATTTTTTTGTTTAGTTCTGTCAGTCCATCAATATCATCAACACAGAGAGGTTGTTCTAACCAATCTATATTTTTATTATCTTTCAAAATATCAGCCCATCTATTAGCTATATCTCTTCCCCAAGAACCATTAGCATCTATTCTTAACTTAATATTATTACCTATTTTGCTTAAAATTTCTTCTAATTTTGCTTCTTCCTCATGGTTATTTTTTAGTGCTACTTTCCATTTTAAGGTTAATGATTTTCCAATATCACAATGTCTTTTTTTAATATCATTTAGATCTGAAACTACATTTTCATGATTTAACAATATGGCTGTTTTACCAATTTCATCAAAGTAGTAGTTTTCTTTAAAAATTATTTTTCCATTGATCTCAGCTAATGCAGAATTTATTGCAGATTGAATGCATGGGTGAAAAATATTTATTTGCTCAGATAAATTAAATTCCTCTATATATTCAGGGATTATATCTAGTTGTTTCGCACACTTTTTTAAGTCTTTTTTATTTAGCGGTGAAACTTCTCCAAACCCTATTTTTTTATCATTACTTATTAATTTAATTATCCAACCCGATTTTGTATGGTAATTGGTTTTAGAATTTTCTACTTTGGCCGATAACTTAAAGCTATAAGATTTTTTTTGAAATATTAAGTTCATTTATTTAGCAAGTAATTAAATATTAATCCTGTGATTAAACCAATTCCATTAAGAGTTTGAAATTTTATTGCGACGAATTTGCAATTTTTTATTGCAAAAGGTTTTGGATACGAAGATTTTAATAAATTTATAAGTCTTATTGCTTGAGGGAAACTAAGCAAATAAAGGATGCAAAACACTGGAATAAATCCATAAACTATTGTGAAAAGTTGAAAAATATATATTGTAAAAATTATCCAAGGCACAAATTGAGAACCTTTTTTTGCCCCTAAGCGAACTAAAGGTGAATTTTTCCCATGCTTTTTATCTTCAGAAATTTGATGAAAATGAGAACAAAATAATACAAGAGTTGTTGCCAAGGAAGGTCCTGAACCAAGTAATAAAGAAACATTCCATGGAATACCTTCGAAGTAAATATTAGACGGATTTAACGCAATTAAGACTGCAGAGTACGCAAAAGGTCCAAATGCAAGCCAGCATAATGGTTCTCCTAAACCTTGATAGCCCAATCTAAAAGGAGGACCTTGATATAAATATCCTAAGAAGCAGCAAGCTGCCACCAAAATAAAAATGTTTATACTTGTTGATACTGAAATAATTAAAATTATTAATAAACCAATAACTAAAGATGTATATGCAATAAATGAAATTATTTTTTTATTTTTTACAAGATTTACAATTGAATGGAATTTAAATTCATCGATTCCTGTTTCAGCGTCGTATAAATCATTAGTTAGATTTTCCCAAAGTAATATCAAAATTGCAGCTAAAGTAAATGAAATCAAATTATAAATTTTTACCTCTTCATATTGATTGAGCAAGTAAGCCCCTGTTATTAAAACTGGAAGTATGGCAACAGAATAAAGAGGCCATTTTATTGCTTTTTCCCATAATTTTTTTTTATCTTCGTCCATTTTTAATTAACACGCAAAATTAGATAATTATTGAATGTAGTTTATAAATTGAGTTACATTTTTTACTTTATTGCATCATTTTTAGTTATTTTCAATAAGTAATGAAAAATGATTTAAACTTAACAGATTTTTTAAAAGATGTATTTTCCTCTTTCGATAAGAAAGTTGAAAATTCTGGATTAGTAAGTATTTGTGTTGAGATTCCTTGTATTGATTTATTTCAAGTTTATGAATTGTTAATAAATCAATATCCGTTTTCTTCATTTTGGGAGGAATCTGATGGCATTTCATATATAGCTTTCGAGAAGTGTAAATATGTTACTCTGGATGGCCCAAAAAGATTTGAGGTAGCAAAAGAGTTTAATTCTGAGAATTTTAAAAATTTAATTAACTTAACTAATGAATCGCATAATTCTGCACTTTCAAAAATAATTTATTTATTTTCTTTCTCTGAAAATTTGAATAATAAGAATTTACCTTCAGATATCCCTAGTTTGGAAGCAATTTTGCCAAAAATATTAATTACTAAAAGTGGCAAGAATTGCTGGTTAAGAATCAATGGTCATATTGAAGGTAAATCATCATTAAGAACATTAATTGAAGAAATATGGACAATTAGAAATCAAGTTATTAATTCTGGCTCAGAATTAATAAAATCATCTGGCTTAAAAACTAGTTTTGATTCCCCTTTTATTGATGATTTCTCACGCTCCTTAGAAACTTCTAAAACAAATATGAAAAAAGTAGTAAATAGAGGAATTCAATTAGTAGAGAAAGATATCCTCGAAAAGATAGTTTTAGCGAATAGGATTAAAATAAAACTTAAAAATAAATTAGATTTAGTAGAAATTTTAAAAAGATTTAAAAAGAAGCAACCAAATACATGTAGATACGTTTGGAAAAGGAATAGTAAGGATATTTTGTTTGGAGCATCTCCAGAAAAATTATTTTCTTTCTCTAAACCTAATTTAACTTTAGAGGCTCTTGCTGGAACTATCTCTACTAATTCAAATTTTAAGAAACTCCTAAAAAGTACTAAAGACTTAAAGGAACATAATTATGTAATACATCATTTGATTAAATCTTTAGAAGTTTCAAAAATAACAAACTTTAAAAAAAGTGATATCAAGGTAAATTCATTTGGAGATATTTCTCATTTGCAAACACTCATTTTCTCTAAAGTTGAAAATATTTGTCCTTTTGAATTGCTTAAAAACTTACATCCATCTCCAGCTGTTTGTGGATACCCAAAAAATGCAGCATTGGATTGGATAAACACTCTTGAGTCTTTTCCTAGAGGAAATTATGCTTCTCCAATGGGTTGGGTTGATTCATCAGGCAATGCTTCATTTCTTTTGGCAATAAGAGGCGCAAGATGTATTGAAGAAAATATTGAATTTACTGCAGGTTCAGGTTTAGTTTCTGGCTCCGTTTTAGAGAAAGAAATAGATGAGATTAAATTAAAATTTGAATCTATAGTAAAACAGATATTTTGCGCTAAAAACCCTAGATAATTTCTACTAATTTTTCAATAACTTCCTCTGAAACATTTTTATTGGATAAATTTTCTATTTCTCTTAAACCTGTTGGACTGGTTACATTAATCTCGCTAAGCATTCCATTTATTACATCAATACCTACAAAAAATAAACCCTCATCTTTGAAGTGTTGAGATAATTCTAAGCAGATACTTTTTTCTTTTTCTGTTAATAATGTGGGTTCAGCTTTGCCTCCCATCGCTAAATTACTCCTAAAATCGCCTCCTTGAGGAATCCTATTTATTGATCCAATTGCTTCTCCGTTTACGATAATTATTCTTTTATCACCCTCTATGACTTCAGGAATAAATTTTTGCATCATAACGGGTAATTCTTCTTGAGAAGTGATTAATTCAATGATTGATTTAATTCCTGGAGAATTTTTATTTATCCTTATAACACCTTGACCACCTTTTCCTCCTAGAGGTTTTATAACTACTTCATTATTTATATTTGCAAAATTAATAAGATCTTTTACCTTACTCGCAACTATTGTAGGTGCCATTAAGTGGCTGTATCTTAAAGCACCTAGCTTTTCATTCCAAGCTCTTAACGATGAGGGTTTGTTTATTACTTTTACTCCTTTTCTTTCGGCAACTTCTAAAAGATGGGTTGCATATAAATAAGCCTCATTTACAGGAGGATCTTTTCTCATCCAAATGCAATTAAATTCGGCGAGAGGTATGCAATCATTCTCTTTGAAAGAAATCCATGGAATTACTTCAACTTTTACGGAAGATGCCCATACTTCATCACCTCTAGCTTCCAGGTCTTGAGGAGTACAACTCCAGATTTCAATATTTTTTTTTGATGATGCTTGCATTAAAGCAGCAGTTGAATCTTTTAAGGGATTTATATTTTTAATTGGATCTATTACGAATAGAAATTTCATAAGATCTAGTTTAATAATGCTTCTAATTTATTTTCATTTTCTAATGCGTAGAGATCATCGCAGCCTCCGATACCCTCATTATCTATAAATATTTGTGGTAATGTTCTTCTACCATCAGCTCTTTCAATCATCAATGCTCTGGCATCTTCGTCGCCATCTATTTTATATTCTGTAAAATTTACATTTTTTTTCTTGAGTAGTGATTTTGCTCGAATACAGAATGGACAATATTGCCAAGTATAAATTTCAACTTTGGACATTTTTTTAAAATAATACTTAGTTTATACTATTAAACAAAAGTGCTTGTTAGATTATAAATAACGATTAAATTCTATTTTGATAGATATTACAGATTTCAAAAAAGATCTTTCGGAATTAACAGAGCGCCTGGGTAATGCTCAGGATTGTCTTTGACGTTCCAAGATTAAAAGCGAAAAGGAAAGAGTTAGAGCAAATTTCTGCTCAGCCTGAATTTTGGGATAATCAAGAAGAAGCTAAAAAGCAAATGTTAATCCTTGATGATGTCAAAGCACAACTCGAATTGTTAGATAAATGGAAAACTTTTATTTCTGATGCTAATGCCTCTCTTGAGCTTTATTCTCTAGAACCCGAAGAGGAAATGATTTTAGAATCGCAGCTGGGATTAAAAAAATTAAGAGAGAATTTGGATAAATGGGAATTTGAAAGATTGTTATGTGGTGAATACGATAAGGAAGGAGCAGTAGTTTCTATTAACGCAGGTGCGGGTGGAACAGATGCGCAGGATTGGGTAGAGATATTATTAAGAATGTATTCTAGATGGGCCGATAATAATCAAATGAGCCTTGTCATTAATGAATTATCTCAAGGAGAAGAAGCAGGTATTAAAAGTGTAACGTTTGAAATTGATGGAAAATATGCATATGGCTATCTGCAACATGAAAAAGGAACTCATAGATTAGTAAGAATTTCTCCTTTTAATGCCAATGGCAAAAGACAAACCAGCTTTGCTGGGGTAGAGGTTATGCCAAAATTAGATGATAATATTTCACTTGATATACCTGAAAAAGATTTAGAAATTACAACGAGTAGATCCGGTGGAGCTGGAGGACAAAATGTTAATAAAGTAGAAACAGCAGTGAGAATTGTTCATTTGCCTTCAGGGATTTCAGTAAGATGTACTCAAGAAAGATCTCAATTACAAAATAAAGAAAAAGCTATGTTACTTTTAAAGTCTAAACTATTAGTGATTGCTAAAGAACAACGAGCTGCTGAAGTCGCTGATATTAAAGGTGATATTGTGGAAGCTGCATGGGGCAATCAAATAAGAAATTATGTTTTCCATCCCTATCAAATGGTAAAAGATCTTAGGACTATGCAGGAGACTAACGAGTTAGATAGTGTTTTAGATGGTGGACTTGACCCATTTATTCATGAATTATTACGTGTGAATATTTCTTCTAATGAATCTATTGAATAACTAATGGAAAATAAAAACGAAATTTTAGAAAAAAAAGTTTCTCCTCCAAGCTTTATAAAGCTTGCTATGAGAAATATGGTAAGGAAAGGCTCAAAAAGTATTTCTCATTTTTCAATAACCTTTCTAGTTTTAATTGGGATATTAATACTTGTGGCCACAATAGGTAAGCCCAATATTCCAGTTTAAGAATGTATGAAAGAAAAAATTATTTCTGAAATAAATTTAGATTTGGTTTTTCAATGTAATGATTTCTCTCAATTTTCAAATAAGTTAAAAGATACTAAAACACATCTTATTTTTGAATCTATTTTTTGGGAGAAAGTTTTTTTATCTTGGATAAATACTATATTAAAAAAAGAGGATTATGAATTACCAAATTATATTTTTGAAAAAAAATCTTTTTCATTAGGCTTACAGATAATATCTAATCAAGAAATTGCTTCTTTGAATAAGAAATGGATGCAAAAAAATGGTCCAACTGATGTTCTATCTTTTCCAATTATTTCTGATGAATCTCTAAATATTTTAGATCATATAGAGTTGGGAGATATTTTTATATCATTAGAGATGGCACTTGAGCAATCTTATGAATATAAACATTCAATCTATAGAGAGATGATCTGGTTGGCTAGTCATGGATTTTTACATCTTTTGGGATGGGAACATAATAATGAGCATGATTTAGAAAATATGTTAAATTTCCAAGAATATTTAATTACTCGATTAGATTAAAAATAAATGAAAAAAAAAATAAACTATTTAGAAAATAGAAAAGAATCATACAAAACTTCTAGTAATGTATTTATAAGTTTTAAGTATGCTTTAAGTGGTATTAGTTATGTATTGAAAACTTCAAGAAATTTTAAAATTCAATTAATTTTTGCAGTTGCAAGTTTAATAATTGGTTTTTTACTAAAAATTAGTCTAAGTAATTATGTTATTTTGATTGCAACAATAATGTCTGTTTTAATATTAGAAATATTGAACACATCTATTGAATCAATCGTTGATTTAGTAGTGAAAAAAGAATTTAGTATTTTGGCTAAAATTTCAAAAGATACTTCTGCAGGAGCAGTATTATTAGCTTCCATTAATTCTGTTATTATTGCTGTATATATCTTTGTTCCTAAAATAAAGTTGTTATTTTAAATCCATATAAATATGTTTCTTGTTATTGATAATTACGATAGTTTTACTTATAACCTTGTGCAATATTTAGGAGAACTTTCAGTTGAGCATGAAATAACTAAAGAATTAATGGTTAAAAGAAATGATGAAATTACTTTAGAAGAAATTATCAAACTAAATCCTGGTGGAATTCTCTTATCTCCAGGTCCAGGTAATCCAGATCAATCTGGAATTTGTCTGCCAATTCTAAAAAAATTATCTAAAAATATTCCGACCTTGGGAGTTTGTTTAGGTCATCAAGCTTTGGCCCAAGCTTTTGGAGGTAAGGTTATAGTTGGGAAAGAACTTATGCATGGTAAGACATCCAAAATATTTCATAATCAAAAAGGATTGTTTAAAGATATCGAGACTCCATTTGTGGCTACTAGATACCATAGTCTTATAGTTGATTCAAGTTCTTTACCATCTTGTTTTGACATAACTGCGACTTTAGAAGACTCAACAATTATGGCTATCTCTCATAAAGAATATAAACATTTACATGGGGTACAGTTCCATCCTGAAAGTGTGTTGACGCAATTTGGTCATAAATTAATTAGTAATTTTCTAAAAATGGCTGAACAAAAGTAAAATAAAAAAAAATAATATTATGATTTCTCAAATTAAAAACTTTTTATTTTTGATATTAGTTAGCTCTTTTTTACCTACCTCATTATTGGCAAGGAACTTAGGAATAAAAAGTTTGGGACATAGTAGTTTTTTAATTACTAGTGCAGATAAATCTATTCTTATAAATCCCTTTAAAGCAATAGGTTGTGCAAGTAATTTAAAGGAGCCAAAAGAAGTCAAAGTAGATTTTATTTTGGCTAGTTCTAGGCTTCCAGATGAAGGATATAACCCTAATGATCAATTAATGTTCGTTGAGCCAGGAATCTATCAATTTGAGGATATTTTATTAAATGGAATTTCTGTACCACATGACAGAGTAGATGGAAGAAGATTTGGGATGGCAACTGTTTGGAGTTGGGAGCAGAATGACCTTAAAATTGTTCATATGGGAGGAGCTGCTGGTGATATTGATATAAACAGTCAAATTATTTTGTCTGCTCCAGATATATTGTTTATTTCAATTGGAGGAGGAATAAAATCTTATAATGGTAAAGAAGCCTCAAAAATAGTTAAGCTTCTAAAACCTAATGTAGTTATTCCTGTTCACTTTGAACGCGGCAAAAAAATTAATAAAGAATGTGATTTCTCAAATGCTGATTTATTTATCGAAAATATGAAAGATTTTAAAGTAAAATATGTTGGAAAAGATTTTCAAATAAAACCTAAAAGAATCGATCAAAATACAATTTATATTTTCAGTAATTAATTTTTTAAATCTAATATCTTGTAATTATCCCAGAAAAAAATCATTTGTTCTTTAGTTCCAATACTAACCCTTATAGAATTGCCGATATCTTTTTTGTTTTCCATACTTCTAATAAGAATACCTTTTTCTCTCATCTGTTGTATTAAGATTTTAGGATCTTTTTTTGGCCAAATTAAGAAATAATTACCTCCACTAAAGTGAGTTCTGATTTTTGTTGATTTAAATTTACTTAAAATCCATTCCCTCGCCTTTTTTACTTCTAAAACATAATTATTAATATATGATTTGTCTTTAAGTGCTGCTAATGCAGCTGTTATAGCAAAGCTGTTTACATCATATGGTCCTGTAACTTTATTAATGTACTGCATTAAACTTTTATTGCCAAAAGTAAAACCTATTCTTAAACCAGCTAGACCTGCAGTTTTTGAAAGAGATTGGATTATTAGTATATTTTTATTCTTTTCAAAATCTATCGATTCAAGAAGACTATCTCCATTAAATTTTTCATATAGTTCATCAACAACTATTAATGAATCTTTATTGATATTGGCTAAATTAATTATTTCATGAGAGCTTAGAACAGTGCCTGTTGGATTATTTGGATTGCAAATAAATATTAACTTTGGATTATGCTTTATTATTTTTTCCCTAAATTCTTCGATGGGGAATAGAAAATTTTCTCCAATGTAACAACAACTTATTTTTTTCATTCCTCGGATTTCTGCACAAGGAGAATAGTAACCAAAAGTTGGATTTGTTGTTAGAAATATTTGATCTTTTTCTCCAAAGCAATTGAAAATTGCATTTATTGCTGCATCTGCTCCATTGAAAATTCCGATTTCATCATTACCAAATTTTCTTGAATCAAGATATTTATCACATAAAAATTTTTTTAAAAAATTATATTCTGGATAAATTGAAATCTCATCTAATTTTATCGCTTGTAATGCCTCTAGAACCTTAGGACTTGGACCTAAAGTATTTTCATTAAAGTCTAAGCGGAGTAAATTTCTTCTATTTTCTAAAGGTGCAGAGTAAGACTGCATATTTATTATTTCTTCTCTTGGTTTTGGGAAAAGATTATTTAATGGATCAAAATCATTCATTACATTCTTTCTAAAGTTTCAATTCCTAA
This sequence comes from Prochlorococcus sp. AG-347-G20, assembly GCA_003281645.1. Taxonomy (GTDB): domain Bacteria; phylum Cyanobacteriota; class Cyanobacteriia; order PCC-6307; family Cyanobiaceae; genus Prochlorococcus_A. The sequence goes on along the minus strand of QCBJ01000001.1, from coordinate 264,892 downwards.
AAGCTCTAAGCTTAATTTTAGTGTTTTTGCAGTTAGGTCACATAAATTAAGCCTAGAAATTTTTATATTTTTTTCTTCTTTGAGGATTGGAACTTGATCATAGAATCTATTAAAAGTCTGACATAGCTCGAACAGATAATTGCATAATCTATTTGGCATTAAGTCTTTTTCAATAGAAATTATGACTTCATCGAACTTAAGTAATTTTCTGATAAGTTTCCACTCAGATTTATGTTCATAATTTACGTACTGAAAATCTTTAGAGTCATAAACAAAATTATTTTTTCTTTTAATTCCTAAAATTCTTACAAGTGTATATAACAAATAAGGAGCAGTATTACCATTTAGGGAAAGCATTTTATCAAAACTAAATTGATAATTGGTAATCCTATTTTGACTTAAATCTGCATACTTAACAGCTCCTAATCCAATAATTCTTGAAGTATTTGCTATAAACTCTTCGGTCTCATAACGATCTTCATCTTCTAATCTTTTCAATAAATCTTCTTTTGCTCTTCTAACTGCTTCATTTAATAAATCTTTTAGGCGTATTGTTTCACCTTCTCTTGTCTTTAGTTTTTTGCCATCAATTCCTTGAACTAACCCAAAAGGGACATGGTCTACTTGACAATTTTCTGGGATCCATTTTGCTTTTTTTGCAACTTGAAAAACTCCAGCAAAATGATTTGCTTGCCCATGATCAGTTACATAAATAATTCTTGAAGCATCATCGCCATTAGGAGGTTTATTGAATCTGTATCTTATAGCAGCAAGATCTGTAGTGGCATAGTTAAAACCCCCATCTTTTTTTTGAATAATTAGCGGTAAAGGTTTGCCTTCTTTATTAGTCATCCCATCTAAAAATACACATTTTGCTCCTTGATCTTCTACTAATATTTTTTCTAAATTCAAATCATCAATAACTGATTTTAAGAAGGGATTATAAAAAGATTCACCTCTTTCTTCTATTTTTATTTTTAAATTTTTATAGATTTCATCAAATTCTTTCCTTGATTGATCACATAATAATTTCCAAGCTTTAATCGATTTAATATCTCCACTTTGTAACTTAACTACTTCCTCTCTAGATCTTTTTTGGAATTCAGATTCGTTATCAAATCTTTTTTTTGATTCTTTATAAAATTCAACTAAATCACTTATTTTGATCTTTCCTATTTCTTCTAGATCATTTGAATATAAATCTTTGAGCTGAGTAATAAGCATGCCAAATTGTGTTCCCCAATCACCAACATGATTGAGTCTTAATACTTCATAACCTCTTAACTCGAAAATTCTAGATATTGAGTCACCTATTATTGTTGATCTTAAATGCCCTACATGCATTTCTTTAGCAATATTAGGGCTAGAAAAATCTACAATAACTTTATTGGACAAACCACTATCTAAATCTTTTCTAATTAGAGGTATGCCAGCCCTATTGCATTGAATATTTGACTTAATTTCATTTATTAGAACCTCATCTTTTAATTTTATATTTATAAATCCAGGTCCAGCTATTTCTAGACTCTTACATAATTTTGATATGCTTATATTTTTATTTAAAAGGTTAATAAAATCATTAGAAATATCTCTTGGGTTCTTTTTATATATTTTAGATAAACTTAAACAAACATTACATTGATAATCACCAAATTCCTCTTTTGATGATTGTGTAATTAAATTTTTTTGAAGAATTTCGAATTCTCCTTTTTTATCATTTTTTTCAAGACTATCTAAAAGAGATTGTTCAAATTGTTTTGTTAATTCTTTAAAAATGATTAGCATTAATTATTCAATTATTTATCTATATAATTAATTAATATAACGCATACTCAAATCAATCCAATTACTTTTGGTGATTGAAGAACTTGTTGAAATCAAATCAATACCTTTTATTAGATATTTACTAATTTCTTCAGGGTTAATTCCAGAAACTTCTATTATCAAATTTTTATTTACTTCTTTTTTTAAGCTATTCATTGATAAATCTCTTAATTCTTGAACGTTTTTTTTGATTATTTCAGGGCTAAGTTCATCCAATAAGACACTATCTGCTCCTGCTAATACTGCTTCTTTTGCCTGTTCGATATTCTCAGCTTCAATTATGATATGAGTTGTAAAAGGCGAATTTAGTCGAATTTTTTTTACTGCATTATTAAGATTATCTGTCCATGCAATGTGATTTTCTTTTATCATAGCTGCATCGTATAATCCAATTCTATGATTGACTCCACCTCCGCATTTGAATGCATATTTTTCAAATATTCTTAAGCCAGGAGTCGTTTTCCTAGTATCTGCTAATTTTATATTTGTACCTTCTAACTTATTTACAAGATTCTTTGTGTATGTTGATATTCCAGATAAATGCATTGCTATATTTAAGCTTATTCTTTCACTAGCTAGCAAACTTTTTGAAGGCCCATATATTTCTAAGAGTTTTTGATCTTTAACAAATTGATCTCCATCAGAGATATTAAATTTTGGACTGATTTTTAAATCAATTTTTCTAAAAATTTCTTTTATAATTTCAACCCCGCAGAATATACCCTCTTCTTTTGCAATCCAATATGCATTACCATTCTCTTCTGTAATAGAGGAACTTGTAAGATCTCCCCTACCTATATCTTCATCGATCCAATTATCAATGATTTTACTTATTATTGGAGTATTTAAATCCACTAAACTAAGAAATAATTAATTAATAAAAATTAAACTGAAGTTAGAGAATCAACTATATATCACTATGTAATTTAACTCAAATTTATTTACCAATACAAAACTTAGAAAAAATATTATCTAGAAGTTCCTCTGTTAATTCTTGACCAGTTATTTTAGATAAGTTTTGAATTCCATCTCTCAGCTCAATTGATAACAAATCAAATGGCAATTTATTTTCAATTATTTCATCAGTATCATTTAAATTAGATAAGCAAGCAGACAAATTTGTTAGATGTCTTTCGTTTAAAAATATATTGATATTTTCTACTTGTTTTAATCCGCATTTTTTTATAATTGTGTCTATTAATAATCTTTCACCATCATTATTCTTAATACTCATAAGAATTGTGTTTTTTAACTCATTTGAATTAATATTTTTGCAATCAATTAAATCTTTTTTATTGCCCAAAATAGTAATTAATTTTTCTTTGGGAATTTCTTGTATTATTTTTTTGTCTTCTTCATTAAATCCTTCTTCAAGACTATAAATATAGATTATAAAATCTGACTCTTTTATTTTCCCAAAACTTTTTTTAATTCCAATACTTTCAATTTGTTCATGAGTTTCTCTTATGCCAGCAGTATCAATTATTTTCATTGGAATATCATTAATAGTTAAATTAACTTCAATAACATCTCTAGTTGTTCCAGGAATATTAGTTACGATTGCTTTCTCTTTTTTTGCAAGCAAATTTAATAAAGAGCTTTTGCCAACATTTGTTTTACCTATAAGAGCAATGGATATTCCATTGTGAATATATGAATTTCTTTTTGCATTTTCTATTAGTAATTCTATTTTTTCTTTGACTTTTTTAATGTTTTTTAGATATTTGGTGTAATCAAAATCTGTGAAGTCTTCTTCAAAATCAACTCTCGCTTCTATTTCGCAAAGTTGATTTATAAGGTCATTTTTAATATCATCAATTTTTTTCTTTATTTCTCCTTGAACCCCGCTAAAGGCTAACTCGGCTGATCTGGTATTGCTTGCATTAATTAATTGATTAATCGACTCGGCTTGAGTAAGGTCTATTTTCCCATTAAGAAAAGCTCTTTGACTAAATTCTCCTGGGTTTGCAAGTCTAACTCTAGAATTACTAGATAATAATATCTTTAAAACTTTATTTACTATGATAATTCCGCCATGGCAATGAAGTTCAACTACATCCTCTCCTGTGAAGCTATTTGGGGATTTCATCACTAAAATTAAAACCTCATCTATAAATTTATTTTGTTTATTTTCCTGAATAAAACCACGAAAAACTCTATGTGATTTCCATGCATATTTAGATTTAGTTTGAACAATCTTTTTGCAAGAATTTATTGCGTCTTTCCCTGATACTCTTATTATCGCAACTCCTCCCTTCCCAATACTTATAGCTGAAGCAATTGCGGCTATCGTATCTTCTGTAGTAACTATCGAATCCATCTCTCGCTTTGTTATGGATAATTAAGTAAGATTATCAAGAATTTAATTTTGAAATTTTCTTTCTGAATGAGATTTAAAAGAGATATTACCTATAAGAAAATTCTATCATTATTTAGGAGTCAGAATGGAAGTCCTTTCTTTAATGCTAAAGGTTTAGCTATAGGGGTATTTAGTGGTTGCTTTCCATTTTTTGGTTTTCAGACTTTAATGGGAGTATTTTTTGCGAAAATAGCTAAGGGAAATATTGTTCTAGCTGCAATTGGTACCTGGATCAGCAACCCTTTTACTTATATTCCACTTTATTATCTTAACTATAAAGTTGGTTCGATTTTTTTAAATAATCCTTCTAATAAAATTCTTGAAAAAAGTTTAGTTATTGATGACTTATGGAAACAAGGTAGAATTTTTTCCCTAAAATTACTCTTAGGTTCATCTTGTGTAGGTATTTTATTAGCTTTGATTTGCGGCAGTATTGTTTTCTTTATCTGCAAGATAAAAAGTAAAAGATAGATTGATCTGATTTTAAAATTAACTTTGTCCAACTCTGGCAATATCTAAAACATCTGCCATTGATTTAATTTGTTCAATTGTTTTGTGAAGTTGATTATAACTTTCAAGACCTACACAAAGATTTATAATAGCTGGTTTACCATAAGCAGTTTTAACATTAGCATCGCTAACGTTTATACCTTTATCAGATAACCGCATAAGAATATCTTTAAGAACTCCAACTCGATCAATTACTTCTATTCGTAGCTGAATTGGAAACTTATTATCGCCAGTTTTATTATCTTGATTCCAGCCGACAGGTAATCTTCTCTCTATTGGAATTGGTATTACATTTTCACAATCTTCCCTATGTATAGTTATCCCATGGTTGCCTAGCGAAACAGTTCCGATAATATCCTCGCCTGGGAGTGGGGTACAGCATTTACCTATTCTGTAATCAAGACCTTCTATGCCGGAAATTGGCGATTTAGCTGCTTTATTAGATTGCTTAGTGGATAAATTACTATTACTTTTAAGAGATTTTGCTATTTCAGAGTCAGAATCATTTTTTACATCTTCTGTCTGTAATTTTATTTCTTCTCTTAGTCTATTTAATATTTGATGCAAAGTTAAACCACCAAAACCAAGAGATGCAAGAAGGTCTTCAGTAGTTTTTAAATTGCATCGATTTGCAACTTTTTTCATAGCTTCACTAGAAAGTAATGCTTCAAAACCTTTTTTACCTACTTCTTTTTCAAGTAAATCTCTACCTCTTTTAATCGTTTCATCACGATGGCTTTTCTTATACCATTGGCGAATTCTATTTTTAGCAGTTGGCGTAACTACAAAATTCAGCCAATCCAAGCTTGGAGTAGCATTATTACTTGTCAAAATTTCTATGAAGTCACCATTTTGAAGTGCCGTAGATAATGGAGAAAGCTTTTCATTAATTCTTATTCCATTACAGTGATTTCCAACTTCAGAATGAATTCTGTAGGCGAAATCTATCGCGGTAGATCCTTTCCTTAAACCAACAACATCCCCTTTTGGAGTGATCACAAATACTTCTTCATCAAATAAATCTTCTTTAATTGAAGCTAAATAATCATTATGATCCCTTTCATTACCTTCTTGTTGCCATTCTACTAATTGTCTTAGCCAATTAAATCTCTCGGCATTACTTTTAGCAGGAGAACCGCCCTCTTTGTATTGCCAATGTGCGGCAATACCATATTCAGCAATTTGATGCATAGAAGTAGTTCTAATTTGAACTTCAATAGGTCGATGTCTTCCAATCACAGAAGTGTGTAATGACTGGTATCCATTGGGTTTTGGTAATCCAATATAGTCTTTAAATCTACCTGGAATTGGTTTGAAAGTATCATGAACAACTGCTAAAGCTCTATAACAACTATCTGAATTGTCCACGATAATTCTTAGGGCAGCAACATCATAAATCTCGTGAAAATGCTTTTGTTGTCTTTCCATTTTGCTCCAAATGCCATAAAGATGTTTTGGCCTTCCTGTTATTTCAAAACTTTTCAAACCTGCTGAAACCAAGTTTTCCTTCATAAGGTTCAAAGTTACTTTTAATCTTTTTTCTCTATCACTTCTTTTAACAGCGATTTGATCTTTAAGATCTAGATATTCTTTAGGCTCTAGGAATTTAAAAGCTAAATCTTCTAATTCCCATTTAAATCTGTTTATTCCTAGTCGATTAGCTAATGGTGCATAAATCTCTCTTGTTTCTCTCGCTATTCTTAGTTTTTTCTCATCATTTAGCCATTCAATTGTTCTCATGTTATGAAGTCTATCTGCAAGTTTTACTAAGACAACTCTGATATCGCTGGCCATAGCCAAAAACATTTTCCTAAGATTTTCAGCTTGTGCTTCAGTCCTGTTGTTAAAGTGAATTCCGCCTAATTTTGTTACACCCTCTACAAGTATTTTTACTTCTAATCCAAAATTTGTTTCTATTTCGGATAAATCAATGCCAGTATCTTCAACTACATCATGTAAAAGGCCTGCAGCAATAACAGATGAACTAGCACCTATTTCTTTGAGGAGATTTGCAACAGCAACCGGGTGGATAATGTATGGCTCGCCGCTCGCGCGGAATTGTCCATCATGAGCTTTATAAGCAAGTTTAAAAGCCTTTACTATAAGGTTTTGATTCTCATCATTTTCTTTATTTGATTTTTCAAAATTATGAATATTTTTAAGAAGCCAATCGGGAATGTTTATTTGATAATTTAAAGATTCACTTTCATATTTTTTATTTTCAGGCAAAATAGTTTTGGAAACTTCAATTTCGTTTTTTTCTTTTGAATTTGCAGCTGCCTCTGACATTTTATATTGCTTTAGATGTATTTTATTTAGGTCTAGAAAAATTTGCTATAAATCATGGAAAAAAATAAAGAAAAAATTATTGTAGTTAAAAATCTTACTGTTAAATATGGTCTGAAACAGAAACCTATTATCAAAAATTTTAATTTGGAAATAGATAGTGGAGATCATTTGGCCATAATAGGACCTTCTGGATGTGGAAAGACCACTTTTGCAAAAACATTAGTAAATATATTGCCTGAAAAGGCCATTTCTAAAGGGGATCTATCGATTTCTAGTGTAGATCCTAGGAAAATAAATAACAAAGATGCACAATTATTTAGAAGAAATAATTTTGGATTTATTTATCAAGACTCTATAAAAAAACTTAATCCGCTAATGAGAGTTGGGGATCATTTATATGAATTATTTAAAACACATGATCAAACTAAATCATCTTTAACTATTAAAAAATTAGTAAGAGAAGTTTTTCAACAAGTAGGAATTGAAGAAAGTAGACTTAATTCTTTCCCACATCAATTTAGTGGTGGAATGAGACAGAGAGTTTCTATAGCAATGGCTCTTGCTTTGAAACCTAAATTATTAATAGCTGATGAACCTACAACAAGCTTAGATACCAAAACAAGTTTTGAAGTTATGCAAGAAATAATTCATCTATGTAATGAATTTGATACAACGTTAATTTTAATTAGTCATGATATTAATCTTGCAGCAAAGTGGTGTAAAAAAGTTGCCCTAATTGAAAAGGGATCGATTGTTGAAAAAGGGAATATATTAGATATTTTTCAATCACCAAAATCAGATATCGGGAAAAAGTTAGTAAATGCTTCAAAAATAGTATTAGAACCAAATACTAAAAATAATGCTCGAGATCAGGTCGTTCTAGAGGTAAATAACCTAAGACATTGGTATAAATTAAATTCTTCAATTTTCATTAATAAATGGAATAAGGCTTTAAATGAAGTTAGTTTCAAGTTATATGAGAATGAGACTCTTGGAATAGTTGGTTCTTCAGGGAGTGGTAAAAGTACATTATGTAGGGCTTTAATTGGACTTCTTAAAGTAAGAGGTGGTGAAATCAAAATTTATGATAAAAATCATGCATTGAAAAAAAATAAATCTTTTAAAAAGAATAATGAAGTGCAAATTATTTTTCAAGATCCTTTTTCAAGTTTGAACCCGAAAATGACAATTAAAAGTATTTTGGAAGATATATTTTTTATTCAAAAAATTTCAGATCAAAGAAAAATCGAAAAAGAAATAAAATTAATGTTTAGAAATTTGAATCTTCCCTTAAATAATGATTTTTTTAATTCTTATCCTAGCCAATTATCTGGTGGTCAATTGCAAAGAATTTCATTAGCCAGAGCGCTATTGTTGAAACCAAAAATTTTGATTTGTGATGAGAGCGTTAATATGTTGGATGCTTCAGTAAAAATAGAGATTCTTGAATTACTTAGAGTCTTGCAAGAAAAAATGAATTTAACGATTATCTTTATTACTCATGATTTGGGCATTGCTAAAAGATTTTGTGATAGGTTGCTAGTTATGAATCACGGAAAGATAGTTGATGAAGGAGAAAGTTCCACAATATTCACTAAAACTCAAAACACGTATACAAAATCGCTTCTAAATTCCTCTTTGAATCTTATTTAATTTTAAGAACACTTAGTAATTTTTGAAAATCTAATGGTAATTCTGATTCAAATATCATTTCTTTACCATTTATTGGATGTATAAGTCCAAGCTTAATGGCGTGTAAAGCTTGGCCATCTAATTTACATGGTAGTTTTTTACATCTTCCATATAACGGATCACCCACAATTGGATGATTAATGTGAGCGCAATGTACTCTTATTTGATGCGTTCGCCCCGTATCTAGTTTGAAACTCATTAATGAGTAATTGCCAAATCTTTCTTCTAATTTCCAATAGGTACAGGCATACCTTCCTGAAGTTTCTTCAACTACTTTATATTTCAATCTATTTAATTTATCTCTGCCAATGTTTCCCACTATTTGGCCTTCTTCAGAATTCGGTGCTCCATGAATTACTGCAATATATTCGCGTGATGCTATTTTTTCTTTAATTTGTTTCTGGAGATTTACTAATGCCTCTTGGCTTTTTGCAACAACCATACATCCGGAGGTATCTTTATCTAATCTGTGAACAATCCCAGGTCTTAGTTTCCCATTAATTCCAGGTAGATCTTTACAGTGAAAAAGTAATCCATTCACTAAAGTTCCAGATTTGTGTCCAGGGGCTGGATGAACAATTAGTCCTGATTGTTTATTAATTACTATGATGTGCTCGTCTTCAAAAAGGATATTTAAATCCATTTTTTCAGGTTTCAAATAAATAAGAGGTTCTGGAGGAGGCATCCATATTTGAATATTGTCGCCATTTTTTAATGGGGTCTTTGCTTTCGCAGTCTTATAGTTTACAAGTACTAAACCTGAATTTATAAAATGTTGAATTCTTGCTCTACTTTGTTCTGGCCTTTTACTTACCAACCATCTGTCTAGCCTCATAGGAAGAGGTAGCTCATAAATAATTTCTATAAGCTCACCTTCTCCAATGCCGAAAGAATTTTGATTATTTAATTCCATAGTGGGACTTCTAAAGCAATTTTACCCAGCATTTGATTTCTATAATCTTCCAATAACTTATGAGACATTCTCCTTTTATCGCCAGAGGTATGTTTTGAAGCTGCTTCGTCGATCCAAGCAGAAGGACTCTTAAAGCCTTTAGTAATATCAACTCCATATCTATTAGATATTTGTTTAACTGAGATATTCGCATTCTTATCTTTGTTGAGAGTGGATAAAATTTTGATAAATCCAATTGCGACACTCTCTATTTCATAAGCAGCTTCTCCAATATCGTCACACAGTGCAAGATTAAGTGCTGATTTTTGATCTTCTAAATTTGGAGGTATAATACCAGGAGCATCTAGCAGATCTATACCACTTTCTAATTTTATCCATCTTAAATTACGAGTCACGCCTGCTTTCCTAGCGCTATCTACAACTCTTTTTTTTGCGATTCTATTAATTAATGCCGACTTTCCTACGTTTGGAAAACCAAGTGTAAGGGCTCTAATTGGCCTAATTCGCATTCCTCTAGAGAGTCTTCTATCGTCGATTGAAGACCTAGAATCTTTGGCTGACTTACAAATTTCTTTAATCCCTATTCCTCTTTTAGCATCACACCAAAGAGGATATTGATCTTTAGAATTAAACCATTTATTCCAACTATTGATTGTATTCGGGGAGATCATATCTGATCTGTTAATGACAAGAATATGTTTTTTATTATTTATCCATTTATTTAAGTGTGGATGTCCTGTTGACAAAGGAATTCGTGCATCTCTCACTTCGATAACTAAATCTACTTTATTGATAACTTCAGATAATTTCTTTTCTGCTTTTGCGATATGGCCTGGGTACCATTGGATTTTGGGTATGTCCACTTCAATAAATCAAATAAAATTTTGTATTCCTTTTAGTTTTTACAAGTTTCAAAAGTATTTACTTCTAAATTTTAGTATAAATTTAATAACTAAAAATTTTTATAATCGTTAATTCTTAAAATTTATTAAGGCATAGGTAACAGTAACTACTTTTTAACCCAATAAGCCCAAATTAACGTTAGGGTCTTGAGATTATAAATATAGCTTGTTTAATGTCAAAATTATCTCTTTCCAGTCTTGATAAGACACATTTAGAAGGAAAAAAAGTTCTTGTAAGAGTAGATTTTAATGTTCCATTAAATGAAGACGGTCAAATAACCGACGATACGCGTATTCGTGCAGCGATCCCAACTATTGAATATCTTATTAATCATTCTGCAAAAGTTATTTTAGCTGCTCATTTTGGTAGACCGAAGGGTCAGGTAAATGAAAAAATGAGATTAACTCCAGTAGCAGCAAGATTAAGTGAATTGTTGGGGCAAAATGTTGCTCTTACTAACAGTTGTATTGGTGATGAAGCGGTTGCACAATCAAATAGCTTATCTAATGGAGATGTTCTTTTACTTGAGAATGTTCGTTTTTTTGGTGAAGAGGAAAAGAACGACCTGGAGTTTGCTGAAAAATTAGCATCACATGCAAATATGTATGTAAATGATGCTTTCGGTGCTGCTCATAGAGCGCATGCTTCAACTCAGGGTGTTACAAATTATTTAAGTCCCTCAGTAGCTGGATTCCTTTTAGAAAAAGAATTGAAATACCTACAAGGAGCAGTAGATTCCCCAAATCGTCCATTGGCAGCAATAGTTGGAGGGTCAAAGGTTAGTAGCAAAATAGGAGTACTTGATTCTTTACTAGATAAGTGTGACAAAATCATGATTGGTGGAGGTATGATTTTTACTTTTTATAAAGCTAGAGGTTTAGATGTCGGAAAGAGCCTTGTAGAAGAAGATAAACTCGAGCTTGCTAAAGATTTAGAAGCAAAAGCAAAAGCAAAAGGAGTAGAGTTATTATTACCCACCGATGTTGTTTTGGCTGATGAATTTTCTCCTGACGCCAATAGTAAAATATCTCAAATTGATGCAATTAGTGGGAATTGGATGGGTTTAGATATTGGTCCAGATTCCATTAAAGTTTTTCAGAATGCTCTTGCAGAATGTAAGACAATTATTTGGAATGGTCCAATGGGAGTTTTTGAATTTGATAAATTTGCAGATGGTACAAATGCAATAGCTACGACTCTTGCGGACTTAAGTGCTTTTTCTGAAGTTTGTACAATAATTGGTGGTGGAGATTCAGTGGCAGCAGTTGAAAAAGCAGGATTAGCTGAGAAAATGTCTCATATATCTACCGGAGGTGGGGCTAGTTTGGAACTTTTAGAAGGTAAAACTTTACCAGGTGTGGCTGCGTTAAACGACGCTTAGGCTATATCTCATCAACAATATCAATGCTCTTTGTGAAAGTAATCATTCCCTCAGGATGAGCTATGATTCCTGACCAAATTTGCATCCCTGGTTTTGAAGGGGCTCTTGTAATTTTAAAAATCCCTCCAGACGCCAATGGTTCCAATAAAATTTCTTGTTCAAACAATGAATTAACTTGATGAGGTTTTATAGCTCCAGCAATAATCACTTCTTCAAGAGGCTTATTTAGAATTATATCGATATCGTATTTTGAACCAGTAAGAACTCTATCAGGAATTTTAAAACTAATATCTATTTTTTTATTATCGTTTCTTATTGTGGTGAATAAATTTTTGATAATCCCTTCACTTATTTTTTCATTTACGATTGAAAATAAATAATCAAATTTGGATTCGAGTATATATATTTCTCCGTTAACTATTTTTTCCCCAGAAACTTTTATTCGCAAAATATCTTCATCTGGAATTTTAGATTTTAATCTTTTGATCTTCCATTTGCTGTTAGGGAAATCATTAATAATCTTTGAAAATTGTTTTGGAATATTTTGGTATTCATCATTTCTAAAATTTTTTTTAATAAACTCTAAGTCTCGCTTATTTAATGAGGTTTCTAAATTTCTTATAAAATCAACTTTTAAAGTTTGCGTTATTGCTGAATAGGGGAGAATGAGATAAATAAATAAGTAGAGAGGGAATCCTATATTTCTGAATAAGTTTAAATTCAACATATTTATTATTTATTATTTTCATTCTACTAATTTAAGTTTTTATGTCTAAAAAAAATAATTTATTAGTTGCAGCTAGTGGAACAGGAGGCCATATTTTTCCAGCTTTAGCAGTTTCTAAAGAGGTAGAAGATGAGTGGAATATTCATTGGTTGGGTATTCAGCAAAGACTTGATGCGCATTTGATTCCCCAAAAATATAATTTGAAGACTTTGAATTTAAAGACACCAAGAAAAAATATTTTTTTGTTTTATCAATATATAAAAATTTTAATTTCAACTTTCCAAATAATTAGGATCTTAAAAGAAAAAAAAATTAATTTGGTTTTTACGACTGGAGGTTATATATCTGCCCCTACTATTGTTGCTTCAAAACTTCTAAAGATACCTATCATTATTCATGAATCAAATGTAGTTCCAGGAATGGTCACGAAATATTTTGGTTTTTTATGTAACTATGTTCTTTTAGGATTTAAAGAAACAAATTCTTATTTAAAAAATTGTAAAACTATTTTCACTGGAACACCTTTAAGAGAGCAATTCTATAAATTTAATTTTTTGCCAGAATGGGTTCCAAAAGGAAATGGCCCTCTTTTGATTGTTATGGGAGGTAGTCAAGGAGCAAAAGCTATAAATCAAATTCTTTATGAATCTCTAGAGTTTTTAATAAAAAAACAATTTCGGATAGTTCATATTGTTGGCGAATCTAATCTAAAACCTTTTCATGTAAAAAACTCCAAAAATTATATTCAAAAGAAATTTACTAATGAAATAGCAGCTTTAATTCAAAACTGTGATCTTGTAATATCGAGATCTGGTGCAGGAACAATCAATGAATTAATGGAGGCTGAAAAACCTTCAATTTTAATTCCATATCCATATTCTAAAAATAATCATCAGGAGAAAAATGCCATGATTCTTGCTGCAAGTGGAGGCTCAGTTTTAATCAATCAGAATAATATGTCTAAAGAAGTTTTTGAAGAAACTCTAGAAAGAATTTTTAAAATAAAATCAAAAAAGGGAAAAAAACATTATGAAATATTAGATCTCATGAAGAAGAATATGGAAAATAATAATAAAATTAAATCTAAAAATGAGATTAAAAAGTATATTGATTATTTTTTAAAGGAATTCTGAATTTCTTCACATAAAAGAGTGTTATTTTTTCTATTCTGTAGACTTATTCTTGCCCACTTTTCGTCAAGAAATCTAAATGAAGTGCAATCTCTAAGCAATATTCCCTTATTTTCTAAGTATTTTATATTTGGCGACAAGGATGTTTCACTTTCTATTAAAAAATAGTTGGTTGAAGAGTTATGAATTTTAAGGTTCTCTATTTTTAATAATTTTTCAAATACTCTCTTTTTTTCAATATTTATCCAGCTGTGAATCTGTTTTGTCCACTGTTCATAGAATTTCTTATTACTTAGTAGATCAATCCCGGCTTTAATAGAAAATGAATTTAAAGGCCAAGGATCTCTATTTATTTCCCATTGTTTAAGTTTTTTCGATGAGCCAATAACGTAACCTAATCTAAGCCCTGGAATATTGAAGATTTTGGTCAAGCTTCTCAAGACTAATAAATTATCAAATCTTTTGGTTAATGGTATTAAAGATTCTTTGTCTCCATTAGGTGTTATGGATAAAAAAGCTTCATCGCAGATAACTAATTTATATTTTTTCACAACTTCCTCCAATGAATTCTTTTCCCATAATTGGCCGGTAGGGTTATGTGGATTTGTTATCCAAATAACATCACCTTTTGGATGAAGCGGAAATGATTGAGGAAAAATATCACTCCAGTTTTTTGGTAATTCGCAATGTATAAAATTGCTATTCCAACAATTTAAAGATCTTTCATAATCAACAAATGATGGAGAAGGAATACAACTTATTCCGAATTTGGATGCTTCATAACCTGCCCAGGTTATTAATTCAGAAGCTCCATTCCCAGGCAATATATTCTCTGGATTTATCCCATGAAATTTGCCGATTATTTCTTTCAGATCACTCAAGTTTCTTTCTGGGTAATATCTAAAGCCAAGATTCTTAATTTCCGCATTTATTGAATCTATTAGTATTTGAGGGGGGTCAAAGGGTACTAATGATGCACTTGCATCAATGATTTCGGATGGTAATAAATTTAATTTTTTCGCAATTGCATATACATTTCCACCGTGCTTCAAGTTTGATCCTTGCACGGCTAACGTTGAGTAATCATGAGGTTCATTATTCATGCTCTAATTTTATTCAACCCATTTTAAATCTGATCCAATTGCATCTTTTATACTAGATAATTGATGGTTATTGAGTTGCTTTATAATTCCCTCAAGTATATCTGGTACTAATTGTGGACCCTTATATATCCATCCTGTATAAAGTTGAATTAATGATGCTCCAGAACAAATTCTTTCCCAAGCTGACTTAGGACTATCTATTCCACCAACCCCAATTAAAATAATCTTTTTATCAATATTATGTATATGTTTTATTATTTGATTTGCTTTTTTTTGGAGAGGCCTCCCACTTAATCCTCCATTCTCTTGAGAGAGTAATAATCCAGTTTGCCTGATCTTTCTATTTTCAAGACCTAATCTATCAATGCTGGTGTTTGTAGCAATTATTCCATCGATGTTTTCCTCGATTATTAATTGGCAAATATCTTCAATATCTTTAAGGCCTAAATCTGGCGCAATTTTTACAAATAATGGTGGACAATTAGGTAAGTTTTTAATTTCTCTAAGAAGTTCTTTTAGAAGAATTGGATCTTGTAATTTTCTTAGTCCTTCAGTATTTGGAGAACTAACGTTTATTGCTGCGTAATCACAATATGGAATTAATAATTTTAGAGAAGTTAAATAATCATCTTTTGCTTGAGATAAACCTGTAATTTTTGACTTCCCGAAATTTATCCCTAAACAAATATTCTCCCTGTTTTTTTTAAACTCAATACCTTGTTCGACAAAGTTTTTAACTAGATTTTCAGCACCATTATTATTGAAACCCATTCTATTTAATGCTGCTTCTTCTTCTGCCAATCTAAATAATCTTGGTTTGGGATTTCCATCCTGAGCAAATTTTGTTACTGTACCAAGCTCAGCAAATCCAAAACCAAAATCTTTCCATATATTTGCGGCATTTCCATTTTTGTCAAAACCCGCAGCTAAACCAATTGGATTACAAAAATTTATTCCACATATGTTCTGAGTTAACCTTTTATCAACTACAGAAAATTCTTCATTTAGATTTTTTAAGATAGAAGATACTATAGGCCAATTATATTTTCTTGAACTGAATGACAGGAGACTAAGAGATAAATTTGTTAAGTATTCTGCATCAATTCCAGAGTCTTTTTTTAATACAGGGGTAATCAAGTTTTTATAAAGATTTTTAAATCCCCCCTTCTTATCATTCATAAAAAATTAAGCTTCTTTTTTTCTATTATCCAATATTTTTTATCTTTAGGAATCAATCTCCAATTACGCCATTCAAAAAGTGAATATTGTTTTATCTTTAAGTGGTTTTCATCACCTAATAAGGTTTCTAGTTCAGGTGAACTTAACAGGTACTTTTTTTCTGCAAATTTTTGAATTAATTCATTGCGGGAAAATAATTCCTGAATTTCTACAGGTGCATTTTTTTCAAAAAAGTCAACTGAGGATTCTATTTTTTTTAAGTTACTTTCTAAAGATATACCTTTGCTGTAATTAGTTGCAATTTTATCAACCCTATCATTTTGTTTATCCCCGCTATGACCTTTAACATATTCCATTATTAGGCCATTAATTCTTAATTGATCAATTTTTTGCCATAGATCAAGATTTTGAACTGGTTTCCCTGAACTTGTTTTCCATCCATTCTTCTTCCAATTAATAATCCATTTTGTATAACCCTCTATTACATATTTACTATCAGTTCTTAGTTTAAAGTTCTCTTTTAATTTGTAGGTTTTTAATTTCTCAAGAGTTTTTATAGCCGCAGTGAGTTCCATTCTATTATTAGTAGTATTTTGCTCGAAACCACCTATTTCTAATTCGCTGTTATCTTCAAAAATTATTAAACCGCCCCAACCACCTGGCCCTGGATTACCACTGCAGGCTCCATCGGTTGCGGCTTCAATCGCAATACTATCACTATTCATAATTTTTGAAGCCGATATTAAGGTTATCGGCTTGAAAAAATGTACTCTTATTTAAGTGTAACTTTACCGCCAGCTTCTTCAATCTCTTTCTTTAAAGATTCAGCATCTGCCTTGGCAATTCCTTCTTTTACTGTTTTTGGTGCAGATTCAACAAGTGCTTTTGCATCGCCAAGACCTAGACCAGTTGCATTTCTTACAACCTTAAGTACTTTGATTTTTGCAGCTGCATCAAAGCTTTCAAGAACTACATCAAATTCAGTTTTTTCTTCAGCAGCGCCACCATCTGCGTCACCGCCAGCTGCTCCTGGAGCTGCCATAACTACACCTGCAGAAGCTGCAGCAGATACACCAAAAGCTTCTTCAATTTGCTTTACAAGCTCCGATGCTTCTAAAAGTGATAGAGATTTTAATGATTCAAGAATTTCTTCAGTTTTTGCGGACATTTTCTTAAAGTTAATTAGGTTTTGAATTTAGGATTCTGATTTTTCAGAATGTTGTTGAAGTGATCTAGCAAGTCCAGAAGGTACTTCATTAATAGAGATCGCAATTTTTGTTGCAACGCCATTAAGAGCGCCAGCAATTTTTGCCATCAATACTTCTTTAGATGGAAGACTTGCAATTTCTTTTATTTCAGAATCGCTTAGAAGTCTGCCTTCAAATAAAGCTCCTTTGGTTTCGGATTTTTTGGTGTCTTTTTGAAAAGATTGGATAGCTTTTACAGCACCACCAACATCTTCTTTGATTAAGACAAAAGCATTTGTTCCGGTCAGTAAAGATTCAAGATCGTTCCAATTACTATCTCCATCAATAGCTTTACGCATTAATGAATTTTTAGTAACTTTGCAAATGCCGTTAGTTGTTTGCAATCTAGATCGCAAATCTGACATCTCTTTGATAGTTAAACCTTTATAGTCAAGAACTACAGCCATTTCCGAGTCGTTTAATAGAGATTTAATCTCAGTAACGATTTGTTGCTTATTCTCTAGTGTTCGGCCCATTGATGTTTTTTGGATCGTAATTTAGGGAGAGCAGGAAATGCGGCAAAGTCCTTTTAAAGAGGCCGCTTTTATTAGATCCAAAAAGAAATAATTTAAGACGAGTCCTCGGTAGGAATTAAAAATTTAGAATAACTAAATTAACCTACTTTCTTTGGCCGTATTATTGCACTTTAAATTATACTACAAAGCGTTAACCTTCAGGTTGGTAATCTTGTACAGCATTTATGTCAACTTGAACTGAAGGCCCCATTGTTGAAGTTACATAAAAAGTTTTCCAATACTTTCCCTTAGCTCCACTTGGTTTATTTTTATCAATTGATTCTTGTAAGGTTTTTAAGTTATCAAATAGAGCCTCTTTTGTGAAACTTGCTTTTCCAAAGCGGACATGAACGATTCCAGCCTTATCTGCTCTAAATTCGAGCTTACCAGCTTTGAATTCTTTTATTGCATTAGCAATGTCATTAGTTACTGTACCAGCTTTAGGATTAGGCATTAAACCTCTAGGTCCTAAAACTCTCCCTAATTTTGCAACCTTTGGCATCATATCTGGAGTTGCAATAAGTAGATCAAACTCCATATTTCCTTTATTGATGCTTTCCACTAGGTCTTCTTCTCCAAATAAATCTGCACCAGCAGCCTTAGCTTTCGATACATTCTCACCACTTGTAATTACTGCAATTTTGATGCTTTGGCCAGTACCATGTGGCAATGCAACAGTAGTCCTTAATTGTTGATCAGTATATTTTGGATCAATACCTAAACGTATATGTGCTTCAATAGTTTCATCAAATTTTGCATTAGCATTTTCCTTGATAATACTAAGAGCTTCAAGTGGTGCGTAAATGCGATCTTCTATCTTTGTTGATAGAGCCGCCATTCTTTTGGATAGTTTTTTCATAATAATGTTGGGTGCAAACGGTTATTAACTAACCTCCCCTAAATAGTGAGAAATTTTGTACTGAACTCAATCAGTGATAGAGACGCCCATATTACGAGCAGTACCCTCAATTACTTTCATTGCTGATTCAACACTAGAACAGTTTAGATCAGGAAGCTTAGTTTTGGCTATTTCTTCTAATTGAGCTTTACTTATATTCCCAACAGAGCCTTTTGCGGATTCACCTGCTCCTTTCTCTATACCAGCTGCTTTTGTTATTAAAACGGAAGCAGGAGGCGTTTTTGTGATAAAAGTAAAGCTTCTATCTTCAAAAACAGAAATCTCGACTGGAATTACAAAACCTGCTTTATCTTGTGTCCTTGCGTTGTATTCTTTGCAAAATGCCATGATATTGACACCATGTTGTCCTAAAGCTGGGCCTACAGGAGGAGCAGGATTTGCTTTGCCTGCTTGTAGAGCAAGCTTGATAACTGCAACAATTTTTTTTGCCATTAGATTAGAAAATTTAAGCTGAAGTAGAAAATCATAATTTTACTCGATAAACAAGAACAATTAGAAATTAATTTTGTTTATTGATTTGGGAGAATTCTAATTCTACAGGAGTCTCGCGCCCAAATATTGAAAGTAATGCTTTTAATTTATTTCTTTCTCCGGAAACTTCTATAACTTCTCCCTGGAAATCCTTGAATGGACCGCTAGTTACAATGATTCTATCTTTTTCTTCAATATCTAACTTGATTACAGCTTTTTTCTCTGATGCGCGCTTAAAGATTCTATTAACTTCTTGTCTTGATAATGGTCGAGGTTTGATATGACCTCGCGATCTTCCGCTGCCTCTACCGTCTTCAGCACCGACAAAGTTAATTACATTAGGAGTACTTTTAACAGCCATCATTGTATCTTCATCCAAAATCATTCTTACGAGGACATAACCTGGGAAAACTTTTTCTTCAGTAGTTTGTCTGCTTCCATCTTTTTTTAATTTAATTCCTGGAGTTTGGGGAATTTCAATTTCAATGATTCTATTATTAACACCTAAAGTTACTGATCTCTGCTCAAGAGTCGCTTTTACTTTTTTTTCACAGCTTGATGCTACTTGAACTGCATACCATCTTGCGATGCTTGTATTTGCTTTTGAAGAAGCAAGGTTTGTAGTTAATTCATTACTCATTTTTCTGGAAGCTTAATTAAGATCTTTATAAATGGATATTAGGGAGATAATTCAACCAAAAATTTGCGAGGCTGCCCACCCATAGAATCTACTAACAGAAGCAATGGCTGCAGCAGAAAAAGATACCATAATTATAACTGCTACTGATTCGCTAAAAAGTTGTTGTTTGTTAGGCCACACGACAAGTTTAAGCTCATCGTAGGTAGATCTAAAAAAATTATTCTTTTTTTTAGGCTCTTCAACTTCAGGAGAATCCTTTTTAAGAGGTTCTTTATTAGTAGTAGGACTTGTCACAAAATTTGTTTGGAATTAAGCATTATGCTTTAGTTTTTATTTTAGCTTATTGATTTACTCCTCAGCTAGGTTTGAAAACGATCTCATCTTTTTTAGCAGGATTAAGTTTAATTGTTATATTTTTTTTATTTTTGAAGTTATCCTCTAAAAGTTTTGCAGCCAAGGGATTTTCTATTTGTCTTCTAAGTTCCCTGCTAAGTGGCCTAGCACCATATTCAGGTTCGTAAGAATCGTTTGCAATTTTGTCGATAACTTTTTTGTCTATAGCGATATTTATTTTCTGCTCAAGTAGCAGGTTCTTTAAATCTTCTGTTTGTAGAATGATTATTTTTTGAAGTTCATCAATGGATAATGGATCAAACTTTACTACTTCGTCAATTCTATTTAAAAATTCAGGTCTAAAAATTGAAGACAATGCATTACTAATTGAATCATCTAGAATTTGTTGATCTTTTTCTAACTTTCCCTCACTTTTAGAAATCTTTTGCGAATACTCCAGTATAGATTTACCAGCTAGGTTACTTGTCATAATGATTACCGTATTTTTGAAATCTACGGTCCTTCCTTGGGAGTCCGTTAATCTACCTTCATCTAAGACTTGCAAAAGGATATTAAATACTTCTGCATGTGCTTTTTCTATCTCATCAAGAAGTATTACTGAATAGGGTTTACGTCTTACAGCTTCAGTTAATTGACCTCCCTCTTCATAACCAACATAACCTGGGGGAGCTCCTAAAAGTCTTGCTACGGCATTTTTCTCCATATATTCACTCATGTCTAATCTTAAAAGTGCGTCTTCTTCATCAAATAAAGCTGTTGCAAGAGATTTTGCTAATTCTGTTTTACCAACACCAGTAGGACCCATAAATAAAAAAGATCCAATAGGTCTTTTGGGACTTTTCATGCCAACTCGAGCTCTTCTAATTGCAGCAGAAACAGCTTCTATAGCTTTTTCTTGTCCAATAACTTTTTCACTTAGTTCTTTTTCTAGATTGACTAATTTTTTACGTTCATTTGAAACTACTTTAGAAATTGGAATTCCTGTGATTTTTGATATAACATCTGCAATATCATCAGGTTCAACTTGATATTTAAAAGGAAAATTTCTATTTTTCTTTATTTTATTAAAGTTCTCTTCAACTTTTTGTATGTCATTCACTATTTCACTTAACTCTTCTTCAAGCTTTTCTGAATAATCTAGATCATTTTCAATTTCTCGATTTGATTTATCTTTAATTTGTTTGGTTAGCTTATCTTCTTGTTTCATTAAAATAGATAATTCCTCCATTTCTTCACGTAAATTGTTCCAATTTTCCAAAAGAACGTTTAATTTTGCCTCTGATTGTTGTCTATTATTCAATAGTTTTTCTTGAGCTTCGACATTTTCTCCTTGCAAATTATTCAATTTTTCATCAATAATATTAAGTTTGTTTTCTTGTTGGAGAATGATTTGAGGCATATTATTAGACTCGATTTTCAACTGTGCAGCTGCTTCATCAATTAAATCTATTGCACTATCAGGGAGACATTTATCGCTGATGTATCTATCGGCCAATTTTGCAGAATAGTTTACAGCCTCTTCAGAAATTTTTATGCCATGATGTAATTCATATTTCTTTTTGATCCCTTGTAATATTTTTACGCTTAATTCTACTGAAGGTTCATTCACAGCTATCTTTTGAAAGCAATTATTTAATGCCTGATCTTTTTCAATAGTTTCACGAAATTTCTCAGGTGTTGTTGTACCGATACATCTAAGTTCTCCTTCAGCTAGTAAAGGTTTTAAGATATTACTGATGTCGGTAGAAGATCTGTCAGAACTTAATATTGAGTGAATTTCATCAATAAAAAGAATCATTCCTTGGTTTGGATTATTTAGTTCCTGCATTATTAAGCTTAGTCTTTCCTCTAGTTGACCTCTAAATTTGGTCCCAGAAACTAATGCACCTAAGTCAAGTGAAATAATTTTTAAGTCCTTTAAAGTATCAGGAACTTTTTTGTCTACAATTAATTGAGCAAGTAATTTTGCAATTGAGGTTTTACCAACTCCAGGATTGCCAATAAGTATAGGGTTATTTTTATTTCTTCTGCAGAGTACCCTCATTAAATTATTGAGCTCATTTTCTCTTCCTAAAACAGGATCCAGTAAGCCTTTTTTAGCTGATCCTGTTAAATCTTTTCCATAAATTGAAAGAACAGTTTCATCTTTTCCAACTTGTTTTTTGGTTTCAATTTGAAGTTCACTTTTCAGTAATGGAACAATAGCTTTTTTAAATTTTTCTTCTTTTACAAGAGTCTCTTCAGTCTCGTCGTTTGATTCGAAATTAGATTGATTATTTATTTCAATTACATTCCCATAATTAAAAGAATCTTTTGATTTATTAATATTTGGGTAAAACTTTAATTCTTCCTCTAATTTTTCCATGGAAAGGTTTCCTTCTTCAAAAACATAATTTCCAATTCTTAAATCTCTTCCAAGAGCAATTAGTAAATGAGGGATTTCTATTAATCTCGATCCCCATTGAGTTTTAATCTGATTCGCGTTATCTAATAAAATTTCTAAATCTTCTCCGATAGTAAAAATATCTGACTCATTTGTTGGTGTCTCTTCTAAAAAATCTTCTGTTATGTCTAAAACTGTATCTTGGTCGATTGATAATTTTTCAATGAAGGCAAAGAATTCACTTGATGAGAACAATGTATGAATTATGTGTTCAATATTAAATTCGCTATGATCCCATTTTTTTGCGGTTTCTTCCCCTAATAAAAGAAGATTCCAACTAATATCGCTAAATAGTTCAGGACTGGATGTAAGTGTTTCTCTCATAAACTATAAAAACTATAGTTGATTATTAATTATTATTCTAAATAGGAACTGCATTAATAATCATCCAATAATTTTCAAATTGTAAGATGAATTTGAAAATTATTTAGATGAGAGGATTTGAGGGGACTTTAGAATCAAAAAGACGTTAAATAATATCTAAGCCCTTATAAAATTAAAAATTATAGTTGGTTAACAAATATATTTCAGATATTAGCCAAATAGTTCAGCTATTAATAGGATTTAAATAGTAATAATTAAATTGTGAAAGAAACTATTGATTTTCTTATTGATACTGTTGAAGCAAGGCAAGTCCTTGATTCAAGGGGTAATCCAACTGTAGAGGCAGAAGTATTTTTGGAATGTGGTGCTAGTGGTAGAGCAATTGTTCCCAGCGGAGCTAGCACTGGTGCTCATGAGGCACATGAATTAAGAGATGGTGGTTCGAAATATATGGGAAAAGGCGTTTTGAATGCTGTTAATAAAATTCATGAAACCATATCGCCGGCTTTATGTGGTTTGTCATCTTTAGATCAAACTGCAGTAGATAAATTAATGATTGAAATTGATGGAACTCCTAATAAGTCTAACCTTGGAGCAAATTCTATCCTTGCAGTAAGTCTTGCCACTGCAAGAGCATCAGCAAATGCTTTAGACATTCCCCTATATAGATATCTTGGAGATCCATTATCCAATCTTCTTCCAGTCCCATTGATGAATGTAATAAATGGTGGTGCACATGCACCAAATAGTCTTGATTTTCAGGAATTTATGCTTGTTCCACATGGAGTTAATAATTTCAGTGAATCATTAAGAATGGGTACTGAAATTTTTCACTCATTAAAATCATTACTTGATCAAAAAAGTCTATCTACCGCTGTAGGCGATGAGGGTGGATTTGCCCCGAATTTGTCATCAAGCGAAGAAGCAGGGGACTTATTATTAGAAGCAATTCAAAAAGCAGGATTTAAGCCTGGTGAGCAGGTATCT
The DNA here is from genome assembly GCA_003281645.1 of Prochlorococcus sp. AG-347-G20. GTDB lineage: Bacteria > Cyanobacteriota > Cyanobacteriia > PCC-6307 > Cyanobiaceae > Prochlorococcus_A. The sequence goes on along the minus strand of QCBJ01000001.1, from coordinate 240,982 downwards.
TTAGCTTTAGATGCTGCTAGTACTGAATTTTATAGTGATGGTATTTATAAATATGAAGGTAAAAGTTTAAATAGTTCTGAAATGATTTCATATCTTTCAAGATTAGTTTCTAATTATCCCATAGTTTCAATAGAGGACGGTTTAGCTGAGGATGATTGGGAGGGTTGGTCAGAATTAAACAAAGAATTAGGGAATAAAGTTCAGCTTGTAGGTGATGATTTATTCGTTACTAATACAGAAAGATTACGGAAAGGGATTATAGAAAAATCTGCCAATTCAATCTTAATAAAGGTAAATCAAATTGGAACATTAACTGAAACTTTGGAAGCTATTGAGTTAGCAAAAATGTCTGGTTTCACAAGTGTTATAAGTCATAGAAGTGGTGAGACTGAAGATACAACAATCGCAGATTTATCTGTCGCCACAAGATCGGGTCAGATCAAGACTGGCTCTTTGAGCAGAAGTGAAAGGATTGCAAAATATAATAGGCTTTTAAAAATTGAGGAGGAACTAGGAAATCAAGCAAGATTCGCTGGAGCTCTAGGTTTAGGTCCAAAAAATATATAGTTTTTTAGCGCTTAAGTTTTTCTAAACGTGAGCCTTTTCTCATACTTAATTGGCACTTTATCCAATCAATACTTATTGGTAGTGCAAAAAAAAGTGGCAACAATGCAAAATTGTTTTGTTTATTGGTTACAAGTAAAGCAGATGCAATTGATAAGCTTCCTATGAGAATTGAATGACCTAAAGTTTTTTGAGCCGTAAACATTTTTTTGAATTGCCTATCAGACTCTCCCATTCTTATTTGCAATTGTAAATCGCCCTGTTCTAATCTTTCTAAACTTTCATCTATTCTTTTGGGAATTCCAACAGCTTTCGATCCTAGTTCACCTACTTGCCTTCCAAATTGGTTAATTAAATCGTTGGGACTTTGATTATTTGAAGTCATAAGTTCTATTAAATAAGGCTTGGTAACTGATACAAGGTTAAACCCTGGATCAAGCATTCTACCAACTCCTTCAAAAGTTGATAAAGCTCTCATCACAAAGATTAAATCTACTGGCAGTTGAAATGGTGTTTCATAAACAAGTTCGTATAAATCTCCTGATAATTTTTCAATAATATTTGGACTAAATGGTGGAGTTAAGGCTTCTTTAAGCATCAATCTGACTAATCTTCTGACTGGTCCTACATCAATATCTTTTGAAATTAACCCAGCTTGTTGTAATTGAGTGACAAGTGATGATGCGTCTCTTAAAGCAGCAGCCTTAACCATCCCCCCTAATCTTGTTTGAAGATTATTTGAGATATTGCCCATCATTCCAAAATCATAAAAAATCAATTTACCTTCATTCGAAACTGCTAGATTCCCTGGATGAGGGTCTGCATGAAAAAAACCGTAATTTACTAATTGTTTTAAATAACTGATGGCGCCTATTTCAGCAATTTTAGGTAAATCAATTTCTTGTGATTGTAATTTGTCTAAATCGCTTATTTTTGTTCCTTCTAAATAACTTAAACAAAGGACTTTTTCACTGCTCATATCCCAAATTACTTCAGGAACTTTAACATTTTCATCATCAAGAAATTGCTGTCTAAATCTTGCTGCATATTGTGCTTCACAATTAAAATCAAGCTCCTTCATGAGAACTTTCCTACACTCTTTAGCAATCTCAACCCAGTTTCTACCTCGACTCCAATTCTTATTTTTCTGCAATAATCCTGCTATTTGCTGCATTATGCCCAAATCTATAATAAACAATTCTTTTAAATTAGGTCTTTGAACTTTAAATACTACTTGCTTACCATCTTTTAAAGTCGCCCTATGGACCTGAGCTAATGATGCTGATCCAACCGGATCACATATTATTTGATCTATTTCATTAAACTTAGATCCTAGTTCTTCTCTTATAGTTTCTTCAACTTGCGCAAATGAAAAATTAGGAACTTGATCCTGCAATTTAGACAATTCCTGTATCCAGGTATTAGGAATTAAATCAGGTCTCGCTGATAATAATTGTCCAATTTTTATAAATGCTGATCCAAGCTTTATTAATTGATTAGTAAACCACCTAGCTCTTTTAATTTGGACCTTACTTTTTTCATTGTTCTTATTTTGGAAAATAGTAAATCTAATATTATCTATCCATAAATTTATTAAAAGCGAAATCAGAGTTATCCAGATAAGAAAGGCCCTCTTTAATTTTTTAAAGCGAAAATGAAGAATGTGATAATTCATTTAACTTGATTATTTATATTTTTATTAAAGAGATCAATTTGCTTATTGATACCTTCAATTTCATTTGAAGCTTTTTTTATTTTGGAATCTTGATAAGTATTTGTAGACTCATTTTCTTGAATATTTTCGGCTTTTTCCAGTCTTGATGCTTCTTCGATTATGGATTCTTTTAAACTATCAAATTCTTTTTTGAGAAATTCTGGAGCATCCTGTGCAATATTTGTTGCTTCTTCAATTTTTTCAACTAAAATTTCGTTTAATTTTTCGGTTACTTTTTTAATGGCAGCTTTTAAAAGGTAATCAGAGTTGGTCATGAAAAATATAATGTTTCAACGGCAATTGATTTTTCGATATGATCTAATAATAGATCAATACAGAACATTTCACGTAAATGATTATTTTGATAATTAATTTTTTATGTTTTTCCTATGTAAGTTTGTTTCTATATTAAGCTTTTTTCTTTTTTTTCTTTTAACTTATATCTATATAAAGGTTCAGGTATTTACTTTAAAAATATCTTCTAACCAAGAACTCATCTAATTAACTACAAAAGGAGTTTTTTAAAATTGGAAATCATTGAGTCAGATGTAGTTATTATCGGAGGAGGCCCGGCCGGATGTACTTGCGCACTTTATACATCTCGTTCGAATTTAAAGACAGTAATTTTAGATAAAAATCCATCTGTTGGCGCCTTAGCAATAACTCATCAAATAGCTAATTATCCAGGTGTTCCGGTTGATATAAGTGGAGAAAAATTACTTACCTTAATGAGAGATCAGGCTGTGCAATACGGCACAGATTATAGAAGAGCGCAAGTGTTTGGAATAGAGGCTAGTGGAGAATGGAAAATGGTTTACACGCCCGAAGGCACTTTTAAAGCTAAAGCACTTGTACTCGCAAGTGGAGCCATGGGTAGGCCTGCTTCATTTAAGGGAGAAGCGGATTTTCTTGGTAAAGGTGTAAGTTATTGTGCTACATGTGATGGAGCTTTTTATAAAAATAGAGAGGTTGCAGTTGTTGGAGTAAACAAGGAGGCAATTGAAGAAGCAACTGTTCTAACTAAATTCGCATCAACCGTGCATTGGATTACATCAAGTGATCCTAAATCAGATAACGAAGAAGCTATGGAATTGATGGATAATTCAAATATAAAACATTGGAGTAGAACAAGATTATTAGAAATATTGGGAGATGATATGGGTGTTAATGGGGTTATTGTAAAAAATAAGCAAGATGAAAATCCTATCAATTTAAATTTAGATGGAGTTTTTGTCTACATGAGTGGTTCAAAGCCAATTACTGATTTTTTAGGTGATCAAATTGCTTTAAAAGAAGATGGAGGAGTTATTGTAGATGACTTTATGTCTACAAATTCTGATGGAGTTTGGGCTATTGGTGATATAAGAAACACACCATTTAAGCAAGCCGTAGTTGCAGCTTCTGACGGATGTATTGCTGCAATGTCAATTGATAGATATTTAAATAGTAGAAAAAATATTAGAGTGGATTGGATTCATTCTTAAAAAAAATATTTCTTCTTTGATCTAAAGGGGTGTTGCTTCAGAAATATAAGCGACTCCTCCGTAATAGCTCAAATCGTCCCTGATGTTATCTCTCATTTTATCTATTAATTCTTGCTCGCAAAAAACAATTACATGAGCATTCGCTCCTAATCCAGTAAATTCCATATCTTCAGTAACAACTCTTTCAGGTCCTCTGCCTGTGGCATGTTTCATAACTGTATATCCAGGAACATTAGCTTTTTCTAATGTTTTAATGATTGCATCTAGTTCTCTTTCACTAAATATCAAGTCTAATCTTTTCATTTTTATAAAGGGGATAGTGGGATAATAGTATTTACTAAACTCATATATATGGGAATGCCGAGAACTATATTGAATGGGAAAGTAAGACCTAGTGTAGTTGAAATATAATAACTAGATTTAGCTTCTGGAACTGTCATCCTCATTGCTGCAGGAACTGCTAAATAAGAGGCGCTTGCACATAAAACCACAAATAAAAGTGCGTTGCCAGGTCCTAAAGATAAAAATCTTGCAACGAAAACACCAATAAATGCGTTAAATAAAGGCATAAAAATGGCAAATCCAATCAAAAATGAACCCGCATTTTTCAGCCTCGGCAATCTTTGAGCAGCAACTATTCCCATATCTAACAAGAAGAAGCATTCTGCTCCATAGAATAATTGTCCAGTAAAAGGCTCCATTTTTTCAATTCCTGAGGTATTACTGGAAGCAGTGAGAAATCCTACAATCAAGCTTGAGAGCAATAAATAAACTGATCCATTCAAAAATGATTCGTGTAATATTGCGCTTATATGCATTTTTCTTGATTTTGGTCTATTTTTTGGAGCTGCAAATTTCACAAGTAATAATCCAACAATTATTGCAGGAGATTCCATTAAAGCTAAAGCGCCAACCATAAACCCATCAAAAGCTATTTTTTGACTTTCTAAAAAACTTTCTGCAGAAATAAATGTAACAGCACTAATTGAACCGTATGCTGCTGCTATCGCGGCTGAATTAAAGACATCAAACTTAAATCTTAAAATTAAAAATCCAATCAGCGGGATTACTAGCGACATCAGTATTGCAGCACTTAAAGTAGGCAATACTTGATCTGTAAAACCACTTTTCTGTATCTCTATACCTCCCTTAAAACCAATAGCTAGTAGCAGATATAGGGAGAAGAGTTTAGGTAATGGAGCTGGTATCTCTAAATCAGATTTAAAGAGTACTGATATTGCTCCAATCAAAAAGAAAAGAACTGGTGGGGCTAATACATTCTGCAGAATTGGACTTATTTCCATAAATTATTAGGCTATTTCATTTAGAGCAGTTTCTAAAGCTTCTTTTCTTGTTTCAATAATCCCTTCAACTCCAAACTTAGCTAATCTATCTTTTACTTTTTCATTAGCACCTGCAACAAATGCTTTTCTGGAATTATTTTTTGCTTCTTGCATCATATCTTCTATTGCCAGAGTCGCGGTCACTCCAAGTCTTGGAACATCAGTGATATCTAATATCAAAACTTTGTAGTTTCTTACAAGCATCATTCTCTCAGATATACCTTTAGCTGCTCCAAAACTAAGTGGTCCTTTAAGTCTAAATAGCATTACTTCTCCTGAACATCTATCTAGTAATGCTTTTTCATCAGCAGGTAATGCATTTTTAGCTTGATCATCTTTTGATAAAGGATTATCCTCATCCATACCTTCTAGTTGAGTTTCAGTTATTGAATCAATAGTAAGCATATTTGCTATGAATACACCGACTAAAACTGCCCAAATTAAATCCCAAAAAACTGTCATCAAAAGTACGCCATACATTACTACTGAAGTTTTTAAAGATAATTTGTGAGCCCTCCTTAAGAATCCCCAATCAATAATATCTAAACCTACTTTTATAAGGATTCCTGCTAGTAACGCAGTTGGTATTTGCTCAGCTAAAGGTCCCGCACCAACTAAAACTATCAACAATACAACTGAGTGAACCATACCAGATATAGGAGTTGATCCCCCAGATTTAACATTTATGACTGTTCTCATTGTTGCTCCTGCTCCAGGTAAACCTGAAAACAGACCTGCAACAGCATTTCCTATCCCTTGACCAATAAGTTCCCTATCAGAATTATGTTTTGTTTGAGAGATATTGTCTGCTACTAGAGATGTCAGTAAGGAGTCAATTGCGCCAAGTACTGCTAGGACTAATCCTGCTTTGAAAATAATTGGGAAATATTGATTAAAACTTGGGAAATTTAAAGATGGAACTCCCCTTGGAATTTCTCCAATTCTATCAATAGCTCCATCTCCAAAAATTAATATTGATATTGGAGTAACTATCAATAAGGCCAAGAGAGGAGAAGGTACCCACTGACTTATTTTTCTAGGAGTAAGAAATACTATACCTAGTGTCATTATTGCAACTCCAATAGCAGCACCATTGGGTTGGAAATTTGAAAATACAGTAGTTAAAGATTCGACTACTCCACCTCGAGTGCTAATTCCAAGTAATGGTCCAATCTGAAGCGCAATGATTATTACTCCAATACCAGACATAAATCCTGAAACTACAGAATATGGAACTAAAGTAATATATTTACCTAGTTTTAGAATCCCAAATAATATTTGCAGTAAGCCGCCAATGACTACCGCTGCCATAACTAAAGGTAAAATTTGTCCTGCAGAAAGATCTCTTGGAACCCCTACTGCGGCTAAGCCTGCTACTACACCTGCAACAGTTACACTCATGGGACCGGTAGGCCCACTAACTTGAGCAGGTGTTCCGCCGAATAATGCGGCTAAAAACCCAACTACTACTGCTCCATATAGTCCATAAATTGCTCCGCCAGGTCCTAACGCAGCATTTCCAAAAGCAAGAGCGAGAGGTAAAGCCACTACTGCGGCTGTGATGCCTCCTAGAATATCGCCTCTTACATTTTTCAGATGAAATCCATTAATTATGTTCAAAGATGCTTTCCTCAAAATAAATACTTAACTAAAAGATATTATCTCTAAATGACGTAAATTTGTGAAAAATGAAGATTGTGCAAAATATTTTTGTAACTTTTTTTTGCTCTTATTAAATAAATTTAAGTTAATTTTCCTGAACAAAAGTAGTCTCTGATTAATTTATGTGCGAGGCAAGCGATTAATGTATTAGATAAATATTTTTCAATTTAAATAATATTCAAATGAATTCGATTATTCGTCCTAGAAGATTAAGAAGAAATGAGGCAATTAGAGAAATGGTTAGAGAAAACCATCTAACGGCATCGGACTTTATATATCCATTATTTATTCATGAAAAAGATTTTAAAGAGGACATTTCAGCAATGCCCGGAACTTATAGATGGGATATTAATGGCTTAATAAAGGAGGTTATTAGGGCATGGGAATTGGGAATAAGGTGTGTGGTTCTTTTCCCAAAAATTGACGATAGCCTAAAGACTGAAGATGGAGCAGAATGTTTTAATGAAGATGGTTTAATACCTAAAGCTATTCGAATATTAAAAAAAGAGATTCCAGAAATGGCAATAATGACAGATGTTGCCTTGGACCCATACTCTTGTGATGGTCATGATGGATTAGTTGATGAAACTGGCAAAATATTAAATGATGAAACAATCGAAATTTTACAAAAACAAGCTTTAGCACAAGCAAGAGCAGGAGCAGATTTTATTGGCCCTAGTGACATGATGGATGGGAGAGTTGGAGCAATCAGAACTGCTCTTGATAGTCAAGGATTTAGTGATGTAGGTATTATTAGTTATACAGCAAAATATTCATCTGCTTATTATGGTCCATTTAGAACTGCTTTAGATTCGGCTCCTAGAGAAAATAGTAAGAAAATAATTCCAAATAATAAGTCTACATATCAAATGGATCCTGCTAATTCAAAAGAGGCTTTAATTGAATCTGCACTGGATCAGTATGAGGGGGCTGATATTTTGATGGTAAAACCAGGAATTTCATACTTGGATATTGTTTATAGATTAAGCACTTTTTCAAATAAACCCATAGCTGCATACAACGTTAGTGGGGAGTATTCCATGATAAAGTCCGCTGCTATGAAGAACTGGATTAACGAAAAAGATATTGTTTTAGAAACATTGCTTAGTTTTAAAAGAGCAGGAGCAAAATTAATACTCACTTATCATGCTTGTGATGCATCTCAATGGTTGCAGGATACTTAAAAACTCATTATTAACAAAAATTTGGTTTATTCTTAGATAAGTAATAAAAAAACTGCTTTGTTTTGAATTTTTCACAAGGGGTAAATAGGATTGGTCACATTGCACTTAGAGTAGAGAATCTCGAAAGGGCGAAATCTTTTTATATTAAGCTGGGTATGAATTTGGTTTGGGATGATAAAGATTGGTCTTATTTAGAGGCTGGTAAAGGGAAAGATGGACTTGCCTTGTTAGGCCCAAGCTACAAAGCTGCCGGACCTCACTTTGCTTTTCATTTTGAAAATAAAAAAGAAGTGGAAAATATTCAAAATGATTTAAAAAATTCTGGTGTAAAAGTTGGTCCTTTACATGAGCATAGAGATGGAACAGCATCTTTTTATATGAAGGATACTGAAGGAAACTGGCTTGAGATGCTTTATGTTCCTCCTGAAGGGATTCAATCAAATGTTTGACTCTTTTTTTGTATGCAAGAGAAAAGCTATTTTAAAAAATCATATTCAGGTAACACCTTAGAAGAAGAATCTATAAACCTTTTAGAGTGGGATTCATTAAAAACGCATTTATCTTCATTCGCCTCGACGGAAATGGGTAAACGATCAATTTTAAGTTTTGTTATTCCTTCAGAATACGAGGCATCTAAAAGACTTTTGAATGAAACTGTTGAAATTAATGAGCTAGAAAAAAATTTAGATAAATCAATTAGTTTTTCTGGTGTTTTTGATATTAGTAGAAATATTGAAATTTGTTCCAAGGGAGGTGTAATTTCATCTTCTGAATTGTTAGAAATAGCGAAAACAATTGCTGCAGCAAGAAATTTAAAAAAAATCTTACTAGATTTTGAACAAAGGCCTTTTATTTCATCATTTACAAAAAATTTAATTGACCATCAGAATATTGAAACTATTTTTAAAAAAGGCATTGAATCGAATGGAAGAATTTCAGACAATGCTAGTAATGAACTATCTATTCTTAGAAAAGAATTTTTATCTAAGAAACTTGAAAGAAAAATATTAGTTGAGAAATTTATTCAAAAGAATTTAGCTTATTTGCAAGATACTACTATTGGAGATCGATATGGAAGGCCCGTTTTAGCAGTGAAAGTTAATTATGTAGATAAATTTAAAGGCATAATTCATGACTCTTCATCTTCAGGAAATACAGTATATTTTGAGCCTGAAAGTGTAGTAACTAAAGGTAATAAGATTGCTTCTTTAGAGGCTAGGATCGCAGCAGAAGAATTTAAATTACTTAAGAAATGGTCTCAGGTTGTTAGTGATAATTCAGAAAATCTTATTGCAATGGCATCCATATTATTGAGATTAGAAAATGCCCTAACTCGTTCAAGATATTCGAAATGGATTGGAGGTAAAACTCCTTCGTTTGAGAAAAGTCCTATTATTTCTTTAATTGGTTTTTCTCATCCTTTATTGATTTGGGAACATAAGAAAAAAGGATCCCCTCCACCAGTAGCTGTCGATTTTTATATAAACAGAAATATTAAGGTTGTAGCTATTACAGGTCCAAATACTGGAGGTAAAACAGCAGCTTTAAAAGGTTTGGGCTTGTCTTTGCTTATGGCTAGAGCAGGATTATTGATACCTTCAACTAATAATCCTATTATCCCTTTTTGTCCAAATATATACGTGGATATAGGAGATAATCAATCATTAGAAGAAAATTTATCTACCTTCAGTGGGCATATATCTCGCATAAAAGAGATATTAGATTCACTTGATTATAAGAAAGGATTATCAGTTGTTTTGCTAGATGAGATTGGATCTGGCACAGATCCTCTTGAAGGAAGTGCTCTTGCGATGGCTTTATTAAAAGAATTTGCAAATAAATCTGATATCACTTTTGCAACTACACATTATGGAGATATTAAGGCTTTAAAATATAACGACTCAAGATTTGAAAACGTATCGGTTGCTTTTGATGAGGATTCTTTGAAGCCAAAATATATACTCAACTGGGGTATTCCCGGGAGAAGTAATGCTTTGTCAATTTCAAAGAGAATTGGTCTCGATGAAAGCATACTCAATGAAGCTGCAAATTATCTAAAGCCAAAAGAAGTTGACAATATTAACAGTATTATTAAAGGGCTTGAGGAAGAGAAGATTAAACAACAAAATTCTGCAGAAGCTGCTGCAGAATTGATTGCAAGGACTGAAATATTACATGATGAACTGAAGAGAAATTATGAATATCAAAAAATAAATGCTGAAAAAATCCAGGAAATTGAAAGGTCTAAATTATCAAAACATATTGTATCCGCTAAAAAAGAGGTGATAGATTTGATTAAAAAATTAAGAGATAAAAATGTTAATGGAGAGGATACGAGAATTATTGGAAAAAGATTAAAGGAAATTGAAACTGAACATTTAACCCAAAAAAAATCTGAAAAGTCAATATCGTGGAAACCTCAGATAGGTGATTTTGTAAAAATTAAAAGTCTAAATAGTACGGGACAAATTGTAGATTTAGATAAAAAAGGTGGTTTTTATGAAATTAAATGTGGTTCATTCAGAAGCACATTATCTGTAAATGAATTTGAAGGTATTAATGGAGAAAAACCTAATTTCAAAGGGTCAAAAATTGATATCAAGTCTATAAGAGAAGATTTTTCTTTTTCTAAAATTAGAACGAGTAAAAATACAATTGATGTAAGAGGGTTAAGAGTTCATGAAGCCGAAATAATTATTGAAGAGAAAATTAGAAAATTTCATGGGCCGCTATGGATTGTTCATGGAATTGGAACAGGGAAATTAAAAAAAGGACTAAGAAATTGGTTATCAGGTTTAAATTATGTTGATAAGATTGAAGATGCAGCCAACAACGAGGGTGGACCTGGTTGCAGTATTGCGTGGATAAAATAAAATTTAAAATACCTAGAAAACAATTTAATAAGCTTATTAAGTGCAATTTATTGATCAAGCAAACATTATTCTTAAAGCTGGAAAAGGTGGAAATGGAATAGTTTCATTTAGAAGAGAAAAATTCGTTCCTGCTGGAGGACCTTCGGGTGGAAATGGTGGCAGAGGGGGTTCAGTTATTTTGATGGCTGATAATAATCTTCAAACATTATTAGATTTCAAATTCAAACGTGAAATAATTGCCGAAGATGGATGTAAAGGAGGTCCTAATAAGAGATCAGGTGCTTCAGGCGAGGATACAATCCTTAAAGTTCCCTGTGGTACAGAAATAAGAGATATTAAAACTGGCATTATTTTGGGAGATTTAACTAAAGATAAACAGATTTTAACTATTGCCATTGGAGGAAGAGGTGGACATGGTAATGCTTACTATTTAAGTAATCAAAATAGAGCTCCAGAATCATTCACTGAAGGAAATGATGGTGAGATTTGGGAGGTTCAATTAGAACTAAAACTTCTTGCAGAGGTTGGTATTATAGGCCTTCCAAATGCAGGGAAAAGTACTTTGATTTCCGTTGTGTCATCTGCCCGTCCAAAAATCGCAAATTATCCTTTTACAACTCTAATACCTAACTTAGGTGTAGTAAGGAAAATTGATGGGAATGGTTGTCTTTTTGCGGATATTCCTGGATTAATATCAGGGGCAGCTGATGGAGTAGGTTTAGGGCATGATTTTTTAAGGCACATCCAAAGAACGAAGATTCTTGTACACTTAATTGATGCAATTGCAGAAGATCCTTTGCATGATTATGAGATTATTGAGCAGGAATTAAAAAAATATGGGAAAGGTCTTTTAGATAAAGATAGGTTAATAGTATTGAATAAAATGGAGTTGGTAGATCATAATTATTTGAAAACAATCACAAAAAAGTTAGAAGATTTATCTAAAAAGAAAGTTTTAGTTATTTCTTCATCTTTAAAAAAAGGTTTATCTTCACTGCTTTCTGAAGTATGGAAAAGGATCTAACTTGAATTTAAAATTTTTTTGTAAAAAAATACACTTGATTTAATAATGAAAATTAGTCATAAATAAGATACTACTTTAGAAAAAATATGAATTTCTATACTTGCTTTGATCAACAAGGGAAAATAATTGCTAGATGTCAAACGATTCAAGATATTGAGGTTTTGAAGAAAATGGGAAGACCAATTGTAGAAGTCAAGGAAATGAAAAATGAAGAATCGGTTGTATGTTCTCTTACAGGAAGTCCATCCGACTTTAATAGAGATTACTAAAGAATTAAACAAATAAAAAAAGGGCTTTAAAAGCCCTTTTTTTTTGTGAATTATAGATCAAAAGAAAACTTAATCATCATAAACAAGACATTCCGGTTCATCCGGATTGGCATCGCAGAAAAGTTCCAAAGCATTAGGGTCATGTTTATCCTCTGGATGATGATCCTTATATTCTTCGAGTTCTTTAAGCTCTTCAGTTAGATGTCTGACCTTTGGAAGATTGCCCTCTGCTTTTGCAGATTCGATTTCCGATTGATCTTTTTGGATGTGTTCGTCAATGGATTTCATTTTAAGCTTTTCGTACTTTAGTAGACATACATAACATAGTTAATTTCTAATGAAATTGCATTATCTATGAACTAAATAAGTGTTCATTACAACATCTTTTTTTTGAAATTGATTTATATATTTTTTACGACTCTAATCTCATTATTTCTAAAAGCGATGGTAAAACTGGGATTATTTGATTTGGGTTTAAAGGGAATAAAACTTTGTAGTAATCTTTTTTCCATTCATTATCGAAGCATGTCCTATTTACATTAGATAATTTAAAGAATTTTAATCTCCATTCAATAATTTTTTCGAAACTTGATAGTTCTTGTTCAGTACATTTGAAAAGTTTGCTATATACCAATTCCCATCTTATTAGCGTTGGGAAAAGGTAAATATCTGCATAAGTTAACTCCTCTCCAAATATCCAGCCCCCTTTTTTTTTCTTTAGTAAATTTTCAACTTCATTTATAGCTGTGAAAAGATTTTGACTTGCTTTTTCGTAAGCTGACTGGTTTCTGGCGAAACCACATTTATATACGCCATCATTAATGCTGTTATTAATTAAATCTAAAAATTTTTGATTACAGTCTTTAATAGTTAATGTCTGATGTTCTGATTGAATTTTTATTGAATTAAGAAGTCTCATAATCTGTGAACTTTCATTAGACAAAATATTTAATTCATCTTTTACAAAGCTAATTAAAAGAGGTAACGTCGCCCTAAAAATAATCTTTTTATTAGCTTTTTTGTAAAGGTCTGAAAGTCTCATGCATCCCTTAATCTTTGTATTCAAAATCCATTCGCCATGCTCAGCATCTGCCTTTAAAAAAATAACTTTAACTTTTTTAGATAATTGTTTTATTTCGTGGACGAGTAAAGTTCTTTGACACCATGGACAAGAATTACCTACCAATAAATAAATTTGTCCATTCTCATTATTAATATCGTATTCACTATCAATGGTTATACCTCTAGGCCTTTTATAATTACCATGTAAATCTGATGGCGCAAAGCCATTCATTAATTGAGTCCAAAACCAAAACCAGAATTTTCTGGAGGCCTTAATAAGGTATTTATTTTGCATAAAATTTTATTTTTAAAGAAAAAATGACTGTTCAAAGAATACTTATCGTTTCAGGTACTCATGGGAATGAAATAAATCCTGTTTGGGCGGTTAAGCAATTTATTAGAGAAGAAAATAGTTTAAATCATGGTATTGAGTATGAGTACATCATAGGTAATCCTGTTGCTTATGAAAAAGGGTGCAGATATATAGATTTAGATTTAAATAGATCTTTCAAAGAAAGTGCGAATTTTGAAAAACACAAGAATAGCTTTTATGAAACTAATAGAGCCAATTTTTTAGTAGATGAATTTGGAATTGAGGGATCTAAACCCTGTCAAATTGCAATCGATTTGCATACTACTACTGCAAATATGGGAACAAGTATTGTTTTGTATGGGAGGAGATTCAAAGATTTTTGTTTAGCTGCATTACTGCAGAATAAATTTGGATTGCCTATTTATTTGCACGAAAAAGATAAAGCCCAAACAGGCTTTCTAGTAGAAGCTTGGCCATGTGGTTTAGTTATTGAAATAGGAGCTGTCGCACAAAATTCTTATGATCAAAATATTATAAATAGATTCTTAATAATCATTAGATCTTTAAGGGAAGAGATAGATAAATTAAAAAATAACCTCATAGAACTTCCAAAGGAATTGGTTGTTCATGTTCATCAAAGGAGTATAGATTATCCAAGAGATGAAAAAGGAAATATTTATGGCTTAATTCATCCTGAAAGAATAAACCAAGATTGGAAAATGATTAAAAAAGGAGATCCATTATTTCTTGATAGCCAAGGAATAATTCATAAATATGATGGAGAACAATTGATTTGGCCTGTTTTTATTGGCGAAGTCGCCTATAAGGAAAAAAAAATTGCGATGAGCTACACGATGAAAGAAGTGATTTGTTCCAAAAAACAATGGGTTGAAGAGTTTGAAAGTCTTTAAATTAAAAAAACGGAACAATAAATTGATGAAAACTAATAAGGATTTTTTATTTAAAAGATAAGTTTATTTAATATTTAATGCTTTTATTTTTTTTGCTAAGTCTTAATCCCTAAAACCTTAAATTCTTTCGCTCCAATAAATAACAGCCCCAAAAGCCTCTAATTGCAGTCTTCTATACCTAGCCTCTTTTAAGGAAACCACCTCTTTCGATCTTTTTCCTTTAAGAAACCATTCGATTATTACCAAGTTAAATCCTCAATAACAAAGAAAATATTAAGACATGGAGGTTCTTTTCTTTGATATTGCAAAAAATAAGTTTACTTAAAGAAAAAAAAATTACACATTTTTAGCGATTTTGGTCTAAAATCTTCGAAGCGGAATCTATTTCCGTTTTTATTTACACGTCTCACTTTAGAGACATACTTTACGAACTCATGACAACTATTCAGCAGCAGCGTTCTTCGCTGTTAAAAGGCTGGCCACAGTTTTGTGAGTGGGTAACATCAACTAACAACAGAATTTATGTTGGTTGGTTCGGCGTCTTAATGATTCCATGCCTACTTACAGCAGCGGCTTGCTTCATCGTTGCATTCATCGCAGCACCACCAGTAGACATCGACGGAATTAGAGAGCCAGTTGCTGGTTCATTCCTATATGGAAACAACATCATCTCAGGTGCAGTTGTTCCTTCATCTAATGCTATTGGTCTACACTTCTACCCAATTTGGGAAGCAGCTACTGTAGATGAGTGGTTATACAACGGTGGTCCTTACCAGCTTGTAATTTTCCACTTCCTAATTGGAATTTCAGCATACATGGGAAGACAGTGGGAGCTTTCATACCGTTTAGGTATGCGTCCATGGATCTGTGTTGCATACTCTGCACCAGTTTCAGCAGCTTTCGCAGTATTTCTTGTATACCCATTCGGTCAAGGCTCATTCTCTGACGGAATGCCTCTAGGTATCTCTGGAACATTCAACTTCATGTTTGTTTTCCAGGCAGAGCACAACATTCTTATGCACCCATTCCATATGGCTGGTGTTGCTGGTATGTTCGGAGGATCTTTATTCTCAGCTATGCACGGTTCACTTGTTACTTCATCTCTAATTAGAGAAACAACTGAGACAGAATCTCAGAACTATGGTTACAAGTTCGGACAAGAAGAAGAAACATATAACATCGTTGCAGCTCATGGCTACTTCGGTCGTTTGATCTTCCAATATGCAAGTTTCAACAACAGCAGAAGTCTTCACTTCTTCCTAGCTGTATTCCCAGTTGTTTGTGTATGGTTAACTTCAATGGGTATCTGCACAATGGCATTCAACCTTAACGGTTTCAACTTCAACCAGTCAGTTGTTGATGCAAACGGTAAGATTGTTCCTACATGGGGTGACGTTCTTAACAGAGCAAACCTAGGTATGGAAGTAATGCACGAGCGTAATGCTCACAACTTCCCACTTGATCTAGCAGCAGCTGAGTCTACAACAGTAGCTCTTTCAGCTCCAGCTATCGGTTAAGCTTAAAGTTCTTAAATCTACAAGTCCCCCTTTTGGGGGCTTTTTTTTGTTTAATTTTCAATTGGTTTCATATAATGTTTATATATAGATAAAACATTTGATATTTCTATGAGTAGTAGTTTTGGGAAAATTTTTCGTGTTAGTACTTTTGGAGAATCACATGGTGGTGCAGTAGGAGTTATCCTTGATGGATGTCCCCCTAAGTTAAAAATAGATATAAATCTGATACAAAATGATTTAGATAGGCGCAGACCTGGCCAAAGTGACATTACAACACCCCGAAATGAAGAAGATAAAATTGAAATATTAAGTGGGATAAAGGAAGGGTTAACACTTGGAACTCCAATAGCAATGTTGGTAAGAAACAAAGATCAAAGACCAGACGATTATAATAATTTGGAGCAGGTATTTAGACCTTCTCATGCAGATGGTACATATCATCTGAAATATGGAATTCAGGCAAGTTCTGGCGGTGGAAGAGCCTCTGCCAGAGAAACAATTGGAAGAGTTGCTGCCGGTGCTGTAGCGAAACAATTATTAAAAACCTTCTGTAACACTGAAATACTATCTTGGGTAAAGCGTATACATGATATTGATTCTGATATAAATAAAGAGAAGATTTCTCTAAAAAAAATAGACTCTAATATTGTTAGATGTCCTGATGAAAAAGTATCAGCGGAAATGATAGAGAGGATTAAGGAATTAAAGCGTCAAGGAGACTCTTGCGGCGGTGTTATTGAATGTCTAGTAAGAAACGTTCCCTCGGGTCTTGGAATGCCTGTTTTTGATAAATTAGAAGCTGATTTCGCAAAGGCTTTGATGTCTTTGCCTGCTACGAAAGGCTTTGAAATAGGTTCAGGTTTCTCTGGAACTTATTTAAAAGGAAGCGAACATAATGATTCGTTCATTAAGTCTGATGATTCTAGTAAGTTAAGAACAACATCTAACAATTCAGGAGGTGTACAGGGAGGAATAAGTAATGGTGAAAATATTGAGATGAAGATAGCTTTTAAACCTACAGCAACCATCGGGAAAGAACAGAAAACAGTGAATGCTGAAGGTAAAGAGGTACTGATGAAAGCAAAAGGGAGACATGATCCATGCGTTCTACCAAGAGCAGTTCCTATGGTTGATGCTATGGTCGCTTTAGTACTTGCTGATCATTTGCTTCTAAATCATGCCCAATGTGACTTAATAAATAAGTAGTTGTTTTGTTGAATAAATATATTCATCCTTAACTCAATTATTTTTGAGCCATTCAAATATTTTTGGATCAAATTTTTTATTTATGATAGCTTTTTCTCCAATTACGACTGATTTATATCCTAAAGATTTACAAGTTTTTAAATCATTGATTGATAGTCCTCCAGCAGCAATGAAATCAATATTTTTATAGTTGAGTATATCTATCGAACTATCTTTACTTTTTAATGGGTAAATTTTGATGATGTTGCAATTTAAATTTATCGCTTCTTTAAGATCCTTTAAATTATTAATTCCTGGAATTAATAAATAATTCTTTGACTGCGCATAATTGAAAAGATCTTTATCCCAAAATTTCATCATCGAAAAATTTAATCCAATTTTTAAAGAATCCTCTAGTGATTTCTTATTAACTATGGAGGCAGAGCCTAAATTAATTCTTGGATATTTAATTTTGATATAGGAAACAAAATCTGACCAATTTTCGTTGTTTGACCAACTTATTTCAATATTCTTTAATCCTAATTTTACTAAGGTTGCTAATTCTTCAAAAAATGAATTTCTTATAGAGGTATTTGAGTAAATATTATCTTCTGGTTTTATAAGTAAAAAAAAAGACTCTGTTTTCAGGAACTCCGAAAAAGAATCTTCTTTATTATTCATTAAAAAATTAAACTTTTGCCATTAAATATAGTTTGCGACTTTTACTTCTGAACGGTTAAGCAAATCTTGGATATCTTCAGTATCTATAGTTTCTCTTTCAATTAGCATTTGAGCCATTTCGTCCAGAACAGTCCTATTATCTGATAAAACTTTTGTAGCTCTCTTGTAGGCAACATCAACAAGTTCTGAAACCTCTACATCAATTGTTGCGGCTGTGTCTTCAGAAAAGTCTCTTGTAGAGCTCATATCTCTTCCGAGAAACATACCACCTTGAGATTGACCAAGAGCGACAGGACCTATTTTATCACTCATTCCAAATTTAGTGATCATTTGTCTTGCTACATTGGCAACTTGTTGTAAATCATTTGAAGCACCAGTTGTTACTTCCTCTTCACCATAGACTATTTCTTCAGCAACTCTTCCCCCAAGGGCTACAGCCATTTGATTTTGAAGGTAAGAACGAGAGTAAAGACCAGATTCCATTCTTTCTTCACTTGGAGTAAAGAATGTTAAACCTCCAGCTTGACCTCTAGGAATTATTGAAACTTTTGCTACTGGATCATAATCAGGCATTAATGCTCCGACGAGTGCATGACCAGCTTCATGATAAGCAACTAATTCTTTTTTCTTATCACTAATGACTCTATCTTTCTTTTCTGGGCCAGCCATAACTCTTTCAATGGCATCACCAACTTCGTCATTACTTACTTTATCTAAATCTTTTCTAGCTGCTAATATTGCTGCTTCATTTAAAAGATTAGCTAAATCTGCGCCAGTAAAACCTGGAGTTCTCCTAGCAACTTTATCTAAATCAACGTCTTTTGAAAGAGTTTTATCTTTCGCATGAACATTTAATATCTGTAATCTTCCAGCGTAATCTGGTCTATCTACTGTGACCTGTCTATCGAATCTGCCCGGACGCATTAAAGCTGAATCTAAAACATCAGGTCTGTTGGTGGCAGCTACTATTATTATTCCTGAATTACCTTCGAAACCGTCCATTTCGGTTAGGAGTTGATTTAATGTTTGTTCTCTTTCATCATTTCCTCCGCCCATACCAGCACCTCTTTGTCTTCCAACTGCATCTATTTCGTCAATAAACACAATGCAAGGAGCATTCTTTTTAGCTTGTTCAAAAAGGTCTCTAACTCTACTAGCTCCAACTCCTACAAACATCTCTACAAATTCTGAACCTGATATTGAGAAAAAAGGTACACCTGCTTCTCCAGCTACTGCTTTGGCTAACAATGTTTTTCCTGTACCTGGAGGGCCAACAAGAAGAACTCCTTTTGGAATTTTTGCTCCGACTGCAGTAAATCTATCTGGGCTCTTAAGAAAATCTACAACTTCTGTGAGTTCTAATTTTGCACCTTCAACACCAGCAACGTCTGAAAAAGTTACTTGTGTAGATGGTTCCATTTGAAGTCTAGCCTTGCTTTTGCCAAAACTCATAGCTGGATTACCACCTCCAGCATTACCACTTTGGGATCTTCTGAAAAGAAAAAATAGGCCTCCAATCAAAAGTACTGGGAAAATTAAGCTACTTACAGCCTGTTGCCATGGATTGGCTAATTTTGTAGGAGTTACGGCTATATCTACATTATTCTCAGTCAGTATTTTTAATAAATCTTTGTCGGGGGCTAAATTGACCTCAGATCTGCTCCCATCATTTTCAACAACTTGAGCTGTGGCATTATCTGGAGATATTAAGACTCTACTGATTTCTTTATCTTGTACTGCCTCTATAAAATCACTATATCTCAAGGTCTTTGTAGAACTTTCAGTACTAGGTTTATCAAAAACAGAAGTACCAATGAAAATTACAGTAATAACGGCTAGAACATAAAGTCCTACGTTTCTCCAACGTTTGTTCACGATAAAAAATCTTTAATAAATCTATAATACTAATAATAAAACAATATTAAGAGCGTCTTAGAACATCTACTACACTTTTGAATGCAAACCATTCAGGAATTGGTTCGCCGTTCCTCAATTTCTTTCTAAATTCAGTTCCACTAAGTTTCATAATTTCATAATTAAATTCTTTAGCTTCTTCAGCTGTTATATATCCTTTTTCCTTCGTATAAACTAAATTTTTTGAAGGAACAGTTTGCATCATCAATTCATTTGCACACTTATTCGCAAAATTCTGGGCGTCATATGGACCATAAAAATCTTCACCAGTTGATGAAGACTTACAACCAGCCATATCTCTACCAATAATAAAGTGGGTGCAGCCATAATTTCTTCTGATTATCATATGTTGAAGAGCTTCTCTTGGCCCTGCCATATGCATTGAATAAGGTAAAAAAGCCCATTTTATTCTTTTATCAGATATTTCCTCTTCTAATTCTTTATAGGTCAAGTATCTAACTTTTCCGGGGATATCATCTTGTTGAGTTGGCCCACAAGTTGGATGAACTAAAACAACGGAGTTAGAGGAGACATTATCTGAAAGTAAGGCATTAGTAAATAATTCATAATGTGCTCTATGAATTGGATTTCTGCATTGAAATGCAACTACATCATGATTTGATGGCAGTGTAGATCTAACTTCTTCTGGGGTTTTGCAAGGGAATTCTCTAATTGGTAGTTCGAAACCATAAACTCTTCCTCCTATATAAAATCTCCCTCTCTCGTTAAAAATCATCCTAACAGCAGGATGATCTAAAGAATTAGTACCATAACAAAGTTCAGCTTCTAGGGATTTGTCAGGCTCCCATTGAGAGCTAACTTCTAAAACTGCTATTTTTTGTTTTTTATAAGTAAGCAATATTGTCTCTCCAGCTTTTACTTTTTTATTATTTGAATCAAATACAATAGGCAAGCCAAAAAGCAACCCATTTGTATTTCTATTATTTTTAATTACCGAATTGTAGTTATTTTCATCCATAAAACCTTCCAATGGAGAAAAAGCTCCAACCATCAAAAGTTCTACATCGCATGCATTTCTCTCGCTACATTCAAACTCATAAGTAGCTTTAGAGATAAGATCATTTTTAAGGTTTTTATCTTTGATAATTAAATTTTTTAGTTCCCCTCCATAAGGCGGTATTAGTCCATTAGTATCTGTTTTGGTTTTTTGTTGTAATTCCATTTTTTAAATTGATAAAGAAAAATTTTGAAAAAAAAAGAGGGGTTTAACCCCCTTTCTCTCTCAAGTAGGATTTATGCTTTTCTTCCGTAAAGCTCCCCAATTATTTTTACATCAAGTGGATCCTTTGAACCCATATCTGTATCTGAAGGTTGGATTGCTTCAAAAGTACCAGCAAATTCGTCTGTGTCAGAATCTACATTGTTGATTGAAAGAGTAATAACGCCAGTACCGTTTACATCAACTTTAATATTTTCTTTTGCAAGTTCTTCGTCATCGCCTCCTAATGCAACTAAACCTTGAGCATATTCAACACCAGTATTTTTAGCTCTTGCCTTAGGATCTAGAAAGTCACCAGTTCTGTAGTTAGGTGTAAATGTTGATCCACTAACCTCAGTGCCTGGCTCAATAGATGAAGGTAAATCAGCTGTAAGATCTTTTGCTGAGAATGCAAATGGCACCTCTAAACCACCAGGAGTTAATACAGTAATAAGTTGAAAATCAATACCACCCTTTTCAGTGAAAGTTCCTGAATCTATATCTCCATAAACTTCTGTCACTGTGGTGTTATTTCTAGGACTAATAATTTTTGTAGAAACAAATTCTGCAGCTTTTCGTTTTGTGCCTGGCACTTTTACATAAACTTCTGTTGGATGCATGCATATTCCTTTAAGGCTATCTCCATTTCCTAGAGATATTGATCCGACAAGAGATGAGTCTAATGTCGGGCAATCATTAGCTTTTCCTGTGTTAACAACATCAGTGAATTGTGCATTTCCTCTTTCAGAAAAAGCAAATGTTTTAACAGGTACGAAAGCAAAAGTTATACAAAATGAAATAACAAAAGCTAAGAAAGAACGAATTCTCATAATTAAAGTTGCAGTAAAGTTCTGTGACGATAGATTAAAGGTCATCTAATAAGTTCAGTACGGATATTACAAGGGAAAGGACCATAAAAGATAGGACTATTAAATCCTCGAAACAACCCGTAGCTTTTTAGATTTTAAAAAACTGGAATTATTTTAAGCTATCACATTATTTTTAATGATTAAGATTACAAAAAAATACAAATAAAAAAAATTTTTTTTATTTTTTTAATGAAATAATTTGGGTTATTAATTTATTTGCTAAATCAATTTTTGATGTTTTGTTAATGTAGTATTCCATATTATTAGTATCGAATAGCCAACCTTCATTTTGTGCCAAAAAGCCAAATCCTTGGCCTTCAAGATCAATTGGATTTGCGAATAGATAATCACAACCCTTTTGGATAATCTTTTCTTTAATTGTCATTCGTGCTTCTTCGATAGATCCTGTAAAAGCACAAAAGCCTACAAAAACTTGGTTATCTTTTTTTGATTTACTAATTGTTTTTAAAATATCTGGGACTAGCTCAAAGTTTTGATTCAAATGAGCATTAATTTGACTTTTTGGAATTTTAGCTGAAGTATCAGAGGTTATTTTGAAATCAGATACTGCTGCATTCATGAAAAAATAATCGCAATTTGATATTTCATTATTAAGTGCCCTAATTAAATCAACACTAGTTTCAATTTCATATCTTTTTATTCCATCAGTAAGATTTTTATCAATTTTCAGTGGCCCATGGACATATTTTACTTGTGCTCCTCTGAACCTCGCTACTTGAGAAAGAAGTAGGCCCATAGCTCCTGAACTTTTGTTAGTAATGTGTCTTGCCGCGTCAATTTTCTCTGAGGTGCACCCTCCAGTTATTAAAATTTCCTTATTAAGTAAATCTTTGCGATATTTATTTTTTTTGTGTGAAGCTATAAATTCAAGAGCTAATTGAATGAGATCATTTGGAGGTATCTTACCGATGCCAATAGCATCACACGCTAAGAGGCCTTCACTTGGTTGCAAAGATAAAACATTTTCATAATTCTGTAAATTCTCATAATTTTTCTGGACAGCTTTATTTAGCCACATTTGTGTATTCATTGCTGGTGCAACAATAATTGGCTTAATATTTGCAATTAAGATGCTTGGGATCAATCCCTCTGCATTTCCAGTTACCCATTTTGCTAATGTTGTTGCTGTTAAAGGCGCAATGATTAAAATATCAGCCCAATTACTTAGTTCTATGTGAAGAGGGGTTGATTGACTATTTGACCATTGATCATTTTCTAAAATGCAAGGGTTTCTACTCAAGATAGAGAGAGAAAGCGGCTTAATTAATTTTTCAGCATTTTTAGATAAAACGCATTTTATTTCATAATTTTCTTTCGCTAATTGGCTAACTAATAATGGAATTCTTACAGCTGCAATACTCCCTGTTATTAATAACAAAACCTTTATTTTGGAGTACTTACTTTTAGTTTTCATCGAAAGGTTCCTGATCGAGAAGATGGGTAAAATTAGTTGTTAATTCAGGTCTATTGATTGCAAGAGCCCTAAGTAAGTGCCAGTCTTTTAAACCATCAAATGGAGTATTATAGTTATCTTCCTCTAGCCTTTTAGCGAGCTCAAGGGTCATTTCTTCATCAAAAGAATTTACTAGTTCCTCACTTATTTTATTTTCGGAAATGAATTTCATATTGAGTAAAGCCAATATATTCTAATAATAAAGCCTCAAGTAATTATTTAAATTGATATAAGTATTAAGTAAAATATTTCCAAGGATATGAAAATTTTCAAGATTCATGATCTTTTCAAATTGTTGTTAGGTAATTTATCTTCATTCTCAATCATAAATATTCAATCTCTCTTTTTCAGAAATATTCTCCCTTAAAATATCATTGTCATAATTTATCTCATGTCGCAAACCAAAAGAGAGCAAGTCATTAGTCACATACGCTATTTAAGACAAGAGCTCAGAGAAATGCATTTAGGAATAAAAGAAGATGATCTTTTCCCTGAACCAGGCGAGTTAAGAGGATTAATGGCTCAGTTGGAAGCATTGCTTGAATTAATAGAAGGAAATACTAAAATTCAATCAAACTCTGAAGCAGCTTAGTTTAATACAAAATGGTTGTTAAACCTCAAAAAACAAAATTTCAGCTAAAAATTGTGGAAAATATTCAAACATTAAGTATTTGGGCTAATAATCCATGGAGAAGATATTCAATTTCATTAATTACACTTTTAATTGGATACTTCATTGGCAGTTCTCTTGGTATGGTAAGTGCCGTGGTGGAACTCATGGATCCCGTCGCTGCTTTCTTATCAGTAGTTTTTATCGAGATTTTAATAGTTCTAAGAAGAAATTTTAGATTTGAAAGGAAAAAGAAATTTTTAGTACTTTTATTAGATTCTTTGAGATTGGGATTATTTTATGGTTTCTTTACTGAAAGTCTTAAGTTGCTATAAATTTACTTGTTGTGTTTTTGTAATAGATAAAGCAAAGCCATTCTTATAGGGATACCATTTGCAACTTGATTATTAATTAAGCAATTAGGATATTGATCTACCACTTTGCTACTTATTTCAATATCTCTGTTAATGGGACCAGGATGCAGAATTGGAATTTCTTTATTATTTAAAGATAATTTCTCTGGGGTTAAGCCATAATACAAACTATATGAATCAATACTACTTAGTAAATTTTCCATCATTCTCTCTTTCTGGAGTCTTAAAACAATAATCGCATCTGCAATTTTTATTGATTCTTCCAATGATCTAGAAATTGTTATTGAACCTCTTGATTTAACAGGATCTTCTGTTTGGTTTGGCCCGGGGTTTTTTAAAAAATTGATAAATTCATCAGGTATTAATGTCTTAGGACCACATAAGATGATGTCGGCGCCGAATGCACTTAAAGCCCAAAGATTTGACCTGGCAACCCTTGAATGATTAACGTCTCCAATTATTAAAATTTTTTTGGAATTTAAAACCTCTGGATTCACTGTTTTTTTGGAAAAGAAT
The DNA here is from genome assembly GCA_003281645.1 of Prochlorococcus sp. AG-347-G20. Lineage (GTDB taxonomy): Bacteria > Cyanobacteriota > Cyanobacteriia > PCC-6307 > Cyanobiaceae > Prochlorococcus_A. The sequence continues at coordinate 216,220 of QCBJ01000001.1, read as the reverse complement.
TTTATCAATGTATAGATGTCAAGCAATCCTTGGCTTGGGTGACTATGTAATCCATCTCCAGCATTAAGAACCGAAGTCTTGGAATTTATTGCATCAAGTTTTTTTGCGATTTCAAAGGTTATGTAACTTGATGAGTGTCTGATAACTAATGTATCCGCCCCCATAGCAGAATAAGTTATGGCTGTATCAATTATTGTTTCGCCCTTTGTTAAAGAGCTGGAAGATGGAGCAAACGTTTGAACATCAGCAGAAAGTCTTTTTGCTGCAAGCTCAAAACTATTTTTTGTTCTTGTACTAGCTTCAAAAAATAAAGACGTTACCAAAGTCCCTTGTAAGGCCGGTATCTTTTTTGTTCCTGCATTCTTTAGTGCATCAAATCTATTAGCCAATTCAAATACTGACTCATAATCTTTAATTGAAAAATTAGCTAGTGTGTGGATATGTTTATGAGGCCAAATTTGCATTACGCTTAAAAAAGATAAATGATTATTGAAATTTAGGTGTTCTATCACCTTTTAATCGTTTACTTACACTCCTACTATTTTTGAGATACCAACGCCATTTTATATTTTTTGCCTTTGATATGCCAATTCTCGTAGTTTGAATAAGATCTTTTTCTTCTAGAGTGGAGTCTCGTGGAGAAATCCATAAAGATTTATTATTAAGAACTTCAAGTGAGTTAAATGAAATGTCTACACTGAATGTTTTAGTTACTAGGCCAGGTCCAGAAGCTAATCTTTCATTTTTATTAGATATAAAAACTGATCTTATCAAAACACCACTAGCAAAATTTTCTTTATCAGTAACTATGTTTAAACAATGATGAATGCCATAAGATTTGTAAATATAAAATGTGCCAGGTTTGCCAAATAATGATTTGTTTGATTCTGTCATTTTGCGGTAGCCATGACAGGCCTCTTCTTCCTGTGAATAAGCTTCAGTTTCAACAATTACCCCTTTAACTTGAGCTATCTCATTATTTTTTTTTATGAGGTAACAGCCTATTAAATCAGGAGCAACAAGTTTAGAGTGCCGATAAAAAAAATTTTTTGGAAATAATTCTTCTTCTATTTTTCAATATCTATCTAATAACATATTTAGCTGAGAAAAATAATTAAGGCTATTAATTGATATTGATTTTCAAAAAGATGTGATTATTTTTTTAAATTATTTGAAATTCAAAGGATATGTAAATAAGTTGTTCTTAATAAACTATTATTTATTAAGAAAGATATTAAAAGTATGACAAAAATAACTAAAGAGGAAGTAAAAAAAGTTGCTCATTTAGCGAGATTAGAACTTAATGAGAATGAAATTAATAATCATGCAGAACAATTAGAAAAGATATTGGATTATATAAGACAACTTGAAAAAATTGATACAGATGATGTCCCCTGTACAACGAGAGCTATAGAGGTTATAAATGTATTTAGAAAAGACCAAAAGAAAAATTCGGATTGCAATGAAGAACTTTTAGAATTGGGTCCATTTAGAGAAGATAAATATTTTAAAGTACCAAAAATTATTAATGAATGAGTAAGTTAGTTACTTCCAATAAATGTTTTATTGACAATCTTTAATAAAAATTTTTTTATTTTAAAGCCTGGATATAAGTTTATGATTTTTCTTATTTTCCCCCTCTTTTTGCTATGACTCCTTACACCTATTAATAAATCATAAATAAAGTTAAAAATGTCTTCTTTACTTTCAAATATCCCAACCCTTTGAGGGGAGCCTTTTTTATCCAATAAAGGCTTAGTTTTTTCATAAGTTATTTTGTATTCAAACCAAGGAATCGAAGGCCAAAGATGATGAATGAGATGGTAATTTTGCCCCATTATTAATAAATTCATAAATTTGCTTGGATAAACTCTAGAGTTTATCCATTTATTTCTTGATCGAAATGGTCTATGGGGTAAATAATCAAAAAATATTCCTAAAGTAACTCCTACCATTAATGCTGGGCCGAACCATAAATTATAAATTAAATTCATAAAGTCAAATTTTAAACCTGCCAAGATAATTGTTATGAAGATGGATCTTTCAATTCCCCATTGTAGTAATTCATACCTTCGCCAGAGTTTTCTTTGAAAGAAAAACACCTCATGATAAAAAAATCTTGGAGCAATTAGCCAAATTGGACCAAAAGTACTAACAATATGATCTGGATCATTTTTAGGGTGATTTACGTGAATATGATGTTGTAAATGAACTCTCGTAAAAACTGGGAAACTAAACCCTAATAAAATAGCTGAGCCATGGCCCATTGCTTGATTTATCCAAGGAACTGGATGAGCAGCTTTATGACAGGCATCATGAATAACAGTACCCTCAATATGTAAAGCTAAAAAAGCAGTGGCTACAAGTAAAGGTAAAGGCCATACACCTCTATACCATTGCCATATACTAAGAAAAGCGAGAAAATAACCGCCAAAAAATAAACCTAATGTTGGATTCCAAAAACTTGGCGGATCTACGTAATTTTTAATCTCTTTTTGCCAATTAAATGTTTTTGAAGAATTAGTATTTTTCGTTGTATTTTTACTGGTTAAGTTTGAAATCGTTTCTTTAATTCTTTAAACAATATAACTAATATTTTAAGATGATTGCATGCTCAAACATAAAAAATTTCTTTTAGAAGATTTTTAATTTAATTTTAATGTGTCAAATTAATCATCTTAAGAAAAAAAATTTTTAAAATAAACCTCTTTCAATTATTATTTTATTTGAGCGGTCGTGGCGGAATTGGTAGACGCGCGAGTTTTAGGTACTCGTATCTTCGGGTGTGGGAGTTCAAGTCTCCCCGACCGCACTTAAGGAAATTCTGATAGATAGTTTTTTTATTGATATCAACTCTTATAATTCAATTAAGTAGTTAATTTAATGAATAGTTTGATAATTTATTTGGGAACTTTTTATATTTTAGTTGGCACCATTTTTCTAACTGTACCGATAATTTATCTTGAGCTCGGTAAACCAAAAGACTTAATAAAAGCTTTTTTAAATTTATTAATAGGTTTGATATTAATAATTAAAAATAAAACACTAGATGAATCATTTTTTGTAATTTTCCTTTTTTTAACAGTACTAGTTATTTTTTATCTAAGAGAGCTTTTTTTATCTAGATGGTACCAATTGACAGATAACGAAAAGAAAAAATTAATTACCTTTTTGGAGTTTAAAAATAACTTTTTGAAAATATTAAAATCTATAAATCTGGTATTTGGTGATTTCACGAAAGCTTCAAATTTTTTTAATTTTGGTAGCGATAATAAAAATACAACCCAAAAGAAGTGGGTAAGAAATGATAAAAATGATAATATAAAAGTCTGAAATCAAATAAATTGGTTATTTGAAACATCCCCAAAAAACTACAGGTCAATTAAGAAAGAATATAATGAATTAGATTTATTTAAATAATTCTTTTGATCACCAATATTTCTTATATCGTCGTATGAAATCTCAAAATAGCAAAGAACAAAAATCAGACTTTTCTTATAAAGAAACTTTAAATTTATTAAAAACTGACTTCTCAATGCGAGCTAACTCAGTTCTAAGAGAACCTGAGATACAGAATTTTTGGGCTAACAATGATATTGATTTCCAATTAGGTTCAAGCAATTCAGGAGAAATATTTACATTACATGATGGCCCTCCTTATGCAAATGGAGCTCTTCATATGGGTCATGCTCTTAATAAAGTTTTAAAAGACATAATAAATAAGTACAAAACCTTAAAAGGATTTAGGGTACATTTCGTACCTGGTTGGGACTGTCATGGATTACCTATTGAATTAAAAGTTCTTCAGAATTTAAAATCTGATGAAAGAAAGAATCTAGACACTCTAAATTTAAGAAAAAAAGCAACAGATTATGCCCATATCCAAATTAATAATCAGAAGGAGGGTTTCAAAAGGTGGGGCATATGGGGAGATTGGAATAACCCTTACTTAACTCTTAAGAAAAGTTATGAATCTGCTCAGATTGGAGTATTTGGGAAAATGTTTTTAAATGGCTATATATATCGAGGTCTTAAACCTGTGCATTGGAGTCCAAGTTCAAGGACTGCACTTGCAGAAGCAGAATTAGAATACCCTGATGAACATTATTCAAAAAGTATTTATGTTTCATTAAAAATCACTAAAATACCAGAGGAAATTCTATTTAATTTCATCCAAGAAAACCTTAATATCAAAAAAGATTTTTTTCAAAATAATTCTTTCATAACTATTTGGACCACAACTCCTTGGACCATACCTGCAAATGAAGCAGTTGCAGTAAATCCAAAAATAAATTACGTTTTTGCTATCCATGAAGAGAAGAAGATTTACCTTTTTGCTGAGGATTTAATTTCTGAAATAAGTAAGAAATTTACAAAAGATTTCAAGGTGCTTTTAGAAGTTAAAGGCTGCGAATTGGAAAATATTGAATATCAACATCCCTCCAAGAATAAAAATTGCAGAATTGTAATTGGAGGAGATTATATTACTACAGAATCAGGGACAGGAATTGTTCATACTGCGCCTGGTCATGGGATAGATGATTTTAATGTGGGTCAAAAATATGATTTACCAATAACATGTGTCGTTGATGAAAAAGGTAACTTAAATGAATATTCTGGTCAATTCAAAGGATCAAATGTCCTGAAAGATGCAAATGATTTAATTATTGAACATTTAAAAGGAAATAATTTGCTTCTATTACAAGAAAACTATAAGCATAGATATCCGTATGATTGGAGAACCAAAAAACCAACTATTTTTAGGGCAACAGAACAATGGTTTGCATCTGTAAATGGCTTTAGATCATCCGCATTAAAGGCAATCGAAGATGTTGAATGGATGCCAGAGACTGGAAAGAAAAGAATTTATTCTATGGTTGTTGGTAGAGGAGATTGGTGTATTTCTAGACAGAGGTCATGGGGAGTCCCTATTCCAGTTTTTTATAAAAAAAATGGTAATGACATTCTCCTTAACAAAGAGATAATTAATCATATTCAAGAACTTTTTAGTGAACATGGAGCAGATATTTGGTGGGATTGGGATGTTAAGAATCTTTTGCCAGAAAATTATGCAAAGGAATCTGATCTTTGGAAAAAAGGAACAGATACAATGGATGTCTGGTTCGATTCAGGATCTAGCTGGGCCGCAGTATGTGAACTAAGAAGTGAATTAAAGTATCCAGCAGATCTTTATTTAGAGGGCTCAGATCAACATCGAGGATGGTTTCAGTCTTCTTTGCTAACATCTGTTGCAGTCAACAATAAACCTCCATATAAGAAAGTTTTAACTCATGGTTTTGCACTTGATGAAAACGGAAGAAAAATGAGCAAATCTTTAGGAAATGTTGTTGATCCAAATATAATTATTAATGGAGGTAATAATAAAAAAACTGACCCTGCTTATGGCGCTGATGTTTTAAGGCTATGGGTAAGCTCTGTAGATTATTCAGTAGATGTTCCAATTGGTTCCAATATACTCAAGCAACTTTCAGACGTTTATAGAAAAGTTCGTAATACCGCAAGATATCTTCTAGGTAATATTCATGATTATGATCCTAAAATTGACAATTTTGAAATTGATCAATTGCCTCTCTTAGATCAATGGATGTTAGGAAGATTAGTTGAGGTTACAGATCAAATATCAAATGCTTATGAAAATTATGAATTTTCCAAATTTTTCCAAATTTTGCAAAGTTTTTGCGTTGTAGATCTATCAAATTTTTATTTGGATATTGCGAAGGACAGGTTATATGTAAGTTCTAAATCACAATTTAGGAGAAGATCTTGTCAGTTCGTCATGTCAAAAGTTGTTGAAAATTTAGCCGTACTCATTTCTCCAGTGCTTTGTCATATGGCTGAAGATATTTGGCAAAATATTCCATATTCAACTGAAGAAAAATCAGTCTTTCAAAGAGGATGGCCAATATTTTCGCAGTCATGGAAAAATCAAATACTTAATGAGCACATCGCAAATTTAAGAAATTTGAGAGTTGAAATTAACAAGGCTATAGAAGGATGCAGGAATAAACAAATAATTGGAGCAGCTTTGGAAACTGAAGTTAATTTTTTACCTGAAAATAAACCTTTAAAAGATTCACTTACTTGGCTAAAAGAATTTGGTAATCAAGATGTAGATTTATTTAGAGATTGGCTTATAGTATCAAACTTCCAAGTGGTATCCGATTTGGTAGAGAATTCTCTGATTATTGATAACAATACACTTGGTAAAATTCAAATTAATAAAGCTCAAGGTCAAAAATGTGATAGATGTTGGCATTATCAAAAAGAAACTTTTAATGGTATCCAAAATACAAAATTATGCAAAAGATGTTCAAATATTATTAATTTTGAATTTATTTAAATCCAGTTTTTTTGATTCAAAAAGAAAACTGAGTTTTGATTTTCTCGTATAAAATTTTCTTCGGTTTCTGTTAACGGTGCTTTATAAAGTTTAAAGTTTGTAATGGTATAAGAAAATGTTATTACTTTTTTTTCTGAATCTATTTCAATTGGATGAGTAGTTGAGCTACTGTAACCTCTGAAAATAATTATTTCTAATTGTTCTTTTTGATTTTCTTTTAGAATGAATCCCTCTATTTTAAGTATCCTATCAGGTATCTCGGAACTTATTTTTTCAAGACTATTTATTAAATCAATTTTTGCCATTTTCTGAGAAGCAGGAGTTTCTTCCATTTTTAGGTAATTTGATTATTGACCATTGAATAAGGCCTAGAATATAGATTAATAATGAAAATAATCCTAAGAATTTTGATATAGGTTGGGTAAAGTTAGCTCCAAAGAAAAAATTAAATAAATTTTTTAGAATAGTATATAAATTTGAAGAAGGTTGAAGCCATATTGCACACGCATCCGAATTAATAAGAGAAAAACAGTTGAAGTTTTGTAAACTCTGAATAAAGAAATTGAGAGATATAAAAGTTATCGTCCATCTCCATATTTTTGTCGTTGTGGTAAGGGAGTAAGAAAAATCATATTCTCTTAATTCATCATTAATATCGTTCCAAAACCAAACTGAAACTGTCATTAATAATGTTGAAATATTTGTTATCACAAGAGCATAATTATACTTTCCTATTAAAAGTAGAAGGCTTATAAAAAATAAAAGGGATACTTTCCAATAAATTGATAGAAGTTTAAAAACTGCTTTATTTCTTTTTTTAATTGACCAGAAGGATAGAGTAATAGGAATACCAATAAGGAAAATTATTGAAAGTTGAAAGGATAGCCAAATAGAAAGTTGATTAAAAACGTTCAAAACTTTTTCTTTTTAAACACATAATAATTAAACATCAAACTATTACTTTTGAACTTACTATTGTCATAGTTATGAATATTATGCATCCTTATATTATTGCCCAAGAATATATTGATAATTTTATGAGGCAGCATGTTAATCCCCTTAGTAGTAATTTCAATCAAATTGAGGGAATACCTTCTTTGAGCGAAATGTTTGATGACTCTAAATCAAATCTTCATTTGGATATAGGTTGTGCTGCTGGTGAGTTTTTATTTGATTTAGCTTTAGTTAATACTAGTTGGAATTATTTGGGAATTGAAATCCGTGAGAAATTAGTCAAAAATGCTAAACTAAAAGTTATCGAACGAGAAATCAAAAATCTATATTTTATATTTGGTAATGCTAATAATATTTTGAATGATGTCCAAAATAAATTTATTATCAAAAATCTAAAAAGTATTTCTTTTAATTTCCCTGATCCTTGGTTTAAAAAGAGGCATTATAAGAGACGTGTAATTCAGCCAGGATTTATTAATATGCTCTCAAATTCATTGCAAAAAGGCACCCTAATTTTTATAAAAACAGATGTAAAGGATTTATTCGATTATATGGATTGCACTATTTCAAGGAATTTTCATTTTAAAGCAATAGATAAAAAAGATTTTAATTGTTCCGAAAGTTTTAATCCAATTAAAATTAAAACTGATAGGGAAAAGTATGTGATTGTTAACCAACTTGATGTTTATGAAAAAATTTATATAAAAATTTAATTCATCTTTGATTTGTTATTTTATCAATTTCTAAAAAGAGTTTGTTTGTTATTTCGCTTGATAAAGAATCAACTTTCTTATGATTTTTGGCCTCAACAAGAACTCTTATAACGGGTTCTGTTCCGCTAGGCCTTATATAAACTCTACAATTATCAGAATATATTGCCTGAAAATTTTTTATAGATTCATCAATTAAGATTTTGTTTTTTGGATTTAATTTATTAATATTAAAATCTAATTTAATATTAGTTAATTTTTGAGGATAAGGTTCGAAACTACTTTTAAGCCAATTATTTAAATTAATATTTTTCTGTTTACAAAATTTAGAAATTTGAAGTGCAGTCAATATCCCATCACCAGAAAAGTTATTAATTTTTGAAAGTATATGACCTGACTGTTCACCTCCTAAAAATGCTCCTTTTTCCTTAATTGCGTCATGAACATATTTATCTCCTACATCAGTTCTATATAATATTCCTCCAATTTCCTCCCAGGCCTTTTCAAAACCTAAGTTTGCCATTTGCGTTGATATTAGTAAATTATTTGTAAGAATTTTTTGTTCCATAAGTTCTCTACCCCAAAGAAAAAGAATGTGATCTCCATCTAAAACATTGCCTTTTGAATCTATTCCAATTACTCTATCGGCATCCCCATCGAAACTAAAACCCATATCTGCAGGACTCTCTCTTAATGCTTTTTTTAATGGTTCGAGGTTAGTAGAACCACAATTCATATTAATTTTCAACCCATTTTTAGAGTTATTGATAACTCTTACATCAGCACCAAGAGACTGAAAAATTTTTTTTGCGCAGGTTACCGCTGATCCATAGCATGTGTCTAGTATTATTCTCAACCCGCTTAGATTTTCTTCACCCATTGTTCGGATTAGGCTTTTGATATAAATATCGATAAGATCTTTATTTGCATTTAGGGGGATTACTTTTCTAGGAACTGAGATATTGTGATTTGACTCTTCAATTAATTTTTGAATTTTATTTTCAAAATATTTGGTAATTTTTTGACCATTATGATCAAAAATTTTTATGCCATTATATTCTGGCGGATTATGACTTGCAGATATCATGATGCCACTACTCAGATTCTCTTGTTTGATTAAAAAAGGTATAGCTGGGGTAGGGCAGATTCCAAGATTTATAAATTTTTTGCCACCATCTTTTATACCTTGTGTTATTGCCTGAAGAAGAATATCTCCACTAATTCTTGTATCTCTACCAACTATTATTGGACTTTTCTTCTCTAAGCTCGAAGCTAGAGCATGTCCTACTTTGTAGGCTAGTGAATAGGTTATCTCTTCATTGAATCTTCCTCTAATTCCGTCAGTTCCAAAGATTGATTGCATAATTAGATTTCGGGAATCAAAGAAATTTTGATAATTATTAAGTTAATATTTTATCAAATGATTAAAAGCTTATAGATTTCAATTCTCTTTATTCGTTTAACTTATTTAAGATGGCTTTAGTTAGTAATTTCTTAATAGTGCAATCTAAGAGTCGAGAACAAATTTTAAACACGAACTTTAAAACAATACTTATTTCGATTATATCTATTTTTATCATTTCACTGTTTTTGTTTAGAAATTTCTTTTTTAAATCAACTTATCTTCTGAAGAGTTTTGGAGAATTATCTGTTGAACCTGAAATAGCTTTTACAAATAATAAGCCTACATTTCTGGAATTTTATGCTGAGTGGTGTGAGGTTTGCAAAGAAATGGCTCCACAAGTTTCTGCTTTTAAAGATGAATACGAAAAAGATATTAATTTTGTTTTTTTAAATGTTGATAATCAAAAATGGGCTAATTACATCCAGAAGTTTTCTGTTAACGGGATTCCTCAAGTTAATCTTTTTGATAAAAAGGGTAATCTAATATCTACTTTTATTGGTAAACAAGATGAAATGAAAATAAGAAAATCTATTAATAATTTAGAGAAAGTAGAGAAACCTTATGAGGAAATTATTAATGCTGAATTTTCAACAATTCAAGAAAATAAAAATAATGAGGTTAATCCTCGTAGTCATGGATGATTTTTACCATTCTAAAGATTTTGATACAATAGGAAAACTTTTTTTAAAAATAGACTTGCAATTTAGGGCTATAGACTTGTGTTCTTCTTGGGTGCCGTGAGCTGATCTTAAATGAATGTAATGGATCCATGATCTGCATGATCCAGACATATAGATTCTTGTTGGAGTCGCTAATGGTAAAACAAATCTCGCACATTCTTTGGCTACTCCTTCAGCGAGTAAATCTTCATATAATTTTGAAGCAGCCTGAAAATGCAAACCAATTTTTTCATTAAATCTTTTTTTTAACTTATCAGGTAGATCAGGAATTGAATTTTGCCTGTTTTTAAAATCTTGACGCCTTAACTCTGGTAAGGGGATATTACCCAATTGAGAACTATCCGCATATCTCTGTGAAAATTCCTGGAAAGTAAATGATCTATGTCTTAAAATTTGAGCAGCGATTCCTCTGTTAGTTTCTATTTGCAAGGTCATAAATGACTGTTCAAACACACTCCAATGTTCATTTTTAATGCAATAACTCAATAATTTCGAATAGTCTTCATTTTCCTGATTTTTTGGATTACTAACTCTTGCAATGTAAGCCATTGTTTTTTCTGCATCAGGAGTTAGCGAAATTAGTTCGACTTTACTCATTTTAGATCTTTGCAAGAGTTACTTTTTCTGGTTGGTTTTGATATTTGCCTCTTCTATCTTCATAGGTTGTAGAGCATGGATCACCTTCAAAAAAGAGTAGTTGGCAAATACCCTCTTCAGCATATATTCTGCAATCTGCACCTGAACTATTACTAAACTCTAAAGTTAGATGACCTTCCCACCCAGCTTCTGCGGGCGTTGTATTAACAATAATTCCAAGTCGCGCGTAAGTACTTTTGCCTATGCATATTACAGTTATATTTTCTGGCACTTTCATCTTTTCTAAAGCAACTCCTAAACCATAGGAGTGAGCAGGAAGAATAAAAAATTCTCCATCATTATCGTGGTGAAGAACAGTTTTCTCTAAATTCTTAGGATTAAACTTTTTGGGGTTCATTACAGTCCCAGGGATATGTCTGAAAATAAGGAATTCTTTTGATGAAAGTCTTAAATCATAGCCATATGATGAACATCCGTAACTCAAAACTGGCTTTTGTTTATTCTCAGGTTCAAGATGTCTCACCAAATTTGACTGAAATGGTTTTATCATACCTTCAGAAGCTTTTTGATTTATCCAGAGATCATTTTTTAGCATTGTTTTATGAGCGAAGTTCGGTAATTTGGTTGGCCATTAATAATAAATCTTTAGGTATATCTGTACCAGTAAGGATTACATCTCCTGATATAAATCGGTTTTCAAGTGTTGAAATCAAATCATCTTTATCGATAATTTTCATGCCAATAGCTAAAAAAATTTCATCAAGTATGATTTGGTCATTCTCTCCAGACTGTAGTTCTCTTTTACAAAAATTCCATAATTCAATAGTAGATTCATGAATCGATTTTTTTAAATTTTTATTATTTTCAATTTCTTCAGAATTATATTGATCAAATGAATGTGATGATCTTACCCACGTTAAATTACCACATAGCTTTACTGCATGATCAACTCCTTGCTTGACCCCTCCTTTCATAAATTGTATTAGTAGCACTTTCCTTCCAAGAGCTGCATTTCTTAGAGAGTCTCTAATGATAGACGTATAGCTACCTCTATATGAAGATTGATAGATTTGAATTTGGCCGTTTTGTGAAAAATTTTTTACTTTAATATTGTTAGTAGTATTTGTTTTTACAACTTCAAGATTTCCTTTGGAATAAATATGAGATGAACTAATTAACATTATTTAGATTTTTCTACATGCAGTATAATTAGAATCTAATCACGCTGCATATAGTGTAATGTTACTTAAAAAAGGGTTAAGCAATTTGAAACTGACTGAAAAAAGCTTGCTGATAAACTGATAAGAATTGAAAATTGTTACTGTTGATACAAGATATTTTAGGGTGTCTCCTTAAATTTTTTAATAGTCAAGATATTTATGATACCTGCTTCACGAGGATTCAACCGCTTTAGTTCGCAAAATTCCGGACAAAGTAAAATCAACTCTGTTGGAGAACGTTTTCCAATCAATAGAACTTTAATGGAAGTTATTAAAGGTCTAGATGGTGCAAGCACAGAAATGGTTGAGAGGTCTAAAACAATATTCTTCCCTGGAGACCCTGCAGAAAGGGTTTATCTTATAAGAAGAGGAGCAGTCAGACTTTCAAGAGTTTATGAGTCAGGTGAAGAAATAACTGTTGCTCTTTTAAGAGAGAATAGTCTCTTCGGTGTTTTATCTCTTCTAACAGGCCATAGATCCGATCGTTTTTACCATGCCATAGCATTCACAAGAGTTGAAATGATAACAGCACCTGCCAATTCTGTTTTAAGAGCTATAGAGGAAGATGCATCAGTAGGACTGTTACTTTTACAGGGGCTTTCAAGTAGGATCCTGCAAACTGAAACTATGATAGAAACTCTTACACATAGAGATATGTCTTCTCGATTAGTGAGTTTTTTAATGGTCCTTTGTAGAGACTTCGGAGTTGCAGGTGAAAAAGGTATTACGATAGATTTAAGGCTTTCACATCAGGCAATTGCTGAAGCAATTGGTTCTACAAGAGTTACAATTACAAGATTATTAGGAGATTTAAAGGATTCAGGGCTTCTTAATATTGAAAGAAAAAAGATTACAGTGTTCGATCCAATTGCTCTTGCAAAAAGATTTAATTGATTCATCATAAATTATGATGTACTGAGTAAATGCAAAAGTGTGGCTTGGATTTTAATTGTTTTTTTAATATTTTTAGGGGGATTAATTGCACCATTTGGGGATATTCTTGGAACAAAGATTGGTAAAGCGAGATTTAGTATCTTAAAATTAAGACCGAAAAAAACAGCAACTATAATAACTATTATTACTGGTGGGTTTATTAGTTCAATATCTATAGGGTTATTGATTTTAGTAAGTGAAGAATTCAGACAAAGGCTTTTTGTTGATATTCCTTTTTTGCAAAAAACTTTAGATGAAAGTAAAAAGGCTTTAATCCCTTTACAGGAAGAACAAAAGCAACTTGAAGGTAAAATTATTCAAAAAGAAAAGGAGTTAAATCAATTAAAAAATAATATTAAAGAATTTAGGAGAGGAAATGTTGTTATTAAAAGAGGACAAACTTTATTTATAGCTGAAATCAATCCTGGCTTTAATGTGAAACGTGACTTTACAAAAATCTACAATGAAGCTGATAGATTTGTTAGGAAAATTGTTATTCCAATTAATAAAGAAGCAAAAAATATTCTTTTGTGGAGACCTAGTGATATTACAAAAATTCAAACGATAGCAGCTAGGGGTGGTAACTGGATTTTACTAATCAAATCAGCAACAAATGTTTTAAAAGGTGATAATTATGTTTTTGTATCTCCTGATTTATTAGAAAATAATTTTATTGTCAAGAAAGGGGATGTTATTACGAGCTCAATTCTGGGAGAAAGTGATTTAAATCCTAAATCAATAGATTTAAAAATTAAATCATTGCTTAGAGAAACAAGAGATCAAATTAAGTCAAAAGGATCACAAGTTAATGAAATAAAAACAAGTGGAAATTTTGTAAAAAAAATTAGAGACTTTCTTCAAGAAAATCAAAATATCAAATTTAAGTTAGAAGTAGTATCTTTGAGAGATAGTAAAACTGTAGAACCCATAGTCGTTGAAATCAATATTTTAAAGATTGAATCTTAAATGCCTAGAGTTATAACTATTGATCCCGGGAAAAGTAAATGCGGCTTAGTATTAGCTGAAATAAGTGAAAAAAAAGTTTATAAAGCGATTATTCTTAAAAGTGAATTATTAGAGAATTATGTCAGACATTTAATTGCCGCTGAGGATATAGCACAAATTATTATTGGCAATGGTACTAGCAGTAAAGAAATTAGAGAAAAACTATATTTTTTTAAAAAAGAAATAATAACTTTTGAGGAAAAAAATACAACCTACAGGGCTAAAGCAAGATATTTCGAACTTTTCCCAATTAGTGGTCTGAAGTTTTTAATTCCTAGAGAGGTTTTTATTCTTAATAAAAACCTTGATGCGATATCAGCGTTGATAATTTTAGAAGATTATTTCAAATCGAAATTTATTTTGAATCATAATATAGATTTTAAAACTTGGCTGAAATAGTGAACTTATATTCATTCCCTGTTTCTAGTTCATAATCTTTTTTCAGTAAAAATTTCAATAAGGAATTTTCGATTAATGCTCTTCCTAAAGGTGGATTTACCTTTAAGAGACCTTTATTAAAGGAGTATGTAAAAGTCCATTTAAATTGACTAGCTTCTACAACCCCCTGAATTTGCTTTTTTGAGAAGCAATATTCCTTAACACTTACATTTGCAATAGTTTCAGGTTTTGAATGCATTTCTTAAGGTTGGTCTTTGTCAAAAGAATTTAATTCATTAATTATATATTCTTCTTTTTTAGTATTTAGTTGTTCGAGGGATTCGATTACTCTCTTATACACTTTATCCAATATTAATTTTTCTTCTACAGAAATATTTCCTAATACATGTGAAATGGTATTGAAATTATTTTTTCCTTTTGTTAGAGGAGGTGACCCAATACCAATTCTTATTCTCTTAAAGTTTTGTGTTTGTAATTGATCAATGATGCTTTTCAGACCGTTATGTCCACCTGAGCTTCCTTTTCTTCTAAATCTTATTTTTCCAAGAGGAAGATCTTTATCATCGACTATTATGAAAATCTGATCTAAATTTATTTTGTACCAATCAACTATTGCTCTGACAGCTTCACCACTGTTATTCATAAACGTATTTGGTAAAAATAACCTAAAATTAAAATCGTTGATTTGAAATTCTGAGCAAGAACTTTTAAGCTTATCTTTTAATAAAAAATTTGAATTATATTTTTTTGAAAAATTTTCAAGCAGCAAAAAACCTATATTATGTCTACTTTTTGAGTATTTTTTACCAGGATTTCCCAATCCAATTAAAAATATTTCTTTCATTTTTTATTTCTAAATCTCTTTTTTTTTGAGAATTATGAATATATACAAACTATAACTGATTAATAAAAATAAAAAAAAAACAAGTTATTTGGCAATTTTCACATTAACCAAATAACTTCTTAAGAAAATTTCAGAAATCTAGTTTCCGTTCCAGTCTACTGAAAAACCTTGTAGCAGTAAGGATTGGTTATAGATTTGTAGAAGAATAACTAAGAATACCAAAAGTAGTAGACCAATTACTGTCATAACAGGAACTGCTCCCCAACCAGGTACAACTTTTCCTTGACCAGAATTGCCGATTGCTTTTAAAAGACTTCCTAATGCTGTTTTTTGACCCATGTTAAATTCACAAAATCAGATATTATTTCGCTATTGTATAAGAACTAATACATAAATTGTTTACAAACTTAGCAAAATTGATGCAAACTTTATCATCAGCTCCTGATCCTGCAGTTTCTATAGCTGTAACAATTCTTGCCCTACTTTTAGCTTTGACCGGTTTTGGTCTCTGGACTGCCTTTGGACCTAAAGCCGCAAAGCTTACTGATCCTTGGGATGATCATGATGATTAATATCCCTTAAAGTATTTCAAAATTTACCAAAAATACAAAAAGTAAACAATTAACCGTAGTTTAATTATAAATTTAATAAGATATAAATCTGTCAGCACTTGTAATTCCATGCTCGCCTTAAAAATTTCTGTTTACACTATCGTCTTTTTCTTCGTTGGAATATTTCTTTTCGGATTTTTAGCAAGTGACCCAACAAGAACCCCAAACAGAAAAGACCTAGAAAGTCCTCAAGATTAATTTTTTAATCAAATTCTTAAATTGATTTCAGGTATATCAAAAAAAGTAATATTTTTCTCTATTCTTTTTATTAATTTTATTCAGCCATCAAGATCAGCTGAATTATCAAAAATTAATAAAGATATCAATAATCGGAATATAAAATTAACTTCATCAAATGCATCTAATTTAGATATTTCATCAAATTTTCAAGATAAATCTCTTAATTATATTGATGAGTTTAACGATTATGTAAAAATTTTAAAGAAAAAAACAGATCCACTTTTGGTGGCTAAAGCCGAAAATCAACAAGAGTTAATAATTCAATCGGATAAACAATCCGAAATTAGTGATGTTATTTATGCAGAGGGCAATGTGTCCGTTTCTTATAAAGGCAAGCTTTTAAAAGCTGATAAATTAATATACGACAAGTTAAATCAAAAAATTGAAGCAAGAGGAAATATAACATTCATATTGGGAGATCAAATCTTTAGAGTTTCACAACTTGAATACAGCTTTATTAGCGAAAAAGGTTATCTATTAGATGTTAAGGGCGTTATTAATACCAATACCTTGATTAATGACATATCTTCAAATTTCAGCCTATCAGATTCTAAAAAGTTAGAAAATTTAATTGATTTAAATAAAAAGGAAGTTATAAATACTCCTGAAAATGTGCAGAATTGGTTTTTTATTACAGAAAAAATGACCATAGATGGAGATAAGTGGAAGAGTAAGAAGGCAATTTTTAGTAATGATTTACTTGAATTAAAACAAGCAAAATTAGCAATAAACTCATTAGAAGTTTTTCATATTAATGAAAAACTTAGATTTAAATCCTCATTAAATTATTTAATACTTGACGAAAAAGTATCAATCCCCTTTTGGTTAGGAAGTAGAAATTTTGATTTTAAAAAGGTTCAACCTGCAAATACATGGAACTTTGGATATGAAAATTTAGATAAGGATGGGTATTTTATCGGGAGGAGAATTAACTCAATAGACATTAATGATGATTTTGTTCTTGATTTAGAACCTCAATTCTTGATTCAACGCTCACTAAAAGGCTATACAAAAAGTTTTGTAAATAAGGGGGAATCAATAACTTCAGATAGGGTTAAGAGAAATTCAAGTTTTGAAGATTATTTTGCTCTAAAATCCCAGATAAAAGGCACAATAAAAAATTGGGATTTAGAAATAGAAAAGAATTTAAATTCTCTTGACTTTAATAAATTTTCCGATGCATTTAGATTTAACACCAAATTGAGTAAAGAAATTGATTTGTTAGATTCAGTATGGGAAAAAAGTTTTTATGGAGTTTATAGAGAGAGGGTTTGGAATGGTTCATTAGGTGAAGCAGAAATTTACTCTGGTTATGGTTCAAAATTGCAAAAAGAAAATACTTGGATTACTGATGGCATCCAAAAGTCAGAATTTTTATCTTTAGGTTTGGCCAACATAACGGCTGAGGCTTTAAATACAAAAAATCTTGTAACTAACCTAAAAGGTAATTTGTTTTATTCTCTTGATCAGAAATTTCCAATTAGTATTGTAAATCCTAAAAAGAAATCTATTGATATTTCATATAAGTATATTCCTGAACCAATCTCAAAAGGATTAAGTCTTAATACAAGATTAGAAGCATCATATTCTTTCTATGAAAATGGACATCATCAAGAATATTTAGGGCTAGGTATAGGCCCAGAATTAATATTTGGTAATTTTAAAAACAAAACTTTTGACTATACTCGTATAAGTCTTTTACCTTTTTATAAATTTGATAGTGGTGAAAGTGTTTTTAAGTTTGATCAGAATTATGAGGACTTAACCTTAAATATTTCTTATGATCAGCAATTATATGGACCAATTATTCTCAAAAGTTTTGGGATTTTGAACTTAACAAACGATTCAAATGATTATGGTGAATTTATAGATTCCAAAATTTCTTTAAATTGGAAAAAAAGATCCTATGAAGTTGGCATTTTTTATCAACCTCATAATCAAGCAGGGGGAATCTCTTTCAAGTTATTTGGATTTAAATAGTTAAGAATAATAAGAGTTAAATTTTATATAAGGTAAGTGGTTAAATTTATTTTCTATTAAATTTTCATTGTCAAGTAGTGTTGAAGTAGCATCCCATTCTCCTGTTAAAAACATTTTTCTTGAGCTTTCCCTAATCTCAAGATTTAAATTTAAATCTTTTGATTTTGCTAAGGATTTTTTCAGATCAATTTCTAAAAATAAAAATTGATTATCGCAATAGTTTTGTATTTCTTCTATGGATTTTTTAGGTAACGTAAAACATGGAATTCCGATTGCAATACAGTTACTGTAAAAAATATCGGCGAAACTCTCTCCTATAATTGCTTTTATACCCCATCTCATAAGCGCTTGGGGAGCATGTTCTCTGCTGGAACCACATCCAAAATTGCTATTAACAATTAGTATCGAGGCATTTTTGTTTTCCTCAAGATCAAAAGGATGCTTTCCTTTTAAAGTTTTTCTATCGTCTTCAAAAACAGATTCACCCAATGAATCAAAGTTAACACACTTTAAAAAACGCGCTGGAATTATTCGATCTGTATCAATGTCATTACCAATCAACGGGATACATTGCCCGTTAACATTTGAAATTTTTCCAATTGGCTGGGTAAACTCTGATTTCATTAGTTAATAAATTCTCTAACGTCACTGACTTTGCCATTAATTGCAGCAGCGGCAACCATTGCTGGACTCATGAGAAGTGTTCTTCCACTGGGAGATCCTTGCCTACCCTTGAAATTTCTATTACTAGAACTCGCACTAACTTGATTACCTATTAGCTTATCTGAATTCATTGCTAAACACATTGAGCAGCCAGGTTCTCTCCATTGAAATCCAGAATCCTTAAATATCTGATCAAGACCCTCTTGTTTTGCTTTAGTGGCTACTTTTTCTGAACCTGGAACTGCAAATGCTTTGACATTCTTGGATACTTTTTTGCCTTTTAATACTTTAGCTGCAACTCTTAAGTCACTGATTCTTCCATTTGTGCAACTACCTATGAAACAAACGTCTACAGGAGTATCTTTTATTAATTGTCCAGGCTTGAAACTCATATATTCATAAGCCTCTTCTGCAACTAATTTATCATTTGGGGATAATTCATCTAAAAGAGGGATTTGTTGATTAATGCTTATACTTTGGCCGGGAGTAATCCCCCAGGTTACAGTTGGCTCCACTTTAGAAGCATCTAATTTAATTACGTCATCATAAATTGAATTTTCATCGCTTTTTAATGATTCCCACCATCTAAGCGCTCTATCCCAATGTTCATTTTTTGGAGCATATAATTTATTTTTAATGTAACTAAAGGTCTTCTCATCAGGGTTGATGTAGCCGCATCTTGCTCCTCCTTCAATAGACATATTGCATATCGTCATCCTTTCTTCCATTGATAATTCATGTATCGCAGGTCCTGCGAATTCATATGCAAAACCTACTCCTGCCTTTACACCAAGTTTATTAATTATATGAAGGACTAAATCCTTAGCATAAACACCCTTAGATAATGTATTGTCACACCAAATCTGCCTCACTTTCAATTTGTTCATGGCTAAGGTTTGGGTAGCAAGAACATCTCTTACTTGACTTGTACCTATACCAAAAGCAATTGACCCAAAAGCTCCATGAGTTGAAGTATGAGAGTCTCCGCAAGCTATTGTCATTCCTGGCTGAGTTAGGCCTAATTCCGGTGCTACTACATGAACTATTCCTTGATTACCACTGCCAATATTAAAAAATCTTATTTTATGTTCCAAGCAATTCTTCTCAAGTGTTTCAATCATCTGTTCAGCGAGATTATCCTTGAAAGGCCTGCTCTGATTATCTGTTGGCACAATATGATCAACAGTAGCAACAGTTCTATCAGGGAATTTTACTTTTAATTTTTTGTCCTTTAAAGCACCAAATGCTTGAGGACTCGTCACTTCATGGATAAGGTGAAGACCAATAAATATTTGATCAGATCCTCCAGGAAGACTTGAAACCTTATGTAAATCCCAAACTTTATCAAATAGGGTATCTTGACTCAATTTGTAAAAATAGTTACTTACTATTCGATAATAGGATTAATCGGAGGCTGTTCAAACACACATTTACACTTAGTCTTTGAATTTCTATTCGATTTCGTGTTGAGTTAAATAGTTTTTTTATATTAGTTATATGATTATTTGGTCCTGAAATTGAAATATAGACAAGTCCAACCGGTTTATCTTGACTGCCTCCGTTAGGCCCAGCTATTCCACTAATTGCTATTGCCCAATCTGCTCCTAATTTTTCTTTTACATTAATTGCCATGGCCTCACAAACTTCTTCAGAAACAGCTCCATATTTTGTAAGCTTTTCTTTAGAAATATTTAATAATGAATTTTTTAGTTCATTACTATAGGAAACAATACTACCTTGAAAAACTTGAGATGAGCCTGATATTGAGGTTAGTGATGAAGATAGAAGGCCTCCGGTGCAGGATTCAGCAAAAACAATTGTTTCTTTCCTATTGGTTAATTCTTTTATTAAAACGCTAGGAAGAGTATCGTTATCCTCTCCAAAAATAAATTTTGAAAAATCTTTTTTTAATTTTTCTTTAATAGGTTTAATTATATTTTTTGCTTCTAGGTCGTTCTTAGCTCGCGCGGTGATTCTGAGTTTAACCTCTCCTAAGTTTGCATATGGAGCAACGGTAGGGTTTTTAAGATTTAATAGATCATTAATTTTTTCAGCAACGCTTGATTCTCCAATACCCGCAAATTTAAGAGTATTTGAGAAAAAGGAATAATTATCTGAGAATTTGGTTTTAATAAAATCATACGCCGTCTCTTCCCACATAGTTTTCATTTCACTGGGTACTCCTGGGAAAGTAAGGATAGTAAAATCTTTTACTGGTTCCCAAATCATTCCTGGGGCAGTGCCCCTAGGGTTATTAATAATTTGAGCATTTTCTGGGAAGAAACATTGTTTCCTTAAGCTGGAGGAATCGTCCTTGAGCTTTGAGTTTGAGAGTTTTTGTTTAATTTCATCCCATAAAAGCGGTCTTTCAAAAAGAGATACATTAAAAGATTTGGCTATTGCTTCAGTAGTTAAGTCATCTGGGGTGGGTCCCAAGCCACCAGTTGTAATTAGAAGATTACTTCTTGTTGATATTTCTTGAATTACTTTTATAATTCGATCACAATTATCACCGACAGTTGATTGCCTAAAGTGATTTAAGCCTAATTGAGATAACTGTTCAGAAATCCATTGAGCATTTGTATTGATAATATTTCCTAAGAGTAGCTCTGTTCCAATAGAAAGAATTTCAACTCCCTTGGAGTTAGGACTCATTTAATTGATGCTTCAAGTTTGCCTTCATAAAGAGGAAAACTATGACATAAGGTTAATACTCTTTTTTTACATTTACTTTCAATCAGTGAATCGTCTGGGTTAAGTAATCTATCAGCAATAATTTCACCAACTTCAGCAAAAGCATCCTCATTAAAGCCTCTAGTAGTTAGAGCAGCAGTTCCCAACCTTAGTCCGCTGGTTACAAAAGGTGATTCAGGGTCAAATGGAACAGTATTTTTATTTGCAGTGATATTCACTTCACTTACAAGTAAGTCAGCAATCTTACCAGTCATATTGATACTTCTTAAATCGAGTAAAACAATATGGTTATCAGTGCCTCCGCTAACGATATTAATACCTCTATTTATTAAAGTTGAAGCTAGAACTTTTGCATTTTTTATTACTTGTTGGGAATAATTAACGAAATCTGGTTGCAAGGCTTCTCCAAATGCAACTGCTTTAGCTGCAATTATATGTTCGAGGGGCCCACCCTGAGTTCCAGGGAAAACAGATTTATCAAATTTCTTTCCAAATTCTGCATCTTTACACAAGATAAGTCCCCCTCTAGGCCCTCTTAATGTTTTATGAGTAGTTGTGGTTACTACATCACAATACGGTATTGGATTTGGGTGAAGTTTACTTGCTACAAGACCGGCGATGTGTGCAATATCAGCCATTAAGAATGCACCAACTTCATCTGCAATATTTCTAAATGACTCAAAATCGATTGTTCTTGGATAAGCAGAAAATCCACATATGATTAATTTTGGTTTTGTTTCAAGTGCTATCTCTCTTATTTCATCAAAATTTAATTCACTAGTTTCTTTATTTACACCATAGTGAACTGCATTGAACCATTTACCACTCATATTTACTGGAGACCCATGAGTTAGGTGTCCACCATGAGATAAATCCATCCCCATGATTGTGTCGCCAGGTTTAAGTAGACTTAGGAAAACAGCAGCATTTGCCTGCGCTCCACTATGGGGTTGAACATTAGCCCAATTTGCATTAAATAATTTTTTCGCTCTCTGAATAGCTAATTCTTCGATTTCATCAACAAATTCACATCCCCCGTAATATCTTTTTTGGGGTAATCCCTCGGCGTATTTATTTGTAAGTACGGAACCTTGAGCCTGCATAACGGCAATTGATGCGAAATTTTCGCTTGCGATTAACTCAAGATGAGTTTCCTGCCTATTTTTTTCAGAGTTAATAAAATTTGATATTACTGGATCACTTTCTTTAAGATTTTGAAGGATATTCATTGAATTTGATAAGTAATACCCATAATATAGACGATATTTTTTAGAAAAATATAAAAAGAATATTTCAGAATTTTAAACGCGCCTGGAGAGATTCGAACTCCCGACACCCTGATCCGTAGTCAGGTGCTCTAATCCACTGAGCTACAGGCGCATAATTATGTAATATCTCTGTTTCAGGGTCTCTTAGTCAACTAGATTTCGGGTAAAATGTCTATTATTAACAATCTAATTATTAATATGCCTATAAAGTGGTACGGAAATGGTGACTCAGAAGATCCTATCTATAAACATTTTTCTCGAATAGTAAATTTTGTTATTCACTGCATGATATTTACTGCGATTGTAAGTGGCACGTGGCTTTTAAAAGAGATTAAATATGAAATCAGCTTTTTTAATAATTTTGCAATTGTCTGGTCAGTTCTTTTGGCCTCCCATTTACTTTTCGTAATTATAAAAAAACCAAAAGATACTTCAAAACAATCAACTTAAATTAATTTCTATTTATGGACTCTCAGATAAGTATAAGTGATCTAGAAAATGTTATTTCCGAAAAGGTTTTTATAAAAATAGAAAAGTGGAATTTGTATCTTGGAGACGCTGGCCTAGCTAGGCATCTTGCTATTGAATGTATCAGCAATAGAGATCAAGGCCCATTGGAGGCTGCAAAATTAAGTCTTAAAGCAATAAATGTAAAAGTAGGGGATGGTGTTAATAGTATTCCATTGATTAATTTAATCACTAACTCACAAATTCTAGAATTAGAAGAGATTTTGGAAAGTTTTTTTTAAAAACTAAATCTCTTTTTTTGAAATTTTAAATTTATTTACTTTCAAGAATTTTGTAAGTAAAAAATAAATCACAAAAAAAGTTAGAGTTCCAAATATTAATAATAAAAATTCTGCAAGATTTGAATTGAAGTTTTTAGTAGTTTGGAGAATAGTAAAACAAAGTGTACTGTCTATAAATGCTGCTAATGACATGAGGCTAATTTTCTTCAATAAATCCAAGTTAGGTAAATGGATATCTTCATTTCGAAGATTAAAAGAAAGCAAAATACAGATTATAAGGTTGACTATTACTGAAGATAAAATTATTCCCACAACTCCAAAATTATAAGGAGAAAGATTCCCAAAATTCTTAATTGGGGCACCAATTAAAAACCAATCAAAAAAAATATTAAATATTATCCCTGCAAATGAAGACTTAAAAGGGAAGTTTGTTTTTTCTATTGAATAGTAAGTTCTTACTAATAAATCTCTATAAAGATAAAATGGTATGCCAACTGCATAAGCAATTAATATATTTTTTACTTTTAAAGTTGCTGAATAATCAAAAGATCCTCTTTGAAAAACTAATTGTACGATTTGATTATTGAATGTTATGAAAAATCCGGTTAAAAAAATAGCTGCCAAGAAGCAGTACTCTACCCCAGATATCAATTTTTTTTGGAGACCTCTTTTGTCTTTTTCACTTCTTAATTTAGAAAATTTTGGAAGTAATGGCAGAATCAAGGAGTTAGATAATATGCCTAAGGGGGCTTGTATAAGAAAGTTTCCGTAAGCTAGTCCAGATGCTGCGCCTTGAAAACTTGAAGCGAAAAACATATCGATAAAAACATTAATTTGACTTAAACCTGATGAGATAGATGCTGGAATAATTAGTTTGAAAATTCTCCTCTCTTCATTTTTAAATAAATTGAAGGTTGAATCTAATCTCAAGAGACCAATTTTATTTATTTCCCAAATTTGAACAACAAACTGAATTAAAGTTCCTGTCAAAGTTGCAAATGCCAGTAATCCCTTGTAAGTAAAGAAATTGGAAGATGTATTTTCTTGGTTGAAAATCCAACTAAATAAAATAAAAAAAATAATAGTTAAGCTTGTTATTGCAGGACTTATACTTGATAAAAAGAATTTTCTTTGGGAATTTAAGGCGCCAAAACTTAAACCTATGAAGCCGGATAAAGGGATGCAAGGTGTAAGTATTTGTAATTGGTAAGTGGCAATAGATTTTGCTTCGTAACTTAAATTCGGGGCCAATAAATCAATTAATAAACTGGAATTCGAGTAAATCAATATGGCTAAAATCATTAATAATATTGAGAGTTTTATGCTTACTTGAGTTAAAACAATCCCTCCATTTTTTTTGTTAAGCGGAGTTAAAACTGCAACGACTGCGTTATGCAAGGGACCATTAATACCCCCAATGATTATTAGCAAAAAACCAGGAATTATATATGCATAATTAAACGCGTCGTACGTTACACCGACCCCAAAAGCAGCAGCTATAAATATTTGTCTTATACATCCAGCTAATTTACTTAGACTAGTACCAAACGAAATTGAAAAAACATTATTTTTTAAAAATGAATGCATTTGGAATCGTCTAAATTTTTCAATAAGTTTAAGTTTCAATTATATTTGATTTCTAACTAAAGACATATTTATGAATGATCAGTTAGTTGATTTTGATCCATTAATTGAAGGGGTTTTAATTAAGAGGTATAAAAGGTTTCTTGCAGATATCGAATTAGAGAGTGGAGAGGTAGTAACTGCTCATTGTGCTAACACTGGCCCAATGAGGGGACTTTTGAGTCAGGGAGCAAAAGTAAGAATAAGTGTTTCCCCTTCTCCAAAAAGAAAATTACCTTTTACTTGGGAACAGATATGTGTTGTTAATGCAAAGAATGAGGAGGTTTGGGTAGGTATTAATACTCTCTTTGCAAACAAGTTAATCAAAAAGGTTATTGAAAAAAATCTGCTAATAGAAAGAATAGGTGAAATAGAGATAATCAAATCTGAAGTTCCCTATGGAAAAGATAAAAAAAGCAGAATTGACTTTTTTTTAACACCAAAATCTTCAAATCCTGATAAACGTAACATTTACATAGAGGTTAAAAATACGACTTGGATTAAAGAAAATGTAGCTCTATTCCCAGATACAGTAACGAAAAGAGGTCAAAAACACCTTATAGAATTAAAGGAATTAATTCCTGAAAGTAAAAGTGTTTTAGTACTTTGTATTACGAGAAAAGATGCTTGTTTTTTTGCTCCTGGAGATGATGCAGATCCCTTATATGGCAGTCTTTTTAGAGAATCTTTAAGTGCAGGAATGATAACTATCCCATGTTCTTTTGAATTTCATAAAGACCACGTATCATGGAAAGGAATTAAACCTTTGAAAAAAATAAAATCTTGATAATTTGAAATTTCAAAAAAAAAATTTTTCAAATTTAACAGATATAGTTTTAAGATGCAACTATAAAATTGGTAACAACGACTACTAGACACTAATAAGTTTTTTGAGCAAAATTGAATATGAAAGGAAACAGCACAAACTGTTTTTTTGCAGATCTAATTTTTTTTTATGACCACTGCTTTGCAAACGCCTCAAAGGCGCTCTAGGTCCAAATTACAAGATGCAAGTCTTGTTAATGGACCTATGCTCCTTTTGAGGAGTATTCGAGGATTTAGTTCAAACCGCTCTATGTTGTGGCTTGCAACTGTTCCTTTAGCTTTGTTTGGTTTAGGTATTTTTAATCTTTCAGCTCATGCAGCTGATTTACCTGAGTTGAATGCAGCTTTTCTTGCTAACAATTTATGGCTTTTGATCGCTACTATCTTAGTGATCTTCATGAACGCTGGTTTCGCTATGGTTGAGGCAGGTATGTGTCGTTCTAAGAACGCAGTAAACATCCTTGCTAAAAACCTCTTTGTATTTGCTCTAGCTGTAACTTCTTATTGGTTTATAGGCTATTCATTAATGTACGGAGGAAGTGTTGCTGACGGATGGCTTTATTTTGGAGGCTTATTCTTTGATCCAACAGTCACCGCTGATATGGTTACTGATGCTGGATTAGTCCCAACTGTTGATTTCTTATTCCAGTCTGCATTCGCAGGAACTGCAGCAACTATCGTTTCCGGTCTTGTTGCTGAAAGAGTTAAATTTGGAGAATTTGTTGTTTTTGCTGTTGTATTAACTGCATTTATATATCCAATTGCTGGTAGCTGGAAATGGAATGGTGGTTGGCTTGATTCTTTAGGTTTTGTTGACTTCGCTGGTTCTTCAATTGTTCACTCAGTTGGAGCATGGGCGGGTCTTGTAGGAGCTATGCTTCTTGGGCCAAGAATTGGCAAATACTCTGATGGGAAACCACAAGCTATGCCAGGACACAATATGGCTATAGCTACTCTAGGTGCATTAGTCCTATGGATAGGTTGGTATGGATTTAACCCCGGTTCTCAACTTGCTATGGATCAATGGGTTCCATATGTTGCTGTAACAACTACTTTGGCAGCGGCAGCTGGAGCTATTGGTGCAACTATTGTTTCAACATTAACTTCTGGTAAGCCTGATCTTACAATGATAATTAACGGAATCCTTGCTGGTTTGGTTAGTATCACTGCTGGTTGTGGTGATATGACTCTTGCTGGAGCCTGGTTCGCAGGACTAGTAGGGGGAATTATAGTTGTATTTTCTGTTGCAGCACTTGATGCCGCTGAGATTGATGATCCTGTAGGTGCATTCTCTGTTCACGGAGTTTGTGGTGTATGGGGTACTTTAGTTATCGGTCTTTGGGGTACAGCTGTACAAGGCGATGGAGCAGGTATGGGATTGTTCAATGGTGGAGGTATTACCCTTCTTCTAGTTCAAGCTCTTGGTGCCGCGGCTTATGCTATCTGGACACTAGTTACTTGCTGGATTGCCTGGTCTGTAATTGGAGGATTATTCGGTGGAATCCGAGTATCTGAAGAGGAAGAGACTCAAGGCTTAGATATAGGAGAGCATGGAATGGAAGCATATCCAGACTTTGCATCTGCTAAATAATCTAATTGACAATTGATTTAAGAAACCTGACTTGTGTCAGGTTTCTTTTTTTTTCCGAAAAATTATTTAAAACGTTGTAATATAGGAAGATGGATACTCAAGCTTTTAGAAGATCCCTTCATCATTCTGATAGATACAATAGAAGGGGTTTCGATTCTCCAACAAAAAGAGCTCAAGCGTTAGAAGAAGCTTACCAAAGTGATTTGATAAGTTCTATTCGGGATAATAATTTTACCTATACTAAAGGCAGACTAAATATAAAGCTGGCCCAAGCCTTCGGTTTCTGTTGGGGAGTTGAAAGAGCTGTTGCAATGGCTTATGAAACCAGAAGACATTATCCAAATGAGAATATTTGGATAACAAACGAAATAATTCATAATCCCTCGGTTAATGATCATTTAAGAAAAATGAATGTGAAATTCATCTCAGCTAAAAATGGAATCAAAGATTTTTCTTTAGTTTCTAATGGGGATGTTGTTATATTGCCTGCTTTCGGAGCTACTGTTCAAGAAATGAAACTCTTGCATGAGAAAGGTTGTCATATTATTGATACAACTTGTCCATGGGTTTCTAAGGTTTGGCATACAGTTGAAAAACATAAAAAACATATTTTCACATCTATTATTCACGGAAAATTTAAACATGAAGAGACTCTCGCTACAAGTTCATTCGCAGGTAAATATTTAGTTGTACTTGATCTAGAAGAAGCGAACTACGTTTCTGAATATATTCAGGGGAGAGGTAATAGGAATGAGTTTATGAACAAATTTGCTAAAGCTTGTTCTAATGGATTTGATCCTGATAAAGATTTAGATAGAGTGGGAGTCGCAAATCAGACAACTATGCTTAAGAGCGAGACTGAGGAAATTGGAAAGGTTTTTGAAAGGACAATGTTAAAGAAATTTGGACCAGAAAACTTAAATAGTCACTTTTTAGCTTTTAATACTATTTGTGATGCAACTGAAGAAAGGCAAGATGCAATGTTCTCTCTGGTTGATGAAGACCTTGATATTTTAGTAGTTATTGGAGGCTTCAATTCTTCCAATACTACTCACCTACAAGAAATAGCAATTAATAAAAATATTTCATCTTTTCACATTGATACGCCAGAGAGGATATCAGTTAAAGAAAACTCAATATTTCATAAACCACTAGGATCAGACTTAGAACTTAAAAATAATTTTCTACCTAGTGGAAAAATTAATGTTGGAATTACCTCAGGTGCATCCACTCCTGATAAAGTTGTTGCAGATGTTATTGAAAAGTTAATTGATATTGCTTCCTGAATTTTTTATTCATTTAAAAATTTGCTTAGTTTTTTTAATTTATTAGTCAGATAATTCCAAAAGATCTACTTTATTAACTAGAATAATGAAAAATTATTGAAGTATGGAAGACAAAGCACAAACTAATCAGGTTCAAACTGCAAGTATGAATAGAACTAAAGCGCCCCAAAAAGTTGAAGTTGTAGTTGCAAATTCATCTTCAGGGTCAGAAGTAAATATCCTTGGTGAACTATCGATTTTTGTTTTAAGAATAGGTTTTTGTGCTTTGATGATTCATCATGGCCTAGAAAAACTTCAGGATCCGCAGGGTTTTGCAGAGTTTGTAGTCGGTAAGTATTTCCCATTTTTGCCTGGTGATCCTGTTATTTGGACTTTTGGAGCAGCAATTACTCAACTGGTATGCCCAGTTGGGTTGGCTTTAGGGATTTTTGCGAGGCTTTCTTCTCTTGGTCTGTTCTCCACAATGGCATTTGCAGTTTATTTTCATCTCCTTGATACTGGACTGGAAGGCTTTCCTCTGGCAGTGGTTGAAGGTCATAATTATGCTTTCGAATTATCTTTTATATATGGTGCTATTTCTCTATACTTTCTATGTGCAGGTCCAGGTAGGCTATCTTTATTCAGAAAAACTAACAAGATTACATATTATCCAAAATCAACATAATTCAATGTAAAAAGTGCCTTTTTTGGGTAAATACCATTGAAATTCCTTTTGAATTACACATATCAATACTTTCTTGGTCTCTTAGACTTCCTCCAGGTTGAATGATAGCTTTTATTCCATATTTATTTGCAAGTTCTACAGTATCTGCAAATGGGAAAAACCCATCGCTGGCCAATACAGCATCAGTACATAATCTTCCAGCTGCTTCTAATGCGATTTTTGCTGCTCCAACTCTATTCATTTGTCCAGCTCCAATACCAATAGTTTTTTGGTCTTTTGCAATAACAATGGCATTAGATTTCACGTGTTTACAAATTTTCCATGCAAAATTTAGATCTAAGTTAGTTTGATTATTAGGATTTTTATTAGTTACTGAAATCCAATTTTCAGTTTTTTCTTCACTATCGTCAGTATCTTGAACTAGTAATCCTCCCATTATTGATTTAGTAGAATTTTGATTCTTTTTTGGAAGTTGATCTTTTGAAAACTTTAAAATTCTTAAATTCTTTTTAACTTTTAAAATTTCTAAAGCTTCCTTATCAAAAGATGGAGCGACGACACACTCTAAGAAAATATCTTTGAGGTGAATTGCGGTCTCACTATCAACATTTGAATTAAAAGCAACTATTCCTCCAAATGCACTAACTGAGTCGCATTCCAAAGCATTCAAAAATGCTTTGGAAGCTGAATTACTTATAGAGGCACCACAAGGATTATTGTGTTTTAAAATAACAGAGGCAAAGATATTGTTTGTAAGTTCATCTTTTTCTGTGTAGCCAAATTCTAAAACTGTTGAAAGTGCCGACTCTAGATCTAATAGATTGTTATAACTTAAGTTTTTTCCTTGTAATTGTTCTGCTGAGTTCCATCCAATGTTACTTAAACCATACCAGAAAGCTTTTTGATGTGGATTCTCCCCATATCTTAAGGTTCTGATTAGTGGATAAGATTCAATATATTTGGAAGATTGTAAATCTTTTTCTTTTCTTATCCAATTAGATATTGCAGTGTCATAGTCTGCTGTATGTTGAAAAGCTTCAAGGGCTAATTTTGCTTTATATGAGTCTTTCAATTCACCTTTTTTACTTTCTTCAAGAAAATTTTGATACTGACTAGGATCTACTAAAACGGAAACATCTTTATGATTTTTAGCAGCAGAACGAATCATAGATGGCCCTCCTATATCGATATTTTCAATAGCATCTTCCCATTTAGCTCCCTGATCTATAGTTTTTTTAAAAGGATATAAATTTACAACTACTAAGTCTATTAATTCAAGATTGTTAGCTTCTATATCTTTTTTATGTTCCTCATCAGTTCTTTTAGCTAATATTCCCCCGTGTATTTTTGGATGTAAAGTTTTAACTCTTCCTCCAAGAATTTCTGGAGAATTAGTAAAATCAGCAACTTTAATAACTGGAATTTTAGCCTCTATAAGATGTTTGGCAGTGCCTCCACTTGATAGAATTTTATAGTTAAATTGCTCTACCAATTCCTTACAAAATGGGATTATATTTTTTTTATCAGAGACACTTACTAAAGCTAATGGAGACATTATGGGAAAGTTTACTTACTTAAGAATATAAACATGAAATATGCTATCAATCATGAATTTGTCTCGATTAGCTCTCAAACTGCAACTCATAGAATTATTTTGATGCATGGTTGGGGAGCTGATTCAGATGACCTTTTAACATTTGGAAAGGAGATGACTGAAAAAATAAATCTTGATTTTGAGGTAATTTCTTTGAGGGCTCCTGGATTACACCCAAGCGGTCAGGGAAGACAGTGGTATGGATTATATCCACATGATTGGAATGGAGCTGAGGTTGAAGTAAATAAACTTTTAGTTACATTAAAAAATTTTGATACTTATAAGATTCCACTAAGAAAAACAATTTTGTTGGGGTTCTCTCAGGGGGCGGCGATGGCAATTGATGCGGGATTTAAGTTAAATTTTGGATTAATTGTTGCTTGTAGTGGTTATCCTCACCCCAACTGGTCCCCAGGAGAAAAATTCTCGCCATTAATTATTAGTCATGGTTTATTCGATGACGTTGTGCCTATAGATGCCTCTAGGACTATTTATGAAAAGGTAAAGAGTAAGACTTCTAAATTTTGTGAATTACTAGAATTTGATGGATTTCATCAAATTGATTCAAATTTAATTAATTTTATAAGTTCAAATATATATAATATTTTTTAAACAAAAGCGTATTCATATTCTTCAATCTCTTCCCAATCATCTGCAGTCAGTTCTAGACCCTCAAATATTTTTTCTTCACCAATTCCTTCAACTACAACTTTAAGTGATGGAAATAGAAAATGATTTTCTTCAGCATATTGGGCGCTAAATAATCCTTTTTCACCCCAAAAAAATCTATCAGTGGTGTGTTCATTTCTTCTTACATTAAAAACTGAAGGTGCAGAGAGACCATTTTCAGCTATGAATCTTCTTGCTGCTGTAACTGGTTTATGTTTGCCAGTTTCGATATGATAAATAGGTACATGTGCCATTACTCTTTGGCCAGCCAATCTTCTTCTGCTGATTCTTTTTCTTTTTTTTGACATTGATTGGTACTCCTGAAATTATTAATGAGATTAGTCTCATTTATTTTTACTAATCTTACATATGTGATTTTAAATTCACTTCAAATTACATAGAGGACCCATCAACCCCTGATGTAGCTTAAAATATGATTAAATATTCATATTTAAGGCTGGCTAAAGTCAGACCTCTTTATATATCTTAATACTTTTTTCATATTTTACAAGCCCTTTTTCAAGTTTTTTTTAAATAAATTTCCCAAAATTTCATTAATCATGAATCTTTCAAAAAAATTTGAAGAATTAATTTTAAAACAGCTAGAGAGTTTTGGTTGCTCAATGGGCGTGACTAATTTAGTTATGTATCTTGCTTCAGCTAAGCAAGGAACTAAAGCATCTTTTGAAATGATTGGTCAATGGCCGCAAATTGATCGGCTACTTACTTCAATAGAAGATGATCCTTCACTAAAGGTTTCATCGCCTAATAGAAGATGGTACCCACTACAAGAAAACGATATTCTACTTGGTGTCCTTCGGGTAGAAACTGATTTGAAAGGGGGGAATTGGCCAGTATCTCTCGACTCTAGATTAAAAGCTTTATCAATATCTTTAGCTAAATGTGTCTCTATCGAATTAGAACGTCAAAATAAAAATGAAGAAGTCAATTATTTAAAAAATCAGGTCAATGTCATAATTCATCAATTAAGGAATCCATTAGCTGCTATTAGAACATACGCAAAATTATTAATAAAAAGACTTGGTTCAGATGATGATTCTATTGAAATAGTCGAACGCATGATAATAGAGCAAAAACAAATTAATCAATATATGGATTCTTTTGCTCAATTAAATTTACCTATTCAACTTCCTCTGGAAATTGGAGAGGAAAGATTATTATTACCTCCAAATTTAGATAATAAAAAGGTAATAACTGTTCAGAGTTTATTAAGGCCAATATTAGAAAGGGGTAAAGCTAATGCGGACTTAGAGAATAGAGATTGGACTGAACCTTCTCTTTGGCCAGATTGGACTATTTCGCCATTAAAGGCAAAATATGCTGTAATTGCTGAAATTGTGGCAAATCTATTAGAAAATGCGTTTAAATATGCCCAAAAAGATGCTGAAATTGGGCTCGCAATTACGAGTAATGGACTCTGTATATTTGATGATGGTAAAAAAATAAATAAAAAAGAAAACGAGAAAATTTTTGAAAAAGGTTTTAGAGGATCTGCTGCTAAAAAGAAGGAAGGCACTGGCGTGGGACTTTTCTTGGCGAGGAAATTAGCAAAACAAATTGGAGGAGATTTGAGATTGCTGGAAAATAACTCGGTAGATAATACTGAGAAATCAAAAAATCTTAAGAAGAAAAATATTTTTTACTTAGAACTACCTATAAAAGAATTGCATGCATAAATAACATTGCAGTTTCAACTAGAACAACACTTGCACCGCAGGCATCTCCGTTAAAGCCTCCAATTTTATTACCCAGTATGTTTGGGATACAATAGCTTAGAAAAATACCAATCAAAATAAGAATTAAAAATTTAATTAATATTGCTTGGGATGTAATTGAAACAAATTGGTATGCAATGAAAATCAAAAGAAAAATAATGGAGATCAAAGATTCTTTTTTAAATCCATTCCAAAACTTTTTGTGACTAACAGATTTTTTCTTATAACTCATATATTTAAACTTTTCTATAAAAAATAAATTTGAAAATCTTCCCCAAAATAAGCATATAGGTAAAACAAAAATTACTAGGTTTTGAATTTTCAGTATGCAAGCAATTTGAATTAAAGTTATAAAAACTAAAGCTTGAACGCCAAAGGAACCAACTTTACTGTCTTTCATGGCTTTTAAACGTTTCTTTTTACCCGCAAAAATACCATCGAAAGTATCCATTAAACCATCAATATGTAGACCACCAGTAATTAAATATCCTGAAGCCAAACAAATTAATGCAGATGCATAAATTGACCAAGAGTTTGTTGTTAAAAAAAGAAAAATATAACTCTGTATTGTTCCAATCAAAAATCCTAAAGGCGGGGCAAATTGTGCAATATTTTTAAATTCGGGATTAATTAAAGGTATTTTTGGAAATGTTGTATAGAAAATCCAAGATCCTGCCAAATTTTTTATTAAATATTTTTTGATGAGATAAAAATAGATTCAATATTAAATAATAGGGTAAATTAATGAAAAAGGATCAAAAAATTCTATAAATTATCGTGTTTGAATTTGAAATTACATCGAATTGCAGTAATACAGCGGCAAGAACTGGTATATTTCATACACCAAATGGTCAGGTAAACACACCAAAATTTATGCCTGTGGGTACTTTGGCAACGGTTAAAGGAATTTCATCTAAGCAGTTAACCTCTACAGGTTCAGAAATGATTCTCTCAAATACCTTTCATCTTCATTTACAACCTGGAGAAAAACTAGTTAAAGAATCTGGCGGAATACATAAGTTCATGAATTGGCCGAAGCCTATTCTTACTGATTCAGGAGGATATCAAGTTTTTAGTTTGGCCAAATTAAATAATATTTCTGATAAAGGCGTGGAATTTAAAAATCCAAGAGATGGTAGTCATGTTTTTTTATCACCTGAAAAAGTAATACAGATTCAAATGGATCTTGGATCGGATGTTGCGATGGCTTTTGATCATTGTCCTCCGCATACAGCTAACGAAAATGATATTGAGGACTCTTTACAAAGAACTCATTCATGGTTGCAAAAATGTGTTGAGACTCATCAGAAATCCAATCAAGCATTATTCGGTATAGTTCAAGGTGGAAAGTATCCGAGATTGAGAGAATACAGTGCAAAATATACAAGTTCTTTTGATCTTCCTGGAATAGCAGTGGGAGGTGTAAGTGTTGGCGAGGCAGTCGAAGAAATACATAGTGTAATTAATTACGTCCCGAAATTCTTACCAATAAATAAACCAAGATACTTAATGGGAATTGGCTCCTTAAAAGAAATTTCTCTAGCTGTTGCTAATGGATTCGATATATTTGACTGTGTTTTGCCTACAAGACTAGGGAGACATGGGACTGCATTTTTTAATGATGAAAGATTGAATTTGCGAAATGCTCGATTTAAAAATGACTTTTCTCCGATTGACAAAACTTGTAAATGCGAAACCTGTAAATCCTATTCTCGAGCATATTTGCATCATCTAATTAGAAATGACGAAATATTGGGCCTAACACTCATAAGTTTGCATAATATTGCCCACTTAATAAGATTTACCAATGCAATTTCTACTGCAATAAGAGATAATTGTTTTACAAATGATTTCGCTCCTTGGAAAACATCCTCTATTGCTCACTATACGTGGTAACGTCTTATCATAATTAATTAAATTATCAAAAAAGGTGCTCATTCTATTTAATACATTCGCTGAATTGCCTGAGGCTTACAAGGCTTTTGCTCCAACTGTTGATGTTCTTCCACTTATTCCTTTATTTTTCTTTTTATTGGTATTTGTTTGGCAAGCTGCAGTTGGATTTAAATAAAATTCTTTTATTTTGATTGTTTTTATTAGAAGGGATTTTCAAGTAAAATCGCATCTCCAGAATTATCTACAGCACTCTCTATAAAATCAGCAATTTTTAATGCTCTTGAGGCTTGCTCACCATCTACCTCAGGTTTTTCTTTGCCCTGAACGCATTTAAGAAAATGCTCCAGTTCTGCATAAAGAGGTTCAATGGAGGTTGTGCTAACTTCTTCGACATATCCATCATTTCTATAAACTAATTCTCCATGCTCTGCTGTGTATGATTCATGAGACTTTCGATGGATTTGTAAAGAGTGATTTAGGAAATCAGTTTCTACTAGGCCATTTTGGCAGTGAGCACTTAAACTTCTAATTTTTTTGTGACTCATTTTGCTTGCAGTTAGGCTTGCAATAACATTATTTTTAAAAACTAAAGTAGCATTGACATAATCTATTAATCCTTCGCTATTTCTTCCTCCAACTGCTGCTAATTTTTGTATTTTTGAGTTTACAAGCTCCAAAATAAGATCAATGTCATGAATCATTAAATCCATTACTACAGATACATCATTTGCTCTGTCTGCATGAGGACTGTGTCTCCTTGCTTCTAAAACAACAATTTCTTCATTATTTACTATTTTATTTAATTCTCTAAAAGCAGGATTAAATCTTTCAATATGCCCAACTTGTAATAGACATTTACTTGAATTAGCTGCCTCTATTAAAGATTGTGCCTCCAACTCGTTAGCTGCAATTGGTTTTTCAATGAGAACGTTAGCACCTCCTTTGAGGCAATCTAGTCCTACTTTTTGATGAAGTAGTGTAGGGACAGCGATACATATAGCATCAACTTTTGGAATTAGATCCTTATAATCCTTGAACCATTCACATTGAAATTGCTCAATAGCTAATTTGCCTCTTTCTTCATTTGGATCTGCGACTCCAATGAGATTTGCATCTTTGAGTAAACTTAGTACTCGAGCATGATGCCAGCCCATATTTCCTATACCTATGACTCCAACCTTTACGGGTGATGAGGTTGGTTGCATAATTTCAAATCCATATATTTATTATCATTATCCTCTATGAGGAGTCACATTGAGCTTTTGGGAAGAATTATTTTAACACGATCAATTTTTGGACCTGACATAGAAATAACTTCAAATTTAATGTTATTAAAATCTAAAACGTCACCAATTTTTGGAACCATTTGAAATTTTTCTAACATAAATCCAGCAAGGGTATAATAATCAGTACCTTCTGGAATAGAACATCCTAACTTTTTATTGATTTCAATAATTTCTGATTTTCCAGCTATTGACCATTTTTTGGAGAAATTATCTAACATTCTCATGTCTGAATAAGTTCTATTATTAAGC
This sequence comes from Prochlorococcus sp. AG-347-G20, assembly GCA_003281645.1. Taxonomy (GTDB): domain Bacteria; phylum Cyanobacteriota; class Cyanobacteriia; order PCC-6307; family Cyanobiaceae; genus Prochlorococcus_A. Next base: position 179,488 of record QCBJ01000001.1, on the reverse strand, counting down.
ATTTCCTCTCCAACTATTTCGCCATTTAGATCAGCTGCAGTTATAAGTCCCTCTGTTCCACCGTGTTCATCAACTACTAGTAAGAAGGGATTGTAGTCTCTTACTATTGGAAATATTTCTGCTAGTGAACATGTTTCTATTATTTTTGTTACTGGTAAAAGGAATGGCTCTAATAATGTATCAGCTTCCATTTCTCCTTTTGATATTGGCTTAGCTAGATAACGCAAATCTAATACACCTAATACATCATCTAAAGACTCACCAATTACAAAGAAGCGAGCATGTCGAGTTTTATCTACTTGTTTCATAAGTTCTGAAAAGGTTATATTTTTTGGCAAAGTTACCATTTCAGATCTTGGAATCATCACTTCTTTAACCTGTGTATCTTTTAAAGCAAAAACTCCTTCAAGAATATTCTTCTCATCTGGTTTTAAACCTGTTACGTTATCTGTTTCTATAAGAGTTTCTAATTCTCCAGCAGATAAACCCGAGTTTAAAGAATCCCATTTGTTATTTAAATTGAACAAGCCTAAACAGGCGCTAGCAAAGAATTCTATTGTTTTCACTATAGGATTCATAGCTTTTCTTACGGCATCGAAAATTGTGGTTAACCTTAATGCAGCAGATTCTGGATTGTTAATTACTAAAGCTTTTGGAATTAGTCCAGAAATAAGAGTAACAACTAAAACAACAAATAAAAATAATAGAAGATCATAAAATCTATTTGATAAAACATTGCTTTTCCAATAATCATTAGCCAGGTTATTGCTGAGCCATCCAATTGCAATTAATGAAATTGTTACTCCAAATTGAGAAGCAATTAATGAAGATCTGAAGCGTTTTTGAATTTTTAAAATTGAAAATGCTCCTTTCTTTTTTTCTTCTATTAACCTTAAAACTTTACTTGGCCTTATTAATAAAAAAGAGAGTTCACTCGCTGCGAAAAAAGCTGGTAAAAATAAAAGGAATAAAAGTAGAGTTATTTTCATTCAATAACAAATGAATAATGGGGGTGGCGAGGATCGAACTCGCCTTAGCCAAATTATGAGTTTGGTGCATTCACCAGATTGCTACACCCCCAAGGGAATTTATGTAATTTTAATTACATTGAATTTCAATATACAATATAAAAATAATATTTCAAAAAACACCTCATTAGGAAGTTTTTGTGAGATTTCTTTTTTTTCTTCTAATCTTTAAATATAAATTTAACTTTTACTAATGGGCAAATTTTCGGATAAGTATTATTTAAATAAAGAAAAATTGTTAAAACAGTTAATTGAAAAATCTTATAAGAAAGGAAACTTCACTTTATCTTCAGGAAAAAAAAGCAGTCATTACTTGAACTGTAAACCGGTATCATTAAATGGCGAAGGCCTAAACTTAATAAGTGATTTATTTTTAGAGTTAAAGGACTCAAGGTCAAAAGCTGTAGCAGGATTGACATTAGGTGCAGACCCTATAGTAAGTGGATTAATTGTCAAAGCAGCTTTGGATGGTCTAAACCTTGATGGTTTAATAATTCGGAAAGAAATCAAAAAATACGGTACCAAAGCTGGAATAGAGGGCCCTAAATTAGAAGAAGGAACTTTGGTAACTGTTTTAGAGGATGTCGTTACAACTGCTGGTTCAGTGATAAAAGCTATAAAAAAGTTACGCGAAAATAATTATGTTGTTGAGGAAGTTTTGTCTATAGTTGATAGACAAGAAGGGGGATTAGAAGCTCTTGAAGATGAAAATGTTAAATTAAAGAGTCTTTTTACAATAAAAGACTTTTTATAATTATTTCAAAATGCAAGATATTAAAAAAAAGTTTTGGCTTGAAAAATTTGATTGTTTTTCTATTACTGGAAAAGATGCGAGAAAATTTCTTAATGGGATAACAACTGGTAATATTCTTAATTCAGAAAATAAAGTTATCAAAACTTGTTGGTTAACTCCAAATGGAGTTCTAAGGTCATTAATTGAAATTATTTTTTTAGAAAGAAACTTAGAAGTAATTATTTTGTCGGGTAACACTAATGAAATAATTGATTACTTTAATCAAATTATTTTTCCAGCGGACGATGTACTTCTAAGTGAACCTTTCTTGATAAATAGAATTCAGGAAATTGATCAATCTAATTCATGGAGAACTTACCAGCCTATTTTCTTCAAATCAGAAGATAAAGAATTTGAAATATATAAAAATAAACTTAATTTACTAAATCCTAATGATTTAAAACTTTGGAAGATTAATCAGGCAATACCCTCATTAGAAATGGAAATAAACGGAAAAAATAATCCTCTTGAGCTTGGGTTACAAGATCTCATTGATTTTAATAAAGGTTGTTATTTAGGACAAGAAACAATGTCAAAAATAAAAAATGTTTCCTCTTTAAAACAGGAAATAAGAATTTGGAAATCATTTGAATCTAATTTGAATTTAAACGTTGAAGATAAAAATTTATATATAAGTTCTGCCAAGGATATTTCTGTAGGCAAAATCACTAGTTTTTTTAAATCAGATTCTCAAATAAAAGGTTTAGCAATGATAAAAAGAAAATATTTAGAGGAAGGAAGTTATTTTTTTTCAGAAATTTTTGGAAAAATTATTATTAATAAATCTGTAGGATCAATTTTTCTTTAATTGATTTTTGATTAAATATTTTGCAATTAATAAAGTAGCCAAACAATCATCTTTGTTATACTGGATAATTTTTTTTAAAAATATTTCGTTTTCTGTAATTTGATATTGAATCCACCAATAAAGGGCTTTCGAGCCACTGACATTTTTCTGCATCCATTCAAATCCAAGCCAATTAGAAACAGTTTTTAAGCCATAGTTTTTTAGTGGTAATATCCAAGACTTTCGTATTAAGGTATGTAAGTCTATAAATCTTGAGGTAAGTGAATCAATTTCTTCAAAACTAAAATTTAGGTTTTTAGCAATATTAATTATTGCTATCTTTTCAGTTTCTCCGTAATGCAAAACTGGCCATTCCTTCTGTGAAAAAAGTATTTCAATAATTTGCCTGTAAGATTCTCCTTTATTGTTTTGAAGATTTAAGATTGGTTCATAAATAAGATCTTCTTTTTTTATAGACAAATTATTTACTTTTAAAAATCCATATAAAAAATCATGCTTTTCATCTGGATTTGACTCAATATCAAATATATAAAATCCCGAACATATTTTTTCTAATAGATCTTCCTTATTATTTTTATTAGAAATGAAATATGGTTCTCCAGAAATATATGCCTGTGCTTGCTTTACAAATATGGATGCTTTTTCATACTTTTGATCTTTGAATTTAGATAATTTCTCTCCAAGTTGTTGTTCGCTATACGAAGCTAATGTTTGTGTATTAGTTATTCCGTTTGCTTTGAGTAACGAGGCCGTTTTGGACCCTATTCCATCTATATCTGTTAGATATCCATTTTCTTTTGCTTCTTTGTCACAAAATTTTTGCCAGGAACAAATAGTACATTTTTTTCTATCTTTAGTTATTTCTGGTATAGATCCCTCCAAGCATTCATTCAAGTCTAAAAAAACATTTAAAACTTTTTTTCTTAATTTTTTATTTAAATAAATTTCTTCAACTTTAACTTTTTTATAAAAAGTTGAAATTACTAATCCTTTCTCAATTTTAGATTCTTGAAAATATTCCAAAAGCATAGAACAAAAAGCTAAGTCGAATAAATGTTCTTTAGTTGTTTTGTGGCCTAACTTATAAACAGCAGGTAAATATTTATATTGTCCCCATTTACTTTTACCTTTAGTCTTTACAAGTAATTGTGGAAGTATCTCTGCGTTTATATTTTGGAAAAGATTCCCTTTGATTTTAAATCCTATTACCCCTTGATAACCATTTTCAAATGCTTTTAATCCTGTATATATTTCACCATTACAAAATTCAGAGAAAATTTGAAACTGATTAATTTTATCTATAGCTTTATGGGGAGACCAAACTTCATAAGATTTTTTACCCTTAAAATCGAGCCATGCTTTTCTTTTGCATCTTGTAAAACTTTTTAAATAAAGAGAATTCAAATTATTATTTAAGGGCGGTTTTAAAATTTACTCATATAAATTAGTATAGATAATTAAAAGACATCAGGGAAATTTGAAATTTGAGAGCTGATAAATTAGATAAGATAAAATTTGGAACTGATGGTTGGAGAGGAATTATTGGTTTTGACTTTAACCTGTCCAATCTTTCAAGAGTTGTTGTCGCTGCATGTCAGGAGTTGCATTATCAATACTATAAAGAAGTTAATTCAAAGAAAATTATTATTGGATATGATCGTAGATTTATGGCTTGTGAATTCGCCAAGCAAATAGTGCCTTTTGTAAGAGGATGTGGTTTCGAACCAATCTTATCTGATGGCTTTGTTACAACACCCTCTTGTAGTTTCTATGCCAAAGAAGTCGGATGTCTTGGAGCGTTAGTAATTACAGCAAGTCATAATCCATATAATTGGCTTGGTCTGAAAATAAAGAGCTTTAATGGATGTTCTGTTGACGAATCTTTTACAAGTGAAGTTGAAAAAAGATTAATGCTTGGAAATTCAATTGAAAAAATAGATGGTGTTAATCAATTTGTAGATATTAAGAAATTTCATTTAGATAGAATTAAATCCCTTTTTGATATTGACTATATTTCCAAGAGATTAAAGAAAATGAAATTGAGAATTTTTGTAGATTCTATGCATGGTTCAGCTGCAAATTGTATGTCTGAGATTTTTGCTTCTAATGATTTAGAAGTTATTTCAGAAATCAGGAAAAATGCTGATCCTTTTTTTGGAGGAAAACCTCCTGAACCTCTTTTGAATTATGCAGATGATCTAAAACAAACACTAATGAAAAATTCAACAAACGAAGTGAAAACTTTAGGAATTATATTTGATGGTGATGGTGATAGAATTGCGGCAATTGATGAAAAAGGAAGATACTCTAGTACTCAAGATTTACTCCCATACTTTATAAGCTATTTGGGCGAAATTAAAAATAATTCTTATCCAGTTTTAAAGACTGTTAGTGGTTCAGATATTATTAAAAATATATCAGAGAGTCAAAATAGAGATGTTTTTGAACTTCCAGTTGGCTTTAAATATATTGCTGAAAAAATGATTAAAGAAAAAATATTTATTGGAGGAGAAGAATCTGGGGGAGTTGGTTTTGGTGACTTTATGCCTGAAAGAGATGCTCTATATGCAGGGATGGTTTTATTAAATGGAATTGCTCAAAAATCTCAATATTTATATGAAACCTTAGATGAAATTCAAGAAGACTTTGGGCCAAGTTTTTATAAAAGAATTGATATTAAATTTCCAAATCAGTCAGAAAAAAATAACGTAAAAGAATTCATCATTGATAATATTCCTGAGAATATTAATAATCACAAGTTAAAAAGCATCTCAAAGATCGATGGAATAAAGTTGAGAATTGATAAAAATTTTTGGCTTCTTTTTAGGTTTTCAGGAACGGAACCTCTCTTAAGATTATATTGTGAAGCACCAAAAGAATCATATTTAGATGAATTATTAGAATGGGGCCAAGAATTTATAAATTTGGTAGGAAAATAAGGATGAAAAATTTATATTTAGCGAGTAAGAATAAAGGTAAAATTGAAGAATATAAGAAATTGCTTGCTGGAGTTAATTGTAAATTGTTACTCCAGCCAGAATCATTAGAAGTTGAAGAGGATGGACTGACATTTAGAGATAATGCAATTAAAAAAGCGAGTCAAGTTTCGAGAAAAACGAATAATTTTTCAATAGCAGATGATTCAGGAATTTGTATTGAAGCACTAGGTGGTAAGCCTGGCATTTACTCATCTAGATATGCAGAAAATGATCAGAAGAGAATTGAACGAGTTTTAAGAGAACTTGATGGAGTTCAAAATAGAAGTGCTTTCTTTATTGCCAATATTTGTGTTTGTTCCTCAAATGGTGAAGTGATTATTGAATCTGAGGCCAAATGTCATGGCAATATTATTCTAAACCCCAGAGGAAAAAGTGGTTTTGGGTATGACCCAATTTTTGAGGAGAGTTCCACCAGATTAACTTTCGCAGAAATGAATAATAATATTAAAGACTCTTGTAGTCATAGAGGTAAAGCATTAAAAAAAATTATTCCAGATTTAATTAAAATTTTTTCTTAAATTCAATTAACCCAAGATCCATGAAGTCCATGAGGAATTGAAATGGGTAATTCATAAACAGCTAATTCTTTTAAGTCTTTTGCGTCTAATATCACTAAATCGCTTCCTCTTCTTTCTCCGTTCCATAAAAGTATAAATAAAAATCCCTCATCTTCTTTGGAAGAGTTTTCTGATGGAACCATAATTGGTTCACTAACAAATCCACTTGGACCTGCTGACCAAGAAATCTCTTCTTTAGAAGTTAAATTTATTTTTTTTATTGCTTGAAGTGGAGCGTTCCCCAGCTTTTGAGATGTGCTTGCCATCCAACTAAAAGTTGATTTTAATCCTAAGTTTTTAGGATTAACAACAGCAAATTCACAACATTGTTCACTGAAAGTTTCAAGTTCACAAGTTTTTGTCTTTAGATCGATAATTGATCTTTTTAGTTTTCCTTCTGGATATTTATCAAAGTCAATATCCCTAAAATTCTCGTCTGGACCAACTGATGGGAAATCGTCATAAAAAATACTATCTAATACGATTTTGGAATCTTTTTCAAATGCGTTTACATGATGAAATACGAATCCTTCTGGAGCATCTATTGTTAAAGGAGGCTGTCCTCTAAATAATCCACTTTCTCTGGGAATGATAAAAAACTTTGCCTTTTTATTTGGGTTTGACTTTAGACATTGTGCTGCTCCTCTTTGACCCATTACAAATGGAAGAGGATTGAAATCAATAGCATTCTGTAAAAATATTGCCCAATTAGTTGTAATTGCGAAATCATGAAGGAATGCAAAGCCATTAAAGGTATCTTTTCTGTCAAAAATGAGCTCTCCAGAATTTGTACCAGCATTATCAAATTCCATTAATCTAATGGTACTTTTGGGCCCGGTTTGTACTCCAAAAGTGACTAAAAGTTCTGAAGATGCATTTGAGTTTAGGTCTGTTTTGGGATGAGCACTGAATGCTTCGTTAGGCTTGAGTACCCCTTTTAATGTTGTTAAACCAATAGTGTCAAGACTATCAGGATCCATTGCATGTGGACCTGCTGCTTCCCATAATGCGAGAATTTCATCTCCTAATTTAATGACATGTGTATTAGCGATATTCTTGAATTTTAGATCTAATGCATTATTTAAAATTCCTCCATTTTTTTGTGTTCCAAAAACACCTCTGTAAATAAATTTATCTATTTTTTCTTCTTCCAAATAGCCTTTAGTTTTAACAAATCTGTTTGTTAAGAATGGCTTACCATTTTCAAATTTTATGGATGTTATCATCCCATCACCATCAAATGGATGATGAACCCACTGTCCACCTCTCTCTAATATTCCTGGTCCATTTCTTAATAATGTTCCATTTAAATTTTTAATATTATTACCTTTGCTAATTTTTAGAGGCTCTTTAGTAAGCTCCTGTTCTACATTTTGATAAGCACTTGACCAATCTTCTTTTTTAAAAATATTAAATTTATCAATATTTTTATCTTGTAAATTAGTCACAACAAAATAATCACTCTATCTATTTTCGCCAAAAATCAACTGAATTGTGGCTGATTCGAAAAAATTCCTATTTTATTGTTTTTCTAACATTCCTTTACTGCTTGGAATTGAATCAGATCTTCTTGGATCTATCTCGGTAGCCATTCTCATGGCTCTTGAAAAAGCTTTAAAGCACGCCTCAACTATGTGATGTGAATTACTTCCTCGTATTTGATTAATATGTAGAGTAATACCGCTGTTATTTACAAAGGCAATAAAAAACTCTCTTACTAGTTCAGTATCATAATTTCCTATTCTAGGGGCTTTTAATTGAAGATCATAAGATAAATGCGGTCTACCGGAGCAGTCTAAAGTTACTTGAACTAATGCTTCATCTAATGGGGCAAAGAAATGTCCAAATCTGCTTATTCCTTTTCTTTCTCCCAAGGCTTTTGAAAATGCTTTGCCTAATGCGATTCCTACATCTTCATTTGTATGATGATCATCAATATGGGTATCTCCAATTGCTTTTATTTTTAAATCGAACAAACCATGACTGGATATTTGATGAAGCATATGATCTAAGAATGGTATCCCGGTATCAATCTCAGAAATTCCATTCCCATCTAAGTTTATAAATACAGAAATATCTGTTTCATTCGTTTTTCTTTTTATTTCAGATTGCCTTAGAGATGACATTTTTATGCAAAAAACTTAGTTTACATTCCATTAATGCAGTAACCCGCATCAACATAAATTGTTTGGCCTGAAATGCCGCTAGAGAGATCACTCAATAAAAAAGCAGCAGTATTACCAACTTCTGTTTGAGTGACTGTTCTGCGTAAAGGAGCCTTTTCTTCAACATTGTGAATCATATCTAAAATGCCACCTATAGCAGAACTCGCAAGTGTTCTTATAGGCCCAGCACTTATTGCGTTAACTCTGACTTGTTTTTCGGGACCAAGTTCTGCAGAAAGATATCTTACTGAAGCTTCTAAAGCTGCTTTTGCGACTCCCATCACGTTGTAGTTAGGAATCGCTCTCTCTGATCCTAAATAAGTTAATGAGACAACTCCAGCACCATCACTAAAAAGTGGTTTTGCTGCTTTACATAAAGGTGCTAAAGAATACGCACTTATATTAAGAGCCCTATCAAAACCCTCTGAAGTTGTAGCACTATAATCTCCAATCAATTCATCACGTCCTGCAAATGCTAGGCAGTGAACTAATCCGTCAATTTGCCCCCAATTATCATTTATATTTTTAAAGATTTCTTCAATTTGAGTTGGATTTTGAACATCAAGAGGCAAAAATAACGATGGATTTAAAGGTTCAGTTAGTTCTCTAACTTTAGATTCGAATCTTCCCTTACCATCAGGCAAATATGTGATTCCAAGTTCTGCACCAGCTTTTGAAAGTTGTTGAGCGATACCCCATGCTATTGAACGATTGTTGGCAATTCCTGTAACAAGAATTTTTTTGCCAGTTAGATTTAGAAGCATTTTGTTTATTATTTCTATTATTCTCCTATATAAAAGTACCTATCTTTACGGATTACTGCAAAATATACAATAATTTTCAAATATCAAAGAATATTTAACTTGAACATGGTCAGAACAAATTCTATGGTTTTGGAATTAGGTTTTCAATTACCTAATTTCCAAATGTTAAATGCTAATTCTCCCAATAATCAATATTTTAATTCTCATAATCTAGATAATCGGCATTTACTTTTAATGTTTATTTGTGCCCATTGCCCATTTGTTAAATATATTGAGAATCAAATTTCTATCTTGAGTAAAGAAATTGAAAATACAGTTCAAACGGTTGCAATCTCTAGTAATGATATTGTCACTCATCCTTCAGACTCTCCTAAAAATTTGAGATTACAAGCACAATCACAGGGATGGAGTTTTCCTTATCTATATGATGAAAAACAAAATTTTGCTAAGGCTTTAAAAGCGGCTTGCACCCCAGATTTTTATCTTTTTTCAAATAAAGGAGATGGTGATTTTTTATTGTTTTATCATGGCCAATTAGACGATAGTAGACCAGGTAATAATATCCCTCTGTCTGGAAAAGATTTGCGCGCTGCTGTAGGAGATTTGAATCAAGATAATTCTTATCCTTCAAATCAGATGCCCTCTTTAGGTTGCAATATTAAATGGACTTCTGGTAAAGAACCGAGTTGGTTTAAATGAATTAAAATGTTTTTTTACCCATAGAAATATAGTTTAGGGTTAATATATTCACTATGCATATACCTCCATTTACTTTAAATAGGCAGTACCAAGAAATTGGCTCTGAAATTGAGAGTGAGGTTTCTAAAGTTTTAAAAGGAGGCCAGTATATTGGAGGACAAGAAATTGCAAAATTTGAAGAGAGTTTTTCTAATCTGATTGGTGTTGAAAATACTATTGGATGTAACAGTGGAACTGATGCTTTAGTGTTAGCTTTGCGCGCATTAGATATTGGTGTGGGTGATGAAGTTATTACCTCATCTTTTAGCTTTTTTGCGACTGCAGAGGCTATTAGTGCAGTTGGTGCTAATCCTATTTTGGTAGATGTAGATCCTGAAACTTATCTTATAGATACTGAACTAATAGAACAAGAAATAAACTCTAATACCAAGGCAATTATGCCAGTTCATCTATTTGGGAATGCAGTGAATATGACTTTAATAAAATCATTGGCCAACAAATATGACTTAAAAGTAATCGAAGATTGTGCTCAGGCAACATGTACAATGTGGGAAAATTCCAAAGTTGGTAGTATCGGTGATATAGGTTGTTTTAGCTTTTTCCCTACTAAAAATTTAGGAGCTGCTGGAGATGGTGGAGCAGTAACAACTTCAGATCAGAAGATTGCCAAAAAAATTAGAGAACTGGCTATTCATGGCAGCCCAATAAGATATCACCATACCCAAATTGGGTATAACAGCAGACTTGATACAATTCAAGCTGCCATATTAAATATTAAAATTAAATATATTTCTATGTGGATTAATAATCGCCAAAAAATTGCTAAAAATTACTTTGACTTATTAGAAAAAAATCCATTTATTAGTTTTCCAAAAATTAGCTCTGATTCAATTTCCCATTCTTGGAATCAATTTGTGATCAAATTAAGAAACGATAAATATTTTTTAAATGAAGATTTTTCAAATTTATTTGATACTGATTGCAAAAAATATTATTCCTTAAGGAATTTGGTAAAACAACAACTTTTTGAAAAAGGTATTAATTCAATTATTTACTATCCAATTCCAATACACGCACAAATAGCTTATAAAAATAAAAATTTTTCTAGAACAAAACTCATAAATACAGAGAGAATTTGTACAGAAGTTCTTAGTCTTCCAATGTTTCCTGAAATTTCTTACGAAGAGCAAGTTTATGTAGCAGAAAATTTAAATAAAGTTTTAAAGAATTGTATAGAGGAAATTCAAATTTCAGCATAAAGTGATTTAAATAATCTTTGTTGTATGTTGTGATTGACAATAGGGCTTGAATAATTATTTTTTTCTAAATTAGATATCTCCCCATTTAATAATTCTGAATTTGATACTTTAGATAATTCAGGAATCCAATATTTTATATATTCGCAAATAGGATCAAATTTTTTTGCTTGGGTATAGGGATTAAAAATTCTAAGTGGTTTTGGATCCATACCGCTACTGGCGCTCCACTGCCATCCCCCATTATTTGCAGCTAAGTCTCCATCAACCAATGTCTCCATAAATTTTTTCTCGCCCATTTGCCAACTGCATATAAGATCTTTTACTAGAAATGAAGCGACTATCATCCTACATCTGTTATGCATCCAGCCAGTACTATTTAGTTGACGCATTGCAGCATCAACTATAGGTACTCCGGTCTCTCCTTTGCTCCAATGTTCAAACAATTCATTATTGTTTTGCCATGGAAAGTGATCCCATTTTTTTCTATATGGACCTTTCTCTAGCTCTGGGAAATGGAATAAGCAATGTTGATAAAATTCACGCCAAACAAGTTCTTTTTGCCAAGTTTCAATTGATAGGTAATTTTCTTGATTTGCAAAATCTGAATTTAAATTTAATGTGGCGTTCCAAACTTTTCTAATGCTGATGGTGCCGAATCTGAGAGATGCACTTAGAAATGATGTCCCATTATGGGAAGGAAAATCTCTTGCAGAATTATAAGAATATATTTTTTTTTCGTTGATGAAGTTTTCTAATAATGTTTCTGCAGCATTCTCTCCAGGTCTACATGGACAAATATTCGAACCATTAAATTTGATATTTTTGATAAATTTCTCTAGAACAGAATCAGATGAATTTATTGTCTTATTTTCTTTGAGTTTATTATCTATATCTTTAAACTTGAAAACAACTTTATCTTGGTCATATGAACCTAATAAATTCATTTTTGATTTAAGATTTTTATAAAAAGGTCCATAAACTGAATAAGGATTGTTATTCCCTGAAAATATTTTTAAAGGTTCTACTAATAAGTGATCCCAAGTTTCAATAACTTGAATATTTTGTTCTTTTAAACTTTTTTTTATTTGTAAATCGCGATTAATTTCATAAGGTTCAATTGATCTATTCCAAAAAACAAATTTAGCATCTATTTTCTTTGCTAATTGAGGAATTATTAATACTGGATCTCCTTCTTCCATAATTAATCTACTACCCATTTTTTTCCAATTATTTCCTAATTCTTGAAGCGAATTTCCTAGAAACCAAGCTCTTGAACTTGCATTGAAATCGTGTGAGTAATTTTTATCAAATATATAAGTTGAAGTAATAGCATTTGATAATGAAAATGCTTTGATTAAAGACTGATTATCAAATATTCTTAAATCCTTTCTATGCCAAAAAAGTATTCTAGGTTTATTCATAATTTGTCTAAAAATTGTTTAGCTCTAAACCAAGCAGTCACGGTTTTTGCATCAAGAATTTCATCCCCGCTAGAAATAAGATTATCTAGTTCGTCGGGATCTAAAATTAATACTTCTATATCTTCATCTAAATCTCCTTTAACCTCGGCATTGAGCTTGTTTAAATCACGAGCTAAAAATAAATAAATTTCTTCATCTGCATAACCTGGGGCAGGGACAAGAGTTCCTAGTTCATCCCATTTGTTTGCACTGAATCCAGTCTCTTCTTGTATTTCTCTTTGAATTGAATCAATAGGTGTTTCACCTATTTCTAATGTACCTGCTGGAAATTCTAATAAATACCTTGAAACAGCAAATCTATATTGCCGAAGAATGATAACTTTATTGTCTTTTGTAATAGGTACGGCTAAGGCTGCTCCAGGATGCTTAATGTATCCATATTCACCTTCATGTCCATTTGGAAGCTCAATTCTATTTATTTCGAAACTAAATTTTTTTGACTTTAACTCAGATATTTTTTCTTTAAAAATGGATCTTTTTATAAGGTTTTTGTTGACCATAATTTTTAAATATAAATAGCCTAACAGTTATTTTTTGGTTTTGTAAATCATTTATATAGACCATTTTGGGACATCGAACTTTGTGATTTTTTGGCTTCTACTTAAGATTTCAGATAGTGGTGTAATAACGAAATTCCGATTCATGAATCTAGGGTGAGGTAATGTTAATTCCTCGTCAACCGTATGAAAATCTTCCCACCAAAGAATATCTAAATCGAGACATCTTGATAGCCATTTCTTACCCTTTGGCGTCTCTTCTCGTCCGAAAAATTTCTCTAACTTTTTTAGCTCTTTTAAAAGTAATTTAGCGTTTTTATTTGATGGTTTAGGAAAAGAATTACTTTTTATAAGTAAGAGAGTATTTAAATAATTTGGCTGCTCATTTTCAACACCATGGGGTAATGTCTCATAAATTGAAGACCAAAAAAAGTTTGCATGAAATTTGCTTTTCTCTTCTTTTTTTTTGTTGAAACTATCTCCCCACTCATTTATTATTTCCTCTATTTTTGGTTTACAAATTAATAGTGACTCAAGGGGGCTTCCGAATTTACTATCAATATTTGCTCCAAGGGATATACATAGTCCATTTTTGATATTAAGATTTGATAATTCCACTACAAAAAACAAAGTTATTGGATAAATTCTATATCAGGCATTTTTAAAGTGATTTTGAACCCCGAGTTAAAAGAAAAGAGAGAAATAAAAGATTTAATGAACTCAAAGGATTCTTTTAGAGCTTTTCCTTTGGCAGCAATTACGGGTCATAGTTTATTAAAATTATCTTTGCTTTTGGCAGCAGTTGATCCGAGTTTAGGAGGAGTGATTATCGCTGGCGGAAGAGGTACTGGTAAGTCAGTATTAGCAAGGGGTTTGCATACTTTACTTCCTCCTGTAGAAGTATTAGATAATGAATCAATACTGGAAACACTATCTAAGAGAAATAGTAATACTTCATTAAGACCTATTGGTAGGAACCTAGATCCAGATAAACCAGAGGAATGGGATATTAGTACTAATAAATTGCTAGAGGAGACAATTGGAAGTGATTATTTGAATCAAATTGATGAAATTCCAAAAAAAGTAAAAGAGGCACCATTTGTTCAAGTTCCCATTGGTATAACTGAAGATAGACTTGTTGGGTCAATTGATGTCGCTGCCTCATTAAGTACGGGAGAACAAGTGTTTCAGCCTGGAATTTTAGCAGAAGCTCATAGAGGTGTTCTGTATGTAGACGATATAAATTTATTGGATGATGGAATTGTAAATTTAATTCTTGAAGCTATAGGAAAAGAGCAAAATAATATTGAAAGAGATGGTTTGAGCCTCTCTCATCCTTGTAAGTCCCTTTTAATAGCAACTTATAATCCTCAAGAAGGTGCTTTACGAGATCATGTTTTAGATCGTTTTGCTATTGTGCTTTCCGCAGATCAATCTATTGATAATGCTCAAAGAGTTGAGATCACAAAATCTGTTTTATCACACGCAGAAAATAATATTAAATTTTCAGAAAAATGGTCCGAAGAATCCGATAATTTATCTACTCAATTAATTTTGGCAAGACAATGGTTAAAGGATGTCAAGATAACAAAAGAGCAAATAACCTATTTAGTTAATGAAGCTCTTAGGGGAGGAGTAGAAGGTCATAGGTCAGAATTATTTGCAGTAAAAGTAGCAAAGGCTAATGCAGCTCTTCGAGGCGATGAGAATGTAAATTCTGAAGATCTTAAAGTCGCAGTTAGGTTAGTTATTCTCCCACGAGCAATGCAAATTCCTCCGGAGGATAATGATATTCAACCCCCCCCTCCAGAGGATCAGAGTCCCCCTCCTCCACCTCAATCAAACAACGAAGAGTCTGCACGTGAGACTAATGAAAATGATAATGAACAAGAACAAGAACAAGAACAAGAACAAGATAATTCTGATGGAGAAGAAGAATCTACTCCCGAAATACCTGAAGAATTCATATTAGATCCTGAGGCATGTATGGTTGATCCTGATTTATTGCTTTTTTCATCAGCTAAAGCAAAAGCCGGAAATAGTGGAAATAGATCAGTCATATTTAGTGATAGTAGAGGAAGGTATGTGAAACCTATAATTCCAAGAGGTAAAGTAAAAAGAATTGCAGTAGATGCGACTTTGCGAGCTGCAGCTCCTTACCAAAAATCACGAAGATTAAGGAATCCTAATAAATCAATAATCATAGAAGAAAATGATTTTAGGGCTAAGCTTCTTCAAAAAAAGGCGGGTGCTTTAGTCATTTTTCTTGTTGATGCTAGTGGCTCTATGGCTCTTAATAGAATGCAAAGTGCTAAAGGTGCAGTTATCAGACTTTTGACCGAGGCATATGAGAATAGAGATGAAGTTGCCCTAATTCCCTTTAGAGGTAATCAGGCAGAAGTTCTTTTACCTCCAACAAGATCAATAACTGCAGCGAAAAGAAGGCTGGAAACAATGCCTTGCGGAGGCGGATCGCCTTTAGCTCATGGACTAACGCAATCAGCAAAAGTTGCAAAAAATGCTCTTTCTACTGGAGATATAGGCCAAGTTATTGTTGTTGGAATTACCGATGGTAGAGGAAATGTTCCATTAGGATTATCTCTTGGACAAAATGAGGATGAAGAAAACGAAAATACAAATGCAAATTTAAAGCAAGAGGTTCTTGATATCGCAGCAAAATATCCCATGCTTGGGATAAAGCTTTTGATAATTGATACAGAAAGAAAATTTATTTCAAGTGGATTTGGCAAAGAATTAGCAGAGGCAGCTCAAGGAAAGTATGTTCAACTGCCAAAAGCTACAGATAAAGCAATCGCAGCTATGGCTTTAAATGCTATAAATGAATTTTAAATATTTCTCATGGATAAATTTCGTTAAGGAATTTTGAAAGTCCAATGGTTAAATCTCTTATAGATTTGGTTAATTCTTTATCTTGAGTTAATTTTTTAAAATCATCACTCATATCATCTATTTTTGTTGAAATAGAACTAGCAGCATTTATCGTCAATTTAATATCATTAAGGGTTTTTTTGTCATCGATAGTAGACAAAATGTTATTCAAATGATTAGCAGCAATTGTAATTTCTTTTATTAGAGGTTCAACTCTTTCTATTTCTTTTTTCGATAAATAAATTAATTCATCAAGATTTTCTTGTGTTTTGTCAAATTGATCAATTGAGTTAAGGATGTTCTCAATTAAGTTTTCTTGATTTGTTTCTTTTAAAAGTTGGCTTATTCTATTAGTTATATTTGAAAGACTTGATAGTTGCTTACCTGTGATAGTATCTCCCTGACAAATAATTAATTTGGTATCGCATTTTTCGGATATAGGTTGTGCAATGTTTTTAGGAATTGTCTTGTCGCTAGTTTCTAAAGCAACTTGCACATCTCCTCCAAGGAAAGAATTTGTAACTACCCTCGCAAATGCTGGCCTTGGAAGAATAATTTCAGGATTATTTAAAACTATTTTTGCTTTAATTGATTCATTCGTGAACAAGATATCTTCTATCGATCCAACTAAGATGCCTCTGTAAGTAACTGGAGATTTTTTTGATAAACCGCTTGCGTTATTGAATTCAGCAAACAGGTACCAATTTTTTGAGGACAATCTTATTCCTCTTAGCCAAAAAGAAAAAAAAGTAAATATTAAAATGCCCCCTAATAAGGAAAAACCAACTATTGAATCTCGTAAGCTTCTACGCATAATTTTTAAATGTCTTTGGGTTGCATTGGACCATCAAGTTTCCCATGCCTAAATTGAAATACATAGGGATCTTTACTCTCTTTAAATTCATTAATCGAGCCTGCCCATCTAAATTTGCCTCCATAAAGCATTAAAACTTTATCTGAAGTTCTCTCTATAGTACTAAGAACATGGCTAACCACAATAGATGATCCGCTAGCTTTATCATTTGTCTTATTAATTAAGTCTTCAATTCTTGATGAGGCAATGGGATCAAGGCCAGCAGTAGGTTCATCAAAAAGTAATAAAGGTTTAGACTTTGCATTAAGAGTTTGATCAGTAATTAATGCCCTAGCAAAGCTCACTCTCTTTTGCATGCCTCCACTTAATTCATTTGGAAGTTTATTCTCAACATTAAATAATCCTACCTCAGCTAAGCATTCAAGTACTATTTCATGGATTAACTTTTGCGATAACTTTTTATTTCTTTTAAGGAGAAAACCTACATTTTCTTCAATAGTTAGAGATCCTAACAAAGCCGGGTTCTGAAAAACTAGTCTTACATCAGGAGGATTATTTTGATCTAATCTCAAATATGTTTGCTTCTCACCAAATATTCTTAATTCTCCTTTGGTAGGTAAAATTAGTCCAGCTAATATTTTTAATATGGTTGATTTACCAGAACCTGAGGGACCAACAATTGCTAATTTTTCTCCATCATTAAGTTGAAAATTTATTTGATTTAGCACATTAACTTTCCCCCAGCTTATTGAGAGGTTTTTCGTTTCAACTGCATGCTTTGATTTTTTCAAAACTTATATAAAAACATCTATATATTTCATTTTGCCTATTTTTAAAAATAAAAAAAGGATGTATGAATTTGATTTATAATGATTATATATAGTTTTTAAATTTGAGAAATATAATTTCAGAGGTTTTTAAATGAATAAAAGTAAAAAAAGGATCAGAGGTTACTATAGATATTTTAAAAAGTCTAATTTTGCCTTGTTGAACAAAATCTTAAGAATTTTAAGTTGGCTTTTGCCAGGATTGGTAATAAAAAGATGGATGCTTACATCTGCTATAGGATTTTTGACTACATTATTAGGCTTGGTAATTTGGACAAATTTAAGACCTCTCTATTGGCTTATTGAAATATTTTTTGGGGTAATGACAGGTTTAACAAGTATTTTGCCTGTTTCATTAATGGGACCATTGATTTTTTTTGTTGGACTATTATTAATTGGGATTGGACAAAATAGAAGTATTAATTCTATTCAAAAAGCTCTTGTCCCAGAAAAAGATACATTTCTAGTTGATGCATTAAGAGTTAAAAGTAAATTAAACAGAGGCCCAAATATTGTTGCAATTGGGGGAGGTACAGGCTTATCAACTTTACTGAAAGGCTTAAAAAATTACAGTAGTAATATTACAGCAATCGTAACTGTATCCGATGATGGTGGAAGTAGTGGAATTCTCAGAAAACAACTAGGTGTGCAACCTCCAGGAGATATTAGAAATTGCTTGGCAGCCTTATCAAACGAAGAACCTACTTTGACTAGATTATTTCAGTATAGATTTTCAGGAGGAAGTGGTCTGGAAGGTCATAGTTTTGGAAATCTATTCTTGTCAGCTTTAACAACAATTACAGGCAGTTTAGAAAAAGCTGTTCAGGCCTCTAGTAAGGTCTTGGCGGTACAAGGTCAAGTTTTACCTGCAACTAATATTGATGTTATGTTATGGGCCGAATTAGAAGATGGTGAAAAAATTTTTGGTGAAAGCAAGATTAGTAAATCTAAAAAATTAATTTCGAGGATTGGTTACCTACCAGAAAATCCTTCAGCTCTTCCAAGTGCTCTTGAATCCATAAAAGAAGCTGATTTAATTGTTCTTGGCCCAGGTAGTCTATACACCTCTTTATTGCCTAATCTTTTAGTACCAGAGATAGTAGATGCATTATTGCGAAGTAATGCACCCAAAATTTACATAAGTAATTTGATGACTCAGCCAGGAGAAACAGATGGACTTGATGTCTATCAACATATCAAAGCAATAGAAAAACAATTATCAAATTTTGGAGTTAATACCCGAATTTTTAACTCAATCTTATCTCAGATTCAATTTGAAAAATCTCCATTAGTAGACTATTACGAAAGTAGAGGGGCAGAGCCTGTCCAATGTAATAAAGAAAAGTTATTATCTGAGGGTTATTATGTTTTGCAAGCACCATTATATTCAAGAAGAATTACTCCAACTCTTAGACATGATCCAAGGAGACTCGCAAGAGCAGTTATGTTTATATACCGCAAATTAAAAAAATTAAACTAATAAGCATCTTGAAGTTCATAGAAATCTGGCTGAATATAATCTTTCCTTAATGGCCATCCTCTCCAATCTTCAGGCATTAATAGTCTTTTGGGATTTGGATGATCAACAAAATTTATTCCATACATATCAAAAGTTTCTCTTTCTTGCCAATCACTTCCTTTAAAAATTTCATACAAACTAGGGATTGATAAATCAGAATCTCTTTTTAGGAAAACTTTTAATCTGACTTCTTTAATTTTTTCAATTTTTTGTAAATCATCAACAGTTATAAAATGGTAGAAACTAACGAGATTTTTTCCTGGTCCCTCATCATATCCTCCTTGACATTGGAGATAATTGAACCCGTAATTTCTTAAGGCAGATACTGCTTCATATAATTTGTTAGGTTCCACTGAAATGTTTTCAATTCCTAAATGATCATCAGATAAAGATTGATTTGGAATTCCATCTTTAGACAAAGATTGACTGACAACCCCTTCTTTTTCTATTGAAGTGTCTGAGGATTTAGCTAAACCGTCTTTTTCCATTAATCTTTTAGAGTATTAATAATTTCAGTTTTTTCGGTGTTTTCAGGAAATTCGGTTATTTTTTCTTTTTTGGAGGAAGGAATGACTTTGGCTGAAGTTTTGTTTAGATATTCACCTGTATTTTCTGAGAAAACAAGATTCATGTTGTGATCTGATGTTATGTATCTGTGAGTTTGCTCTGTTTTTGTACGTTCTAAAATTGATTCATTACCAACTTTTTTTCTTAATTTAATTACAGCATCAAAAATTGCTTCTGGTCTTGGTGGGCATCCTGGAAGGTATAAATCAACTGGTATCAATTTATCAACGCCTCTTACAGCAGTTGTAGAATCTGCGCTGAACATTCCACCTGTGATTGTGCAAGCACCCATCGCAATCACATATTTTGGTTCAGGCATTTGTTCATAAAGTCTTACTAGAGCTGGAGCCATCTTCATCGTTACCGTACCTGCAACTATTAGCAAATCTGCCTGCCTTGGCGAGCTTCTGGGTACTAATCCAAATCTATCAAAATCAAATCTAGAACCGATTAAGGCAGCAAATTCTATAAAACAACAAGCTGTTCCATACAAGAGAGGCCATAGACTGCTAAGTCTAGCCCAATTATGAAGGTCGTCTAAACTTGTCAATATAATGTTTTCGCTTAAATCTGTAGTAACTTGGGGCACACCAAGAGGATTGCAAGTTCCTTCTCGAATTTCTCTTATTGCTTTTGGGGATAATTGTGGATTCAATTTTTTAACTCCATTCTAAAGCACCTTTTCTCCATGCGTATGCCAGAGCGATAACAAGTATTGCAATGAAAATTAAAGCCTCAATAAAGGCTAATAAGCCTAATCTATTGAAAGCAACAGCCCAAGGATAAAGGAATACTGTCTCTACATCAAATATAACGAAAACCAAGGCAAACATGTAATAACGAATATTAAATTGAATCCATGCACCTCCTATAGGTTCCATTCCAGATTCATAGGTCAGTTTTCTTTCCCCTGTTCTGCCTTTTGGGGCAACGATGAGATTAGTAACTAGAGCTAATATTGGTACAGCTGCGGCAATTAGAAGGAAACCTAAAAAATATTCATAGCCAGTTAATACAAACATCTTAAAAAATTAATTTTGAATAAAAGTCGCTTAATTAAGCAAAATCTCTTAAAGTTCTTAAAGAACAATAATAAACCGTGAGTGAAAACATTCAACCAGCCTCTGAGGAAAACAAAATAGTTGAAGACTTTGAGAATGAAAAACCTTCTGAAAATTCCTCAGGAGTAAATGTTGAACAACCTATTCCTAATTTAGAACAAAATAGATTCGAATGTAGAAGTTGTGGATACATTTATGATCCGTCTGAAGGAAATAAAAAATTAAACATACCTAAAAATACGCCTTTTTCTGAGTTGGATGGGAATACTTTTGCTTGCCCTGTTTGTCGAGCTGGTAAAAATTTTTATAAGGATATTGGATCTAGAGCAAAACCTAGTGGATTTGAAGAGAATTTAGTTTATGGATTTGGATTTAATAGTTTACCTCCTGGACAAAAAAATATATTGATTTTTGGAGGGTTGGCGTTTGCTGCTGCTATCTTCCTTTCTTTGTACTCTTTGCATTAATATAATAAAATGAAAATTTTTTTTACCAGTATTCCTAATCTTCTTTTATCTGTAGTTCTCTGTTTTGTTTTAAGCAGTTGTTCATCTACAGGTGTCAAGATGAATGAAAGCAGCCCTTGGAAAACAATTCAGTTTGAAGATCAGGCTAATGCTTTAGATGTTGATTTTATAGATGATAATCATGGGTTTTTAGTAGGCTCAAACAGATTGATTATGGAATCTACTGATGGTGGTGAAACTTGGGAAAAAAGATCATTAGATATTTCTGCTGAAGAGAACTTTCGCCTTCTAGATATTGATTTCAAAGGGTCTGAAGGTTGGTTAATAGGGCAACCCTCTCTCGTAATGCATACTTTCGATGAAGGTAAAAATTGGACTAGGCTTTCACTTGGGAAGTTACCAGGCCAGCCTTTCTTAGTTACTACTATTGATGAAGGAGTTGCTCAATTGGCGACAACCTCAGCAGCTATTTATGAAACTTCCAATAGCGGTGAAACATGGGAGGCAAAAGTATCAGACCCATCGGAACAAGGAGGTATAAGAGATTTAAGAAGAACATCTAGCGGTGATTATGTGAGCGTAAGCAGTCTTGGAAATTTCTTCTCTACTCTTGATAGTGATAGCAATACTTGGATTGCTCACCAAAGAGCAAGTAGTAAGAGAGTGCAAAGCATTGGTTTCAATCCAGAAGGAAATTTATGGATGCTTTCAAGAGGTGCGGAAATTAGATTTAATGAAGATTCTAATAATCTAGAAAGTTGGTCAAAGCCTATAATCCCTATTCTTAATGGATACAATTATTTAGATATGGGATGGGATCCAAATGGTGGCATATGGGCTGGAGGTGGTAATGGCACTTTAATTGTAAGTAAAGATCAAGGTGAAACTTGGAATTCAGATCCTCTCGCTTCTGAATTACCTACTAACTATATAAAAATAGTTTTTCTTGATAAGGAGTCTTTAGATAATCAAAAAGGATTCATACTTGGCGAGCGTGGTTACATTCTTAAATGGAATGGCTAAATCTGTAATAACTTAAGAAAATAATAAAAAAAATCTTAATTTTGGATGAATTTAACAACTGTCTGTAACCAAGCTGTTAATTTCTTCACGAACTTATGATTTTACACTGTAAGATCATATGGTAAACATTTGTGATTATGGCCGCAGGTTCAACGGGTGAACGCCCATTCTTTGAAATAATCACCAGTATTAGGTACTGGATTATTCATGCAGTAACATTACCAGCTATTTTTATAGCAGGCTTCTTATTCGTATACACAGGTTTGGCTTACGATGCTTTCGGTACTCCTCGTCCGGATAGTTATTTTCAGGCATCTGAAGCAAAAGCTCCTGTTGTAACACAACGATTTGATGCGAAGTCTCAACTTGATTTAAGAACAAAATAACTATGTCTAATTCTCAAGCTCCAATGCAGGCTGCGGAAGTCCGCGTTTATCCTATATTTACTGTTCGTTGGCTAGCAGTTCATGCTTTAGCTATTCCATCAGTATTCTTTTTGGGTTCCATTGCTGCTATGCAATTCGTAGCCCGATAAATTTAACAATCATGCAAGTAAACGAAAATCCTAACAAAGTTCCAGTTGAACTTAATCGTACAAGCCTTTATTTAGGCTTACTATCAGTCTTTGTATTGGGAATTTTATTTTCCAGTTACTTTTTCAATTAAATTAAAACTATGAGTAAATTAAAAGGACCTGATGGAAGAATTCCAGACAGACTTCCCGACGGTAGACCAGCAGTTGCATGGGAAAGAAGATGGACTGAAGGAACTCTTCCTCTATGGCTTGTTGCTACAGCAGGTGGAATTGCAGTTATCTTCGTTTTAGGTATATTTTTCTATGGTTCATACCAAGGGGTTGGAGCTGGAGGCTAACAAATCCTTACCTTAACCTGATAATCACTGATACCAAATAAGCCTAATAAGAATCAGTAAATATCCTTAGTTTTTCTTTTGTAGAGCTTGGGATATTTTCTTTTTGGGTTATCAATCCATCTTTTAATGAAAAATGAGACTTACTTTTTGGTCTTTCTTTTTCAATTAATTTAGCTACTTCAAATATTATTTTATTTGCCACTTCAGTATTTGATCTAAGATTATCCAAAACCATCTCTACAGAAACTTCTTGATGAGTTTGATGCCAGCAATCATAATCAGTAACCATAGATAAGGACGAGTAAGCTATTTCAGCTTCTTTAGCTAATCTTGCTTCTGTGTGGTTCGTCATTCCAATTATTGAACATCCCCAACTCCTATATAAATTAGATTCTGCTCTAGTTGAGAAAGCGGGACCTTCCATTGCTAAATAGGTACCCCCTCTATGCAATTGTCTACCTCCAGGAATATTTTTTTCTCCGATTTCACTTAATATACGGGATAAATTTGTGCAGAAGGGATCTCCCATAGTTACGTGAGCAACGGCTCCTTCGTTAAAGAAGGTTGCAGGTCTATTTTTTGTCCGGTCTATAAACTGATCTGGAATTACTATATCAAGTGGCCTTATCTGTTCTTGTAATGAACCAACTGCTGATGGAGCAATAATCCATCTTACTCCTATTGATCTTAGAGCCCAAATATTAGCTTTGTAAGGGATTTCAGAAGGGTTTAAACTATGTGTTCTGCCATGTCTAGGAATAAATGCTATCTCAAGGTTTCCAAGATTATATACTTTTATTGAATCAGAAGGTTTACCATAGGGAGTATCGATTTCTAGTTCTCTTAAGTACTCTATTTGATCCATTGAATAAAATCCACTTCCACCAATCACTCCTAATCTTGATTTTTCAATTGGTAATAAATGTTCTTTATTCATAGTGATGTAAATGGCTTTTAATCATCTGGTACTAATTGGAGGAGGACACTCAAATGTGTCTTTATTAAAGAAATGGTTAATGTTTCCGAAATTAATGCCAGAAATTCCTGTTTCAATTATATCTAGAGATTCTCATTTGGTTTATTCGGCTATTTTCCCATCGGTGATTTCAAAATCAATCACTTTAGAAGAGAGTTTAATTGATATAAAATCTTTAGCAAAAAATGCAAAAGTATCTTTTATAGAAGAAGAAGTAAAGGATATTGATTTCAATTTAAAGAAAATTGTTTTAAGTAATAGACCTTCAGTTAATTATTCGAAGTTGGTGCTTAATTATGGAAGTCAAACAAGAATTCCAAAAGAATTTGAATCACTATTTAAAAATCGAAATGCTTTTTCAATTAAACCTTTTTTAAGGGCTTATGACTCAATACTAAAAGAGGACATTTTTGATTCAGTTAATGAACTTCCATTTGTAATTGTTGGGAGTGGCCTTTCTGCAATTGAAGTTTCATATGCTTTGAGAAAAAGATGGGGAGATAGACCTTTAAAACTATTATGTGATTCAAGAAAAATTAATAATACAATCCTAAAAAGTTTACGAAATTCCAATATTGATTTAGTTGAAAAACTTAATTTTGATTATGGCAAGATTCTTTTATGTACAGGAAATACATCTCCGTTATGGGTACAAAAAAAATTATTAGATTCGGATTCTTATGGCAGAATAATTACAAATCAGAATTTGCAGATAAAAAGTTTCTCTGGAATCTTTGCTGTCGGTGATTGCGCAGTTGTAGATTCAGCAAAAAGACCAGCATCGGGAGTTTTTGCAGTAAAAGTTGTAAATACACTAGTACAAAATCTAAAAAAAGATATAAAAGGTAGATCATTAAAAAAGTGGTTTCCTCAAAAGATCGGATTGCAAATAGTAAATATATTTCCAAGCCATCATCCAAAGGCTTTTGCTATTTATCGAAATTTTGTTTTCGGCCCTTCTTTTATTTTTTGGATTTTAAAGCATAAAATTGATCTCAACTTTATTAAAAAGTTCAGATCAAAAAGGCTAATTATGAAAAGTAGTGAAAAAAATATTTCATTGAATGATTGCAGAGGATGTGCAGCTAAAATTCCTCAGTTTGTTTTGAATAAATCATTAATAAATTCTAATTTAAATTCTTTTGCCTCATCACCTGAAGATTCAGTTGAGATATATCAAAATGGTCAAGATATTATCTTGCAAAGTGTAGATGGATTTCCTGCTTTGGTAAGTGATCCTTGGCTTAATGCAAAAATTACTACTTTGCATGCTTGCTCAGATTTGTGGGCATGCGGAGCAAAACTCTCATCCGCGCAGGCTTTAATTTCATTACCAAAAGTTGAAAGGGAATTTCAGAGTTACCTCTTTTCTCAATCACTTCAAGGTATTAAATCAACAGTTGAGGATCATGGAGGTGAATTACTTGGAGGCCATACTTTCGAGGCAAGAAGTTTAGTTAATAAACCCTATTCATTAGGAATAGATATTTCTTTAACAGTTCAAGGTATTTTAAAAAATGGAGCAAAACCATGGCTTAAATCTGGAATGAATATTGGAGATATTCTCATGATGTCTAGACCTCTGGGCGTTGGGATTTACTTTGCTGGTCAAATGCAAAATATCAACATGCTAAGTAGTTCTTCTGAAATAATTAATAATTTAGTAAAGAGTCAGCAATATTTGATTGATGAAATTTATCTTTTTCAAAATCAATTTAAAGAATCATTAGTCAATGCCGCGACTGACATTACTGGATATGGATTTATTGGACATCTTAAAGAAATGGTTGAATCATCTAATTTATATAGGCAAAGTAATAATCTTGAGCCACTAAAAGTTTTATTAGATTTATTTGCATTTAAAGCTTATCCTGGAGTATTTGATTTAATAAGAAAAGATGTTAAAAGTACTTTCTTTGAATCTAATAAAGAAATATTTGATAAAATTTATAAATTAAATAAGCAAAAAAGAATAATTAATTTTTTAAACGAAAATTCATTAGATCAAGAGACTTTTAAAGAGAGAATATCATTACTATTAGATCCTCAAACATGTGGACCCTTGTTGATTAGTTGCAATCGTAAATATGAAAATGTTCTAAAGGATAAATGGTACAAGGTTGGAGAAGTTGTAAAAATGTAATTAATTTCTATTTAATTTGTCAATTTCCAAATATCTTAATCTTTTGATTTCCTTTCCCATCTTTTTACCTGGATCCCATCCTTCTTTTTTTAATGCTTCTCCATCTTTTTTTGATTTTATGAATTTGTAAATAAATAACCACTTGAACAATTTATGCCAGTATGGTCCTCCATCACAAATTAATAATTTGACTGTCTCATCATTAAGGTTTTTGTCCTCAATAAATTTTGTCCAACTTGATGGAGAAAAATGATTGAAATTTTGTTGGTTTGAATTTAATATCTTTTTGATATTTAAATAATCTTCTAATATTTTTATCTCACTATTATTTACCAAAAATCTTTGACATGCTTTTTCTAAATCTTCTGAATCTTTTAATAAGTAAAGCATATGATTCCCCTTTAACTTCTTAATCCAATTTAGTCCTCTTAAAAACCTTTTATCGACTTTAATATTTTCATTTAAGATTGAGATAATTTCCCATTTATGAATTATCGAAATTACATCAGTCAAATTATCGTGTTTGCATATTTCAGCTAGTTCCATCCTTATTCGTATGCCTAGTGCAGGAGGGTAAATCATTTTCTGATGAGTTTCTGAACTTTTCCATGGCCATTGTCTAACTGTTTCTTGAGATTGTTTGAGGGAATTATTTGAAATATTGAAATCTAACCTTGAAGCATATTTTGCACATCTAATTAATCTACTTGGATCATCTGAAATACTATTACTGTGAATTAAGTTCAATCTTTTACTTTTTATATCAGAAATTCCTCCATAAAGATCATAGATTTTCTTTGTCGAGACCTCGAAGGCTATTGAATTTATAGTGAAATCTCTCCTCTTAAGATCTTCCTCAATAGTACTTTTATTTACTGTGGGATTTAAGCCTGGAGCAGAATAAATTTCTTTTCTTGCAGAAGCAATATCAATTTTATAGTCATTAATATTTATTTCTACAGTGTTGTATAAATTAAATTCTTTGATTAAACATAAATCTACATTTACAATATTTTTTTTTATAAATTTTGCAAGAGAAATAGAGGATCCTTCAATAACAAGATCAATATCTACAGGTTTAGAAAAAGATTTTTTGTGGAATTTACTAATTAATAAATCTCTTAAATAACCGCCAACAAAAGCTACTTTCGTATTGTTATTAGATTCTATGTATTTAGCAATTAGGTTATATAGATTAAATGGAGTTTTGATTAATTCCTCTTGGATGAAATCAGAGATATCGTTCATGAGTTTTAACTTATATAACGAATTGGAGCTAATCTGGGATCTAGAATTTTACTACCTTTATCACCAAATTTTACTGCTAAAGATATTTTTTCCCCACTCCCAAAAATATGTATGATTTCACCTTTTCCAAACTTTGAATGAATTAGCATATCTCCAACTATCCAGCTTTTCCCTTTACTGGGACCTGAATATAATTTCCTTACTGCATTTATTGGTTTGTTAACAAATTCATTTGGATTGTTTCGATCAACTCTAGTTAAACGATCAAGATGCCAATCTCTTCTAATTGAAGCACCACCAGATTGTGGTAATTCGCCATCCATTAAATCTTCAGGTATTTCTGAAAGAAATATTGAAGGAATTGTTGCTTCACGCATTCCACCCCATAACCTTCTTTCTCTGGCATGACTTAAGAAAACTCTTTCTTTAGCTCTAGTAATACCTACATAGCATAATCTTCTTTCCTCTTCAAGAAGTGAGGGAGTATCTATTGATCTATGGCTAGGGAAGAGACCTTGTTCTAGCCCAGTTATAAAAACATTTTGAAATTCTAAACCTTTACTATTATGCAGAGTCATTAGAGTTACAGAGTTAGGATTATTTTTCTTCGTATCATTATCAGTTGTTAATGCTGCTGTAGAAAGAAATCCCTCTACATCTCCACTTTCTGTTTCTTCTTCATATTGAGTAGCTGCATTAATTAGTTCTTGTAAGTTATTTCTTCTATCTTCAGATTCTTCAGTACCACTAGAGAGCAAGTCACTTAAATAACCACTTTTTTCTAATATAAGTTGTAGTAGTTGAGCGGGACCTGAATTTTCTAGGTAACACAGTAGATCATTCATAATTTCAGTAAATTTATTAATTCCTTTTGATGATCTGCCTATTGTTTCTTCAAGACTTTGCTTATCATTAAGAACCTCCCATAATGGGATATTTAACCTATTAGATAGTTCATTAAGTTTTTGAATAGTAGTCTTACCAATCCCTCTTCTAGGAACATTTATGATTCGTAAAAGACTAACGTTATCTGAAGAATTAACCAGAACTTTCAAATATGCTATTGCATCTTTAATTTCTCTTCTATCATAAAAACGCAATCCTCCAAAAATTGTATAAGGAATGCGCCACCTTACAAGAGATTCTTCTAATACTCTCGACTGAGCTCTGGTTCGATATAAAATCGCAAAATTTTTCCAAATTGGGTTTTGATTATAGTTATTGAGTGATTTTATTTTATTGGTAATTGCTTCTGCCTCGGAAATTTCATCATCACAACTGAGTAACGTTAAAAGTTCCCCTTTTTCTTTAGTAGCCTTTAAAACTTTGTCAATTCTTTCAGAGTTGTTTTCAATTAGTGAGTTTGCAGCATCAAGGATATTTGAAGATGACCTATAATTCTCTTCTAATTTAATTAAAGATGATTTTGTATCGTCGTTGATTGAAGTTTTAAAATCTTCTTGAAAACCAATTAAAATTCTGAAGTCAGCTGCTCTGAAACTGTAAATACTTTGATCAGCATCCCCAACTACAAAAATTGACCGATCTTCCCAATTGAAGAATTTTTTTGGTTCAGTATTTCCAGCAGTAATTAATTTTATAAGTTCATATTGTGTTCTATTTGTATCTTGATATTCGTCAACTAAAATATGTTTAAATCTTTTGTGCCAGTAATCTCTGACTATATCATTTTGCCTCAATAAGAAAACAGGCAAAAGTAGAAGATCATCAAAGTCTAAAGAATTATTTTTTGAAAGCGAAATCCTATATCTCTTATAGGCTTCTGCAACTGTTTTATCAAAATTATTATCTGCTTTTTCTAAAAGATCATTAGAAGTTAAGCATTGATTTTTAGCATTACTGATTAATCTTTTAATCTTTTTGGGATCATATCTTTTTGGGTCAAGATTCATATCTTGACTGATAATTTCTTTTACTAATGTTTGAGAATCTGTTTCATCATAAATTGAAAATTGTCTTGTCCATTTTAGGCCTTCTGGATCATTATATTTTTCAATATCATATCTCAGAAGTCTTGAAAATAAGGAATGGAAAGTACCGATCCAGAGGTTCTGAAGCCTCTCTTGGTGAACGTTTGTTCTTAATTGATTTTGATCAATTTCTTTGAGAGTTGTCCAAGGCTGACCAAATTGATTAAAAGCTAATTCTTGGGCTAGAAGAACCTCTAATCTTGCTTTCATTTCTTTAGCGGCTTTGTTAGTGAAAGTGACTGCGAGAATGTTATAGGGATCTATAGAATTACCCTCAATAAGGTTTGCAATTCTGTGAGTTAGAGCCTTGGTTTTTCCGCTACCTGCACCTGCTACAACTAATAGTGGTCCATAAACATGTTTTACTGCTTGAAGTTGTTGATTGTTTAGGGACTTAAAAAGGAAATTGTTGGTTTGAGGCACTTTTGGAAGGGTTTTTCAAAAATCAGACTTTACTATGAGATTCAGATTTCTTTTCTAGATCTTCTAACGCTTTTTTTAAATTTATAAGTTCATTATTGTTATTAATTATTTCTTCAAATTTATTTTGAGGCATCTTTAATTTCATACTTCTGTCTAGAATTTCTTTTTCCAATCTTTTTTTATATGAGGAAATAAGTTTCTTTGATAATTTTAAATCCTGTTGATCCAAAACTTTATTAAAATATATTTTTATATTAGCGGAAAAAAATTTTTATTTGAATTATTTCAACTATCACTTTGGAATGAAGTTATTAATTAAGAAGCGTTGCGTTAAGTTTGAAATTGTATTGTTTTTACTAGCTTTGTATTATTCTTAAAATCAGTCTTTAAATTTTTACTTCAGGAATGTCAGTTTCAAAGAATAATCAACTATTGTCAGCCGATAAGAAATTAAATGATTTAAGCAATATAAAAGAATTTATTAGTAGTGCAAACTCAAGATTAGATGCAATAACCTCAATAACCCATAATTCTCATGCAATCGCAGCAGACGCTGTAACTGCAATGATTTGCGAAAATCAAGATTCACTTAATTCAAAAATATCTTTAAATACAACTAACAAGATGTCCGTTTGTTTAAGAGATGGAGAAATAATCCTAAGAATTGTTGCTTATCTTTTAATCTCTAATGACGAATCAGTTTTAGAAAAAAGTTGTTTGAAGGATCTTAAAAATACTTATCTTGCTCTTGGGGTGCCTTTAAGAAATGCAAGAAGAGTTTTTGAATTAATGCGAGATGCAACTATCTCTGATTTGAATTCAACAGTTAATAATATTCGTGGAAACAAAGGCTTTCTTCCTAAATTAATATCCGAAACAGAGTTTCAATTTGAAAGGATAATTAATCTTTTAAACTAGCTAAATTCCTTATCTCTGAAGTATGGGAAGTCTGTATAACTGAGTTATTTTCCAGATTTCTAATAGTAGAAAATCTGGATCTTACATGAGTGGATAAAAAGGAAATTCTTTCTTCGGAAACTGTTGATTTATAAATAGTTGTAATGTGTAAATTATTTTGTTCATCAACAAAATAATTGGATGATGAAATAAAGGTTTCTGTATAACCTTTATTTCTTAAAACAATTCCTGAATTTTCATCTTTGGGTAAAAAAATCAGAATAGTTTCATCTCCCTCACTGATATCATCATTGTCCCAATCACTAATAGCTTGCCAGTTTATAGAAATGGCTATGCTCTCTAGGTTTAAACTAAATTTATAATTTTTAAAAATTTCAACGACTTTTTTATTTTTTTTGTTGATATGGTTTATATATATTCTACTAGTTGAGTTTTCAAATTCCTGAAAAGCTAAAGTGTGAGTACTTCTAATAGATTTCCACTCTCCTATGCTTTTATCAATGAATTGATTAATTATTGTTAGATTCTTCGTCAAGTTTATCTTCTACGGAATGATTTTCTGCTTTTTGTATCATTCTTACCATTGAATCCACCATTAATCTCTTTGCAGAAGTTACTTTTAATCCAGAAGGGGTAGTTGATATTTGTTCTCCAGGGCGATCATATGAAGTTGGTCTAAATGGAGTCATCTAATAACTTTTAAAATTAATCGATTTCTATTCTTGCATGAATCATTATTTATATATTTATTGTTTGCGAAAATGTCATATCTTTCTTCTTTGATTACGGAATTATCAACTGTTTTGTTATTTAGGCATTTTATTTCTTGCCAATCCTGAAATAGTCGCTAAAGCAAACATTCCCAATAGAGCAATCCCTAGAAATAGCCCTGCTCCCTGACTAACTCCAGCTCCTACTGCTACTAGTATAGAGTCACTGATTAGAAGACTTATTAATAATGCAGGAGTAAATATTTTCCAGCGAGTTCCTCCAATACCAATTGCGTAGCTTAGAAAATCAAAAAGGCCAGTCATTAGTAGACCTGTCATAAGAAAGAAATTTTCTTCTAGCTGGTTTTGATTAAAACTTTCAATCTTTTGCATTGCTTTTGGGCCTACTAAATTACGTACAGGAACCCGACCATAATTTCTCGCAATAAAGAAAGCAGCTTGGCAAAAAACGATATCAGAAAAGATTATAGTCATGTAACCTTTTTGAAATCCTAGTAATGAACCAGCTAGCAGAGAATAAGCAGAACTTGGAAGGGCAGGTAAAATAATACTTACTCCTCTAAGGATGAATATTCCAAAAGGAGCCCAAATCCCCATACTTTCTATTTTGTTCCTTAAAGGTTCAATCCCATAATTTTGGATTAAATAAATCAATACAACGAATATTGCAATGAAAAAAACTACTGAGAGAAATTTCTGTATCTTATTCATTATTTTTCTAATAAATTTATTGGAAGTAAGTTCTTAATTTTAATATTTGATTCTATCTATAATAGAAATACTAATCAATAAAAATTTTTACAAATTTTTAATCTAATATTTCCCACCATAAAAGATTTTTGTATTCCAAGTTTAGTCATGATTGATTCTAAGAATAAATTCAATTCAATATTTTTTAGAAATATCATTTATTTAGCCCTTTCGATTATTGTTTCCTTTTGTATTTCAACAAAAAAATCAGATGCTTTGCCTCATGAATGGGTTGGAGTCCCTAAAAGTGAATATGGAGAACAGTTATGGGATAGGCAAAGTATAAAAAGAAATGAAGACGGGTCTGTGAGAATATTGAGTAAATTTATTCCCAAAACAAAAAGTGAAATTACAAAGGATATTCTTTATACAATGGATATTAATTGTTTTGAAAAATCATTCAGAGACATTGATGTGTCTACAGATGAAGTAAATAGTAATTTCAATGATTTCGCTGATTGGCAAGATCCAAATGGAGATGAACTAATTTTGGGTGTTATTAGTCAAGTCTGCAGATTGGAAAACTAAAAAATTCAAATTCTAGAAATAAACAAAAATTAAGTTTCTACATCTAGAAAATATAAAACCCCTTCACAGAAGAGGTTTTAAAGGTGCCAGGACCCAGATTTGAACTGGGGACACGGCGATTTTCAGTCGCCTGCTCTACCAACTGAGCTATCCCGGCTCTAACGTATATACTCTAAATTAAGATGTGTAGTTTGTGAAACCCTTTTAATTAAAAATTTTATATCTTTATCAAATATCCATAAAAACTTTTATTTTGAGTTCATCGCCAACAAGGCAGTACCAAATGAAGTAGTTTTTTTGCATGAAACTATTGGTATATTGATAATTTTTTCTCTTATTTTTCTCCACTGAGGGTTTTTTGAACCTCCACCAATAGTAATAATTTTTTTTGGAAGTGAACCTGTTAGTTCGCCTAGCTTTTCCCATCCTTTCAATTCGATTTTGGCTAGACCCTCGAATAACGCGTGTAAATAAAGTGAGTCGCTTACTGGCCTTGGACCAAGTATCGGCTTTAAATTAGAATCATCAACAGGAAATCTCTCACCTTTACTATTAAGTGGCAAAAGATTTAAAGAGGTGTTTTTCGATGGATTTATTTGTCGACTTAGCTCCTTTATTTCTAAATCAGAGAAGAACTGAGACAAGATACCACATCCTGCGTTTGATGCTCCTCCACATATCCAATCGCCGTTTACTCTATGGTTTGTAATTCCTTTTTTTTTTATTGGGTTATCAATAATTTTCTTAACTACAAGAGTTGTTCCTAAAACTGTGAGACCATCTTCTTTACCTAAACCTGCAGCTATTACACTTGCATTAGAGTCAGTGGTGCCTGAGATTAATATTAATTTTTTATTCAAGTTAAATCTCTCTGCTAAATCAAAATTCACTTTTCCAATAATTTCCCCACTTTTTATTATTTGAGGTAGGCATTTTTGCCATGAAGTATTGAGATAGCTTTTTGGCCATGATTCTTTTTTTAGATCCCAACCAAGTTTTAGATTATTACCTTCTTCTCCATGAGTCCAATCTTTTAAAAACCAACCAGTGATCCAATCAGATTGATGTCGTAAAAGTATATTTGTCCCATATTTATCTAATAGTGTTAATGCTTTAGCAAGACTACTGTATGGAGTTCGCAGATAATCTTCTCCAGAAGTTAATGATTCAAGAAGGATCTTATGTTCATTACATGCTTGGTCATAAGATATTGCTTCTCCTATCGGCTCTCCTTGCAAATTTGATGCTGTTAAAGTCCCTGAGGTGCCTGAGATAGCCAATTTATTAAGGTTAATTTTTACCTTAATAGGTAAATTACCTAAGAGAGTTTCACAAGAATGGATCCAAGAATTTGGATTTTTAAAGCTGTATAAATAAGGGACTGAATTTGAATATACTAATTTCTTATGAAGATTAATTATTGATATCCTTGCACCACTAGTTCCAAAATCTAACCCTCCATAAAAATTATCAGGCATAGAAAAATTATTTATAAAAATATTTTGGAAGCCTCGGCTAATTGGGCTGCTTTTTCTTCTACATTCTCCCAAGGGAGCTCAAGATCTCTTCTGCCAAAATGTCCATAGGACGCAGTCTTTCTAAAAAATTTACCTCCCATTTTTTTCGGCAGATCTCTTAAGTTAAATTCTTTTATTATTGCTGCGGGTCTTAAATCAAAGTGCTCTTTAATTAGCTCAGTCAAATTAGCTTGTGAAATAACACCTGTATCAAAAGTTTCCACGAGAATGGAAATTGGTTTTGCTACTCCAATTGCATAACTTAATTGCACTTCTGCTTTTTTTGCCAATTTTGCCTTCACTATGCTTTTAGCTACATAACGTGCTGCATAAGCGGCTGATCTATCTACTTTTGTGGGATCTTTACCAGAAAATGCCCCTCCTCCATGCCTTGCATATCCACCATAAGTATCAACAATAATTTTTCTGCCAGTTAGACCAGCATCTCCTTGAGGTCCCCCTACGACAAATTTCCCCGTGGGGTTTACTAGAAATCTTGTCTTGTTAATGTTTGGTTTGATTTCTAAATCTTCAGTAGCAGGAATTACAACATGCGTCCATAAATCATCTTTTATTCTTTGACGAATTTCTTCTTCATTTGTTATTCCATTAATCTCAGGATTGTGTTGAGTTGAAATTAAAATCGTGTTAATAGATACTGGTAACCCTTTTTCGTAATCAATGCTTACTTGAGTTTTACCGTCAGGTAGTAGATAATTAAGGACTTCTTCATGCCTCACTTTGGCAAGTTGAATGGCTAATCTATGTGCCAAGCTAATCGGTAAGGGCATTAATTCAGGCGTCTCATCGCATGCATAGCCGAACATTATGCCTTGGTCACCAGCCCCAGTATTATCTTCCAAATCATCGTTAACATCATCTGCTTCGTTTACTCCTTGAGAAATATCCGGTGATTGCTCATCAAGTGCCACTAAAACAGCACAACTATTTGCGTCAAATCCACCTGCTCTATAGCCTTCATATCCAATTTCTTTTATTACATTTCTAACAAGTTTTATATAATCGACTTTTGCTTTTGAAGTTATTTCTCCAGTAAGTAAACAAAGACCCGTATTAACAACAGTTTCGCATGCAACTCGACTTTCTGGATCCTCTGTCAACAAAGCATCTAAAACAGCGTCACTAATTTGATCACATATTTTGTCAGGATGACCTTCAGTAACGGATTCTGAAGTGAAAATGAAATCACTCATCTAAAATAATTTTGAAATTAGGGTTAATCCTAAATTAGAGTATCGTTACAAATCAAATATTGTAAATTAAAAAAATACTTGTATAAGAATAATGAGGCTTAAGTTCTGATATATTTACACAAAATAAATAAGGTCATTTATACTGACTCAGCTGACGCTGTGGGAATCTCTTCATTATCGTCAGTTTGTTCAAATAACATTTGTTTGTATTTCGCAGCCATTTCTTCAGCTTTACTAAAAACTTTTTGAGGATCCGTTAGCATATCTCCTGGTTCAGGTTCAAGTGCTTTAGTAGATAATGAGATTCGTCCTCTTTCTGAATCAAGGTCAATTATCATCACTTTCATTTGGTCATTCACATTTAAAACATTATGAGGAGTCTCAATATGTTCATGACTAATCTCAGAAATGTGCAATAGACCACTAACTCCACCAATATCAATAAAGGCTCCATAAGGTTTAATACCTTTTACAGAACCAACAACAACTTCCCCTACCTCAAGTCGGTTCATTTTTTTCTCAACTAAAGCTCTTCTATGACTTAGTACTAATCGATTTCTCTCTTCATCAACTTCAAGAAATTTTAAAGGTAAATATTCACCTTCTAAGTCATCCTTAATTTTTCTAGCACTTATATGTGAGCCTGGGATAAAACCTCTTAAGCCTTCTACCCTAACTAGAGCTCCGCCTCTGTTTGTTGCAAAAACTTCAGAATATATAGTTGCATCTTCTTTTTGAAGTTGTCTCACCCTTTCCCATGCTCTCTGATATTCAATTCTTCTAATGGAGAGGGCTAATTGGCCATCTTCATTTTCTTCGCTCATTATGAAAAATTCTCTACTTTCCGAAGGTTGTAAAACATCATTAAGTCCTTCAACTCTATTTATTGAAACCTCCTGAACAGGCATAAAAGCAGCTGTTTTTGCCCCTATATCTATCATGGCCCCTTTGGGCTCTAGAGCAAAAACTGTCCCTTTAACTAAATCGCCAGGCTTAAAGTTATAGTCATACTTACCCAAAAGTGATGCAAATTCTTCTTGTGTGAATCCTGCGTTTTCAAAATCTGTATTTGTTCTGCTAGAGGAAGAATCTGCTGAAGGGATATCGCTCTTCTCGAATGATAAATCCTCCTCATTTTGGGATGCTGAATCATTATCTAACTCGGACGAATTTTTGATTTCTTGATCTTCAGAAAGTTCTTTAATGGTTTGGGAAGAATTTTCGTTCATTTGTTGTATCGCAGACTACCTTTGGTAGTTAGAAAGGGATGCTACTAGCCTGCAAACCAATAGCAAAAATCATTTGTGATATGTATTCTACACTTTAAGATGCTGAATTTTATGAAATTGAAGCTAATTGGTTTTTAGAATTTCCTTTTAGAGATTCAAGAGTAGAAATAAAATCTTTTACCCCATTAAATTTTCTGTAAACCGAGGCGAATCTTATGTAAGCGACTTCGTTTTCTTTCCTAAGATTTTTAAGTATTAATTCTCCGATATGTGAAGACTTAATATCTTTATTAGAGTCTTGAACGATTTGTGATTCAATTCCATCTACGAAATTAATAATTGCTTCACTACTGAAATTAGTCTTTTCGCAAGCTCTTGATATACCAGTAAATAGTTTTTGTTTATCAAATAATTCTCTTTCACCGTCTTTTTTAATAACTGAAACTGGCATTGATTCCACTCTTTCATAAGTTGTAAATCTAAAGCTGCAATTTAAGCACTCTCTTCTTCTCCGAACGCTTTTACCACTATCAGCGGATCTTGATTCCAAAACTCTGCTATCTGTGTTCTGACAGGTTGGACACTGCATGTGGTGAAATAATCTGCACTTCAACCCTAATATTAGAATAATATCTTAATTATGAAAAGTAAAAAAAAACCTCTTGTTAAAGAGGTTTTTTTTCTTAGTTCATTTTCTATCAAATTTAGGTGGGTCTCTAAAGGCGACAGCAAAGAATAAGGTAACAACTGCGAGAGTTAGAATAAGAACGTAAGCGAAAGCTTCCATAAGATTAATTAATAAAGTTTAGTTTAAACCCTTCCTGGGATTCTTCTCGTGGTTTCGTCACCAAGCTTCTTGAATAAACCAAATTCAACTTGGTCTCCAATCTCAGCATCAATACCAGCAAAAGAATTTCTGTAAAGAGTTCTTGAAGCGTGCCACCAGTGGCCAAATAAGAATAGCAATCCGAAACATAAATGTGCATATGTAAACCACGCTCTCGGAGAGCTCCGGAATACACCGTCAGATTTATAAGTCTCTCTGTCAAACTTGAATGCTTCTCCAAGTTGAGCCTTTCTAGCTAATCTTTTAACTACTGCAGGATCAGTAAATGTTTGACCATTAAGATCTCCTCCATAGATAGTTGCAGTAATTCCAGTCTGTTCAAATGAATACTTCGCTTCAGCTCTTCTAAACGGAATATCTGCTCTTACATTACCTTCATTGTCTTCAAGGATGACAGGAAAGTTTTCAAAGAAATTAGGAATTCTTCTAACTTCTAATTCGTTACCTTCTTTGTCTTGAAAAGCAATATGACCTTGCCAACCAGTTGGTAAACCATCACCATTAACGAGAGCTCCAACTCTGAATAATCCTCCCTTTGCAGGACTATTGCCAACATAATCGTAGAAGGCTAGTTTCTCTGGGATAGATGCATATGCCTCTTCCTTAGTTGCACCATCATCTATAGCAGCTTGTACTCTTCTATTAATTTCAGTCTTGAAATAGCCGGAATCCCATTGATATCTGGTAGGACCAAATAATTCTACTGGAGTTGTTGCTGAACCGTACCACATTGTTCCTGCAACAACGAAAGAAACAAATAAAACAGCTGCTAAAGCACTAGCTAGAACTCCTTCAAGACTTCCAAGTTTTAGTGCTCTATAAAGTCTTTCTCCAGGTCTATTGGTAATGTGAAAAATCCCACCAATAATTCCCATAAGTCCAGCAGCTATATGATTAGCAACAATCCCTCCTGGATTAAAGGGGTTAAATCCCTCTACTCCCCAGGAAGGGGCAACAGGTTCTACATGACCAGTTAAACCATAAGGGTCAGAAACCCAAATTCCTACGTTTGCACAATGAAAAGCTCCGAAACCAAAGCATGTAAGTCCAGCTAGGAGGAGGTGAATTCCGAATATTCTTGGCAGATCAAGGGCAGGCTCACCTGTTCTTGAATCTTCCCATAGATCCAAATCCCAGTATGTCCAGTGCCAAATGGAAGCCAACATCAATAGACCACTAAATACTATGTGCGCTGCTGCAACACCTTCAAAACTCCAGAATCCAGGATCAACTCCTGTAGCACCTGTAATATCCCATCCGTTCCAACTACTTGTGATACCAAGTCTTGCCATGAAAGGCATAACGTACATCCCCTGTCTCCACATTGGATTGAGAACAGCATCAGAAGGATCAAAAATGGCTAATTCATAAAGAGCCATAGAACCGGCCCAGCCGGCTAATAATGCAGTATGCATAAGATGCACAGCGAGTAGTCGACCTGGGTCATTAATAACTACCGTGTGAACTCGATACCAAGGCAATCCCATCGGTTAATTTCTAGTAACTATGCTGAATAAACAGCTAAACATCACGATAGTAAGGGTTTTTTAGTCTTTGAGGGATTTTTGTAAATAAATTTATTTTCTTGCAAAAATTGGGCAAATCGATTTGCATAACTTAGTTTACAAGGAATTTTTAGCTAAAAATTGTTAATATTTTGGTCACAATTCTCAAAGTAAAACGCCAAAATAAGAAAAATAACTAAAAAAATGGCAACTATCAGATTTATCCGTGAGGATTTAGAAGTCCAATGTAATCCTGGTGAAAATTTAAGGGATTTGGTAATGAAAGAAAACTTACAACTTTATGGATTAAAAGGTATTTTAGGAAATTGCGGAGGGGCAGGACAATGCAGTACTTGTTTTATTTCAGTGGAAGGTGGAAATAAAAATTCTTTAAGCCCTCTTACATCTGTTGAAGAAGAAAAACTCAAAAATAGGCCAGAAAATTGGAGACTAGCATGTCAAACATTGATA
The DNA here is from genome assembly GCA_003281645.1 of Prochlorococcus sp. AG-347-G20. Lineage (GTDB taxonomy): Bacteria > Cyanobacteriota > Cyanobacteriia > PCC-6307 > Cyanobiaceae > Prochlorococcus_A. Next base: position 139,907 of record QCBJ01000001.1, on the reverse strand, counting down.
AAATCCTCGTCAGTAATTTTAACAAAACCACAATCTCCTCCCTCAAATTTGGAAGAACTAAAAAAAATTAGTGAAAATAAAAAATTACCCCGCTAAATTGTTTAAGACTGTTAATCAGTTTATAAAATTTGTTTATTTTTCCACTTTATTCTTAGTTATGTGTTTATAGTCTTATTAGCTGATTTACAGAACTACTAATTAAATGGAAACAACTAACTTTGGATTCGTAGCTAGTCTTTTATTTGTAGGGGTGCCAACAATATTCCTAATAGGTTTATTTATTTCTACTCAAGATGGAGAAAAATCAAGCTTCTACTCTGATTCTAGCAAAGGTAGGCTTGGCCCAAAACGCTAAATCTTTAATAAATGCTTAGCATTTCTGTAGAAGAATTTTTAGTTTGGAAAAAAAGGCAACTTTCTAAGGGAGGCGATCAACAATCTTTTGCTGTTTTACTTGATTGTATTGGCGGAATATCACCTAGTGATTTAAATCTGATAAGTTTAAATCTTAACGGAAACTTATATTTAAAAAATAATTTAATTTTTTTAGAATCTATTTGGAACGACCATTTACTTAAATCCTGCCCAATTCAATATCTTTGTGGAATAACTTTTTGGAGAGACTTAAAATTAAAAGTTACAAATAAAGTACTCATTCCCAGACCAGAAACAGAGATCATAGTTGATATTGTCTTCAATATATTTCGAAACAAGTCAAAAAAATTATTTTTTGCTGAATTAGGAACTGGATCAGGCGCTATAAGTATCGCTTTGGCATTGGCTTATCCATTTAGCGACGGAGTAGCAACTGATATAGATCAAGATGCATTAGAAATAGCAACTAAAAATTATATTAATTCTTCTAAACAATCAAATTTGAAATTTTATTATGGAAATTGGTGGTCACCTCTTGAAAGCTTTAAAGGAAAATTAGATCTCGCTATTTCAAACCCGCCATATATTCCTAAAGATACTTATGAAAAATTACCAAAAGAAGTTAAAAATTTCGAACCTAAAGTTGCTTTATTAGGCGGCGAAGATGGTTTAAAACATATTAGGGAAATAATACAAAAAGCACCATTATACTTAAAAGAGAAGGGCTGGCTAATTCTAGAGAATCATTTTGATCAAGGTGAAAAAGTAAAACAACTTCTCCTTAAGAATAAATTTACATCAATAGAAATTGTGAAAGACTTCTCAGGTATTGGTAGGTTTACTATTGGAAGATATAAATAAATTATTATATGTTCATTATTTAAATGAATTTAGTAGACTGCAAATCCGCCTTGAAGACTCTTAAAAGTGGGTTACCTATAATTTTCCCAACTGATACATTACCTGCAATTGGATGCTTGCCAAAATTTTCAAATACTATTTATAAGTTTAAAAAAAGAGATAGAGACAAACCTTTAATTCTCATGGGATCAGAATATAAACAATTGATCAATTATGTTCACGAATCAGCTAAAGAAGATTTCGAAAATATAGCTCTTAAATATTGGCCTGGAGCTCTGACAATGGTTATTCCTGCTTCAGAAAAGCAGACTACAAATCTCACGAGCAACGATCGTACTCTTGGGTTGCGGATTCCAAATTCATATATGGCTCAATCTCTTATAAGAGAAACAGGCCCATTGTTAACTTCAAGTGCAAATATTTCAGGTTTTAAAGGATCAACTACAGTTGAAGGTATTGCTCTAGACTTCCCTTCTGTAAAAATTTTGGGTCCTATCCCCTGGGGAAAAAGAAGTGGAAAAGGTAGTACTATTATATTTTGGAAGAAAAGTGGAGATTGGAGAGTGATTAGAGAAGGAGAAGTATTAGTTAGGGAATTGTATTAATGTTTTTATTATTATTTTTTGTTTTATTAATTCAATTTTTTACTTATTGGATATTTGAACCCCTTGCATCTTTTTTTGAGTATGTTCTCGAAATAAGATTGTTTCCTATCATTGCTCTAATAGGTTTAGTCTTTTTATTTTCAGCAAAGAATATTGAACATAATTAAATAAATCAAAATGCCGGCTAACAGATTTGAACTGATGACCTTCGCTTTACAAAAGCGCTGCTCTACCGCTGAGCTAAGCCGGCAATCTCTTCATCTTACAATTAGGAAGGGTTAATTATCAGTATTTTTTTAGCTTTTTTTAAATTTATTACTTTTTGATATCTTTATCAGTTTTATCAGTTTTATCAGTTTTATCAGTTTTATCAGTTTTTTTGAATTTTATTTCTCCTGAAATAGTTCTTTTGATTGGTAAATTGGCAACTAATGCAGTCATTCTATCCTCAGTCTCTAAACTTACTGCCACCTCATCAAAATCAATTTCAACATATTTAGCAACAACATCAAGAATCTCTCTCCTCATTTTATCTAAAAGATCAGTTGTTAAGGAACTCATATCAACTCTGTCATGAGCAAGTACAAGTTGTAATCTTTCTCTAGCTGTATTTGCACTAGACGTTTCTCTGCCTAGTAATTTATTTATAAGATCTCTGAGAGTCATCATTTTAAAAAACCTTTGTTTGCATTAATCTCATGAATTTATCTTTAAGACTTTTGCCTTCTTTTTTTGGATCGATAATTGGGACATCTTTATTTGTAAGTCTTTGAGAAACATTCAAATAACATTTTTTTGCGGGAGATCTACCATCTGAAAGTGTCAGTGGCTCTCCTCTATTTGTGCTTATTATTACCTGTTCATCTTCTAAAACAATACCTAATAAAGGCAAAGAAAGGATCCCTTGAACATCTTCGATGGATAACATTTCTTGACTAGCCATCATGTTAGGGCGAACTCTATTTATAACAAGTTGGATAGGCTCAATATCTGAAGTATTAAGAATACCTATTACTCTATCCGCATCACGGACTGCCGATAATTCTGGGTTAGTAACCACAATAGCTTCTTTACAGGCTGCAAGAGCATTTTTAAAGCCATCTTCAACACCAGCAGGACAATCTACTAAGACAAAATCAAAGTTTTCACTAAGCAGCTTACTAATTTTTTTCATATCTTCGGGCTTCATCCAATCCAACATCCTTGGATCTCCAGCAGGTAGAAGAGCAAGATTGGGTTCCTTTTTATGTCTGACCAATGCTTGGTCAAGACGACAATTTTTGTCTAGAACATCTTGAGCCGTATAAATGATGCGATTTTCTAATCCTAGAAGAAGATCTAAATTTCTTAAGCCAAAATCGGCATCTAATACAGCAGTTGTTGCACCGCTATTAGCAAGAGCTATTCCTAGGTTTGCAGTTAAAGTTGTTTTACCAACCCCTCCTTTGCCTGAGCAAATTAATATTGTGCGAGTATTCTTCCCCACGATTTTTAAGATTTTACAAATAATAAAGCCACTTGCAAAAAGTTAAATATTTTAAAGATTAAGTAATTCTTAAATTTATCTAGTTGAATTAATTTATTGCAAATTATTGATTAATTTTTATTTTCGATTATGTGTGGTTTGATAATTATCGTTTGTTTATCTATTACCGCAATTTCTGGATAACAATTTTTGGGCTTATCCTTTGGTCCAATAGCAATTACATCTGCAATTCTTAACTGTAAAGGGTTTAGATAAAGTGATGAAATAGAGGCATTTTTATTCCCATTTTTCCCTGCGAATGCGATCCCTAGTAATTTGCCCCAAACGTAAATATTTTTCTTAGCGGATACAATTGCTCCTGGATTAACGTCTCCAATAATGCATAGGTTTCCATTTGAAGATATTCTTTCACCAGATCGTACTGTTCCTTTGTGAAGGATATCGTCTTTCTTTTTTGAGTGAAATAATAGTAACTTATTTTTAATCTCTTGCTCATTTAAAAAAGCTGAATCTATTTTTAAAAACTTTCCACTTAGTACTGTATCTCTATTATTTGAGTAAATGCATAAGGAAGAAATATTAATTTTGTCAAAATGATTTTTTAATTTTGATAATTGATGAGAACTTATTGACTCATTGATGGCGAAAATTTTTGCTTCTAAAGGTTCCTTGATGGAAGAAAATCTTTTGAAAGTTTCATTAATATTATCTAAATCTAATAAAGAAAAAATTTCTAAATATTTACTTTCAGTGTTTTTAAAAACGATTTCCATGAATTAAATCTAGGAATTGTTTTTTATTAATGAAATTTCATTTTTAATTTCATTTTTGATCATATCTGGATAAATAATAAAAGAGCTTTCCTCCGATCTCATTAAAGTTTTTATTAGTGCAGAACTATTTTCTAATGCGCTTTGATAAGTGCCGTCCCATATTTTTAGTGCATTATTAGATTCAAAACCTTTAAAAGACCTTTCCTTAATCCCGCAAAATATTTCTGAATCATAACCATTTTTTTCGCATAATTTTGAGGCAAATGCAAGAATTTTTAATCTATTCATCTTACTTAAAAAACTTATGTCTGATGCCTTTAACAAATCTCTGTCAATAAACATTTTGCATAGTGTAGATAGTGGTTCAAAAGATTCATCTTTCCATCTAATTAAATGATAAAAAAAGGTTACATCATCATTTCTTATGAAATCATCAAAATCAACATTTGAAGGTGTAAAAATCCATTTATATAGAGAATTATCTAACCAAATATTCTTTTCATAATTATGTTTTAATGTGTGTAATATTTTTTCCAGAATCCATGTTGATATTTCGTTTATCCTGTGATTGTAAATTGTCCTATACATCAAGTTTCGAAGTACAAGGAAATGCTCAATAGCGATCACTCCTTTTGGTTTGATTCCTATACTCCCATCAGGTGAAAAGGTAAGAGCTGAAATTATTCTCTCTAAATCTACTAAGCCATAATTAGTACCTGTGTTGTAACTATCTCGTAAAAGATAATCGAGACGATCGCAATCTATCTCACTACTTATCAATGTTTTTAAAGGTTTCGAAAATAGTTGTTTTGATTGAAATAATTCACCAATTTTTTTAGGTAATTCGTTGTCATACTTTTTGAGGATTGAATTTATTGGAGAATAATTTGCAACTAAGTTCTCAGACCATTGTTCGTGATCATGCTTAAATATTGCTTCACTGGTATGGCTTAAAGGTCCATGACCTAAATCATGTAGTAGAGCTGCTCCATAAAGAACAAATTTATTTTCACAAAATGAAGATTTCATTTCAATTAATCTCTTATAAATTTTTCTAGCTATACAAAAAACACCAATTGAGTGAGTAAATCTACTAGATTCTGCACCATGAAAAAGTAATGATGCCGCTCCAAGTTGTTTAATTCTTCTTAGTCTTTGAAAAGCAACTGTATCAATTAATTCCATAATCATTAATTCTTCCGGCTTTCCTGCATCAAATACTATTTCTTTATGAATTGGGTCATGAAAAATTCTTTTAATACTCATATTTTTATGATTTTTTATTTTCAATCTTTATCCGTTTAAAGATTTAATTTCTTCATTGTTTAATTCAATTGCTTGAACTGAAACTTCTTCTTTTTCAAGAAGCGACCCCAGAAATAATTCTGCATTCCTCACCCATTTATCGTCAGTACTTCCATAATCACTTGCATCCGGTAGATCAAGTAATTTGTCAGGAGTCATACCTTGGCCTTGAATATTATTACCATTGGGGGTTAAGTAACTAGCCACTGTTATTGCAATACCACTATCTTCTCCCAAACTTTTTAGTGATTGAATTAAACCTTTCCCATAAGTTTGTTCTCCCATAAGAATTGACCTCTCATTATCTTGTAAAGAACCTGCAAGTATTTCACTGGCGCTTGCAGTACCTTTATTTACTAAAGTCACCATTGGTCCATCAAAAGATGTCTCTTTTTGAGAAATAATTGCATCTTTGATTCCATTTCTATCTTTTGTCTCGACTACAGGTTTCTCACTCAATAATGAGTCTGCAACTGCTATTCCTGAGCTTACTAGTCCTCCTGAATTATTTCTAAGATCCAAGATCAAGCCCTCAACCTCTTTTTCTTTTAACTCTTGAAGTGCCTCTTCAACTTTTTTGGGGACGCTTTCGCTGAATTGAGTTATCCTTAAATACCCTACTGTGTGAGAATCGTCTCTTAATCTTTTTGTTCTAACTGGTCTGAGATCTACAGATCTCCTCTCTAGATCGACTTCCCTAAGTTCTCCTGATTCCGAAGATATTTCAACTAAAACTTTTGTCCCTGATTCACCTCTTAACTTAGATGCAGTACTTGCAAGCCCTAATTTTTCTGATGAGATTCCGTCCACTGTCTCTATCAAGTCACCGCTTACAATGCCAGCTTCTTCAGCTGGCGAACCCCCAAGAGTAGAGATAACTTTAACTTTGTTGTCATCATCTTCACCTAATTGAAGCCCAACACCATTAATTTCACTCCCAAAGTTACTGGATTTCAGTAGTTCATAATCTTTTGGGCGTAAAACTCTAGTGTAGGGATCTTCTAGAGGCCTTAACATGTCTTCAATTGCGGAATAAGCCTCTTCACTTGTTTCAATTTGTTTCTGTAATGTTTTTTGTCTAATTCTTTTCCATTGGATTTCATCAAACTTTTCTGGATCATAAAAACCTTCGTTTACCAAGGTCCAAGCGTCAAGTACTAATTGCCTGCTATCACTTAAAGCATCCACTTTTTCAATCAACAAAAGATTGATAGAAAAAACGATGATCATTGATACAGTGATCGCAGTTTTGAATGTTAAAAGTTTGTTAAAAGATGAATTCATTGGGTTAAGTGTTAACACCAAGTATAAGAATTTTAAGTAAGCTCTTTATATCAAAGCTAATTTTTTTTTGGATGGCGAATTCTTCATCTGTTTATGACTGGTTTCAAGAAAGACTTGAAATCCAAGACATAACTGACGACGTAACTTCCAAGTACGTACCCCCTCACGTAAATATTTTTTATTGTTTAGGAGGCATAACTTTAGTATGCTTCCTAATTCAATTTGCAACAGGTTTTGCAATGACTTTTTACTATAAGCCAACAGTTACACAAGCTTATAGTTCAGTTAGTTATTTAATGACCGATGTAAGTTTTGGATGGCTAATAAGATCTGTACATAGATGGAGTGCATCAATGATGGTTTTGATGTTAATCCTTCATGTCTTTAGGGTTTATCTTACCGGAGGTTTTAAAAGACCAAGAGAATTAACTTGGGTTACAGGTGTTGTAATGGCAGTAATAACTGTTGCTTTTGGAGTGACAGGATACTCCCTACCTTGGGATCAGGTAGGTTATTGGGCAGTTAAGATTGTTTCAGGAGTCCCTGCTGCAATACCAGTAATTGGTGACTTTATGGTTGAACTACTTAGAGGTGGAGAAAGTGTTGGACAATCTACTCTAACTAGATTTTACAGTCTTCATACTTTTGTATTGCCATGGTCATTAGCAGTTTTCATGTTGATGCACTTTTTAATGATTCGTAAACAGGGTATTTCAGGTCCTTTATAAACTCTTATACTTAAACTATTATCAGTTCTCCATATGTCTACGTTAAAAAAACCAGATCTATCTGATCCAAAATTGAGAGCAAAGTTAGCTAAAGGGATGGGCCATAACTATTATGGTGAACCAGCTTGGCCAAATGATTTACTATATATTTTCCCCGTAGTTATCTTAGGAACTATTGCCTGTGTAGTTGGATTAGCAGTTCTTGATCCTGCAATGTTGGGAGACAAAGCTAATCCCTTCGCAACACCCCTAGAAATACTTCCTGAATGGTACCTCTATCCAGTTTTTCAAATACTTAGGGTTGTTCCTAACAAGCTTTTGGGAATTGCACTTCAAACATTAATTCCACTTGGATTAATGATCTTACCCTTTATCGAAAACGTTAATAAATTCTCCAACCCATTTAGAAGACCAATAGCAATGTCTGTTTTCTTGTTCGGAACTTTTCTAACCATATATCTTGGTATTGGAGCATGTTTGCCAATTGATAAGTCACTTACTTTAGGATTATTTTAAGCTTAAATTTTAAACATATCTAAATCGTTATATTCATTTCTTAGGAAATGATTCATTAATAAAAATCCAACGATTGTCCAAGTTTGATATGTCCTTGATTGTTGTCCAACCCAGGTACCTGTAGGTCCATCAAAATATTCTGCCCATTCTTGCTTAGGTAATTGATTAAGTTGACACCAATATGATTCCTCTATTAAAGATTTCATTTCTTCCATAAGAATCACATCATCAGAACCGTATTTTTTTTGATGCAACAGAACAGCTGCACCAAAAAACCAAAGTAAACTTGGCCAATGACCACCGTTATGGTAGCTCCAAGGCCAATTCTTTGGATCCGATCCAGTTTTGTTTTGCCATTCTTCAACATCCATATGAGGATGACAAATCCTCATGGGCATTTGTGCCATCAAATGCTGTCTGTTATGTAAAACTAATCTAAATAAAGCTCTTTGCTCTTCAGCAGGCAGTACTCCGAATATACATGCTAAAGAATTTCCTAAACTGTAAAATCGAAAGTCTGGCCTTCCTGTCCTAATATTTCCTATTAAGTAACCACCCCTATTCTCTAACCAATCTTGTAGCCATGATGGAACTACTTGAGGTTGAACGTTAAATTCATTGAAGTGTTGATCATCTCCATATTGCTCAGTTGGCCTTCTTCTTAAAATTTGCATTGTTTGGCTGGTAACCCAATAATGTTTTAAAAGAAAACTTCCTAAATCCTTAACCCATTGATTTGTAAGAATAAGTCTTTGGTCTAAAAGTCTACTAACATGATCTGCTCTACTTAATTCCATTAAGTTGATACAACTTTTTAAACATCCGTGAAGTAGAACTTCAACTTCTAGGGGTGCTCCCCATACATCCATAGGTCTATCAATCATAAATGCGCAATCTGGAACAAAAAGTACTGGAGTACCTTCAAATGTTGGGTGTAGAACTAGATCTAGGAGAAGTTGAATACCTCTTTGAACACTTTGACTTTTTCCGAAGGCATAATCGCCACTTTTATTGACATAATACCAACATAATATGGGCCACCATAAACTTGCATCAGCTGAAGTAATCCTCCCTATTGATCTCTGACCATAGTCACCAATGAGCTTTCCATTCTCTTCAATGAAACTAGTAGGAAATACCCCACGTGTTTGGTAATTAGTGCTCTGTAATTCAAGACACACAGTTAGGAACTTTTTGACAATTTCGTACCGTTTTTGAGTTATGAGGTAAATCATTACAGGAACGTTGTCTCTTAAAAATATTTCTCCATAATTTAATTTTTTATTTTTTGTTGGGTGTTCTAGTGCAGCAACGCTCCCTACTAACTCGCCAGAAATTTCAACCAAAGTCTTTTCAAAGTGTCTTTTTGCATTTGTTACAATTTTTTCTTCATCAGAACTTGGTCTTACTCTTAAATTTTTTTGACTAAATCTTTCTGCCATTTCATTTATATCCCTTTATTTAAGCCTAGTTGTTTAAAGAGACTTTGAACAAATAAAAAATTAATAAAAAATTTTTGTATAAAAGGTTGCATAATTACAGTGGGATGGTTTAGTATTTTCTTCTGGGCAGAAATATATTTTTTGCATTATTCAATCAATTGCCTTAAATCTGATTTTTGGTAAAGCAATGAATTTTCTAGAGATTTGATTTCGATCATTATTTCTAGCCAGAAGAAGGGTTTTCCCTTTAAATGAGTTATTCACTATTTGTTTAACTCTGCACCTAGAAAATTTAAAAACTTAGGAACTGATGCTTTTATTGCGTCTTGATTAACTAATCTTTTTTGGTTATTCGAAGATGTATATGCAATAAAGGTGTGAGGTCCCGTCAAGAATATATAAAAAATGTCATCAATTGCTAACTTTTGGCTTTGATGCAAACGGATCTGAGATCTTGGAAAGTCACTTTAGAATTTTTTTAATGTGCACTCAATGTAATCCTTAAAATTTAAGGAGGCTGAAACTAAATACACAAACTGAAGTTTTTATTTGGATAAAGCAATTCAATTTGAGTAGATTTATCTACAAAAGGATTTGAACACAACGGAGAGTTTGATCCTGGCTCAGGATGAACGCTGGCGGCGTGCTTAACACATGCAAGTCGAACGAACCTTCGGGTTAGTGGCGGACGGGTGAGTAACGCGTGAGAATCTGCCCTCAGGAGGGGGATAACGGTTGGAAACGACCGCTAATACCCCATATGCCTACTGGTGAAATGAATTTCGCCTGAGGATGAGCTCGCGTCTGATTAGCTAGTTGGTGAGGTAATGGCTCACCAAGGCTTCGATCAGTAGCTGGTCTGAGAGGATGATCAGCCACACTGGGACTGAGACACGGCCCAGACTCCTACGGGAGGCAGCAGTGGGGAATTTTCCGCAATGGGCGAAAGCCTGACGGAGCAACGCCGCGTGAGGGACGAAGGCCTCTGGGCTGTAAACCTCTTTTCTCAAGGAAGAAGATATGACGGTACTTGAGGAATAAGCCACGGCTAATTCCGTGCCAGCAGCCGCGGTAATACGGGAGTGGCAAGCGTTATCCGGAATTATTGGGCGTAAAGCGTCCGCAGGCGGCTTTTCAAGTCTGCTGTTAAAGCGTGGAGCTTAACTCCATCATGGCAGTGGAAACTGAAAGGCTTGAGTATGGTAGGGGCAGAGGGAATTCCCGGTGTAGCGGTGAAATGCGTAGATATCGGGAAGAACACCAGTGGCGAAGGCGCTCTGCTGGGCCATTACTGACGCTCATGGACGAAAGCCAGGGGAGCGAAAGGGATTAGATACCCCTGTAGTCCTGGCCGTAAACGATGAACACTAGGTGTCGGGGGAATCGACCCCTTCGGTGTCGTAGCTAACGCGTTAAGTGTTCCGCCTGGGGAGTACGCACGCAAGTGTGAAACTCAAAGGAATTGACGGGGGCCCGCACAAGCGGTGGAGTATGTGGTTTAATTCGATGCAACGCGAAGAACCTTACCAGGGTTTGACATCCTGCGAACCTCTTAGAAATTTGAGGGTGCCTTCGGGAATGCAGTGACAGGTGGTGCATGGCTGTCGTCAGCTCGTGTCGTGAGATGTTGGGTTAAGTCCCGCAACGAGCGCAACCCACGTTTTTAGTTGCCAGCATTTAGTTGGGCACTCTAGAAAGACCGCCGGTGATAAACCGGAGGAAGGTGTGGATGACGTCAAGTCATCATGCCCCTTACACCCTGGGCTACACACGTACTACAATGCTACGGACAAAGGGCAGCAAACTCGCGAGAGCTAGCAAATCCCATAAACCGTGGCTCAGTTCAGATCGTAGGCTGCAACTCGCCTACGTGAAGTAGGAATCGCTAGTAATCGCAGGTCAGCATACTGCGGTGAATACGTTCCCGGGCCTTGTACACACCGCCCGTCACACCATGGAAGTTGGCCATGCCCGAAGTCGTTACTCCAACCCTTGTGGAGGAGGACGCCGAAGGTGGGGCTAATGACTGGGGTGAAGTCGTAACAAGGTAGCCGTACCGGAAGGTGCGGCTGGATCACCTCCTAACAGGGAGACAACAAAATGTTTAATATTATTATTTTGTCACCTTAGGTCGATCGGTATCTCACGTTCTTAATTAATTAAGAATTTCATTTCCTAAGTTTTTCTAGGTCACACCCATTATTTTTCCTGGGCCATTAGCTCAGGTGGTTAGAGCGCACCCCTGATAAGGGTGAGGTCCCTGGTTCAAGTCCAGGATGGCCCATATCTCTATGTTGGGGGTATAGCTCAGTTGGTAGAGCGCCTGCTTTGCAAGCAGGATGTCAGCGGTTCGAGTCCGCTTACCTCCACTGATTACCACCTCTTCCATAATTTATAGAAAGGAAATTTTTGAGTTGTGATCAAATTCTGAACGAATCTAGCTTCCTAATTAAAGGATTAAGATGCTGGACTCATTGAATTATTTTCATTGTTTTCAGAGAACCTTGACAACTGCATAGATTATTTTTTTAAAGACAATAAGCATCTTTAATGATGCAGATTTATTATTTGTGCGAATGCATTAATAACAATTCTATTAAGCTGATGCTTCAATTTTGAAGTTATTGGTCAAGCTACAAAGGGCTCACGGAGGATACCTAGGCACACAGAGGCGATGAAGGACGTGGTTACCTGCGATAAGTCTCGGGGAGTTGGAAGCACACTTTGATCCGGGAATTTCCGAATGGGGCAACCCCATGTACGGCCAACTGAATATATAGGTTGGTGCGAGCTAACCCAGCGAACTGAAACATCTTAGTAGCTGGAGGAAGAGAAAGTAAATAACGACTCCCTCAGTAGCGGCGAGCGAACGGGGAATAGCCCAAACCGATAGTCTTGACTATCGGGGTTGTGGGACAGCAATATGGATCAACAAGTCTAGAAGAAACGTTTGAATGGCGTGCCACAGAGGGTGAAAGCCCCGTAATCGAAAGATAAGTTGACCTAGCTGTATCCCGAGTAGCACGGAGCACGTGGAATTCCGTGTGAATCTGCGAGGACCACCTCGTAAGGCTAAGTACTACTGTGTGACCGATAGTGAAACAGTACCGCGAGGGAAAGGTGAAAAGAACCCCGGGAGGGGAGTGAAATAGAACATGAAACCGTGAGCTTACAAGCAATGGGAGCCCGACTAATCGGGTGACCGTGTGCCTGTTGAAGAATGAGCCGGCGACTTATAGGCACTGGCGGGTTAAACCGGAAATGGTGGAGCCACAGCGAAAGCGAGTCTTAATAGGGCGTTTGTCAGTGTTTATAGACCCGAACCCTGGTGATCTAACCATGGCCAGGATGAAGCTTGGGTGATACCAAGTGGAGGTCCGAACCGACTGAAGTTGAAAATTCAGCGGATGAGCTGTGGTTAGGGGTGAAATGCCAATCGAACCAGGAGCTAGCTGGTTCTCCCCGAAATACGTTGAGGCGTAGCGTCTAGTGCTCCAGCAGGGGGGTAAAGCAACCATTTCGGTGCGGGCTGCGAAAGCGGTACCAAATCGATATGAACTCTGAATACCCTGTGTGTAACTAGGCAGTCAGACTGTGGGGGATAAGCTCCATAGTCAAGAGGGAAACAGCCCAGACCGCCAGCTAAGGTCCCAAAATTAACGCTAAGTGATAAAGGAGGTGGGATTGCCCAGACAACCAGGAGGTTTGCCTAGAAGCAGCCATCCTCAAAGGAGTGCGTAATAGCTCACTGGTCGAGCGATCCTGCGCCGAAAATGAACGGGGCTAAGCGTTATACCGAAGCTGCGGATAAATTTATTTATGGTAGGGGAGCGTTCTATGTAGGGTGAAGCGTTAGCGTAAGCGGACGTGGACAGCATAGAAGTGAGAATGTCGGCTTGAGTAGCGAAAACATGGGTGAGAATCCCATGCCCCGAAACCCTAAGGGTTCCTCCGGCAGGCTCGTCCGCGGAGGGTTAGTCTGGACCTAAGGCGAGGCCGAAAGGCGTAGTCGATGGATAACAGGTCAATATTCCTGTACCAGATGTGTTTGAGAAGGGGGACGGAGAAGGCTAACCAGGCCAGATGTTGGTTACTGGTTCAAGCGTTCGAGGCTTTGAGAGATGGAGAAAACATCTTGAGCTAAGGCGTGAGTACGAGCTGCTACGGCAGCGAAGTTGGTGATGTCATGCTTCCAAGAAAAGCCCTAGACTCGTTAAGACACAAATGCCAGTACCCGAAACCGACACAGGTGGGGTGGTAGAGAATACCGAGGGGCGCGAGATAACTCTCTCTAAGGAACTCGGCAAAATGGCCCCGTAACTTCGGGAGAAGGGGTGCCAGCGAGAGCTGGTCGCAGTGAAGAGGCGCAAGCGACTGTTTACCAAAAACACAGGTCTCCGCTAAGTCGCAAGACGATGTATGGGGGCTGACACCTGCCCAGTGCCGGAAGGTTAAGGAAGCTGGTTAGCTTTTAGTGAAGCTGGCGACTGAAGCCCCGGTGAACGGCGGCCGTAACTATAACGGTCCTAAGGTAGCGAAATTCCTTGTCGGGTAAGTTCCGACCCGCACGAAAGGTGTAACGATTTGCGCGCTGTCTCGGAGAGAGGCTCGGCGAAATAGAATTGTCTGTGAAGATGCGGACTACATACACCCGGACAGAAAGACCCTATGAAGCTTTACTGTAGTTTGATATTGTGCTCGGGCTCTGAATGCGCAGAATAGGTGGGAGACGTTGAAATAGTGCTTGTGGGTACTATTGAGTCATCGGTGAGATACCACTCTTTTAGAGCTAGGGTTCTAACGCTTACCCGTTATCCGGGAAGCGGACAGTATCTGATGGGCAGTTTGACTGGGGCGGTCGCCTCCTAAAAGGTAACGGAGGCGCACAAAGGTTCCCTCAGGCTGGTTGGAAATCAGTCGTTGAGTGCAAAAGCAGAAGGGAGCTTGACTGTGAGACCTACAAGTCGAACAGGGACGAAAGTCGGTTTTAGTGATCCGACGGTTCTGCGTGGAAGGGCCGTCGCTCAACGGATAAAAGTTACTCTAGGGATAACAGGCTGATCTCCCCCAAGAGTTCACATCGACGGGGAGGTTTGGCACCTCGATGTCGGCTCATCGCAACCTGGGGCTGAAGTCGGTCCCAAGGGTTGGGCTGTTCGCCCATTAAAGCGGTACGCGAGCTGGGTTCAGAACGTCGTGAGACAGTTCGGTCCATATCCGGTGTATGCGCAGGAATATTGAGAGGATTTCTCCCTAGTACGAGAGGACCGGGAGGAACGCACCTCTGGTGTGCCAGTTATCGTGCCAACGGTAAACGCTGGGTAGCCATGTGCGGAGTGGATAACCGCTGAAAGCATCTAAGTGGGAAGCCCACCTCAAGATGAGTATTGCCATGGCTTAAGCCAGTAAGGTCACGGGAAGAACACCCGTTGATAGGCTCTACGTGGAAGCTTGGTAACAAGTGCAGCGGAGGAGTACTAATAGACCGAGGGCTTGACCAAATAAACTTAATTTATTGTTTTTAATTTATATAATTTTCTATGCAGTTCTCAAGGTTCACACTATCCTGGTGTTCATGGCGATGTGGAACCACTCCGATCCATCTCGAACTCGGTTGTGAAACGCATAAGCGGCGAAAATATTTAGGGGGTAGCCCCTTGAGAAAATAGCTCAATGCCAGGTAAAAATATTTAAAAGGGTTTACTCTTCTTGAGTGAGCCCTTTTTTATTTTTGGCACTTAGGACACCAATGGGTACTTCTCCCAGTAATTTTTTGTCTTTCAATTAAATTTCCACATTTACGACATTCTTTTCCAGTTCTCCTATAGACATTTGTCTGTAAACCAAAATTCCCATTTTCTCCTTCCAAGTCCCTAAAATCACTAAATGTGGTACCCCCAGAACCTATACTTTTTTTTAATACAGTTACAATAGATTCTTTGAGCTTGATTAACTCATTTTTTTTTATTGTTCGAGCTTCCCTAAAAGGGGAGATGCCAGCAGAGTATAAACTTTCATCAGCATAAATATTACCTATACCTGCCACTATTGTTTGATCTAATAAAATAGCTTTTATAGATTTTGTTCTTTTTGAAATAACTTTCTTAAGGTAATTTGCATCAAAGTCTTTAGAAAATGGTTCTGGTCCTAATGAACCTAATCCTTTTATTATTTTGTTAAGCGCAAGGTCTTTATTAATCCACCACATTTGGCCAAAACTTCTTACGTCGATGTACCTTAGCTCATTATTATTTTTATCGAAAAATCTTATTCTTGTATGTTTACAAGGATGACTTGAGTTTTCAATAAATTTAAAATATCCAGTCATTCTTAGATGAACTACAAGAAATCCGTTATTTTTTGAATTTTCTAGAGGAAATTGGGCATTTTCATTTTGAACTTCTTTTAATTGAGCTATTAAATATTTCCCTCTTCTATCCCATTTATAAATAAGTGAGTTCAGAAGTCCTTTAATGAATTCTTCTTTGTTTATTGGGAATGCAACAGTTGAATCCCTACAGACTTCTACTTTTTTAATAATAAAGTTATTAAGTTTTTGCTCTAAACCTCTGCGAACTGTCTCTACTTCTGGTAATTCAGGCAATTATTTAAGCTTTCTCTAATTCACTTTCAGCGAAATTATTTGTATTAGCACCACCGTCAGTTCCGCTTATCCCAGCGTAATTTACTTTATCGAATCTGACTACACAGTTATATTTAATGCCTGAGGTATCAACTGAAGCAACTTTACCGATTTCATTATACCAATATGATTCTGGTCTTTTTACTCTTACGAGATCTCCTCTTGAAATAGCCATTACTATTAATTTAACTTTTTGTAGAATAACTCATCATTAATATTCTTAGACAAATTATTCACACATATTAATTAAAAGTTTTAACAAAAATCATTTATTAAATTATTTTCGAATTCTTCTTTAACGGGCTTACTTCCCATCCATTTCCTGCCAGGTATTCTTACATCTAATTCATTTTTATCACAATTGATTGAAATAATCAGTTTTTTATTTTCTTGATTTAGAACGTTTAAAACTTTTCTACCTTTAATATCTTTATATGATTTGCTTTGGATAATTATAGGGCCATAAAATTTTTTATCTAACTCAATTAAGTCATTATTTTTTTTATTTTCAGTTGTTTCATATTTTTCTGAATTAATTGTGTTCTTTTTTTTAATTGTGAGCTTTTGACCAACTTTTATTGAATCAGGATTATTGATATTATTAATTCCTATCAGTTCTTTTACTTTTAAATTATATTTGTTCGATATGTCAGTAAGATTTTCACCAGTTTGAACAATATGATAATTATTAATTAAATCTGATTGTTTTGTGAGATTTTCAGTAGATTCGGAGATAATAAGATTTTGGCCAACAAAAATATAATTTTCATCTTTTAAATTATTTAATTTAATAATTAAATCTTTATTAATTGAATAGAATTTTGAAATACTTGATATTGTATCTCCACTTTTTACAATATGAATTTTTTTTATTTCAGTTTTTTCTTCAGTAATTGATTCTTTTCTAGCAATATTCTCAATTTTATTTTTTGCTGAAAATATTTTTTCTTCTGATTTTATCAATGATTGATTAAAAAAATTAATAAATATGGCAATTACTAAAAATGCAAATTTCATAAAACTCACTATTTATTTAAAGATAATCTTTAAATTTAAAATCGCTAGGTTTTTGAAAACAATTTAAGTAATTCAAACCTGAAAAATAAACTTTAAAAATTTCTTTACTCTTTCATAGGGGGGATACCTCAGATTTGAATCAAATAAAAAACTTTTAAAAGTAATAGATTTTTGATTTGAAAAATTTCGAAAACCTTCTTCTCCATGAAATTTACCAATACCACTTTGCCCAACGCCTCCAAACGGTAAATTTGGAATAAGAACTGGTAACATCACATCATTTATACAAATTGTTCCAGAGCTGGTTACTTTTGAAATATGATTATGGATTTTTTTATTGCCTCCAAATAAGTAGATTGCTAAGGGTTTTGATGTTTGCCTAATCTGCTTTAAAGCTGATTCCTTATCATTAATTCCAACTACTGGAAGTAGTGAACTGAATAATTCTTTCTGTAAAATATCTGTTTCATTTAATTTGGTTCTCAAAATTGTAGGAGCTATTTTCAACTTTTTTTTACTAAAAGTCCCCCCAAATAAAATTCTTTTTTCTTTTTCATATTGTTTGAGAATTCCTACAGTTGATGTAAATTGTTTTTTCTCCAATTTTGATAGGTTTTCGGAAATAATTGGATTATCTCCGTAAAAACTTACTATGTATTTCTTTAATTTTTCTATAAAAATATTTTCAATTTTTTTATCTACAAAGATATGATTCGGAGCCATACAGGATTGACCTGAATTAAAAAATTTACCCCAAACAATTCTTTTTGCAGCCACTTCTAAATTTGCATTCTTGAAAACAATTACAGGATTTGTTCCGCTTAACTCAAGAGTTAATGGAGTTAAGTTCTTTGAAGCTAATTTCATTATAGATTTTCCAGTTTCAGTACTTCCTGTAAAAAAAATGTGGTCAAAATTTTGTTCAATTAATTTTATGGATTGTTTATTATCACCCTCTACTGTTATTAGGACATCTTTATGGAAATATTTGGAAGTAAGCTTTTTAATAAGTTTTGAGGTCGCAGGACATTTCTCTGATGGTTTTATAACTGCAGTATTTCCTGCTGAGAAAATATTTACCAATGGCTTTAAAACATAAAGTAATGGATAATTATAAGGACCAAGAATTAAGACACACCCAAGAGGTTCATAAATAACTTTGGAGGATGATGGAAATAGATAAAAAGGGGTATCAATCTTTTTTGGTCGCATCCAAGAATTGAGTTTCTTTTTTATAAGTGAAATTTCTTCTTTCACTAAAAGGATTTCTGAAAGCCCTTCAATTTCAGATTTGCCGAGATCAACAAAAAGTGATTCAATGATCTCTTTTTTATTTTCATCCAAAAGTTTAGAAACTATATTGATATGATGGATCCGCCATTTTATATCTTCAGTTTTACCAGTGAGAACTGTATTTTTTAATTTATAGATGTCTTCTAAATGAAATTTATCAGAAATTTTCATTTTTTACCTTTGAATATTATTAAATATATCAGAGGATAAATTGTAAATAACTAAGGTTTTTAGGAAGTTAAATCAAAGCGAATAATTTATGAGAAATAATCAAATTTATTAATATTGCTTTTAAAAATTCAAATTTTTCTTGGTTAGTATATTTCTATGAGGGAAAATTTTTCAATTAGATTGATATCTATAAATGAAATACCAGAAGTCACAAACTGGTCAAGGTTAGAAGGATTTTCTCCTGGAATGGATGATTTATCAATTTATAGAAATACAGATAAACAAGGGGTATGGGTAGCTTGTCTAGACAATAATCCTATAGGCTCTATTGCGTGTATAAAATATAATTCCTCTTATGGTTTTATAGGTTTATTTATCGTTAAAAAAGAATTCCGAAATAATGGATATGGAGTGAGATTATGGAAACATGCCCTCGAATATTTGAAAAATCTTGATTGTATTGGTCTTGAGGCTGCCCCAGATAGATTAAATGATTACTCAAAGTGGGGGTTTAGAAAATCTTCCATTACAAATCGATGGAAATTAAATGGTTCTCAAGATTTGCCAATGAGAAATTTCTATAAAGATCAATTTCATTCTTTTAAAGTTGTCCAGGGTAATAAAATTTCTTCTGAAGCAGTCTTAATTTATGATGATCAAAGAGAACCTAGTCCCAGACCACATTTTCTAAATGACTGGTTGAAAAATTCTCATGGTAATGTCAGTGCAATTGTCGATAATAATGGGATGTGCCATGGATTTGGCAGGATAAGACCATGTGTATTGGAGGATAATGAGCAAGGCTGGAGAATTGGCCCTCTTTTAGCGGATACTCCACCACTTGCTGAATTATTAATAAGGGAGTTAGTTAGTGATTTAGATGCTCAAATCTTATTGGATTGCTCTAATCTGAACCCTTATGCAAATTATCTTTTATCAAGTTTGGGATTTGAGGAAATATCAAAAACTTACAGAATGTATAAAGGTATTCAACCTCACTGCCCTATGAATCAAGTATATGGACTTGCCTGCTTGGAACTGGGATGATTTCCTTTAAAACGTTCATCCCCTTTTTTTGTAATACTGAAAGAAGTTTGTTTGATTAAGATTAACTTCCAGAAGGTTTCAAAATTTTTTCTACAATATCTGCGTTGATTATAGTGATCTCTCCATTGTCAATATTGGCAACTTGAAACAAGGTCCATGAATTTGGATTTCTAGCTCCTCCAATACAGTCGATAACTTGACCGACCCAATAATTTTCATTCTTTTCCTTAGTATCTTCGCAATTTTCTTTTTTAATTGCGACATAATCACCAGGCCTAACGAAAAGAAACTCAGGAGTTGCTGAGCTCACAATAAATAATTACTAGTATATACGTACTATAGTAAGTTATTAGTTTTGTTGCTGAACTTTGAATTATTTAGCAAACTAGGGGTAATTTAAAAATAAAATGGAATCAACTGAAATTGCTATATTTTCAACATTATTGGGGTTAATTTTAGCTTTAACTGACGCTTATATAGAACGAAATATTCCTGGATAATAAATACTTCTAATTCATTTCTTAAATTAAATAAGATTTAAGCTGGTCTAATATGTCGGCACGGTTGGAAACTAGTTTTGTAAAAACTAAATATATCAACCCTCCCATTGCGAGCCTTCCATTAATTTTTTCTAACTGCTTTAGTTTTCTCAAAAGTTACCCTAGCGTTAAATAAAATTTAAAGGGTATAGAAAATAAAAAAGTATTGATTATTTCAAAATTAAAAAAAAATTATAGAAATATTATTTAAAACACGAATTAAATTTAAAGCCAAGCTTCTTTCATTTCAAGATAAAGTCTCTCGCTCTCAGCAGAGTTAATTTTGCTGTCTGAATAAGATTGTTGCTGTTGCTGCTGCTGCTGCTGAGTTGAGTTAGTATTAGGATTTTGGACTTCGCTCATTAGAGGGGCTGAATATTTGTGTTTATTTTCTCATATTTAGAGCTTTTTTTGTCAACTTAAATTCTTAAATTTTTTTTAAATTTTCTAAGCTTTTAATTTTCCTGTTTTGAGTGAATTTATTTCGCTACAGTAGTTTTGGCATATAGGAATTTAACTTCCCAATATACAATCCCTAGGAAGATAGCACTTGCAATAATAATTTCAGAAATGGCTAACATTTTATTTTTCAATACTAATTTAATTTTGGTATCAATTTACACAGAATGCAATAGGTACTAATTACATTCTAGATTTTAAAAAATCTTATTTAATAAAATAACGCGGCGAAATAATATAAAATTTTAAGTTAGATACATATTTTTTCCGTGGGAAATTTCATAAATTCAACAACTCTTATACCTTTAATACCTTTAGTAACCTCTTTTTTTATTCTTATTTTATTGGCAAGTTTTAACAGAACACTTAACAGGTTAACAAAACCAGTTACTGCACTGGTTGCATTATCTTTATTAAGTTCTGCTTTTATAAGCTTATTTGACTATTTTAAGAAAATAGAAGAAGAATTAGTTTTATCTGAATTTCTCAAATTTTTTGAAGAAAAAAATTTAGTTATACATCTCAATTTAGTAAATGAAAAAATTATAATTTTTTTCTCATTAATAATGATATTAATTATTGGAATATCTTTTTATAAATTGCCTAGAAAAAAAGGTTACGTCTCATTAATGATCAGCCTAGGATTAATTTCTTCTTCGATGATACTCTCAATATTGCTGATAGATTTCTCAGCACTAATCTAAACTGTTGTAAGCATTGACAAAGCTTCGTTAAGTTCTTGGACATGATTTAATTCATCTTGAGCAATTTCTTTTATTTTTTGATCATTTGGATTATCTATTAAATATTTTGAATAAGTTTCAAATGCATGTTCTTCGATTTTTATGTTTACATCATAAGCATTAGCTGGAGAGAGGAAATAATAAAAAACCATTATCCAGTAATAGACAAGAACAAGGTGTCTCGCAAAAAATCTATCAATCCAGAACCTATCACCTCCTCTTTTCTCCATTTCTTTAAGATGCTCAGTTTCGTTAATAGCTTGATAAAAATGTTCTTTCATTAAAATCATTGTTTTCTCATTTTTAATTCCTAGAGATTCTTTAAAATGAAGAACTGAAAGAAATGCAAAATAAGGTGATCTAGCTATAACTTCTAAAACCCAAAATCTTTGTAAAGATCTATCAGAGTATAAGAAGTCTAAAAAGTTAACTGTGCTGTTCAAAATCAAAGAATTTAATTTCTTCATGGATTTAGTTTTTCTTTAAGTATAATTACTCAGCCGCTCGAGGACTATGATGTATTGAAGTAATTAACCAAAAATTAATATTTATATTCTAAAAATTGTTACTTCCATTGAAATATTTTTTTTTCATGCATTAATTGGATAGATAAAAATTTTATATGACAACTACTGAAAAAATTGCAAATGCAAAAAAAAGGATTGATGAATTAGAAAGACTTATAAAATTTTGGAATGATTCAGACCATGATGAGGCAAAAATAGTAAATTTTTCAAAGAACATTGAAAATAAAGTTGCTTAGATTGTGAAGATTAAGGCTAATTAACTTTATCTACTTAAAGTGATTTAATATCTTTGAGGTTTCGAATATTGTTTAATTTATAAATAGAGCAATTAAACCTATTTTCAAAAACTGTAAGGAAGAAATAATCTAAAAGAAAAATAAATATGAAAACCTTTTCAAAAAAATATTTAGTTCCGATTAAATTTATACCATGGGTTTTTTGGGTATTTATATCTTTTATGAGTTTATATTTGTGTAAGATAGCCTGGGTAAATTGAATAATTAATGGATCTAGCTTCTCCTTAGCCAACCAGGAGCACCGCCAAACCAATCCGATATGTCATCTTCATTAGGGTTGAAATGATTTTCTTTATCTAGTCCATCTATCCCAAATGATTGTAAGAGGTTATCAATCCCCCCATCATTTTTCGTACCATTCCTTCTAAAACTGTTAGCTTTTTTCAGCCAAAGAGAAATTGTAGAGTTATGGTGTGCAAATTTCTCGACATATATTCTTTCTTCTAATGTAATTGATTTATCTTGAGCAATTCTTTTAATTATTCCTTGGATTTTTAGTCTTTTTGAATTACTAAGAAGCATTTTGCGATCAATTCATTATTCTTTTTATAGGAAGGATTACTAAATATATCTTGTCAATGTTAATTTCAACAAATTAACCATTTTAAGAGGTTTTTAAGCAATAAAAGTCTTAAGACACTAAAAAAAGGGATCAATAAGTTACTGATGATACTTTTATTCATTTATCAAACTTATAATTCCCACAAATTAGATAAAAAAATCAATCCATTCATAAGGATATTTTGAAATTAAGATAGATGGATGCAGCTGTTGCATAATAGTAAAAATGTACTAATATTAGTACAGATGTATTATAAGATATGAAAGTGATTTCATCTTCTCCTTATGCCCCTTTTAATTCAAAAGAGTGGAATTCTCTAATAAGAAAAAATGCAAAGTTTGAAAATACTCCAATAAAAATTCAAAAAAAATTTTATAAAACTTTTGCTCTAAAAAAGATTGAAAAAGATGAACTATCGCAAGAGAAAAATGAATTGCATCAACAAATGCAACTTGTATTTGGATAGAAAAAATATTAACTAACAATCTTTTTATCGAATATTATTTTACGAGATCCAATTTTTTGTTAGATTAGTAGAAATACAAGTAGGATTTAATTTGGCTGTAGATCGAGAACTTTTAAAAGAAGTTACCCAAGAACTTTGGAATACCGTAAAAAAACTAAGACCTGAAATAGATCGGCAAACTCGACTTCAATTAGTTTTAAAGGCTTTATTAACTATTGGAGATTTACCAGATCAAATGCAAGCTGCCATGGTAGTGGGTGTTTGCGCAGAAATGGATAAAAGTGATGTTGATAATATTGAAACTAATTCACAAACTAAAGATTCAAGCGGAGTTGATACTTCTACAGGCAGAAAAGTATTTAGAAGAAGTTCAGCTAAATAAACCTTAAACGATCATCCTTTAATTTTCTTTGATTCGTTTTTATTAAGTCTATTGAATAGGTAATATGAAATTACAAGTAAGAGAGGAACGAATATTGAATGTAAAGTCATCATTAATTCTGTTTGGCCCATTCCTATAAGATTTGACTCGTTTGGAAGTTGTTCTGACCAAGTGCCAACTAAATGCCAGGCTTGAGGAATTGATAAGAAAAACATATAAGAGCTATAAGTTAAGTTTATGTTCAGGTAAAGATTATCATTATTGAAAGTTTTTGCTTTCTTTATTGTTATTTCTTAACTAAGTATTTGTAGAGTTATAAAAAGAACTTGATTCATAAATTTATTTTCTTAAGAAGAGTTTTAAATTCTTTTTTACCAATAATTTGCTCAGCTGCGTAAGCGCCACTTGCTGAAACAGCAGGAATTCCAATACCTGGAAATGTACTTGCACCGCAAGTAAATAAATTTTGCACTGGAGTTTTGCAGCCTGGGAAAAGACCTTTTGCTGCAGACAATGCAGGGCCGTAACTACCGCAATAGGTATTGGTAAATTTTTTATGAGTGATTGGGGTTCCTAGCATCTTTAAATCAATCCTTTCATCTATATCAGGGATGAATTTTCGCACTGCATTAAGGAATATTGAACATCTTTCTTCTTTCAAATTTCTATATTCTAATTCCTTTGGATTTAGGTTTTCCCAAATTTCCCAAGGTTCATTTGCGGGAGTATATCCATGAAGAACATGTTTCCCTTCAGGGGCCATATTTTTATCTAAAACAGATGGGATTGAAAATACAGCTATATTTCTTTCTGCGGTTATACCTTTTTCCCAATCATCAACATGTATCGCATGTATTGGCAAATTTTCAAGACCATCAGCATCAAAACCTAGATGTATATGAAGGAAAGAATCACATTTATTAGGGTTCAAAACTTTTGTATTCCATCTTTTTGAAATTTCATTTGGAATTAACTTTTTTAAATTCCAAACATCAGTGTTGGTGACAACAGATTCACAACTATAACTAGAACCATTATTAAGAGTTATACCTGTAGCTAAATTTTTATTGAAGTTAATTGTCTTTACTCTCGAAGAAAGAATTAATTTTCCTCCATTTTTTTTAAATCCATTAATTAAGGCTTTTACGATAGATTCACTACCTCCTTTGGGGTATTCAAGGTATGAATTTGGTTCAAACCATTCGTTAAATAAAGTAGCCATCGCAGCTGTATTTGTATCATGCATTGACATACCACTTATCAAAAAGCTCAATAAATCAACCCAATTTCTGAGAAAAGGATCCTCTAGATGATTATTTACTAAATTCCCAAAGCCTTTATTAATTTTTGGTATTTGATTGATATTAGGTAAAAATTTTGGTGTTAAATTTATTAGATCTAAGAAATTTATTGATTCGGGAGAAAAAGAGAGTAATGGTATTTCATTTATTATTTGGCTAAGAGGTTTTATTCCGGAAATAAATGATTCCCATTCTTTAACAGATTTCTCACCTCTTAAAGTTTTAATTGTTTGTTTAAAAGGTTCTTCCCCCACGTCAAGATTAAAATTGCCTTCTGGGACAATTACTTGCCAACCTTTGTATGGAAATAGTTCAACTTCTTCATCAAGTAATTTAAGAATTTGCCCTAGGGGATTAGTTGTCGGCCATTTACCTATTCCACTCCACAAGGAAGGACCTGATTCGAAAGTGTAACCATTTCTTTTGAAACTGTGTGCAACACCACCTGGCTGGCTATGAGCTTCACATATAAGTACTTTTTTGCCTGATAAAGCGAGAATTGAACCACAACATAATCCCCCTATTCCACTACCTATTATTACAACATCGTACTTTTCCATTAAATATTTACTTTACTCTTCTCGCTCAACTAATTAGTTCTAGACAAATGTATTAGTTGAAGTTGTAATACTTAGTACTACAGCTAAGAAAAATATGTAAGGGACTGCTTTTAGAGGGATGTATCCTTGACTTTTAGAAATAAAATCCATTAATTTAGTTACTTTATGTAAACATAATAACGAGATCTTGTTCCTTATGTGTGCCATAAAATTATTTTTTTGGAAATATTTTGAAATAAAGAAATCTTTTTGGAGATATTTTTAACAAAGAACATTTTTTATAGAGTTATCTTAGTATTTGATTCTTAGATTAAAATCTATTATGAAACGATTTCCTGATATTAATGAGATAAAACTATTAGAAAAAAATTCCCAAAAAAATGGTAGCGGAATTGCATATGAGGAATTGTTAGGAATATGGAAGTTTAAGTATGTATGGGGAAAGGAGTCAGATGAAATCAAAAATATACCCAGTTCCATTCTCCAAGTATTGTCGGCAAGACTTGAACTGAAAAGTAAAAATAAAGAGGATCAAATAAATTATGAAATAAAAAATTCAATTAATTTCGGATTATTAAATATCACTTTTATAGGCAACGCAGAATTAAAAGGGATTAGACCTTTATTGGCTTTCTATTTTGAAGAATTAAAAATTAGTATTAGTAGTTTTCCTATATTTAATAAGGAATTAAAAAAACCAGAAGATAAAAGAATGCCTTTTTTCTCACTTGTAGGAATTAGTACTAAAGATAATTGGTTGTGTGCTCGAGGCAGAGGCGGAGGGCTTGCAATATGGGTAAAGTCTTAATTTAGTGGTATTCTCCTGGATGATCTACCTTTCTTACGGTAACTTTATCAACTTTTTGTCCATTAAATCTTAAGAGATCATCTCCTGAAAAGTCATAACCTAAGCGTTGACCTATTAGGGCTACATCATCTGCTGTAGAGGATGTCGTAACCTGCTTTTTTAATTCTTCATCAGATTGCATCTTAATTAAAAATTTTCTTATTTCAGAAAAACTCATTACTAGAATTTGATTGATTGATGTTAAAGAAATTTATAAAATCTTTTTCTTAGCAAGAACAAGATAAATAGATAATCATTATACTATTTTTATGACTTACTTATTCCTATATATAGTTGGCATAATTTTAATATGGTGGATATATCGTGTCGGTTGGCTTGAGGCGCTCAAAACAGTAGTTAAAGTTATAGTCCCCTCAGCGCTTATTATTTTATTTAACATAAAAGCCGGAAGATTACTTTTTAAAAGTCCTGTAGTCGGATTATTAAGCGCTTTGCCTACCTCTATTTTTATTTTTAGAGGTTCATTACCTTTAGTTAGTTATATAAATAACTGGATTGAAAATAAAATAAATAATTATGATGATTCGGAAGTTATAGATACTGATTCTGTGCCTTTAGATGATTAATTTAATCAAATCCAAGAAATAATTCTTTGTGTACAACAAGAACATCAAATAAAGTTGTTCCATGAATAGGACTTAATGGGATTTTGTCTATATTTAATGCTTCTGCGCAAATTAAATGAGCATCCCATTTTGTATTGTGATCACTTATTTCGATTGACCACTCAATTACTTTTTTGAAATGATCTGGCATCTCCGAACCAATTTTTCTGCAAATTTGACATAGAACTGACAAAAGAGGAGGTTTTGATGGCCTTTTTAAATCTTTAATAAGACTAGGTTGTGTAAAAACACTTGTATAGCGGATGTAGTCTATCAATTCATATTCTTCTTTAGTAAGAGCTGCTTTATCTAATGCTCTTTCAAATTCGTCTATGGGGGTTATGGGCCTATCCAAGATATTATTTTTTGCTGTTTTCTGAATCTATTTTTTCTTGATTAATTTCATTGGTTTGATCGCTTTCTATAGATTTAGGAGATTCATCTTCTTCGTTCATAACTTGGTCGATTTCATTTTGAAATTCATTCGATGCTTTTTTAAGACTTTTCAAAGTTTTACCAAGCTGTTTCCCTAATTCTGGAAGCTTTTTTGGACCAAAAATTAAAAGAGCTAAGATAAGTATTACAGTAACTTCAGGCAAACCTACACCAAAAATATTCATGACTGATAACTATTTAACTAATTAGGAAATCTACTATTAAATATAGTCAAATCATGTGAAAATTTCATTCTCGGAAGAGCTTTTTTAATATTAAAAAATTTTGAAAAATATTATTGTTATTAATACTCCTTTAAAGAAAACTAACCAAAGTAATTGATAATCACTCAATTTGAATTTTTTTTGGTACCAATTTATAAGATTTTTATGTTTGTCTATTAATTTTCTCATTTTCACCGAGATAATTTATTACTATCACTTATTTTATCTTAATTTCTTTTATTATTATTTTATAGAAATCCTACATTCAATCCATAATAGATTATTCTATTAGATTTTAATCTTTTCTAAATTATTGAAACTATTCGCTAAATATCTACCTTCTTAAAAAAAATGAAGTACTTATTTGTTGTTTTTTATCTATTCTTTTTAATTTATCCAGCTGAAGCCGTTACCACAAAAATGTTTAAAGTATTGGATACGTGTGCAAGATATCGACTCGGTGAGATTAATGCTAATGAGGCTATAGAAAAACTAAAATTAAAAAATTCTTCCATTAGTCAGCCAAAGGATCTAGTAAAAAAATATTGCTCAGTATTTACTCCAAATGAAAAAATTGAATTTTAAATTTAGTACTATATATTTAATTATTCTTTTTTGAATAATCTTTAGCTTTGCTTCTTATTTCTTTAACTTTTTTATAATTAGTTATTTTTAAATTAAAAATAACTCCTAAAAAAAGAATAAGAAATAAAAAAATATAAATTATTAATTCCATATTATTGAATTAATAAATTTACCATAGTTAAATTCACCATAGTTTATTTCAATAATTTTTTAGTATCTTATAAAACAAAAAAACTGCCTTTAATATCAGTTATTTACTTCAAGGCCACAAAAAAAACATATTAACCTCTAATATGGAATTTTATAAGAATTATTGTGCAGATTGGAGATAAAATTCCAGAATTTTCTTTACTGGATCAAAATGGAGTTAAAAGATCAAATAAGGGTTTAAAAAATCCCCTTGTTTTGTTTTTTTATCCAAAAGATGATACGCCGGGTTGCACTATAGAAGTTTGCGGATTTAGAGATAAATATGACTTATTTAAAGTATTAGGCGCACAAGTTTGGGGAGTAAGTAATGGAAGTACCTCAAGTCATTTGGCATTTGCTAATAAAAATAAATTACAATATCCATTACTTTGTGATACGAATGACTCTCTTAGGAAAACTTTTAAAGTTCCTAAAGTATTAGGTTTTATGGATGGTAGGGTAACTTACGTTATTGATCGCAAAGGGACAGTTAGGCATATTTTTAGAGATTTATTGAATGGTCCTGAACACATTAAAGAGGCTATTAGAGTACTTAAGGAAATTCAAAATCAATAAATTATTATTCAAAGAATTTTAGATTAATAAGTTTTGTTTTATTATAGTTTCAGCTTTTTTTTAAATATATGAAGAAAATGGGAATGCAGGCTGTTGATCTTGCTATTCAAAATGGAGTGGATCTTGACGGTACTCCAATCCCTCAAAAAATGCTTGATCTATACAATAGAATTATGGATGAGGAGAATAAAAGAAAAAGGAGTGGTGTTAAAAAATCAATGAGAAATAGATGCGTCAAAACGGGTTCTAAGCATTTTGATAAAGAAACATTGAATCAATTATTAATAGACTCGGGATGGGAAGGTCTCAAAGAAAAAGAAATTTTGTTTTTTTATAACTAAAATTTTTAAATTATCTTGAAATTTATATATGGTAAGTATTTATATAAATAAATAAACTGAGAAATAATTAAATTTTTTTTTAGTTCTAATTTTTTGAATTACTTAAACCATCCTTTTTTTTCAGACGAAATTACTTTTTCTTTTTCAGCTTTTGTTTTATTAATTGCTTTTTTGAAAGCTAAGTTGGCTTCGATAACTGTAACTATTGATATGAAAAAAAGACCAGAAATCCCAATTATTTGTTCAATTTGAGAGGGTTCTGAATCTCCTTGTAAAAAAAAACCTAAAGCGAACCATGCAGTACTAGCAGTGATGGTAAAAAAATAGGGTTTCCATCTTCTTTGATATAAGTAACCAGATCCTAAACCAGGAAGAAAATTTAAAAAAGATGCTACCCACCCTTTTGAAGATGCAAGTATTTCGTCGCTTGAGGGATAAGACATCTATATTAGGTATTTATTAAATGTGAATTTATATAAGCAAAAGATATTGCTGCACAAATTACCCAGCTAAAGGGTAAGAACATTCTTATTTTTTCTTTTTTATTATTCATTTTTTCATTATGGAAAATATTTTTAAAATCTGTGGATTTAATAGATTCCTTAAGATTAAAAGAATTAAAAAAGACGGTTAAAAACCGTCTTTGGAAAAAATAATTTCTCTAAAAATAAATTATTTATCTTTTGAAGCTGAGAGTATTTTAAGTTCTTTTTTTACTTCTTTTTCTCTCTCTTCAAGATGTTTTAGTTGAGCTTTAAAAGCATCTTCAAGTCTTACTTTTTGTTTTGTAATTTCATCAAGCTCTTCTTGATGTTGGTTTTTCTTTAACTTCTTCATTTCACTATCGGAAATAACATATACAGGGCGATATGAAGAAGTTTCAAAAAGAAGATCAAACATTGAATACATAAGTGACCTTTGAATTAGTACAAATTCAATATCTGATAATTCTTTGAAATATGAAAGGATAAATACCGAAGATATTGATACGGCAAATACACCGAATTTCGGTTTACCTAACTTAACCGCCCAGTATTTACCGATCGAATTTTAAGGTATGTTTTAAAGTATTAGGGAGATGATTCTAAAGATCTAAATCAAAAAGGACTAAAAATGGATTTAAAAATTACTAAAACATTAGTAATCCCATCCAACGAAATTAAGTGGCGATTTTCCAGATCCTCCGGTCCTGGAGGACAAAATGTAAATAAAATTGAAAGCAGAGTAGAGATTATTTTTAATTTAGAAGATTCCAAAGTATTAAAAGATTATCAGAAAGAAATTCTTAAGAGAAACTTGAAAAACAAATTAGTGAATAATAGCTTACGTTTAGCGGTTCAAGAACATAGAAATCAATTATTAAATAGGCAGCTAGCTTTAATAAAATTAAGTTCAATAATAAAAAATGCTTTAAATAAACCTTTTAAATTAAGAAAATATACACAACCCACTAAAGCATCACAAAAGAAAAGAGTTGAGGTTAAGAAAAAACGTAGCGAATTGAAAAAAAGTAGACAAAAAGAAAAACATATCAAATATGAATAAACTAAATAGATATTTCCCTCGCAAATTGTAAAGAAAGCATATTATTAATTTAATTTCATTTTGGCTTTTTGAATAAAACTAATGATTTCTGGTTAATTGACTCCAATTTTGTTGGGGTGATGCGTTTCTACAAAGATAGAAATAATTCTGATAAATCTATTGATTATATGTTTATTGAAGAAGGAATTATTATGGGAATTCATGGAGAAAATCCTCCATTAATGAAAACTAGAAAAAAAATTGTTATTGAAGAAGCAAGATTATTATGGCAAAAATTGTTAAATGAAGGTTGGCAAAAAACAAATAAAAAATGGTGAGTAAATTCAAAAAAAACTTTTTTTTATTTCAGAAAATAAATGAACCTTTAGGGTATAGCCTGGAAATTTTTTTCTGCTGCAAATATTTCTTTTTTTTGATGTCGTTTTCATATCTTCTCAACATCATTAGATAGTTTGTAACTCCAAAAATTATTAAAAACACAATAAACTTTATTCCTGCCTCAAAGTTCATATGAATATTAAGCTTTATTTTAATCTGACAATTACTAATCAAAAATCAATCCGTATTTATATCTAATTCAAACGTCTAGTAAAAATCTTTTTTGATTTTACTGTATAAAAAATACATAACAAAAGTAATATTAAAATTGCACTAAAGCTTCCGATTGGGTTCGGAACATTTTGTGTAAAAGGCCCTGCTAAAAAAGAAGGTGTATTTTCTTTGAATTCTATTAATCCGTTATTTAATAAAAACCAAATGCCCACAAGTCCTCCATGAATTCCTATGCAATTCCATAAAGAACCTTTATCTCTAATTTTTACTAATGATAGAAATATCCCAAGTAAAATAAATCCCAAACGTAATCCTGCAATGTTCCAAAAGATCTCATTTGATAAATTATGAACGAAGCTAAAAATTATAGCTTGCAAAGCTATTGATATTCTTGCGCCATATTCAAATTTTAATTCTTCTAGTAACCAGCCTCTAAAAATTATTTCCTCTGCGAATCCAACACCTAATCCCAGTACAATAGAATTTAATAATATTATTGGCGAGAATTCACCTATCCAAGAAATATAATTTTTTTGTAATAGTGGTACCAGAATTAGAATTATTAAAACTAAAGCAAATAAAATACCTTGAGAAAAATTGAAAAAGTTTTTCAAGATTTTGTCTTTTGTTATCCCAAGAATTATCCAAGCACTTGATTGATTTCGTTTGATATAAAACCAATATGGGAGTAAATAGATAAAAAGCAAGAAAGTAATAATAGTACCAATTAAGGATAAATTATCTTTTTCAAAATTAAACAATAAAAGTGGCTGAGATAAAGCCCAACCAATTCCATAAAGAATAGGAATAAAAAATATAGTGGATAAAAATCTTGGCCTTAAAAGAAAAAAACTTCTAATTAGTATCATTAAATTTTTCATTTTGAATATTAATTAATTCAAGCCTTTGCCTTTTATTATTCTAACTATTTGTTCAAAAAGTTTTAGCTTTTTCTGTTTACTATAATTTATGTTTTTTGAAAGATTAGATAAATCTTTATAAAATTGCCGAGTTATTTTATCTTCTTTATCACTAGGCCATAGTAAGTCTGAGCCCTCTTCATATTCTTCTTTATATCTCTCTTTAATCAAAATTTTTTTATATCGTAATAATTTAAATTTTACTTATTGCAAATGCTTAAAAGTGATGTTTATTAAATTTGTGTATTTATTTAAAATTTATGCTGATTAATCTTTCAACTTTAGTTTTTACATTATTATCTCCATTGCTTATTTTTGCAGTAATAGTATCGGTTTATTTATTTCATTAGGAAATATTTACAAATAAACTTAATTAATTTAAGGGTGTATTATGCCTACTTTTTCTAATGCAAATGATAAAACTGCAATTAACGCCATTAATGTTAAGATCTTGTTCTTTTTGATGAAATCCATAATGCATATTAATAATCTTTTTATTAAATTCTTATATAAAATAATAAATAATTAAAATTATTATAACAATTACAATGGAACCCATATATATAGGAGATTTAGTTCCCTCAATAGCTTCTTATAAAAAGATAATTGAAAAATATGATAAAGGTATAAAAGAAGGGGAATTTTATGAAGAACCTATTGGAGGAGATTTTAATTACCCTGATTGGTAAATATGCTTACTACAAAAATAACTTTTGCTTTGGCAGATTGGATTAGAGAGTGGCGTAAGTGCCGGGATAAGAATCCTTCTATTGATGAGTGTGTAAAATTTGTTCAGTGGAAATTAGAAGATTATAAACTTTCTGATAGTGATAAAAGAATAATTGAATCTATTTTGCTCTATGAATCTGAATAAATAAGCGATTATAGACTTTAATTTTTATATTTATCTATAAAAAACAAAAGATCATTAAAATCCTCTTACAAATTAAGAAAAAAGTAAATCAGCATATTTACGGATTTACTGAAAATATAAAAAGGAGTAATTTATAAATGTTGAGTTCGGAGGCAATCTAAATGATTGAAAGTCCGCCTGAAATTTAGCAAATTCCAAAATATAGGAAGCGTATTCCTGAGAATGGGATTATTCGAAAATTAAAGTTCAATCAATTAGTCTGATAAGACTTCGCTTTATAATTACTTGCGACAATAGGGACTGAAATTATCGAGAGAAATCCCCGAATTCACGTATTCTAGGTTTATGAGTAAATAGACTTTAAAATATGTAATTTTATATCCTGTAAGAAGGAAATCAAATATTAAAAAGGACTGTACAAGCAGTCCTTTTTTTTGTTTAACAAATTTCTTCTAAACCAGACCTCTTTTTGGATATTATGGATTAATAAAGTGATTAAAAATATTTCAAAATGAAAGATCAAGTCTTGTTTCCAAAAATTGAAGTACGTGAAAAGGGTTTTTTACAAGTAAGTGATATTCATACTATTTATTGGGAGAGATCTGGAAATCCAAATGGCAAAAAAATTCTTGTTATTCATGGAGGACCAGGAGGAGGAAGTCAACCAAGATATAGAAGATACTTTGACCCAGATAAATTCGATATTATTCAATTTGACCAAAGAGGGTGCGGTTCTTCAACTCCTTTCTCCGAATTAAAAGAAAATACGACCAATCATTTAGTTGATGATATTGAGAAATTAAGGATTCTTTTAAAAATAGATACTTGGCATTTGTTTGGTGGATCTTGGGGCTCAACACTTTCACTTATATATGCGATAAAAAATCCCTCAAGAGTTATCAGCTTAACTTTGCGAGGAATATTTTTATGTAGAAAGTTTGAATTATTATGGTTCTATCAATATGGTGCAAGCGAGATATTCCCCGATGAATTTGAAGAATATATTTCTGTAATACCAAAAGAAGAAAGAAATGATTTAATAAGTTCTTTTTATAAATATCTAACATCTTCAGATGCGAATCTTAGATCAAAAGCATCAGCAGCTTGGACAAAATGGGAACTCTCAACAAGTCATTTAATAAATAAAAAATTTGATTTTGATAAGTCTGAAGTTAATTCTTTTTCAGATGCCTTTGCAAGGATCGAGTGTCATTATTTTATTAATAATATTTTCTTAGAAGATGATTTTATTTTGAAAAATATAAAAACAATAGAGTCGATTCCAACAAAAATAATTCAAGGAAGGTATGACGTTGTTTGTCCTGTTAGGAGTGCTTGGGATCTAAATAAGAAATTAAAGAATTCTGAATTAATTATTGTTAATGATGCTGGTCATTCAATGAGTGAAAAAGGTATCAGTATCGAATTAATAAAAGCTGTAAAAGAAATTGAAAATATCTAATAAAGAAAATATGGTTTTAAAAATTAAAGGCCATTATCTTCAATATTTTGTGCAATACTCCTAAGAAGTTCGACTATATCAGAATCTTCGCATTGAGTATCTTCTTTAAGCAAAATGCACTCGTCTCTAATACTTACATTAGTACTCCACCATATACCTGAACTGTTAGTATCATCCCACTCAAATCTATTTGACATTACTTATTAATACTGATTTCGACCTCTTCATTGACTTTAGTTGAATCTTTTAATTCTTCTTTAGGTTCTTCTGGCCAGGCAACATCAAATCTTGCAATTTCTTCTGTAGCAAAACCCTCAGGATGACGAGTACAAATTTTCTTTCTCCTTACAAAAATATGATCAACTCTTTTTTCTTCATCTGGAGTAACTATCCTTTCAAGTTCTATTACTTCTGTAAAAGGAGTTGACTTTAGCTCTTTAGTAGGTTTTGACATGTTCTTATCTTGTTAAATCTACCTTAAAGCTTAGATAACTAGACTGTGGATTTTTTAAATGGATTTACCAAAATCATTACCTGATTATTTAAGAAGGATTAAATCCTATATGAATAATAAAATAATCAATTAAATTTATATCCCCAAATTTAATTCATATTGGATTTTTTTGTTGTTATTACTTTTTTTAGGTCTTTTATTGATTACTGTTTTTTTCCTTGAACCATGCTTTAAATATATTTTTTTTGATATATCCCAGTAGCCTTTTTTTTGGGTTATTTCTTGAATTTTTTCCCTAGCTTCTCTAGATGTTTTAGAAATATCAACTATTGGTTTAATGTATTCTAATTTTGAGTATTCTTCATTATTAAATTTGCTTAGTAACCAAGGCTCATGAATAAAAGTATCAGTTACTTTTTTTAATTCTGGGACCCATTTTTTTATAAATTCACCCTTAGGGTCGTGATCTTTTCCCTGTTTAATAGGATTGTAAATTCTATTGGTATTTATAGAGGTTGTTCCAGACTGCATTTGACATTGATTCCAATGTATTCCAGGCTCATAATCTATAAACTTTTTTGCTAATTCTGATCCTGAATCTTGCCAAGGTAACCACAAATTATAACTTGCAAATGACATGAGCATTGCACGCATTCTAAAGTTAATCCATCCATTAAAGTTTAATGAACGCATACAAGCATCTATAAAAGGAAAACCAGTATTGCCTTGACTCCATAAAACAAGTAATTCAGTTCTATTAGTTCTAATATTTTGAAAATAAGGGTGGAAATCTTGGAATTCTAATTCTGGTTCGCTTTCAAGTTTCTGAATAAAATGACAATGCCAAGTTAATCTACTCTTCAACATTCTTGAATTATTATTTTTATATAAATTTGCTTGATAAAAAATCTCTTTCAATGAAAGACATCCCCAACTAATGTAAGGAGATAATCTTGAGCAGCTATCAAAAGATTTTTCTGGGCTGGAAATATCTTTTGAATATGAATTTAATTTTTCTTTAAAAAAATATGCCATCCTTTCAAGGCCTTTTTTTCTTCCTCCTTTTAATCTTCCTTTACATTCGTCTTTTTTAAAAGAAAATATTTTTTCGTCGGGTATTGCCCCAGCATCAAAATCAATTGGATTAATTTTTAATGGGCCTTTAATTAATCCCCTGGATGTATTTTTTGCCCATTTCTTTGACCAGTCATCCCTATTTATATTTCCTCTAAATACAGAAAACTGTAAATATTCTTTCCAAATTATTTTTTTATTTGAAGCCCATAATTTAACTTCTTGATCTCTTTTATAAGTAAGCCAATCTCCAGTTTCTTGATGGCTATATATACCAATTATATTAAATTTGGAACTAATTTCTTCAAAGATTTCAATTACATTTCCTGTTCTTATTACTAGTGGCTGACCTTTTTCTTTAAGTGAATTTCTTAAATCTAATACACTTTCCTTACAAAATTGCCATTGCCTTCTTGAATGAGTTTTTTGATTCCATAACTCAATTTCAAATATATATATGGGTAAGATGTCATTATTTTTTAAAGATTCATAAAGTGCTTCATTATCATCTATTCTTAGATCCTTTTTGAACCATAAAATATTTATATCCTTCATTAATTTTTTGTTTTATACTAAAAAACAAAATTTTAATTTGTATATGAATTTATTAAATAACTAATTATTTTCAAATAATTTCAGAAAATCTTTATTTTTCATTTCAGGATAACTTTTATCTTTAATTGAAATTATAACTTTTGAATAATATCTATATTTAGTTTGGTAATTACACATTAATAAGATAATCCTCCAATTTTTTAAATAAAATCTTCTTATTAATTCATCAAATTTTTTTTTATCAGTTTTCTCTAGTTGCTTTTTATTAGATAAATATTTTTTTTCAATCCATTCAAATATATCTTTCATTTTTCCATTAATTTTTCCATTTTTTATCCATTTATTTATGTATAGTTCATCTCCCTCTTCTAATACAAAGCACTTTTCTGGCGTAGGAAGAGAATAATTGTGGAATTTTTCTACAAAATTGTCAATTAATTTCATTTAGTTCTTTATTAGTTTTTAGTTCACGAATAAACATAAATGCCCCAAATGAAAAAGCAAGGGAAATAATAAATGTTAGCGGGAAATAAATACCCCACAAACGTAATTTTAGTCTCCTCCCTTCAGCAGCATAAAAAACAAAAATAGCTATGAGAAGAACCGCTGTATCAGCGGATATAAATCCTGATGTAGGTGTTATCCATGCATCATCAAAAAAGGCGTTTCCTACATCTATATAGGACCCTTGAATGTTTCCATTTCTTACCAAATTAATAAACTGATTAATAAAATAAAATGGCCAAATAATTCCCGCTAAAGCAGTGGTTCCGTAAATGGCAAGCCTGATCTTAGACCACATAGTTTTTAATATATATAGCTAAGGTTGACGTCTTTTTGATGTATAAAATAATATCTATTTTTAAAAAAAATTTACTCAATGCATATTTAGAATACTAATGCATTGCTTTTGAAATATTTGATAATTATAAGTATTCAAAATATTGCATTATATATGTGCAAATTTACTCTGTTATTGATCATTATTTTCTGCTTTTGGGTTTAATTAACCACATCTTGATTTTTCCTAATCAGCTATATAATTAAAGATCAAATTAATATGACTCAATATCTTTATGTTGATTTTATTTTAAGTTTTGTTGGGGTTTGTTTATACTTTTTAGGTTTAAAAAAAGTTTTATTTAATGACCCTAAAAAATTATCAGGATTAAAATAAAATGGATAAAAAAATAATGCCAATTGATATTGGAATTTAATAAATTTCCATTTTCAAGTCTTGAGGATTAATACCAGACAAAATTTCCTATGATTTTAAAAAGATATTATTGAGAAGTAAAATGGGAATTTTTATGAAAAACCCTCTTAATCTGACTAATTTTAAAATAAATAATTTCTTAGGTATTAAGATTTAAGAAAGAAAAATTTTTAAACTTTTCAAGAAATATCTATGTTAATTACAAAAAAACTTTGGGAGGATAATTATGAGATTGCTTTACTAAGTTTAAATACAAAATTTGTTCAATGTTTAAAGAATGGAAGTCTCCCTAAAAAAATATTTCAAGAATATTTAGCTCAAGATTATTTCTTTTTAGAGACTTTTGCTAAGGCTTATGGTCTTGCTGTTTCCAAATCAAAAGATAAGTACTCAATAAGGAAGTTAAGTGAACTTTTAATGGGCGTTTCAGAGGAGTTAATACTTCATGAAACGTATGCAAAAGAATGGGATATTGATTTGTCTAATAACTATATAAAAAAAACCACTAAAAATTATACAGATTTTCTTGATGATACTTCCAAAAGACTTAGCTCCGTTGAAATAATGTTTGCAATGACTCCATGTATGCGACTTTATTCTTGGATAGGAAAAAGTTTGTATGAAGAGGATTTTGATATTAAATATAAAGAATGGATAATTACTTATTCTGATGAGAGCTTTGAAAAGCTAGCAGCTTCACTTGAAAATCTTATTGAGACTAATAAAGAAACATATGACATTAATAAGGCGAAATATTTATACAGGAGAGCTATGGAATTGGAGTTAGATTTTTTTAATGCATATTCAGATTTCTGATTTAAATTAATATTTATTTATAGTACTTTCAAAAACTAGTTAATAAATTATGTATTCTAAAATTGCACTTTCAATAGGCGGTAGTGACTCCGGGGGTGGAGCAGGCATACAGGCTGACTTGAGAACTTTCATGGCCCTTAAAGTACATGGATGTTCTGTTATTACATGTATTACCGCACAAAATAGTATAGAGGTTACATGCGTTCAACCAGTAGAGAAGAATACTTTATTAAATCAGTTAGATACTTTATTTGCTGATTTTGGTATTGATGCCTTAAAAACTGGAATGTTATTAAATGAAAGAATAATTAATGATACTGCTTCAAAATTAAATACATACAAAATAACCAAAATTATTGACCCAGTAATGGTTACAAGAACTGGTTCTAAATTACTGGAAGATTCTGCTATTAATGCTTATAAAAAACTCTTATTACCAATTGCTGATTTGGTAACTCCAAATATTTATGAAGCAAATCTACTTTCTGGTTTAGAAATAAGGAGTAAAGAAGATATCGAAAATTCAGCAAGAAAAATTATTGGTCTTGGAGCTAAAGCGGTACTTATAAAAGGTGGCGGTTTAAAAAATATGAAAGGGAAGGATTTTTTCCTTGACTTAAATGGTAAAAAAGAGTGGCTATTTAATAATTTTATAAATACAAAAAATACGCACGGTAGTGGCTGTACTTTGAGTGCTGCTATTTGTGGTTACAAGGCTTTAGGTTTTGATCTATTTGATTCCATACAAAAAGCCAAATTATTTGTTGAGAAATCTTTAGATAATTCTTATAAAATAGGCTCTGGCCCTGGTCCCTTAGGCCATCATTAATTATTTGTAGAAGTGGAGTTAGAACCACCATTTCCTGTAGGGCTTTTTTAAAAATAAGATTTCTTCAGTCTCCCATCCTCCCTCCAACCACTCAAGATGCTCAAGTAATAAAGACTCACTCTCCCTTTTGCTTAATTGCCCAATTCTATTAGCAATACCATCGAACCTTACTTTCATCAATTCCTCAATCTTGATGTTATTCATAGGTTAAATAATAAATTTTTTCTACTCTTACTTGTATATATTTTCTTGTCAACGATTTAATTTTATTTGTTTACTAGCATTTCTTAAATATGTATAAAATACAACTTTTTAAAACAGATAGTAATTAAGACTTATTCACATAGATTTAATTAAAGACTAATTTATATAAAAATACTTTAACTATGAATAAAAAAGAAACAGCAAAGCAAAAAACTATTTTAAATGTAGGCTATTGTGAAACGACCTCTGAATGGCTCAATAGAATCATTACTGAACTGGCAGATGAAAATAAAAATTTTGTAGATTTGTCAGTTATTTGTGCTTAATTTTTTAGAAAATATAGTTTATTTTGATTTTTTTTCAGTTACCTTTTAAGTATAAGAGAAATTTAAAAGATATTTCGTGATGTGAATCCTAATAAAAAAAACATAGAAATAATTAAACAATTCAATTTATCTCCTCATCCTGAGGGTGGATGGTTTAGAGAGATAGTGAGGAGTGAGAATTCTCTAATAAGGGAAGATGGCCAAAGTAGAAACTTTATTACGGGAATTTATTATCTTTTGGAGAGAGACGCAAAAAGTGCTTGGCACAGAGTTAAAAATGCTGATGAAATTTGGATTTATTTAAGGGGCGATCCTCTGAATTTATGGTGCCTAGATAATGATAATAAGTTAATAAGAAATTTAATTTTAGATTCCAATAATCCAGTAGAAATGATCCCATCTGGATATTGGCAAGCTGCAAAAAGTACAGGCGAATTTACTTTAGTGAGTTGTTGTGTTGGCCCGGGCTTTGATTTTAAGGATTTTGAATTACTCAGAAATACAAATCATACTCCTAGATTGGATAAAGCAATTAATGATCTTATTTGAGACATTTTTTTGTTTATATTTTTGAAATTATCCTCTAGATTTATAAGGCTACTCAATCAATCTATATTTAATGAATCAAAATTCTGTCAAAACAATTGGTATTAATGATGAACCAAGAAAAGATTCATACTTAGTATATGTAAATCAGGCTGATGGATTAAAAGGCATCCTTAATAGGGATTTTGATGAATGGTCGAATTTTGATGGTTGGGAAAGTATTTCAGTTCAGCAATGGATTTTTTCTAGAGCTTTGGAGGTTTTCAGAGGTAAGAAAATTGATATTAAATGCGACTGTTGTAAACATAATGATTTAATCCCAAATGATTTTGAGAGTATTAAAAAAGAAAAATGTTTTGGTAAAAAAAGTGCTTACATGATTGAAAAAGTTGTAGATGAAATTGTATTAGCTAAGGCAAGAAGAGAAAGTGATGGAACTTATTCTGCGTAAGATTCATAAATATATATGGAGTGAAAAATCTTTTACTTACCAGTGAAAATTATTAGAAGAACCAATCGTTAAATTTCTAGTGGACATCTTATGGAACTTAAAGTGTACCGAATCACTGAACTCCTTTTCATCTGAGTAATTAACAAGATCCACTGGGTCGATGTTTTCATCGAACCATGCATCATATTCAATATGGTTTGATTCAGCAAAATAACTCATATCCAATTAATAGCTTTCAAAAAACATATAAACGGTACAAGCGATACCAAATTAACATTCTTAATTTTTAGATAATCCATATTTTTAACTTTTTCATAAAGATTAGTTGCTAGAAAGATAGTAGAAATATCTATAAATTAATGTCTCTAGATACAACCATGGTTTCTATCCATCCCCACTTCACAATCAAGGATGGGAAGATGGACCAGTGCATAGCTCTTTTAGAAGAAATTTTGGTACTGACAAAAGCTAATGAACCTGACTGCCTTTTTTTTAATATCACTACATGCGGTTCAGATAAGGCTTATGTAAGAGAGGCATATAAAGATGGTGCCGCCGCTTTATTTCATCTCAAAAATATGGGACATATGATTCCCAAGCTTTTTGAAGTGTCAGATATTACTGTGCAGGTCCAAGGCCCTCCCAAGGAGATTGAACCCTTGAAGGAAATACTGCCAGACGCTGATTTCTATGAAGCAATATCTGGATTCTGATTTAGATTGTATATATTGACAGTCGATCGCTAGGGGCTTTTAGCCCCCTTTTTATTTAGGAATTCAAAATAAAATAATCATCCCTTTACTAATATCAATTAACTTTATTATCAGCTCAAATATTATTTTTATGGCATCAACTTTTTATATCGTTCATCATGAATTTAAGGCAGGAAAAGCTGAAAAATGGTGGGAAACAGCTTATGCTGCAATGTCACCAGGTGGTGGATGGGATGATGCGGTAGCAGCTAATAAAGAAAAAGGATTTTTTAACCATTCTGCAAATGCCGTAACTAAAAATGGTCCTGTATATTGTTTTTGGGAAGTAAAAGAGGGTATTTCAGCTGAGGAGTTTCAGGGGTTTATAGACGGTCCCTCTGGTCCAGGTTTCGGACAAGATGCTCTGATGAATATCTGTAAACCAATTGACACATCATTAATGAATGGACAAACACCTTATCCACCAGTTTTTTCTTGATTATTGACATTCTATCTAGAATAGGGAGCAATTAGCTCCTTTTTATTATGTCTCTTGAAACTACCGTTTTCAAATTTAAAATAAGCGTCCCTTTTGAAGAATGGGCTGCGGTTTATGACAGCGAAGAAAATATACAAATGAATAAAGAGCGCGGAATTATTTGCTTATACAAAGGTGTAAAGAAAGATGATTCAACAAGTGTAATTCTAATTGAGCAGGGTGAAGAAGGTAAATCAATAGCTATGTTTGAAGATCCTGCAGTGAAACCATTAATTGAGAGTGCAGGTCATATTTACGATTCAACGGTTATATCCAGTTATTTTTAAGTGAAAAGCTTAATTTTTCCTGCAATATTATTATTATTTCCTTTTTATGCTCAAGCTGGTTTTCCAGAAGGTGAGAATGGATATGATCTAAAAAAAATTGAAGAGTCTTTTAGATTACCTTGTAATGAAATTGGAAATGATGATTGTATTGCAAGAGCATTAGGAGTTGGTGCCTGTACCTGGATATTTGGAATAAACAAAGATAAAGAACCTGCGGAAGCTTTAAAAATTTCAGATACTGTTTTAATTGCTCTTTTGAAAGGAAATAATCTTGATTTAAAATCAATGCTTGAAAAAGATGGATTAATTAAAACGAATATAAAAAAAGAAGCTACTTATAGAATTAATTTCTGCAGAGAGGAAACAAAAAAAGCTATTCCAAAGTTAATTAAGAAATTACCAGAGGTAGTTGTATTGGATGAAGAGAGAGTAGAAAATTTAACCAGAGTGTTTCCTCTGCAGTATTTAAGTATGTTTGAGCAATTTAGCAAATAAAAGCAATGAAACTTTTATTATTGACGCCTATATTCAAACGTCTTAATAAAAGTGCTTTTTTCTCATCACTTAATCAGAATACTTGTCCTGTTTATGATGCTGAAGAAATAAAAAAACAAGAACAACAAGAAGCTATTAGATAATTATACCCATAAAAAAAGGGCTATAGCTTCGCCCCAGTCAAAAAGCAGGATAATCCCCATCACCCAGCCTTTTTAAAATCCTAGCACTACATATAGTGTTTGTAAGTAATAAAAATTTACTATTGGTGGAGTTGTTTGTTTCTAATTAATTTGTCATGATAGAAATCCCCATCACTCAGGCTCGCAAGAGTCTTTTTTTTATGCCTAGTTTTGGATCAGACACTCCATTTATGCTTCTTGCAAAACTTAAAGTTAAGGAAGATAAGGTTCCAGAATACTTAGAAATTGCAGATAAGACAGATAAAGCTGTTGAAGCTGACGAACCAGGAATGCTCCATCATACTTTTGATCAAGACCCTGATGATCCTCTTCGTTTCGTATGGTCAGAAGTTTATAAAAATGATGATGCTTTACTAGCTCATTTAGCTAATCCAGCATTAGGTGTTTATCTTGAGGCTCATGCTGAACTGGGGTCTGATCTTTCTGTTGAATTTTACGGAACTGTGGGAGATAAAGTTATTGAAGCCATGAACGGAACAGGAGTTCCATATAAGATCTTTAAAACAAAATTTGGTTATAGCAGAGTTTAAGGATAAGGGTATTAACTAACTAGTTCGACTAAATTATTAATAGGAATCTGAGTGCTAGAGGTAACCACAGACATAAAAGAAGCAATAGTAAAAGGGTAATTGCATGAATATTTGGAATGTATTGCTCTTTTAAAATTTGTGTCTTCATAATCTATCTAGCCTTCTTAAGTTTTATTTCTCTTCTGATAAGCAGAGCTATAACTACAACACACATGTTCATTAGAAATACGTCTAATGGCATTTGATAAAAAAGTCTCTACTCAATTAATAGCAAGATTTTTGATCTACGAATCAAGAAATGATTACTAATATTTATTGGCTTAATAAAACGAATTTAAAAATTAAATTTATGCTTAAATATCTCAGAACTTTTAACTATTAAATGGCTTATTCAGAAACAAGAATAGTAATAGGTGGTCTAGCCCATGTACCTGTTCTTATTTTTATAGCCAATTTTATAAAAGGTAAGTTTGGAATTAAAACTGAAGAGACAAAAGATACCTTAGTTAAAGAAGAATCTGTTAAAATTATTGATCTAAAAAATACCGTAATTAAAGAAGGAAAAGCAGAAACTTTAAAGGAAATATCAAATAAGCTGGATAATATTGAACAGAAGGCTGATGAGGTTTATGAAAAGGTAAAGAAGAAAAAAAAGGATA
The DNA here is from genome assembly GCA_003281645.1 of Prochlorococcus sp. AG-347-G20. Classification (GTDB taxonomy): domain Bacteria; phylum Cyanobacteriota; class Cyanobacteriia; order PCC-6307; family Cyanobiaceae; genus Prochlorococcus_A. The sequence continues at coordinate 95,475 of QCBJ01000001.1, read as the reverse complement.
AAAAGAAGAAAAAAAAGAATAACTAAATTGAGATCCTATCAAGCATCAATATATCTTGAGCTTGGATTGTATCTCTCTTATCTTCATCTTCGGGATCTTTATAGGATTCAATTTCAGCTTGAATTTTTCTCTTGTAAACTCCTTTGATATAGTCAATTTCTCTACTCTCTTTATTCAAGATTGAGAATGGTGATCTTTTTAAGTTCATAACTTTCTCCTAATAAATAAGTTTTGATCAGCTCCAGTTCTTATCAGATTCAACAAATCTATCCAATGTTTGCTGATTCCTGATTTCTTCCTCAAGAAGTTCTTCTTCTGATCTTTCTTCAATCTCAGATTGATGATCTTCTTTTAGAGTGGATTTGGTAGACATTTGCTCATGACGACTACAATCATGTTCTAACCAGTCAGGCAAGCTATCCGACTAATAAATATGTACGGTTTGAGGAACCCCCTTATACGGATAAAGGATCAACAATTGAATTTGAATATGGTTAAAATCATGGACGATTCCGATTAGTTTTTTCCCCTTTAAAAATCATAAATAAAGGCAGACCAACAAGCATAAGACTCCCATCAATTAATAAAAAGGTATTTAGATTCATTTATCTATTTCTTCGGGGTTATCCCAATTAAGGGGAATTCCTTTTTTTACTGGCTCTTTTTTCATATCATCCATCTCTTTTCTGATTTTGTTGAAGTATGCCAACTCTTCTGGATCATCTGAACCAAGACCATAATTCATGGTCGCTGCAAGATATATTCTGTGCATCCTGTATGACGATAATGCCATTTCTTAAAAGAATGTTTTTAAATTCTAAAATATATAAATGTTATTTAATACTAATTGGTTTTATTGGGCTATAAACTCGCCTAGAAAACAACTTAGGTTCTCTCCCTTACCAAGCGAAGTAAATTATTTTAATAAGGAATATGCCCTAATTTCTGCCCTAATTCGTTTATATTTAGTGGTCTTAAAATTATTTTATTTTTTCAAATTCTTATAAACTCAGTTATAGAGATACTTCTTGTTCATGCCCTCGTCGGGACTTGAACCCGAGACCTCTCCCTTACCAAGGGAGTGCTCTACCGCTGAGCTACAAGGGCAATTTTAAAGTGGGCCGGGTTGGATTTGAACCAACGTAGGCAGAGCCAGCGGATTTACAGTCCGCCCCCTTTAACCACTCGGGCACCGACCCCCACTATTTGAACTTATCAGTTAATGGACACTTTGTGTGAAATTGTTTTGGTTTTTTTGTTTCTTTCTAGATAGCATTTGTAAAGAAAAGACTTTATTGATGATGAATATTTTATTGATAAATGGACCAAATCTAAATCTTTTGGGCACTAGAGAACCTGAAATATATGGTAATAAAACATTGAGTGATATAGAAAAAGATTTAACTAAAGTTGCTAAAGAAAAAAGTATTAATCTTGAATGTTTTCAAAGTAATCATGAAGGAGAAATAGTAGATAAAATTCAGGTGTCTGTAAAAAGTATCCAAGGTATTCTTATAAATGCTGGCGCTTTTACTCATACCTCGATTTCTATTCGTGATGCTTTAATTGGATCGAAAATTCCGTTTGTAGAGTTACATATTTCAAATATTTTCAGTAGAGAAGATTTTCGTAAAGAATCTTTTCTTACAGATAAAGCTATTGGAATTATTAGTGGATTCGGCATATCAAGTTATTCCTTAGCTCTTGAAGGAATTATTGGATATTTAAGTAGTAAAGATTAAATGCTAGTCGATTTTAAGAGGCCCACTTCTCATATTAAATATTTATCTGCATTTACCTCAGATGAGTGGATCAAACTCGCATTATCTAATCCAATAGATATTCTTATTGACCATGCTCATTGTGAAAGAAAAGCAGCAGGAGTAGCTATTCAATTGATGTTTAGATATCCATCTGAACCAAATCTGGCAGAAGTTCTAAGTCCAATAGCGAGAGAGGAATTAGAGCATTTTGAAAAAATACTTTATTTTTTAAAGGATCTTGGACATTCTCTTGAGTCCTTAAAACCACCTCCATATGGAGCTGAATTGTCCAAGAATATAAGAAAGGAAGAGCCCAATAGAATGCTTGATAGTTTCTTAATAGCAGGACTTATTGAAGCAAGAAGTCATGAAAGATTAAGCTTGCTTGCGCTGAATTCTGAAGATAATTCGTTTAAATCTCTTTATGAGTCTCTGCTTGAGAGTGAGGCAAGACATTTTGGAGTTTACTGGAAACTAGCACACACAAAATTCTCTAAAAAACAAACTTTCAAAAGGTTAGAGGAATTGTCTGAAATTGAGTCAGCAATACTAGCCGATACTTTTATGATGCCGAGGGTACATAGCTAAAGTTAATAAAATAAAAATGATAATAAAAAAGCTCTTAAGTTTACTTAATCGATATAAAACTGATTCACCAACATTCACCATCGTTGGGGTAGGCCCTGGAGATTCATCGCTTTTAACAATTGCTGCTGTGGATGCAATAAAAAAAGCGAAAGTTATAGTTTTTCCAATATCAGATGATAATAAAAAGAGTTTCGCTGCAGAAATAGTCAAGAAATACACCAAATTTAAAAAAAATATACCTATCATTTTTCCAATGGCTAGGTTGGATTTTGATCCTGATGAAATATGGTCTAACGCAGTAGAAAAAATTGTAAAATTTATAAAAAATGGTGAATCAGTTGTTTTACTTTGTCTAGGAGATACCTCAATATTTGCAAGTTCTTCTAATATTTTGAGGATAATAAAGCATAATTATCCAGAAATCATTACCAAAACTATACCTGGTATTTCTTCTGTGTCAGCAGCAGCAGCTTTGAATAATTTTGATTTAGTTAAAAAAGGTGAGACTTTAATAATTAAAGAGTGCCCCTCTTCCAATTCAGAATTAACATCCCTAATTAAGGAAAGTAGAGAAAATAAAACGGTCTTGGCCATTATGAAAGTTGGCAAAAGATGGAATTTAGTCAGGGAAATTCTAAAAAAAGAGAATATCATCAATACATCATTAATAGCTTTAAGTGTTGGGATGCCTGATCAAATTATTCAATATGCATCCCAATATAAAAAGGAATTTATGCCTTATTTTTCTTTGATTTTGATAAGGTTTGAATAATGCAAAAAAAAGAAAAATTATTTGAAAATCAATTTACATGGCCAATATGTAAGGATCTATTATTTCTTATTCTTGAAGATAGAGTTAGTGATGTTTTTGTTTGTGAATTGGTTTGGGAAAGACTTTTCTATACTAGAGAAATAAGAGTAAATAATTGGGTTTCTAGCGCATTAACTCCTTTTTATTGGTCAGACAAATTTGAAAAAGCTCCTCAAATCATTTCAGAGCGACCAGCCTCAGTACATTTGACTCGAGCAATTCCAAAAGGCTATAAACAGGGATTGAAAAATTTTCTTAATTTTAAAGGTTATAAGATTAATGAACTTTATCCAAGAAGAACTAGAAGAGCGACGGCAGTAAATTGGTTGATTTATTGGGCGATTGAAAATGATTGTTTTTTAAAAGATAGTGGATTAATGCCAAGTCCTAGTTCACCGCCTGTTAATCCAGTTAAAGGACATTTTGGCGATCCAGAAATTAAATAAGTTTTTTTGAAAAAGGTAAATGATTCTATTAAAGGTATAGTTGTAATGGATACTACTTTCTTTGGAGAGAAGAATTGATTCTTCCTACAATAGCAATTATCGGAAGACCAAACGTTGGGAAATCTACCTTAGTTAATCGTCTTTGCCAAAGTAATGATGCAATAGTATTTGATAAGCCTGGTGTTACAAGAGATAGAACTTATCAAAATGCTTCATGGGGAGGTAAGGAATTTCAAATAGTTGATACTGGAGGTTTAGTTTTTGATGATGATAGTGAATTTCTCCCAGAGATAAGGACACAAGTTTTCTTGGCTCTAGAGGAGGCTTCACTCGCGTTACTCGTGGTAGATGGGAATCAAGGCGTTACTGATGGTGATTTATCAATAGCAAAATGGTTAAGAAACTCAAGCTGTAAAACAATTGTTGCTGTTAATAAATGCGAATCGACTACTTTAGGAATATCCCTAGCTTCGGAGTTCTGGAAATTAGGATTGGGCGAACCTAACCCTGTTTCGGCTATTCATGGTTCAGGTACTGGAGATCTTTTAGATCTCGTTATTGGCGAACTTCCTGAAAATAATATCAAGGATGATGAAGAAAAGATAATGATGTCAATTATTGGTAGGCCTAATGTTGGTAAATCTAGTTTGTTAAATTCAATCTGTGGAGAAAAAAGAGCAATAGTTAGTGATATTAGTGGTACGACAACTGATTCAATAGATACGCTTATTAAAAAAGGTAATAATCATTGGAAAATCATCGATACTGCAGGGATTAGAAGAAAGAAAAATGTTAAATATGGCACTGAATTCTTTGGTATTAATAGGGCTTTTAAATCTATAGATAGAAGTGATGTTTGTATTTTAGTTATAGATGCTATAGATGGAGTAACTGATCAAGACCAGAAGCTGGCTGGGCGCATAGAAGAACAAGGCAGAGCTTGCATAATTGTTGTTAATAAATGGGATCTTGTAGAAAAAAATAGTTCAACAATTTATCAAGTAGAAAAAGAACTTAGATCTAAACTTTATTTTTTACACTGGTCAAAAATGATTTTTATATCTGCCCTAACTGGTCAAAGAGTTGATAATATTTTTGAGCATGCTCTTAATGCTGTTAATCAACATAGAAGAAGAGTTACAACATCTGTAGTTAATGAAGTTCTAAAAGAATCAATCAGTTGGAAAAGTCCTCCAACGAAGAGAAGTGGCAAGCAAGGCAGGCTTTATTATTGTACTCAAGTAAAGAACAAACCTCCCACTTTTACTCTTTTTGTAAATGACCCTAAATTATTCGGAATAACTTATAGAAGATATATTGAAAAACAAATTAGAGTAAATTTAGGCTTTGAAGGAACACCCATCATTTTACTTTGGAGAGGAAAACAGCAAAGAGCTTTAAATAAAGAAGTCGAAAGAGAAAATATTGAGTTAATTCAAAAAGATTAATGAATTTGCTAACCAAATTTTCTGTTGGTCAATACGTTCATGGTAATAGAAGTTGGCTAAGAATTATAGATAGTAGATTAAAAATAATTATGGTAATGATATTTTTAATCACTCCAATTTGGGCAGGTCCAATATGGAGATTGAGTTTAGTTGGTTTTTTACTACTAATTACTTTTTTAAGTTTATTGCCATCTAGAGTATGGTGGCGATCATTATTTTTTCTCTCATGTTTGTCATTATTAATTGGATGCATATCTATACTTGCCTCGTCTGATATTCAATCTCTTGATGGCTACTTAAGAAATCCCAATGAGTTGCAAGTAGTACTGGAAAGCAAAAAAGAATGGAATATTTTTCAAATTCCTTCGCAGAAGATATGGTTTATTAATTTTGGTGGTTACACCTTATCAAGAAAAGCCTTTGAACTAGGAATAAAAACCTCCACTTTGATATTTACCGTTATTCATAGTGTGAATTTGATGCTTTTAACCACATTGCAGGAGGATATTGTATGGGGATTAAGTTGGTTTATGTATCCATTAAGAAAGATTGGATTGCCTACTAGTAAGTGGCTTTTTCAGTTGTTAATTGCATTACGTTTTATTCCTCTAGTGCAGGAAGAACTTCAAAATATCATTAAATCAGTGTCAGTTAGATCAATTAATTTTCGAAATTTAGGATTAAAGAAATCATTAAATGTTTTGTTAATCTTAGTGGAAAGGTTATTTCAAAATATATTTCTGAGAATTGATCATGGAGCAGAATCATTACTCTCAAAGAAAAAAATTATTATAAAAACTAACAGATTTAGAACTCTTTATCCTTCAAAATCTCTCAATGTAATTGTTAATACATTATCGATTTGTTTTATTTGCATAGCAATTTTTCTTAGAAAACTGTATGGTGCATTATAAATAACACAATATTTTAGATTTGAGTTCTGAGCGTTATTTAAACCATCCAACATTTGGAATGTTGTACCAAGTTTCTCCTGGAAATGATGGTAGAGATATTTATGCGACTTTATACGCTCAAAAAATGTTTTTCTTGGTAGAAGTTCGACAGAGAGAAGTTTTTTTTGAAGTTATACCTTATTTAGATGCCCGCAATCAGGCCGAATTAAACCTTCAAAAAGCCAGAAGAAAAGGATCTGAAGACTTATCTAAATGGGAGAATTTATTTACGCAAACTTTCTTATAAAAGGTGAACCCTGCAAATTATTTAAAAATAAAAAATAAAATACCATCAAATGTAAATATTCTTGCGGTAAGTAAAGGATTTAAAAGTCAAGAAATCAAGACTATTCAAAATATAGGTCAGAACGATTTTGGTGAAAGTAAGGTTCAAGAGGCGCTTGAAAAACAATTAACCTTAAAAGATCTTAAACAAATAAATTGGCACTTTATTGGAAGAATACAAAGTAATAAAATAAGAAAAATAGTTCAAAATTTTAAATATATTCATTCAGTAGATTCATTTGAAAAGTTGCAAAAGATTTCTAATATTTCAAGTGAAGAGAAGAAAAATCCATTAGTAATGTTGCAGGTTAAGTTGAGTGATGACCCTACTAAAGGAGGCTTTAATCCTGAATTTTTAATTTTGAAATGGAGGGAAATTCAAGATTTGAAAAATATTTCATTAACAGGTTTGATGACTATCAATCCTAAAGGACTTAGCTCTAAAGAAAATTCAGGGCTGTTCAAAAAATGTCGTGCTCTCGCTGATTCTTTACAACTACCAGATTGTTCCATGGGGATGTCAGGTGATTGGGAGGAAGCTATTGACGCTGGATCAACTTGGTTAAGATTAGGGTCATTGATTTTTGGAGGCAGATCCTAATTAGTTATTTTTTTTTATAAAAATCTTATCTATAAACTTGCAGTAAAGTTCAACTAACGTTATTTAAGTATAGGTAGTTTATTCATTTAAAAAATGGATCTATTACTCAAGGTTCTTAAACCTTAGTAATCAATTTCAAGAGGATTTAAAAGGTGTCACTTATTTCTAGATTAAAGGCAGTTGTTGCAGGGGATGAGTATCTCGATGATGATTTTGATGAGTTGGATTATCCTTCAGAGGATGAATTAAATGATATTAATAATTTCAAACAAAATCCAAAGAATGCAAATGCCCTTGCAAATTCAAATCCATTTGATTTTATGAATAACAACAAATCATCAAAAGTAGTTGGTATGCCTGGAATCTCAAATTCATCCTCAGAAGTAAGCTTAATGGAACCAAGAAGTTTTGATGAGATGCCTCAAGCTATACAAGCATTAAGAGAGAGAAAAACTGTAATTCTCAATTTAACTATGATGGATCCTGATCAAGCTCAAAGAGCGGTTGATTTTATTGCTGGGGGTACATATGCAATTGATGGACATCAAGAGAGAGTGGGTGAAAGTATTTTTCTTTTTGCTCCAAGTTGTGTAAATGTAACTAGTTCTTCCCCAGAAGAAGCTTCTCCTTCTTCTGTGTCTACAGAAAATACACCACAATATAGTTTGGGCAAAAATACTACTCCTGAACCAGCATGGGGTAATTCTAAATTAAGTGCTTATTCATGATTAATCTGTGACAGATAAAATTGCGATTATTGGTTTTGGAAATATTGCAAGTGCTATAGTTACCCCTCTATTAGATAACGAATTAATTCAGCCAGAGAATGTTTTTTGTGTTGTAAAAACAGAAAAAAGTTTAGAAAACATAAAAAAAAATTATAAACATAATATAAATGTTTATAAATCAGGTTCTAAAGAGTCAAAAATAATTTGGGACTGTCAATATAAACTTCTTTCGATAAAACCCCAACAACTAAATGATATAGGTGAGGCCCATCATATAAAAAATAAGGACAATTTAATAGTTTCAATTCTTGCCGGGGTTTCAATAAATAGACTTACTCAAAAGTTTCCTAATCATAAATGTGTGAGGGTGGTTACAAATATTCCAATAACTATTGGAAAAGGTTTGACAGGGATTTCTTGGGGAGAAGAAATTACAGAAGATCAGAAACAATTTACAAAAAAATTATTTGAAAATACTAGTAAGATTTATGAATTTACCGAAGATTATCTTGATATATTTTTAGCTTTAACTTCATCAGGTCCTGCAATTATTGCTTTAATTATAGAAGCATTAAGTGATGGAGGATTAAGCGGGGGATTACCAAAAATAATTTCAGAGGAACTTGTTATGGAAATGATACTAGGGACTATTTGTCTAATAAAGGAAAATAAACTTACTACTTCTGAGCTTAAAAATTTAGTAACCTCTCCAGGTGGAACAACTATTTCTGCTTTAAGAGTTTTAGAAAAAAAGAGTGTAAGGTCAGCATTAATGGAATCAATAGTTTCAGCTAGTAATCGAAGTAAAGAGTTTCGTTAGGTTTTTTAATTTTCTTGTAAGTTAATATAAACTTTTTCAAGTGAATTTATATTTTTAGAAATTGTATATCTCTCAAGTATACGTTCTCTAGCTTTTTCTCCAAGATCTTTTGTAAATGAGGGGTGTTCTACAAGAATTGGGATTATAGTTTTTAATTGTGCGGCCACATTGTCAGTTGAAATTACTATTCCTGCTCCGTTATCTAAAACTTCACCATCAGCTCCGGCATCTGTAGCTACACAAGCAGTACCAGCAGACATTGCCTCTAAAAGTGATAATGATAAACCTTCTACTAAGCTTGGTAAGAAAAATACTTCTGCTATTTGCATTATTGCTATCCTAGTTTCTAAATCTAATTCGGCACCCCACCAAATTAATTTCTCATTGCCAAGGTTAGAAAAACTATTTTCAAGCGTTGGTTTCATTGGTCCATCCCCAACAATAACTAATTTGCAATTTTGAGTTTTTGTTTGGCGCCAAGAACGTAAAAGTGCCTCGATATTTTTCTCATTTGCAATCCTTCCCATATATAAAAAGATTCTTTCATTTCCAAGTTTGTTTTTTACCTGATCATATTTTTTACTTTTTTCGCAAAAAGGTCTCCAAATATTTTCATCAACGCCGTTTGGAATAATTATTTGCTTTTCTTTAGGTACTCCTAATTTCTCAAGAACATTTTTTTGAGGTTCAGAAAAAATAATTATTTTATCGAACTTTGCTAAAGAGGGAGCATAAAGTTGATATGTTAATTGTTGAGTGCTCGCAGTTAGATTTCTATTTTTTGCATCAAACGGTGGATGAAATGTTCCTATAAGAGGAACATTAATTTCATTACAAAGCTCTGGAAGTCTAAAGTCTAAAGGAGATAAAGTTAGGCTTGCATGTACTATGTCAGGTTTTAATCTTTCCAATGATAGCCTTAGCTCTTTTTCTGCCCTTGGCGAGGGTATTGTATAAACTTGAGATTTAATTAAATATGGGAGACTTACATCAGGATCATTTGCAAGAAATAATGGGTTTGATGAATTTGAACTAGAGGGATTATCGAAATGAATAAAACTAATTTTATGTCCTCTGGCCTTTAATTCCTTAGTAGTTAAATTACCGTAAGTTACATTTCCACAAAAAGGGGATTTTTTTCCCAACCAGGCAATATGAACCACATTAATTGATTTAGCTATTTATAAAGTTAACAGTAAGAGCCGCTATGATCATAATTTTTAAATTTTTTTATGATTTATGAAAATCTTAACTATATATTTCTCTCAACATTTTTAGTGAAGATAATTCTTTCTCTAGTTGAGCAGAGATCCAAGTCTCAATAATAAATAATATTTTCAGCCAGACTTTTTTAGGTCCCAATAATTCTCCATTAGATTTAATTGGTAATTCGGGAAAAAGAAGTCTTTGTAATAGAGCAACTTCAGATGCATTTATTTTTAGATTACTTTGAGGATCTTCAATTGACGAAAACCCTTCACTTGGCAAATAATAACAACTCCATTCCCAATTTCCTAAAGGCGGAATAATAGGTTCTCCAGTTTTACAGCAATGATGTATTGGTAAATTTATACCTCCAATGGCTAATAGATGGATTAAAGATTGAATACTCATTGAGAGCATTTTAATATCTTCTTCTTTAGATTCTTCATACAAATAAATCCTATCTAGATGTGCAAGAACACAAGTTAAATAGTTTTGTTGCTTATCATTATTACCTACTAATAAAAAAGTTAATTCAGTTATTGCTTGCGCGGCTGCAAGACATTCAATATTTTTCCCTAGACCAGAATAGCTTTTTAATATTTTAATTTGACGTACAGATTTAAGATTTCTTTTCCCAAAAATTTGCAGACTTAAATATGTTAATGGAGTAGCTGCGGCAAGACTACTTTTAGGACGTCTAGCACCAGGTACCGCTAATCGAACAATCCCCTGCTCATCAGTAAGAATAGTTATTAATCTATCATTCTCACCTAATGGAGAAGCTTTAATACAGAGACCCTCTAGTCTGCACTCACCAGAACCAGACATTTAAAAATTTACTTCTTGGAAAATCTCACAAAAATTAGAAGTTCCAACGCAACTAATTCCATTATCAAACAAATCAATAACTTGTGTCAGTTTTTTTATACCACCTACAACTTTAATTTGATTTTGAGAGCCTGTTATTTTTAGTATTTCGGGGACATCATTAGATGTAAGAGGAGATCCAAACCCGTCCCCGAATTGAAAATTTTTTATTCCTAATTCCAAACATATTTCTATCGCATTAATAAAAACTTCTTCTTGTAGTTTTGATTTATTTATGATTATTGAAACTGGTAATCCAGATAATTTAACTTGCTCAATTTCAGCGGCGAAAGTTTCTAAATTTCTTTTGGATAAATTGATAAAGTTTGGGATATATTCAATTCCTTTTGCACCCTTATCTTTTGCAAAACAAACTAATTCTTCAATAAATGAAACTGGTAAATCTGCTAAAGGGTAAGAAATAAGTGCGTTTATATCCGCACTGTAATTACCCAAACAGTTTTTAAGATCAGTTAAATAATTTAGTGAAGTAGAAATATTTTTGATATTGTATTTTCTTATTAAATCGCAATTCACACAGAAATCTTCCCATGATAAATAGGGGTTAATAATAATCGCATGAATTTTCTCGTTTAATTCATATTCAATATTGGGCATTTAAAACTTATTTAGATTGAATCAATCCATAACCTCCATGATTCCTTTTATATATAACTTGAAGTTCATTATTTTTCTTGTTTCGAAAAACATAAAAATCATGATCAATTAGATCTAATTGTTTTCTTGCTTCGTCTGATGAAATTGGAGTCATTTCAAAGTATTTATTTTTTATAGATGGCTCAGGCAGACTTGCTTCAGTTCCTTCTTTAAAAAAAGCTTTATCTAAAAAATTTGATTCCATACTTTCAATTGGTAAAGAATCTTTATTTTTAAATTGTTTATTATGAATTGTTTTATTGTTTCTTTCTTTGTATTTGCGTAATTTTCTACAAAGTTTATTTGAAACTAAATCAATGCTTGAGTATAGATTTTCAGTTTTTTCTTCAGCTCTAATTACGGTACCATTTGCAAAAATAGTAACTTCTGCAGTTTGGAATGAGACTCTTGGATTCTTTTCAATTGAAAGGTGTATGTCAGCTTCTTTAACGATATCCTTATAGTGATGTGTTGCTTTTTCTATCTTTGCCTCAGTATATTCTTTTAATGCTCCAGTGAGCTCAAGATTCTTTCCATGGATTAAAATTTTCATAACAAATCTAAAAATATTTACTTACTTTCTAAATCTACTTAAATATGGATAATAGAACAGCAATAATTAAACAACCTGATAATATTTCTTCTTTTAATGATGTTTATAAATTACAAAAAGAATATCAGGAGGCATTGATTTTAGATAACTCTAACCCTGATTTTATTTGGATAGGGGAGCATCAACTCTGTTATACATTGGGGAGAGGATCTAATTACGATAATTTATTATTTTCTCTAAATGATGATAAATATGATGTTTTTAAGATTGATAGAGGTGGTGAGGTAACTTGTCATATGCCAGGACAATTAGTAACGTATTTGGTTTTAGATTTGAAAAATTTTAATAAAGATTTAAATTGGTACTTAAGAAAAATTGAAGAAATTATTATAAAAATCCTTGGTGCTTTTAATATAGATTGTCGCTCTAGAAAAGGGTTTACTGGTGTTTGGATAGGAAATAAGAAAATCGCATCAATTGGAATTGGTTGTAAAAGATGGATTACGATAAATGGATTTTCAATCAATATTGACTGCGAATTAGAAAACTTTAATAAGATTGTTCCTTGCGGAATAGAAAATTGTCTTATGGCAAATATGATTGATTACAACAAAAATTTAAATATTCAAGAAGTCAAGAGAATTGTTAAAAAAACCATCGAGGAAGAATTTAATTTTGATTTTATATCAAAATAGAAATTAAAATTTCAAAATCAATTTAATATGGGTGATTTAGCGTATTGGCCTGCAGCCAAACCTCTTTCTAAAAAAAATACATTTGCCAAAAATAGAGATTTTATTAAGAACCTTGATCACATAGATCAAATTTGGGAAAAATTAAAATTTAAATGTGGTGATACTTTAGCTGTTTGCGATTTAAGAGGGAAATACAAAGAAAAATTTTCTTATTCTGAGCTGGCTGATTTAATAACAAAAGTCTCTTCTTCTTTCGAAAATTATGGTTTAAAAAAGGGGGATGTAGTTACTGTAATATCTGAAAATTCTCCAAGATGGCTAGCAGTGGATCAAGGCTTAATGCGTTTAGGAGCTATAAATGCAGTGAGAGGTATTAATTCTCCTTCAGTAGAATTAGACTATATTATTGGGCACTCTAATGCAGTAGGACTAATAGTTCAATCTAAGGAAATTTGGCTAAAGTTAAACAACAAAGAAGAATTAAAAAAAAGACTGAAATTTATAATCAATTTAGAAGATGAACAATTTGAAAGTTTAATAAGTTGGAGTACATTCATAAGTTCAGTAGAAAAAGAAAATTCACAAAATAATAATCTTGAAAAATTTAATCCAGAAATTGATGACGTCGCTACCATTCTTTACACTTCTGGGACGACCGGAAAACCTAAAGGTGTGCCTTTGACTCATGCAAATTTTTTACATCAAATAATCAATTTAGCCTATATCGCTGATCCAGAGCCAGGTACCTCTGTATTAAGCGTTTTGCCTATCTGGCATTCTTATGAGAGAAGTGCTGAATACTTCTTTTTTTCATGCGGTTGTTCTCAATACTATACAATTCCAAAATTTCTTAAAGATGATATTACACAAATAAAACCTGTTGTCATGGCCACTGTACCGAGACTATGGGAAGCAATACATGATGGTTTTTTTCAGGCTTTGAAAAAAATGCCTTCCAAAAAGCAAAAACTTATTAAGTTTTTGATAAGTAATAGTTCGGTTTTTAAAAGAAGTCTTAGAAAGATAAGAAATATAGATATAAATCAAATAACTTTTAAATTAAAAATCCCCTTACTGGGTTCTGTTATTAGCCGATACCCTTTACATAAATTGTCTACTTTTTTTTTATGGCCGAATATTCTTAGACAACTATGCGGAGAAAAACTGAAATTTCCTATTAATGGTGGAGGTGCATTGCCAGAACATGTAGATCTTTTTTTTGAATCTTTAGGTGTAGATGTTTTGGTGGGATATGGACTCACAGAAACTAGTCCAGTATTAACTTGTAGGAGAAGAGAATTAAATGTTAGAGGATCATCTGGGCAGCCTCTTTCATTTACTGAAATCAAAATAGTGAATGATGATAAAAAAAAGATTCTTAAGTTCAGAGAAATCGGGAAAATTCTTGTTAGGGGGCCGCAAGTAATGAAAGGTTATCTTAATAATGAAATAGCTACAAATGATGTTTTATCCAAGGATGGTTGGTTTGATACTGGTGATTTAGGTTTTCTAATACCAAATGGTTCTCTCTTTATAACCGGAAGAGCCAAGGATACAATAGTGCTATCAAGTGGTGAAAATATAGAACCGAATCCCCTGGAGACTGAAATTCTTAGTTCAGAATTTATTAATCAGATTCAATTAGTTGGACAAGATAAGAAATGTTTAACAGCTCTCGTAGTTCCTAATGTCGAATTGGTTAAAAGCAAGTTTTTGGAAGAAGACCTTTCAAAATTAAACCTGAATAAGAAAATTGGTACATTTTTCAAATCACAAATTAATAATTTGCTTAAAAGTCGATTAGGAGCAAGATCAGAAGAACAAATATTAGATTGTTATTTTGTTGATGCCTTTACTCTAGAAAATGGGTTATTAACACAAACTCTTAAACAAAAAAGAAAAGAAATAGAAAAAAAGTATTCATTACAAATAGAAAATATGTATGAAAACAAATTTAGTAAGAAAATTTGATTTGTTCTATCTATATTGAAAAGGCAATTTAATTTTTTATGGAAACAAAAAACTCAATATCTATAAAGCGCTCAATAGCTATTAAAGCTGTAGTTACACCAACTTGGAAGGAAGATGCTGAAAAAGAATTAAGTAAAGCAATTTCAAACATTGATCAGCAATTATCGCAACTGGAGCAAGAGGGGCAGCAAATAGTAAATAATATTAGATCCCAATCGGTTAATCCCCTAGATCCAAGAGTTCAAGAACAGGTTAGTCAGGTGCAACAACAAGTCGCAGCAAAACGAAATGAAATTGAAGAACAAAAAAGAAATCTTCTTCAACAACAGAGTCAAGTTCGCGAATTAAAAATGGACGAAATTGTTGATCAAGGGCAAGTGGATAGTTTCTGTGATGTCACTGTGGGAGACAATCTAATTGAAAAAATGCAAGTATCGATTACGGTTAAAGATGGAGTTATTCAATCTATAGATAATAATTAAAGAGAAGATTTAGTATTTTTGATAAATAAAAGTAAATCTTAATTTCGAAAAGTTTTAAATTCTAATCGATCTAAATTATTACTTTCTTAAGTTTTAAGAGTTCCCACTGTGAACATGATTTCGTATAATTAAAACAAGAGTTTAAAGGGTTCTTAACCATAAAAACTTTAGGAAGTTTGGTAGAAATCCCTTGAAACTTATGCAATAACAATTTTCTTATGTCTCACGAAATATTCATGCCTGCCTTGAGTTCTACTATGACAGAGGGCAAGATTGTGGAATGGTTGAAAAATCCAGGAGATAAAGTTGAAAGAGGTGAATCTGTCTTGGTTGTTGAATCTGACAAGGCAGATATGGATGTTGAATCTTTTCAAGATGGATATCTTGCAGCTGTTTTAATGCCCGCTGGCAGCACTGCACCAGTGGGAGAGACTATCGGTCTTATTGTAGAAAATGAGGATGAGATAGCTTCTGTTCAAGAACAAAATAAAGGAAAACAACCCGAAGTTTCTAGTTCGGATCAACTTGAATTGGTAAGCAATAAAACGGAAGAAAAACCTGAAGTTCAAAGTGAAATTGTTGAAAAAAAAGAAAAAGAAGTTGTATTAATGAGTGAAAAGGTCGCCCCATCTTTTAATAGTGATCAAATTAATGCCGCTACAAATTATGTTTCTTCGAGGATAATTGCATCTCCAAAAGCTAAAAAACTAGCCTCTCAAATGGGTGTTGATTTAGCAAAAGTTCATGGATCTGGTCCGCATGGAAGGATTCAAGCCGATGATATTTTAAAGGCTAATGGCCAACCTGTTTCTATACCATGGATAGGAGAAGGTGGTTCTCCTGCAAGTATTCCTGATTCAAATTTGGGAGTTGAAAGTAAACCAGAAACTTCAGGAAATAGTTTTGGTAATCCTGGAGAAACAGTTCAATTTAATACTCTTCAAAAAGCGGTTAATAAAAATATGGAATCTAGTTTAGATGTGCCATGTTTTAGGGTTGGATACTCAATTAATACAGATAAATTAGATAATTTCTACAAAAAAGTAAAACAGAACGGAGTTACTATGACTGCGTTACTAGTAAAGGCAGTTGCAAAGACACTAAAGAAACATCCTCAAGTTAACTCAAGTTTTTCAGAAAATGGAATTTCTTATCCAGAAAATATAAATATTGCTGTTGCTGTTGCGATGGAAGATGGTGGACTAATAACTCCAGTTTTAAAAGAACCATGCAATACTGATTTATTTGAATTGTCTAGGGAATGGAAAGATCTCGTAAAAAGATCAAGATCAAAACAATTAGAACCTGATGAATACTCAACAGGAACCTTCACTTTATCTAACCTTGGGATGTTTGGCGTTGATAGATTTGACGCAATTCTTCCTCCAGGTACCGGTGCTATTTTAGCCATAGCATCATCGAAACCAACCGTTGTTGCTAATAGTGACGGTTCAATATCTGTTAAAAAAATAATGCAAGTAAATCTAACAGCTGATCATAGAGTGATCTACGGAGCTGATGGAGCTTCATTCTTAAAAGACTTGGCTTCCCTAATTGAAGATGATCCAGAGACTCTTGTCTCTTAAATTTAATTGATTTCTCAAATTAATAATGAAGAAAGAGATTATAAGCTTGAAGCTTATGATTATTTACTTGATCCTTCATTAATTGCTAGTAAACCTTCTGCAATTAGGCATGAATCAAGATTGATGATAGTTAGAAATAGTTTTTTAGAAGAAGACTGTTTAACTAATAAATTTACCAAGAATCTTTTAGATGAATTTAGAGAAGGGGATCTTGTAATTGTAAATAATACTAAAGTTATGAAAGCTAGGTTAAAGGTTGAATTAGAAAATAAGACATTAGTAGAATTATTAGTTTTAGAAAGATCCCATGAATGTGTTTGGTTATGTTTGGCAAAGCCAGCAAAAAAGTTAAAAATAAATAGAAAATTAATATTAAAATCTCCATTAGCACAAGATATTAATTTGATTGTTGATGGAGTTGATGAAGAAACTGGAGGGAGATTTATTAAATTTCCGGAAAATATAACTTGTCTCAATTCAATGAATGAACTTCTTGATAAATACGGGGAAATCCCTCTTCCTCCTTATATAAAAAATTCCGAAGAAGAATCTTTTCATGAGAAAAGTTATCAAACTGAGTATGCAACTAATCCGGGGGCAGTTGCTGCACCAACAGCTGGTTTACACTTAAGCAAAAGTCTTATTTCCAATCTAAAAAAAAAAGGCGTAAAAATCTTACCGATAACTTTGCACGTGGGTTATGGAACATTCAAACCAATTGATCAAGAAGATTTAAGTAACTTAAAACTTCACAAAGAATGGGTAAGTGTTAATAAGGAAGTAGTGGAGGAAATAAAAAGAATAAAGAAAACAGATAGAAAAATAATTGCTATTGGGACAACTAGCGTAAGAGCTCTTGAAAGTTGTTATTCTCACGAAATTAATGACTTTATTCCCATAGCTAAATACGTAGATTTAGTAATTAAGCCAGGTTATAAATTTAAGGTAGTTGATGGATTATTAACTAATTTTCATCTCCCTAAAAGTTCATTATTACTTTTAGTAAGTGCAATGATTGGTAGAGAAAGATTATTAGATCTATATAAAAAAGCCATAAAAGAAAAATTTAGATTCTTCTCTTATGGCGATGCGATGTATATTTCACCAGATTCATTACTGGAGAAAAAATTGATTTAGGCTTTGACTGGTTCTTGAATGATTCCGCTTGGAACTTCAGTAAACATAATTGATGATAAATACCTCTCTGCTAAATCAGGTAGAACAACTACAATTGTCTTTCCAGCATATTCATCTTGTTCAGCTAATCTAACCGCAGCTGCAGCAGCGGCTCCACAAGATATTCCTACTAATAGACCTTCCTCTTTGGCTAATCTAAGAGCCATCTCTATTGATTCGTCATTTGTTACTTGTTCAACCTTGTCAACAATTGACAAGTCAAGGTTCTTAGGAATAAATCCTGCTCCAATTCCTTGGATTTTATGTGGTCCGGATTTAACCTCTTCTCCATTCATTGTCTGTGTAATAACAGGACTATGTGATGGTTCAACAGCTACAGAAGTGATATTCTTGCCCTTCTCTTGCTTAATGTATCTTGAAACTCCTGTAATTGTGCCGCCAGTTCCAACCCCTGCAACTAGGACATCAATTTCGCCATCACAATCATCCCAGATTTCTGGTCCAGTAGTTTTGAAATGAATTTCAGGGTTCGCTGGGTTATCAAATTGACCTGGCATGAAATATTGAGAAGGATTACTTTCTGCAATTTCTTTAGCCTTAGCTATTGCTCCAGGCATACCTTTAGATGCCTCTGTTAAAACAATTTCAGCACCCAACACTGCCATAACCCTTCTTCGTTCAATTGACATGGATTCTGGCATTGTAAGGATCAGTTTATAACCTCTTGCTGAAGCAGTAAAAGCTAAAGCAATTCCTGTATTTCCAGAAGTTGGCTCAACAATAGTTTTGTCTTTTGTAAGTTTCCCACTTTTCTCTGCATCCCAAATCATGTTTGCGCCAATCCTACATTTGACACTATAAGCGGGGTTTCTACCTTCAATTTTTGCAAGTACTGTAGCTTTTGCGTTTTTAGTAACTGATTTTAATTTTACTAATGGAGTGTTTCCAATAGCAAAACTGTTGTCCTCATAAATTTTTGCCATTTATATATTAAGAAAATATATATTAATACTAACTATTATTCAGAAAAAGAGTATATAAGTTTCTATACGGTAAATACTAGGAATTTAGAAATTATTTAGTGCTTCAGAAAAGCTTTTCCATAATTGATCTTGGTCTTCTAATCCAACTGATACTCTAATAAGGTGCGAGGGTATACCAAAACTTTCAGCCCAATCCAACTCGTCATAATGAGCTAGTAAAACATAAGGACAAACTAGAGTAAATTTTGTACCTAAACTAGGTCCTTTAGATACTTGTAGAGAATCATAAAATTTCTTGGCTTTTTTCAATCCTCCATTTAATTCAAATGATAATAAGCAGCCGTATCCTCCATCAGAAGTAAGTAAAGAATTAAAATTTGGACAATTTTCAGGATGGAAAATATTCTTAATCTCACTATGAGTCTCTAATCTTTTTTTTAATTCTAAACATGCTTTATTTTGTTCAAAAACTCTTTGATTTACATCTCTACTAACTTTCTCTAGATAAACTATATCTCCATCGGAAAGTATTGGAATATTAATCTCGTTTAATGCATTTCTAAACTGATCAATCCATTTGCTTTTTGGATTTAGTATTAATGATCCGGCAAGAATATCACCACTACCTGAAAAAATTTTTGTAAGTGAAGTAAAAACTATATCTGCATGTTCTATGGAATTTATATTTAAATTCGAACCAATTGTATCGTCAACAATTAACGGAATATTGAGCTTTTTTGCAATTTTTGAAATTTTTTTAATGTTTACACATTTGAGCATTGGATTACTTGGAAGTTCAATAATTAATGCTGATGGATTTATTCTTTTGATTTCTAATTCAATATCCTCGCAATTTTCTTCTGTAATTAACTTTGCTCCGTGAAAGATTTTCATTGGTAATTTAAGTACATCTACATATGGAAAACCAACTTGGAGTGTTGGTTTAGCTGGAAATAATTTATATATGATTTCTAATGATGTATGCAATGCAGACATTCCAGATGAAGTTAAGTGAATATCATTAGAGTCAATTTTTGTAGATTTAGAAATTCTATTTTTTATTCTTTGAGAACATTCATTTACGTAAGATTTTGGAGGGCAATCTTCAAGACCTAGTTCTATAGCGGCAGCTCTTGAAGATAGACCAAGACCAGTATGTTGCCAAAAATATTTTGCATAAATACTTCCTTCTTTTTCAGTTATTAAGAAAGCTAAATTATTTCTTTTTTCTATTAACGAGAATTGTTCAGAAGTATTTCTATCAATGTATTTTTTAGCTTTAAAAGCTATTCTTTCATTCGGATATGGCCAGATACTTTTATTGTTGTAGTAATTTTGTTTTTTTACTTTTTCGCATAATCTTTTCACTATGGGGTTTAGCCCGAATCGTGGGTAAATGGACTTCAATAAATTCATACATTCTTGATCTTTTTCCTCGTAATTTATTACATCATTCCAAGTTGGTAATGCTACAGAAACAGCATGAATACTATCAGGAATTGCATATCCCAACTCTAAATTTTTCCATATAGGTTTTTTAAGTAAATCTCTCAATTTTCAGAATTTATTTAAAGCAAATAAAATGTCCGAGATTAAATCGTTTGTATCTTCACATCCAATTGATAATCTGACAAGAGCATCATCTATCCCTAGTAAATTTTTTGTTTTGTCATCAACAGAAGCATGAGTCATCGTTGCAGGGTGACAAATTAAACTTTCAACTCCTCCAAGGCTTTCTGCTAGAGAGAAATATTTGAGAGATTTGCAAAATTTAAAAGTATCCTCTTTATTTAAATTTAATTTTAGGGTGATCATTGAACCTCCAGATTTCATTTGCGATTTTGCTAAATTAAATTGCTGATGTTCTTGATTAAAAGGGTAAATTACTTTACTAATAATTTTATGATTACCTAATTCTTCAGAAATAAATTCTGCACTTTTAGTTTGTTGTTCGATTCTTAAAGGAAGAGTTTTTACTCCTCTCGTAATGAGCCAAGTATCAAAAGGAGATGGTTGAAGCCCGAGAGCTTTTTGAGAGAAAAGCATCTTACTATTCCATTCCTCATTATTTGTAAGTACTGCTCCGCCAAGTGCATCACTATGTCCATTAATGAATTTTGTGGTGCTTACAAGCGATAGTGTTGCACCAAGGTCCAATGGTTTTTGAATAAGTGCAGTAGAGAAGGTATTGTCTACAACCACTGGTATTTCGAGTTTATTCGCTTCATCACAAATCGCCTTAATATCGAGTACCTTCAAAAGTGGATTAGTTGGACTTTCTAGCCATATCAAGGTTGGCTCGAAGGTTGAAATCTTTTTGACATTATTTTCGTTTGTAAAATCTGTGTATAAAACTTCTAGTCCAAATTTCTTGAAAACTTTTTCGAACATCCTCACTGTACAACCATAGAGATTTGACTCGCAGAGTATCTTGTCACCTGATTTCAGTGTTGATGAAATTGCAGTTACCGCGCTAATTCCAGATCCAAAAACTGTACAGTATTTAGAATCTTCTATTGATTTAAGGATGTTTTCTAGAATTCTAAAGTTGGGATTGCCTGATCTGGTGTAGTCGAAATTATCTTTATTTCCATGTTTGAAAGTAGATGTAGAAAAAATAGGAGGCATAACGCATCCAGTTTCTTCAGCAAATGTTTCCCCATGGTGAATAGATAAGGTCTTAAAACCTGGCTTTTTTATATTATTTTCCTTATTTCCCATTATTTTTTAAAAATAAGAATTAAATTAAATCTCTGATTTTTTAAAATAGAGATTTAATAATCCAAAGAAAAGTAGTATTAAACTTTTCTTGAATAATATTCAACAACTAGTAGTTCGTTTATTTCAAGAGCCACCCACTCTCTATCGCATTTCCCATTTATTTTTCCCGTTAATTTTGGCTTGTCTAAATCAAGATGAGGTGGGACATT
The DNA here is from genome assembly GCA_003281645.1 of Prochlorococcus sp. AG-347-G20. Classification (GTDB taxonomy): domain Bacteria; phylum Cyanobacteriota; class Cyanobacteriia; order PCC-6307; family Cyanobiaceae; genus Prochlorococcus_A. The sequence goes on along the minus strand of QCBJ01000001.1, from coordinate 73,965 downwards.
TGCTAAGCCAGGGAATTCTATATTACCTTCTACAAGTTTTTTGCTTGCTTTGTTTTCTTTAATTCCGATTACATCGCCTGATTTGCATTGATAACCAGCAATATCAAGAACCTTTCCATTAACGGTTACATGGCCATGATTTACTAATTGTCTTGAGCCTGGAATGGTGCCTCCAAAACCCAATCTAAAACAAACATTATCAAGTCTGTTTTCTAAAAGTCTTAGTAGGTTAGTACCTGTAGATCCTTCTTGAGCTCTAGCTTTTTTCACATAACGTACTAGTTGTTTTTCAGAAACTCCATAATTAAACCTAAGTTTCTGCTTTTCTTCTAGACGAATTGCATATTCTGATCGCTTGCGACGGGCTTGGCCGTGCTGACCTGGAGGATTGGACTTCTTTGAAGCTTTCCTGGTGAGACCTGGTAGTTCTCCCAAGCGACGCGTAACCCTTAATCTGGGGCCGCGGTATCTTGACATAATTTTAAATTAAATAGAAAATTGCAATAAATTGGATAATTGATTAAATTCAATTAAACTAATTACTACTGGAAATATTATTTTACATCATTAAAGTGTTCAAAACTATTAATAAATCAATTACTTCTATACTTCTTTTTATGATTTCGTTTTATCAAAAGTGGTTTTCTCCTTTTTTTGGACCAAGATGCAGATTTATTCCAAGTTGCAGCTCTTATGGATATGAGGCAATTACTAGACATGGTCCTTGGAAGGGAGGGTGGTTAACTTTAAAAAGATTAAGCAGATGTCATCCTTTAACTCCCTGTGGATGTGACCCTGTGCCTGACTAAATGAATGAAAATATTTATTTTTGTTAGGCAGGGATGTTGCCTTTGTGATTCATTAAAAAACAAACTGGCAGAAATAAATCTTAATGAGTTATTCCCTAATCTAGAGGAGCTTAAAGAAATTGATATTGATAGGGTCGATTTATATAAAGATAAATATAAAAAATATGATTATGAAGTACCTGTTATTGCTGTTGAAAGAATTAGGTCCGAGGAGATCATAGAATTGCCTCGCATTTCTCCAAGATTAAAAGTTGATCAATTAAAGAATTGGTTTCAAAAAAATATTAGTACCATTCTGGAGAAATAATTTTTTTATATGAGATCTATAAAATTACATAAACTTTTAGATTTGGTAGGAATTATTCCTTCATCAAATCTTATCGATCAAGATATCAATAATATTTCTTTTAACTCTAAAGAAGTACAAAAAGGAACTTTATTTTTAGGAATGCCTGGTTTAAATGTTGATGGAGGAAAATTTTGTATTGAGGCAATTGAAAATGGCGCAGAGGCTGCCATTATTGGCCCCGCTGCAAAACAGAAAATTGGATCTATTGATCGAAAAAGGATTTTGGTTTTAGAGGATAATTTAGATTATATTTTTGGTCAAATAGTCGCTGAGTTTTGGAATAGGCCTTCAAGAAAACTTAAACTTATTGGTGTTACTGGTACAAATGGAAAAACGACAATTACTTTCTTATTGGAATACCTTTTAAAAAAATTAGGGAAAAAGACTGCATTATTTGGGACCTTGTTTAATAGATGGCCTGGCTTCTCAGAAGTTGCTTCTCATACAACTGATTTCGCCGATAAACTTCAAAAGAAATTAAATGCTGCTGTTGAGGCAGAATCTGAATTCGCGATATTAGAAGTAAGTTCTCATTCTATTGCTCAAAAGAGGATATCAGGATGCGAATTTGAGGCGGCTATTTTTACTAATTTAACTCAAGATCATCTTGATTATCACTCAGATATGGAATCTTATTTTCAAACAAAAAGAAAATTGTTTTTACCACCTTATTTAATAGAAAAGGATGGAATTTCTGTATTAAATCACGATGACCCTTGGATATCTAAATTATCATCTGATCTTGAAAAAAGATCTTCATTAGTGTCTACAAAGATTACTGAAAGTGAATTTAAAAATCATGATTTTTTTTTCGTAACAGATAAAAAATTTACTGAAAATGGCTCAACCTGCATTTTTCATACACCCAAGGAAAAAATTCAACTTTTTGTTCCACTCGTTGGAGAATTTAATTTAATGAATGCGATTCAAGCAATAACAATTTTGTATAAACTTAATTTTTCTTTAAAAGATCTATCAAAGTTAATACGATCTTTCCCTGGCGCTCCTGGACGAATGGAGAAAATAGAAATTGATAATGATGACGTTTCAAGATCACTCCCAACAGTAATTGTTGATTATGCCCACACTCCTGATGGATTAAAAAAAGTTTTGCAATCAATTAAAAAACTTTGTAAGGGAAAACTCATTACTGTTTTTGGCTGTGGAGGAGATCGAGATCTTAGTAAAAGGCCTTTAATGGGATCAATAGCTGAAGAGTTTTCTGATCAACTTTTTATAACTTCAGATAATCCAAGATCAGAAGAACCCCAAAAGATAGTAAATGATATTTTGATGGGTATAAAAAAAAGAGAAAAAATAACAATTGAGATTGATAGATTTAAAGCAATAAATGAATCTATTAAATTTGCCAATATAGAAGATATTGTTTTAATTGCAGGAAAAGGACATGAAGACTACCAAATTCTCAATGATAAAGTTATTAATTTTGATGATAGAAAAATAGCTTATAAATTATTAAAAGAAAAAAGAAAATCTCAATAAAATTTCTTAATCAAATAAGAAAGATCTTTACGCAAATCACAGGAAAAGTTTCTTAGAATTGATTGAGTTATTTTTAATAAAATGAAAGGCTTAGCCTTAGTTGTAGGCGCAGGTGGAATTGGAACCCAAATAGCTAAAGATCTGAGTGAAAGTGAAAAAGATTTAGAAGTTGTTTTGTGCGGAAGAAAAAGTGAATTTAATTCTTTTTGGGAATTAGATATAGAGGATTCTCAATCCCTTTTGCAGTTGAAAAATAAAATATCAAATCAGCCTTCAAAATTAAGGCTAGTTGTTAATGCTACAGGTAGACTTCATAGTGATTCTCTTCAACCAGAAAAAAGATTACAACATCTTGATAAAAAAAATATGATGGAAAGTTTTTCAATAAACGCCTTTTCTCCTATTTTATTAGCTAAAGCGATTGAAGAATTTATACCAAAAGATTTGGATTTTAATTTTGCAAGTATAAGTGCAAGAGTTGGTAGCATTGGAGATAATCAAACTGGAGGTTGGTATTCATATAGAGCTGCAAAATCTGCGCAAAATCAGTTTTTTAAATCTCTAAGTATTGAATGGGCTAGACGTTTCCCAAAGGCTACTATTACATTGCTTCATCCAGGAACAGTGGATACTGATTTATCTAGACCTTTTCATAAATTTGTGCCAGAACATAAATTATTTAGTAAAGAAAAATCCTCCCAATTTTTGATCAATATTATTAAAAATCAATCCCCGGAATGTACTGGAAAATTTATTGCTTGGGATAGCTCAGAAATACCCTGGTAATTTTTTAATTTCTTCAGAAAGTAAATTAATCTCAGCTTCTGTAGTCATTTGATGTACGCATGCTCTAAACCATTTTGGATCTTCTAAAACTCTAATCCAAATTTTCTTTTCTCCAAGTTTATTTACAAATTGATCCTTATCTTTAATATTTTCGATATTAAAACTAACTATCCCATTTAAGTACTTTTTTTCTAAAACTAATTCAACACCCTTTAATTGATTTAATTCATCCCAAAGTTTCTCGCTTAATCTTTTGATATTTTCGCTTTTTTCTTTTTCATGGCAGTCTTTATCCAAAAGATCTATAGAATTACGAAGCCCCGCAAGTAAAGGAATGCAAGATGTAGCTACTTCAAACTTCCTTGCATCATCATGAAAAAGATTATCTGAAGGCTCATAAATGCCTTGTTCTTTTTTTAATGATTTCCAACCAATTATTGTTGGATCTGTTTCATGAATAAATCTATCTGAGACATAAATGGCTCCAAGTCCTTCTGGTCCACATGCCCATTTATGAGAAGTTATTGAATATAAATCAGAATAAAAAACTTCTTTTTCAATATTTATGTGCCCAAAGGTTTGAGCACCATCAACAAGTAAATAAGAATCTGCTCGATTATTTTTTAATTCGATAGAAATTTGTTTTAAAGGAATTTTATATCCAAAGTTCCATAAGATATGAGAAATAATTAGTATCTTAGTCTTACTATTTAGATTTTTCAAAATCTCTAAAATTATATTTTCGTCGTTTAGATTTTTAAATTTTTGGATCGGCAAAATTTTGAATATTAATTTATTTCTTCTGCAAAATTCTCGACTTGCAGCCACTACTCCAGGATGTTCACAGTCACTTATTAACAGCTCTTCTCCCTCTTCTACTTTTATTCCCCAAAAGGGCAAAATCATACCGGAAGAGATATTCTCGGTTAAAGCTACATTCTTTGAATTTACACCTAATTTTTGTGCAATGAGCCTTTTTGTGGTCAATATTTCTTTGTAAATAAAAGGCCACATATTGTTAGTAAATGGTCCTAAATCTTGGATAATTTCCCACGTTTTAACTATGGCTTCTAAAGAAGATTTTGGTAATGGTCCTTGACCTCCATAGTTGAAATAATACTTATTTTTTAATGCTGGTATTTGATCTCTTAGATTATTTCTCATGAAAATTTAAGTTATATTTTTAAACTCTTGAATTTTTTAAATATTGCCTACTAAAGTTACTGTTCTAAATTCTATATCCTCAATTACTTTCCAAGGTTCAGCACTCCTTTCTGCAAATTCTAAATTTTTAAACCCTAGTTCTTTAAAGTCACTTATAAACTCTGGCTCATACCATGCTCCACTAATACATCCTGTCCATAGATCATGATCATTTTGCAATCTTAAAGGAACTTTTTTGTTAGAGACAATATCGCTAATTGCAATTCTTCCATTATCGTTTAAAACTCTTTTTATATTTCTTAGGAGGTTATTTCTAGATTCTGGACTTACCAAGTTTAAAACGCAATTACTTAAAATAATATCAACTGATTTGTCGGCGATTAATGGACTTAAATCTTTATCTAATTCATCAAGTTTTTCAATTGAACCTTCTAGAAATTCTGTATTGTTGAAACCTATATTTTTTGTAACTTCTTTAGAGGCTGATCTAGATAAAGAAAGCATATCAGGATTCTGATCAACTCCAATAACTTTCCCTTCTTTCCCAACAATTTGGGCACAAATAAAAGCATTTTTGCCGCTACCACTTCCAAGATCTAAGACTATATCATTTTTTTGAACATATTTAGTTGGATCCCCACATCCATAGTCTCTATCTATAACCTCTTGAGGAATTGCTTCAAGTAAAACGGGATTAAACCCAACTGGTGTACAAAGACAACTTTCTTTTTCTAGTGCGGCTGAACCATATCTTTCTTGAATCGCATCTTTATGATCGAATTGATTAGATGCTTTATTAGATGTGGTTGTATTACAGCAACTTTCAGACATATTTTTTAAAGGACTCACGATAAATATAGCCCAAAAAAAAAGCCCCTGAAAAGGGGCTTTTAATTTGTTTAATTAAATTATTTAGTGTAATTAACACCTCTATAATTTAATTCTGCTTTTTCATTACTTGAAGAAGCGTCATCCATTCTATTGGTGTATACGTTTCTTCTGTAGGTAAGTTCAACAAGTTGCTTTTTAGCAGCTTCTTTGTTTTGAACGTAGTTTTTACCTCTGTAAGTTAAAGTAGTCATGTTTCGATGTGACAACACGGCCATCCCCCGTTCCATGGTATGACTCGAACTGCGCCCTCAAATGAGAGTGAACGAAAAAGTAGCGATTGCTACCAAATCATTATAAGCGTATTTTTAACTTCATGTCTAGCTTTTACAAATAGAAACGAAGATTTAATGTTTTTTTAATTATTATCTTAGGTAAATTTTTTTATAAATAGTCTCTAAAAAGGTTTATGTTTATATTTGGTTTAATCTTCATGTAACTATTTATTTATGACAGGTTTTTTATATTTCTTGGGAAATACTTTAAGGTGGCCAGTGTTAAAGCCAAAAGAATTTTTTTCACTACATGCTTATTTTTCAATTATTTATTTGATAACTTTTACTTTGAGTAAATATGATGTAAGCCAATCAAATTTAGTTTTTACTTTAGGAATCCTTGCACCTCTTTTAATAGCTATTGGTCAAGGACTTCCAATTGATTGCCTTGATATGGAATCATCTTTGTTGAAGGAATTAAAAACTAAATAATATATATTTCAGTTAAAAATTTTTATAAAACCTGGACAACTTCGCTTATTTCAGGAATCATTTCTTTTAACTTTCTTTCAATACCCATTTTGAGAGTCATAGTGCTACTTGGGCAACTACCACATGCTCCTTGAAGTCTGACTTTGACAATTGGACCATCTATTTCTGCAATCTCAACATTACCTCCATCAGAAATTAAAAAAGGTCTTAGCTCGTCAAGGACTTTTTCTACATTTTCGTTTGTCAGAGGGAGTGTTTCAGTACTCATAATTTTGGATTAACTTTATAATAAGCCTAGAAAGAAATCTGATTAATTGCAAAAAAGATAATTTTCTGTTGTGACTTCATCTAAAAATCCCACTAATGACAATAGCTACTTTGATGCAGTCTTAGTAGGAGCAGGGATAATGAGTAGTACTTTAGCCCTCCTAATTTCAGAAGTTTTACCAGATATAAAATTTCTTATTATTGAAAAATTAAATGCTCCAGGAAGTGAAAGTACTGGTGCTTTTAATAATGCAGGTACAGGACATGCGGCTAATTGCGAATTAAACTATACCCCTTTAGATGAAAAAGGAAATCTAAAAATAGATAAAGCGCTCTCAATAAATCGTTCTTTTGAAACATCCATGTCTTTATGGGCCTCATTGTATGAAGCAGGGAAGATTGATATTAACAAGTTTCTAAAATTTATTCCTCATATTAGCTTTGTTTCTGGTCAGGATAATATTTCTTTTTTAAAAAAAAGATTTCAGAAAATGTCCGAAAATCCTGAATTTATCGATATGGAATTTTCTACATCTTTTGATGAAATTTCGTCATGGGCTCCTCTAATAACAAAAGATAGAAATCCATCTACTCAAATTGCTGCTACCAGAATAGGTAGGGGAACTGATATCAATTTTGAGGCTTTAACTAAAGAGTATTTGTCATTAGTTTCTTTAAACAAAAATGTTGAAATTAGATACAAAACAGAATTAGTAGATTTAAAGAAAATTGATAAAAAACAATGGGAACTAGAAATCAGTTCTGAAGGTAGAAAAACTTCAATTAGAACTGGCTACGTTTTTCTTGGTGCTGGTGGAAAAACAATTAATTATTTACAAAAATCAAAAATTCCAGAAGCAAAAAGTTATGGTGGATTTCCTGTTAGTGGGAAATGGCTTATTTGCGAGAAAAAAGATCTAACAGAAAAACATAACTCAAAAGTTTATGGTAAAGCTGATATTGGATCCCCACCAATGTCTGTGCCTCATTTAGACACCAGATGGATTGATAATAAAAAACTTCTTTTATATGGACCTTTTGCTGGATTTACAACGAAATTTCTAAAACAAAGTTCATACTTTGACTTATTTAGTTCAATTAAAAAGAATAATATTTTTTCTATGTTAGACGTTGGTTTCAAGAACAACGATTTAATTAATTACCTAATATCACAATCATTAAAGAACCATAACTCAAGAGTTAAGAATTTAAAGAATATGATGCCATCAGCTAATCCTTCTGATTGGTATTTAAAGAATGCTGGTCAAAGAGTCCAAATAATTAAAAAAACTGAAGGTGGTGGTTCTTTGAAATTTGGAACAGAGATTGTAAATTCATCTGATGGATCATTATCTGCTTTGTTGGGAGCCTCTCCAGGAGCAAGTACTGCGGTTTCAATTATGGTTGAGGTTCTAGAAAAATCTGTTTTATTTTTAAACGATAAGCATAATCTTCAGAAAAAAATAAACGACTTAATTTATCCAGAACTATCAGTCTCTGAAAATTACAGTACCTTCATAAAAGAAATTAAAAAAAGAAATAATTCCATTTTTGGTTTCCATCCATAATTCTAATTAGCTAATATTAATCAAGATGTAATAAGAGGAGAATTTTTCTTTCTATATGACTGATATATCGGTTTCAAAAATTAGAAATTTCTGCATAATCGCTCATATTGACCATGGTAAATCTACCCTTGCAGATAGGTTGCTTCAAGATACTGGTACTGTGCAGCAAAGAGATATGCAAGAACAATTTTTGGATAGTATGGATCTTGAAAGAGAGAGAGGAATTACTATCAAGTTACAGGCCGCTAGGATGAAATATAAAGCTGACGATTCCCAAGAATATGTTTTGAACTTAATAGATACTCCAGGGCATGTTGATTTCTCTTATGAGGTTAGTAGATCTCTTCAAGCTTGTGAAGGCGCCTTACTTGTTGTTGATGCAAGTCAAGGAGTAGAAGCTCAAACCTTAGCTAATGTTTATCTTGCCTTAGAAAATAATCTTGAAATAATTCCTGTTTTAAATAAAGTTGATTTACCAGGGGCTGATGCTGAAAAAATAAAACAAGAAATAGAGGAAATTATTGGACTTGATACATCTAATGCAATAAATTGTTCAGCAAAAACAGGAGTTGGTATTAAAGATATTTTGGAAGCAATAGTAAGAAGAGTACCTCCTCCTCAAGATGAAATTAAACTACCTACAAAGGCACTGATTTTTGATTCTTATTATGATCCGTACAGGGGAGTTATTGTTTATTTCAGGGTGATATCTGGGTCTCTAAATAAGAGAGAAAAAATATTATTAATGGCGAGTAAAAAAAATTATGAACTTGATGAGATAGGAATAATGGCACCTGATCAGCAGCAAGTTGATGAATTACATGCAGGAGAAGTTGGTTATTTAGCAGCTTCTATAAAATCAGTTGCTGATGCGAGGGTGGGAGATACGATTACTCTTTTAAATTCACCTGCCAATGATCCTTTGCCTGGATATAAGACAGCAAATCCTATGGTTTTTTGTGGCTTATTCCCAACTGATGCTGATCAATTCCCAGATTTAAGAGTATCTCTTGAAAAATTACAACTATCTGATGCAGCTTTAAAATATGAGCCCGAAACAAGTAGCGCAATGGGATTCGGATTTAGGTGCGGATTCCTTGGACTTCTTCATATGGAGATTGTTCAAGAAAGATTAGAAAGAGAATATGACTTGGATCTAATCGTGACGGCACCTTCAGTTATTTATAAGGTTAATTTAAATCAGCAGGAACATATCTTTATTGATAATCCCTCTACAATTCCTGATCCACAACTTAGAGAATCAATAGAAGAACCTTATGTGAAAATGGAAATTTATGCTCCCAATGAATTTAATGGAACATTAATGGGTTTATGTCAGGAAAGAAGGGGAGTATTTATAGATATGAAATACATAACAACAGATCGAGTTACCTTGATTTATGAAATTCCATTAGCAGAAGTTGTTACAGATTTCTTTGATCAAATGAAAAGTAGAACCCAAGGTTATGCATCAATGGAATATCATTTGATTGGCTATAGAAAAAATGACCTTGTTAGATTAGATGTTCTAATAAATTCAGAAAGAGCAGATCCATTAACTTCTATTGTTCATAAAGATAAGGCTTATGGAATTGGCAGAAGTTTAGTCGAGAAATTAAAAGAACTTATTCCAAAACAACAATTTAAAATACCTATTCAAGCATCAATCGGTAGCAGGATTATTGCAAGTGAAAGCATAAGTGCTTTGCGAAAAGATGTTTTATCTAAATGTTATGGAGGTGATATTTCTAGGAAAAAGAAACTTTTAAAGAAACAAGCCAAAGGTAAAAAGAGGATGAAGGCAATGGGTAAAGTTGAAGTCCCTCAAGAAGCTTTTATGGCAGTCTTGAAATTAAATCAGTAATTTCTTTTAATTTAAAATTTATAGCTATTTATTTTTAAAAGAATTGGGTATATTTCATTTATCTCTTTAAAAAAAGATTTTGGATATTAACTCATATAATCGTGTCGGCGCAAATATCAGAAAAGCTGGATTTTTAATTGTACTTTTTTATCTTCTTGTTGTTTTAATAATGAAATTTTTAGAGGCCAATAATTTTTTTGGCTATTCATTTTCAATGTTAAGCAATGATATCTTTGCCCCTCCTTCTCTTAATCATTTTTGTGGCACAGATAGATTAGGAAGAGATGTTTGCTTAAGAACTTTGCAAGGATCATCATTAGCGATAGAAGTTGTATTCTTAGCTATTCTTTTTTCATTAAGTTTGGGTTTGCCATTGGGATTATTAAGTGGATATTTTGGTGGTTTTTTTGATAAATGTTTATCACTAATAATGGATACTATTTTTTCAATACCTGTAATTTTGCTTTCAGTTGTTGTGGCTTTTGTATTGGGTAAGGGTATCCTTAACGCGGCTTTGGCATTGTGTATTGTTTACTCTCCTCAATATTTTAGATTAATCAGAAATCAGACAATATTGGTTAAATCCGAAACTTATGTGGAGGCAGCTCAAGTGGCAGGAGCTGATGTTAAAAAAATTATTTTTAAATATATTCTCCCAAATGTAATAACACCATTGCCTATTCTGCTTACCCTAAATGCTGCAGATGCTGTTTTGGTATTAGGAAGTTTAGGATTTTTAGGCCTTGGCGTTCCTGCAGATGTCCCAGAGTGGGGAAGTGATTTAAATCTGGCTCTTGCCGCTTTACCTACAGGTATCTGGTGGACGGCTTTGTTCCCAGGTTTGGCAATGTTTTTTTTAGTTTTAGGTCTTTCTTTTTTAGGAGAGGACCTTGAAGAAATTTTTGATAGCCAAAATTCTGAATAAATTTAGTTATCTGTAATAGGATCAAGTTCTCCTTGATCATTCAACTTTGGATATTCTTTAGCTGATTTTTTATACACGGCAGCTAATTCTGGGTAACACCATTCAAAAAGTGTTTTTTGATATTCATCTATATTTAACCCTTCTCCATTAGAGGGCAATATACCTTTATTTTTTCTTTGGCGAACAGCTTCAAATAATAATATAGAAGCAGCAACTGAAACATTCAGAGATTGAACCATACCTCTCATAGGTATAAAAATTGATTGATCAACCATTGATATAAGTTCATTACTTAGTCCCCATTTTTCTGCTCCTAAAACAAAACATGTATTTTGAGAATAATCAAAATTTCTATAATCTACTGATTCACTTTTAAGAGTCGTTCCATATAATTTAAACCCCTTATTCTTTAAATCAGATATTGCCGTGATAGTGTTTTCATGATTATTCAGTTTTACCCATTTTTGACTTCCTTGAGCAGTACTATTAAAAGTCTTAACGGCATTCGTTTTGCTAATAAAATTTGCTTCGAAAACTCCTGCTGCATCACATGTCCTTAATATCGCAGATAAATTATGTGGTTTATTGACATCCTCAACTAAAACAGTCAAGTTCTTCATTCTGCAATCTAAAACACTTTTGATTCGTTCAAATCTTCTTGGCAAAATTGACATTTATAATTTTTTCACACTTTTAAATTATATTCAAAAAATTTTGATTACCTATTAAATCTCTTGGTTTATAATATTTTGGTAGTTTGAATTAACTCAATGGCATACATAGAATGGGACTATACAGTAATAACAAGTATGGTAGAAAAACAAGGGTGGGATTTACCTGATCGTGAATCGGAAGAATGGAATAAATTTAACGATGAATTAGGAGAAAAAATGAGAGGTGTTGGACTTATTTTTGAAAAATATTGTAAATTTACTCCTGATATAGGAGAAGGAGTTCATCTTCTAGATGACTGATCATAAATAGTTTTAAACCATTGATGTATCCCTTAATCAATGGCTTATTAATTAATAAGATAATATAATTTCACTTAATTAGAACTGGCAATTATTAAGGCTTTATAAAGCTTGTACTCTAAAAAAAATTTTTTATTCCACAAAAAAGTTATTTAATTTCTATATTTGAAATAAATATGAAAAATAAATTAACCTTTTTATTCGATGGCGGTTGTCCACTTTGTTTGAGAGAAACAAATTTTCTTAAAAAAAGAGATACTTTAAATCAAATTGCATTCATAGATATTAATAGTAAGGATTATGATCAAAGTCTTTTTAATGACATCTCATATTCAGAAGCTATGTCAAACCTGCATGGGATTATTGAAAATGGTGAAATTATTAGGGGATTAGATGTACTTGCATATTCTTATGAATTAGTTGGTTTAGGTTGGGTTTATTATCCCTTGAAGATTAAGCTCTTGTCTCCATTATTGAGATTGGTTTACAGATATTGGGCAAAATATAGACTTCAAATTACAGGCAGATCCGATTTTGAAAAACTATGTACCTCACAATGTGAACAATAAATATGGAAAGTATCGATATAGATAGAATAATTGAAATGTGTTGGGAAGATAGAACACCCTTTGAAGCTATCGAGTATCAATTTGGTTTAAAAGAGGAAGATGCGATAAAAATTATGCGTCAAAATCTTAAACCCAAATCTTTCAAAGTCTGGAGAAAGAGAGTTTCGGGAAGAAATACAAAACATTTGGCCCTTAAAGATTCAACTAGATTTAAATCTACTCATAAAAGAAAATTATAAATTTTGAAAAATCTTTCTACTAAAACTTGTCCTGTTTGCAATAGGCCCTTTGAGTGGCGTAAAAAATGGAAAAACTGTTGGGATGATGTTATCTACTGTTCTAAAAGATGCAGTAACAGGAAGTCGCAAAGATGAAACAAGTATCAATTATTTTCCCGAATCAACTTTTTAGAGAAAGCCCAATCTTAAAAATAAATTGTGAAGTTTTGATTTTGGAAGACTCATTATTTTTTGGAAATGATAAATTTCATAAATTAATTAACCATAAAAATAAGTTAGTTTTTCATAGAGCATCTATGCTCGCTTATAAAAATTATTTAGAAATATCTGGCTTTAAAGTTTTGTATATCGAAAACAAGAATAATGTTTCTACAGCTGATTACTTATCGGAATTTATTAAAAATAAATATCAGAAAATAAATCTCATTGACCCTCATGATTTTTTAATAATGAAGAGGATTAATAATTTTGTAGAAAGTAATAATTTAGCTTTAAATATTTTGCCTTCTCCTATGTTTATGAGCAGTAAAGGTTTAAAAGATTTATTTGCATCAAATGCAAAAAAACCTCTTATGGGGAGATTTTATGAGAATCAAAGAAAGAGCCAAAAGATATTAGTTAATCCTGATGATACACCTGAAGGTGGTAAATGGAGTTTCGATGAAATGAACAGAAAAAAATTACCAAAAAAAATAAATATACCCGATACACCTAAATTACAAAAAAATAAATTTGTAGTTAATGCAGAAAGGTCATTAGCCAATTTTGATATTGCGTTTATTGGAGAAAGTAATAACTTTTTATATCCAACTAATTTTGATGAGGCAGATGAATGGTTAAATGATTTTTTTAAACATAGATTTTTCTTATTTGGAGATTATGAGGATGCTATTTCTAGAGAAAATTCTTTTTTATGGCATAGTTTACTTTCTCCTCTTTTAAATAGTGGCTTACTAACGCCAAATGAAGTAGTAAATAAAGCATTACTTTATGCCAAAAATAATAATGTTCCAATTAATTCTTTAGAGGGTTTTATTCGTCAAATTATTGGATGGAGAGAATTTATTTGTCTTGTCTATAAAAAGTATGGAACAAAGATGCGAAACAGTAATTTTTGGGATTTTGAAGATAAGCCAATTCCAGAATGTTTTTATCAAGGAAATACAGGAATTGAACCAGTAGACGTTGTTATAAAAAATATTATTAAATATGGTTATTGTCACCATATTGAGAGGTTAATGATTATTGGTAACTTCATGCTTCTATGTAGAATTCACCCCAATCAAGTTTATAAATGGTTTATGGAAATGTTTATTGATTCCTATGATTGGGTTATGGTCCCAAATGTTTACGGAATGAGTCAGTTTAGTGATGGAGGTATCTTTTCAACAAAACCATATATATCAAGCTCAAATTATGTAAAAAAAATGTCTAATTTTAAAAGTGGCCCATGGTGTGAAATATGGGATGGCTTGTTTTGGAAATTTATTAAAGATAATGAAAGTTTTTTTAGAAAGCAGTATCGTCTGGCAATGTTAACGAGAAATCTCGATAAAATGTCAGAGGAAAAATTAAATAATCACCTAAAAACGGCCAATAAATTTTTAAGAGATATTCAATAAATTAAGAGTAATAAACTGCAGTTGTCTTTGAAAAATTAAAAGAATATTATGTTATGAATAAATATTAAGTACGGATGTTACTTTAAGAAAAGTTAGATTTATCTAATGCAAATTGGAACACTTTTTTTAAAAAGTAATTCGACAGGTATTATCACTTTTTCTGAATTAGATTGGATAACTAACCATCAATCTAATTTCACAAGGTTGGAGGAATCCATAGCAATTAAATTAGGCAGAATGCTTGATGCAGGATCTATCAATATTGGTTGCCGTTTGAAATCCTGATTAAGTTTTTATTTTACTAATGAAATATAAAGAAGAAAAAAAAATATTTTTTCGGGAAAGAATCCATTCTTTAAATATCTTTCTTTTTTTAGGATTTAATCTGTCACTTATTTCTATCTTAGGTTTTATTTGGTTTAATACTGCAATTGAAAAAGTAGTTTAAATTTTTGAATTTTTTGTATATTAAAGTTATCTTTAAAAATAAATTATATTTTGAGCAAAGGATATTTACAAAGAAAGGCAGCTTGGGAAATTTTATTAAAAGTTAGTTCTGGTGATTTTTCTGATCATGCTCTTGAAAAGGTTTTGAAAAATTATCAATTTAATTCTCTTGATATAGCTTTTGTTACGGAATTATCTTTTGGATGCATAAGATATAGAAAATTTCTTGATCTTTGGACGGATCATACATCAAAAATTACTCATAAAAAGCAGCCTCCAAAGTTAAGATGGCTTCTACATATAGGTTTATATCAACTATTGAAAATGGATAAAATTCCATTTCCTGCTGCTATTTCTACCACTGTAGAAGTAGCTAAAAAAACAGATTTAAATGGTTTAACGGGAACTGTAAATGCGATATTGAGAAATGCATCAAGAAAATTAGAACAAAAAATTTTTCCGGAATTATCTTCTGATAGAAAAGAAAGAATTTCATATCTTGAATCATTTCCATTATGGCTTGTGAAGGATCTTTATAAATGGGTCGGCATTAGCGAGGGTGAAAATATCATTAAGGCATTTAATAAAAAACCATCAATTGATTTGAGAATTAACCAATTAAAAACTAATTTAAATAAATTTTTGAAAGTACTTCATGAAAATAAAATTGATGCTGAAATTATTAAAGATTTACATAATGGAATTACTTTAAAATCTAATCCAAGATCTATAAAAAATTTACCAGGATATAGTGATGGACTTTGGACAATTCAAGATAGATCTTCTCAGTGGATAGCACCTCTCTTAAATCCAAAAGAAGGTGAAAAGATTTTAGATGCTTGTGCAGCTCCAGGAAGTAAGTCTACCCACCTAGCAGAATTAACAAATGATAGTGCTGAAATCATTGCCGTAGATAGATCTGCAAAAAGATTGAAAATACTGCAATCAAATTTAGAAAGGTTAAATTTGAAATCTGTTAATACCCTTAAGGCTGATGCTACGAGTTTGATTGAATTAAATCCTAAGTTTATATCTTATTTTGATAAGATTTTATTAGATGCTCCATGCTCAGGCATTGGAACTCTTTCCAGGAATCCAGATTCTAGATGGTCTTTAAGTAAAGAAAAAATAAAATCTTTAACTTTATTACAGGAAAAACTGTTGGAGAGTATTTTTCCTCTTTTGAAAAAAGATGGCACTTTAGTTTATTCAACTTGTACTATTTGTCCCGATGAAAACAATCTATTAATTGAACGATTTATTGAAAAAAACAAAACTTTAAAATTGGTTAGCCAAAGGCAAATTTTACCTAGCTTAGATTATCCTGGTGATGGATTTTATTCTGCAATAATTTCTTATAAATCTTAAAAATATAATTTATTTTTTAATTGGAATTTTATAAATTTCAGATATGAACTTCTTCCATAAATAAGCTGCATTTCCACTAGATAATTCAGATTCCTTGTTATCGTCGTAACCTATCCAGATCCCTGTTGTAAGGTTATCAATAGAACCAATAAACCAGAGATCTTTATTTCCATCAGATGTTCCTGTTTTTCCATAAATTTTCTTTCCTTTTATAGAGGCTGCTTTTGAAGTGCCTTCTTTTACAGATTTTTCAAGAAGTTTATTTATTTTCTTGTTTATTTTTAAATCTAATATTTTCTTGGAAATAGATTTGTTTTCCCAAATAGGTTGTTTTTTAAAGGATTCTATTTTTTCTATGATTTCAGGGCTTTGAATCTTACCATTATTGTTTATTGCAGAATATGCATTTGTTATGTTTAAAAGATTATCTCCGTAGGAGCCAATAGCTAATGATGGGAATTCCTCAAACTCTTGCTCGTAACCTAGTCCAAATGAATTCGCTAAATTAATAATATTTTTTAAGCCAATTTTTTTTGTTATTGATATCGGAACAATATTTGATGAACTTTTAAATGATTCAATCAAAGATATTGAACCTCTATAGTCTTCTGAAAAATTTTTTGGGCAATAACTTTCCCAGCATATTGGTAAGTCTTCAAATTTATCGCTTAATTTTATTCCTTCTATTAATGCAGCTGCATAAGGGATTATTTTAAAAGTAGAACCTAAAGGTCTTACAGATGAAATCACTCTATTGTATTCATTAATTGATGGATTTTTGCTGGTTATCATTGTCCTGATTAGTCCTGTGTTTGATTCGATAGATAACAGACCAAATTCAAGTTCTTTAGGCCCTGCATATCTTGATATTTTTTGACCTTTTTCTTGCCAATCTTTGTTGATAGAAGATTTAATTCTTATAAACTTATAATCATTTTTACTTCCAATTCTTTTATCTGTTTCCTGAAGAATAAAGTTTATTAGTAATTTATCATCTAAAAAATTATCAGCTGTTTGATAATTTAATTTTATTTTTTCTTTAATAGCCATATTCTTATTTGCAAGAGAAATATATCCATCAACATACATTGATTGAAGAACTTTATTTCTATTTTTAATAGCTAGTTCTAAATTTTGATAAGGTGAATAAATTGATGGAGCTGGAGCTAATCCTGCAATTAATGCGATCTCTGATAATGTTAATTCTTCTATAAATTTTCCAAAATAAACTTGGGCAGCCTCGTCTACCCCGTATGCTCCTGATCCTAGATAAATATTATTTAAATATAATTTTAAAATTTGATTTTTGTCATATCTAAATTCAAGTATGAGTGATATAAATATTTCTTTGACTTTTCTTTGAAAACTTAAATCATTATTTAGAAAAAGTAATCTAGCAACTTGTTGTGTAATCGTACTTCCTCCCTCTTTAACATAACCACTTCTAATATTTTGAATAAGGGCGCGTGAAATACTTTTTAAATCTATTCCATTATGTTTATAAAATCTTTTATCCTCAGAAGATATAAAAGAATGTTTAAGAAAAAATGGAATTTTATGATAACTATTATCTATTTCAAATTTGCGGCTTAATTTGCTTAGTATCTTATTATCAGAAGATGTTATTACATAAGAATATTTGGTTTCCCGAAACTTTTTATTTTTAGATGCATCAAATTTTAAAGTACTAAATATTAGACTAAAAAAATAAAAAGATATTCCAGAAAAAATTAATATTGGAATTATTAAAACAAAAGATTTGAATTTAATCTTTTGCACATTAAGCAACTAAAAAACTATGTCCTATTGCTAAAGCTGTAACTAACATTCCAGTTATAAGGAACGGTTGGGCACTTGCTTGATATTTGACATCAAACTTTAGAGGATCTCTTAGTAACCACATATCTTGAAATGTAATTTGTGGAATTACCAATAAAACCAAAATTACAGAGGCTAAATGTTGACCAATAATTACTAATACTACAACCATTGCCAATTGAAAAATGTCAATCAATCCTGCACTTATTCTACTTGCATTTTTAATTCCAAATACTACAGGTAGAGAATTTAAGCCTAGCTTTGAGTCTCCTTCAACACTTTTGAAATCATTTATAACAGCAATTCCAAGTCCTGAGAGGCTATAAGCAAGTGTTAGTATCGCCGTCACAATAGTTAATTTCCCAAACAAGGCTTGTCCTGCCCACCAAGGTAAAGCTATATAAGATGCTCCTAATGCATAATTTCCAAGCCAACCATTCTGTTTTAATTTGAGTGGTGGAGCAGAATATATATAACTAACAAAGGAACCTCCTAATGCCAAAAGTAAGACGGAGGGGAAGCTGTGCTTAGCATATAAATCTAATAGAAAAGCAACTATTAAACCCGCTATAAGTAATACCCAGATTTGTATTTTTACATCTTTAATTGAAATTTTGCCAGAAGGAATTGGTCTATTTGGTTCATTAATTGCATCAATTTCTTTATCAAAAAAATCATTTATGGTTTGGGTATAACCAGCCAGAAGTGGTCCACTCATAAACATACATGCTAATGAAGCTAGAACATTACTAAATGTCCATTCAAAATTCCCACTTGCAGCTGCTCCACAAATAACTCCCCATATCAAAGGGATCCACGTTATGGGTTTCATTAATTGTATACGGAGTTTCCATATACTTGATGTTTCAGAGGCACCCTTAATTCCTAATAGTTGTTTTGGATCATTCACTTTACTCTTTAACCTTTCTCAATTTCTTCTGGGAAAAACCAATTTTGCTCACCATTCTGAAATTTCGCTGTGATCCCAATACTTCTGCCGTCTGTCATTTTATAGCCTGTTATTACGGCTTTAGGATTCGAGGATATTTGATCGATTAATTTAGATGGTAGTCTATCTTTTACTTTGTTAATGTTAATTTTGATTTTACTACCGATTTTGGGTAATAATTTTGTTTCAGCCATAAGAGGTAAAATGGAAGCTATTATGCAAGATTAACAGCATTTGGACAATTTTTACTAAAATGGTAGCTCTTCGTTTAATTCCTTGTTTAGATGTCGCCCATGGCAGAGTGGTTAAAGGTGTAAATTTTGTTAACTTGAGAGACTCAGGCGATCCTGTTGAATTGGCTTGTAGGTATTCTGATGATGGTGCAGATGAATTAGTATTTCTAGATATTAGAGCTAGTGTAGAAAATAGAAATACATTAGTTGACCTTGTCTCTAGGACCGCAAAATCAGTAAAAATCCCATTTACAGTAGGTGGAGGAATAGATTCTGTTTCTTCAATTAATGATCTTTTAAGAGCTGGAGCAGACAAAGTGAGTTTGAATTCGTCTGCTGTTAGAAATCCAGATTTAATTTCTAAAAGTTCTAGAGAATTTGGTAATCAATGTATCGTGATAGCTATTGATGCTAAAAGAAAAGTTAATAAGACTGATGAATGGGAGGTATATGTGAAAGGAGGGAGAGAAAATACTGGAATAGATGTATTAAATTGGGCAAAGAAAGTTGAGGAGTTAGGCGCAGGGGAAATTTTGCTTACTTCAATGGATGGTGATGGCACGCAGAATGGATATGATTTACATCTGACTGAATCTGTTACCAATATTGTTAATATTCCAGTGATTGCTTCTGGAGGAGCAGGTTGTTTAGAAGATATCTATGATGTTTTCAATGAAGGCAGGGCATCTGCCGCACTTTTAGCATCATTGCTTCATGATAAGAAACTTTCTTTAAAAGAAATAAAGACTTTCCTCCTCGAAAAAAAACTTCCAATTAGACCATATGAATCAAAAATTTAATTTAATACAAATAAGAAATAAGTTGAAAATTTAAAAATGAAATTAACAAAAACTATCGAAGTCAAAAATATATTTAATAAAATTTCCTATAAATATGATTTTTTAAATAATCTATTAAGTTTTGGGCTGCACAGATTATGGAAAAGGAAATTAGTTAATTTATTGGAACCTTTAAATGGTGAAGATTGGGCTGATTTATGCTGTGGAACTGGAGATTTAGCATTCTTAATTTCTGAGAGAGTTAGTCCAAGGGGTTCAATTACTGGGATTGACAGTGCAGAGGATATCTTAAACATTGCAAAAAAAAAATCAGAGCTTAAAAAAAATAAATTTATTAAATGGGAAATCAAAGATGTATTAGAAATCAATGATTATTCAAAAAATTTTGATGGGATTTGCATGTCATATGGACTTAGAAACTTGAATAATGTTGAAGTAGGAATAAAAAAAGTTTTTAATCTTTTGAAGGATAAGGGAAGGGCAGGATTTTTGGATTTTAATCACTCAACAAGAAATTCTTTATCCAATATTTTTCAGAAAATTTATTTGAGATTAATTGTAGTATCCATTTCTCGGCTTTTTAATTTAGGTCCAGAGTACGCATATATTGAAAAAAGTATTAGTAATTTTCCAAAGAAAAATGAGCTTATAAATATTGCTAAGGCAGTTGGATTTAGAAAAGCTGAATATAGGACTATTTTGGGGGGTCAAATGGGAATATTAATTTTAACTAAATAAAGAATTTAGTTTTTTATTTTTCTCCAACAAAAAGAACATTTTCCCCATCTTTTGATTTCGCCCTCAGGAGTAGGGGAATTACAAATAGTACAAATGCACATATTATTTTGATTGATTCTGCTTGGATGCTTTGCCCAAACTATCTTTGCATTATTAGCTTTGATATTTTTATTTTTAATTTCATAATTTTGTATAATTTTTATTTCTTTCAAAGTTATTCCAATTTTCTCGATTCTCTCTTTTAATTTATGCTTGTTATAGATTAAAGCTTGGCGCCACTGTGGATGATTTACTGCAATAGTAAGTATTTTTTTTTCAATATTTAATGGTTTACATTCTTGAAATAGTTCTAAGCCGATTAAGTTCTTCCAGTTTTCGTTGATTTTAGAGAGTTTATCTAAGTCTCCGCAGGATTTTTTGAAATTATCAAGACAATTTTTTAATGGATGTGGATTCCTTCTATTCACTATTGGCAAATACTTTTTGTCCAATTTGTAAAATTTACTTATTAAGACTAAAGTTAATCTAATCTTTAAAAAGATGCTCGTTGTTTTAATAAAGAATTTGTGAAAGTTATTGGACCTGCAGCTAAGACAGTTTTTTATTTAAAAAAAATTCAGGGTCAATATCCAACCTGGACACTTCATTACAAAATAAAATGTAAAAGTACCGAAAATGAGCTAACAAACTTTCTTGAACATTCTGAAATAAAGAAAAACCAGCCAGTAGCGATAATCGCAAGAGAACAGTTCTCAGGGTTTGGTCAAAATTCAAAAACTTGGGTTTCTCCAAAAGGCGGGATTTGGTTAAGTGCAGCTTACCCAATATTTTCAAAAGAATTTGAATATCAAATATTTAATTTGTCTTTAGGTATTAAATTATGTGAAATGCTTAGACAAGAAAATATAAATGTTTGTTTGAAATGGCCAAATGATATTTTTTTTGGTTCAAAAAAGTTGATTGGATTTTTACCAAGGGTGATAACAAGAGGCAAAAAAATTATCTATGCAAGATTAGGACTTGGCATGAATGTTTTAAATTACACCCCATCAGAAGGAATTTCATTATCAAAAGTACTTCAAACTAAGAATATTAATAAACATTATTGGACAGCCAAAGTTCTTAAAGCTTTTTATGATTCAATTGAATGTAACAAGAAAAAAGAATATGTGATTAAATCTGCAAATAAGTTTCTTACTAAAAGTTTTTTACCTAGTGGTTATTGTCCTGATTTATGGAAAATTAAAGATATTGATTCGAACGGGAATTTAAGAATTGAAAATGAAACTCAATTGAAGGTAATTAGAAGGTTTTGAATTTAATTAACTTTTAATTCAACTATTCTTCCATCCTTAAATTTGGCTATTTTTTTTGCGCGATTTGCCACTTCATCTTCATGCGTAACTAAAACTATAGTTATTCCAGATTCATGCAGTTTGTCAAAAAGATCTAATACATCTTCGGTGGTTTTTGAATCTAGTGCTCCCGTAGGTTCGTCTGCTAACAAAATTGCGGGGTTATTGATAATAGCCCTCGCAATAGCAACTCTTTGTTGTTGACCTCCGGATAATTGGTTTGGGCGATTATTCATTCTTTCTGAAAGACCAACTTTTTTTAGGGCATTCTTACCTCGCAATAATCTTTGTTCAGGCTCAATACCAGCATAAATCATTGGCAAAATTACGTTTTCAAGTGCAGTTGCGTCTGAAAGAAGATGAAATTGTTGAAAAACGAAGCCTAATTTTTGGTTGCGTATTTCCGCAAGCTGATCATCAGATAAATTCTCAACAGGAATACCATTTAATTTATAAATACCTTCAGATGGCCTATCAAGACATCCAATAATATTCATAGCTGTACTTTTGCCTGAGCCACTTGCCCCCATTACAGCTAAATAATCACCTTTATAAATTTCTAGGTTTATGCTGTCTAAGGCTTTGACAGTTAGATCATCTTTCCCATATGTTTTAGATATATTTTCTAAACTCGCAACTTTCTTAGACATTTATTGAAGAATTCTTCTAGGAAATATTATTTGCTGTAGCAATAATATCTTGTAAGAAAGGAGTTTCTGAAACTGCTGTATTGGCTAATTTAAAAAGAGGATTAGATAGGATTCCTCCAAGAGCAGTTACCGCCACGCAAGTATAAAGTGCAAATCTCAACGGAGGTAATCCTACAATTCCCCAATTAATTTCAGGATATGATTTGACTATTTCAGAAGCTTCCTGTGGTTCTTTAACTACCATCATTTTTATCACTGAAATGTAGTAATAAATAGATATAACTGAAGTTACTAATCCAACAATTACTAGTAGATATTGATGATTTGCCCAACCTGCAAAGAACAAGTATATCTTTCCAAAAAATCCCAACATTGGAGGTAAACCTCCAAGAGATAGAAGACACAGGCTTAAGCCTAATGTAATGAGAGGGTCTTTTTGGTAAAGTCCCGAGTAATCAAGAATTCTGTCAGAACCAGTTCTTAGTGAGAAAAGTATTACACAAGAAAATGCACCTAAATTCATAAATAAATATGCAGCCAAATATAAAACAGCAGCTGATAAACCATCTTGTGTGCCAGATACTATTCCAATCATTACAAATCCTGCTTGTCCAATAGAACTGTAAGCTAGCATCCTTTTCATTGAGGTTTGAGCTAGAGCTACAACATTTCCTAGAGCCATGCTCAATATTGCCAAAATGGTAAATAAAAGTTTCCATTCTTCATCAAAAGAAGAGAAAGTTGTGCTTAATATTCTTATTGCAAATGCAAAGCCCGCTGTTTTTGAGCCAACAGATAAAAAAGCTACTACAGGAGTAGGTGAACCCTCATATACGTCAGGAGTCCATTGATGAAAGGGAACAGCAGCAATTTTAAATGCAACTGTTGATAAGACAAATACAAGTGCTAGTGAAGTAATGAAGGATGGCTTATTGA
This sequence comes from Prochlorococcus sp. AG-347-G20, assembly GCA_003281645.1. GTDB lineage: Bacteria > Cyanobacteriota > Cyanobacteriia > PCC-6307 > Cyanobiaceae > Prochlorococcus_A. The sequence continues at coordinate 50,437 of QCBJ01000001.1, read as the reverse complement.
TAATCTCTAAACCTATTGTCGCTAAGTTTGTTGAACCACTTAATCCATAAAGAAAAGAGGATCCATACAAATAGACAGCAGCAGCAGCTGATCCAACAAGGAGGTATTTTAAGGCCGCTTCAGAACTTCTTGGATCTCTTTTGAGGTAACCAGAAAGTAAGTAACTTGCTACAGATAAAGTTTCAAGAGATATAAATACACTAATAAGGTCAGTAGATCCACATAAAAGCATCGCTCCAAGGGTGGCCGAAAGAACTATCGCAGCAAACTCGCCAATTGGGCTACCACTTTGTTCTGTATAACGCCAACTTATAAGTAAAGATACCAAGGTTGATAAAGAAATTATTGCTCTAAATGCGATTGCCAAATTATCTGAATTAAAGGACCCAAGGAATGCGCTTTCTACCGGATTACTCCATTGCAAAGCCAAGCTAACAAGAGAGCTTCCGATTGACAAATAGCAAATTATTGGTGCCCACTTTGATGCAGTTTTTTCTCCAGCTAAATCTACAAGAAGTGTTCCAACAATACCTAGTAAAATAAAAGCCTCTGGAATAATGGCTTGAGCATTTAAGTTAATTGTAAAGATTTCGTTGGGCACTTTATTAAATTGGATTAAATTAGAAGTTTGATTGTAAGGGTCTAGGAGTTAATCTTAACTTGATTATAATTTGTGGGTATGATTTTTGAAATTTTCAGAAGAAATTACTTGAAAAAGCTTCAAATAATCATAATATGCCCTAACTGAACAAAAACACCAATTTTTGAAATAAACCTTGGATCACACACTTGTTATTGTTGAAAGTCCCACCAAAGCAAAAACTATAAGAAAGTTTTTGCCTTCTAATTATGAAGTTCTCGCTTCAATGGGACACGTAAGAGATCTTCCAAAAGGAGCTGCTGAAATACCTGCTGCGGTTAAAAAGGAAAAATGGTCAAGGATAGGAGTTAATACAACAGAAGATTTTGAACCACTTTATATAGTTCCAAAAGATAAGAAAAAGGTTGTTAAAGAGTTGAAAGATGCATTGAAAGGTGCAACCCAGCTATTACTGGCAACTGATGAAGATAGAGAGGGAGAGAGTATTAGCTGGCATCTCCTGCAAATACTTAAGCCTAAAATACCAACTAAGAGAATGGTTTTTCATGAAATTACAGAAAAGGCAATTAATAAAGCTTTAGACCAAACTAGAGAAATTGATATGGAACTTGTTCAGGCTCAAGAAACAAGAAGAATCTTGGACAGGCTTTTTGGATATGAATTATCTCCTTTACTTTGGAAGAAGGTAGCCCCCAGATTATCTGCTGGTCGTGTCCAATCAGTTTCTGTAAGACTTCTTGTTAGGAGAGAGAGAGAAAGAAGATCCTTTAAAAAAGCTAGTTACTGGGGGATTAAAGCTTCCCTCGTAAAAGATAATGTTTCTTTCGAAACTAAATTATTCAGTTTAAACGGTCAAAGAATTTCTAATGGTTCCGATTTCGATGAACAGACAGGCACATTAAAACAAGGAAATAAATCTTTAATAATTGGAGAGGAAAAAGTAAATGATTTATTGAAGACTTTTTCCTCAGAAGATTGGTTAGTCTCAAAAATCGAAAAAAAGCCTTCCACTCGTAAGCCAGTCCCTCCATTTACAACTAGCACATTACAACAAGAAGCTAACAGGAAGCTTCGTTTGTCTGCTAGAGAAACTATGAGATGTGCACAAGGGCTATATGAGAGAGGTTTCATAACATATATGAGGACTGATTCAGTTCATCTTTCCGAACAAGCCACAAGAGCTGCTAGAGAATGTGTCAGTTCTATGTATGGAAAAGAATATTTATCTAACTCACCAAGACAATTTAATTCAACTGCAAGAAATGCTCAAGAAGCACACGAAGCTATTAGGCCTGCAGGTGAGGTATTTAAAACACCAAAGGAAACTAATCTAACTGGTAGAGACTTATCTCTTTACGATTTAATTTGGAAAAGAACTGTAGCTAGTCAAATGGCGGAAGCTAGGCTAACAATGATTAATGCTGAAATTAGCGTGGGGGATGGAATATTTAAATCGAGTGGGAAAAGTATTGATTTCGCGGGATTCTTTAGAGCTTATGTCGAGGGGAGTGATGACCCAAGTTCATCCCTTGAACAACAAGAAATTATTCTCCCAAACTTAACAACTGGAACACGCCTCCAAGTTACTAATAAGGAGTCTACTTTTCATGAAACTAAACCTCCTGCAAGATATACAGAGGCTGCATTAGTTAAGGTTCTTGAAAAAGAAGGGATTGGAAGACCTTCTACCTATGCAAGCATCATAGGGACAATAGTGGATAGAGGTTATGCGAATCTATCTTCCAATACTTTGGCTCCAACGTTTACAGCTTTTGCTGTTACTGCTCTATTAGAGGAACATTTCCCTGATCTGGTTGATACTACTTTTACTGCAAAAATGGAGTCTTCATTGGATGAAATATCTTCAGGTAATCTTGAGTGGCTACCATACCTAGAAACTTTCTATAAAGGTAAAAATGGTTTGGAGGTAAAAGTTCAGAAAACAGAGGGCGATATTGATGGTAAAGCTTATAGACAAGTTGATTTCGAAGACCTTCCTTGCGTAGTCAGAATAGGCTCTAACGGACCTTGGCTAGAGGGTACAAAAATTGATGAATCTGGTAATGAAATTCAGGCTAAAGGTAATCTTCCAATGGATATTACTCCTGGAGATTTAGACATAAAGCAAGTAGATCAAATTTTAAGTGGCCCATCAGATCTTGGAACTGATCCAAAAACAGGGGAAAAAGTCTATTTAAGATTTGGCCCTTATGGACCTTACGTACAATTGGGAAATAATGATCAAGATAAAGTTAAACCAAGAAGAGCTTCATTACCCAAAGAGTTGAAAACTGATGATCTAACTCTAGATGAGGCGCTTGTACTTTTAAGTTTGCCTAGATTGTTAGGAGTTCATCCTGAAGGAGGAGTTGTTGAGGCTGATAGAGGAAGATTTGGCCCGTATATTAAATGGATTAAAAATGAAAATGAATCTGAAAACAGATCCTTAAAGAAAGAGGATGATGTTTTTACAGTTGATATACAACGAGCATTAGAAATTCTTGGGATGCCAAAAATGGGTAGAGGTGGTCAAGAGGTACTTAAAGACTTTGGAAAACCGAAAGAATTTAAAGAAAAAATTCAAATATTGAATGGAAGATATGGGGTCTATTTAAAATGTGGCAAAACTAATATTTCGCTTGCAAAAGATACTGACATAGAAAAAATTACCATAGATGATGCAGTATCTCTTTTAGAAGAAAAACTAAAAGATAAAAAAGGCGCGATTTTAAAAAAAACAAAAATTAGTAATAAAAAAACTATAAGGAAAAAGAAAAGTTAGAAAAAATATGATTTTTAAAAAAAAACAATTTTTTTTATTAATTTTTTTAATTTTCTTGCAATCATGCTCTGGAGGGAGGATAGGAAATTTTCTTGAAAGTAGTTTTAATGATTTAGAAAAAACAAGCAAAAATGAAGATTTACAAAACAACTTATTAAATAAAAAGGATATAAATTTCGAAAAAGAAAACAAAAAATTTGATGATAAAAAGGTTAAAAAAATTAAAAAAGTAGAAAAGCCAAAAAATGTTCTAGAAAATAAAAAGGATATAAATTTCGAAAAAGAAAACAAAAAATTTGATGATAAAAAGGTTAAAAAAATTAAAAAAGTAGAAAAGCCAAAAAATGTTCTAGAAAATAAAAAGGATATAAATTTCGAAAAAGAAAACAAAAAATTTGATGATAAAAAGGTTAAAAAAATTAAAAAAGTAGAAAAGCCAAAAAATGTTCTAGAAAATAAAAAGGATATAAATTTCGAAAAAGAAAACAAAAAATTTGATGATAAAAAGAATAAAAAAATTAAGAAAATTTCAAAAAAAAGAAAAACTGAGCTTCAATCTTACAAAATAATATTCATTTTAAAAGATGTAGATCCAAAAGATCCAACTGAAGAGTTAAGTTCCATATTGAGTAATTCTGAGGTAAATTTTGAAATAGAAAAGATTGAACGTATCTTAGATTCAAAAAATAAAAATATGAATAAAAATTAATTAAAAATATTCAACAAAAAATGAAAATAAAAACAAAAACTGAAGCATTAAATATTGTCGAGACCTCTTATTTAGCATCTCTTTCCTCTTTATTATGGGTTGCATTATATTATTTGCCAATTGGAGGAGCTTTATTAAGATTGATTTTACCCCTCCCAATGATACTGTTGCACTTGAGAAGAGGAACTAAAACTGCATTGGAAGGACTCCTAATTCAATTTCTACTTTTATTCATAATTATGGGTCCTGTTAGAGGAACTTTATTTTTATTTCCTTATGGGATCTTGGCTTTTTGGTTGGGCTGGTGTTGGTTTAGAGAAAAAAGTTGGAGATTTAGTCTAACTGTAGGAGTTTTTATTGGAACCCTTGGCTTTTTCATAAGAGTAATAGCATTATCTACGTTGGTTGGTGATAATCTTTGGGTGTTAATTACTAGAGCAAGTTATGGATTACTAGAAAAATTCATTGGATTATTAAATTTACCTTTTTCTCCCTCAATTTTAAGTATCCAATTAGGTGCAATTTTTTTAATAATTTTTCAAGAAATAGTTTATGTCTTAACGGTACATGTAGTTGCATATTCTCTGTTTCCAAGATTTAAATTAAATATCCCAGATCCTCCAAGATTATTAAATGGCTTAGTTAATTTAAATAATTGAAAAAAGTAAAAATGTATAGTACAGAATTAGGTATAAATTTTTTTGGAAATGAATCCAACATAAAAAGAAAATTTAATAAGATAGAAATACTAAAAAAGAATATTAAAAATTTAAAAATATTTCTTGTAATTGCAGGCACTAATACTTCTCAAATTCCAGGTATTTCCGCTGCAGGTATTAGTGCAAAATCAAGGAGAACAACTGCGCTCGCAGATGCCGAATTTTTGCTTGAGGGTGCTTCAAAAGATCATAAATATAAATTGCCTCTTCTCAATGCAGGAGTAACTCCTGCCCTAATCAGTCATGTTTGTTCAAAGCTTATAAATATTTATCCAGTTATTGTTCCTCTGGGAATAGGAGCAGAGCCTTATTTTAATCATTTGGTTGTAGAAGATAGAGATATGGGACCATCAAATTGTCTTACTACTGGTAAATCGATGACTAAAGAGAGAGTTTTAAATCTCTTTGAAAAAGGTCTTGCGATAGGAAAATCCTTAAAGCAATCAGTTTTAATTTCTGAATCTGTCCCAGGGGGCACCACAACTGCTCAGGCAGTAATGGAAGCTTTTGGGTTGCAGGTGTCTAATTTAGTTGGGAGTAGTTTATTTAAAGCTCCAAGAGAACTGAGAAGACAAGTAGTTAAAAAAGGACTTTTCAATGCAAATTTCAAGGCTGATTTCGACTCTTTTGATGTTGTCGCGGCGGTAGGTGATCCTTTCCAAGCTTTCTCAATGGGTCTATTAATTGGTGCAAGGTTAGCAAAACAACCTGTAATATTGTCTGGCGGAAGTCAGATGTTAGCAGTCATTTTGCTTGTATTAGAATTATTAGATGAAAAAAATAAAGATGAATTCATTGAAGATGTTTTTATTGCGACAACTGGGTGGCTTGTGAAAGATAATTCTCTAAATGATTTAGTAAATCTAATTAATGAAAAATATGATGTTAAATTATTAGGTTTAGCAAGTCCTTTAAATTTCGAATCTTCAAAATACAAAGAATTGAAGGATTATGAATTGGGTCATGTAAAAGAAGGTGTAGGTGCTGGTGGAATATCTTTGCTTGCCTTCTTAGATGGATTTAAAAATGAAGAAATAGTTTCATTGTGTCAACAAAATCTGGAAATGATGAAGTGCCTAGGTCAAATTTCTTTAGAGAAGGATTGCTGAATGTTTTCAAAATTTGCAACCAGAAGAGAATTTTTAAATTGTGGTAAGCTTTCGCTTTTATTTTTCTTAAACTCTTGCAGTAATCAACCTGATAAAGTAAAAATTGCATTACAAAATTCTTTTTATCCAGAATCTTTTAAAGATATGATTCCAAAAGATTGGAAGCAGGAAAAAATTAATTTTGGAGATATTCGGCTACAAAAAAATAGAAACACAATTTTCAATTCTGACTTTACTTTAATAAATGATGGATGGATTTCTAGTATAGATTTTTCAGAATTTGAAAAAATAAATGAATATGCACTTTTCGAAAATTTGGATAAGAGATCGATAGATTTTTTGGGAAGTTTTAATCAAAATCAGAGGAGTAAATTATTTCCTATTGGCTTAGTACCCTATACAGTTATCATTAAAAATAATAAAGACTTAATAAATTCAGCCAGAATATCTTGGGATTTTCTTCTTTCTAAAAAATTAACTGGAAAAATTATTTTTCCACAAAGTCCCAGAATAATATTTTCAATTGCTAAAAAAATTAATACATCTAATTCTTTAAAAAAACTCAATAGCCAAGCAATGATATTTGATGATAAAAATATGCTCAATTGGTTGATTAATTCTGATGCTTGTGTCGCAATAGTTCCTTATAGTCTTTGTTCAAAATATTTAAAAATAGATCCAAGGCTTTCTTTAGTTTTTCCAAGCCAAGGCGTACCTTTGATGTGGCATTTTCTACTTAGTCGATCAAATCTAAATAATGCAATATTAATTAAATGGATTAAATCTTTAGAAAATAAATCAATAGTAGATAAATTAGTACGCCAGGGTTGGTATCTTCCATTCAATAGTGATTATTTGCAAAGTAAATATAATTCTGAAATGTTCCTTACCTCAGGACCTTCTGAGAAATGTTGGCAAAATAGTTGGTCTTTCCCTGTCTTAACAAATGAACAAAAAATTAATCTTAAAAATATCTGGAATCAGTCCTTATCCCCATAATCTTTTTGTAGGATTTTCAATTAATAAGTTATGAGTTTCCTTTAATAAATTTGGTATATCTAATTTACTAGGACATCTAGGAACACATTCATTACATTCTTGACAAAATGAGGAATTTTTTTGTTCCCACCAGTGGCCAGCTTTTCCTATTAAATTGTATCTTTCTTTTGAAAATTCTAATTGGCCATAACCAATAGATATATTTCTTAAACGAAGTATTTCTGGAATAGGCACTTCATTTGGACATGGAAGACAAAATCTACATTGCTCACATTTGGTTGAGTTTAATCTTTCATTAGAAACTTCCTCAATTTTATTAAGGGCGCTTTTTTCAAGTTTTGTAAGCTTCTTGAATGAGTTTCTAAGTTTATGCGCAAATTCAAAATCTTTTTTGTTTGTCGCCCCCAAGGATAAAGTTGTAATGCCTTTTGCCAGCAGAAATCGATACGCTAATTCTAATGGATGAAAAGGCTTAGAGGCCTCTATCAAAATATCACTTGGAGAATATAATCTACCGCCTTTATCAGCAGGTGATATTGCTAAAACTCCCATACCTTTTTTTATAGCTTCCTCTGCTAAAGCAATCTTAGATTGATCTAAATAATGTAAATGAAGACTACAAAAAGTAAAAACTTCACAGTTAATTGCATCTTTAATTAGTGAATAACTTCCGTGAGAACTAAAACCAACTTGATCAACTAGTTCCTTCTCAAGTATCCAAGATATGAATTTCTTACCCTCTCCAGCAAGAACCCAATCTAAATGTTGTTTTAAGTTGAGTCCGTGAATTGCAAGATTATTAATTTTCTCGCGATTTAAATTTTTAAGAGACTTTTTAAAATTATTTTTTAAAAAGTCAAAATCACCCTTTGGTAAAACTTTGGAAGTAATCACCCAATTCTTTTCTTTTATATTCTCTTCTATTGCTAATTTTTTTAATGAATTTCCAATAAGTGATTCAGCATCACCATAAGAGGGTGCTGTTTCTATGTGGTTAATTCCTACATAATATGCATTTTTTATTATGCTATACATTTTTTCGAGACTTTCAGTTGCTCGCATTGTCCCTAAAGTGAATAAGCTCACTTTGGCCCCTCTACCAAATGATCTTTTTTGTGAATTAATAATCATCTAAATATGATCAATTTCTTTTTATTTATTCTTTAATTTATTTATAGTTGAAAATCATTTAAAGTAAATTAAAGTAAATACAAAATTTTGCAAAAATATTTTTCTTAAATCTATGTTTACAGGAATAATTCAATCAGTTGGAAAACTAAGACAAGAAAAAAATATTTTAGAAATTGAAATTCTAGATAATTTATTTGATATGGAAATCGGCGACAGCATAGCTGTTGATGGAATTTGTTTGACAGTTAAAGAGATTTTTCAAAATAAATTTACTGTTGATGTTAGTGAGGAGACATTAAAAAAAACAACTTTAGGAGTAAAGTCGAACCTGAATCAGATTGTTAATTTGGAGCCTGCTCTTAAAGTGTCTGACCGTCTAGGAGGACATATAGTCAGTGGACATGTTGATGGCCTTGGAACAGTCGAGAATATAGAAAAATTAGAGAAATCATGGCTTTTATCTATAAAATGGAAAAATAATAATTTTTCGAAATATGTAGTTAATAAAGGCAGTATTTGTGTCAATGGTATAAGTCTTACAATTGCAAAATTTGAGCAGGAAGGAGAAATATTTACTATTGCGATAATTCCTCATACTTGGCATAACACAAATCTGAATAAATTAAATGTCGGTGACAGCGTAAACCTTGAGGCAGATGCGCTTATTAAATATGTAGAGAAATTACTTTTATTTAATAAAAATAATAATCAAGATTTATCTTCAAATAATATTTCTTCGGAATGGCTTAAAGAAAACGGTTGGTAAAATATATTTTTAGTTTAATGGAATTAGATAAATTGTTTTTGACTCTTTTTTAAGATCGATTTTAAATTCCTGACCAGGTTCTAGACCTAATTTTTTGGTGTAAGCATGACCAATTAATAGGTTCCCATTGCCATGAACTTTAGTTTTGAATTCTGTCTGTCGGCCTCTTGAAGCTCTATTACCATTTTTCCCCTGACGACCATTTCCTATTTTGTAACCCTTAGCTTCGATAAGCGCCCTATAAAAACTTTTTCTCAAGATTCTTCCGCTAGGACCTACGTACCCGCAACCTTTTGCTATCTCATCTTCAGATTTTTTACTTAATAATTTTGCTTTTTCAAGAAGTTCTTTTCCTTCAAGCATTATCTGACAAATTCCTAATTATATATTCTTACTAAAAAGGAGAACTGTGGCAATATAAATTAATAAAAAATATATTTAATTTTTTAAATTTAGTTTTTTATAAAAGATATAAAATAATAAATAAAATAACCCATATTCCATCTACAAAATGCCAGTACAATTCGACGGCTTCTAATGGGAACATATTTTGACTAGTTAATCTTCCGCCATTGATTCTCGATTGCCAAGCAATAATTAAAATCATTAAAGTGCCTAAAGTGACATGTAATCCATGAAAACCAGTAAGAGCATAAAAAGTACTTGCAAATAAATTATCGGTTAATCCAAAAGGTAAATGAAAATATTCATATAATTGACAAATTAAAAATATAATTCCAAGAAAAGCAGTAAAAAATAACCATTTTTGGGAATCAGAGTTTTTATCTTTTAAAAGTGCTTTACCTGCTTTATGGAAAGTTGCACTGCTAACAAGTAATAAAATTGTATTGAGTGTAGGTATTGGTAGTTCTAATTCATAAATAGCACCATCAGGTAATGGATTTACTGCTTTATAAGTCAAATAAGCAGCAAAGAATCCAGCAAAAGTCATTCCGTCTGCAATTAGGAAAGTTATAAGGCCAAACATTCTGAAGTCTTCATGTGTTTCATTAACTTCAGAATTATTTTTTTGAATTTCTTTTGAGCTATCTAGAGTTGTCATGTGTTTTTATTTTTGTTCAGAAATTTCTTTACCATAACCATAAGGTTCTTCAACTAAAGGAGCTTCTCCTTCCCAATTTTCAACTGGAGGTGGAGAAGATGTTAACCATTCAGGTGTAAGAGCATTCCAAGGGTTATCGCCAGCATCTTTTCCATTTCTCACGCTAAGGAATACATTAATTAAAAAAGGAATTGTACTTATAGCCATCAAAAGAGCCCCAAGGCTACTAATTTGATTAACGAACTGGAATTGAGGATCATATTCTGCAACTCTTCTTGGCATTCCATTTAAACCAAGCCAATGTTGAGGAGCAAAGCACAAGTTAAATCCAATAAAGGTAATGATAAAATGTAAAATTCCTAATTTTTCATTGAGCATTTTTCCAGTTACTTTGGGGAACCAATGATAAATTGAAGAGAAAATAATAAAAACAGTCCCTCCATAAACTATGTAATGAAAATGGGCTACAACGAAATAGGTATCATGAACGTGAATATCGAAAGGTACCTGTGCCAAAGCAACTCCTGTAATACCCCCAAAAACAAAATTTATAATAAATCCGCAAGAGAATAACATTGCACTATTGATGGAAATTTTACCTCCCCATAATGTCGCAACCCAATTGAAAAATTTTATACCTGTTGGAACAGCAATAAATGCTGTGGCAATAGTAAAGAACAATCTCATCCAAGGGGGCGTTCCACTCGTAAACATGTGATGCGCCCAAACAACTAAACCTAAAACTACTATCCCCATTATTGAAAAAACCATTGTTGTATATCCAAAAAGTGGTTTTCTAGCATGTACAGGAAGTATTTCACTAACTAAACCAAAGGCAGGAAGGACCATAATGTATACAGCTGGATGAGAATAAAACCAAAATAAATGCTGATAAACTACGACATTGCCACCTAAAACAGGATTGAAAAACCCTGTATTAGCGATGATATCGAAGCTAAGTAGAATTAAAGTGCCTGCTAAAACAGGAGTTGACAAAACAACTAATAGACTTGTTCCTAGCATTGCCCAACAATACATTGGCAATTGCATAAGTTTTAATCCTGGCCTTCTTAATTTGATAATGGTGGCGATAAAGTTTATTCCACCAAATATAGAACTGCCTCCAAGTAATAGAACGCTAAGAATCCAAATAATTTGTCCCGATTGAGGAGTAGTTATGCTCAAAGGTGGATAAGCCGTCCATCCAGCCTGAGCAGCACCCTCAACAAAATAGCTTGCTACCAGCATCAAACCTGAAGGAGGAATTAACCAAAAAGCTACGGCATTTAATCTTGGGAATGCCATATCTCTCGCACCTACATAAAATGGAATTAAATAATTTCCAAAGGCACCGTTAACTACAGGCACTATCCAAAGGAATATCATTATTGTTCCGTGTAAAGTTAAAACTTGGTTATAAACATCTCTTGGCATAAAGTCAGACATTGGACTAGCTAGTTCAATTCTTATAGCGCTCGCTAAGGTTCCTCCTATTAGATAAAAAAGAAAACCGCAGACTAAGTATTGTATCCCAATTACTTTATGATCAAGACTGAAACTAAAGTATCTAAGCCAGCCTTTAGGTTGAAGGCTTTCATTATTAGTTTTTTGTGGATCAATTGATATTGTCATAAATTTACCTCTGGTTTTTTATTTTTGTTAAACCATTCGTTGTAATCAGATTCTTTTTCAACAATTATCGAGGCTCTCATCCCTCCATGATATGGGCCACATAATTCTGCGCAAATTATCGGATATTTTCCTACTTTTGTAGGAGTGAAATTTAGAATAGTCGGTTGTCCAGGAATAATATCCTGTTTAATTCTGAACTCTGGTACCCAAAAAGCATGAATGACATCTTTGGATTCCATTTTCATTGATACTTTTTGATCAACAGGAACATGTAGTTCTCCTGATATGAAATTGCCCTTGGGATAATTGAATAGAAATGCAAATTGCATAGCTGAAACTTCTATTGATAAATTATTTATTGCTATTTCATTATCAGAAGTTTGACTTATTCCCGCCCATATTTTTTCCGTGTTAGAACCCATCATTTCATGGTTATGATTTAGTTCTTTCATCCCTCCCATACGATCGTAGATGTTGTAACTATATAAACCTATTAATAAAACAATTATTGAAGGAATAATTGTCCATACAATTTCTAAGCTTAAATTTCCCTCTAAAGCTATACCATCGCCTATCTGATCATTTCTTTTCCTAAATTTAAATAAGCTATAAATAACTGCTATTGTCATTCCTATAAAAATAATTAATCCAATGATGAAAAGAATTTTAAAAAGTTCATCGTAAATTGGTGCATTAATACTTGCTTCCGCTGGGAGCAAATTTACATTAAAACCAATCCAAAAAGATATAGCAAAAACGAACGAAATAATTAGTATTAAATAAATGTTTTTATTTAACAATTGATTTCTAAAAATTTGTATTTATATCCTCAAGATATTCAATTTTTTTAATCCTGCATCCTTTGTTAAAAGAAAATCATTTAAATTTACAACTTCTTAAGATTTTTGAAATAAAAGGCGTATTATTAATAACTTTTTAGAGTTATTTGTCAGGGAAAAAAGATTAAAATAGTAAATTATTTTTTAAATTAAACATATTAATTTTTAATTAATGTTTGGTTTTTGAATCTAATTTATTATGCAAAATAATAGGTTTTATCCACTTGATTAATAACCAATTATATAAATCAAAATATCTGACAATTTTTAAAAGGTTGGGAAGTCATAGTGTACTTGCACTTATAGCGCTAATTGTGATTGGAGGTGCTACTAGAGTCATGGAGGCGGGACTTGCCTGTCCAGATTGGCCATTATGTTATGGATCTTTTTTGCCCTTTAATCATATGAACCTAAGAGTATTTCTAGAGTGGTTTCATCGTCTAGATGCTTTTCTGGTTGGGATATTAATTCTTTTTAAATTTATCCTTTCAATTATTTGGAAAAATGAAATTCCAAATTGGTTACCTAAAACTTATTCATTACTACTTTTTCTTGTTATTGTACAAGGATCTTTTGGAGCTTTAACAGTAATAAACCTGCTTGATTCATATACTGTTACGGGCCACCTTTTAATAGCTTTTCTACTTCTCATTGCAACAATTTCAATCAATCAAAATTTAGAAAATGACGAAATAGAAGAGCCATTAATTTGGTGGAGATTTTTATTGTTTGTTCCTCTTTTACTTACTTTGATTCAATCTTTTATTGGAGTAAGGCTTTCATCAACCTGGTCAGCACATATTTGCTTATCTTTTAATAAACAATGCCTAATTCTAAATACTCATAAATTATTTGCTTTTCCAATTACTTTTTCAGTTCTATTGATTATTGCTACTGCAATTTATAAGAGAAGTTTGCTTACTGAAAATTGGAAATATCTCTCAACACTTATTTTTCTCTTGGTTTCCCAAATTGTTTTGGGTGTTTTAAGTCTTAAAACAAATTTGAATGAACCTATTTTTATTATCGGTCATCAACTTAACGCTTCTTTATTTATTGCGATATTAACAACATTAATTTTTAGAAATCCTTTTACCAAAAAAGGTCTAAACCACTCCTTAAATTCGCAAATGGTTGGTGTCAATTCATGAATAGTAGTAACTTAGAAAACTTGAACTATAAATCTTCAATTAGGGATGAAGTTGTACCTTCAAGAAAAAGATTAACTTTGCCACCTTGGCTTGAAGTAGCAAAACCTAGATTAATCCCACTTTTACTGGCAACAACTTTAGGAGGAATGGCTTTAACAGAGGAATGGCCTTTGTCTTCACCGAAGCTTATCTGCACTTTAGGAGGCGGCGCTTTGGCAGCAGCAGCAGCAGGAGCTCTTAATTGCTTGTGGGAAATGGAATTAGATAAGAGGATGACAAGAACTAGCAAAAGAGCCTTGCCAGCAGGAAAGTTGTCATCTGAGACTGTATTTTTAGCTGCCGTGTCGTGTACTTTAGCAGCTTCGATGCTTTTAGTAAGTGGTGTAAATTATTTGGCTGCGGGATTAACTCTTCTTGGTTTATTTAGCTATGTAATTTTATATACAGTTATTTTGAAACCTCGTACAACCAAAAATATTGTTTTCGGAGGAGTTGCTGGCGCGATACCACCTTTAGTTGGTGCATCTGCTGCCACAGGGCATGTAGGCCTTAGTGGTTGGTGGTTGTTTGGTTTAGTAATGTTATGGACTCCAGCTCATTTTTGGGCACTTGCAATTTTATTGAAGGATGATTACGCATCTGTTGGAATTCCTATGCTTCCTTCTGTTAAAGGAACTATTTTTACTGCTAAAGCGATTTCTCGTTACGGATGGGCAACAGTTTTAATGAGTATAATGGGAGTCTTGGCTTTACCTGAAGGGGGTCTCTTATACGGAATTATGTTATTGCCATTTAATGGAAGACTTTTGCAATTAATTAATGAATTAAAGAAATCTCCTGATGATCTTTCAAGAGCAAAGTCTCTCTTTAGGTGGTCTATTCTATATATGTTTGGTATTTGCCTTTTGTTATTAATTTCCAGAACTCAACTATCCGTAGAATTTGAGCAGCAATCTATGCAAATACTTTCATCTATAGTATCCCTGCTTAGTAATTAAATTAGATGTAAAATGTCTTTTAAATAAATAGTAAGTTTGATGAATTATATAAAAGTTAAAGGGCTCTCAAAATCTTATTCAGATATCAAGGCATTAAAAAGTTTATCGATGGAAATTGAAGCTGGCACATTATTCGGTATACTTGGCCCAAATGGTGCTGGCAAATCAACACTCATAAAAATACTCGCTACTTTAATTGAGCCTGATAGTGGTGAAGTTTTTATAAATAATATTAATCTGGTAAAAAATTCAAGGAAAATTAGAGAATTAATTGGTTATGTTGCCCAGGACATTGCACTTGATAAAATATTAACCGGACGAGAGCTTTTGGATTTTCAATCAGATTTATATCACATCAATAAAAACAAAAAATTTGAAAGGATAAAGAAATTAATAGATCAATTAGAAATGAATGATTGGATTGATCGTAAGTGCGGAACTTATTCAGGGGGAATGAAAAGAAGAATAGATCTGGCAGCTGGACTTTTACATTTGCCCAAAGTACTAATATTGGATGAACCTACAGTTGGTTTAGATATTGAAAGTAGGAATATTATATGGCAACTTTTGAAAAATCTGAGAAATAATGGAATGACTATTATTTTAAGCAGTCACTATCTTGATGAAATAGATAAATTGGCAGACAGATTAGTAATAATTGATGATGGAAGAGTTATAGCACAAGGGGCTCCTGCAGAACTCAAAAATAAATTAGGAGGAGATAGAGTAACTTTGAAAGTAAGAGAATTTAGTAATCAGGAAGAAGCAAAAGATATATGTCAAATTTTATCTTCAATAGATGGAATTAGTCAGATTATCATAAATGAAGCTCAAGGTTTCTCGATAAATTTTGTAGCAGATAAGGAAAAAGATTTACTTACGAAGCTCAAAGTGGAATTGGCCTTCTCAAAGTTTGAAATTTTTTCTCTTACCCAAAGTCAGCCAAGCTTGGATGATGTATATCTTCAGGCAACTGGGAAAACATTATTGGATGCCGAAATTTCTATGTCAGGGAAAAGAGACCTTAAAAAAGAATCAAAGCAATCAATGCGATAAAAAAAATTCTGGTTAACTAACTATAATGGAAATTGATTAATGCTAATTATGGAATTACAACAGTATAGTTTATTTTTTTTATATCAAGAAACATTTGCCTTAACAAAGAGATTATTTATTCAATTAAAAAGAAGACCATCAACTCTTTTAGCTGGAATATTACAACCTATAATTTGGCTTTTTTTATTTGGTGCATTATTCTCTAAAGCTCCTGAAGGTTTTTTACCAGGAGTTGATTCTTATGGGAATTTTTTAGGAGCAGGACTTATTGTATTTACTGCTTTTAGCGGAGCCCTGAATTCTGGGCTTCCTTTAATGTTTGATAGAGAGTTTGGATTTCTTAATAGATTACTTGTAGCTCCTTTAACCAGTAGATTATCCATAGTTTTATCTTCTTTTTTTTATATAACAATCCTGAGCTTTGTTCAGAGTATTGTAATAATGGTTGTTTCATACACTTTGGGATATGGATGGCCCAACTTATATGGTTTAGGAATTGTTTTTACAACACTAATTCTATTAGTTCTTTTTGTGACATCAATAAGTTTATGTTTAGCGTTTGTTTTGCCCGGACATATTGAATTAATCGCTCTTATATTTGTGATAAATTTACCTCTTCTTTTTGCAAGTACTGCTTTGGCTCCAATTTCTTTCATGCCAAATTGGCTTGGGTGGTTAGCTTCATTAAATCCATTAACTTTTGCGATAGAACCTATTAGGACTGCTTATTCAGAAACTATGAATTTAGAATTAGTGGCTTTACATGCTCCATATGGTGATTTAACTTGTAAGAGTTGTATATCAATTTTATTTTCTTTAACAGTTTTATCCTTGATTATCATAAGGCCTCTGTTAAATAAGAAGTTAAATTAATAAATTTATGCTTTTAAAAATTCATCTAATACAAGTTTTTAAAAAAGCCTCTTCAGAAAATAATTTTTTGCTTAAAGAAAATATTGTTCTTAAGTGGGTCCATAGATTTGGGATTGATTCTTTAAATGATTTATTAATCCATAGTCCAGTACAAAATGAAAATCATGAAGAAGAAAATCAAGAACAAATAACTTTAATTGATGAAAATCATGAAGAAGAAAATCAAGAACAAATAACTTTAATTGATGAAAATCATGAAGAAGAAAATCAAGAACAAATTAGGCTTGAATCTTTTAAAACTTTAGAAAATTTAGAAGAAACAAATTTTGAATCAAATTACTTAAAAATTTCAAACAATAATCAAATCTTTAGTACTAAGCAAGATTCTAATCAAATAAATCAGTATATTAAAAACCCAAAATTACCACTACCTAATATTAAAAATTTAAGAAAATGGATTAATAAAGATAAAAAAGCTAGTTAGCTTTTTACATCATACCTGGCATACCCATGCCGCCCATACCTGGCATACCCATGCCGCCCATACCTGGCATACCCATGCCGCCCATTCCCCCCATTGGATCTCCACCTGGTCCTCCTGGGGCTGCGGCTTCAGGCTCTGGAATGTCAGCCATCGCAACTTCTGTTGTGAGGAGCATAGCTGCAATAGATACTGAATCTTGAAGAGCTAATCTTATTACTTTGGTTGGATCTAATATTCCTGAATCTTTTAAATCCTCATATTTTCCTGAATTAGCATTGAAGCCTTTGTTAATTCTTTTAATTTCAGCGACAACTACATCACCATTAAAACCAGCATTTTTTGCTATTTGTTTAGTTGGTTCCAAAAGGGCTTCTTTTACTATATTTATCCCTGTTCTTAAATCATCAGAAGATTTTTGACTTAAATTTAAAAGGTCATCTGATATTTCAATTAAAGTTTGTCCACCTCCAGAAACTACACCTTCTTCAATAGCAGCTTTCGTAGCATTAAGGGAATCTTCGATTCTTAACTTTTTGTACTTCATCTCTGTTTCTGTTGCAGCTCCAACTTTGATAAGTGCTACTCCTCCAGCTAGTTTTGCTATCCTTTCATTGATTTTGTCCTGATCATACTCTGAGTCTGTTATTTCAACTTCTCTCTTTAATTTTTCTACTCGCGCTTTAACCAAATCTTTAGTGTCTTCGAAGGCAACAATTGTAGTTTTGTCCTTCGTGATAGTTATTTTTTTTGCTTTGCCTAAGTCATTAATCGATACTTTATCAAGTGTCATCGATTTATCTTCACTAATTAACTTAGCTCCAGTAAGAATAGCAATATCTTCAAGGGCAGCTTTTCTTCTCTCTCCAAATAACGGAGCTCTTACGGAAGCTACGTTTAACACTCCACTATTCTTATTCAAAACCAAGGTAGTTAAAGCCTCTCCTTCGATATCTTCAGCAAGAATTAGAAAAGGTGAAGCTGATTTTTGAATTTCTTCAAGTATTGGAACCAGATCAACTAAAGTTGAAATTTTTTGATCAGTTATTAATATTTTAGGGTTTTCAAGTTCACAAACTTGTCTTTCTTGGTCTGTTACGAAATATGGAGAACTATATCCTCTGTCAAAAGACATTCCTTCAGTTATATCTAATTCTGTATCTAGTGATTGAGATTCCTCAACAGTTATTACACCATCCGAAGTAACAATATCCATTGCCTTCGAAATTATAGATCCAATTTCTTCATCACCTCCAGCACTAACTGTTGCAACTTTTTGGATATCAGAACCACTTAATGAAATACTTTTGGAACTTAATTTTTCTAGAACAAAACCTAGGCCTGCCTCCATACCTTTTTTTAACTCCATAGGACTGGCACCAGAAGCAATATTTTTCAATCCCTCTTGAACCATCTTCTGAGTCAAAATGGTGGCTGTTGTTGTTCCATCTCCTGCACTCTCTTTTGTCTTGGATGCAACTTGTTCTATTAATTTAGCCCCCAAATTAGAAATAGGGTTCTCAATCTCAATCTCTTTAGCAACTGTGGCCCCATCTCTAACTATGTCGGGCGAACCAAATTTTCTCTCTATAACTACGTTTTTTGCTTTTGGCCCAATAGTAACCTTTACCGCATTAGCTACGAAATTTACACCTTTTTCTAGCGCTTCTCTTGATTCATTAGAAAAATTTAACTGTTTAGCCATGTTTACTCGATCTTTAATCCTATTCTAATCTCCCATAGAATCATTTTTAAGGGATATTTAATTAAGTGGGGAAAGCCGAATTTATTTTAATTAGGCATACAAATTAACTCAAATAAGAGTATCTTTAAATTATGGAAGAAACAAATAATCTTATTTTTACTCTTACCGCAATCCTCGCGATTGCAATGACACTGATATACTTTCCTTTAAGATTTTTCTTGACATTAACTGCTAGAAGTCGAAGACTAAAACTTTTACAAAAAATTAGAAGATTGAGAGATGAATTAGGCCAGCCTTATCAAAGTACATAACTAAATACTCATACCCCCATCTATACTAATTGTTTGCCCTGTGATGTAACTTCCTGCATCACTTGAAACTAAGAATGACACTAAGTTCGCAATTTGAGTACAACTTCCTAATTTCCCTAAAGGAATAACTTTAAGAATCTCTTTAGTATTAAGTTTTTCAGTCATCTCTGTTTCTATAAAACCTGGAGCTATGGCATTAACGTTTATACCTCTTGAGGCAAATTCTTTAGCGCAAGTTTTGGTAAATCCAATAACTCCAGCTTTGGCTGCAGAATAATTTGCTTGACCAGGATTACCAATTATTCCAACAACAGATGAAATATTTACGATGCTACCACTTCTTTTTTTCATCATAAATTTTGAAGCATATTTTGTACAAAGAAAAACTCCTTTTAAGTTTGTATTTAGTACATCATCCCATTGTTCGGATTTCATTCTCATCAATAGTCCATCTCTAGTAATTCCAGCATTGTTAATGAGGATATCGATGGTGCCATTAATTTTGATTATTTCTTCAAAAGCTGAACTGACAGAATCCTCTTTTGAAACATCAAATTTTAATTTATGAGCTTTACCTCCCAAATTTTTTATTAAATTTACAACTTCTTCAGCTTTTTCATCAGAAGAAGAATAATTAATGAAAACTTCTGCTCCTAATCGGCTAAGTTCTAAAGCAATTTCTTTACCAATTCCTCTGCTAGCTCCAGTGATTAAAGCAACTTTGCCTGTTAATGAATCTGTATTGGACATTATGAAATTTTATAATTTTCAATCGTAGTACTATTTGTGTAAAGATATTGCTTTTATTTATAATTGTCTAGAAAATATCAAGACCTTCTATTGTGCACTTTTTAATACCAGCTGCAGGGAGCGGTAGCAGAATGAAAGCTGGAAAAAATAAATTACTTATTGATTTAGAGGGAGAGTCTTTGATTTATTGGACACTTAAATCTGTATTTTCTGCAAGCTCAACAAATTGGGTTGGAATAATTGGGCAACCGAAAGATGAAAATTTATTATTAAATTCAGCAAAGGATTTTGCCCATAAAGTTCATTGGATTAATGGTGGTGATACCAGACAACAGTCAGTTTTTAATGGTTTAAAAGCGTTACCAAAAGATGCTGAAAAAGTTTTAATACATGATGGTGCTAGATGTCTAATTAATCCTGAATTAATAGACCTTTGTGCCAAGGAATTAGATAAAAATGAAGCTGTAATCTTGGCTACTAAGGTAACTGACACTATAAAGATTGTTGATAATGAAGGTTTTATTAAAGAAACGCCAGATAGAAATTATCTATGGGCAGCGCAAACTCCTCAGGGCTTTTTAGTAGATAGATTAAAAAAAGCTCATAAGATGGCAATTGATAAAAACTGGAAAGTTACAGATGATGCCTCTCTATTCGAAATGCTTAATTGGAAAGTGAAGATTATTGAAGGAACTTATTCAAATATAAAAATTACATCCCCTATAGATTTGAAAATAGCAAAACTTTTTGTGAAGAACTCCTAGTTAAAAGGTGTATCGAAACTAAGAATACCATCATCACCATTTAAGGTAGCTTCGTATCCTAAAGGAATGCAAGCATTTCCCGATATGTGGCCTATTGGGAGGTCAAAAAGAATAGGAAAATCAAACTCTTGGAGTCTTTCAACAATGCAGTTTTTTATTAAATCTTTCCATTCAAGGTCGCAGGAATCATTAGAAAAACTTCCGAATCCAATACCAGCAATTTCAGAAAGTGTTTTAGTCATTCTGAGGTAAGTCAACATTCGATCAATTTTATAAATATCTTCATTAATATCTTCAAAAATTATTATTTTCCCTTTGCAATCTGGAAAGTGATTAGTACCAATTAAAAAAGTAGCAATAGTTAAGTTAGAAACGATAATTTCTCCTTTAGCTTTTCCAGCTCTTAAAGGAATTCCTCTTATGTCCTCAACATAACCCTCAAAAAGTAAATTTCTTAATCTCTCAAGACTCCACTCTGGCTCATTGAAAAGGCTAGTGACCATTGGGCCATGAATAGAACCTATAAATCCTTGAGAATATTTAGATAGTAATAAAGAACATGTATCTGAGAACCCAAGCATTAAACCATGCTGCCAAGAAGGTTCTTTTTCTAAAAGTCTTGCTGAACCCCAGCCTCCTTTTGCAAAAATGATTAGCTTACTATTTTGTGCTTTTTCCAGTTCTTCAAATCTAGTTAGATCATCACCTGCGAAATAACCAAATTTTTTAGATAGAGAATTATTTTCATTAATTCCCAAGCCCCAGTTTTTTAAGATTTCTATGCCTTTTTGAAAATTTTCTTCTTCATCAATAAAGGATCCAGGAGCTAAAATATCTATTAGATCACCTTTTTTTAATTTAAAAACCATTTTTAGAATTTATGAGGCAATAATAATTCCTAATAAAAGGACTCCTCCATAAATTGATTGATTTTTGAAGTGATTCCCAATATTTTTTATTGATTGCTTTTCCTCAGGAAATACCTTTAGTACATCTCGCTGCATTAAGATTGCCGTTGTAAGCCAAATTGGCCAAAAAATAAAATCCATTTGATTAATAAATCCGCATAATGCGAGAAAAATAGAAGTTAATAAATAGCAAATTTGAATAGTTATTCTTGTATTGTTCTGGAGGTTAACAGCGGAACTATTTATTCCAATTTTGATATCATATTTTTTATCTGCTAAAGCATAAATTGTGTCAAAGCCAAAAGTCCAAAAAATAGTGGCTAGCCAGCAAAACAATAAAACAATACTATTTAAATTGCCTTCATTTGCGGCCCAGGGAATTAAGACAGCAAAACCCCAGCATATGGATAAGATTAATTGAGGATATTTAAACCATCTTTTGGCAGAAGGATAAATTAAAATAATAGGTAAAGCTAAAAAAGCAAGTGAAATGGAAAGGATTCTGCCAGGTTGAGGCAGTGACAAAGTTAAAAAGAAACTAGATAAAATTAAAAAGAAAAGAATTGAATAAGCCGTTTTAAGACTGATTTTATTTGCAGCTAGAGGTCTATTTTTTGTCCTGAAAACTCTTTGATCAATTTTTTTGTCCCAAATATCATTTACTACGCAGCCTAATCCACTTACTAGTAGCCCTCCAAGGATTATTCTTAGCAACATTAAAAATGTTGGATTAGCATCTGGGGTTAAATATAAACTCCATCCAGCAGGAATAAGTAAGATCATTCTTCCAGTCGGCTTATTCCACCTTAATAATTCAAAAAAAGTACTTAATTTAATTTGTCGATTTGTATTTTGCATATGACCTATTGTATATTTCATAACTTTAAATAATCTTACTAGGATTAGATGTTTTCTATTATTTAATAATCAATCTTGAGTATATTTATTAATGGATTAAAGATGTCTGCATCTTATAAAAAGAAATGATACAAAAGCAAGGTTTAAGATATTTTCAAGAAAAGCAAATTTTAGTAGCTTCTATAGATATTGGAACTAACTCTACACATCTCTTGGTAGCAGAAATTAATCTAGAATTAAAATCATTTTCAATAAAATTCACTGATAAATCAACAACTCGTCTTGGAGAAAGAGATGAGGAGGGTAATCTTACTGAAGAATCAATCCAAAGAGCATTAGTTACTCTTAAGCGATTTAAGGAATATTGTAAAAGTAATGGAGTAAAACAAATAGTAACAGCAGCAACAAGTGCAGTTAGGGAAGCTCCAAACGGTCAAGATTTTATTAGAAGAGTTCTTGATGAAACTGATATTCAAATAGAAATGATAAGTGGTTCTGAGGAAGCCAGATTAATTTACCTTGGTGTTCTTTCTGGTATGGCTTTTGAAGATCAGTCTTTTGTAATCATAGATATTGGAGGAGGATCTACAGAATTAATACTTGCAGATAAAAAAGATGCTATAGCTCTTACCAGTTCAAGAATTGGTGCGGTAAGACTTAAAAATGATTTTTTAAATAAAGAATCTATAAATTCAGAAAGATCGAGTTTTCTAACAACTTTTATTAAAGGATCTTTAGAACCATCTGTTCGAAAAATAAAGAGTAGATCTAAGGGAGATAAGACTTTATCTATGATTGCAACCAGTGGCACTGCAACCTCATTAGGAAATTTGATTCTAGATGATTTGGGAGAACCTAAACAAAAGTTGCATGGTTATAAATTTAAAAGAGAAAATTTACATAATGTATTGGAAAAACTAATTAAATTGCCAGTTTCGGAAATCAAGAAAATACCTTCATTAAGTGAGAGAAGAGCAGAAATAATTATTCCAGGAGCATTGATATTAAACACCGCAATGGAGATGTTGAACTTTAATGAATTAACAATAAGTGAGAGGGCGCTGCGAGAGGGTTTGGTTGTAGATTGGATGCTTCGTAAAGGGATAATTAAAAACGAATTAAATATTCAAAGTAATATTAGGAAAACAACTATAGTTCATCAGGCCAGAAAGTTTGGAGTAGATAATACAAGAGCTGAGAAAGTTATTGATATTGCTTTTCAAATCTATGATCAGACTAAAAATATCTTTCATAGCGATAATGACCCTAAAGCTAAAGAACTGCTTTGGGCAGCTTCTAATCTTTATAATTGTGGGAAATACGTGAATGTTGGTTCATATCACAAACACTCTTGGTACTTAATAAAAAATTGTGAGTTGTTGGGATATTCTGAAGCAGAAACAAATATTATTGCATCAATTGCTAGATACCATAGAAAGACTCTACCCAAGAAAAGACATGAGTCTTGGCAAAATTTAATATCAAAAGAAGATAAAACATTAGTTCTTGAAATGTCATTAATCCTTAGACTAGCAGCATCTCTTGATCAAAGACCTGACAAGGTAATCTCTTCAGTTCAAATAAAATTACAGGAAAATATTCTTACATTTGAACTTTTACCTTTAAATAGAAACCATGATCTTCTTCTTGAAAAATGGAACTTAGGACTATGCAGAAATGTTATAAAAGAACTAAAGAATTTGGATTTAAAAGTTATTTAATTTTTTTAATAAGTTCTTGTTTTGGAGTTTGATGCTGAGAAGAGTCTGAAAATAAATTGAAAATTAAGGACGAAGCGATTAGTCCGAGAAAGCCTGAAATTAAAATAAATATTATGAACCCTACTGGATTAAGATTCTTAGTTTGCTTAGATCTGTAATTTTTCTTGGAAACTTCTTCAACTATTTCTTCAATTTTAATTTCTTTCCTCTCTGTCTTGTATTCATCCATTATGAATTCTGTATCAAGTTTGAGCTTCTGTGAAATCCGTCTAATCATTGCCTTGACAAATACTTTTTCAGGTAGCTTTTCTTCATTACCTTCTTCAATGGCTTCAAGTTGATGAGCTCCGATTTTTAAATTTGAAGCCAGTTCTTCAATAGATTGATTTCTACTTAATCTAGCCTCTTTAATGAAATTTCCAATTCTCTTTAAAGAGGAATTTTCTCCTTTATTGTCGTTTCCCGAAAATGATTTTATTTCTTTCAAAGCAAGTAAATTTTTACTAATTATAGTAATTAATATTTTTCTATCAACTTTAAGATTATTTATTCCTAAAGAGATGTCTATAAGATGCATTATAAAGATTAGATCTTTTTTGAGAAATACTAATTGCTGGGCTAATTATGTAAATAGTTGTTCTAATTAATTTTTTCTCAATAGAAAATTTTTCCATATCTTTTAATTCTATTAATGATGTCCAACCATCATCCCAAGATACTCTGAATCCAACAATCACTTTAGTTTCTGGAGGGTAAAACTCTAATAGAGTGTCTTGAGACCTTTTCACATGCCTAGCACTTAGATAAAGACATATAGAGGAATTGTGTTTTGCAAGATCTTTCAGAGATTCTTTTTCGGGCATCCCTGTGCGCCCTCCTGCTCTAGTTAAAATTATTGTTTGCGTTATATCAGGGATGGTTAACTCGGCTTCATGATATGCTGCAGCAACTTGAAAAGCACTTACGCCAGGTACAACTTCGATTTCAATTTTTTGTTTCTTTAAAATTTCGATTTGTTCTCTAATTGCTCCAAAAAGGCAAGGATCTCCATCATGCAACCTTACAACAGTCTTCCCTGCCTGAAATTTTTCTATCATAATTGAGGTGATTTGCTCTAAGTTAAGGGAACTCGTTTTTATTTTTTCAGAATCTTCTTTCGAAAAATCTAAAATCTTTTCAGGAATTAGAGAGTCAGTCCAAATAATGACATCTGCAATTTTTATCTTTTTTAATGCTTTTAAAGTTAATAATTCTGGATCCCCTGGACCAACACCAACAAAAGATATTTTTTTATCCATTATTTCTATTTTTCCCACTATATGTTCTCAATCTTAAAAAAAATATTCCAATTAATCCAGAAGAAAATAGAAAAATACTTATAAATTGAGCCATTCTTATACCGCCATCACAAAAAGGTGGAAGTCCACCAATGCATAGTGGGTCAGTTCTTAAACCTTCAATCCAGAATCTTCCAAAGCTATAACTTATTAAATAAAGACAGCTAATAAAGCCAGGCCTGAAAAAATCTGTTTTACTTTGGTTATTAAAAATAATAATGAGGAGGATGAAAATTAAAATATTCCACAATGACTCATAGAGAAATGTAGGATGAAAAAATTCATAATTAAGAAATTCTAAAGGCCTATTCTGGATAGGTATAAATAATTTCCAAGGCAAATTTGTAGGCACTCCAAAGGCTTCATTATTGAAAAAATTTCCCCACCTTCCTATTGATTGTCCAAGAATAATCGAGGGTATTAATATATCTATAAAAGTCTTTAAATTAATTTTTTTCGACTTACAGAAATAGATAATTGATATTAATCCTCCAATTAGACCTCCATGGATTGCTATGCCTCCTTCCCAAACTGCAAGAAAAGAAGGTATTTGAATGATGTTATTGAATATTTCAAAAGAAGTAAAAAAGTTCTCTCCGCTATATTGCCTCCACTCAAAAATTACGTAATAAGCTCTAGCTCCAATTATTGAAGAGATTATTAATGATGGAAGTATTTCACTAATGTACTCGGGGTTAATATTTCTTGCCTTTGCTAGTTTTTTAGAGACAAATAGGCCTATTAAGACTGAAACCGAAATAAGCAGTCCGTACCATCTAATAGTTATAAATCCTAAATTTAAAAAAGTTTCTCCTGGAGATTGTATAAAAGCTTCAAGTATAAGCATTTAAAGAAAGTTAGATACCCTCTGCTGCTTGAACTTTTTCTACTTGTTTTTTCTTTAATACTAACAGTATTTGAGTTAGGCCTACACCAATGAAGAATGCAATCAATCCAATTACTCTATAGGGGCTCTGAAGTACAACCTCAGCATCTAATTGCCCAAAACCTCCAACGTTGGGATCATTAGTGAGAGGGTCACCTGCATTAATTTTGTCTTGTGCTTTTACGATAAGTTGAGGACCAACAGGCACTGCTTCAGTAGTTATCTCACCATTCTCATTTTCTATATTGACCTTATAGCTACCATCTTCAATTGTATCTATTGAATTTATAGTGCCTGAAGTGGAAGAAGTGAAAACTACATTATTGCTTTTGTCTCCAGTTGGGTATACCTGACCTCTACCTCTGTTGCCTCCAATATGTAACGAGTATTTTCCATAGTGATATTCTTTATTAGTGGATGGATCAGGGGAAAGTACAGGAAAAACGATTTCTTTATTAGTATCGCCAGGTAAAGGTCCGACAATGATAATATTATCTTTCTCTTCACTGTAATTAGTGAAATAAACCCCTTCAGTCTCCTCTTTGATTTCTTCAGTCCATCTTTCTTGTGGAGCAAGTTTAAAGCCATCAGGCAGCATTACAACAGCACCAACTTGTAATGGAACTTCAGAACCATCAGCACTGATCTCGTTTAAGTCATTTTTGTAAGGTATTTTGACTACAGCTTTGAAAACGCTGTCTGCTCCAACAGATTGTGGAACCTCTGCAATTGTAGGCATCTGAGCTAGATGACAATTGGCACAGACTATCTTACCTGTTGCTTCTCTTGGGGATTCATAGTTTTGCTGAGCCCAAAATGGATAAGCAAAAGTGATCTTTGGATAAAATACAATGCTCGAAATGAAAAGCAGAGTACAGATAAATAAACTTGTTTTTTTCATGATTTGATTTTTAAGACCTTTCATTTTTTTATGCCCACCATGGATTTTCATTAGTTCTGAAGTCAGTTTCTGACCATTGTTTGACGAGTACAGCATCATCTTCAATATCGACATGAGCTAGAGCTAAAGATAAAGGAGCAGGCCCTCTTACTACCTTCCCATTAGTATCGTACTGACTGCCATGACAAGGACATATAAATTTATTAGCACCACTATCCCATGGGACAACGCAACCTAAATGAGTACAAATTGCATTTAAACCAAATTCTCCTATTTCCCCACCCTCATTAACTATTAAATAAGTTGGATCTCCCTTTAGACCCTGCACTAGACTTCTGTCTCCTGCTTGATGGGTAGCTAACCAACCTGTCTTAGTTATTGGATTCCCTAATTCATCTTTAGCAGAAGTTCCACCTCCACCACCGCCTGCTCTTAAAGGCATGAAATAATTTGCTACAGGGTAAAGGGCTCCTAACGCTACACCAGTTGCAGTACCAAATGTAAGAAGATTCATAAATTGCCTTCGACCCATTGAAGGGACATCATTGGAACTTAATTGAGTCATTCGCTACTTGGTTCTGTTATTTATTAGTTATTATGGATCAAATTGTTCAATTTCTGTTGCAAATAGATAGGACTTTTAATAATTTAAAGTAAAAATTTAGGAAGTCTTAATTAATTGATTTAAATGAACCCATTACTAGTAGATGAAGTTATACATTATTTGATTCATCGCTGGGGAAAAAAATATGATTTTAGACTCTTTAGAAGAGGAAAATTTGTTTATTTTCAAATGATGTGGGGATTTCTAGGGCAGGAATCATTCCCTTTAAGTGAAGATGAATATAAAAAATCAATAGCTGATAAAATCGAGATTTTAAATAGATGTGGATATTCAGAAGAAGTAAGGGAATGGCTTAAGAAAGTCAATGCTAAGCCAAGATTAGGTAGAGCTATCAGCTTGCAATTAAATCTTAATGAGAAGATGAAAGAGTTTTTGACTTAAGATTTTCTGATAAGTAAGTTAGTCCAGTACCCACAAAAAATAAAAACACAATCGATATAGATAGCAATGACATGGTCAATGGGTCCGTTGAAGGGGTAATCACCGCAGATAATATTGCTGAGGAAATTACAACTATCTTCCAATTCGAAATCATTTTTTCTGTTGTGATTATTCCAAGAGAACCAAGAATAAATTGTAATACTGGCAATTGAAAAGCTATTGCAGTGCTGGACATTAATAAGAGTACAAAATCGAAATATCTTTCGATAGACCAAGTTGGTTCAACAATATCAGCACCAAAACTAATGAAGAAATTTATTGCTGCAGGGACTAATATCCACCATGAAAAAATTAATCCTAAAAAAAACAGAAGACCTGAACCAAAAATTGCGGGCAAGATAAGGCTTTTTTCTTGTTTTGTTAAACCAGGAGAAATGAATAATATTATTTGATAAAAAATATAAGGAATAGAAACTATCAATCCGCTGTAACCTGCAACTTTAATAGCGACAAATAAAAACTCTCCTGGAGCAAGTTGTAGTAAATGAATATCCCCAGCTGGGATTTCTAAAAAAGATATTAATGGCTTTATGATGAGAAAACTAAAAAATATTGATATAAGTATTGAGTAAATTGAGTTTAGTATCCTTTGACGAAGTTCCTCTAAATGATCACTAAAAGTCATCGAATCTGAAAGTTTATTTTTATTTTGACCTGTTTCTCTCATTATTATTTGATAAATATTTTGTAAGAAAAAGGTTTAGAATTACTATTGTGAAAGTCCAATTTATTTTTCGATAAACTTAATTATTTGCTTTATTTAGGATTAGTGGGATCTGGTAATAAAAAAGGAGGGGCATCATTCAAAGATGATTCACCATAAGTTTCATATTCTCTATATCCACCCATTTTCCCATTTGTTTTCATTAGAGCGCTTACGAAGGCAAGTAGTAAGAAAACAGTAGGAGCTCCAATTATTAATGCAGCACCAAATAGATATCCAACAATAAATTCTGGAAAACTATGATTTCCTAAAAATTCATGAGTGCCTAAAAGAAAATCAATCATTTAGATTATAAAATTTTTTTTATTATAAACTAAATTACTGGTTTAAGATTTTTTTTAATGTAATCTTCTCCTCTTGTAGGATTTCCCCAAATAATTTCTCCATTTTTAAAGGAAACGCAACCCGGTCCTCCGTTTTTGATTTTTTGCAAATCTTTAATCTTTACTAAATTAATTGGAACTTTAATGTTTCTTTTTGCCTTACTAAATAAAGCAGCTAAATCTGCAGCTATTTGAAGATCTTGTTCAGATGCTACTTGAGATGAAGACTTCAAAACTACATGACTGCCTGGTGATTCCTGTGCATGAAACCATAAATCGCCTTTTTTTGAGAACTTAAAGCTTATTAAGTCATTTTGCCTCATATTTCGCCCTACCTGAAGCTTTAATCCTGTGGGAGTGTCAACTTGAATTGGTGAAGACTCTATCTCATATGTACTTTTCTGATCTTCTCTTTGCTTCTTGATATTGATATTAAACTCGTTACAAATTTCTTCCATAATTTCTTCTAGTAGTTTGATTCTCGTAGAAAGTTTTTCATGATTTAAAGAATTTAAATTTTCTAGAAGCGTAGTGAATTCGTCTAATCTCTCTATATTTGTTTTGTAAATACTTAATCTTTCTTTTATTAATTCTCTGGATCTCTTTAGTTTTTTTGATTTTTTATATAGTTTTTGTCCCTTTATAATGTCTTGTTTTTTAATTTCATGTGAAGAGAAGATAATATCAGCTTTTTCTTTATATATTTCGTAGTTTTCTGATTTTGTCAGAAGATCATATTGAATATTTAAATTCTTTTTCTCAGTATTGGTCTGTTTAAAAATTATCCCTTCAATTTTCTTTTCCAATAATTCAAGTTTTTTTTGTTTCAGATGATAATCATAATAATTCTCTAAGCTTGTACATAAATCTATTTTATTTTCGCAATTAATTTCATTATCAAAAAACCAAACGCAATAAAAATCTTTGTTGAATGTAGAAAAGTTAAAGTTATTGTTTTTAAACCTGTTTATCCAAATCTTCCAATTTTTAAATATCTCATTTAAGTCTGAGTTGCTAATGAAATCAATATTTTTTTCCATTATTTCTGAATTAACAGTTGCGCTAACAACCTCTAATTGTTTTGTGAGGATGGGGCTTACTCCTTGATAGGTATTTATTAAACAGTATTTCAAAGACTCAGGTACTATTGAAATTGAGTCTTTCCATGATTGAAAAGACTCATCTTCTCTAGGTTGTTTTTTGAGATTGACTGGAGGGCCAGAATAAATTGATCCTGTTGAAATTGTTCTAAAACTAGATTGACTTGATTTAATTTGTTTACCAACGGCAATTATTTTATGTTTATTATCCAGATAAAAAATATTACTATGCTTTCCCATTAATTCAAAAATTAAATACTTATTAATTTCATCTCCAGGTTTTTTCGCAAAACTAAATTTTATAACTCTCTCGAAATCATCTTGATCAATCGAAATTAAAGCCATATACTTTAATCCATATCTTATTTGTTTAGAAAGTGTGCTTTCTCTCCCAATCTTTTCTGGCCTATTTATCTTTAGTATTCTTGGAGAGTCTCCATTCCATGAAACTTCTAACCATGTTTGAGAATCAACTCCTCTGAAACATAATTGAATTGTATTAGGCTCTGGTTGTTGGGCAGTCTCAAACTTTGTAGGTAAGATGTTCTCTGTCAAATAATGCAAGACAGATCTAATAGATGTAATATCCATTATCTGTGGAACACCTTTTTGCATTATTCTTTTTTAATTCACAAGATGTTTATTTTACTGTAAAAAATTTAATATGAAAGATCAAAAAAAACTTATTATCCTTACTGGACCCAGCGGGGTAGGTAAAGGAACAGTTGTTAAAGAAATATTATGTAAAGAAAAAAATTTTTGGCTCTCAATATCTGCAACTACTAGAGAACCTAGAGAGGGAGAGAAGAACGGAGAAAATTATTATTTCTTAAACCAAGAAAAGTTTAAAGAAATGATTGAACAAAATCTTTTCCTTGAATGGGCTCAATTTGCTGGAAACTACTATGGAACGCCTTTGTCTTCTGTTAATGAAAAAATAAAAAAAGGATTTACCGTACTACTTGAAATTGAAGTAGAGGGTGCAAGGCAAATAAAAAATAAGTTTCCTAATTCACTGTCAATATTTTTACTTCCTCCTGATCAAAAAGAGTTAGAGAGAAGAATAAGAAATAGAGGAACAGAAAAAGAAGATGCAATTAAAAAAAGACTCTCAAGGGCTAATTATGAGATTTCTGTATCAAATCAATTTGATTTTGCATTAACAAATCACAATGTTGATGAAACAGTAAAAAAAATAATCAAGTTAATTAAAACTTGATTATTTTCTGTTTTTCAGCTCATTGGATGGAATAATAAATCTGGGAAAAACCTATTAAATTCAATAATTATTCCAGCCGTAAGGCTTAGCCAAATTGCTGCTACTACTGGGGCAGATCTGACAAATTTTGTGTTTAGAATTTTGAACATTTGTTTTATAAAAGTTTTTAAAGATGTTTAGCGAGGACCATTAAGTGTAATATTTTTATCTTTCTCTCTTAAATCTCCATTCCTTCCTTGTTTATTAGCAAGAAGAGGCCACTGCGCTCCTTTTACAAGACATTTTCTGGCTAAGTCTAGGTCAATAATGATCTCAAGATCTGCTGGATTCTTAGTCTTTTTTGATTCAATCAGATACTCTCTTCCTGACCAACCTATAATTCCAGCAATATAAATGAACAGTACTCCTGGAATAAGTAAATCTCCTTCATGACCTCTATTTAAAAGGGCTCCCCATGGCTCAAGAGGAGGTCCAATTATTAAATGTGGAAGACCATCATCTCCGCATGATGCTTTCCCGTATCTTTCAAATCTTG
The DNA here is from genome assembly GCA_003281645.1 of Prochlorococcus sp. AG-347-G20. Lineage (GTDB taxonomy): Bacteria > Cyanobacteriota > Cyanobacteriia > PCC-6307 > Cyanobiaceae > Prochlorococcus_A. The sequence continues at coordinate 18,420 of QCBJ01000001.1, read as the reverse complement.
CGATGTCTTTTTGAGTAGTTGCAGAATTTGCTCTCTCAATGAATTTAGGATTTTCAGAGCATTTTGTGAGGGCTGAAGCAGTATATTCTGTGCTAGCTCTATCTGCGTTTAAGGCAGGCCCATTTGCAGCTAAAGCAATTGGAGTAATTCCGAGGAACAGAAAAACTGAGGTTATGATTGAAAAAAAGAATTTCATAAGTTGCAATCTTTAATTCCTTATAGTGTGTTAAGTAAGAAATTAATATTAAAATAGAACAAGTTGAATCAAAAATGCACAAAGTTTTAGCTATTGAAACAAGTTGTGATGAGACATCTGTCTCAATAGTTTCGAATATTGGCGATACTTTTAGAATACATTCAAATATAATTGCCTCTCAAATTGAAGATCATTCAAAATGGGGAGGCGTTGTGCCTGAACTTGCAGCTAGAAAGCATTTAGAGTCATTACCTTTTGTTTTAGATAAGGCTTTAGAAGAATCAAAAATCAAAATTGAGGAAGTAGACTATATTGCATCAACTGTAGCTCCTGGATTAGTTGGTTGTTTACGAGTTGGCTCCATAACTGCAAGATCACTTTGCATGTTACATTCAAAACCATTTTTAGGAATTCATCATTTGGAGGGGCATTTATCTTCAATTTTATTTTCAGAAAACTATCCAAAGAAATCCTTTCTCACATTACTTGTTAGCGGCGGTCATACTGAATTGATAAAGGTTGATGATAGAAGGGGAATGCAAAGACTTGGGAAAAGTTTTGATGATGCTGCTGGAGAAGCCTTTGATAAAGTTGGTAGACTACTAGGCCTCAGTTATCCAGGAGGTCCGGCAATTGAAAAAATTGCTAAAAATGGGGACCCAATGAAATTTAATTTACCAAAATGTAGGATTTCTGATAAAAATGGTGGATTTCTTAAATATGATTTCTCTTTTAGTGGTCTAAAAACTGCCGTATTAAGATTAGTTGAGAGAATAAATTTGGATGGGCAGACCGTTCCAATTCCTGATATTGCAGCAAGTTTTGAGAGAGTAGTGGCAGAGGTATTGGTAGAGAGAACAATAAAATGCGCAATTGATCATAGTTTGGATAATGTTGTTGTGGTTGGGGGAGTGGCTGCTAACAATACATTAAGAAAAATGATGATTAGTGAAGCTAGTAAAAAATCTATTAAAGTTCATTTAGCTCCCCTTAATCTTTGTACAGATAATGCGGCAATGATTGGAGCGGCTGCGTTGTTCAGGACCAAATTTAAGGATCACTTAAGTTCCCTTAAATTAGGAGTCGCAGGAAGACTGTCAATTGAACATGCAAATACCCTTTATGAAGAAAATCCTCCTTTCTAACTTTAATGAACAATCAATCTAAAATCGAGATTAAAGAGACAAAAAACTTCGTTGATAAAAAGGAACTTAATTTGTGGAAGAGAGGTTTTACCCCTCAAGCTGAAATATGGAATGGGAGGATGGCTACTGTTGGCATAGCAATTATTTTTATAATTATTGCTTTAATAAGCCAGTTTTCTTAATAGAAATAAAATTCATTTTCTTAAAGTTAGTTTTGAAAGATTTAATAAAATTCATTCTTGTTCAGCTGATTAATTAAATTAAAAAGTATTGTATTTGTTGGACTTGAGATAAGATTATTGATTTAATCGGAATGATTAATATTTTTATTATTTATAATTTTATATGACGCCTGAAAGGCTTGGATTACTTTGGGGGATAACTGTATTTGCAGGTGCTTGCGCTCGATTATTTTCTTCTTTTACAGGTTTCCCCAGTGTTGTTATTTTATTGCTTTCTGGATTATTCATCGGAAGATCAGGATTAGGACTGGTTGAGCCTTTAGATCTCGGGCAAGGGCTTGAAACTATTGTGGGGCTTTTAGTCTGTTTGGTGCTATTTGAAGGTGGATTAAATTTAAAACTGCCTGAGGGGAATATAAGAAATACTGTTTTGAAGATTTCATTGGTAAGACTTTTTATTTCATTATCAGCTGGAATTTTTATTGCTCATTGGCTGGCTGGCCTCTCATGGCCAGTTGCAGGTATATATAGTGCCATAGTTCTAGCTACTGGACCAACAGTTGTCTCTCCATTAGTGGAACAAATAAAATTAGCTTCCCCTCTTTCGGAAGTTTTAAAAGCTGAAGGGTTGTTGCTTGAACCAATTGGCGCAGTACTGGCATTACTACTGTTGGAACTGACTTTAGGGGATCTACGTGGGATTAACGAAGTATTTATAGCTTTAATGCAAAGATTAGGGGGAGGAGTCTTAATCGGATTAAGTGCAGGATGGCTACTATCAGAAATTTTAAAAAAAATAAAAAATGAAGCCTCATTTGGTATAGAGCTTCAAGTTACCCTTGGATTTATTTTCCTTGTTTATGGCATTTGCGAATATTTTCTACCAGAATCAGGCCTGCCTGCTTCTGTCTCGGCGGGTTTTGTAGTAGGCAAAAGAGAAGTTATTGATAAGGAGAGATTGGATAATCTAATAGGTGAATTAGCTCAATTAGCCATAACAGTTCTTTTCCCTCTTCTGGCCGCTGACGTTTCTTGGGGTGAATTAAGTCCGCTTGGCTGGGGAGGGGTTGTTTGCGTTTTTATGTTAATGGTAATTGTTCGCCCTATCTCTATTTGGATAGCAACATTGGGCAAAGAATTGAACTTAAAAGAAAAAATATTTTTAGCTTGGTTAGCCCCAAGAGGTATTGTTACTGCAGCAGTAGCTTCTCTTTTTTCTATCAGATTAGAGCAGGCTGGTATCCTTGGGGCTGGCCGTCTCCAAGGTTTAGTTTTTCTTACTATATTGATGACAGTCGGAATACAAGGTCTTTCAGCTAAACCTTTGGCAAATAAGCTTGAATTAGTCAAAAAAAATAATTTAGATTAATTAAAGACACCTTTCAATTCGAGTTCTATCAGTTTTACTCTCTGCGAAAAGCTCCCAACTTTGAATTAAATCTGGCCCACTGAGAGATCCAAAAAAGGCTACTCTTAATGATTTCATTAATATCCCTTTTTTAATATTATGCATTATTGAGATTTCGTTTATTATTTCCTTAGCTTTCTCTTTATTTAGTTTTATAGTATTTTGTTCAATTAAATAATTTAAGATTAGTTTTAGAGAAAATTTGCTATCTTTGTTTTCCAGAAAATATTGACCTTCTTTTTGAATTGTAGGTATTAAGAAAAATGGTTTTGATTGATCAATTGAGTCTTTTAAAAGAGTCATAGAGTCTCTAAGCAAAATAGCTAATTTATTAGCCCATTCTTGAGACGGGGGCACCCACCCATTATCATCCCAATATTTTCTCATGATCTCACTTAACTTTATTGATTCCATATTTTTTATATATTGAGAATTAATCCAGTTGAGTTTTTCCCAACTGAATTTGGCTCCAGCTTTATTTATTTCTGATAAGTCAAAAATTTCAGATATCTCTTCAAGTGAAAGTATTTCTCTGTCGGCAGTTTTTGGAGACCAACCTAAAAAGGCCATATAGTTCGATAAGGCCTCAGGTAAATATCCCATATCTCTAAATTCGTCGATTGAAGTTACGCAATCTCTCTTAGATAATTTTTTCCCTTCACTATTTAGTATTAAGGGTGTATGTGAAAAAGTTGGCAAATTAAAATTTAATGCTTTATAAATCAATATTTGTTTTGCAGTGTTTGAGATATGATCTTCACCCCTTACAACATGAGTAATATTCATGAAATTATCATCAACTACAACTGCAAGATTGTACAAAGGATCTCCAATCTCATATCCCTTTGCCCTTCTTGACAAAACTAAATCACCACCCAAATCCTTCCCTAGCCATTTGATTTCTCCTCTTATCTGATCTACCCATTTAATTTCAATTTTTTCATTAATCTTAAACCTTATTACTGAAGTCCTCCCTTGGGATATGAATGTTTCTATTTCTTCTTTTGAAAGACTTCTGTGTCTATTATCATACTTTGGAGGTAATCCTTTCTTTTTTTGTTTTTCTCTTAATTCAGAAATTTCATCTTCTGTTGTAAAGCACCTATATGCAGCACCACATTCTAATAGCTTTTTGATATGACTTTTGTGAATCGAAATTCGATCACTTTGCTTTATAGGTTCTTCATCCCATTTAAGTCCAAGCCATTTCAATCCTTCTAATATATTTTTTGTATATTCAGATTTAGATCGAAGAAAATCTGTATCTTCTATTCTAATAAGAAATTTTCCGCCTATTTTTTGTGCATACAACCAGTTGAATAATGCTGTTCGCGCTGTCCCAATGTGAAATAAACCCGTTGGACTCGGGGCTAGTCTTAAACGTTTTTCCAAATTCTTTTTTATAAAAACGGGACCGACGGGATTCGAACCCGCAACTTCCGCCGTGACAGGGCGGTGCTCTAACCAGTTGAACTACGGTCCCAGAGTTTTGTTCTAAATTTATTTAGAACTTCATTCTTAAAATTATCAGATCATAATACTTAATTTATGGTGTTGTAATAAAAAAATTTTATTAATTTGAGGATTTACAGAAATACTTCGTTTTACAGCTGCCTTAATATAAACAACTGTTTATTTTTGAGGTCTAAAACCAGCAGGTTCTATCAACCTAACTTGGTTGCCTCTAGCGGTAAATTCTCTGCCCTGGTCACTTTGTACGACAACTCTTCCACCAGACTTAACTCTGATGACTCTTGCACGAACCCATCCTAAAGCCGCTGATTCAAGGACTTTAACTACGTCCCCAGGTTGAAGATCTAACTCCATCTTATGAAAAAATGATTTACATAATGTTGATCAAACGCGTCGTGGAGGACTTGAACCCCCGACATCAGGTTTTGGAGACCTGCGTTCTACCAACTGAACTAACGACGCATTTAAATAATTATAGGCGCCTTTGTGACCAATAAGTTGATTAATTTACAACTTTATCGATCAAAGCGTTGTTTTACGCGAGTAGCTTTTCCTACTCTATCTCTCAGATAGAATAACTTAGCTCTTCTTACTTTACCTCTACGTTCAACTTTTAGAGAGGCAACCTGTGGACTATGTAGCATAAATACTCTTTCAACACCTATACCCTGAAAAATTCTTCTTACTGTAATAGTCTGGTTGATACCTCCATGCCTTTTTGCTATGACAACACCTTCATAAGGTTGCACTCTTTCTTTATTACCTTCTGTAATTTTTACTCCCACCTTAACAGTGTCGCCAACATAAATTTCAGGTAATTCTTTTTTTAATTGTTCATCCTCAAAATCCTTAATAAGGTTGGATGCGCTTAAGGATTGCGTAGTTTCAGAAACCATTTTTTTTTCTTTTTCTTCAACTGCTACATCAACTGATAAGTCAGCTTTAGTAGCGGTTTCTAATTCATTCTCTTGTTTATCTTTGGCCATTTTGGTCTTTTTTATCCTACAAGTTTAATATCTTAACCTTTTGACTCACCTTTAGTAACCTTTTTGGTAAATGAAATTGATTTTGAAAACATTTGAAATCCCGTTACGAGCATCCATAAAACCCCAAGGGAATTCAATATTACATATATTAATTCTCCATTATCTCCAAGCCATTCGCCTTCATGTAGAGACATTAACCAATGAACTTGTTCTCTTGAGTAGCCTAATATATCTTTTGAAACCCTATAAATAAGGCCGGTAATCGAAGATACGAATAATGGAAGAAAAACCCATGGCGCCAAAGCCTTATGAAATTGCCTAGAATTAAATAAAATTTTCATTTTTGTTTCTTTCCCATTGTTATTGATAGATTTAAGATAGCCAAGAACAAAATGGCTATTTTGAAGATATCTACCTAATACCATTATTTATTCCAATGAGACATTTTGCAGATCTTTTGTTAAATAAAAATAATTCCAAGGCCAATGATCAAGTTCCTTTTATTCAGAGGAGAAGAGGAATTGAAATAAAGTCTTCACGTGAAATAAATTTGATGAAAAAATCTAGCAGGATTGTAGCAACTGTTTTGAGGGAAATTAATGACTTAATTCAACCTGGAATGAGCACAAAAGATTTAGATGATTTCGCAGAAAAGAGGATAAAAAGTTTTGGAGCTGTTCCAAGTTTTAAGGGGTACCATGGATTTCCTTCTAGTATCTGTTCTAGCATTAATAATGAGGTTGTTCATGGAATACCAAGTAAAAATAAAATAATTAAAAATGGTGACTTAGTTAAAATTGATACAGGAGCATATTTAGATGGTTTCCATGGGGATAGTTGCATATCAATTTGTGTGGGAGAAGTTAGTGCAAAAGCTCAAAATCTTAGCGATGTAGCTTATAAAGCACTGTATGCGGGACTTTCAAAAATCAAAGCAGGGAATACACTCCTAGATGTGGCTGGGGAAATCGAGGATATTGTATTAAAAAATGGCTTTAGTGTTGTGGAAGACTATACAGGGCATGGAGTTGGAAGAAATCTTCATGAAGAACCATCAGTATTTAATTTTCGGACTAAAGAGTTGCCCAACGTCGTCCTCCGTGAGGGAATGACATTAGCTGTGGAACCTATCGTTAATGAAGGTACTAAATTTTGCAAAACATTAAATGATAAATGGACCGTAATAACAAAAGATGGAAAATTATCGGCACAATGGGAGCATACAATAGTTGTTTTAAGAGATGGGATTGAAATATTGACAGATAGAGATTTCTAGACATTAAGATTTGTACTTATAGATTATTTGGCAATATAAAAAATTAAAAAATTCTTTCAATGGGAAAAGTAGGTGTGTTAAAGGGTTGGGACTAATTATTATTAAATAATTTTTTGAATTGGCTAAATCATAAATTTTTTTAGAAACAAATTTTGGACTCATTATTCCAATAGGATTTAGTTCTGATTTGAAAGGCCCTAAGATGATTTTTTTAATTATTAATTTGTTCTTTGTATTTTTGTCTAAAAGATTTTTTTTGAAAGAAACTAATTTACCAATAAGGGATTTACTAATCTCATATGACGGATTTAGTGCTGGTAATATTTCTGCTTCAGATGTGTTTATCCAAATCTCTTTTTTTCTTACAGAATCATTGCTTAGAGCAACATCTTCAAATAAATTTAAAAATTTGAATTTGCTTAATGCATTTATTTCTATCGAGTTTTCATAATTGGAATTTTCTCTACTCAAATCATATATACCATGGTTCAAAATTAAAATATCTATCTTTTCTAAGTGTTTTTTTAATGACGACTCTCTCCCACACTTCCATTTGATCCATTCATTTGGAGATTCAAGATTTGTTTCATAATTAGTTTTACTATGAGTAAATCCAATCACTTTATATCCTTTTTTACGAAACAACTTTGTTAACTCTTTCCCTAGTGCTCCTGAGGCTCCTGTAATGCCCACAGTTTTTTCGTTTTTGGTTGAATTTATCATTTTGCTTGATTTTTATGAGATACCAATGAATTAAAATCAATTTACCAAAAAAAAAATTATTTATTTTTTATTTGATTAAAACTCATAAATAAATATTTGTTTAGTTCTGAAAAAAATATTATCTTGAACTTATTGATAAATAATTTTACTAATTATGAGCGATATATTATTAATTGGTTCATGTGAGCCATTTAGTGGTAAGTCTGCAATGGTTCTTGGGATAGCAAAAAGACTTTTACAGGAGAAAAAAAAAGTTCGTATAGGTAAACCACTTGCAACATGTATTGAACTTACTAATCTTCCTTCAATGTCCTATGAAGGATTAATAGATGATGATGTTAAGTTTATTGGCTCTACATTAAATATCGAAGAGGAGAATTTAATTTCGTCAGTAGGGTTATTGGATAATATTTCAGCTGAAAAAAGAATCTTTAATAAAGACTTACTGCCAGGAAAAGGGTTTGATCAAATTGAAGGTTTGGTTAATGATGATTTTGAAGGTCTGAATATTTTAGAAGCTGCTGGAAGTCTTCATGAAGGTATGGTTTATGGCCTAAGTCTCCCACAACTAGCTAAGGATTTAGATGCTGAAGTTTTAATTGTGAATTTATGGGAAGATTGTAAAAGCGTGGATGCATTACTTGATGCGAAAAAACAATTAGGTGAGAAATTGACTGGAGTTGTATTGAACGGAGTTTTACCGCAAGAAGTTGAAAAAGTTAAAAATGAAATAATACCTTCTCTTAAAGATCTGGATATTGAAGTGTTTGGTGTGATGCCTAAATCACCACTTCTTAGAAGTGTCACCGTCGGTGAGCTTGTAAGAAGACTAGATGCCCAAGTAATTTGTTGTCCTGAAAAAGATCAATTACTTGTTGAAACATTAAGTATTGGTGCAATGGGGGTAAATTCTGCAATGGAATTTTTCAGGAGAAGACGAAATATGGCTGTAGTGACTGGTGCTGATAGAACTGATATACAACTTGCTGCTTTGGAGGCTTCGACTCAATGTCTAATTTTAACTGGTTTAGGAGATCCTTTGTCACAATTGATTCATAGAGCGGAGGAATTGGAGGTGCCAATTTTAAAAGTGGAATTAGATACTCTTTCTTCCGTAGAGATTATTGAACAAGCTTTTGGTCATGTCAGGATACATGAATCAATTAAAGCTTCTTATGCTATTCAATTAGTTCAAGAGCATGTAAATTTAAAAAGAATTCTCGAAAAGATTGATTTTCCCTGCAATTTTTCAGATAAATGCTAATTTCAAATAAAGTAACTATATTATTTTGAGTCGCTCTTTAGATCTGCCTGCAACTGAAGGCGTTGATGCCTTAGCTCAAGAACTTGCAAAACTCCAAGATAATGGGAAAAGGAGAATTGCTTTTTTGGGCACTAGACACGTACCAGTTGTCGACATCCACTTAATAGAGCTGATAGCAAGGTCGCTAGCAGAGGAAGGGCATAATATCCTTACTTCTGGTTCTCAAGGTGTCAATGCAGCTGTTATTCGAGCTGTCTTAGATATTAATCCATCATTATTAACCGTCTTATTACCACAAAGTCTTGATAGACAAATACCCGAAATAAAGGAACAACTTGAAAGGGTTATGCATTTGGTTGAAAAAAGTGAAAATGATGAATTACCTTTGCCACTTGCAAGCAGTCTTTGTAATCAAGAAATTATTACTAGGTGTGATCAATTAATATGTTTTGCCTTTCATGATAGTGAAACTTTACTAAATAGTTGCAGGTGCGCTGAAGAAATGGGAAAAGTGGTTAGTTTGTTATTTTTCGATTAAATTAATCCATTTCCCCTTTTTATAAGATGATTTATGCTAATAATATCTAGCGTTTAATAATTTGCTATGGCAGAAAGTTTTTCATTTGATGTAGTTTCTGATTTTGATAGACAAGAATTAGTCAACACTTTGGATCAAGTAAAAAGGGAAATTTCTCAACGTTACGATCTGAAGGGCACAGACACCTCAGTTGAATTAGATAAAGAAAATATTTTTATAATCACCAATAGTGAACTAACCTTAAATGCTGTCAATGACATAATTAGACAAAAGGCAATAAAAAGAAACTTATCTCTAAAAATATTTGACTACGGTGAAATTGAAATGGTTAGTGGTAATAGAATTAAACAGACAATTTTATTAAGACAAGGAATTAAACAAGAAATAGCAAAAAAAATCAGTAAAAATATTAGAGATCAAATAAAAAAAATCAATGTCAGCATCAATGGAGAAACACTCAGAGTTGCTAGTAAGAGCAAAAATGATCTTCAATTAGCAATTAAGCTTGTTGGTGAATTGGAAGAGTCTTTGAACATTCCTCTAAAAGCTAATAACTTTAGATAAGATCTTTAATAGGACTATTTAAAAATATGTTAGATAATTCAGAATCCTTAATTGAATCATTGATTAAAAAAGTAAAAGAATATCCTCGTTTTTCAAAAGAAGAAATAGAAAAATTTTGTTGGATGGCGGTACATGAGCATAAGCATGGTGTTTTACCCTCTGAATATGACATTAGGGAAATAGATGAGGATCTTTATTTGAAACTTTTGCAAGAATTTAAATCAAATATCTACTAATAAATATTTATATTTAAACTTACAATTATTAAAAAAACATTTTAATTAAATGTCTTATTAATGCACTAATTAGTCTATTTAAATATGATAAATTATAAAGATAAAATTTAATGTCAACATCCTTTAAAAATGTCACACCAACAGGTCCTGGTGGGACAGCAACACTATTGATTGTATTGTCTTTTACTGGCTTTCTTTTGCTAACACAATCTCTATTCGTTGTACCTTCTGGACAAGTTGCAGTTGTTACAACACTAGGGAAAGTAAGTGGCCCCTCCAGGAGAGCAGGTTTAAACTTTAAACTTCCATTTGTTCAATCTGTATATCCATTTGATATAAAAACTCAAGTTCAACCCGAAAAATTTGAAACTTTAACCAAAGATCTTCAAGTTATAAGGGCTACAGCTACTGTTAAGTACTCAGTAAAGCCTAATGAAGCAGGAAGAATTTTCGCAACAATTGCAAGCAGAAATAGCGATGTTTATCAGAAAATTGTTCAGCCATCTTTGCTAAAAGCTCTAAAATCAGTCTTTTCTCAATATGAGCTAGAAACAATTGCTACTGAATTCGCAGTAATCTCTGAGAAAGTAGGGGATACAGTTGCACAAGAACTAAATTCATTCGATTATGTAGATGTTAAAAGTTTAGATCTCACTGGATTAGAGATCGCTGAAGAATATAGAGCTGCAATCGAACAAAAGCAAATAGCTGGTCAGCAATTACTAAGAGCAAAGACAGAAGTTGAAATTGCAGAACAAGAGGCACTTAGATATGAGACTTTAAATAGAAGTCTTGACGATCAGGTACTTTTCAAATTATTTCTCGACAAATGGGATGGTAGTACACAAGTAGTTCCTGGCTTGCCTGGTTCAGAAGGAGGTACTCCCCCAGTTATAGTTGGTGGTAGAAGGTAATTATTTAGAAATAATCTTTCTCAAGTTTTAATCATTTACTTATTTTTCTTTGAAGAAAGACAGGTAAATGATTATTTTTTTATTGCATTGAAAGATTCGTCAAAAGCCTCGATAGTTTTATCAATTTCTTCTTCGCTGTGAGCTAGTGATGTGAAACCAGCTTCGAAGGGACTTGGGGCTAGGTAAATTCCTCGTAGAAGCATTTCTCTATGCAACTTGCCAAAAAGTTCGGCATCATTTGTTTTGGCTTCATCAAAGTTCCTTACTGGCCCTTCGCATAAGAAAAATCCAAACATAGCACTTACACTTCCACCATTGATAGCGATACCGTTATTTTCTGCAGACTGAATTATCCCTTCAATTAATCTAGAAGTTGTTGAATCAAGTTTATCGTAAGTACCATCTTGTTTGAGCAGTTCTAGAGTTTTTATTCCAGCAGTCATTGCAAGAGGATTGCCGCTCAAAGTACCTGCTTGGTATACCGGTCCTGAAGGCGCTACCATTGCCATTATTTCTTTCTTGCCTCCATAAGCTCCAACAGGTAGGCCGCCACCAATTACTTTCCCAAGGGTGGTTAAATCAGGAGTAACCCCAAATTTTTCTTGAGCGCCTCCATAACTTATTCTGAATCCAGTCATTACTTCGTCAAAAACTAATAGGGATCCATTCTCAGTAGTTAATTCCCTTAATCCTTCCAAGAATCCAGGTTCTGGAGTAATAAATCCAGCATTACCAACGATAGGTTCGAGTATAACGCCAGAAATGGCATCAGGATTTTCAGAAAATAATTTTTTTACTGCTTCAAGGTCATTGTAGGGTGCCGTAAGTGTGTTGGCAGTTGTTGTCCGTGGAACACCTGGAGAATCTGGTAAACCCAGAGTGGCTACACCAGATCCTGCTTTTACTAAAAACATATCAGCATGGCCGTGATAGCAACCGTCAAATTTGATGACTTTATCTCTTCCAGTAAATGCTCGCATGAGTCTCAAAACAGCCATGCACGCTTCAGTTCCACTATTTACAAATCTAACCATTTCTACAGATGGGACTGCATCTATTACCATTTCAGCAAGTTTGTTCTCTAGAACGCATGGAGCACCAAAGCTCGTGCCTTTCTCAATTGCTTCCTGTAATGCTGTTGTAACTTCAGGGTGAGCATGTCCACATATAGCCGGCCCCCAGCTTCCTATATAGTCAATATATCTATTTCCATCAATATCCCAAGCAAAAGGACCTTTGACTCTATCAAAAACAATTGGTAAGCCACCTACAGACTTAAAAGCTCTTACTGGAGAGCTAACTCCTCCTGGCATTAGTTGTTGGGCTGCAGAGAAAATTTCTTCAGATTTTGTGTAATTTAATATGTCAGTCACAATTTAGCTAAATGATGTTTTAAGAAAAATCTTGTCATGTTCTAAATTAGAAATAAGTAAAAATTTTGTCAATCAGATTGAAATTCTACATTATGATATTTTTATTGCGATAGTTTGGATTGTAAATTATTAATTTTAAAGAAATCATGATAAAAAACAATCTTATTTTTGATAACTCTTTATTAATAAGCGTTTTCAGGCATTAAAGAAATTCAATTTATCTTATTTATATTTCGAAGAAATTATCCTCATCCTCAAAAAAATCTTCAGTTATGTCGTTTAAGTTAAGTTCTATCATTACTGGGGCATGATCACTTGGACGCAAATTACCTCTAGGTGAGCTGTCTATGACACAACTTTTTAGTTTTGATGACAGTTCTTTGCTGATATATATATGGTCTATTCTCCAACCTTTATTCAAATCAAATGCGTTATTACGGTAATCCCACCAACTCCAATGACCAGTATTTTGTTCAAAAATCCTGAACGAATCTATTAATCTTTTTTTCAGAACATTATTTAGTGCATTTCTCTCTATCTCAGATGCCATTATTCCTCCTTCATATTTCTTTGGATCATGAATATCCAAGTTAGATAGAGCAATATTAAAATCACCCATAAGACAAATTAATTCTCCTTTTTTTTCTTGGTCATCCAAAAATGAAGCTAAACAATTTAACCAATTAATTTTGTATTTGAACTTATTAGATTCTAGAGAAGAGCCGTTTGGCACGTAAACATTTATGATTTTAATACCATTAATATCAGCAGAGATCAATCTTTTTTGATCTAAGAAAATTTCGATATTTTGATCAAAGTTAGTACAACCGTAAAATCCTTTTTTAACATTTTCTGGCTTTATTTTAGAAATAATAGCTACACCATTGTATGATTTTTGCCCATAGACCTCTACTGAGTATCCTAATTTTTCAAAAGGATCAATAGGGAAAATATCATCCATCACTTTTGTTTCCTGCAAACATAGAATATCTGGATTGGCTTTACTAATCCAATCTCTTATTTGTGAAAGTCTTGTTCTTATAGAGTTAACATTCCAAGTTGCTATTAACATATTTCTACCAAATTATGTAAAATTAAGTTAGCAAAGTATTTATGGTGTTAAAGAATTTTGAAATTAAATAAAATGAAAAATTATTTTTGCAAAAGCCTGCCTAGACAAATAACTTTTGTGATTTTTTTTACTTTATTAATTTCCTTAAAAGGTGATTACCTAAATGCTGAATATTTATTTGAAGAATTAGAAATTGATACCTCAACTAAAACAGTAGATGATAGTTCAGCTCTTCCAACTAATCCTTTTGAACTTGTGGAAATGATTAGAAGGCAAAATAGTATGAATGATGCGACTGATCCTTCTGATGCAATTGATGATGCGTTAAAGTCTTTTAATAGTTTGGAGGAAAATTAAGAAATTTAATACGATAAATTTTTATTTTCAAATTTTCATATGTTAAAAAACCCTATCCCAAAAGTTACTAACCAATTACAGCACAGAGCAATAGGTATTATTAATGGTAAATTCACTCCTCTTAATAGTGAACAACTAAATAGAGGCTTTTTAATTGACAATAAACACGAAAAAATTGAAACAGTAGTTCTAGGTAAAGCATTATCACTTTTAAAAAAGCATATTGATTTAAAGAAAAGTTATTATTGGATTGTTTATCCAAAGAATAAAAACACTCAAAACTTGCATTTACAGGTTGCAGGTATCTGGGATCCCTATCAACTAAATGATTTCCCTAATGATTCTTCAAAAACTAACTTCTCAAAATTATTAGAAGAATTAGATTTAAAAGATAATTATTTTTCTGTTAGAGGAGAATTAGTTTTTGTCAACACTAAAAAGAAAGAATTTGTTATTAAAATCTGCCCAACTATAAATTCAAAAAATTTAAAAAATAAAAATTTTAAACTAGTCATAAAAGGAGAGCTTTCTCTTGAACTTCTGCATAGCTTTGTAAGTTTAGATATCAACAGAGATGGAAATTCTTTGCAATTAATAAATTACGAATTGATTGAAAAAAATCTTTCTAAGAATAATTAGAATGAAAGGTTAATTCCAACGTAATTTTATCAGTTAAGAAATCTTTGATTATGGATGATGTTTTAATTGAATGTTCTCCTGGTATCTCTGGAGATATGTTGTTAGGAGCATTTTATGATTTAGGGGTGCCTAAAAAAGTTATTGAACAGCCTCTTATTGATCTTGGATTAAAGAATCTATATCAACTAAACTTTAAAGAATCAAAAAGTTGTTCAATCCGAGGCATCAAGGCAGAGGTTGAGAATATTGATTGTAGTCCTATCAAAAGAACTTGGAAAAGTATTAAGGAACTTATTTTAAACGGCTACTTAGAAGATAAATTAAAAAAACTAATTTATGAAGTATTTGAATCTTTAGCTATTGCGGAAGGAAAAGTTCATGGCATTGAATCTGATGATGTTCATTTTCATGAAATTGGAGCTGTAGATTCATTGGTGGATATTATTGGAGTATGTGCTGCATTGAATTACTTAAATCCAAAGAGAGTTTATTGTAATGAACCAATGTTGGGGAAAGGTTTTGTTCAAACTGAACATGGAAAATTATCTGTACCACCTCCTGCTGTAATAGAGCTATTAAGACAAAAAAATATTAAGGTTTTATCAAGCCGTGACTTAATAGAGGGTGAACTCTCAACACCAACTGGCGTTTCTTTACTTGCTAATTTAGTCGACTATCAAAAAACTCCTTCAAAATATTCTATTAATTCTTATGGAGTAGGTATTGGTAACCTAAAATTCCCATTCCCCAATTTGGTAAGAGTTTATAAAATTACTTCATTTGAGGATAATTCTATTGATCATAATGCACAAATCAGTCCAAAGTGTGAAGAGATATCTATTCAAGAAGCATGGATTGATGATCAAACACCCGAAGATATATCTAATTTTGCGGAGAAACTGAGAATTGAGGGAGCTTACGACGTTTCCTATCAAGCTATCAATATGAAAAAGAATAGAATTGGATTTTCTATTCAAGCAATCTTGCCCATAGAGAAAAAAGAATATTTTAGGCGATTATGGTTTGATTATTCAAACACTATTGGGGTTCGTGAAAGGACCCAATCTAGGTGGATATTACTTAGACGTAGAGGAGAATGTTCAACGACTTTTGGAAAAATAAAAGTTAAACAAACCCTGAAACCAGATGGATCAATAAATATGAAACCAGAAAATGATGAGGTTTTGAGATTAAAATTAAGGCATAAAATATCAACTTACGAAATAAGAAAAATAATAAGAGAGTCAAGTAAAAAATTTAAAGCATTTGAAAACTGGAAATGATATTTAATACAAGTAATCAAAGATATTTTAAATTTCTTAAAAAAATTAATTTTGGTGGTTTAAAGAGTATATTTTTTATTTCAAGCTTGTCATATTTTTGCATCTATTTTTTTGATAATATCGATCAAATTTCTTTTGATATCAATTTAGAAAGAAATGGAATTAATCTATCTTTATCATTTTTATTTTGTGTTTTAAGTATTTATCTGAACGCTTATGCATGGAAATATATTGTTAAATGGTTAGGGAAAGAATTTAAAAGTAACAATCTAGTTTCTTTTTATGTTTTAACTAATATTCTTAAATATGTCCCAGGAGGGATGTGGCATTTTGTTGAAAGATTTAATTTTATAAAAAAAATAAGTAACCCTCAGATTGCTTTGTGTTCGACACTCATAGAACCTTATTTTATGTTGAGTGGATCTTTTCTCTTGTCATCAATGGGATTAATTTTTTCACCATTTTATTTTTTTTTAATTTTTCCTTTAATATTCTTAAATAAAAAATTTATTTTTTTAATACTAAAAATATTAGTTTCTCTAAAGGGGAAAGTATTTGAGGTTTTGAGACTTCCAAATCCAAAGGGCCAATTTGAAGAGAGAATAAATATAGTTTCTTTTTTCCCCTCTAGAGCTTTATTTCTTGAAATTGGCTTTGTTTTATCTAAATTTATTGGTTTTTATATTTGCTTAAATACTTTTTATACAAGTAATACTCTAAACATTATATTTTTATTAGTAATCTTTTCTTTGTCATGGTCTATAGGCTTGGTAGTCCCAGCAGCTCCAGGAGGAGTTGGCGTTTTTGAGGCTTGCCTCCTTTTATTTGTTGGCAAAAGTATTCCAGAAAATATAATTCTTATAAGCTTAGTTTATTTTAGGGTTATATCTACCTCTGCAGATTTGTTGTTAAGCTTACCTTTCTTAATAAGAAAAGTTTCTAAAAGAATTTAGTTTTTTTTCTCTAAACTTGGTATCAATGTAATTGATGCAATAAGGCCTAAAGTCATGATAAGAATGGCCGGTAATATTGCCTCTACCATTCTTTCATCTCCAGCATATTGATATATTCTCACAGATAATGTATCGAAATCGAATGGTCTTAAAATAAAGGTTATGGGTAATTCTTTTATCGTATCAACAAAAACTAAAAGTGATCCTACGAATATTGGTCCTTGAAGAAGAGGTAGGTGAATTCTTTTGATGATACCCAGCCAATTCTCTCCTAGTCCAAGTGCTGCTTCATCAAGACTAGGAGAAATTCTCTCAAGACTTGAATCAATAGAACCCTTAGAGATAGTTAGAAATCGGACAAGATAACCCCAAATTAGTAAGCAAATAGCAATAAAATTAAATTTTGAAGAAGAAATGCTTATTAAAGATAAAGCTAATACAGTGCCTGGGATTGCGTAACCTATCCCCGCAAGATTTGTTATCAGTCCTAGTAATAAACTTTTATTTGGGCGTCTGGCTAAGGAAATTATTAAGGAGAATAGCATTGCTATTAATGCAGTTAAAATTCCTAGACTTAATGTCCTTAGTGATAGGCTAAGTAATTCTATAGATAACCCTTTTTGAATTAGATCTATATTGAGTAGAACCCAAAAACATGGAATCCCAAAAGAGAAAATTGGAGGAAATAAAGATATGATTATTGCTGCAAAAGCTCTAATGTTGTTTAATTCCCATCCTTGAGAATCTTTTGATGCAGGATTTTCACTCCACCTTTTTGATCTTCTTCTTGATAACTTTTCGAAAATAATTAAAGTGAAAATCATTAATAAGGCTACCAAAGATAATCCAATAGCACTTTTTGGATTACCCTCAATTATCCAATTTTCAGCTATACCAGTAGAAATACTTGGTATGTTTAATAATGCAAATGTACCTAATTCATTCATTACTTCCATACACATTAAACTTATTCCTGTTATTAATGCGGGTAACGCCATTGGCAAAGCGATTTTAAAGAAGCTCCTCCAAGGCCCTACTCCTAATCCTCTACTAGCATTGATTTGATTAACTCCAAATTTATTAAAACTTTCGTTAGCAAGAATGAATACATATGGATAAGTGGAAATTGAAAGTATTAATACCCCCCACCATAAACCAGTTACTTGATACCCAAAAATACTTCCTAAATCCTGCAAAATAGCTGTTATTAGATATGCTGGGGCAGCTAGTGGAACTAGCTGACAAATACGGAGAACTTTTCTGAACTTAAAATCACAATTTGAAAGTAACCATCCATTCAAAGTTCCTAACCCGCCTCCAAAAAAACTTGTCAATATTAGAACTTTTAAAGTTCCTAATACCTCTTCTCCTCCAGCAATACCTAATGAAAAATTTCCACTAATAATGTAATCAATTCCCTCAAGAAGAAAATTGAAAATTGGAATGATTACTAAAAGTGAAACAATAAACGAAGTGAAATAAAGAAAATTTAATTTTGTTAATGTTTTTTTAAAACCTTTAATGCGTATTTTCAAAAATTAATTAAATCCTAATATGAACTTTAATCTGAATTAAATCTACATGATGACAGTTGATTTTTAATAGTTTGGTGATCTAAGTTTTTTCCAATTAATACTATCTTGTTAGATTTTTCTTTTGTCCATTCCTCATCATCTAGAGAAAACCGCTTTCCAGATAGGTGAAAAATATGTTTTCTCTCACTTTCCATAAACCATAATATTCCTTTTGCTCTAAATACATTTTGTGAGATTTGATTATCTAAGAAATATTGAAACTTCCTTAAGGAAAATGGTTCAAATGTCTTATAAGAAACTGAA